>NZ_JADDIV010000001.1:0-279044 GCF_015070875.1 Ramlibacter pallidus
GCGGCAAACTCTCCGTTCAAACAGAAGCCCGGAAATCAGTGCACAGTCGCAGCGCTCGATACGCGCTACGCGCTCTCGTAGCACTGCTTCGCCGCCGGGAACAGCCTTCCAGCCGAGGCCCCTTCATGCGGGACGGCACCGCGCACCGCCTGGCGCGACGTGCAACGCTGCCGGGTGGGCCCTCGTGCCCACCCATACGGAAGCCCTGGATCCCCGCCTGCGCGGGGATGACGGGTGAAGTTCAGGCCCGCCGCTTCAGCGCCACCGCCTCCGCCGCCATCCGCGTGATGCGCGGCCAGTCCTGCCGCTCCATCGCATCGGCCGGCGTGAGCCACGAGCCGCCCACGCAGGCCACGTTCGGCAGCGCCAGCAGTTCCGGTGCATTGGCGAGCGTCACGCCGCCGGTGGGGCAGAAGCGCACGTCGTTGAACGGCCCGTGCCAGGCCTTGAGCATGGCCACGCCGCCGGCCTGCATGGCCGGGAAGAATTTCAGCGCCGTGTAGCCGTCTTCCTGCGCCATCATGATCTCGCTGCCCGTCGCAACGCCCGGCAGCAGCGCGATGCCGAGGTCGTGGCAGGCCTTGCCCACCGCAGGCGTGTAGCCCGGGCTGACCGCGAACCGCGCACCGGCCATCGCGGCCGCCTGCGCGTCGGCCGCGCTGCGGACGGTGCCGGCGCCGATCACGGCCTCCGGCACCTCCTTGGCGATCGCCTCGATGCAGGCCAGCGCCACCGGCGTGCGCAGCGTGACTTCCAGCATGCGGATGCCCCCGGCGAGCAGCGCGCGCGCCAGCGGCACGGCATGCGCGGTGTCCTGCAGCACGATCACGGGGATCACCGCCGCGTCCTGCATCACTTCCAGCGCGCCCGGGCGCGCCGCCATCGGTTTCACAGCCATGTGCAGGCCCCCTCCTCCGCCGCCGTCGCATTGCGCCGCATGCCGGCGAACAGCTCGCGGCCCACGCCGAAGCCGTTGTCCTGCGCCTGCCGCGCGTCCATCTTCGCCGGTCCGCGCCGGTCCCATTCCTGCGGGTCGACCCGCGCTTCCAGCGTGCCGGCCACGCCGTCGAGCCGCACGACGTCGCCATCGCGCAGCTTCGCGAGCGGCCCGCCCGCCGCCGCTTCCGGCGACACGTGGATCGCCGCCGGCACCTTGCCCGAGGCCCCGCTCATGCGGCCGTCGGTGACCAGCGCCACGCGGAAGCCCTTGCCCTGCAGCACCGCCAGCGGCGGCGTCAGCTTGTGCAGTTCCGGCATGCCGTTGGCCTGCGGGCCCTGCCAGCGCACGACGCAGACCACGTCGCGGTCCAGTTCGCCCGCCTTGAAGGCCGACTGCAGCGCCTCCTGGCTGTCGAAGATGCGCGCCGGCGCCTCGATCACGTGACGGTCCTCGGGCACGGCCGATACCTTGATCACGCTGCGCCCCAGGTTGCCCTGCAGCAGCCTCAGGCCGCCGGTGGCGCTGAAGGGTTCGCGCGCCGGCCGCACCACGGTGTCGTCCCGCGATGCGCCGACGTCCGTCCACTTCAGCCCCGCCTTGCCCGGGCCTTCGGCCCAGTCGGGCACGCGCGTGTACTCGCGGATGCCGCCCTCGCGCACCGTGAGCACGTCCTCGTGCATCAGGCCCGCATCCAGCAGTTCACGGATCACGTAGCCCGGGCCGCCGGCTTCCTGGAAGGCGTTCACGTCGGCACTGCCGTTCGGGTACACGCGCGACAACAGCGGCACCGCACCGGAGAGCCGGTCGAAGTCGTCCCAGTCGATCACGATGCCGGCCGCGCGCGCGACCGCGACCCAGTGGATCAGGTGGTTGGTCGAGCCGCCGGTGGCCAGCAGCGCCGCCATCGCGTTGGCGATGCAGCGCTCGTCCACGATGCGGCCGATCGGCGCGAATCGCCGCGCCTTGACGATACCCAGCGCCGTGCGCACCGCCTCGCGCGTGAGCTCCTCGCGCAGCTGCTGCTGGGGCTGGATGAAGGCGGTGCCGGGCACGTGCAGGCCCATCGCCTCCATCAGCATCTGGTTGCTGTTGGCCGTGCCGTAGAAGGTGCAGGTGCCCTGCGTGTGGTACGCCTTCGATTCCGCTTCCAGCAGCTCGGCGCGGCCGACCAGGCCCTGCGCCGCCTGCTCGCGCACCTTGGCCTTTTCATTGTTGGACAGGCCGCTGGGCATCGGGCCACCGGGGACGAACACCGTCGGCAGGTGGCCGAAATGCAGGGCGCCGATCAGCAGTCCCGGCACGATCTTGTCGCAGATGCCCAGCATCAGCGCCGCATCGAACACGTCATGGCTCAGCCCCACGGCCGTGGCCATGGCGATCACGTCGCGCGAGAACAGGCTGAGCTCCATGCCGGCCGTGCCCTGCGTCACGCCGTCGCACATCGCCGGCACGCCGGAGGCCACCTGCGCGGTGGCGCCGAGCTTGCGCGCCTCGTCCTTGATGATGTGCGGGAAGCTGCCCAGCGGCGCGTGGGCCGAGAGCATGTCGTTGTACGAATTGACGATGCCGATGTTCGGCGCGCGTTCGGCGACGACGCGGAACTTGTCGTTGTCCGGCAGCGCGGCGAAAGCATGGGCCACGTTGGCGCAGCCCATGCGGTCGGCGCCGCGGTCGCGCGAGGCGGCCGCTTCGATGCGGGCGAGGTAGGCGGAGCGGGTGGGCGCGCTGCGTTCGCGGATGCGCGCGGTCACCGCTTCCAGCACGGGGTGGAGTTTCATGGCGGGCCGGTCACGGGGATGGCTTGATCCTACCCCGTGGGCCGGGTGCGCGGGGGCGCCGCGGTTACGAACGGGTTACCAGCCGGCAGCGTCGCGCGCAGTCCGCTAGAGTTGCACCGTGAGCGATCTGACGAAGCCGGTGCGCGATGCGGGCGCCATGCTGGAACGGGCCATGGCCGAATGGGGCGGGGAAGAGGACCTCTGGGTCTTCGGCTACGGCTCGCTCATCTGGCGGCCCGAGTTCGACTTCGCCGAACGCCGGCCGGCCCGCGTGCATGGCTGGCACCGCGCGCTGAAGATGTGGAGTCGCATCAACCGCGGCACGCCCGAACGGCCGGGCCTGGTGTTCGGCCTGCTCACCGGCGGCTGTTGCCGCGGCGTGGTCTTCCGCATCCCCCGCGAGCACGGCGCCGACACGCTCGCCAGGCTCTGGTCGCGCGAGATGTCCATGGCGGTGTACGACCCGCGCTGGCTCACCGCGCACACGCCCGAAGGCCCGGTGCGCGCCCTCGCCTTCACCCTCTCGCGCAAGAGCCCCAGCCACACCGGGGAACTGACCGAAGAGGAGTACCGCGCGATCTTCGCGTTCGCGAGCGGCATCTACGGCACGACGCTCGACTACGCCCATCGCACGCTGGAAGAGCTGCAACGGCATAACATCCGGGATCGGAACCTGGAACGGCTGCTGCGGCTCATCCAGCGTTCGCATGCCGAACCGCAGTTGGAAACCACCAAGGACAAGCCATGAGACAAGCCCTCTTCCTGTTCGCCGCCACCGCCGTGCTCGCCGGCTGCGCCAGCTTCGCCAGCGGCCCCAGCGCCACCGCCACGCTCGCGCCCACCGCCGGCAGCAGCACCGCGGGCACCGTGCAGTTCGCCCAGCAGGGCGAGCGCGTGAAGGTCTCGGGCGAGATCCGCGGACTGCGGCCGAACGCGGAGCACGGCTTCCACGTGCACGAGAAGGGCGACTGCTCCAGCCCGGACGGCACCAGCGCCGGTGGCCACTACAACCCGTCGTCGCGTCCGCACGGCCGCCATGGCGCGGGCGCGCACCACGTCGGCGACCTGCCGTCGCTGCGCGCGGACGCCGCCGGGGTGGCGCGCTTCAGCTTCGAATCCACCAGCATCAGCGTCGGCGCGGGCGCGGGCGACATCACGGGCCGCGGCCTGATCGTGCACCGCGACCCGGACGACTACACCACGCAACCGACCGGCAACGCCGGCGCGCGCCTGGCCTGCGCGGTGATCGTGCGGCATTGAGCGGCGTTCCTTCCACGCCGGCCGCGGGCGGCTGGTACTTCGGCTGGAACATCGTGGCGGCGGCGGCACTGCTGACGCTGCTGTCGGTCGGCATGCGGCTCGGCATCGGGCCGTTCTTCCTGCCCATCACGTCCGACCTCGGCTTCAGCCGCAGCCTGCTGTCGTCCATCATCGCCGTGGGCATGCTGTGCTACGGCCTCGCCATGCCGCTGGCCGGCTGGCTGGTGGCGCGGCGGGGCACGCGCTTCGTGCTGCTGTCCGGCGCGGCGCTGGTGGTGCTGTCCACGGTGTGGGCGGTGCTCGCACGGGATGCGTTCAGCTTCATGCTGTCGTTCGGCGTGCTGATGTCCGTGGGACTTTCCTTCACCAGCCCGGTGGCGCTCACGCCCGTCATCAGCCACTGGTTCACGCGCCAGCGCGGCATGGCGCTGTTCTTCCTCTCCACCGGCTCCATGGCGGGCATGGCGGTGATGACGCCGGTGCTGGCCTGGGGCATCGAGGGCATGGGCTGGCGCTGGACGCTGCTGGCCTATGCCGGCGCCTTCACCGCGTTCGTGCTGCCTGTGGCCCTGTTCGTCATGCGCGACCAGGCGCCGCAGCACACCGACCTGGCGCCGGAGGAGATCGCCGCGCAGCAGGCCCGTCCCAGCGCGCCGGCGCAGAGCCTGAAAGTGGCCGAGGTGCTGCGCACCTTGCCCTTCTGGCAGGTGTTCCTGGGCCTGTTCGCCTGCGGCTACAGCATGAACCTGCTGGGCACGCACGGCATGCCGATGCTGATGGACCACGGCTTCGATGCGATTTCCAGTTCGTTCGGCATCGGGCTGATCGGCTTCGTGGCGATCTTCGGCACCGTGGTGCTGGGCCGCATGGCCGACCGCCTGCCCCGCCGCAACATCCTGGCCGTGATCTACGGCATCCGCGGGCTGGGCTTCTTCGCGCTGGTGGCGGTCGGCACGCATTTCGAGCTGTACCTGGCCGCCACCATCGGCGGGCTGGTGTGGGCGGGAAGCATCGCGCTGTCGTCGGCCATCCTGGCGGACATCTACGGCGTGCGGCTGGTCGGCGTGCTCTACGGCATCGCCTACGTCGGCCACCAGCTGGGCGGGATGATCAGTTCCTGGCTCGGCGGCTGGGGCTACGAGACCTTCGGCACGCACTGGCTCGCCTTCGGCAGCGCCGGCGTGCTGCTCGTCGCCGCGGCCGCCCTGTCGCTGCGGCTGCCGCCGCGCGGCTTCACGCTGATGGCCCCGCGCGTGCAAACCTGAAGGACGACGACATGAACGGCGCGAGAAGCCTGGTCGAGACGCTGCTGCGCTCGGGCGTGGACACCTGCTTCGCCAACCCCGGCACGAGCGAGATGCACTTCGTCGCCGCGCTCGACCAGGTGCCCGGCATGCATTGCGTGCTGGGCCTGCAGGAGAACGTGGTCACGGGCATGGCCGACGGCTACTGGCGCATCGCGCGCAAGCCGGCCTGCACGCTGCTGCACTGCGGGCCCGGCCTCGGCAACGGCTGGACCAACCTGCACAACGCGCGCCGCGCGCGCAGCGGCATCGTCAACATCGTCGGCGACCAGGCCACCTACCACCGGCCGCACGATCCGCCGCTGACGGCCGACACCGAGGCCCTCGCGCGCGCGGTGTCCGGCTGGGTGCGCACGACCACGCGCGCGCAGGACGTGGGACGCGACGCGGCGGAGGCGGTGCGCGCGGCGCGCAGCCATCCCGGGCAGGTGGCGACGCTGGTCCTGCCTTCGGATGCGTCCTGGGACGAAGGCGGCGTGGTGGCCGATGCGCTGCCGCTCGTGGTGCCGGCCGCCGTGGACGGCCACGCCGTCGAACGCGCGGCCCGCGCGCTGCGCAGCGGCGAACCCACCCTGGTGCTGCTCGGCGGCCACGCGGCGCTGGCGGAGGGACAGGCCCTGGCCTGGCGCGTCGCGCAGGCCACCGGCGCCGGCCTTTTCGCCGAGTTCGGCACGGCGCACCTCGCGCGCGGCCGCGGCCACCTGCAGATCGAACGGGTTCCCTACAAGACGGACCTGGCGATCGAGGCGCTCGCGCGCTACCGCCACATCGTGCTGGTCAACGCCAAGCCGCCGGTGGGCTTCTTCGCCTATCCGGGCAAGCCTTCGACGCAGTACGCGCCCGACGCGCAGCTGCACGTGCTGTCGCGCCCCGAGCAGGAAGCCGTGGCCGCGCTGCGCGCTTTGGCCGAAGCGCTGGTCGCACCGCCAGTGGAGATGCCCGACCCCGGGCCGCGGCCCGAGGCAGCCAGTGGCGCGCCCAGCCCCGACAAGGTGGCGCAGACGGTCGCCGCGCTGATGCCGGACCACGCCATCGTCTCCGACGAAAGCGTGTCCTACGGCCGCGGCTTCTACAAGAACACGCATGCGGCGCCGCCGCACGACTGGCTGCACCTCGCCGGCGGCGCCATCGGCGACGGGCTGCCGGTGGCGACCGGCGCGGCGATCGCGGCCCGGGGCCAGCGGCGCGTGGTCAGCCTGCAGGCCGATGGCTCGGCGATGTATTCGCTGCAATCCCTTTGGACGCAGGCCCGCGAACGCCTGCCCTGCACGACCATCCTGCTGGCCAACGGCCGCTACGACATCCTGGTCGGCGAGTACAAGGGGGTGGGCGCGACGCCCGGGCCCACGGCGATGAACATGCTGGACCTGGGCAACCCCGGCCTGGACTGGGTGCACCTGGCCAACGGCATGGGCGTCGAAGCCGCACGGGCGGCGACGATGGAGGAATGCGCGGACCTCCTGCGCGGAAGCTTCGCGCGCAGCGGCCCTTTCCTGATCGAGCTGCGGATCTAGCGGGTGGCCAGCAGGCGCTCGGCGCGCGCCAGGTCTTCGACCGTGTCGATGTCCGTCACGATGCCGGGGTCGTCGAGCTCCAGCCGCAACGCGAGGCTGCCGCGCACGATGGCCGCGGCGCCGTCGGCACCGGCCAGCGCCTGCAAGGCGTCGCCGTGTTCCCGCGCGAAGGCGACCGGATGGCCGCGGGTGCCCCGGTAGACCGGCACGACCACGGACGCGCGTTCCAGCGCTTCGGCCACCGCCCGCAGGGATTCGGGCCGCACCAGCGGCAGGTCCGCCGGCAGCACGAGCCAGCCGCCGGCGTCCGGTGTCGCCTGCACGGCGGCCGCGATCGAATCGCCCATGCCGGGATGGCCCCCATCCTCGACATGGAACGGCAGGCCGCTGGCCTGCACCGCCGCGAGCGTGTGCTCGATCACCGTGCGGCCCGCGAGCGGCGCGTGCAGCTTGGAGCCCTGCCCGCCGGACGCGCGGAAGCGCTCGCCCCGGCCCGAGGCGAGCACCAGGACCACGGGGATGGACGAGTGCACGGGCGGTACGGTAGCACCGATGCGAGAATCCGCGCATGAGCAGCACCTCCGACCGCATCGCCGCCCTGCGCAAGAGCTACGAGCGCGCCGAACTGAGCGAGGACGCCTCGCACGCCGACCCGCTGCAGCAGTTCGACCAGTGGATCACCGAGGCGATCGCCTCCGAGATCCCGGAACCGAACGCGATGACGCTGGCGACGGTCGGCAGCGACCTGCGCCCCAGCACGCGGCCGGTGCTGGTGAAGGGCTACGACGCCCGCGGCATCGTCTGGTACACCAACTACGACAGCCGCAAGGGCCAGGAGCTCGCCGGCAACCCCTACGCCGCGTTGCAGTTCCACTGGGTGGAGCTGGAGCGGGTGGTGCGCATCGAGGGCCGCGTGGAGAAGGTCGACGCGCAGGAGAGCGACGCCTACTACGCCAGCCGTCCGCTCGATTCGCGCATCGGTGCCTGGGCCAGCCCGCAAAGCCAGGTGATCGCCGGGCGCAGCGTGCTGGTGGCGAACGCCGCGAAGTTCGGTGCGCAGTTCATGCTGTCGCCGCCGCGGCCGCCGCACTGGGGCGGCTACCGCCTGGTGCCGGACGGCTGGCAGTTCTGGCAGGGGCGCAAGAGCCGGCTGCACGACCGCCTGCGCTATCGCCTGGCCGAAGGCGGATGGATCCGCGAGCGGCTCGCGCCCTGAACCTTCAGGCGTGCGTGAGCTTCAGCCCCACGATGCCCGCCAGGATCAGCCCCACGCACACCAGCCGCGCGACGGTCGCCGGCTCCTGGAACAGCACGATGCCGAGGATCACGGTGCCGATGGCGCCGATGCCCGTCCAGACCGCATAGGCCGTGCCCACGGGCAGCGTGCGCATCGCCCAGCCGAGCAGCACGACGCTCACCACCATGGCCGTGATCGTGCCCACCGAGGGCCAGAGGCGAGAGAAACCTTCCGTGTACTTCAGGCCGATCGCCCAACCCACCTCGAAGAGGCCGGCGATCACCAGCACCACCCAAGCCATGCGGGTCCTTCCTAACGGCGGGTGAGTTCCGCGAAGGTCTTGCGGAACTTGGCGACCTTGGGCGCGGCGACGGCCATGCAGTAGCCCTGCGTCGGGTTCTTCTCGAAGAAGTCCTGGTGGTAGGGCTCCGCCGGCCAGTAGTTCGCCATCGCCACCACCTCGGTGACGATCGGACGGCCGAACAGCTTGTCCTGGCCCATCTCGCGGATCATGTCGTCGGCCACCTGCTTCTGCTCCGGCGTCGTGTAGTAGATGCCGCTGCGGTACTGGGTGCCGATGTCGTTGCCCTGGCCGTTCAGCTGGGTGGGGTCGTGCACGACGAAGAACACCTCCAGCAGCTGGCGCAGGCTCACCTGCGCGGGGTCGTACGTGAGCTTGACGACTTCGTTGTGCCCCGTGCGGCCGGTGCACACCTGTTCATAGCTCGGGCGCTCGGTCTCCCCGTTGCTGTAGCCCGACTCCACGTCGGTCACGCCGCGCACTTCCTTGAAGACCGCTTCGGTGCACCAGAAGCAGCCGCCGCCGAGGACGATGGTTTGCAGGTTGCTCATGCCGTTCTCCTGAAGCCGCGACTGTAGTCGCTGCGGGCTGCCGTACCATCGCGGCCCATGCACGACCCCAGCGCCCGCCATGGAACCCGGTGAGCTCAAGCCCATCCTCACCGCACTCGTGCTACCGCCGACGGGGCCGCTGCTGCTCGCGCTGTGCGGCGTCCTGCTGGCCACCCGCCGGCGGCGCCCGGGACTGGTCCTGGCCGCCACCGGCCTCGTGCTCGCCTACTTCCTGAGCACCAACGGCTTCGCGCTGGTGCTGGCCCGGCACCTGTTGCCCCCGCTGGCGGCCGCGCAGCCGCAGGACCTGCAGTCGGCCCAGGCCATCGTGATCCTCGGCGGCGGCGTCCAGCCGCAGGCGCCGGAATACGGTGTCGCCCAACCGGGCGACCACACCCTCCAGCGCCTGCGTTACGGCGCCTGGCTGGCGCGCCGGACCGGCAAGCCGCTGGCTTTCGCCGGGGGCATGGGCTGGGGCGCCGCGGCCGAACAGAAGGACACGGAAGGCGCCGTGGCGCGCCGCGTCCTGCAGGAGGACTACGGCCTGGCGGTCCGCTGGCTCGACGACCAGTCCCGCGACACGGCGGAGAACGCGGCCCGGACCGCCGAACTGCTGCGGCGCGACCGCGTGCAGCGCATCGTTCTCGTCACCGACTTCACGCACATCCCGCGGGCCGCCGCTGCCTTCCGGGCGCAGGGCCTGGACGTGATCCCCGCGCCCACCGGCTTCCCGGTGCCACGGACCCGCCCGCTCCTGGAGTGGATGCCGTCCTCCCACGGCGCCGCCCTGACCCGCAGCATCGTGCGGGAGTGGCTCGCCCGCGGGGTTGCGGCGGCCCGGTAGCCCACTTCACCGCAGCTTTGCGCGATCCATGGATGGGTTGCCTTGACGGCAGGCCGGCCGGCTGGCTACATTACTAACCAGTCAGTCAGTAAGAGCCGGGATCCGCCTGCAGCTTTGCCGCCGGCCCGGCCCTCCGCCCTTCCTACCTCGCTATGTCCCTCAGCAAGCTCGCCGCCGCCCGCGGCGAAGACCCCGCGGCCAAGCGCGAGCGCCGCAAGGAGGCGCGCCCCGGCGAACTGCTGGACGCCGCCCTGGACCTGTTCGTCGAGAAGGGTTTCGCCGCCACCCGCTCCGAGGAAGTCGCGGCGCGCGCCGGCGTGTCCAAGGGCACCCTGTTCCTCTACTTCCCGAGCAAGGAGGAACTGTTCAAGGCCGTGGTGCGCGAGAACATGTCGGGCCGGTTCGCGGAATGGGCCGAGGAGTTCGAGAAGTTCGAAGGCTCGACGGCGGAGATGGTCCGCTACTGCATGAACATCTGGTGGGAGCGCATCGGCGCGACCCGTGCGTCGGGCATCACCAAGCTGATCATCAGCGAGGCCCGCAACTTTCCCGAGCTCGCGGCGTTCTACCAGCAGGAGGTGATCCGGCCGGGGACGGAACTGGTGCGCCGCATGCTGCAGCGCGGCGTCGACAGCGGCGAGTTCCGCGAGCTGGACATCGAATACGCGGTCTTCAACATCACGGCGCCGATGATCTTCCTGATCATGATGAAGCACTCCCTGGGCGCCTGCGTGCCTCAGGACTACCCGCTCGACCCGCAACGCTACCTGCAGGCACAGGTCGACGTGCTGCTCAACGGCCTGTGCAAGCCGCGCGACGCCGCCCAGGAGGCCCGGCCATGAAGAAGTGGAAATGGTTTCTTGCGGCTTTCGTGGTCGCCCTGGTGGTGCTGGGCGCCTGGCGCCTGCAGGCCCGCCGCGCGGTGCAGGTGGCCGAGGCGCAGAAGGTGGCGCAGCCCGCCCAGGCGGCCGTGGAACTGGCGGCCAGCGACGTCGTGCGCGCCGAGCCGCGCGAGCTGCAGCGCGGCCTGCCGGTGTCGGGTTCGCTCAAGGCCGTCAACTCCGCGTTCGTGAAGGCGCGCGTCGCCGGCGAGCTGCAGGGACTGGCGCTGCGCGAAGGCGATGCGGTGCGCGCCGGCCAGGTGGTCGCGCGGGTGGACGCCACCGAAGGACGCGCGCGCCTGAAGCAGGCGCAGGACCAGGCCGAGTCCGCGAAGGCCCAGATCGACATCGCCGAGAGGCAGTACAACAACAACAAGGCGCTGGTCGACCAGGGCTTCATCTCGCGCAGCGCGCTGGACACTTCGGCCAACAACCTGAGCGCGGCGCGCGCCAACCACCAGGCCGCGCTGGCCGCCGTGGACCTGGCGCGCAAGAGCGTGGAGGACACGGTCCTGCGGGCGCCGATCTCCGGCATCGTCGCCCAGCGCCTGGCCCAGCCGGGCGAGCGCATCTCCATCGACGGCCGCGTGGTCGAGATCGTCGACCTGTCGCGGCTGGAGCTGGAGGCCACGCTGGGCGCCGCGGATTCGGTCGACGTGCGCGTCGGCCAGGAAGCGACGCTGCAGGTGGAAGGCAGCCCGCGCGCCATCGCGGCCCGCGTGGCGCGCATCAACCCCAGCGCGCAGGCGGGCAGCCGCAGCGTGCTGGCGTACCTGGTGCTGGCGGACACCAGCGGCCTGCGGCAGGGCCTGTTCGCGCAAGGCACGCTGGCGGTCGGCCGCACGACCGGCCTGGCCGTGCCCCTCTCCGCGGTGCGCACCGACAAGCCGGCCCCCTACGTGCAGGTCGTGGAGAACAACAAGGTCGCCCACAAGGCCGTGCAGCCGGGTGCGCGCGGCGAGGCCGAGCGCGACACCTGGGTGGCCGTGGGCGGGCTGGCGGACGCCGCGGTCGTGATCCGCGGCCACGTCGGGCCGCTGCGCGAGGGCACGCCGGTGAAGTTCACCGGCACCCCTACCCCGGCCCTCCCCCAGCGGGGGAGGGAGCAGAGCCCCTGACATGTGGTTCACCCGCGTCAGCCTGAAGAACCCCGTGTTCGCCACGATGGTGATGCTCGCCATCGTGGTGCTGGGACTCTTCTCCTACCAGCGGCTGAAGGTCGACCAGTTCCCGAACATCGACTTCCCGGTGGTGGTGGTGCAGGCCGACTACCCCGGCGCCTCGCCCGAGATCGTCGAGACCGAGGTCAGCAAGAAGATCGAAGAGGCGGTGAATTCCATCGCCGGCATCAACGCCCTCACTTCGCGCAGCTACGAAGGCTCCGCCGTCGTCATCATCGAGTTCCAGCTGCACATCGACGGCCGCAAGGCGGCGGAGGACGTGCGCGAGAAGATCGCGGCGATCCGCCCGCTGTTCCGCGACGAGGTGAAGGAGCCGCGGGTGCTGCGCTTCGACCCGGCCAGCCGGCCGGTCTGGTCGCTGGCCGTGCTGCCGGACGGCACGCGCGGCGGCCGCGCCATGACGCCGGTGGAGCTGACCAACTGGGCCGACCAGGTGCTGAAGAAGCGGCTGGAGAACGTGCGGGGCGTCGGCTCCGTGGCGCTGGTGGGCGGCACGCGGCGCGAGATCAACATCTACCTGGACCCGCCCGCGATGGAAGCGCTGGGCATCAGCGCCGACCAGGTGGTGGCCGCGGTGCGCAGCGAGAACCAGGACCTGCCGGTCGGCGCGATCCGCTCGCAGGCGCAGGAACGCGTGGTGCAGGTCGACGCCCGCATGCAGCGGCCGGAAGACTTCGGCAACATCATCGTCGCGCGCAAGGGGGGCGGGCCGGTGCGCCTGCACCAGGTGGCGCGCGTCGCCGACGGCGCGCAGGAAGTCGAGAGCCTGGCCCTGTACAACGGCCAGCGCACGCTGCTGCTGCAGGTGCTGAAGTCGCAGGACGAGAACACCATCGCCGTCGTCGACGGCCTGCGCAGGACGGTGCAGGAGATGCAGGCCCAGTTGCCGCCCGGCGTGAAGCTGGAGCCGGTGAGCGACGCCTCCCGGCCCATCCGCGTGTCGGTCGAGAACGTGCGGCAGACGCTGATCGAAGGCGCGCTGCTGACGGTGCTGATCGTCTTCCTGTTCCTGAATTCCTGGCGGTCCACGGTCATCACGGGCCTGACGCTGCCGATCGCGCTGATCGGCACCTTCCTCTTCATGTACGCCTTCGGCTTCACGATCAACATGATCACGCTGATGGCGCTGTCGCTGTGCGTCGGCCTGCTGATCGACGACGCGATCGTGGTGCGCGAGAACATCGTGCGCCACGTGCAGATGGGCAAGACACCCTATCAAGCCGCTTTGGAGGGCACGCAGGAGATCGGCCTCGCCGTCCTGGCCACCACCTTCTCGATCGTCGCCGTGTTCCTGCCGATCGGCTTCATGGGCGGCATCATCGGCAAGTTCTTCCACGAGTTCGGCGTGACCATCGTGGCGGCGGTGCTGATCTCCATGTTCGTCAGCTTCACGCTGGACCCGATGCTGTCGTCGGTCTGGCACGACCCCGAGGTCGAGGCGCACGGCAAGCCCAAGGCGAACCCCACGTTCTACGACCGCACGATCGGCCGCGTCACGGGCTGGTTCGACCGCGCCACGGAATCGCTGGCCGACGGCTACCAGAAGATCCTGCGCTGGGCGCTGGACCACAAGGTGCCCACGGTGCTCGGCTCCATCGCCATCTTCGTCACCAGCCTGTTCATGGTGCCGCTGCTCGGCACCGAGTTCGTGCCCAAGGCGGACTACTCGGAAACGACGCTCAGCTTCCACACGCCGGTGGGCTCCTCGCTGGAACTCACCGAAGCCAAGACGAAGCAGGTCGAAGCGATCATCCGCGAGTTCCCCGAGGTGCGCTACACGGTGGGCACCATCAACACCGGCGCCGCCCAGGGCAAGATCTACGCGTCGGTCTACGTGCGGATGGTGGACCGCAAGGAGCGCACGCGCAGCGTCGACGAGATGGCGGGCATCCTGCGCGACCGCCTGAAGCAGGTGCCGGGCATCACGGTCACGCACGCCGGCCTGGTCGACGCCGTGGGCGGCAACAAGCAGATCGAGTTCTCGCTGCAGGGCCCGGACCTGAAGGAGCTGGAGCGCCTCTCGCGCCTGGTCACCGAGCGCATCCGCCCCATCCCCGGGCTGGTCGACCTGGACTCCAGCGTCAAGCCGGACAAGCCGACGGTGGCGATCCAGGTCAAGCGCGAAGCGGCCTCCGACCTGGGCCTCTCGGTGTCGCAGATCGCCGGCGCACTGCGCACGCTGGTCGCCGGCCAGACGGTCGGCAACTGGCGTGCCCCCGACGACCAGACCTACGACGTCAACGTGCGCCTGGCGCCCGATGCGCGCACGGCGCCCGCGGACCTGGAGCGCCTGCCCTTCACCACCGGCACCCACGCCGACGGCAGCTCGCGCATCGTCCGCCTGAACCAGGTGGCGACCGTGCGCGAATCGACCGGGCCGAACCAGGTGAACCGCCGCGACCTGACGCGCGAGGTGGCCATCAACGGCAACGCCTTCGGCCGCGCCGCAGGCGAAGTGTCGGCGGACATCCGCAAGCAGCTCGAGGCCATCGCCTTCCCGCCCGGCTACCGCTTCCAGTTCGGCGGCTCCACCAAGAACATGCAGGAGAGCTTCGGCTATGCCGTCTCCGCGCTGGCAATGGCCGTGGTCTTCATCTACATGATCCTGGCCAGCCAGTTCAAGAGCTTCCTGCAGCCGCTGGCGCTGATGACGTCGCTGCCCCTGACGCTGATCGGGGTGGTGCTGGCGCTCATGATGTTCGGCTCCACGCTCTCGATCTTCTCGGTCATCGGCATCGTGATGCTGATGGGCCTGGTGACCAAGAACGCGATCCTGCTGGTCGATTTCGCCATCCGCATGCGCGAGCAGGGCATGGAGCGCTCGCAGGCGCTGCTGCACGCCGCGCGCGTGCGGCTGCGGCCGATCCTGATGACGACGCTGGCGATGATCTTCGGCATGGTGCCGCTCGCCTTCGCGCTGTCCGAGGGCTCGGAACAGCGCGCGCCGATGGGCCAGGCGGTGATCGGCGGGGTGATCACCTCCTCGCTGCTGACCCTGGTGGTGGTGCCGGTCGTGTACTGCTACCTCGACGACCTGGCCCGCTGGCTGACGCGCGGACGCCGCACCGCCGCCGGTGGAACGGGCGCCCAGCCCCTGCCGGCTTCTAAAATGGACGGTTTGTCCTGACCGCACGAGAAACCATGACCGCCCCGTACGACATCGAACGCGCCCGCTTCAACATGATCGAGCAGCAGATCCGCCCCTGGGACGTGCTGGACCTGGACGTGCTGGCGCTGCTGTCGCACGTGAAGCGCGAGGACTTCGTGCCGCTCGCCCACAAGGCGATGGCCTTCACCGACGTGATGATCCCGCTGGTCGGGCCCACGGATGAAGCGATGCGCAACGGCTGGTGCATGCTGGAACCCAAGATGGAAGCCCGGCTGCTCCAGGACGTGGCGCCCAGGCCGCACGAGAAGGTGCTGGAGGTGGGCGCCGGCTCCGGCTACATGGCCGCCCTGCTGGGCAGCCGCGCGCAGCGCGTGATCACGCTGGAACTGCACCCCGAACTCGCCCGCCTGGCCCGCGAGAACCTGCAGCGCGCCGGACTGCGCAACGTGGAGGTCCGCGAAGGCGACGGCGCCAAGGGCCTGGCTGCGGAAGGCCCCTTCGACGCGATCGTGCTGTCCGGTTCGGTGCACGAGGTGCCGCAGGCCCTGCTGGCGCAGCTGAAGGTGGGCGGCCGCCTGGCCGCCATCGTCGGCGACGAGCCCGTGATGCGCGCGACCTTCATCACCCGCACCGGCGAAGCCTCGTACGAGACCCGGCAACCCTGGGACACGCTGGCGCCGCGCCTGGCCCGCTTCCCCGAGCCCTCGCGCTTCCACTTCTGATCCGCCCATGATCCCGCAGGTCCGCCCTTCCGAATTCAACGCCTGGCTGCAGCAGCAGCCGGGCCGGCCCATGGTCCTGGACGTGCGCGAGCCCTGGGAGGTGCAGGTGGCGAGCGTGACGCCGGATGCCTTCGATGTGGTGGCGATCCCGATGAACCAGATCCCCGCGCGCCTCGCGGAACTGCCGCAGGACCGGCCCATCGCCTGCCTGTGCCACCACGGCGCGCGCAGCCAGCGCGTGGCCATGTTCCTGGAGCAGCAGGGCTACACGGACGTGGCCAACATCGCCGGCGGCATCGACGCCTGGGCGCGCGAGCGCGATCCGGGCGTGCCTCTCTACTGAGGCGCGGCGGCGGCGGACGAACAGAACGAGCGAGCAAAGAGAAGGACGGAAGAATGAAACGGATGCGGCTTCTCCCCCTGGCGGCGGCGCTCGCCCTTGCGGCGGCCGGCACGGCGCGCGCCGAGGGCCTGCTCGAGCTCTACGAAGCCGCGCGCGCGTACGACGCCGTGTGGCAGTCGGCGCGGGCGCAGTACGACGCCACGCGCTTCCGTTCCGACCAGGCCATCGCCGGCATCCTGCCGCAGGCCGGGCTGGCCGCGGGCGTGACCCGCAGCGCCTTCGAGAACGACGTCCCGGCCGCGGACCGCAACTACACCACGCAGCAGGCCACGATCAGCGCTTCGCAGCCCCTGTACCGCCCGGCCAACCTGGCGACCTATCGCCAGGGCCAGCGGCAGGCGGAACTGGCCGAGTACCAGCTGCAGCAGGCGGGCCAGGACCTCATGATCCGCGTGAGCCAGGCCTACTTCGACGTGCTGGCGGCGCAGGACACCCTGGCCTTCGTGCGCGCGCAGAAGACGGCCGTGGCCGAGCAGCTGGCCTCGGCGCGCCGCAACTTCGAAGTGGGCACCTCCACCATCACGGACACGCGCGAGGCACAGGCACGCTACGACCTCGTGCTGGCGCAGGAGATCGCGGCCGAGAACGACCTGCGCGTGCGCCGGCTGGCGCTCGACACGCTGGTCGGCAAGACCAACACGCAGCCCAACCCGCTGGCCACGCCGCTGGTGGTGCCGCCGCCCCAGCCCGCCGACCCGGAAGCCTGGGTGGCCGTCTCCGAGAGCGCCAGCCCCGCCATCCAGCAGGCCCGCAAGGCGGTCGAGATCGCCGAACTGGAAACCGACAAGGCCAAGGCCGGCCACAAGCCGACGCTGGACCTCACCACCAGCTACGGCGTGACGAAGAACGTGGGCGGCAACGCCGCCTCGCCGCTGGATTCGCGTCCGCGCAGCGGCAACGTGGGCCTGGCCTTCAACCTGCCGCTGTTCGCCGGCTTCGCCACGCAGAACCGCATCCGCGAGACGCTGTCGCTGGAGGAGCGCGCCCGGGCCGACCTCGAGGCCGCGCGCCGCCAGGTCGCACAGGCCGTGCGCACCGCCTACTTCGGCGTGGTGTCGGGTCAGAACCAGGTCCGCGCCCTGGAGTCGGCCGAAGCCTCCAGCCAGAGCGCGCTGGAAGCCAACCGCCTGGGCTACCAGGTCGGCGTGCGCATCAACATCGACGTGCTCAACGCCCAGAGCCAGCTGTTCCAGACCAAGCGCGACCTCGCGCAGGCCCGCTACAACGTGCTGCTGGGGCACCTGCGGCTGCGGCAGGCGAACGGCACGCTGACACCCGAAGACCTGGCGCGGCTGAACACGCTGCTGGCACGGTAGCAGTCGAAGACGACAGTCGCCGCAGGCCTTGCGCGGCGCACTCCGAACACGGAAAGCCCTGGATTCCCGCCTGCGCGGGAATGACGGCATGCGCCTCAGCGATCGAGCATCCGCAGGATGGCGTCGGCCGTGCGTTGCGCCGCGCCGCGGTGCTCCGCCGCGAAGCGCTCGCCCGCCGCCGCGGCCTGCTGCAGGGCGGCACGATCGCGCGCCAGCTCCACCGCGACGCGCACGCCTTCCTCGATGCCGGCCACGCGCCGTGCGGCCCCTGCGGCGAGCGACAGCTCCGCGGCTTCGCCGAAGTTGAAGGTGTGCGGGCCCATCACGACGGGGCAGCCGCACGCCGCGGCCTCGATCAGGTTCTGCCCACCCAGGGGCGCGAAGCTGCCCCCCAGCAGGGCGACGTCCGCCAGCGCGTAGTACATCGCCATCTCGCCGAGCGAGTCGCCGATCCACACGGCCGCCGGCGCCGGCGAGTCGCCCCAGGCACTGCGGCGCGAGACGGTGAAGCCGGCCTGCACGACCTGCGCGGCGACTTCGTCGAAGCGCTGCGGATGGCGCGGCACCAGCAGCCACTGCACGTCCGGGTGCGCCGCGACGGCGCGCAGGAAGCCGGCCTCTTCACCCTCGCGCGAACTGGCGAACATCACCACCGGCCGCGGCGAAGTGCTGCGCCAGTCGCGGCCCTCCGCCAGTTGCGCGGCATCCGGCGTCGCGTCGTACTTCAGGTTGCCGTAGACGCCCTTGACCGTGGCGCCGGCCTCCGCCAGGCGGCGCGCGTCGGGTTCCGTCTGGGCCCACACGGCATCGAGCGCGCCGTAAGCGGGTCGTGACAGGCGCGACAGGCGCCGCGCCTGCGACAGCGACTTGTCGGAGAGCCGGGCGTTCGCCAGTGCCAGGGGAATGCCCCGCGCCTTGCAGTGCGCGGTGAGGTTGGGCCACACCTCGGTTTCCATCAGCACGCCCGCGCTCGGGCGGAAGTGGTCCAGGAAGCCGCGCACGGCGCGCGGCGTGTCCCAGGGCAGCCAGGCCTGGGCATCGCCTTCGCGCAGCAGCCGCTGCCCTTCGGCGCGGCCGGTGGCCGTCCCGTGCGTGAGCAGGATCCGGAGATCGGGCCGGGCGTCCCGCAGGACGCCCAGCAGGATGGCGGCGGCGCGCGTCTCGCCCAGCGACACCGCGTGGATCCACAGGCGACCCGGTTCCGTCGCCGCGGGATAGCGGCCGAAGCGCTCGTCGACGTGTTCGAGGTAGCCGGGTTCGGCCACCCCGCGCCGCCGCAGCTTGCGCCGCAGCAGCGGCTGCGCGCCCATCAGCACCAGCGAATAGAGCGGCCGGATCATCCGGGGACCGTGACGGCCTGCCACGCCTGCCAGACGCTGTCGACGCCGGGTGCCGGGGCGGCGTACACGCTGCGCTGGCGCGGGTGGCCGATGGGGCCGGTGCGCCACGCCGTGTCGAAGTTGTAGACCTGCACGTGGGGCAGGTCGAGCGCGACGGCGATGTGGCTCAGCCCGCTGTCCACGCCGATGGCCCCGTAGCACGTGGCCATGCGCGCGGTGAGCGCGTCCAGCGACAGGCGCGGCCAGGCCTGCGCGCGCGGGCCGAGCGCGGCGGCGATCCGTTCGCTGCGCGCGCGTTCGTCGTCGCTGCCGTGGGGCAGGCCGATGCCGTGTCCCTGCGCGACCAGGCGCCGGCCGAGTTCCACCCAGTGGGCCTCGGGCCAGCACTTGTCGGCGCGCGAGGTCCCATGCACCAGCACGACGGTGTCCTCGCGCGTCGCGGCGGCCCGGCCGAGCCCGTAGCGCAGCGAGGCGGCGGGCACGTAGCCGAAGGCCTGCGCGCACACGTCGCGCGAGCGCTGCACCGCATGGGAGCGCGGTTCGACGGGCACGGCGACGTCCGCCACCCAGCGCGTGGGGGCCTCGTAGCTCGAGCCTTCGGTGCGGTTCGCCATCGCGTACCGCTTGCCGCCCGGTGCCAGCCGCGCCATGCGCGCCACCAACGCGGACTTCATCAGGCCCTGCAGGTCGATCACGGCGTCGTAGTGCTCGCGGTGCAACTCGCTGCGGAACGCCCGCCACTCGGCACGCGTGTCGCGCGCGAGCGGCGCCTTGCGCCACTTGCGCAGCTCGCAGGGGACCACCCGGCGCACCCCTTCGCAGCGCTGCGCCAGCGGCGCGAAGCCGCGCTCCACGACCCAGTCGATGCGCGCCTGCGGCAGGGCCGCGCGCAGGTCCTGCACGGCCGGCATGGCGTGCACGACGTCGCCCAGGGAGGAGAGCTTGACGATGAGGATGTTCAAGGCAGGCGGATTGTGCCCTGCCCGGCCGCGGCCCTAGTGCGCCGCCTCGCCGATCTTCGCGTCCGGCTTCACCGAGCGCAGCAGCCCCAGCATCTCGCCCTCGATGCGGTGCAGGGCCTCCTGGGTCTGGCCCTCGAAGCGCAGCACCAGCACCGGCGTCGTGTTCGACGCGCGCAGCAGGCCGAAGCCGTCCGGCCAGTCGACGCGCACGCCGTCGATGGTGGAGACCTTCGCGTCCGGGAAGTTCGCCTTCTTCACAAGCTCCGCGACCACGCGGTGCGGTTCGCCTTCTTCGCACTTCACGTTCAGTTCGGGCGTCGAGAAGCTGGTGGGCAGGCCGTCCAGCACGGCGCTCGGGTCGGGGTGGCGCGACAGGATCTCGAGCAGGCGGCAGCCGGCATAGGTGCCGTCGTCGAAGCCGTACCAGCGTTCCTTGAAGAAGATGTGCCCGCTCATCTCGCCGCCGAGCGGTGCGTTCACCTCGCGCATCTTGGCCTTGATCAGCGAGTGCCCGGTCTTGAACATCATCGGCTGGCCGCCGGCCGCGGCGATGGCCGGGCCGAGGCGCTGCGTGCACTTCACGTCGAACAGGATGGGCGCGCCGGGCACGCGCGAGAGCACGTCCTGCGCGAACAGCATCATCTGCCGGTCCGGGTAAATGTTGTTGCCGCCCTTCGTGATGATGCCCAGGCGGTCGCCGTCGCCGTCGAAGGCCAGCCCGAGGTCGGCACCGGTCTCCTTCAGCTTGGCGATCAGGTCGCGCAGGTTCTCGGGCTTGCTCGGGTCGGGATGGTGGTTGGGGAAGTTGCCGTCGACCTCGGAGAACAGCTCGATCACCTCGCAGCCGATGGCGCGGAAGATGCCCGGCGCCGAGGCACCGGCGATGCCGTTGCCGCTGTCCACCACGATCTTCAGCGGCCGCGCCAGCTTTATGTCGCCGACGATGCGGTCGCGGTACGGCGCCAGGATGTTGACGTTGCGCACCGTGCCGGGCTGGGCGGCGCGTTCGCCGCCGCCTGCTTCCATGGTCTTGCGCAGGGCCTGGATCTCGTCGCCGTAGATGGCGCGGCCGGCCAGCACCATCTTGAAGCCGTTGTAGTCCTTCGGGTTGTGGCTGCCGGTCACCTGGATGCCGCTGCTGGCGAGCGTGCTGGCGGCGAAGTAGAGCATCGGCGTCGTCACCATGCCGACGTCGATCACGTCGACGCCGCTGGCGACCAGGCCGCGCACGAGCGCCGCGCTGAGCGCAGGGCCGCTGAGGCGGCCGTCGCGGCCGACGGCGACGGTGGTCTCGCCCTCCTTGCGGGCGGCGAGGCCGAAGGCGCGGCCGAGCGCTTCGGCGACTTCCTCGTCGAGGGTGGCGGGCACGATGCCGCGGACATCGTAGGCCTTGAAGATCGTGGGGCTGAGCTGCATGGTCGTGTTCTTTTGATGCCTGGGTGCCCGATCGATTCTAGGGCGCGGTGCGCGAGGAACATGTCCGAAAACGGCTAGTCCTGCATGGGTCGCTGCGTATCATGGCCGCATGAGTCCTGCTGATCCGCCGCTGAGCCCCGACGCGTGCTACCTCGCGCTGAAAGCGCGGGACGCCCGTTTCGACGGCAGCTTCTTCACCGGCGTGACCAGCACCGGCATCTACTGCCGGCCGGTCTGCAAGGTGCGCACGCCGCGGCGCGAGAACTGCCGCTTCTTCGCCCACGCGGCGCAGGCCGAAGGCGCGGGCTTCCGTCCGTGCCTGCGCTGCCGTCCCGAGCTGGCGCCCCAGGCGTTGCGCTGGTCGCTGCAGGACGCCAGCGCGGTGCTGGCCCAGCAGGCGGCCCGCATGCTCGACGAGCCCGAGGCCTGGGGTGACGCGGCGCCTTCCGTGGACCTGCTGGCGCAGCGCCTCGGCGTGAGCGACCGCCACCTGCGCCGCATCTTCGAAGCGCAGCTGGGCGTGTCGCCGCTGCAGTACCTGCAGACGCGCCGGCTCCTGAGCGCCAAGCAACTGCTGGCCGACACGCAGCTGCCGGTGACCGAGATCGCCCTGGCCAGCGGCTTCGGCAGCGTGCGCCGCTTCAACGCGGCCTTCACCGCGCACTACGGCCTGAGCCCCAGTGCCTTGCGCCGCGCGGGGCGCGGTACCGACGGCGGCTGCGAAGTGCGGCTGGGCTGGCGGCCGCCGTATGACGTCGCGGCGATGCTCGGCTTCTTCCGCACCCGCGCGATCGAAGGACTCGAAGCCGTCGGTGACCACCAGCTGGCACGCACCCTGGCGATCGACACCGGCGGCACCCGGCATGCGGGTTGGCTCACGGCCCGCTTCGACGAGGCGCAATGCCAGGTGGTGCTGCACGTCAGCGATTCGCTGCACGGCGTGCTGCCGCTGGTGATCCGGCGCGTGCGCGCCGCCTTCGACCTCGACGCCGATCCGCATGCGATCAACGCACGGCTGCACGGCAGCTTCCCGCTGGGCGACGGCCTGCGCGTGCCGGGCGCGCTGAGCGGCTACGAGCTCGCGGTGCGGGCGGTGCTCGGCCAGCAGATCACCGTGGCCGCGGCCCGCACGCTGGCGCAGCGGCTGGTGCACCGCTTCGGCGAACCCCTGGCGACGCCCGACCCGGCGCTGCGTTTCCTGTTCCCGGCCCCCGAGGTGCTGGCCGCGGCGGAAGGCGATGCGCTGGGCCAGCTGGGCATCGTGCGCCAGCGGCAGGCCGCGATCGTCGCCATCGCCCGCGCCGTGTCCGAAGGCCGCATCGGGCTGCATCCTGGCGCCGACGTCGTCGCCACGACGGACGCGCTCAAGGAACTGCCCGGCATCGGCGACTGGACGGCGCAATACATCGCGATGCGCGCCCTGCGCTGGCCCGATGCCTTTCCCGCCGGCGACGTCGCCCTGCACAAGGCGATGGGCGTGCAGCAAAGCCGGCAGCCCGCGCGCGAAGCCGAGGCGGCCTCGCAGGCCTGGAAACCCTGGCGCTCCTACGCGGTCATCCGCGCATGGAGCGCCCTCTCCCAAGGAGGATGAAATGAACCGCAACGCCGTGCGTGCATGCACGCACTACGAGAGCCCGCTCGGGCGGATGCTGCTGGCCGCGACCGACCGCGGGCTGGCCGGCCTCTGGTTCGTCGGCCAGCGCCATGGGCCCGACGCGAGCGCATGGCCCGAGGACGCCCGCCACCCTCTGCTGCAGCAAGGCATCGCGCAGCTCGAGGAGTACTTCGCCGGCCGGCGCACGCGCTTCGACCTGCCGCTGGACCTGCAGGGCACGCCCTTCCAGCAAAGCGTCTGGACGGCGCTGCTCGCGATCCCGCCGGGCGGGACCACCAGCTATGCCCAACTGGGCCGGCAGCTCGGACGCCCGCAGGCCGCCCGTGCCATCGGCGCGGCGGTCGGCCGCAACCCGGTGAGCATCGTCGTGCCTTGCCACCGCGTGCTGGGCACGGGCGGCGGGCTCACGGGTTACGCCGGCGGGCTGGAGCGCAAGACGGCGCTGCTGCGGCTGGAAGGCGCATTGATGTGAAGCCGGCATCAATCCGGCCCCTAACTTTCATCGGCAGCGAAATGGCGCGCCCGCGTTTCCCTGCACACTAGCCGCGCCATGCCCTTCGCCTCCATCGTCGACTTCATCGCGCTCGCCGCCATCTGGGGCGCGTCCTTCATGTTCATGCGCTTCGCGGTGGGGGACTTCGGCGTGCTCGGCACCGCCGCCGCTCGCGTCGCGGTCGCCTCCGCCTTCCTGCTGCCGCTGATGCTGGTGAAGGGCCACGCGGCCACCTTCCGCCGCGAATGGTGGAAGGTGATGGGGGTCGGCCTGCTGAATTCGGCGCTGCCCTTCCTGCTGTTCGCCTTCGCCGTGGTGTCGATCACGACGGGCCTCGCCTCCATCCTGAACGCGACCGCGCCCCTGTTCGGCGCGCTCGTCGCCTGGATCTGGCTGAAGGACCGCCCGACCGGCTCCCGCGTGCTGGGCCTGTTCGTCGGCTTCGCCGGCGTCGCGATGCTGGCATGGGACAAGGCGACCTTCCGCCCGGACGCCAGCGGCGTCGCACCCGCGTGGGCGATCCTTGCCTGCCTGCTGGCCTGCGTCTGCTACGGGCTCGCCGCCAGCGCGACCAAGCGCTACCTCACCGGCCTGCCCCCGCTGGTGACGGCCAGCGGCAGCCAGGCCGGCGCCACCGTCGGCCTGGGGCTGCTGATGCCGTGGTTCCTGCCGCAGCAGATGCCGGGCACGCAGGCCTGGGCCGCCGCGATCGTGCTGGGCGTGCTGTGCACCGGCGTCGCCTACATCCTGTACTTCCGCTTGATCGAGAACGCCGGCCCCGCGCGGGCGCTGGCCGTCACCTTCGTGATCCCGGTGTTCGCGGTGCTGTACGGGGTGCTGTTCCTCGGCGAACGCGTCACCGCGTGGATGGTGCTGTGCGGCGCGGTGATCGTGCTCGGCACGGCCCTGTCGACGGGCCTGCTGAAGCTGCCGGCGCGCAGGGCGCCGGCATGAACTCGGCGCGCAAGATCAAGCTGCGGGTCACCGCGCCCAAGCCCCGCAATCCGCTCGTGGCGGCCGCCGCGCAGCGCAAGGCGGGCTCGCATCGCAAGTCGCGCGCGTCCGAACGGCAGCAGGAAAAGGCGCTGCTGAAGAAGCAGCTGAAGGAGATCTAGAAGCGCGGCAGGTCGCTCAGGCGCCGGCCGGGCCTTTCCTCGGCGAGGGCGAGCGTCTCGCTGCCTTCCGGCAGCACGTCGACCTGCACCTGCGGCCCCCTCTCCAGGGTGCCGCGTTCGGTCTGGAAGAGCGTGACCACGGTGTCGCCCTCGACCAGGCGGTCCACCACTTCGACCAGGCGCGTGGGCGCCGGCCGCAGGTCCCAGTGCTGCAGGCCCGGATCGACCATGCCCATCATCACCTCGGTGACCTGGTGGCCTTCCATGCGCACGGCGGTGATGCCATAGAGCACGGCCGGCAACGGCGCATGCGCGAGGGCGGCGAGCTGCGCGGACGTGCGCGTGGACTCCATCGATTTCTCAACCATGCGGCACATTGTGTGCACCCACTCATTCCCGGCGATAAGGAGACTGCGTGTCCGGGCGTGGGAGAGTGCCTACCGTCGCGCCGTACACTGGCGCCTTCCCGATGCCAGCCGCCATCCCCACCACCCCATTCGGCCCCCTGCTCACGCGGGCCCACGCCCGGCGCCTGCGCGACATCTACCGGTCCGCCGGCTGGCCCAGCCAGGACCCGCTGGAGATCGACCTGGTCGCCGCCGGCCTGCTGGAGCGGGTGCGGTCGCCCCTCGGGCACGAGACCCTGCGCGTCACCGACCCGGGCGTGCAGTGGCTCGCCACCGTGCTCGCACGCAACCGCGCGGCGCTCTCCGCCCACGAGGCGCTGGTGCAGCGGGTGGCGCAGGAGATGGCGCGCGGCGGGCGGCTGGCGTGGACCGGCCTGAGCCTGCGCGCACAGGTGCCCACGGGCGAATCCGCGAAGCCGCTGCGCTGGTGCATCGCGCGTCCGGACGTCTTCTCGATCCGCCACACCTCGGTGGAAAGCTACGTCGAGCCGATCGTCCACGAGATCAAGGTGCGGCGCGCCGACCTGCTGGCCGACCTGCGGCAGGAAGCCAAGCGCGCCGCCTACCGCGATCTCGGCGAGTGCTGGTACGTGCTGGGGACCGATGCACGGGGACGCGAGATCGCCGCACCGGACGAGGTGCCGGGCGAATGCGGGGTGCTGGTGGCGCAGAAGGAAGGCCGCCTCTCGGTGGCCCGGCCCGCGGTGCGTCCGGCGCGCGCCGGGCTGCCGTTCGGCGTCTGGATGGCTCTCGCCAAGGCGACCCCGGTGCCGAGCGCGGACGACGACGCGCAAGGCCTGCTGGACGCCGCGAACTAGGCGCCCGCGCGCCGCAGGCGTGTGTTCATTGCCGGGGATGCTCCGGCTCGCCCTGCTCCGGATCCTTCACGCGACCCTTTTCGGGGTCGGTCGCCGGCGCGGCCGGTTCCGGATTCGCCGGCTTGGGGTCCGCCGGCGCCGGGCTGGGTGCCGGTGCGGTCCCGCTCATTCGCGCTCGGGGCTGCGGGCCGGCCGCTCTTCGCGCGCTGGGACGCGTTCGTTGTTGCGGGCGTTGCCGCGGGCTTCGGTGGGGATGTCGTCCTCCGGCACGAAGGTCGGCTCCTCCCGTTCGAGGCCGGGCGTGGGCGGCGTGATGCCGCGCGGGGTGCGGATGAAGGGCATGGGGATTCCTGGGATATCGGTCCGGTTCAGATCGCCGGGCGTGGCACGCCGGGATCCTCGGGTTCCGCCTGCGGCAAGGCCTGGCCGAACTCCGGCTCGATCGGCAACTGCGTCGGGTTGGGCGCGGGCGTGTCCGTGCCGGGCGGGAAAGGTTCGGGTTCGACCGGCTGGTGACCCGGCGTGTGGGCGGTGTTCATCTCAGAAGGGGCTCTTGGCGCCCAGGGAGGGTTCGACCGGCCGCGCCCGCGCAGGCTGTGGCTGCACCGGCGCCGTGGCCTGGGCGGGCGGGGAGAAGCCGTCGTCCAGGCTGTCGAGCAGCGGCTCGGATGGACGCAGGCTGGGATCGATGTCGTCTGGGTGCATGGGCGGCCTCCGTAGGCTGGATCGTGCCGCGCCGCACGGCCGCCGGGACCCGGCGGGCAGACCCTGCGGCTGTAGTCGCAGGGCTCGCGCAGGGTCAGTGCTTTTCCTCGGCCTGGCGTTGCAGCTCGCGCCGGGCGACGCTGCTCGGCTCGTGCGTGAAGGGCAGCCGCGGCAGGCCGATCAGCGCCTGCAGGCGCGCATGGGCGCGGTCCATGTCGGCGCCGATCATGGCCAGGCCGACCTCGTTGGAGGGCTCGTTCTGCGCCACGTCCAGGTAGGCATTGCGCAGGCGCTGGTAGTCCGCGTCGGCGCGGGCCACCTCTTCCTGCAGCGCGAGCACCTTGGCGTACTCGGCCCGGCTGTAGCGCGCGCTCGTACCCGCCGTCGCCGGACCGCGGCTGGGCGCTGCGGACTTCTCCATTGCGTTCGCCCGTGCGTGCGGGCCGTTCCTGGTGCTCATGCGGGCCATGCTAGGAATTAGCGCACGGTAAAGCTGTAGGACGGGACGCCACGCGCCCGCAGTCCACGGGACGGCACGTGCGGTTTTCCCGCACTGCCGCCAATGGCGATCAGGCGGGCAGGTCCTTCTTCTCGCCCAGCACTTCGCGCTCGTACGCGTGCAGCGAGGGCAGGCCGCCCGTGTGCAGGAACAGCACGTTCTCGTCGCCGCGGAAGAAGCCGTCGCGCGCCAGGCCGATCAGGCCGGCCATGATCTTGCCGGTGTAGACCGGGTCGAGCGGGATGCCCTCGGTGCGGGCCAGCATCTGCACGGCTTCCACCATGCGCTGGTTCGGCACCGAATACTTGGGCTGCCAGTAGCCGCCCACGCACTCCACGTCCTCCGGCTTCACCCGGACGGCGACGCCCAACAGGTCCAGCACGGCCTGCGCTTCCTTCAGCACCAGCGGCTGCTGGTCCGCCGGGTCGCGGCTCACGCCGATGCCGGTGATGGGGATGCGGATGTTGTTGCCCAGGAAGCCCGCCACCAGGCCGCCGTGCGTGCCGGAGCTGCCGGAGCCGACGACGAGGCGGTCGATGCGCACGCCCTGCTCGAACATCTGCTGCTGCAATTCCTGCGCGCAGGACACGTAGCCGAGGCCGCCGATGGCGTTGGAGCCGCCGCCGGGGATGATGTAGGCCTTGCGGCCCGCGCGGGCGACCTCTTCGGCCACCTTCTGCATCTCGGCGGCCATGTTGCTGCCGCCGGGCACGACCGTGATCGCCTCGACGCCCAGCAGGCGGAACATGAAGTTGTTGCCGCTGGCCTGCTCGTCGTAGCTGTCGGGCACGCGCTCCTCGATGACAAAGCGGCACTTCAGCCCCTCCTTCACCGCGGCGGCCAGCGTGATGCGGCAGTGGTTCGACTGCGGCGCGCCGCAGGTCACCAGCGTGTCGGCGCCCTGGGCCAGCGCGTCGGCCACGAGGAATTCGAGCTTGCGCGTCTTGTTGCCGCCGGGGAACAGGCCCAGCATGTCGTCGCGCTTGATCCAGATGCGCGGTGCCTTGCCAGCCGGGCAGGTGGCGGCCAGTGCCTCGGTGAAGCGGGGCAGGAATTCGAGCGGCGTGTCGAAGCCGGTGTAGCGGCGGCGGGGAAAGCGGGAAAGGTCCATGGGTCGTGTCTCTCTGCGAAGCGGCCATCGTATGCCAAACCGGACTGCGCGCCTTTTTCCTGATCCATCGGCAGGATCCGTCTGCTTTTTAATTAAGGTTCGCGCAGCTAAGCTTGCGCGCGTACCTGGTCCTACCCTCAAGGAGACTCACCCATGAAGAAATCCATCGGCCTCATGGCCCTGGTGCTGGCCATCGGCCTCGGCAGCGCCTTCGACGCCGACGCCGCGCGCCGCCTTGGCGGCGGCAAGTCCGCCGGCATGCAGCGGCAGAACGTCACCACCCCGGCGCAGACGCCGCCGGCCGGCAGCCCGTCGGCGGTGCCCGGCCAGGCCGCACCGGCCGCCGGCGCGGCTACGGCGGGTGCGGCCGCCAAGGCCGCTCCGTCGCGCAGCTGGATGGGCCCGATCGCCGGGCTGGCCGCCGGCATCGGCCTGATGGCCCTGGCTTCGCACCTGGGCTTCGGCGCGGCGATGGCCAACATGATGATGATCGGCCTGCTGGTGATGGTGGTGCTGGCAGTGGTCGCCTTCGTGATGCGCAGGAAGATGGCGGCCGGCGCCCCTGGCCTGGCCTCCGCCGGCGCGCCGATCGCGCGGACCTCCGCGCCGTCTTCGCCCACGCCCTTCGGCGGCGGCAGCGGCTCGCTGATCGGCTCGCGCCTGGGCAGCGCGCCGGACGCGCAGCCCGCGACCATCCCGGCCGGCTTCGACACGGCGGCCTTCGAGCGCAACGCCAAGGCGCAGTTCATGGCGCTGCAGGAAGCCAACGACGCCGCCGACCTGGCGCGCCTGCGCGGCTACCTCACGCCGGAGATGTTCGACATCATCTCCGCGGACCTCGCCGGGCGTGGCAACGCGCCGCAGAAGACCGAGGTGTTCGGCCTCGAAGCCCGCGTGCTGCAGGTCGCGGAAGAGACCACGCAGTACGTCGTGAGCGTGCGCTTCACCGGCAGCGTGCGTGACGAGCCGGGTGCCACGCCCGAAGACCTGGACGAAGTGTGGCACTTGGCCAAGCCGCGCTTCGGCGACGGCGGCTGGGTGATCGCCGGCATCCAGCAGGTGGGCTGAAGCCCCGCCGCCGGCCGCGCACGGGTCAACCCGGCGCGCGGCCGGCCGGCAGCAGTTTCTGCACCAGCGGGTGGTGCACGCGGCGCTCGGCGGAGATCAGGTAGAAGTGCTCGACGATGTCGGGCGTCTCCCCCAGCAGCCGAACCCCCTTGTCCTTCAGCAGTTCCTCGCGCGTCCATTGCGACGCGGGGAAGGCGCCCATGCCGCTGCGGCCGAAGGCGGCCAGCAGCGCGCTGTCCTCGAACTCCCCGGCGATGCGCGGGCGCAGTCCGTGGCGCTCGAACCATTGCTCCAGCCGCGGCCGCACGGCCGCGTGTCCCGTCGGCAGCAGCACGGGCAGGTCGGCCAGGCAGGCCGGGAAGGTGCGCGCGCCCTTGGCGGCCATGGCCGCGGGCGCGAACCAGGCGAGCGGCGCTTCGCCGAGATGGTGGCTGTACAGGCGCAGGTTGGGGTTGGCCGGCGCCGCGCGGTCGGACAGCACGGCGTCGAGGCGGTGCAGCGCCAGGTCGCCCAGCAGCCGGTCGAACTCGTCTTCGTGGCACAGGAGTCGCACGCGCGGGTCCTGCAGCGCCGGCTGCAGCAGGTGGCGCACCACGAGCTTGGGCAGGCCGTCGGAGATGCCCACGGCGAGCCGTTGCCCCTGGCCGGTGGCGGCCTCGCGGACCGAGGCCACGAGCTGTTCGCCGAGCTGGAAGATCTGGTCGGCATGCACCATCGCCGCCTGGCCGGCTTCGGTCAGGGTGATGCCACGGCCGGCTGGCTTGAACAGCGCGTGGCCGAGGGACTGCTCCAGCTCGCGCACCTGGGCGCTCACGGTCTGCACGGCCACGTCCAGGCGCTCGGCAGCGCGCGCCATGCCGCCTTCCTTGGCGACGACCCAGAAGTAGTAGAGGTGCCGGTAGTTGAGCGGGGCCACGGACGCGAGTGTGCCCTGAAGTCAGCCGTGCAATCTGTTGCTCCGGCCGCGCCACACCCGTGACAGCATGTTCCATCCATCCACACACCCCAAGGGAGAACCCAAGACATGCACGCCCCCGACAAGCGCGTCACCCTTCCCGGCATCGCCCTGCTGCTGGCTGGCGGCTACTTCGCCGCCCGCGCCCTGCAGGAGCGGCGGCGCCACCATCCGCTCGACGTCCTGACCGACCCGGTGCTCGAACACGACGTCCACGTGCGCGTGCCGATGGCCGCCGCGGTCGGTGCCGTCGCCGCCCTGGCGGTGGGCGGTTACCTCTTCGCCCACCAGCGCCGCCAGGGCTCCGGCATGGCCAAGCACTTCGTCGAGTTCGTCGAACTCGACGTGCCCGTGAGCACGGCGTACAACCAATGGACGCAGTTCGAGGAGTTCCCGAAGTTCATGGCCACCGTGCAATCGGTGGAGCAGGTGGACGACACCCACCTGCACTGGCGCGCCCTGGTCGGCGGCAAGATCAAGGAATGGGACGCGGAGATCACCGAACAGATCCCCGACCAGCGCATCGCCTGGCGCAGCATCGGCGGCGTCGACAACAGCGGCGTCGTCACCTTTCACAAGATCAACGACAACCGCACGCGCGTCACGCTGCAGATGGACTACAGCCCGCAGACGATCGCGGAAAAGGCCGGCGACGTGGTCGGCGCGGTCAAGCTCACGACCAAGGCGAACCTGCAGAAGTTCAAGAAGCTGGTGGAATCGCGCGGCGCGGAAACGGGCGCGTGGCGGGGGACCGTGACGCATTGAAGCGCATCCCGGAATGCAAAACGCCCACCGATGGTGGGCGTTTTTCGTCTGCGGCGGACCGCGAAGACTTGGCGGAGTGGACGGGACTCGAACCCGCGACCCCCGGCGTGACAGGCCGGTATTCTAACCAACTGAACTACCACTCCACGTGGCTGCAGCTTCCCCCGGCGCGAAGCCTGGGCGAGGACTGCGCCTCGTTGCCTGGTCAACTTGCGTTGATCTGGCGACCCTACGGGGATTCGAACCCCGGTACTCACCGTGAAAGGGTGATGTCCTAGGCCTCTAGACGATAGGGTCGTAACCTGGACGTGGCCCTTGCAGACCGTTCGACATCTGCTTTGGTGGAGGTAAGCGGGATCGAACCGCTGACCTCTTGCATGCCATGCAAGCGCTCTCCCAGCTGAGCTATACCCCCTTGCAGGTGTCGAGCCTCGCATTATATGGTGATTTTCAGGCCCTCCGCAGCCGGTCCAAAACTTTCTGCCGGAGTGACAGCGCCAAGACAGCATCCAGCGACGGCGTCTGCGCCGTTCCCATCACCAGCACGCGCACCGGCATCGCCAGCTGCGGCATCTTCAGGCCGGTGGCGCGCAGGGTCTCCTTGACGGCCTCGGCGATGTCTTCCTTCGTCCACGGGCAGCCTTCCAGCATCTTCGCCAGCATGCCGATGGCCGGGCGCACGCCGTCGGTGACGTGCTTGGCGGCCTCGTCGGCGTTCGGCTCGACGTCCACGTAGAAGCGCTGCGCCCAGTCGGCGAGCACCAGGGTGGTGTCGCACCGGTCCTTGAACAGGCCGCAGATCGCGGGCAGGCGTTCGTCGGGCGCGATACCGCGCTTTTCGAGGAGCGGCCGAACCAGCAGGGCGAGCGCGTCGTCCGCCGTCGCCTTCATGTGCTGCGCGTTCACCCAGCGCAGCTTGGCCTCGTCGAACTGCGCGGCGCTCTTGCCCAGGTGGTCCAGGTCGAACCAGGCCAGGAACTGCTCGCGGCTGAAGATCTCGTCGTCGCCGTGCGACCAGCCCAGGCGGGCCAGGTAGTTCACCACGCCGTCGGCCAGGTAGCCCTCGTCGCGGTACTGCGTGACGGCCTTGGCGCCGTTGCGCTTGGACATCTTCTCGCCCTGCTCGTTCAGCACGGTGGGCAGGTGCGCGTACACCGGCGGTTCCTGGCCGAGCGCGCGGAAGATGTTGATCTGGCGCGGCGTGTTGTTCACGTGGTCGTCACCGCGGATCACGTGCGTGATCCGCATGTCGATGTCGTCGACCACCACGCAGAAGTTGTACGTGGGCGTCCCGTCCGGCCGCGCGATCACCAGGTCGTCGAGTTCGTCGTTGCTGATCTCGATGCGGCCCTTGACCTTGTCCTCCCACACCACCGATCCGCCGACCGGGTTGCGGAAGCGCAGCACCGGCTGCACGCCCTCGGGCGGCACCGGCAGCGTCTTGCCCGGCTCGGGCCGCCAGGTGCCGTCGTAGCGCGGTTTCTCCTTGGCGGCCATCTGGCGCTCGCGCAGCGCGTCGAGCTCCGCCACGCTCATGTAGCAGGGATAGACCAGGCCCTGCTCGCGCATCTGAGCGATCACCTCGCGGTAGCGGTCCATGCGCTGCATCTGGAAGAAGGGCCCCTCGTCCGGGTCGAGGCCCAGCCAGCGCATGCCTTCGAGGATGACGTCGACGGCCGCCTGCGAGGAGCGCTCGAGGTCGGTGTCCTCGATGCGCAGGATGAAGGTGCCGCCCTGCGACCGGGCGAACGCCCAGGGATAGAGCGCCGAGCGGATGTTGCCCAGGTGGATGAAGCCGGTGGGCGAGGGTGCGAAGCGGGTTCTGACTTTCACAATTTGGAGAGGCCGCGCTGGAGGTCGGCCTTGATGTCTTCTACGTGTTCCAGGCCGACGGCCAGGCGGACGAGGCCCTGGCCGATGCCGGCGGCCTGGCGCTGTTCCTCGCTCAGGCGGCCGTGCGAGGTCGTGGCCGAGTGGCTGATGATGCTCTTGGTGTCGCCCAGGTTGGTGGCGATGCTGAGGACTTCGCAGCTGTCGATCACCTTGAAGGCATTGCGGCGCAGCGTGTCCGGGTCGCTGCCCTTCACGTCGAACGACACGATGGGGCCGCCCAGGCCGGACTGCTGGCGCAGCGCCAGCGCGTGCTGCGGGTGCGATTCCAGGCCGGGGTAGTACACGCGCGTCACGGCCGGTTGCGCGGCGAGGAACCGCGCGACGGCCAGCGCGTTGGCGCAATGCGCCTGCATGCGGATGCCCAGCGTCTCCAGCCCCTTGATCACGACCCAGGCGTTGAACGGGGCGAGCGTCATGCCCGCCGTGCGCACGATGGGGGCGAACACGTCGTTCACCAGCTTCTCCGGCCCGCAGATCGCGCCCGCCATCACGCGGCCCTGGCCGTCGAGGTACTTGGTGCCGGAATGGATCACGAGGTCGGCGCCGAGCTCGGTGGGCCGCTGCAGCGCGGGCGTGCAGAAGCAGTTGTCCACCGTCAGCAGCGCGCCGGCTCCGTGGGCGATGTCGGCGAGCGCCTGGATGTCGCACACGTCCGTCAGCGGATTGGTCGGCGTCTCGGCGAACAGCAGCTTCGTGTTCGGGCGCACCGCCGCCTTCCATTCGTGCAGGTCGGTCTGCGAGACGAAGGTCGACTGCACGCCGAACTTGCCGAACTCCTTGGCGAACAGGTTCAGCGTGGAGCCGAACACGGACCGCGAGCAGATCACGTGGTCGCCCGTCTTCAGCAACCCCATCCCCAGCAACAGGATCGCGGCCATGCCGGTGGAGGTGCCGATGGCGGCCTCCGTCCCTTCCATCGCCGCCAGCCTCTGCTCGAAGCCGGTCACCGTGGGGTTCGAGGTGCGGCCGTAGGTGTAGCCCTCCTGCGGGTTCGCGAAGCGGTGCGCGGAGGTCTCGGCGTCGGGCTGCAGGAAGCCGCTGGTGAGGTACAGCGCCTCCGAGTTCTCGCCGTACTGGCTCGGTGCTATGCCGGCGCGGATGGCCAGCGTGTCCCGGTGCAGGCCCGGGGGAAGCTTCTTGCCCTTCATGGTCAGGCTTCCTGCGCGTTCGGGATGGCGAGGCGGCTGGAGCTTTCCTCCAGCACGTCTTCCTGGCCGATGCGCGCTTCGTTGATGCGCGCGATGTCGTCCGGGTTGATGTCGCCGGTGACGTACACGCCGTCGAAGCAGGAGGCGTCGAAGCCGTCCAGCTTGGGGTTCAGCTTGCCGATGGCGTTCTTCATGCCCTCGACGTCCTGGTAGATCAATGCGTCGCAGCCAATGAGCTGGCGCACTTCCTCCACCGTGCGGCCGTGGGCGACCAGCTCGGTGGCCGTGGGCATGTCGATGCCATAGACGTTGGGGAAGCGCACGGGCGGCGCCGCGCTGGCCATGTAGACCTTGCGCGCGCCGGCGTCGCGCGCCATCTGCACGATCTCGCGGCTGGTGGTGCCGCGCACGATGGAGTCGTCGACCAGCAGCACGTTGCGGCCCTTGAACTCGCTGGTGATCACGTTGAGCTTCTGGCGCACCGACTTCTTGCGCACGGCCTGGCCCGGCATGATGAAGGTGCGGCCGACGTAGCGGTTCTTGACGAAGCCTTCGCGGTAGGGGATGCCGAGCAGCTGCGCCAGCTGCATCGCGCTCGGGCGGCTGGACTCGGGAATCGGGATCACGACGTCGATCTCGTTCGGCGGCACCGTGGAGATCACGCGCTTGGCCAGCGTCTCGCCCAGGTTCAGGCGCGCCTGGTAGACGGAGATGCCGTCCATCTCGGAATCCGGGCGCGCGAGGTACACGAACTCGAAGATGCAGGGCGACAGCTTCGTTTCCTGCGCGCACTGCTGCGTGTGCACCTGGCCCTGCACGTCGATGAAGACCGCTTCTCCGGGCGCGACGTTGCGCTCGAAGGTGTGGCCCGTGCCTTCCAGCGTGACCGATTCGCTGGCCACCATCACCGTGCCGTCGGCGCTGCGGCCGAAGGCCAGCGGCCGGATGCCGTACGGGTCGCGGAAGGCCACCAGGCCGTGTCCGGCGATCAGCGCCACCACCGCATACGAGCCGCGCACGCGCTTGTGCACGTTGGCCACCGCGGCGAACACGTCCTGCGGCGTCAGGGCGACGCCGCGCGTCGTGCGCTCCAGCTCGTGCGCGAACACGTTCACCAGCACCTCGGTGTCGCTCTCGGTGTTGATGTGGCGGTGGTCGGTGGAGAACAGCTCCGCCTTGAGCGCCTGCGCATTGGTGAGGTTGCCGTTGTGCGCCAGCGTGATGCCGAAGGGCGCGTTCACGTAGAAAGGCTGCGCCTCCTCTTCGCTCGCGGCATTGCCGGCGGTGGGATAGCGCACCTGGCCCAGGCCCGCGTTGCCGGGCAGCGCGCGCATGTTGCGGGTGCGGAAGACGTCGCGCACCATGCCCTTGGCCTTGTGCATGTAGACCTTGCGGCCCTGCAGGGTGACGATGCCGGCCGCATCCTGGCCGCGGTGCTGCAGCAGCAGCAGCGCGTCGTAGATCAGCTGGTTGACCGGGCCGGGCCCGACGACCCCGACGATTCCGCACATAGAACTTCTTTCCTTACGCCGGGAGGTACGCACCGAACGATTCGGGCACCACCGGCTTCAATCCACGCAAGGCCGCCGTCGCCACGCCGGCCGTCACCGATTCCGTCCACCACGCGCCGTCCTTCAGCCCCGTGAGGTGCACCACCACGGCCAGCGCCAGCACGGCCACCGTGCCCCGCACCAGGCCGAACATGCCGCCGAGCGCCCGGTCGACCGGCCGCAGGCCCACGGCTTCGATCAGCTTCTTCGTCAGCCAGGCGAGCAGCCCGCCCGCGAACAGCGCCGCGATGAACACCAGCACGAACCCGCCCGCGTACTGCGCCGATTCGCCGAAGCGCGCCAGCGGCAGCCACTCCGCCGCCCGCGGCGCCAGCCACTGGGCCAGCACGAAGGCCGCGATCCAGTTCAGCACCGACAGCACCTCGTAGACCAGCCCGCGCCACAGGCCCAGCAGCACGGACGCCGCGAGCAGGGCCAGGATGATCCAGTCCAGCGTGGACACTACAACGTGAGGACGGCGGCGGGCAAATCCAGCCCCTTGATCTTCTCGGCGGCCTTGTCGGCTTCGGCGCGCGAGGCGAACGGGCCGGCCCGCACGCGGATGCGCTTGCCGTCCTTGGTCTCGGCCACGTTGGTGTAGTTCTTCAGCCCCGCGCGCTCCAGCTTCTGCTGGGCCACCCTGGCCTTGTCTCGTTCGGAGAAGGCGCCGACCTGCACCACGTAGCGCGAGCCGGCGGCCTCCACGTCGACCGAGCGGCCTTCCAGCAGCGCGCGCGCCTTGGCGGTTTCGGCGGCCGAGGCGACCTTGGCGTCCGGCCGCGATTCCGCCTTCGGCTCAGGCTTCTTCTCAGGCGCCGGTTCGGCCTTCGCGACCTTTTCCGTGGGCTCGGCCTTCTCCGTGATGACCGGGGTTTCGACCCGGGCCGGCGCCGCCGGCGTGGGGCTCGGCGCGGCCGCGACCGGCGCCGCAGGTGCCGGCGGCGGCGTCACCTTGCCGGCCGCCACCGGCGCGGCGGGCGGGGGCGCCAGGGGCTTGACCTTGTTGCGGTCCGGGATCTCGATCGGGATGTCCACGGCCACGGGCCGCGGTTGCGTATCGAACAGCACGGGAAAGCCGATCACGCCGGCGAGCACCAGCACCACCGCGCCGATCAGCCGGTGGCGCGCACGGCGGCGCACGGCTTCGATGCTTTCGGTGGGGGAGGCCGCGGCCTTGGGCTCGTCGACCTTTTTGCGCAGCTTGAACAAGGCCATGGCGGGGCGTTTCAGCCTAGGTGTTGGGCGGACAGGCGGGGCACACCGTGCATGAGGACGCCGCCCACCGTGTAGAACGATCCGAACACGAGAATTCTATCAGCCGGCTCTGCAGCGGCCACCGCGGCACGCAGCGCCTCCGCGGGGGAGGAATGGGTGCTGGCGGGCACCTCGCGTCGCCCGGGCACCGCCTGCCACTGCTGCAGCAAGGACTGCGCGCTCGCGGCGCGCGGTGTCGGCAAGTCGGTGAAGTACCAGCGATCCGCCAGCGGCCCGATCTTCGCGAGCATGGTCGGCAGATCCTTGTCGCCCATGGCGCCGAACACGGCGTGCGTGGTCGGATAGAAGCCCATCGCGTCGAGGTTGGCGGCCAGGGCGGCCACCGCATGCGGGTTGTGCGCGACGTCCAGCACCAGCGCCGGCTGGCCGGGCACGATCTGGAAGCGCCCCGGCAGTTCGACCATGGCCAGCCCGTTGCGGATCGCCTGCGCATTAACCGGCAGGCGTTGCCGCAGCGCCTCGAACGCGGCCAGCGCACCGGACGCATTGAGTAACTGGTTGGCACCGCGCAACGCCGGGTACGCCAGGCCGGGATGGCGGCGGCCGCGGCCGGCCCAGGCCCACTGCTGCTTGTCGCCGGAGAAGTTGAAGTCGCGCCCCAGCAGCCAGAGGTCGGCGCCGATGGCCTGCGCGTACTGCAGCACGCTGTGCGGCGGCAGCGGGTCGCTGACGATCGCAGGCTTCCCCTCGCGCAGGATGCCGGCCTTCTCGCGGCCGATGCTGTCGCGGTCCGGACCGAGGTAGTCCATGTGGTCCAGGTCGATCGTGGTGAGGATCGCGCAGTCGGTGTCGATCACGTTCACCGCGTCGAGCCGGCCGCCCAGCCCCACTTCGAGGATCGCCGCGTCGAGGTTCGCCGCCGCCATCAGGCTCAGGATCGCCAGCGTGGTGAACTCGAAGTAGGTCAGCGTCACGCCCTCGCGCGCGGCCTCGACGCGTTCGAAGTGCGGCACCAGGTCCTGCGGGCGCACGATCTCGCCGGCGATGCGGCAGCGTTCCTCGAAGTGCACCAGGTGCGGCGACGTGTACACGCCGGTGCGCCAGCCGGCCTGCAGGGCGATCGCTTCCAGCAGCGCGCAGGTCGAACCCTTGCCGTTGGTGCCGGCCACGGTGATGACGGGACAGTCGAAGCGCAGCCCCATCCGGTCGCGCACCTGCTGCACCCGTTCCAGGCCCATGTCGATGGTCTTGGGGTGCAGGCGCTCGCAATGCGCGAGCCAGTCGCTCAGGTCTTTCATCCCCGCATTGTCCCGCGAGCCGCGCACTATCATCCGGCGCATGGCCACCACCCTCTACGGCATCCCGAATTGCGACACCGTGAAGAAGGCGCGCGCCTGGCTCGCCGGCGAGGGCGTGGAGCACGCCTTCCACGACTTCAAGAAGGCGGGGGTCCCGCCGGACCACCTGGACCGGTGGATGCAGTCCGCCGGTTGGGAAAAGCTGCTGAACCGGCAGGGCACGACCTGGCGCAAGCTGGACCCGGCGGTGCAGGCCGGCGCCCGGGACGCGGCCGGGGCGCGGTCGCTGATGCTGGCCCAGCCGAGCGTCATCAAGCGCCCGGTCGTGGAGTGGCCGGACGGCGCCGTCACGGTCGGCTTCGACCCGGCGGGCTGGGCGTTGCGCGCCCGCCGCTGAAAGGCGTACGTTTACCGGTGCTTTACGGTAAATCCCGCGAAGCCCAGCCGCGCGGTGTCTAGACTTTCAGGACCAAGCAGTCCAAGAGCACTCCCATGAAACAGACCCTTCTTTTCACCGCGCTGGGGCTCGCCGCCCTCGGCGCCTCCGCGCAGGAAGTGGGACGGGTGATCTCCAGCACGCCCGTGATCCAGCAGGTGGCCGTGCCGCGCACCTACTGCAACCAGGGCGCGCCCGTGCTGGTGCAACCCCAGACCTCCGGCGGCGGCGGCCTGCTGGGCGCCATCGCCGGCGCCGCGATCGGCAGCACCATCGGCGGCGGCAGCGGCACGGCCGCGGCCATGCTGATCGGCTCGGTCGGCGGCGCCATCGTCGGCAACAACATCGAGGCCAACGGCCAGCGCCCGTACTACGCCGGCACCCAGCCGCAGTGCTCCACCGAGACCAGCTACGAGAACCGCGCGGTCGCCTACAACGTCACCTACGAATACGCCGGCCGCGAGTACACGGTGCAGATGCCGCACGACCCGGGCGCGACCATCCCGCTGCAGGTGTCACCGGTGGGTTCTTCGGGCGGCAGCTACTACCCGCCGGTGCAGGCGGGTGCGCCGGTGATCGCGCCGCCGGTGACGACCGTCACGCAGGTGGCGCCGGTGATCGTGCAGCCGTATGCCGCCTATCCGGCCTATCCGGCTTACCCCGTGTACGCGCCCTACCCGGCGTACCGCCCGGCTTTCCCAATCGGCATCTCCTTCGGCTACCACTACCACGGTGGCCACCGGCACCACCGCCGGCACCGGCACTGAACCACCCCGTCATTCCCGCGCAGGCGGGAATCCAGGGCATCAGGAAAAGGAAAGCCCCGCGTCCGCGGGGCTTCTTCATTCGGGAGCCCTGGGTCCCCGCCTTCGCGGGGACGAGGGCCACTACAGCGGCGTCTGCAGCACCGCCCCCTTCCAGAGGATCGGCCCCTGCGCCGGCGTGCCCTCCGGGACGCCGCCCTTGGCCTCGAGCGTGATCGCGAACAGCGGCGACTGCGCCACCACCTGCGGCTGTGCGGGCAGGCGCAGCACGTCCTGCTCCGCCAGGACGCCGAGCGAACGCGGGGCCCCGCCGGTGGCAGGCACCGCCCACAACTGCAGCGATTTCTCGGGGCCCTCGGCGAAGTTGACCATGCGCTTGAGCGTCAGCGTGCCGTGCTTCGGATCGAACAGCGCCAGCATCGTCGGCGTGGCCTTGTCGTCGTGCAGCACGGAGACGTAGCGCACCTCGGGTTGCGCCTGCAGCTGCGCGACGAGTTCGCGGTTCTGGCTGGCCAGCTGCACGCCTTGCTGGCGCAGCTGGGCCAGCTGCGTCCGGCTGACGTCCAGTTCGTTGCGCAGGTTGAGCGTGACCGCGACCACGGCCAGGCTCGCCGCCACCGCGGCCAGGGCGCCGGCACGCCACCAGTTGCGCGCGCGCCGCAGCAGCTCGGACCCGGCAGGCTCCGGGGCCGGTTGCATCGCGGTGCGCGGTTCGGCGGCGACTTCGTTCGCGATGCGCTTCCAGACGTTGGGGCTGGGCGCCTCCGCCGGCTGCAGCTCCGTCATCGACATGAAGCGTTCCTGCCAGACCAGCGCGCGGGCGCGCAGGCCCGGATTGCGGCGGGCGAGCGCCTCGAAGCGGCGGCGCGCGCCGCCGCGCAAGGTGCCGAGGGCATAGGAGGCCGCCAGGCGGTCCATCAGTTCGGGGCTGTCGAAGATGTTCATCGCGGCCCCTTCAAGCGTAACGGGCCATGCAGCCCCGCAGCTGGTCCAGCCCGCGCCGGATCCAGGTCTTGACCGTGCCCAGCGGCAGCTTGAGCTGCTCGGCGAGCTCGCTGTGGCTCAGGTCGCGCAGGTAGGCCAGGCTCACCACCTCGCGCTGCCGCGCCTCCAGCCGGCTGAGGCAGTCGTACAGGGCCGTGGCCTGCTGGCTGGCCTGCGTCGTGTCCACCGGGTCGGGGCTGTCGCCGGCCACCGTCTCGCTGACCATCTCGTCCAGCTCGTGGTGCGCGTCGGCCCGTTCGCTGGTGCGGCGGCGCAGGAAATCCAGCGCGCGGCTGCGCACGATCATCCCCATCCAGGCCAGCGGCGGGCTGAGCGTCGCGCGGTAGTCGCCCGCCGAACGCCACACGTGCACGAAGGCTTCCTGCAGCACGTCCTCCGCCCACTCCCGGTTGCCCACGACCTTGACGGCCAGCCCGTAGAGGCGGCTGGAGGTCTGGTCGTAGAGGGCTCGCAGCGCCTGTTCGCTCTGGCGCTGGCGGCCCGGGTCGGCGATGCGCGCCGCCACGCCGTCGATCAGCGCGATCAGCACGTCATCGGATAAGTTCGATGTCATAGAAAGGTATTCTCCACGACAGGATACGCAGCGCGCGCGCCTTCGGATTCACCGCCGGGGGGCCCGCCAGCGCGCTCGCCTAAAATCGCGGGTTTCCCCTGAAGCTTTCCCCATGACCACCGACAAACTCGAGGTCGCCTCCGTCGCGACCAAGGCCAACGTGTACTTCGACGGCAAGTGCGTGAGCCACGGCATCCAGCTGGCCGACGGCACGAAGAAGTCGGTGGGCGTGATCCTGCCTGCCACCCTGACGTTCAACACGGGCGCGGCGGAAATCATGGAATGCGTGGCCGGCGCCTGCGAATACAAGCTGGCCGGCAGCAGCGAGTGGAAGAAGTCCGCGGCCGGCGAGAAGTTCTCGGTGCCCGCCCACTCCAGCTTCGAGATCCGCGTGGCCGAGGCCTACCACTACATCTGCCACTTCGGCTGATCCGACCATGAGCACCATCCTCGAGAACCTGCCCCTCGGCCAGAAGGTCGGCATCGCCTTTTCCGGCGGCCTGGACACCAGCGCCGCCCTGCACTGGATGAAGAAGAAGGGCGCCCTGCCCTACGCGTACACCGCCAACCTCGGCCAGCCCGACGAGCCGGACTACGAGGAGATCCCGCGCAAGGCGATGGAGTACGGCGCCGAGAAGGCGCGCCTGGTCGACTGCCGCAAGCAGCTGGCGCACGAGGGCATCGCCGCCCTGCAGTGCGGCGCCTTCCACATCTCCACCGCGGGCGTGACCTACTTCAACACCACGCCGCTGGGCCGCGCCGTGACCGGCACGATGCTGGTGGCCGCGATGAAGGAGGACGACGTCCATATCTGGGGCGACGGCAGCACCTTCAAGGGCAACGACATCGAGCGCTTCTACCGCTACGGGCTGCTGACCAACCCGTCGCTGCGCATCTACAAGCCGTGGCTGGACCAGCAGTTCATCGACGAACTCGGTGGCCGCGCGGAGATGTCCGCGTTCATGACGGCGGCCGGCTTCGGCTACAAGATGTCGGCCGAAAAGGCCTACTCCACCGACAGCAACATGCTCGGCGCGACGCACGAGGCGAAGGACCTGGAGCACCTGAACTCCGGCATCAAGATCGTCAACCCGATCATGGGCGTGGCCTTCTGGAAGGACGAAGTGCAGGTCAAGGCCGAAGAGGTGCGCGTGCGCTTCGAGGAAGGCCAGCCGGTCGCCCTGAACGGCAAGGCCTTCGACGACCCGGTCGAACTGATCCTGGAGGCCAACCGCATCGGCGGCCGGCACGGCCTGGGCATGAGCGACCAGATCGAGAACCGCATCATCGAGGCCAAGAGCCGCGGCATCTACGAGGCCCCCGGCCTGGCGCTGCTGTTCATCGCCTACGAGCGCCTGGTCACCGGCATCCACAACGAGGACACGATCGAGCAGTACCGCGACAACGGCCGCCGCCTCGGCCGCCTGCTGTACCAGGGCCGCTGGTTCGACCCGCAGGCGATCATGCTGCGCGAGACGGCGCAGCGCTGGGTGGCGCGCGCCGTCACCGGCGAGGTGACGCTGGAACTGCGCCGCGGCAACGACTACTCGCTGCTGGACACCGCGTCGCCCAACCTCACCTACCACCCCGAACGCCTGACGATGGAGAAGGGCCAGAGCGCCTTCTCGCCGAAGGACCGCATCGGCCAGCTGACCATGCGCAACCTGGACATCACGGACACGCGCGACAAGCTGGGCATCTACTCGCGCGCCGGACTGCTGGTGACGGGCGGCGACGCGCCGCTGCCCTCGCTCGGGAAGGACTGACCATCCGCCCCGACCGCCGCCGCCTGCTGCTGGCCTGCGGGTCCCTCGCGGCGGCGGGGGCCCACGCCATGGGACGCGACCCCGCGTCCCTGCTGCGGGACCACGTCGACGCCGCCGTGCGCGCCGCCATGGAGCGCAACGACATCCCGGGCATGGCGGTCGGCGTCACGGTGGCCGGCCGCCGGTTCTTCGCATACCAAGGTGTCGCGGCCCGGGACAGCGGCCGGCGCGTGGACGAGGACACGCTCTTCGAGATCGGTTCCGTCAGCAAGACCTTCACCGCGGCGCTGGCCTCCTACGCCCGCGAACTCGGCGCGCTGTCGCTCTACGACACCGCCGCCGTGCACTGGTCCGCGCTGGCCGGCAGCCCCATCGCGGACGCCCGCCTGCTGGACCTCGCCACCTACACGGCGGGCGGCCTGCCCCTGCAGTTCCCCGATGCCGTGACGGACGAAGCCGAGATGCTGGCGTACTTCCGCGAATGGCAACCCGCCTTCCCGCCGGGAACGCAGCGGGTGTATTCCAACCCGAGCATCGGCCTGTTCGGCCATCTGGCCGCCCGAAGCATGGGAAAACCGTTCCGCGAGCTGATGGAAGCGCGGCTGTTCCCCCTCCTGCGCCTGTCCCGCACCTACCTGCAGGTCCCGGCGAATCGCATGGACGACTACGCGTGGGGCCATGCGAGGGACGGCCGGCAGGTGCGCGTCTCGCCGGGCGCGCTCGACGACGAAGCGTACGGCGTGAAGACGACGGCCGCGGACCTGCTGCGTTTCGTGGAAGCGCAGATGGGCGTGCGGCCGCTGGACGACCGGCCGCAACGCGCGCTGGCGGCAACGCACACCGGCTACTACGAGGCCGGCGTGATGACCCAGGCCCTCGGCTGGGAGACGTACCCTCATCCCGCGCCGCTCGAACGCCTGCTCGAAGGCAACGGAAGCGACATGGCGCTCAAGCCGCAGCCCGCCACGAAACTGGTGCCGCCCCGGCCCGCAGCGGCCGACGTCCTGGTCAACAAGACGGGCTCCACCAACGGCTTCGGCGCCTATGCCGCCTTCGTGCCCAGCCTGCGGGCCGGCGTGGTGCTGCTGGCCAACCGCAACTATCCCAACGCGGAGCGCGTGCGGCTCGCGCACGGCATCCTGCAAAGGGCGGGCCGCTAGGCGGGCGCCGCGGCTCAGCCATACCGCGGAAGCTCCGCAGGGTGTAACCTTTTGCGCTCCACCCATCCGGGAGCGTTCCATGGAGACGGCGCAGGACACGGCCGATGCGTACCGCGAGCTGATCGAGATCGGCATCGCCTTGTCGTCCGAGCGCGACCCGGCCCGCCTGCGCGAGCGCATCCTCATGGAGGCCAAGGCGTTCACCAACGCCGATGCCGGCACGCTGTACCTGAAGCACAAGGGGCAGGAGCTGATCTTCCAGATCGTGCGCAACGACACCCTGGGCATCGCCATGGGCGGCACCAGCGGCGTGCCGATCGACCTGCCCCCGGTGCCGCTCACCACGCCCGACGGCCAGCCGAACCTGCGCAACGTCGCCTCGTACTGCGCGGTCACGGGCGAGATCGTCAACGTCGCCGACGCCTACTGCGAGACCGATAACCTGGACTTCTCCGGCACCCAGGAGTTCGACCGCCGCTTCGGCTACCGCTCGCGCTCCTTCCTCTCGGTGCCGCTCAAGAACCACAACGGCTACGTCATCGGCGTGCTCCAGCTGATCAACGCGAAGGACGCGCTGGGCAAGGTCGTGCCGTTCCGCGAGGAGATCGTGCCGATGGTGAGCGCGCTGGCCTCGCAGGCGGCGGTGTCGATCGACAACCGCATCCTGATCGAGGAGCTGAAGCAGCTGCTCGACGCCTTCATCGCCGTGATCGCTGCAGCCATCGACACCAAGTCGCCCTACACCGGCGGCCACTGCCAGCGCGTGCCGGTGCTCACCGAGATGCTGGTGCGGGCGGCCTGCGAATCGAAGGACGCGCCCTTCGCCGGCTTCGACCTGAGCGAGGAGGAGTGGTACGAGCTGCGCGTCGCCTGCTGGCTGCACGACTGCGGCAAGGTGGTGACGCCCGAGCACATCGTCGACAAGGCGACCAAGCTCGAGGCGATCTACGACCGCATCCACGAGATCCGCATGCGCTTCGAGGTGCTCAAGCGCGACGCAGAGATCGCCATGCTCAAGGGACTGCTGGCCGGCGGCAACGGCGACAAGCTGCGCGCCGACTACGAGGCGACGTGCGCCACGCTGGACGAGGAGTTCGCCTTCATCGGCGAGTGCAACGTCGGCGGCGAGTACATGGCGCCGGACAAGGTCGAGCGGCTGAAGAAGATCGCCGAACGCACCTGGACGCGCACGCTGTCCAACCGCATCGGCATCTCGTACGCCGAGAAGAAGCGGCGCGATGCGATCCTGGAACGGCCACTGCCCGTCGAGGAGAAGCTGCTGGAGGACCGCTACGACCACATCAGCCCGCGCGAGGGGCTGCGGCTGTCGGCGGAAGGCAATCCGTGGGGCTTCACCCTCAAGGCGCCCGAACGCGAGGCCAACCTCGGCGAGATCTACAACCTGTCGATCAGCCGCGGCACGCTGACCGAGGAAGACCGCTACCGCATCAACGAGCACATGGCGCAGACCATCGTCATGCTGGAGTCGCTGCCCTGGCCGCGGCACCTGCGGCGGGTGCCGGAGTACGCCGGCGGCCACCACGAGAAGATGGACGGCAGCGGCTACCCGCGCGGGCTGAAACGCGAGCAGATGTCGCTGCCGGCGCGCGTGATGGCCATTGCCGACATCTTCGAGGCGCTCACCGCCGCCGACCGTCCCTACAAGCCGCCGAAGACGCTGTCGCAGTCGATCCGGATCATGAAGTCGATGGTGCGCGACGGGCACATCGACCCGGACCTGTTCCAGCTGTTCCTGGCGTCCGGCGTGTACAAGGAGTACGCGAAGCAGTTCCTGAAGCCCGAGCAGATCGACGCCGTCGACCTCGAAGGCGTGCTGGCCGCCGCCTGAGGCGGCCTCCCCCATCCGGCCCCTTGCCGCGCGGGGCGTCCTGGCGTCCAATGCGCCACCCCCCCGGGGCGAGGAACGTACCATGCCGGCACCCGACAGCGACCGCAAGTTCGCGGGCTCCATCCCGCAGTTGTACGAGCAGTACCTGGTGCCGCTCATCTTCCAGCCCTATGCGGTGGACCTCGCGGCGCGCGTCGCCCGGCAGCAGCCCCTGCGCGTGCTCGAGATCGCCGCCGGCACCGGCGTGGTCACCCGCCAGCTCGCACAGGTGCTGCCGCGCGACAGCACGATCGTGGCGACCGACCTCAACCAGCCGATGCTCGACGAGGCCGCCGCGCGCGGCACGGCACGCGCGGTCGAATGGAAGGCGGCCGATGCGATGCAGCTGCCGTTCGCGGACCAGTCCTTCGACGCCGTCGTCTGCCAGTTCGGCGTGATGTTCTTCCCCGAAAAGGCGAAGGCCTTCGCCGAGGCCCGGCGCGTGCTGCGCGACGGTGGCAGCCTCTTCTTCAACGCCTGGGACCGCATCGAGGTCAACGAGGTGTCGGACACCGTCACGCAGTCGCTCGCGCTGGTGTTCCCTTCCGACCCGCCGCGCTTCCTGGCGCGCGTGCCGCACGGCTACCACGACGTCGACCGGATCGCGCGCGACCTGGCCGAGGGCGGGTTCACTCAGGTCCCCGAAATCGCCACGGTCGCCGAACGCAGCCGCGCCGACGGCGCCTATCCCGCCGCCTTCGCGAAGTGCCAGGGCACGCCGCTGCGCAACGAGATCGAGGCGCGGGATCCGAACGGACTGGAGCGCGCCACGCAGGCGGCGGCCGCCGCGCTCACGCGCCGGTTCGGGACGGGGCCGATCGACGGGAGGATCCAGGCGCACGTGGTGGAGGCACGGCGCTAGCCCTGCGGCCGGCCCATCCGCGCCACGCGGCGCGGACCGCGTGATAGGCTCGCCGCGACTACCGTCCGCCGCTTGCCGACCCCTCCCGCTCCTCCCGCCGCTTCCTGTGTCGTCGCCGCGCGCGACCTCGTCTTCTCCTATCCGGCGCAGGCGGAAGCCGCGCTGCGCGGCGTCGACCTCTGCCTGGAGCGCGGGCAGGCGGTCGGCCTGCTGGGACCGAACGGCTCCGGCAAGTCCACGCTGATCAGCCTGCTGGCCGGCCTGCGCAAGCCGCACCGCGGCCACATCGAGATCGCCGTGGAAGACCGCCGCCAGGTCGCCTGGGTGCCGCAGGACTACGCCTTCTATCCCGACCTGGACTGCCTGGACAACCTGCGCTTCTTCGCCGCCATGCTGGGCGTCGGTGCCGCCGAAGCACGCCGGCGCATCGACGAGGCGATCGCCACGTGCATGCTCGGCGAGTTCGCGGATCGCCGCGCCAGCCATTGCTCGGGTGGCGTGCGCCGCCGGCTCAACCTGGCCATCGCGCTGCTGCAGCGCCCGCAGGTCCTGCTGCTGGACGAGCCCACCGTCGGCGTGGACCCGCAGTCGCGCGCCTTCCTCCTCGACCGGGTGCGCGAGCTCGTCGCGGGCGGCATGGCGGTGCTCTATGCCACCCACTACATGGAAGAGGTCAGTGCGCTGTGCTCGGACATCGTGCTGATGGACCATGGCCGCGTGCTCACGGAAGGCGACCTCGCCGCCTTGCTGCGCGGCCCGCCCGGCACGCCGCCGCACGCCAACCTGGAGGCGGCCTTCCTGCACCACACGGGGCACTCGCTGCGCGACTGAACATGCGCATGTGGCCGTCCCCCGTCCAGGCCCTCGCCATCGCCGCCAAGGAGTGGCGCGTGCTGCTGCGCAACCCGCATGGCCTGGTCACGCTGTTCCTGATGCCGGCCATCTTCCTGCTGGTGATGTCCTTCGCTCTCAAGGGCACCGTGGCGGGGAAGGCGCCCTTGCCGGTGACCGGCTGGGTGCAGGAAGACGACAGCGGGTTCGCGACGCAGTGGGCGCAAGGGTGGCTGGCCAAGCATCCGGCCCACCGCTATGCGACGCGCGACGAGCTGCGGCAGGCCCTCAAGGACATGCGGGTGGCCGCCGGCGTGGTGGTGCGCGCGCCGCTGCTCGACGCCGCCACGGGCCGACCGGACCCCGGCCGCATCGAGCTGTGGCTCGGCCACCGCCTGCAGCCGGCGGCCGCGGGACGCCTGCAGGCCGAGCTCTCGCTGTCGCTGCTGCAGGCGCGGGCGGCGGAATCCGCGCCGGCCACGGAAGCGAATGGCATCGCGATGCGCTATCTCTACGAAGTCGAATCGGGCCGGCGCCTGACGGCGGTGCAGCAAAGCGTGCCCGCCTGGCTGATCTTCGGCATGTTCTTCGTGGTCATCCCGGTGGCCGGCGTGCTGGTGCAGGAGCGCAACGAAGGCACGCTGGCGCGCCTGGCGACCCTCGGCGTGCCGCCCGCGTCGCTCCTGGCCGGCAAGCTGGGGGCCTTCATGGCCGTCAACGCGGTGCAGCTGGTGTTCATGCTGCTGGTGGGCCGCTGGCTGGTGCCGCTGCTGGGGGGCGACGCCCTGCGGCTGGACATCCACGGCGGCTGGTTCCTGGCGATGGTGGCCGCCACCAGCGCGGCCGCCGTCGGGCTGGCGCTGCTGATCGCCAGCGCCACGCGCAACTTCGAGCATGCCGCGGCGCTGGGGGGCGGCGTGAACGTCCTGCTGGCCGCCGTGGCGGGAGTGATGGTGCCGCGGGCCCTGATGCCACCCGGGCTGCAGGAGGTTTCCGCCGCCTCGCCCATGGGCTGGGCACTCGACGGGATGCAGGCGGTGTTCCTCGGCGCCCCGCAGGCGTCGGACGTCCTGCCGCGCGCGGGGCTGCTGCTCGCCTTCGCGGCCCTGTGCCTGGGTGCCAGCGCCTGGCTGCTGCGGCGGCCGACGGCCGACTGAAGGACGCTTTTAGACCACCACCGGCTCCGGCTCCAGCCGGATGCCGAAGCGCTCGTAGACGCTCGTCTGGATGGCGCGGGCCAGCGTCACGACCTCGCCGCCGGTCGCCCCGCCCCGGTTCACCAGCACCAGCGCCTGCTTCTCGTAAACGCCCGCCTGGCCCACCGACTTGCCCTTCCAGCCGCAGGCGTCGATCAGCCAGCCGGCGGCGAGCTTCACGCTGCCGTCGGGCATGGGGTAGTGCACGATGTTCGGCTCGCGGCCGATGATGTCCTGGCACTGCTCCGGCGTGACGGTGGGGTTCTTGAAGAAGCTGCCCGCGTTGCCGATCACCCGCGGGTCCGGCAGCTTGGCGCTGCGGATGGCGCACACCCAGTCGTAGATCTGCCTGGCCGTCGGCGCCTGCACCCCGGTTTCGGCCATCTTGCGCTGCAGGTCGATGTAGCCCAGCACCGGCTTCCAGGGCTTGGGCAGGCGCATCCGCACCCGCAGGATCAGCGCGCGCCCGGCCAGGCCGAAATCGCTGCCGCGCGCCGGCGAATGCTTGAACACGGAATCGCGGTAGCCGAAGGCGCACTGGGTGGCGTCCAGCGTGAATTCGCGCCCGGTCACCAGGTCGATCGCGTCCAGCGACTCGAAGCGGTCCTGCAGCTCGATGCCGTAGGCGCCGATGTTCTGCACCGGGGAAGCCCCCACCGTCCCGGGGATCAGGGCCAGGTTCTCCAGCCCGCCCAGGCCCTGTTCCATCGTCCAGGTGACCGCCTCGTGCCAGTTCTCGCCGGCCCCGAACTCCACGATTGTCGCCTTGGGGCCGTCCTCCAGCACCCGGCGGCCGGCGACTTCGACCTTCAGCACCACGGCCTTCACGTCCCCCGTCAGCACGATGTTGCTGCCACCGCCCAGGACGAACTTGGGTTCGGCGCCCAGTTCCGGGTGCGCCAGCAGGGCGTGGACGTCCTCGGCCCCCCGCACGCGCACCATGTTCCGCGCCCGGGCGACGATGCCGAAGGTGTTGTGCGGCTGCAGCGGGGCGTTGGTCTCGACGATCATGGGAGAATTGTGGCCCAAGCCGCTACCCCGGCCGTGCAGGAGGAATTCGCAAATGCCGTCGTTCGATACCGTGTGTGAGCCCAACATGGTGGAGGTGAAGAACGCCGTGGAGAACGCCGCCAAGGAGATCGCCACGCGGTTCGACTTCAAGGGCACCTCCGCCGGCATCGAGATCAAGGAGAAGGAGATCACCCTGACCGGGGATGCCGATTTCCAGCTCCAGCAGGTCCTGGACGTGCTGCTGGCCAAGCTGGCCAAGCGCAACGTCGACGTGCGGTTCCTGGACAAGGGCGACGTCCAGAAGGCGGGCGGCGACAAGGTGAAGCAGGTCGTCAAGGTCCGCAGCGGCATCGAGCCGGAACACGCCAAGAAGATCCAGAAGCTGATCAAGGACAGCAAGGTGAAGGTGCAGGCCGCCATCCAGGGCGACGCGGTGCGCGTCACCGGCGCCAAGCGCGACGACCTCCAGGCGACGATGGCCCTGGTGCGCAAGGAAATGGCCGAGCTGCCCTTGTCGTTTACCAATTTCCGGGACTGACCATGAAGCGGCTGTTCGCCCTCGCCCTCGCCTTCTGCGCGGCCGGCGTCTTCGCCCAGTCCGTCGCCCTCCAGGGCATGCTCGGCAGCAAGGCGCTGCTGATCGTCGACGGCGCACCCCCCAAGGGTGTCGCGGTCGGGGAAACGCACAAGGGGGTGAAGGTGCTGGCCACCGGCGGCGACGAGGCCACGGTCGAAGTCGGCGGCAAGCGCCAGACCCTGCGCGTCGGCGATGCGCCGGCCAGCGTGGGCGGCAGTGGCGGCGGCGGGCGCGGCAACAAGATCGTGCTCACCGCCGGCAGCGGCGGCCACTTCCTCACCCAGGGGGCCATCAACGGGCGCGCGACGCAGTTCATGGTGGACACCGGGGCCACCTCCGTGGCCATGGGAGCCGCCGAGGCCGAGCGCCTCGGCATCGACTACCGCAAGGGCCAGATCGGCCGCGGCAGCACGGCCAACGGCGTCGTCACGGCGTACTACCTGAAGCTCGCTTCGGTGCGCATCGGCGACGTCGAGGTGTACGACGTCGACGCCGCGGTCCTGCCCGGGAGCATGGGCCACGTCCTCCTGGGCAACAGCTTCCTCACCCGCTTCCAGATGACGCGCCACAACGACCAGATGGTGCTGGAGCGGCGCTACTAGGCCACGCTTGCCCGACCCGACCCTGCCCGGCTCCCCTCCCCGCCCGCCCGAGAGCGCCTTCGGCCCCTTGCAGGGCCCGGTGTTCCGCATGCTGTGGTTCACCTGGCTCGCGGCCAACACCACGATGTGGATGAACGACGTGGCGTCGGCCTGGCTGATGACGTCGATCGCCCCTTCGCCGCTGTGGGTGGCGCTGGTGCAGAGTGCGTCCACCCTTCCGGTCTTCCTCCTCGGCTTGCCCAGCGGCGCGCTGGCCGACACCGTGGACCGGCGGCGCTACTTCATGTTCACGCAGTTCTGGGTGGCCGCGATAGCGACGCTGCTGTGCGTGGTCATCCTGCTGGACCGCCTGACCGCGCCGCTGTTGCTCGTGCTCACTTTCGCCAACGGCATCGGCCTGGCGATGCGCTGGCCGGTGTTCGCGGCCATCGTGCCGGAGGTGGTCAGCCGGCCGCAGCTGCCGCAGGCGCTGGCCCTCAACGGCATCGCGATGAACGCCTCGCGCATCGCCGGTCCGCTGATCGCCGGCGCGCTGATCGCCAGCGTCGGCAGCGCCTATGTCTTCGTGCTGAACGCGGCGCTTTCCATCCTGGCCGGCATCACCATCATGCGCTGGAAGCGCGTGCACCAGGAGAGCCCCCTGGGCCGCGAGCCGCTGGCGAGCGCCATGCGCGTGGGCGTGCAGTTCGTCCGGCAGTCCGGCCGCATGAAGGCCGTGATGGTGCGCATCGCCATCTTCTTCCTGCACTCGACGGCGCTGATGGCCATGCTGCCGCTGGTCGCCAGGGGACTGCCGGGCGGAACGGCCGGCACGTTCACGGTGCTGCTCGCGTCCATGGGCGTCGGCGCCGTGACCGCGGCGGTCCTCATGCCGCGCATCCGCAACTGGCTGCCGCTGCAACCACGCGTGCTGGCGGGGACGGCGGTGCAGGCCGTCGCCGCCGTGATCGTCGCCTTCGCGCCCAACATCTCCGTGGCCGTGCCGGCGATGGTGTTCGGCGGCGCCGCATGGATCACGGTGGCGAATTCGCTGACCGTCGCGGCGCAGATGGCGCTGCCGGACTGGGTGCGCGCGCGCGGCATGTCGATCTACCAGATGGCGCTGATGGGGTCCACGGCGGCGGGTGCCGCCCTGTGGGGCCAGGTGGCGACCTGGACCAGCGTGCACACGTCGATAGCGATCTCCTCGGTCACCAGCGTGGTGGCCATGGTGCTCGCCCAGCGGATGACGATGGACCGCGGCACCGAGGAGGACCTCACGCCCTCGCACGTGCTGAAGGTGCCCGAGATGCAGGAGCCGCCGCGCGCCGGGCGCGTGCAGGTGCGGGTGGAGTACCTGATCGACCCGCAGCGCGCCCCGGAATTCCTGGCGCTGATGCAGGAAAGCCGGCGCAGCCGCCTGCGCCAGGGCGCGCTCGACTGGCAGCTGCTGCACGACCTCTACGAGCCGGGCCGCTACGTGGAGCAGATCATCGACGCGTCCTGGACGGAGCACCTGCGCCGCTTCGACCGCATCAGCGCCGCCGACGTGCAGCTGCGCGACAAGCGCCTGGCCTTCCACGTCGGCGAGGAGCCGCCGAAGGTGAGCCGCTACCTGATCGAGCAGGAGTAGCCGGCGCGGCTCAATGCGCCGCGCCGGCTTCCTTCTTCTTCGCGCCCAGCCGCGATTCGGTGCCCTTGAGCAGCCGGTCGATGTTGGCGCGGTGCCGCCAGGCCAGCAGCAGCGCCATCGCGAACAGCGCCATCGTGACCGGCCGCTCGGCGTACCACTTCAGCCGGTCGCCGAACAGGTAGTACAGCGGCGCGAAAGCGGCCGCCACCAGCGAAGCCAGCGAGGAATAGCGGAAGAAGACCGCGATGATGATCCACGTCAGGCCCGTGGCGACGCCCAGCAGCCAATGCACCCCGAACACCACGCCGATGAAGGTGGCGACGCCCTTGCCGCCCTGGAAACGGAAGAACACCGGGTAGAGGTGGCCCAGGAAGGCGGCGAGGCCGACCATGGCCATCGTGCCCTCTTCCATGCCGTAGCGCGCGCCGTACAGGCGCACCAGCAGGACGGGCACGAAGCCCTTCATCGCATCGAGCAGCAGCGTGACGATGGCCGCGGCCTTGCTGCCGGAGCGCAGCACGTTGGTCGCGCCCGGGTTCTTGCTGCCGAAGGTGCGCGGGTCCGACAGGCCCATGACCTTGCTGACGATGACGGCGAAGGCCAGCGAGCCCACCAGGTAGGCCGCGACCACGGCGGCCGCGGAATACACCATGTCCATGCGGTCTCCCTCGTTGTTGTGTGCGCGGCTATTCTGCCAGCGCGCACTGCACCGGCTTCGCGCCGAGCAGGCGCACGCAGACCTGCGGTTCGATGCCGACCAGGTAGCCGCGCCGGCCGCCGTTGAGCACGATGCGCGGCAGCGCCAGGATCGTCTCCTCGATGTACACCGGCATCGCCTTGCGCGTGCCGAACGGCGAGGTGCCGCCCACCAGGTAGCCGCTGTGGCGGTTGGCGACTTCCGGCTTGCAGGGCTCGACCGACTTGGCGCCGATCTGGCGCGCCAGGTTCTTGGTCGACACCTTGCGGTTGCCATGCATCAGCACGACGAGCGGACGCGCCTTCTCGTCCTCCATGACGAGCGTCTTCACCACGGTGAAAGGATCGAACCCGAGCACTTCGGCGCTGTGCTGCGCGCCGCCGTGCTCCAGGTATTCGTAAGGATGCTCGGTGAAGCCGACGCCGTTCGCCTTGAGGAAGGCGGTCGCCGGCGTCTCGCTGACGTGCTCCTTCTTCGCCATGTCACGCCGCCGGGTCGCGCATCTCCCAGCGGATGCGGTCGATGGCCGCCAGCAGCTCGGGCGGCAAGGTCGTGCCGAAGGCGTCGATGTCCTCGTCCAGCTGCGCCAGCGTGGACACGCCGATGATGGTGCTGGCGACGCGCCAGTTGGTATAGCACCAGGCCAGGGCCATGCGCGTGGGCGTCAGGCCGTGCTCGCGCGCCAGCGCGTTGTAGCGGCGCGCGGCTTCCAGCGCCTCCGGACGCCCCCAGCGCTGGGTGCGGGCCCGCTCGGAAAGCAGCAGGCGCGCGTTGCGGGGCGTCTCCGGGTGGTCCAGGCCGCGGTCGTACTTGCCGGTCAAGGCACCGAAGGCCAGCGGCGAGTACGCCAGCAGCGAAACGCCCAGCCGGTGCATCGTCTCGTCGAGGCCGTTGTCGACGCCGCGGCTCACCAGCGCATACGGGTTCTGCACCGTGGCCACCCGCGCCAGCCCGTGCTGCTCCGCCAGCCGCACGAACTCGTGCACGCCATAGGGCGTCTCGTTCGACAGGCCGATCGCCCGCACCTTGCCTTGCCGCACCAGGCCGTCCAGCGCCTGCAGCTGCTCGAGGATCGGGGTCTGGGTGCGCTCCTTCTGCGGGTCGTAGTAGATCTCGCCGAAGGACGGCACGGTGCGTTCCGGCCAGTGGATCTGGTACAGGTCGATCACGTCGGTCTGCAGGCGGCGCAGCGAGGCCTCGCAGGACCGCACGATGTCCTGCGGCGTGAGCCCCTGCCCCTCGCGGACCCAGGGCATGCCGCGCGACGGGCCCGCCACCTTGGTGGCCAGCACGATCTTCTCGCGCAGCCCTGGGCGTGCCGCCAGCCAGCGGCCGATGAAGGTTTCGGTGCGGTTGAAGGTCTCGGCCTTGGGCGGCACCGGGTACATCTCCGCGGTGTCCAGGAAGTTGATGCCGCGCTCGACGGCGCGGTCCAGGATCGCCTGCGAATGCGGTTCGTCGACCTGGTCCCCGAAGGTCATGGTGCCGAGGCAGATGGGGGTGACGCGCAGGTCGCCCTGGCCGAGCTGGAGGGTTTGCATGAGGTTACAGCGGTGACAGGCGGATGGATCGGTCGAGCATATTAGCGGCATGCCGGAAGGCCCATCGATCGTCATCCTCAAGGAACAGGTCACGCAGTTCGTCGGCCGCACCATCGAGCGCGTCTCGGGGAACACGACGATCGAGAAGGACCGCCTGCTGCACCAGGAGGTGGAGGCCTTCCGCAGCTGGGGCAAGCATTTCCTGGTGGAGATGCCGGACTTCTGCCTGCGCGTGCATTTCATGCTGTTCGGCAGCTATCGCATCAACGAGGAGAAGAGCTGGGCCGTCCCGCGCCTGTCGCTGGGGTTCGACAACGGCGCGCTGAACCTCTACGCCTGCTCCGTGCGCTTCATCGAGGAACCGCTGGACCTGGTGTACGACTGGTGGGCCGACGTCATGTCGGAGCACTGGGACCCGGCGCTCGCGCGCAGGCGCCTGCGTTCGGTGCCGGACATGCTGGCCTGCGACGCGCTGCTGGACCAGGACATCTTCGCCGGCGTCGGCAACATCATCAAGAACGAGGTGCTGTTCCGCATCCGCGTGCACCCGCTGTCCACGGTGGGCGCCCTGCCCGCGCCCAAGCTGCGCGAGTTCGTCGACCAGGCCCGCCAGTACAGCTTCGACTTCTACGAATGGAAGAAGCAGTTCGTGCTGAAGAAGCACTGGCTCGCGCACACGAAACGGACGTGCCCGCGCTGCAACATCCCGTTCGTCAAGGCGCATCTCGGGCGCACGCAGCGCCGCAGCTTCTACTGCGAGAACTGCCAGGTGAAGTACACCTGAAGGCGCGTGGCTACTGGATGTCGCCGGAAGCGGTGGCGGGACCGTCGATGACGATCTCGGCGGCGGGCGCGGCCGGCGCGACCGGGGCCGGCGGCGCGACCTCGCGCGCCGCGGGACGTTCCCGTTCCCTCTCGCGCTCGGGCGCGGCCTCGGCGGCGCGCGGCGTGGCGGGAGCGCGCCGCACCACCGGCCGGTCTTCCTCGGCCTGCGCGCTCAGCTGCGCACGGCGCTGCGCATACCAGCGCTGCAGGCACTCGCGGTCCTGGCACGCTTCCTCGCGGCGCTGCCATTCCGCGTCGCTGTCCCTCTGGAAGGCGCGCGCATCCGGCGCCGCCCGCTTGGCCCGTTCATGGATGCGGCCCAGTTCGCGGTCCTGCCGTGCGAGGTCCTCGTCGGCGCAGATCAGCTTCTCGGTGGTGGAGCGCGCCTTGCTGCAGTCGAACGAGGGCGAGGTGCGCCGCTCTTCGCGGCGGGGCTGCGGCTCGGGTTCGCTGCGCGCGGGCGGCACGGCGGCGACGCGCTCCGGGGCAGCCGCGGCCGGCCCGGGCTGAGGCCCCGGCGCGGGCCGGGGTTCAAGCTTGGCCACCGGCGCGGCAGCGACCTGCGCCGCGGGAGCCGGCGCCGCGGCAGGCGGCGTCACGGCCGCGGCCGGAGGCGCGACGGCGGTCGCGGGTGCGGGCGCCGCGGGCCGGGCCGCGTTTCCGGCCACCCTGGTGTCCTCGGCGGCCTTGCTCGCCTCCGCCGCAGGCGCGGCGGGCAGTGCCGGCAGGCTCCCGCCCGCCAGCTGCTGCAGCTGGTCCAGTCCCTGCTGGGCGAAGCGCGTGCGCTCGTGCTCCGGCCCCTTGTGCGTGCGGTACAGCGCCAGGCTGCTGGCATACAGCTGCTGGGCGCGCTGGAGCATGGCGTCGCGCTTGGGCACTTCCGGCGACGCGGCGACCTGCGCGTAGTGCCGGCCCAGCTGGTAGTGCGCGTCCGCCAATGGCAGAGGATCGCCCTGGACGTTCTGGGCGGAGCGGCACGCCATCAGGAACGCCGTTTCCGCGTCGCGCGGCTTGCCGGCGGCGGCGGCTTCCTTGCCGGAGAGGATCAGCGTGTTGACGGCGCTGGCCGTGCGGCCCTGCAGGTCCTTGTCGAGCGGCAGCAGGCCGTCCTCGCGGTTGGCCGCCGCAACGATGGGAACGAAGCCGCAGTCCACGCGCGGCGCCGCCACCGCGACCGGGGTGGCGGTGGCCGAAGGGCCACGGCTGGTGTTCGCCGCCGCCACGTCGTCCGCACCGACGCGGTCGCGCGTGGCGCCGACGATCGCCAGTGCCGCAATGAGGCCGGCCCCGAGGCCCGCCGCGAAAACACCCCCACGCCGCCAGTTGATCGCCATGGCCGCGAGACTATCGGCCCGGCAGGCGCGGCCCGGCGGGACGCCGCTGGCGGCTGGCGACAGACCGCTCCTACGCGGCCCGCAGGCGCGCCCGCTCTTCCTCCTGCAGGCGCAGCACGCGGCGCTGCACCTTGCCCGTGGTGGTCATGGGCAGCGCCTCGATGAATTCGATTTCCTTCGGGTATTCGTAAGGTGCGAGCTTGCCTTTCACGTGCAGTTGCAGCTCCGACACCAGTTCCGCGTCGAAGCGCTCGGGGCCGCGCGTGCTGATCGCCCGCGCTTCCGCAACATGCGGCGCCAGCACCACGTAGGCCTTCACCAGCGCGCCGCGCTCGGCGTCGGGCTTGGGCACGACGGCCGCGTTGACCACGGCCGGGTGCTTCACCAGGCAGTTCTCGATCTCGCTCGGGCCGATGCGGTAGCCCGCCGCCTTGAACACGTCGTCCGCGCGGCCCTGGTACCAGAGGTAGCCGTCGGCGTCGCGCGTCGCCAGGTCGCCCGTGCGGCACCAGTCCCCGGTGAACTTGCGGCGCGTCGCATCGGGGTTCTTCCAGTAGCCGAGGAAGAAGATCGGGTCCGGCTCGCCGTGCACGTCGAAGCGGTGCACGGCGACGTCGCCCGGGACGCCGGGCGGGCACTCGTTGCCCTCGTCGTCGATCACCGCCACCCGGTGGCCCGGATAGGGCCGTCCCATGCTGCCCGCACGCGCCGGCCAGCCGGCGCCGTTCGCCGTGTCCCCGTTCATCGCGCAGTTGCCGACGACGTAGTTGATCTCGGTCTGGCCGAACATCTCGTTGACGACGACGCCCAGCTGGTCGCGGCAGTACGCGAACACCGCGTCCCCGACGGCTTCGCCCGCGCTCATGATCGCCTGCAGGTGCAGGGTGAATGGCCCGCGCGGGCGCGGATAGGCCTTCATCATCGCCTTCAGCGCGGTCGGGAAGAGGAAGGTGTGCGTCACGCCGTGCTCCTGCATCAGCGTGAACGCGGTCTCCGGGCTGAAGCGGCCGTTGTAGGCCACGATCGGCCGGCCGAAGTAGAGGCTGGGCAGCAGGGCATCCATCAGGCCGCCGGTCCAGGCCCAGTCGGCGGGCGACCAGAAGACCGCCCCGCTGTCGCTGCCGGCACGCCGCGGGTCGAAGCCGAACCAGTTCTGGCTGCAGACGAAACCCGGCAGGTTGCCGACCAGGGCGCGGTGCGGGATCAGCGCGCCCTTCGGCGGGCCCGTGGTGCCGCTGGTGTAGATCAGCACCGCGCCGTCGTCGGCATGCGTGCTCGCGGCGGTGAAGCCTGCGGCCAGCGTCCCGCGCTGCGCTTCCCATCCCAGGTCGGCCTGCGCGGCCGCGCCACCGACGCCGACCACCGTGCGCAGCGTGGGGCATTGCGCGCGGACCTGGGCGACATGGGCGATCGAGCTCTCGTCGCAGATCGCGACCACCGCCTCGCTGTCCTGCAGCCGGTACTCCAGCGCCTCCGGGCCGAACAGCATGGACAGCGGCATGGCGACCGCCCCGAGCTGGAACACCGCCATGTAGGCGATCGCGGTCTCGAAGCGCTGCGGCATCACGATGGCCACGCGGTCGCCGCGGTGCACGCCGAGCCCCACGAGCAGGTTGCTCATCGCGTTCGCCTCGCGCTGCAGTTCGGCGAACGTGAGGGTGGGACGCTGGGGGTCCCCGTGTGCGCGGATGGCGACCCGCCGCCCGGCGTCCGCTGCCTGCGCCCAGCGCGTGCAGCAGGCCTGCGCGATGTTGAACCGCTCCGGCACCTGCCAGCCGAAGCCGGCGTGCAGCGCCGCCCAGTTGTCACTGCCCTGACTGACCGCCATCGTCCGCTCTCCTATGATCGAGCGAATGTACCAACCGAAGCGCGCGTCCCGCAGCGAGTTTGTCCCGATCCGGAACCTGCGCTACCACGTACGGCTGTGGGGCGAGCCGGGGCCGGGCAAGGTGCCGCTGGTGATGGTGCACGGCTGGATGGACGTCGCCGCGTCGTACCAGTTCGTGGTGGACGCGTTCGCGCGCGACCACTACGTGATCGCCCCGGACTGGCGCGGCTACGGCCTGACCGAGCTGCCGCAGCAGGACAACTACTGGTTCCCCGACTACCTGGCGGACCTCGATTTCCTGCTCGATCACTACGCCGCCGGGGCCCCGGTCGACCTCGTGGGCCACAGCATGGGCGGCAACATCGCCATGCTGTATTCGGGCGTGCGGCCGGAGCGCATCCGCTCGCTGGTGAACCTGGAAGGCTTCGGCATGCCGGCGACGCGGCCGTCGCAGGCGCCGGGCCGCTACGCCAAGTGGATCGGCGAGCTGAAGGCCTTCCATCGCGGCGAGCTGGAGCTCAAGGCCTACGCCAGCCTCGAAGGCGTCGCGCAGCGCCTCATGAAGACCAACAAGCGGCTCACCGCGGACAAGGCGCAATGGCTGGCCCAGCACTGGGCGCAGGAGGACGCCGGCGGCCAGTGGCGCATCCTGGGCCACTCGGCCCACAAGATCGTCAACGCCAACCTGTTCCGCGTGGACGAGGTGCTCGAGATCTACAAGGCCATCCGCGCACCCGTGCTGGCGGTCGAGGCCAGCGACGACAGCCTCGGGCAGTGGTGGCAGGGCCGGTTCACCCTGGACGAGTACCACGAACGTTTGAAGGCGGTGTCCGACCTGCGGCTGGGCCACATCCACGATGCCGGGCACATGCTGCACCACGACCAGCCCGGGGCACTCGCCGAACTGATCGAGGGATTCCTGCCTTCTCCGTGAAAACCCCTGCGGCTGCAAAGCCGCAGTGCGACCGGATTTCGTGAAATTTTGTGGCTGCGGCACAGCGTGCAACCACTTGTTCGTAACAGCGCTTGCCGTAGGAGTCGTCCTACCCCATAGTCAGCCATCTTCGATAAGGGGTGACTCATGTGGAAGTCGGGTGTGACGGCCCTCCTGGCCGCTGCAGTGATGGGGCCGGTCTTTGCGCAGGCGGATGAGTTCGAGCAGGGCGTGGGGACCATGTGGGAAGTGCTCTGGCACCAGAGCGGCACCCCGACCCGGCTGGTCCGCTGGGAACAGGAGATGAAGGTCCGCATCCATGGCGTGAACCTCTCCACCCACAAGGCGCACACCCTCAAGGCGCTGGCCGACGTCGCCGCCGAGGCGGGCGTGAAGCTGGTCGACGTCAGCGACCGCGCCGATGCCGCCACCGTCGCCAACGTCAGCGTCGAGATCACGCCCGACCACATGCTGGAAGAGAACCAGCCCTGCGTGACCTTCCTGAACTTCCAGACCGAAACGCGCATCGACTCGGCCGCCGTGCAGATGCGCAGCCGCGACGCCTGGCGCTGCGCCTACCACGAGGCCATGCACGTCATGGGCGTGCGCGGTCACCCGGCCGGCAAGACCGTGCTGAGCTATTTCCCGTCCAAGGTCGACGGCCTGCTGCCGCTCGACCGCGTGATGCTGCGCGCCTGGTACTCGCCCAAGATGCGCGGCGGCATGACCCCCTTCGAAGTGCTGCCGGTGCTGGCCGACGAACTGGTCGCCTCCATGCCCGATCCGGCCCGCGCCGCCCTGTCGCGCGACCGCTTCTTCTCCCGCACCATCGAGCAGATGCAGGCCTTCGCCGACGGCCGCGGCGACGTGCCCATGATCGTCAAGCGCTCGGGCAAGTCCACCGACGAAGGCATCCGCTTCGGCCGCATGGAAATGAGCTACTTCCTCGGCATCGCCTACCTGGAAGGCACCACCGTGCCGCAGGATTCGACCCAGGCCGTGCGCTGGCTGCAGCGCGCCGCCAACCTGGGCAGCCGCACGGCCCAGGCCCGCCTCGGCGCCGCCACCGCGCGCTAGGAAGCGCCGAAACGCCAGCGACGGGGCCTGCGGGCCCCGTTTGCCTTTGGGGGTCGGCATCACCACCGCCGAGCAAGGAATTGGGGCAAACTGGACGGCTGCCTTCTTCCTGCCGGCCCCATGCCCTTCTCCAGCCCGAACGCGCCGCTCGCGTTTCGCCGCATCCTCAACCGCAACCTCGTCCTGCCGCTGGTGCTCGGCGTCGCCAGTGCCCTGGTGTTCCTGGGCCTGCTCGCCTACCTGGTGTCCGCCCTCGGCGAGGTGGAACGCACCGACCGCATCCTGCAGCGCGCCTCGGCCGCGCAGAAGCTCGACCTGGACATGGAGTCCGGCGTGCGTGGCTTCCTGGTGGCCGGCGACGAACGCTTCCTCCAGCCGTACGACCGCGCGCTCGCCGGCCTCACGACGGAAATGGAGCGGCTCAAGGCCGACGTCCGCGACAACCCGCCGCAGGTCGAGCGCATCGAGCGCATCCAGGCCATGCAGGAGCGCTGGAACAAGGAGTTCGCGCAGGAGCAGGTGCGCAACAAGCGGCAGGATCCCGGCTACGTTTCCCGCTCCCCGCTCGGGCGCGAACTGAAGGACGCGATCCGCGAGGAGTTCGACCAGTTCTTCACCATCGAAAGGCGGCTGCGCGCCGAACGCACGCAATCGGCGAACCAGAACACGCTGACCGGCGCCGTCGCCTTCGTGATCTTCATGCTCGGCGTGGGCGGCCTGATCGCCTGGCGCGGCCGCCGCGACCTGATGGGCCTGTCGGCCACCTACGAGCAGGCCTTCGCGGAACAGGAGCGCCAGGCCGCCACGCTGCAGGCCCATGCGTGGCTGCGCGAAGGGCAGTCGCGGCTGTCCGAGCGCCTGGCGGGCGAACAGCAGCTGCAGGGCGTGGGCCACGGCGCGCTGGAGGCCCTGTCGCAGTACGCGGGCATCGCCGTCGGCGCGCTCTACACGCCCGAGCCCGACGGCGGCTTCCGCCGCGCGGCCACCTGGGGCTGGTCGGCCGACGCGCAGGCCGGCCACGAACGCCTGCCCGCCGGCCGCACGCTGGTGGCCGAGTGCGCGGCACAGCGGCGGCCGATCAAGCTGGACACCGTGCCGCCCGGCTACCTGAAGGTGGCGTCCGCCCTGGGCGAAGCGCTGCCCGGCTCCGTCCTGCTCTCCCCCGTGCTGCACGAGGGCCGCCTCTCCGGCGTGCTCGAGGTCGGCTGGATGCGGCCGCTGGAGCCGCGCGACGAGGAGCTGCTGGTGGCGGCCGGCAACGTGCTGGGCTCCGCCATCGAATCCGCGCGCTACCGCGAGCGGCTGCAGGAAGCGCTGGACCGCACGCAGCAGCTGAACGAGGAGCTGCAGGTGCAGCAGGAGGAACTGCGCACCGCGAACGAGGAACTCGAGGAACAGTCCAAGGCCCTGAAGGAATCGCAGGCCCACCTGGAAAGCCAGCAGGCCGAACTGGAACAGACCAACGTGCAGCTTTCCGAGCAGGCGGACAAGCTGGAGAACCAGCGCGACCAGCTGCGCGAGGCGCAGGTGGCGCTGGAGGAGCGCGCCGCCGAACTGCAGCGCGCGAGCCGCTACAAGTCCGAGTTCCTGGCGAACATGTCGCACGAACTGCGCACCCCGCTGAACAGCTCGCTGATCCTGGCCAAGCTGCTGGCCGACAACACCGGCGGCAACCTCACCGAGGAGCAGGTGAAGTTCGCGGACTCGATCTACAACGCCGGCAACGATCTGCTGAACCTGATCAACGACATCCTCGACATCGCCAAGGTCGAGGCGGGCAAGCTGGAAGTGCGGGCCGAGGCCACGCCGGTCGCCTCCGTCACCTCGGGCCTGCGCGGCATGTTCGAGCCCCTGGCGGCCCGCAAGGGCCTGCAGCTGGAGGTGAGCGTCGCCGAGGACGCGCCGGCTTCGCTGTTCACCGACCGCCAGCGGCTGGAACAGATCCTGCGCAACCTGATGGCCAACGCGCTGAAGTTCACCGAGAACGGCAGCGTCGCCGTGCACGTCGCGCGGCAGCCCGGAGACCGCATCGCCTTCGAGGTGCGCGACAGCGGCATCGGCATCCCGGCTTCGCAGCAGGAGGTGATCTTCGAAGCCTTCCGCCAGGCCGACGGCACCAGCAGCCGCCGCTACGGCGGCACCGGCCTCGGCCTGTCGATCTCGCGCGACCTCGCGCGCCTGCTCGGGGGCGACATCTCCGTCACCAGCGCGCCGGGCCAGGGCAGCACCTTCACGGTGGTCCTGCCGCTCGAGTACAAGGAAGGACTCGCGCAGCAGCCGCTGGCGATGGCGCCGCCCGTGGCCAGCGAGGCGCCCGCCGCTGCGCAACCCGCCCCCACCCCGGCGCCGACCGGCGCGCCCCGGCCGCCCGCCCCCGCCTTCCCCGACGACCGCGAGCAGCCGGCCAACGGGCGCCGCACCGTCCTGGTGGTGGAGGACGACGTGCGCTTCGCCGCCATCCTGTTCGACCTGGCGCACGAGCTCGGCTACCGCTGCCTGGTCGCGCACGAGGCCCAAGAGGGTTGCCAGCTGGCGATGGAGCACATCCCGGATGCCGTGCTGCTGGACATCCTGCTGCCCGGCGACTCCGGCCTGTCCGTGCTGCAGCGGCTGAAGGAAGACCCTCGCACGCGGCACGTGCCGGTGCACGTGCTGTCGGCCGAGGACCGCGCGGAGCCGGCGCTCAGCCTCGGGGCGATCGGCTACGCGCGCAAGCCGGCCACGCGCGAGCAGCTGCAGGAAGTGTTCTCGCGGCTGGAGGAAAAGCTCAGCCAGAAGGTCAAGCGGGTGCTGCTGGTGGAGGACGACCCGCGCCAGCAGGAGAGCGTGAAGGCGCTGATCGGCGACGGCGACGTCGAGATCGTCGCCGTGGCCGAAGGCCAGGCCGCGCTCGACGCGTTGTCGCACTCGGTCTTCGACTGCATGGTGATCGACCTGAAGCTGCCGGACATGTCCGGCCAGGAACTGCTGCGGCGCATGGCGGCCGGCGAGAGCCGCTCCTTCCCGCCGGTCATTGTGTACACCGGCCGCAACCTCACGCGCGACGAGGAAGCCGAGCTGATGCGCTACTCCCGCTCCATCATCATCAAGGGCGCCCGCTCGCCCGAGCGGCTGCTCGACGAGGTGACGCTGTTCCTGCACAAGGTGGAGACGCAGCTGTCCAGCGAGCGCCAGAAGATGCTGCGCACCGCGCGCAGCCGCGACAAGGCCTTCGAGGGCCGGCGCATCCTGGTGGTGGACGACGACATGCGCAACATCTTCGCCCTGACCAGCGCGCTGGAGCAGAAGGGCGCGGAGGTGGAAGTGGCGCGCAACGGCATCGAGGCCCTGCAGAAGCTGCAGGACGGCGCCGGCGACGTCGACATGGTGCTGATGGACATCATGATGCCGGAGATGGACGGCTTCACCGCCACGCGCGAGATCCGCAAGGACCCGCGCTTCCAGAAGCTGCCGGTGATCGCCGTCACCGCCAAGGCCATGAAGGAGGACCAGGAGAAGTGCCTCGCCGCCGGCGCGAACGACTACCTGGCCAAGCCCATCGAGCTGGAACGGCTGTTCTCGCTGATGCGCGTGTGGATGCCGAAGCTGGAGCGGATCTGAGTGCAGCGCAGTCTCGCCGACATCGAAGTGCGGCTGCTGGTCGAGGCCATCTTCCTGCGCTACGGCCACGACTTCCGCGACTATGCGCAGGCCTCGCTCAAGCGGCGGGTGCTGCAGGCGCAGCAGCGCATGGGCGCCGGCTCCATCTCGGCCCTGCAGGAACTGGTGCTGCACGACGCCAAGGCGTTCGCGCGGCTGCTGCAGTACCTGACCGTCCCGGTCAGCGAGATGTTCCGCGACCCGCCGTACTTCCTCGCGCTGCGCAAGCACGTGGTGCCGGTGCTGCGCACCTACCCTTCGCTGAAGATCTGGATCGCGGGCTGCAGCACGGGCGAGGAACCGTACTCGGTGGCGATCCTGCTGCGCGAGGAAGGCTTGCTGGACCGCACCATCCTGTACGCCACGGACATCAACCACGAGTCGCTGGACAAGGCGCGGCAGGGCATCTTCCCGCTGGACTCCATGCAGGCGTTCACGCAGAACTACCAGCGGGCCGGCGGCACCCGCAGCTTCAGCGACTACTACACCGCGGCGTACGGCGGCGCGCTGTTCGACAAGTCGCTGCGGGAGAACATCACCTTCGCCGACCACAGCCTGGCGACGGATGCCGTGTTCTCGGAGACGCATTTCGTGTCCTGCCGCAACGTGCTGATCTACTTCAACCGGGCGCTGCAGGACCGCGCGCTGGGCCTGTTCCACGATTCGCTGGCGCACCGCGGATTCCTCGGGCTGGGCACCAAGGAGACGCTGGAGTTCTCCGCCTACGGCGGCCGCTTCGAGCCCGTGGCCCGGCGCGAACGCATCTACCGCAAGCTGGGTGCCGCATGAGGAGCCTGCCCGCGGACTTCGCTTTCGCCGCCGACGCGGTGGCCATCGGCGCTTCAGCCGGCGGCATCGACGCGCTGAGCATCATCCTGGGCGGGCTGCAGGCGCCCCTGGCCGCGGCCGTGGTCGTGGTGCTGCACCTGCCGGAACAGCACGAGAGCCGCCTGGTGCCCCTGTTCGCCCACCGGCTGGCGGTGCCGGTGCGCGAGGCCAGGCCGCACGCGCCGGTGGAACCGGGCGCCGTCTACTTCGCGCCGCCCGGCTACCACCTGCTGGTCGAGGCGGAGCGCAGCTTCTCCCTCAGCTGCGACGAGCCGGTGCTGTTCTCGCGGCCGTCCATCGACGTCCTGTTCGAATCCGCCGCCGAGGCCTACGGCCCGACGCTCGCCGGCATCGTGCTCACCGGCGCCAACGAGGACGGCGCGCGGGGCCTGGCCGCCGTCAAGGCGCGGGGCGGGCTCACCGCCGTGCAGGACCCGGCCGAAGCTTTACACACCACCATGCCGCTGGCGGCGATCCGGGAAGCCGACCCGCGGTTCGTCCTGCCGCTGGCGGGCCTGCGTTCCCTGCTGCACACTGTGGCCCACCGATGACCGCTGAAACCCCCGACGTCAACGTCCTGCTGGTCGACGACCTGCAGGAGAACCTGGTCGCGCTCGAGGCGCTGATCCGGCAGCCGGGCCGCCGCATCTTCACGGCCCGTTCCGGCGAGCAGGCCCTCTCGCTGATGCTGGAGCACGCCTTCGCGCTGGCGATTCTCGACGTGCAGATGCCTTCGATGAACGGCTTCGAGCTGGCCGAGCTGATGCGCGGCACCGAGCGCACGCGCGGCATCCCGATCGTGTTCGTGAGCGCGGCGGGCCGCGAGCTGAACTACGCCTTCCGCGGCTACGAGTCCGGCGCGGTGGACTTCCTCTACAAGCCGCTGGACCCGCACGCGGTGCGCAGCAAGGTGAGCGTGTTCGTCGACCTGTACCGGCAGCGCCAGGAGCTGCAGGAAGCCAAGGCGCAGCTGCAGCGCGCCGTGAGCATGCGCGACGACTTCATGTCCATGATCGCGCACGAGCTGCGCAATCCGCTGAACTCGGTGTACCTGCAGGCGCAGCTGCGCCGCAAGATGCTCTCCGGTGGCCGCAGCCCCGACCCGCAGGCGATGCTGCACATGGTGGAGCGCGACGAGCGCCAGATCCGCAGCATGGTCCGCCTGCTCGACGACATGCTGGACGTCTCGCGCGCGCGCACGGGCAAGCTGGCCATCGTGCCCGGGCCCTTCGACCTGGCCGCCTCGGCGCGCGCGGTGGTGGAAGCGATCGAGGAGCAGGCCAGCAACTCCGGCGTCACGCTCACGCTGGCCGCCCCCGACACCCTGCCGATCGAAGGCGACGAATTCCGGGTGGAGCAGGTGATCACGAACCTGCTGACCAACGCGCTGCGCTACGGCCAGGGCAAGCCGGTGGCGGTCACGGTGGGCACCAGCGGCACCGAAGCCCTCGTCTCGGTGCGCGACCAGGGCATGGGCATCGCGCCCGCCGACCAGGAGCGCATCTTCCAGCAGTTCGAACGGACCGAGGACGCCTCGCAGATCGCCGGGCTGGGCCTGGGCCTGTACATCGCGCGCCAGATCGCCGAGGCCCACAACGGGCGGCTGGCGGTGCGCAGCGCGCCGGGCGAAGGCTCGGAGTTCATCCTGTCGCTTCCGCTGCCATGAGAAAATGCGATGTCGGATGCCGCGGCCGCACGGCCGCAAGATCCCATCGCATTGAAGGAACATGACAAATGGACGCAGAACGCATCAACCTGATCGGCACGAACCTCTCTGACCTCCAGGTGCGCACGGCGGACCTCCGGAGGTATCTTTGACTTCGATGCCAAGTCGGAGCGCCTGAGGACCGTCACCGCCGCGCTGGAAGACCCGCAGGTCTGGAACGAGCCCAAGAAGGCCCAGGAACTCGGGCGCGAGAAGAAGCAGCTCGATGGCGTGGTCCTGACCATCCAGTCGCTGGAGAGCGAGCTCTCCGACAACCTCGAGCTCTTCGAGATGAGCAAGGAGGAAGGCGACGAGGCCGGCCTGGCCACCATCGAGGCCGAGGCCGCCAAGCTGGAAGCGCTGGTCAAGGACCTCGAGTTCCGCCGCATGTTCAACCAGCCGGCCGACCCGAGCAACTGCTTCCTCGACCTGCAGGCCGGTGCCGGCGGCACGGAAGCCTGCGACTGGGCCAGCATGCTCATGCGGCAGTACCTCAAGTACGCGGAACGCAAGGGCTTCAAGGCGACGGTCGAGGACGAAACCCCGGGGGACACCGCCGGCATCAAGGGCGCCACGATCAAGATCGAGGGCGACTATGCCTTCGGCCTGCTGCGCACCGAAACCGGCGTGCACCGCCTGGTGCGCAAGTCGCCGTTCGACTCCTCGGGCGGCCGGCACACCAGCTTCGCCAGCGTCTTCGTCTACCCGGAGATCGACGACTCGATCGAGATCGACATCAACCCGGCGGACGTGCGCACCGACACGTACCGGGCCTCGGGCGCCGGCGGCCAGCACATCAACAAGACCGATTCGGCGGTGCGCCTGACGCACATCCCGACCGGCATCGTGGTTCAGTGCCAGGACAGCCGCAGCCAGCACAGCAACCGCGACGTCGCCTGGCGGCGCCTGCGTTCGCGCCTGTACGACTTCGAGATGCGCAAGCGCATGGAAGCGCAGCAGAAGCTGGAAGACAGCAAGACCGACGTGGGCTGGGGCCACCAGATCCGCAGCTACGTGCTGGACCAGAGCCGCATCAAGGACCTGCGCACCAACGTGGAGATCTCCAACACGCAGAAGGTGCTGGACGGCGACCTCGACCCCTTCATCGAAGCGTCGCTGAAGCAGGGCGTGTGATGGCGCAGGCCACCCGCGCCCTCCTCTTCGACATGGACGGCACCATGGTGGACTCGATGCCCGCGCACGCGCGCAGCTGGGAGGTCTTCACCCGCCGCCACAACATCGCGATGCCGATCGAGGAGGTGTTGCGCAAGACGACCGGCCGCACCGGCGTGGAGTGCATCCGTGTCCTGATGGGCGACGACGTGCCCGACGACGAAGCGGTCGCGCTGATCAACGAGAAGGAGGCGCTGTACCGCGACTTCTTCGGCGAGGACTTCCGCGAGGTGCCGGGCTTCACGGAGTTCGCGCGACGCGCGGCGCAGCGCCGCCTGCGGCTCGCCGTCGCCACCGCCGGCGACCGCAACAACATCGGCTTCGTCCTGCGGCGCCTGATGCTCGCCACGCCGCCCGACGCGATCGTCGGCGGCGACGAGGGCATCGCCGGCAAGCCCGCTCCCGACCTGTTCCTGGAGGCGGCGCGCCGCGTCACCTCCATCCCGGCCGAATGCATCGTCTTCGAGGACGCACCCTTCGGCATCGAAGCGGCGCGCCGCGCCGGCATGCGCGCGGTGGCGATCTGCACCACCCACGACCCCGACGAACTGGCGGGCCCGCACGTGATCGCCCAGGTGCGCGACTACGAAGAACTCATGAACTCGAACTTTCTGGAGAGCCTCCATGCGTGAAGGACAATCCAAGGTGATCCACCGCGCGGACTACCAGCCGCCGGCCTTCTGGATCGACACCGTCGAACTGGTGTTCGACCTCGACCCCGCCAAGACCCGCGTGCTCAACCGCATGCGCGTGCGCCGCAACCCGGACGTCATCCCGCAGCCGCTGCGCCTGGACGGCGAGGAACTGAACCTCGCCCGCGTGCTGGTCGGCGGCCAGGGCACCTCCTTCAAGATGGAGGAAGGCCAGCTGGTGCTGGAGAACCTGCCGCAGGGCAACGAGCCCTTCGACCTGGAGATCTTCACCACCTGCTCGCCGGCGAAGAACACCAAGCTGATGGGCCTGTACGTCAGCAACGACTCGTTCTTCACGCAGTGCGAGGCCGAGGGCTTCCGCCGCATCACCTATTTCCTCGACCGGCCCGACGTGATGGCCAGCTACACGGTGACGCTGCGCGCGGACAAGCGCAGGTACCCCGTGCTGCTGTCCAACGGCAACCTGGTGGAACAGGGCGAACTGGACGACGGCCGCCACTTCGCCAAATGGGTGGACCCGTTCCGCAAGCCCAGCTACCTGTTCGCGCTGGTCGCGGGCGAGCTGGTCTGCCGCGAGCAGCGCATCGCCTCGCGCAGCGGCAAGGAACACCTGCTGCAGGTGTACGTGCGCGCCGGCGACCTCGACAAGACCGAGCACGCCATGAACTCGCTGATGGCGTCGGTCGCCTGGGACGAGGCGCGCTTCGGCCTGCCGCTGGACCTGGAGCGCTTCATGATCGTCGCCACCAGCGACTTCAACATGGGCGCGATGGAGAACAAGGGCCTGAACATCTTCAACACGAAGTACGTTCTCGCCAACCAGGCCACGGCCACGGACACCGACTACGCCAACATCGAGTCGGTGGTCGGCCACGAGTACTTCCACAACTGGACCGGCAACCGCGTGACCTGCCGCGACTGGTTCCAGCTGTCGCTCAAGGAAGGCCTGACCGTCTTCCGCGACCAGGAATTCAGCCAGGACCTCGCCGGCCAGGCCTCGGCGCGCGCCGTCAAGCGCATCGAGGACGTGCGGGTGCTGCGCACCGCGCAGTTCCCCGAGGACGCCGGCCCGATGGCGCATCCGGTGCGGCCCGACCAGTACCTGGAGATCAACAACTTCTACACCGTCACGGTGTACGAGAAGGGCGCCGAAGTCGTGCGCATGATGCAGACCCTGGTGGGCCGCGAGGGTTTCGCCAAGGGACTGTCGCTGTACTTCCAGCGCCATGACGGCCAGGCCGTGACCTGCGACGACTTCGCCCAGGCCATCGCCGACGCGAACCCCGGGTCGCAGCTGGCGCTGCGCCTGGACCAGTTCAAGCGCTGGTACAGCCAGGCCGGCACGCCGCGCGTGCGCGCCACCACGCATTTCGATGCGGTGTCGGGCATCTACAGCCTGACGCTGTCGCAGTCCTGCGCGCCGACGCCCGGCCAGCCCGAGAAGCAGCCCTTCGTGATCCCGGTGGCGCTGGGACTGCTGGACGCGGAAGGCCGCGAGCTCACCAGCGGCATGCACGTGCTGACGCAGGCCAGCGAGACGCTGACCTTTCCCGGCTATTCCGCGGAACCCGTGCCCTCGCTGCTGCGCGGCTTCAGCGCCCCGGTGGTGCTGGACTACGACTACAGCGACCAGCAACTGCTGGCCCTGCTGGCGCACGACACCGATCCTTTCAACCGCTGGGAAGCGGCGCAACGCCTCGCCACCGGCCGCGCGCTGACCTTCATCCGCACCGAAGGCGAGGTGCAGCTGGATGCGCCGTACGTGGAAGCGATGCGCACCGTGCTGCGCAATCCGCAGCTGGATGCCGCGTTCAAGGAACTGGTGCTGACGCTGCCTTCCGAGACCTTCATCTCCGAGCAGCTGGACGTGGTGGACCCGCAGCGCGTGCACGCGGTGCGCGAGGCCATGCGCGCCCAGCTCGCCACGACGCTGCTGGCCGACTGGGAATGGGCCTACGAGGCGCACCGCGAGAGCGGCGCCTACAACCCCGACCCGGTGTCCAGCGGCCGCCGGGCGCTGGCCGGCCTGGCGCTCACGCAGCTGTGCCTGGCGGCGCGCGCGTCCGGCGACACGGTGTGGCCCGGCAAGGCCTACCAGCGCTTCAAGGACGCCGGCAACATGACCGACCGCTTCAACGCGCTGGCCGCGCTGGTCACCACCGGCCACGAGCTGGCGGCGCCGGCGCTGCAGCGTTTCCATGCGATGTTCAGGAACGAGGCGCTGGTGCTGGACAAGTGGTTCGCGCTGCAGGCCGGCGCCCCCGACCGCGGCGGCAACGTGCTGCCGGTAGTCCGGCAGCTGATGGCGCACCCGGACTTCAACATCCGCAACCCGAACCGCGCCCGCAGCGTGATCTTCAGCTACTGCAGCGGCAACCCGGGCGGCTTCCACCGGCCCGACGCCGCCGGCTACGTCTTCTGGAGCGACCGCGTCATCGAGCTGGACGCGATCAACCCGCAGGTGGCGGCCCGCCTGGCGCGTGCACTGGACCGCTGGAAGAAGCTGGCGGAGCCGCAGCGCAGCGCGGCGCGGGAAGCGATCGCCCGCGTGGCGGGCAAGCCCGACCTGAGCAACGACGTGCGCGAGGTGGTCACCCGCGCGCTGGCCGACTGACCGGAGCCGACATGAGCAACACCTCCCTCACCCGCTACCTCGTCGAGCAGCAGCGCACGCACGGCCACATCCCCGGCCAGCTGCGCCTGCTGATCGAGGTGGTGGCGCGCGCCTGCAAGCGCATCAGCCATGCGGTGAACAAGGGCGCGCTCGGCGACGTCCTCGGCTCCGCCGGCACGGGCAACGTGCAGGGCGAGATCCAGAAGAAGCTGGACATCATCGCCAACGAAGTGCTGATCGAAGCCAATGAATGGGGCGGCCACCTCGCCGGCATGGCCAGCGAGGAGATGGAAGGCATCCACGTGGTGCCCAACCGCTACCCGCGCGGCGAATACCTGCTGCTGTTCGACCCGCTGGACGGCTCGTCGAACATCGACGTCAACGTGAGCATCGGCACCATCTTCAGCGTGCTGCGCATGCCGGAAGACGACCGCGGCGTCGACGAAGGCGACTTCCTGCAGGCGGGCACGAAACAGGTGGCCGCGGGCTACTGCATCTACGGCCCGCAGACCACGCTGGTGCTGACGGTGGGCGACGGCGTGGCGATGTTCACGCTGGACCGCGAACAGGGCTCCTTCGTGCTGACGCAGGAAGACGTGCGGATCCCCGAGGACACGAAGGAGTTCGCCATCAACATGTCGAACATGCGCCACTGGGACGCCCCGGTGAAGCGCTACATCGACGAGTGCCTGGCCGGCAAGGAAGGCCCGCGCGGCAAGGACTTCAACATGCGCTGGGTCGCCTCGATGGTGGCCGACGTGCACCGCATCCTCACGCGCGGCGGCATCTTCATGTACCCGTGGGACAAGCGCGAGCCGGACAAGCCGGGCAAGCTGCGCCTGATGTACGAAGCCAACCCCATGAGCTGGCTCATCGAACAGGCGGGCGGCGCGGCCACCAACGGCAGGGAACGCATCCTCGACCTCCAGCCGAAGAAGCTGCACGAACGGGTGTCGGTGATCCTGGGGTCGAAGAACGAGGTGGAGCGGGTGACCCGCTACCACACGGAGTGAGCCGGGCCTAGTCGCGGTTGCCGCGCCGCCGGTCCAGGTACCAGGCCAGGAAAGGCAGCAGCAGCATCGACCCGGGGATCGCCCACACGAACAGGTAGGGGCTGACGGACGACGCCGAACGCACCATGGCCTTCAGGCGCTCCTTCTCCTCGGGCGTCCACTTGCCGCGGCCCCATCGCTGCTTCATGAGCAGCGGCCAGGCGCCGCGCATGGTGGCGAGTTCGTCGCGGAAGCGCCGCTGCTCGCGGTGGTTGCCGGCGAGCATGGAGCAGAACCAGGCGGGCGCGCGCTTCATCTTGACCTGGTAGGAATGCGTCCGGCCCGGGTCGAAGTCGGGCAGTTCCACCCGCGGCGGGGAACCGGCTTCGTCGGAGGTTTTCCAGAGGCGCATGCGGCAAGGATAGGCGCTTTCCCGCCGGCCATGAGGGAGAGTGGATCCTCCGCTTGGGAGAGCAGCTCTGCCGCGGCTCGCGCTGCCGGCCGGAAGCCGGCCCCGGCCGTGGGGCACGCCAGAGTTGCCCTATAATCGCGGGCTTCGCCGGAGTAGCTCAGTCGGTAGAGCAGCTCATTCGTAATGAGAAGGTCGGGGGTTCGATTCCTCTCTCCGGCACCATGGAATCCTGATCGACTCCAGGACGGGGCCACCTCGCGGTGGCCATTTCTATTTCGGGGCCCCTTCCCCGGAGCCGGGAGCTGGCCCGAGCGCGGCGGGCGCTTCAGCGCGCCAGGTAGCCACCGTCCACCGGGTAATAGCTCCCGGTCACGAACGAGGCCGCCGGAGAGCTGAGCCAGAGCACCAGTTCCGCCACCTCCTCCGGCCGGCCCAGCCTGCCGATCGGGTGGGCTGAGACCAATGCCGCGTTGATGGCCGCGTCGGCCTCCAGCCCGGAGATCATCGGGGTGTGGATGAAGGCCGGACCGACCGAGTTCACCCGCACGCCCTGAGCGCCGTATTCCACGGCGGCCACTTTCGTCAGGCCGACCACGCCGTGCTTGGCGGCGGTGTACGCCGGCGCGGTCGCGAACGCCACCTGGCCCAGGATGGAGGCGACGTTGACGATCGCGCCTCCGCCGTCCTTCAGCATCTGCGCGATCTGGTGGCGCATCCCGTAGAACACGCCCGAAAGGTTGATGTCGATGACCCGCTGCCACGCTTCGACCGGATAGTCGGCCGTGAGGGCGGCATCACCGCCGATGCCCGCGTTGTTGCAGGCGATGTCCAGGCGACCGTACGCGGCGACCGTGCGGTCCACGAGCGCGCCGCACTGGTCGGGTTGCGAGACATCGCACGCGACGAACACCGCCTTCCCGCCGGCCTGCCGCACCAGGCCGACCGTCTCCTCCCCGCCTGCCGCATTCGTATCGGAGACGACGACGCGCGCACCCTCACGCGCATACGCCAACGCGATCGCGCGGCCGATGCCTGAACCGGCGCCGGTCACCAGCGCCACCTTGCCTTCGAGCATGCTCATCTGGAACTCCTTCGACTGGGACGGGCCACGGTGGCCCCGTCACTTGCAGCCAATGTAGGGTCCCACCATCGGGTGTCACTTGACCTGTCGCAAGCGTATCGCCATGCGTGGGAAGGAGATGCAGCCGCGCTAGATCGGCTCGCGGCGCACCACCGCCAGCACGCGCTCGCGCACCGCGTCGGCCGCGGTGCGCAGGCGCAGAGCCGCCTCGAAGTGCTCCCACGTGGCACCGGGGCCCGCGCCTTCGGCATGCGCCTGGGCGGCTTGGCGCACGCCTGCCTCGGCCGCGTTCGCCGCTTGCTCGGCGGCCATCCACTCGGCATGGAGCACCTCGACTTCCACCAGCGCGCGACGCTGCTCGCCCGTGAACAGCATGGGATGCAGGCCGGCCGGCGCGGTGGCGTGGGTGCACTTCGTCATGAACATCTCTTCTCCTGGAGCGGCCCGACCGGCGAGCCGCAGCCCATGATCGGCGACGCCGGCAGACATGCATTTGCGCCACCGCAAACGGCGCCTCGGGATGGAAGCGGCCCGGCGGCCGGCTTTCGCGCGCTTGATCTTGCGCAAGCCGGCGTCAGCCGCCATGGCCAGAATCACCCATCACCGGAGACCCGCATGCGCCACACGATCGTCGCCTTCCTCCTCCTCACGGCAGCCGCAGGCGCGGTGCACGCGCAGTCGCCGGCGCGCGGGCAGTTGCTCTATTCCAACCACTGCATCGAATGCCACACGACACAGATGCACTGGCGTTCGCAGCGGCTGGCGCGCGACTGGGATTCGCTGCGCGAGCAGGTGGTGCGCTGGCAGGCGACGGCACAGCTGCAGTGGAGCGAAGCGGACATCGACGCGGTGGCCCGCCACCTGAACGACACGGTGTATCGCTTCCCGCGTTCGCAGGCGCTGCACACGCCCGTGCGCTGAAGGACCGGGCGATCCGTCAGATCGCTGTCGCGTCCACCCGCGCCACCTGCACCTGCGGCAACAGGCGATCCAGGTCGCCCGGGCTGCACAAGGCCGTGCCGGCGTTGAGCAAGGCCGCCGCGGACGCCGCCATCGCGCTGCGGAAAGCCCGCTCCAGCGGTTCGCCGCGCGCCATCCCCAGCACCAGCGCGCCGAGGAAGCTGTCGCCGGCGCCGATCGTGCTGGCCACCGCGACGTGCAGTGCCGGGGCCTGCCAGGCTTCGCCGGCCGCGACCAGCAACGCGCCCCCGGCACCGAGCGAAAGCGCCACCACCTTCGCCTGTCCCCGGTCGATCACCGCGCGGCATGCGGCAATGCGCTCGCGGGTGCCGGCCAGCGCCGCGCCGGTCAACTCCTGCAACTCGCGCAGGCTCGGCTTGAAGAGGTGGACACGCGCTTCGAGTCCGCCGGCGAGCGCCGCGCCCGACGTGTCCAGCACCAGGCGCACGTCCATCGGCGCGAGGCGGCGCGCCAGCTGCCCATAGGCATCCTGCGGCACGCCGGGCGGCAGGCTGCCGCTGGCGACGACGAAGGCGCATCCGCGCGCGGCGGCGGCGGTCCGGTCCAGGCAGTCCTGCCATTCGGCCGGCGACAAGGCCGGCCCCGGCAGCACGAAGCGGTACTCGCGGCCACTCGCCTCCTCGACCACCGAGAAGCTCTCGCGGGTCTCGCCCGCGATAGTCAGCGCCTCATTGGGCACATGCTCGTCGTGCAGCAACGCGCGCAGCCTTTCGCCCGTGGGACCGCCGGCCGGGTATAGGGCGTTCACGCTGCCGCCCAGCCGCGCGATCACGCGCGCGACGTTGATGCCGCCGCCGCCGGGGTGGACACGCGCCGCGTCGCAGCGCATCTTGTGGGCCGGTTCCACCTTCGCGGTGCGCGTCGAGAGATCGACGGCGGGGTTGAGGGTCAGCGTGAGGATGCGGGGGCTGGCGCTCATGGCTTGCGCACCTGCACGCGCCGGCCTTCGCTGACCGTCGGCGGCGGATAGACGACCACGCTCTGGCCGGCCTGCAATCCCGACTGGATCCACGCCTCGCTGCCGTTGCGGCCGGCCACTTCCACCGGCTGCAGGCGCGCGCGCTTGCCGTCGATGCGGTACACGGCCATGCCCCCGTCGGCGAAGGGGAACAAGGCCCCCACCGGCGCCAGCACGGCCTGGTCCACGCTCTGCGTGATGATCCGCACGGTGACGCGGAAGCCGTCGCCGACCACCTGCCAGGCCGCGGGCGGGCTGTCGAGGTCGATCAGCACCTTCACGCGCTGTTCCTCGATGCCGAGTGCCGACACCTTGGTGAACGCCGCCGGCTCCACGCGCCGGACCCGGCCCTGCACGGGCGGTCCGCCCCAGCGCTCGATCACGGCCCGGCGTCCAGGTTGGGCCTGCACGGCGTCGGTCGTCAGCAGCTCGGCGACCACCTCCATCCGCGCGGGATCGCCGATGTCCAGCAAGGCCGCGCCGGCGGGCAGCGTCGCTTCGCTCGGCTGCGCGACCTTGAGCACGACGCCATCGACCGGCGAGCGCACGGCCAGCGGCTGCCCCGCCTGCACCGGGCCGGGCGGCTGGAGCACCGCCGCGGCCTGGGCGCGCTCCTGCAGCGCCACCTCGCGTTCGGCACGCGCCGCTTCCTGCTCGCGCTGCACCGCGGACAGGGCAAGCCGCGCGCTGTCGAGGCGGGAGGCCGAGAGGAAGCCCTCGCGCGCCAGCTTCTCCGTGCGGTGCAGCTCGAGCTGCGCTTCCTCGACGGCGATGCGGGCGCGGTCGACCCGGGCGCCCGCGCGCTGCACGCCCGCGCTGGCAGCGGCATGCCGTGCGGCCGCCTCGCGCGCCGTGCGGTCGTCGATCATGGAAGACATCACCGGCAGGAGCACGGCCACGGTGTCGCCGGCCCGCACGCGGTCGCCTTCGCGCAGCACGATGCGGGTGAGGCGCGCGGCGACGGGCGCCGACACCGTGTAGCGGTCGCGCAGGCGGGTGCGGCCGTCCTCCTCGATGCCCTGCTCGAAGCGCCCGGCCTGCACCACCCCGGCTTCGACGGCCACGGGCCGCGGCGCGAAGGCCCAGGCCAGCAAGGCGACGATGGCCGCGGCGCCCGCGCCCCAGCCCCAGATCTTGCGATGCATCATGTTCATTCCCTTGTCTTGAGCGCCGCGACCATGTCGAGCGCGTCGATGCGGCGGCGCACGACCATCGCGCTGGCCACGCCCGCGGTCACCACGCAGATCGCCGCCCAGGCGTACGTCCGGGGCTGGATCGCCACCGGGAAGAGGAACTGGTCCGAGCGCATCAGCTGGACCACGCCGTGCGTCAGGGACCAGCCGAGGAGCATGCCCAGCGGCAGCGCGATGGCGATGCCCAGCGCCAGTTCGCCGAGCAGCAGCACGGAGACCTCGCGCCGCGTGAAGCCCAGCACCCGCAGGCTCGCCAGCTCCCAGGTGCGCTCCGCCAGTGCGATGCGCGCGTTGTTGTAGACCACGCCCACCGCGATCACCGCGGCGAAGGCGGTGAGGATGGAGCTCATGATGAGGATGTTGCGCGCGCTCACGTCCTGCATGTTGCGCAGCATGGTCGCCTTGCTGAAGGCGCCCGCCACCTTCGGCAGGCCCTGCGTGGCCTCGAGCACGCGCTCCGCGGCGCCCGCGCCGACGCGGAGGCTGAAGAAGTTGGCCAGGTCGGCATCGCCGAGCGCGCGGTTGAGGGTGTCGCGCTGGATGAAGGCGTTCAGCCCCATCATGTCGCTGACCGTGCGCTCCAGCACCAGCCGCAGCACTTCGCGGCGGCCTTCGCGCACCTCGACCAGCACGGTGTCGCCGGGCTGGAGGCCCAGCTTGTCGGCCAACCGGTCGGTCATCACCAGCCCGTGCGTGCCCGGGGGCCGCGTCGCCTGCGCCACGTCGACGATGCGCTGCAGCTGCGGCACGGCGGGATACGCATCGAGCAGGCCTTTTTCGCTGAGGGAACCATGCGTGTAGCGCACCTGCAGGCGGCGCCCGGGCTCCACCTGCACCACGCCCGGCAGCCGCGCCAGTTCGCGCCCGGCGCCGGCGTCCACCGCATCGGTGGTCCACACGATGATGTCGCCGCGCATGGCCAGGTTGAACTGCGTGTCGACGATCGTGTCCATGGCGTCGCGGAAGAAGTTGCCCAGGATGACGATCGCCACCGAAGCCGCGATGCCGCCGACGGTGACGGCCGCGCGCAGCGGGCGCCGCTCGAGGTTGCGCATGATCATCCGCACCGCGGGACCGAGGCGCAGGCGCGGCAGGCGCTCCAGCAGCGCGCGGCGGTAGCGCCCCGGCGCGGGCGGCCGCATCGCTTCGGCGGCGGACAGGCGCACGGTGGCGCCGATGGCCGTGAGCGTGCCCAGCACCGCCGTGACGACCACCAGCAGCAGCCCGACGGCCGCGAGTTCCGCCCCGAGGCGGTAGCGGAAGCTCGGGAAGCGGAAGAAGTCGGCATAGAGGCCGGTGAGCAGCGTGCCCATCCCCTGCCCCAGCACCAGGCCGAGCGCGAAGCCGCCCAGCACCATGGGCGCAACCAGCTTCAGGTAGTGCCAGGCGATGCTGCGGTTGGGATAGCCCAGCGCCTTCAGCGCCGCGACCTGTTCGCGCTGCGTGGCGACCAGCCTCGCCGTCACCACGTGCAGCAGGAAGCCGGCGACCGCCAGGAAGATGGCGGGCAGGACGGTGCCGAGCACCCGCTGTTCGCGGATCTCGTTGTCCAGCATCGCGTGCGAGCCCTGCTCGTCTCGGCCGTGCGCGGGCGCGCCGCCGAGCCCCGCGAGGCGGCGACTGACTTCGTCCACGACCGCCGGCTCCGATGCGCCCGGGCCCAGCTTGAACGCGACGTGGTTGAACGCGCCGGCCATGTCCAGGGCGGCCGCCAGTTCGTCGTGGTCGACCCAGAAGACGCCGAAGGCGCGCAGGTCGGGCATCCCGTACAACCCGCCGAAGATGTACTCGGGCGAGAGCGCGGTGCCGGTGATGCGCAGCGTCCGGTGCTTGCCGTTCACCAGCGCGGAGACGGCGGCTCCGGGGCGCAGCCGGTGCGCCTCGGCGAAGCTCTCGGTGACCACGGCTTCGAGCTCGCCGCCGGCCCGGCTGCCGCCCTCCGGCCAGCGGCCGGAACGCAGCTGCACGCGATTGAGGCGCTGCGGGCGGTCCACGTCGCGCCCGATCAGTTGCCCGATGACGGGGTCGACGCTGCCGGGCACGGTGACGCGCGCGAAGGTCTCCACCGTCGTCTGCACGTCCAGCACGCCGGGTACTTCGGCCAGGCGGGTGGCCAGGGCATCCGGCGCACGCTTGACCGTCGCGAAGACATCGGCAAAACGCCCGCCGGCGTAGAAGTCGTCGCGCGCCTGCGCGAGGGAGTCCACGGCGGACAGCGTCGCCAGGAAGCCGCCGATGCCGCTCGCGACCACCAGCGCGATCGTGATCGCCTGGCTCCAGAGCAGGCGCAGGTCGCGCAGCACCTTGCGATCGAGCGCGCGCATCGCGGTCACCAGGCCAGTTCGGCCGGCGTCAGGCGGCGTTCCGGCCTGTCGATGCTGGCGATGCGGCCGTCGGAGAGCCGGACGACGCGGTCCGCCATGCCGGAGATGGCCGCGTTGTGCGTGATCACCAGGGCGGTCGTTCCCAGCTCCAGGTTGATGCGCGCGATCACCTCCAGCACCAGCTTGCCGGTCGCGTAGTCCAGCGCGCCGGTGGGTTCGTCGCACAGCAGCAGCTGCGGCCGCTTGGCGATCGCCCGCGCGATCGCCACCCGCTGCTGCTCGCCGCCGGAGAGCTGCGATGGGAAGTGGTGACGCCGCGGGCCGAGGCCCACCAGGTCGACGGCTTCATCCACCGGCATCGGGTCGCGCGCGATGTCGGTCACGAGCGCCACGTTCTCGGACACCGTCAGGCTCGGGATGAGGTTGTAGAACTGGAACACGAAGCCGACGTGTTCGCGCCGGTACGTCGTGAGGGCGTCGTCGGTCGCGCCCGTGAGGGGACGGCCCTGGAACAGCAGCTCGCCCGACGTGGGGATGTCGAGCCCGCCCAGGATGTTGAGCAGCGTGGACTTGCCGCTGCCCGAGGCGCCGAGCAGCACGACGAATTCGCCGGAAGCGACGTCCAGGTCGACGTCGCGCAGCGCGTGCACCGTGGCGTCGCCGCTGCCGTAGCTCTTGCAAAGCTTGCGGCCCCGCAGGACCGGTTCGCCGGTTCCTGGGGACGGGTGCATTCTTCCAGGCGCCGGCACGTTCAGGACGCGTGCGCCGCGCGCCGCTCCGACTCGCCCTGGCAGGCGGTGCACAGCGCGGCCGCCGGCACGGCTTGCAGGCGCGCGGGAGCGATCGCGTCGCCGCACTCCGCGCACACGCCGTAGCTGCCCTCGCGGATGCGCAGCAGCGCCGCGTCGACTTCCGCCAGCTCGCGCAGGGCATGCGCGGTGGTAGCGTCGCTGACGGTGTCCTGCGCCTCGTCGTCGGCGACCTCCTTGAAGTCGGACGGTGCGGCCGGCTCGTCGGCGGCGTGCAGCGCGGTGCCGGCGGCCTCCTGCAGGGTCGCACGCAGCTCGGCCTGGCGGCGGCGCAGCAGCTGCTCCGCGGTGGCGGTGGATGGGGACGCAGTGGTCATCGTGGGCCTTTCGTGATGCCATCGATTCTGGGCGGCCGCGGGCGCCGCGGCTTGATCTCGCGCAACTGCGGCGCGCGGGCGCGCCCCTAACCTGCTGACAGGCGCCGCACCTGCCGGCGCGAAGGCTGGATCCATGAGCGTCCGCAATCTCGATGCCCTCTTTTCGCCCCGCTCCATCGCGGTGGTCGGCGTGTCCACCCGGGCCGACAACCTCGGCGCCATCGTGCTGCGCAACCTGCGCGGCGGCGGGTTCGCGGGGCCGGTCTGGGCGGTGAACCGCCGCGCCGGCGAGGTCGACGGCATGCCGGTCTGCGCGGACGTCGCCTCCATCCCGGGCGTGCCGGACCTGGCGATCCTCTGCACGCCCCCGGCCACGATCCCCCGGCTCGTCGACGAACTCGGGCGCAAGGGCACGCGCGCGGCGATCGTCATCTCCGCCGGCCTGAAGGACCCGATGCCGGACGGCACGGGCACGATCGAGCAGGCCATGCTGGACGCGGCGCGTCCCTGGCTGCTGCGCATCCTCGGGCCGAACTGCATCGGCGCGCTGGTGCCCGGCATCGGCCTGAACGCCAGCTTCGCACCCGGCAATGCCACGCCCGGCCAGTTGGCGTTCGTCACGCAGTCCGGCGCGCTGGCGACCGCCATGCTGGACTGGGCCTCCACCCAAGGGATCGGCTTCTCGCACTTCATCTCGCTGGGAGACAGCGCCGACGTCGATTTCGGCGACCTGCTGGACTACCTGGCGGGGGACGCGCAGACGCGCGGCATCCTGATGTACGTCGAATCGGTGAAGCACGCGCGCAAGTTCATGTCGGCCGCGCGCGCCGCGGCCCGGAACAAGCCGGTGGTGCTGGTCAAGGCCGGGCGCGCCGAGGCGGGAGCGCGTGCCGCCGCCTCGCACACCGGCGCGCTGGCCGGCTCCGACGCCGTGTTCGATGCCGCCGTGCGCCGCTCGGGCATGGTGCGGGTCGACACGCTCGAGGCGCTGTTCGATGCGGCGGAGACGCTGGCCCGTCCGCGCCCGTGGCGCGGCGAACGCCTGGCGATCCTCACCAACGGCGGCGGCGCGGGCGTGCTCGCGGCCGACGCGCTGGCGCTGGCCGGCGGCACGCTCGCCGAACTTGCCCCCGCCACCCTCGCCTCGCTCGACGCGGTGCTGCCTCCGAACTGGTCGCGCGCCAATCCCGTCGACATCATCGGCGACGCGCCGGTGGAGCGTTATCGGGACGCCTTGCGCATCCTCCTGGCCGCGCCCGAAGCCGATGGCGTGCTGTTCATGCACGCGCCCACCGCGATCGTCCCGGCCGCGGAGATCGCCGCGGCCTGCCTGCCGCTCGCGCAGGGGGCGGCCAAGCCGGTCCTCGCCTCCTGGCTGGGCGGCCGCTCGGTGCAGGGGGCGCGGCAGGCCTTCACGGCGGCGGGCCTGTCGTGCTATGCGACGCCGGAGCACGCCGTGGCCGCCTGGCAGCAAGTGGCGCAGTACCACCGCAACCAGCAGGCCTTGCTCGAGTTGCCGGAAGCCCGGCCCGAAGGCCTGGCCGTGGACCGCCGCGCCGCCGAGGAAATCCTCGCCGACGCGCTGCGCGAGCAAAGGGACTGGCTCACCGACGAAGAGGCCATGGCGCTGCTCGCCGCCTACGGCGTGCCCGTCGTGCCGACGCGCCGCGTGCGTGACGCGGAAGAAGCGGCCGACGTGGCGCGCGACATGGGCTTCCCCGTCGCATTGAAGGTCGTGTCGCGCCAGATCCAGCACAAGTCCGACGTCGGCGGCGTCGCGCTGGGCCTCGCGTCGGTGGAGGAGGTGCGCAAGGCCGCCGTGGAGATGCGGCTGCGCGTCGCCGCCCGCAGCCCGCAGGCGCATGTCAGCGGCTACACCGTGCAGCGCATGGTGCGGCGCCCGCGCGCGCGCGAGCTGATCGTCGGCATCGCCACCGACCCGGTGTTCGGCCCCACCGTGCTGTTCGGCGCCGGCGGGACCGCCGTCGAGATCCGGAAGGACCGCGCGCTGGACCTGCCGCCGCTGAATGCCGCCCTCGCCCGCGACCTCGTGGCCCGCACGCGCGTGGCCGCGGAACTGGCTGCGCACCGCGGGACCGCGGGCGTGCACCAGGCCGCGCTGCTCGACACGATCCTGCGCGTGTCGCAGATCGCCTGCGAGCTGCCCATGGTCGCCGAACTCGACATCAACCCGTTGCTCGCGGACGCCGACGGCGTGCTGGCGCTGGATGCGCGCGTGCGCGTCCGCGGTACCGCCGTGGCCGGCGACGCGCACCTCGCGCTGCGGCCCTATCCCGCCGCCCTGGAGGAGTCCTTTGCCAGCGGCGGCGGCAGCCTGGCCCTGCGCCCGATCCGGCCGGAGGACGGCGCGCGGCTGGCGGCGTTCTACGCCAGCGCGCCGGCGCAGGACCTGCGCCTGCGCTTCTTCCACACGCGCCGCGAGGTGCCGCGGTCCGAGCTCGCGCGCTTCTGCCAGATCGACTACGACCGCGAGATGGCCTTCATCGCCCTCGACGGCGAGCGCATGGTGGGCGAAGTGCGCGCGATCTGCGACCCGGACAACCTGCAGGCGGAGTTCGCGATCCACGTCGCCGCGCCATGGCAGCACCGCGGGCTGGGCCGGCGGCTCCTGCAGAAGATGACGGACTACCTGCGCGCGCGCGGCACGGGCGAGATGGTGGGCGAATGCCTGGAAGAGAACGCCGGCATGCTGGCGCTGGCGCGCTCGCAGGGCTTGGTGGTCGCGCCGAACGCCGACGGCACCGTGGCCCTGCGCAGGAAGCTCGCCGGCCCTGGCTGAAGACCGGGCGCGGGCCGCGCGAAGAGGCTCAGGGCCCCGGGCCGATCGTCACCAGGTCCTGCTGCCCCGCCACGTAGGCCTCGGCATACGCCAGCTCGCCGGCGCTCTGCGCATGCAGCCGGAACAGCGGCTGCCCGCGTTCGACCCGCTGGCCGAGCTTCACTTCCATCGTCACGCCGGCGGCGCGCGCCGCGGGCGCCCCCGCCAGCTTGGCCGCCATCGCGATGCGGCGGTTGTCCACGCCGGTGACGACGCCGGCGGCCCGGGCCACGCAATCGGCCGTGTACAGCGCCCGCGGCGGCTCGCGCATGCCGCCCTGTGCGCGGCAGATCGCCTGGAACTTGACCCAGGCGCGGCCGCTGTCCAGCGCGTCGCGCGCCATGGCGCTGCCCTGCCCGTCCGCGGCCAGGCCCGCGATCTCCAGCACGTGGCCGGCAAGCAGCAAGGCGCGCGCCCGCAGGTCGGCCGGCGCGGCCGGCAGGCGCTGCAACACCGCAAGCACGTCCCAGGCCTCGAGCGCCGGGCCGATGCCGCGGCCGACCGGTTCGGCCCCATCGGTCTGCACCACGCGCAGTTGCAGGCCGACAGCCGTCCCGACTTCGACCAGCGCCGCCGTCAGCGCGTCGGCGGCTGCACGGCTGCGCACTTTCGCCGTGGGCCCGACGGGAATGTCGATCAGGACGCGTTCGGAGCCGGCCGACGCCTTCTTCGAGAGCACGGAAGCGACCATCTGCGCGGTGCCGTCCAACTCGAGGGGCCGCTCCACCCGGATCAGCACGTCGTCCGCCGGGCTGAGCTGCACCGCGCCGCCCCAGACCACGCAGCCGCCTTCGCGTTCGACCACGCGCCGCATGGCCGGCAGGGCGAGGTCCACCGGCGCCAGGGTCTCCATCGCGTCCGCCGTTCCCGCCGGCGAGGTGATGGCCCGCGACGAGGTCTTGGGCATGGTGGCGCCGCAGGCGGTGGCGATGGCCACCACGAGCGGCGTGGTGCGGTTGCCCGGCAACCCGCCCACGCAATGCTTGTCCACCACAGGGTGCGACGGCCATCGCAGGCGCTCGCCCACGTCGATCATCGCGCGCGTGAGCGCCACCGTCTCGGCGGCGGACATGCGGTCGCCCGCGCAGGCGGTCACGAACGAGGCCAGGTGCAGGTCGGACAGGCGGTTGCCGGCGACGTCGCGCATGATCGCGAGCAGCTGCGGGTATGCCAGCGGCACGCCGTAGACCTTCGCGCGGATGTGGCGCTGCGAATCGAGCACCGGCGGATGCCGCACGGAGAGGCTCTCGCCTTCAGCCGGGTGCAGCATGCGCCACGCCGCCTCGGACAGGCCCGCTTCCCCGTGGCGCAGCCAGTCGGCGAGCACGTGGTGCACGGTGGCGATCAGCGTCCTGTCGCCCAGGGAGAGCTCCACCCGCGCCTGCGACTGGAAGCCTTCGGCGCGGCAGACGGGGCAGTCCGCACGCATGTAGACAACGGGCGCCTGGTAGGTGTCGATGCCGGCGCGGCGGGCGACGAGGCTGGCGGCGCCCCGGGGCTGCGAGGGCCGCGGCGTCACAGTTCGACGGCCTGCATGTGTTCGGCCACCGTGCAGTCCCACCCGTGCGCCTCCTGCACGCCCAGGCGCAGGCTGTCGGCGGCCACCGGTTCGCCGTGGGTCAAGAACACGCGCTTCGGCGGGCGCGGCAGGCGGCCCAGCCAGGCCAGCAGCTCGCGCCGGTCCGCGTGAGCGGAGAGCGAGCCGAGGTTCACCACCTCCGCGCGCACCGGGATGTACTCGCCGTGGATCTTGATCTCGCGCGCGCCGGCCACCAGGGCCGCGCCGCGGGTGCCCGCGGCCTGGTAGCCGGCGAGCAGGATGGTGTTGCGATGGTCCGGCGCGAACGCCTTCAGGTGGTGCACCACGCGGCCGCCGGTGGCCATGCCGCTGGCGGAGATGATGATGGCCGGGTAGCGCAGGTCGTTGAGCTTGCGCGACTCCTCCACGGTGTTGACGATCCGGGCCGCATGGCACATGCGGTGGCACTGCTCGGCGTCGAGCCGGTGCTCCGCGCGGTGGCGGTGGTAGATGGCCGTCGCGTCCGCCGCCATCGGGCTGTTCAGGAACACCGGCAGGTCGGGGATGCGGCCGGCGCGCTTGAGCTCCGCGATCAGGTACATCAGGGCCTGCGCCCGCCCCACCGCGAACGCCGGCACGATGACGATGCCGCCGCGGGCCGCCGTGCGGTCCACGGTCTCGGCCAGCAACGTGGCCGGGTCCTCCTGCGCGTGCAGGCGGTCGCCGTAGGTGGACTCCATGACGACGTGGTCGACCGCCGGCGGCGGCTCCGGCGGCCGCATCAGGAGGTCGTGGTCGCGCCCGAGGTCGCCCGAGAAGAGCGCGGTGCCGCCGTCCCAGGCGACTTCCACGCTGGCCGCACCGAGGATGTGGCCCGCGGGGTGGAAGTGCATCTGGACGCCCGGGATGGGCTCGAACGCCTGCCGGTACGGGCGCGACTTGAACAGCTTCAGCGCGCGCCGCCCGTCCTGCTCCGTGTACAGCGGCAGGGCCGGCTTGTGCTTCGAGAACGCATGCCGGTTGGCATAGAAGGCGTCTTCCTCCTGCAGGTGGCCTGCATCGGGGAGCAGCAGCCCGCACAGGTCGCGCGTCGCTTCCGTGGCGAACGCCGGTCCGTGGAAGCCCTGCCGCGCCAGCGCGGGGAGATAGCCGCTGTGGTCGATGTGCGCATGGGTCAGCACCACCGCGTCCACCGTGGCGGGATCCAGCGGGAACCGATCCCAGTTGCGCAGGCGCAGCTGCTTCAGCCCCTGGAACAGGCCGCAGTCCACCAGCACGCGGCGGCCGCCGTGCTCGAGGAGGTACTTGGATCCGGTGACGGTGCCGGCGGCACCCATGAAGGTCAGTCGCATTCGGTATTCCGGTCTCGCCGCCGCCGATCGCGGCATGCCGTGACCTTAGGGCCCGCGGGCGTGCCGCGCTTGACCTGCATCAAGCCCACGCGGGCGCGGCTTCAGCCCGCGAGACGGGCCGCGGCCACGCCCGCGATGCCGGCTGCGCCGACCACGAGGAAGCCGCCGAGGACCTGCCCGCCGAAGCCACGGCCACCGACGAACCCGGCGAGCGCCGCCTTGCTCGCCATGTTGGCCAGCACGGCCAGCGCGATGGCGGTGGCGGCGACCGCCACCGTGAGCTCCCCTTGCGCCTGCAGTTGCAGGGTGGAGATGAGGATCGCGTCGACGTCGGCGAGGCCCGAGAGGAAGGCGGCGCCATAGAGACCGGCGGCGCCCAGGTGTTCGCGGGCGAAGCGCACCGCCACGGCGATCGCGGCGAGCAGGAGCGCGAAGCCGAGGGCCGCCTGCAGGTCGAACACCCGCAGCCGCGGCCGGTCGGACCGCTGCTGGCCCGTTCGCGGCGGCGAGCGGCGCCACCGCCAGGCCGCGACGGCGAAGGAAGCGGCGGCCAGCCACACCAGCAGCCCGCCGATGGCCACCGCCAGCCGCGGCTGCAGGATCGCCGTGACCACCGCCATGCGCAGGAACATGACGCCGCTCGCGGCGACCGCACCGGCGGCCGCCGCGCCCGTGGCCGATGCATCCTGCGCCACGGAGCGTGCCAGCGACAGCGTCGCGGCGGTCGACGACACGAGCCCGCCCAGCACGCCGGTCCAGAGCAGACCCTGCTGGTCCCCGCGCCAGCGGGCGGCGACGTGGCCCGCCAGCGACAGGGACGCCACCAGGAGCACGGCGATCCAGAGCCGGAACGGGTTCCACGCCGCGTAAGGTCCGTAGCCGGCGTCGGGCAGCAGCGGGAGCACGGCCGCGGTGAGCACCGCGAGCTGCAGCACCGCGTTGAGTTCCGCCGGCGCGATGCGCCGGATGCCGCCGTGCAGTTCCCGCTTGAGGCCCAGGAGCAAGGCGACGACGGCGGCCGCGCCGGCCGCCAGCAGCACGTTCCCGCGTGCCGCCAGCGCGCCGAGGCCGAAGGTGACCAGCGCGGCGACCGCGGTCGTGATGCTCACGCTGCCCAGCGCCGACGCGGCGCGGCCGAAGGACACGGCGAACAGCACGGCGAGGCCGACCAGGCCGGCGGAGAGCGCCACGGGGGATCCGTCGGCCAGGGCCAGGACCCCGCCCAGCAGGCCGATCAGCGCGAAGGTACGCAAGCCGGCCACGCGTCCACCCTCGGGCTGGTCGCGTTCCTGCCAGCCGCGCTCGAGCCCGATCAGGAGCCCGATCGCCAGGGCGGCGGCCAGCCGCGCCGCCACCTGCATCGCGCCGGGCCAGCTGGAGGGATCGGGGAGGGAAGTCAAGGAAGCGCCGGCCGTCGGATGCCTGGAGGAAAGGACGCACTGTAGGCCAGCCGAGCGCGGACCGCTTGACGCAACGCAAGTCGGCACGCGCGGCGCGGACTATCGTGGAACCTCACTTCGCTGCAAGCAAGGAGGACACCATGTTCAAGTCAAACGTCGGCACGGTCGACCGCGCCCTGCGCATCCTCGCCGGGCTGGTGCTGCTCGCACTGGTCGCCACCCAGGTGATCGGGCTCTGGGGGCTGGTCGGCCTGGTGCCGCTACTCACCGGCCTGCTGGGTTTCTGTCCGCTGTACACGGTGCTCGGCATCCGGACCTGCCCGGCGAGCACGGCCCGGTAGCGCCCTCCGCCGCGGCACGCGCCGCGGCGGAGCACTCCCGGCTAGCGCATCATGCCGCCGCCGAGGGCCATGCGGCGCATCATGCCGCGGTGGAAGGCGGCCATGCCGTCCTGCGCGAGCTCGCTCACTTCGGCCGCGTGGGCCTGGAGCGCGGCGGCGACCTTGGGGTCGGAGGAAGTGCGCGTGACGATCGCACCCGTGGCCGTCATTTCCACCTTCGACACGATCCTGTCGCGGTTGGCGAACAGCACCGGCAGCGTCTCGCTGAAGACGTTGAACTCCCGGCCCTCCTGCAGGCGCTGGGACATGCTGGCGACGTGGGCCTGGATGCTCCGCGCCACCTCGGGGTCGTTCGACTCCGTCACGGTGCGGACCCCGTCCGGCAAACGCGTGACGGAGCGCCGGATCTTCGCGTGGCTGGCGAAGAGATCGCGCACCACCGCCATGTCCGCGGCCGAGCCTGCATCCTGGCGCGTCAGCATGGCGGGCGACAGCATGTGCGAATGGCCACCCCCCATGCCGCCCATGCCGCCCATCATGCCTCCGTGCGGGCCCATGGCGGCGGCGGCGCCGAGCGCGAGCACGGCGGCGGCGCCGGCGGCGAGTTGGAGGAACCTGTTCATCGTGGATCTCCCGTGCCCGGTGGCATGCCGATGGCGCGTGAAGCGCGGCGACCGGGCGCGCCGCCTGCGCTCAGGAACTTGTGGACCAGCATCCCCGCCAGCATGGCCACCACGAACACCGCGGCCTTGGGCTGGCCCGCGGCCATCGACACGATGCCGGGGCCGGGGCAGAAGCCGGCGAGCCCCCAGCCGGCCCCGAAGATGAGCGAACCGACCACCAGGGGCTGGTCGATGTCGCGGCTGGTCGGCAGGTGCAGCGCACCGCCGACGAAGGTGGTGGTGCGCTTGCGCGCCAGCGCGAACGCGAAGAAGCCGACGAAGATCGCCCCGCCCATCACGAGGGCGAGCGACGGGTCCCAGGCGCCGAACAGGTCGAGGAAGCCCTGGACCTTGCCCGGGTCCGTCATGCCCGAGAGCAGGAGACCCCATCCGAACAGCAGGCCGACGAGGAATTCGATCGCGCGATGCATGGCATGGCTCCTTCAGAGGTGGCGGATCAGGAAGACGGTGAGGAAGCCGGTCGCCATGAAGGCGAGCGTCGCGACGAGCGAGCGCGGCGACAGCCGGGACAGGCCGCAGACCCCGTGTCCGCTGGTGCAGCCGGAGCCGTAGCGCGTGCCGAAGCCCACCATCAGGCCGGCCGCCACGATGGCGCCCATGCCCGCGTCGATCCGCGGCACGGGCAGGAAGCCTGCCGGCGCCAGCAGCGCGAACGTGACCGGCGCCGCCAGCATGCCGGCGAGGAACGCGAGGCGCCAGCCGGTGTCCCCCGGCTTCGGCCCGAGCAGGCCGCCCAGGATGCCGCTGATGCCCAGGATGCGCCCGTTGACGAGGATGAAGATCGCCGACGCGACGCCGAGCAGCATGCCGCCGGCGAGCGAGGCCCAGGGCGTGAAATGGGTCCAGTCGATGGTCATGGGGTCACTCCTTCGGTGTGGCGCGCGAACGGGCCGCCTTGCGCGCGGGCGGCCGGTCGCAGCAGAACTGCAGGTAAAGCGTCTCGATGACGGCCAGCGCCTGCGGGCTGGCCAGCGAGTAGTAGATGTTCTTGCCTTCGCGGCGCGTGGTCACGAGCGCGTCCTGCCGCAGCACCGTCAGCTGCTGCGACAGCGTCGGCTGCACGATGCCGAGGGCCGCCTCGATCTCGCCGACGTTGGCTTCGCCTTGCGAGAGGTAGCAGAGGATGAGGAGGCGGTCCGGGTTGGCGAGGACCTTGAGCAGGCCGCACGCATCGCGTGCCGCGGCCTGCATGTGCTCCAGGGGGAATGCGGTGGCTGCCATCGTCTTCATGTCGGTTGATCTGCGGACAGTCTATTGACTTTCAATATATTTGTCAATATATTATAAACAAGCCAAACGAGGAGCCCTTCCATGACCGCCACGTCCCGCCGCCCGCAAGTGCAATCCTTCTTCGACCCCGCGACCTGGACCGCGACCCATGTGGTCCACGACGGCCCCGGCAGTGCCTGCGCCATCGTCGACCCGGTGCTCGACTACGACCCGAAGTCGGGCCGCACCCGCACGGCCTCGGCCGACCGGCTGGCGGCGTTCGTCGGGGAACAGCGCCTGCGCGTCGAGTGGATCCTGGAAACCCACGCCCACGCGGACCACCTCACCGCGGCGCCGTACCTGAAGGCAAAGCTCGGGGGCCGCGTCGCCATCGGCGAGCAGATCACGACGGTGCAGAAGGTCTTCCAGGGCGTCTTCAACCTCGAGCCGGGCTTCCGCCAGGACGGGTCGCAGTTCGACCACCTGTTCCGCGACGGCGAGACCTTCCGCATCGGCGAACTCGCCGGCGAGGTGATGCACGTGCCCGGGCATACGCCGGCCGACGTCGCCTACCGCATCGGCGACGCGGTGTTCGTGGGCGACACCCTGTTCATGCCCGACGTGGGCACGGCCCGCTGCGACTTCCCCGGCGGCGACGCCCACGCGCTGTATGCGTCGGTGCGCCGGATCCTCGCGCTGCCGGGCGAGACGCGGCTGTTCCTGTGCCACGACTATCCGCCGGACTCCCGCCCCGTGGCGACCGAGACGACGGTGGCGGAACAGCGCGCGAAGAACATCCACGTGCACGACGGCGTGTCCGAAGCGGAGTTCGTCGACATGCGCACCCGGCGCGACGCCACGCTCGAGATGCCGGTGCTGATCCTACCTTCCGTGCAGGTCAACATCCGCGCCGGGGAACTGCCGCCGAAGGAAGGCAACGGCGTCGCGTACCTCAAGATCCCCGTCAACGCGCTGTAGCGATGCACCACCGCCTGCCCTCGCTGCCGGTCCTGGACTGGGGCCGCGGCTACGACCGCGAAACGCTCGCGGCCGACGCGCTCGCCGCCGCGATCGTCACCGTCATGCTGATCCCCCAGAGCCTCGCGTACGCGCTGCTCGCGGGGCTGCCGCCCGAGGTGGGCCTGTACGCCAGCATCGCGCCGCTGCTGGTCTACGCCGTCTTCGGCAGCAGCCGGGTTCTGGCCGTGGGACCGGTGGCTGTCGTGTCGCTCATGACGGCGGCCGCGATCGCGCCGCACGCCGCGGCCGGTTCCCCGGCGTACTGGGAAGCCGCGATGGCGCTGGCCCTGCTCTCGGGCGGCATGCTGCTCGCCTTCGGCCTGCTGCGCCTGGGCTTCCTCGCCAACTTCCTGAGCCATCCGGTGATCTCCGGCTTCATCAGCGCATCCGCCCTGGTGATCACCGCGAGCCAGCTGAAGACGCTGCTCGGTGTCCGTGCCGAGGGAGAGACGCTGCCCGCGCTGCTCGCCTCGATCGCCGGCCAACTTCCGCAAGCGAACGCAGCCACGCTCGCCGTGGGCGGCGGTGCGGTGGCCTTCCTGCTGTGGACGCGCGCGCGCCTGCAGCCGCTGCTCCTGCGCCTGGGCGTGGCGCCGCGCGCCGCGGGCATGCTGGCGAAGGCCGGCCCCGTGCTCGCGATCGTGGTGACCACCGCCCTCGCCTGGGCGTTCGACCTGCAGCGGTCCGGCGTGAAGGTGGTCGGGCAGATCCCGCAGGGCCTGTCGCCGCTGACGTGGCCCCGTTTCGATCCGGCGCTGTGGCGCGAACTGCTGGCGCCCGCGCTGTTGATCAGCGCGGTCGGGTTCGTGGAGTCGGTGTCCGTCGGCCACACGCTCGCCGCGCGCCGCCGCGAGCGCATCGAGCCCGACCAGGAACTGGTGGCCCTGGGTGCGTCCAACCTCTCGGCCGCGGTCACCGGAGGGTTCCCCGTGACCGGCGGCTTCGCCCGCTCCGTCGTGAATGCCGACGCGGGCGCCCGCACCCCGTTCGCGGGCGTGCTCACGGCCGCCGGCATCGCGGGGGCTTCCCTGCTCCTGACGCCGGCCCTGTTCCACCTCCCGCAGGCGACGTTGGCGGCCACGATCGTGGTGGCGGTGCTTTCGCTGGTGGACCTGAAGATGCTGCGCGACACCTGGGCGTACTCGCGCGCGGACTTCGTCGCGGCGACCGCCACCATGGCGGCGACGCTGCTCGCCGGCGTCGAGCAGGGCCTCGTGGCCGGCATCGCCGTCTCGCTCGGCCTGCACCTGTACCGCACGAGCCGGCCGCACATCGCGGTGGTGGGCCTCGTGCCAGGCACCGAACACTTCCGCAACGTGCTGCGGCACGACGTGCGCGTGAGCCCGCGGGTGCTGGGCCTGCGCGTCGACGAGAGCCTCTATTTCGCCAATGCGCGTGCGCTGGAGGACGCCGTGAACCGGGAAGTGGCCTCACGCCCGGAGCTGCGCCACGTCGTCCTGCAATGCACCGCGGTCAACGACATCGATGCGAGCGCGCTGGAGAGCCTCGAGGCGGTGATGGAGCGCCTGCAGGCCGGCGGCATCGCACTGCACCTCTCGGAAGTGAAGGGGCCGGTGATGGACCGGCTGCGCAAGACGGCCTTCCTGCGCCACCTGACCGGCAAGGTGTTCCTGTCGCAGTACGAGGCGGTGGCGGCGCTCGCGCCGGAACTCACGAAGGCGGCCCCTCCTCCCCCGGGCGCCGCCGGCGCAGCGTTCCCGACAGCTGCGTTCCCGGCGCGACCGTATTGAAGACCGTGCCGAACTTGCGCACGTTGTCGTGCAGCAGGTCCAGCCGCCGGTCCTCCTCGTCGGTGTCGACGACGATCTCGTAGACGATGGATTCCAGGCGCGGCGGCACGTCCCTCCGGACGCCGTGCACCCGCACCTCCACGCCGCGCAGGCGGAACTTCAGGATCGGGGTGACCCGCTCGATGCCCTTGATCATGCAGGCCGACAGCGCCGCCAGCAGCAGCTCCGCCGGATTGAAGGCGTCGGTGTTTCCCGCGGGATCCGTGTCGAGCGGGATCACCGCCTGCTTGCAGCGCGCCTCGCTGCCGTGCGCGTCACGCCGGCGGGCCGTGACGTCGAATTCCATGAGGGCCATGGCGCATTCCGGCGAGATCGCCGCTCCGGTTGCAGGGACAGTCCCTTCCCCCAGCATGCGCCTGGCGCCACCGGATCCGCTTGTCCTGGATCAACCGGCGCCGCCGGCCGCAGGGAGGGCGGGCGCTTAATCCGGCGCCAATCTTCGCCTCGCACCATGCGGGCTCTTCCAAGGAGCTCGCATGCCACCGCCATCCCCCTGCATCGCCATGGCCTCGCCGCTGCCGCCCGGTGGGCTCGCCGGCACGCGCGAGGCACCGCGGTTCAGCGTCTGCCTGCCCACCGACCCCGGCCGGCCCGCCGTCGAGGCCTTCATCCGGGACGTGTACCGGCGGCGGCACGGGGCGCGGGTGCGCAGCTTCATGCCGGTGCTGGTCTCGCTGCGCGACGCCTCGGGGATCGTGGCGGCGGCCGGGTACCGCAGCGCCGGTGCATCCCCGCTGTTCCTGGAACGCTACCTCGGCGCACCCGTCGAGACGCTGCTGGCCGGCGCCCGCGGCACGGCCCCGGACCGCGGCTCCATCGTCGAGGTGGGGCACCTGGCCTCCGCGCGGCACGGGGAAGGCCGCCGCCTGATCATGGCGCTGGGGCCGCACCTGGCGCGGCAGCGGTTCCAGTGGGTGGTCAGCACCGTCACGCAGGAACTGCGCAGCCTCTTCCTGCGCATCGGCGTCACGCCGCTGACCCTCGGCGCGGCCGATCCCGCCGCGCTCGGCGACGAAGCCGCCGACTGGGGCAGCTACTACGCGCATGCGCCGCTGGTGCTCGCGGGCCACCTGCCACTGGCCCTGCGCCACCTGGCCGGCCGCAACGCAGGGTCGCCGCGATGAGTGCCGTCAGCTCCCCCGCCCCCGCCGCGACGCTCGACGACGGCCACCGTGCCTGGACGCGGGCCGAACTCGACGAGGCCGTGTCGGAGTTCGCGCAGGTGCTGCGCCAGGGCCGGGTCCGCGTGCTCGCCACCTTGCTGGACAACTCCGTCGCCTGGGTGGTCGCGGACCTTGCCGCGGCGCGCTGCGGCAGCGTGCACGTGCCCCTGCCCGCCTTCTTCGCGCCGGAGCAGGTCACGCATGCGCTGCAGGCCACCGGCGCCGACGCTTTGCTGGTGAACGCGGAGACCGCGACACGCTGGCCGGGCGCACCGCAGGCGCGGCATGAAGTCGCGGCGGACCCGGTGGTCCTGCTTCGACTGCCAGGCGTGACGGTGCCCATGCCCGAGGGCACCGCCAAGGTCACCTTCACGTCCGGCACCACGGGAACGCCGAGGGGCGTGTGCCTGCGCGCGGAGGCGATGGACCGGGTTGCGCGCGGCCTGGTGCAGGCGATGGCGCCCTTGCGGATCGAGCGCCACCTGTGCGTGCTGCCCTTCGCCGTGCTGCTCGAAGACATCGCAGGCCTGGCGGCTTCGCGCAGGAACGGGTCGACCTGCGTGGTCGCGCCCCTGGCGCAACTCGGGCTGGAGGGTTCCTCCAGCTTCGACGCGTCGCGCTTCCACGCCGCCGTGCTCCGGCACCAGCCCGACAGCATCATCCTGCTGCCCCAGATGCTGCGGGCGTGGGCGGGCTATCTCGCGGCGACCCGGCAGCGCGCGCCCGCCGGGCTGAAGTTCGTCGCGGTGGGCGGGGCGCCGGTGGGCGCGCGGCTCGTGACGGCGGCCCGTGCGCTCGGCATCCCGGCGTACGAGGGCTACGGGTTGTCCGAAGGCGCCTCGGTGCAGGCCTTGAACCTGCCCGGCGCCAACCGCCCCGGCAGCGCAGGCCGTGCACTGCCGCACGCGCGCCTGCGCGTCGGCGCCGGCGGCGAGATCGAGGTGGCGGGCAGCCTCTTCGCCGGCTACCTCGGCGATGCGCAGGCCGTGCCCGAGTGGTGGCCGACCGGCGACCTCGGGACGATCGACGACGAGGGCTTCCTGCACGTGCAGGGCCGCAGCAGGAACGTGCTGATCACCTCGTTCGGCCGCAACGTTTCGCCCGAGTGGGTGGAAGGTGCGCTCCAGGAACAGTCGGCCGTCGGCGTGGCCGTCGTGTACGGCGAGGCGCAGCCCGCCCTGCACGCCGTGCTCTGGCCGGCGCGCGCGGACGCGTCCGACGCGGCGCTGCAGGCGGCGGTCGATGCCGCCAACGCCGGACTGCCCGACTACGCGCGCGTGCGGCACTGGGTGCGCGCCGCCGCGCCGTTCTCCGCCGCATCCGGCATGGCCACGGCCAACGGACGGCCCCGCCGCGCCGCCATCCTCCAGGCGCACGCCACCGCACTGGCGAACGCTGACCTCTCACGCAACGAACCCACGGAGTCTCCATGAACTTCCACGCACGACTGCTGGAACAGACCGCGGCCGACCGCGCCGCGCTGTTGTCCACGCCGATCATCCAGGGCTGCCTGCGGGGCGAGGTGTCCCTGCCCAGCTACCTCGCGTTCCTGCGCGAGGCGTACCACCACGTGCGGCACACCGTGCCGCTGATGCGCGCGCTGCAGGCACGCATCCCCGCCGGCCGCGGCTGGCTGGGCCCCGCGCTCGACGAGTACATCGAGGAAGAACAGGGCCACGAGGCGTGGATCCTCGACGACATCCGCGCCTGCGGCGGCGACGCGGAGGCGGTGCGCGACGGCCGCGCCGGCATGGCCACGGAAGTGATGGTGGCCTATGCGTACGACACGATCATGCGGCGCAACCCGCTGGGCTTCTTCGGCATGGTCCACGTGCTCGAAGGCACCAGCGTGTCGCTCGCCCTGCTGGCGGCGGACCGCATCCAGGCACCGCTGGCGCTGCCCGACGCCGCCTTCAGTTACCTGCGCTCGCACGGGACGCTGGACCAGGAGCACGTGCAGCACTTCCAGCGGCTGATGGACCGGGTCACCGATCCGGCCGACCAGGACGCCATCGTCCATGCGGCGCGGGTGTTCTTCCGCCTGTATGGCGACGTCTTCCGCGGCTTGCCGCTGCCGCAGGCGCGCACGGCCGGCACGGAGGTGGCGGCATGAAGGCGGCCGAGGCCCGCGTGCTGCTCACGGGCGCCGGCGGCGGCATCGGGCAGGCGACGGCGCGGGCGCTCGCCGCCACGGGCGCCGCGCTGCTGCTGGCCGGGCGCTCGCCCGGCCGCCTCGCCGCCCAGGCCCGGGCCCTGCAGCAGCAGGTGCCCGGCGCGGAGGTCCGCTGGGAAGAAGCCAACCTGCGGGACCCGGGCGCGATCCCGTCGCTCGCCGCCGCGGCCCGCGACCACGCCTGCAACGTGGTGGTGCACGCCGCCGGCCTGCCGCAGTTCGGGCATCTCGACGATTGCGATGCGGCCACGATGGCGCGCGTGCTGGACACCAACCTCCTGGCGCCCATGCTCCTGACGCAGGCGCTGCTGCCGCACCTGCGCACCCTGCCGCGGGCGCAGGTGATCTGCGTGGGCTCCGCGCTCGGCGCGATCGGCCTGCCCGGCTACAGCGTCTATTGCGCCAGCAAGTTCGGCCTGCGCGGATTCGCGCAGGCGCTGCGGCGCGAACTGGCGGACACGCCCGTCCGCGTCCAGTACCTGGGACCCCGCAGCACGCGGACGGCCTTCAACGGGGCGGAGGTGGCAGCCTACAACCGCGCCACCGGCACGGCCATGGATTCGCCCGAGTCCGTGGCGCAGGCGCTTATGGCCCTGCTGGAAGCGGAGGCCGCCGAGCGGTTCCTCGGCTTCCCGGAGAAATTCGCGGCGCGCTTGAACGGCCTCGCTCCCGTGGCGCTGGACGGCGCCTTCGCCACGCACCGGCGCAGCCTTCCCGCGCGCCCCGCAACGCACCTGCAACCCATCGAAGAGGAGATGAAGAATGCCCATTGACCGGACCCCCTTCCTGCGCGCCGCCGGCGCACTCTTCCTGGCGCTGGCCGGCGCGCTGCCGATGGCGGGACACGCGGCGGCCGTGGACGACGCGGTGGCCGAACTGCAACGCGACTGGGAAGTGATCCGCTACCAGACGCCGGCATCGGAACGCGAGAAGCGCTTCGAGGCCCTGGCGGCCAAGGCGCGCAGGGTGAGCGAAGCTTTTCCCGGCCGCAGCGAACCGCTGGTGTGGGAAGGCATCATCGTGAGCTCGCACGCGGGAGAGAAGGGCGGGCTCGGGGCGCTCGGCCTCGTGAAGCAGGCGAAGGCGCTCTACGAGCAGGCGATCCGCATCGACGGCAACGTCCTGGAAGGCTCCGCCTACAACAGCCTGGGCGTCCTCTACGACAAGGTGCCGGGCTGGCCGGTCGGGTTCGGCGACAAGGCGAAGGCCGGCGAACTCCTGCGGCAGGCCCTGGCGATCAACCCCAGGGGCATCGATCCGAACTTCTTCTACGCCGAGTACCTGGCCGGGACCAAACACCCCGAGCAGGCGATCCCGTACCTGGAGCGCGCGCTGCAGGCACCGGACCGGCCCGGCCGCCAGGTGGCGGACACCGGCCGGCGCGAGGAGGCCCGGGTGCTGCTCGAGAAGCTCAGGTCGAAGTAGGACGCGCGAACCGGACGACGGCACGCACCGCGTGGCCGCCCGCGCCGGCGTCGTACACCACCTCCAGCCCGTGCAGCGCCGCGATGCGCTGCACGATGGAGATGCCCAGGCCGCTCCCCGCTTCCACCTGCCCCGGCGGCCGGTGGAAGCGCTGGCCCAGCGCGGCGAGCTGTTCGGGCGGCAGCGGTCCGCCCGCGTTCTCGACTTCGATGCCGTCCTCGCCCATCCGCAGGGCGACGGTGCTACCGGCCGGCGCGTAGCGGGCCGCGTTGTCCACCAGGTTGCGCAGCAGCACCGTGAGCAAGTGGCCGTCGCCCACCAGCGGCAGTGCCGGCCGGCCGGAGGACGGCCAGTCGCACACCAGCTCGATGTCCCGGCGATGCGCCAGCTCCAGGCAATCGCCCATGACCTGTTCGACGATCGCGGGCCAGTCGACGTCGGCCCCCGCGTGGACGGGCGCCGTGCTCTCCGCCCGGGACAGCGCCAGCATCTGCGTCACCAGCCGGTCCATCCGCGCGAGCCCGGCATCCATCTGCTGCTGCGCGCGGGCGCGCTCCTCGTTGCTCCTGGACCGCTTGACCACGTCCCACTGCGCCCGGAGCACGGCCAGCGGCGTGCGCAGTTCGTGCGCCGCTTCCGCGGTGAAGCGCCGCTCGCGCGCCAGCAGGCTCTCGATGCGCGCGAACAGGCTGTTCATCGCGGCGAGCAGCGGCCGCAGTTCGGCCGGCGCCTGCGCATCGGCCACCGGCGTCAGGTTCTCGCCGTCGCGCGCCCCGAGGTCGCCGGTGAGCTCGTGGATCGGGGCGAGGGCCCGCCGCACGGCCCACGCCATCGCGAACAGCAGCACCGGCAGCACCAGCAGCCAGGGGAGGACCTGGCTGCCCACCAGGGACAGCACCAGCTCGTCGCGCTCGTAGGCGGCCTGGCCCGAAGCGACCAGCGCGCCGGAAGGCGCCTGCAGGTAATACAGCCGCCACGGCCGGCCGCCGACCGCCTCGTCCACGAAACCCACGGCATCGCGGCGATACGGCAGGCTGCCGCCCTCGCGGTCGGCGACCTGCAGGCGGCCGTCCTTGTCCCACACCGCGACCGCGAGGTCCCGGACGTCGCTCTCGCCGCTGTCCGGCGCGCCCGGGGCCGGCAACGGCGGCAGCTGCGGCAGGGCCGCCTCGGGCGACGCCGCGGGCCTCTGCGTCGCGAGCACCTGGCGGGCCAGCCGGATCAGCTCCGTGTCGTACAGCTCGTTGACCTGGTAGCGCGCGCGGTCGACGGAGAAGAGCAAGGCCACGCTCCACACGAGCGGCGCGCACGCCAGCAGGTAGAGCATCAACCGGCGCTGCAGGCTCATGGCAGGGGCTCGGGTGCGCCGAGCGCATAGCCGACGCCGCGCACCGTGCGCACGATGCCGGGATCGATCTTGCGGCGCAGGTGGTGGACGTGGACTTCGAGCGCGTTGCCTTCCGGTTCGGCGGCGCTCCAGTCGTAGAGCTTGTCGCGCAGCAGGGCCTTGGACAGCACGCGTTGCGGTTCGAGCAGCAACGCTTCCAGCAGCGCCAGTTCGCGCGCGGTGAGCTCCACCGCCTGCCCTTTCCATCGCACCCGCTTCGCGGCCGGCTCGTATTCGAGCGCGCCGTGCTGCCACACCGGCTGCGCCCGTCCCGACGCGCGGCGCAGCAAGGCACGCAGGCGGGCCGCCAGTTCGTCGATGGTGATCGGCTTGAGCAGGTAGTCGTCGGCACCGGCATCGAGCCCGGCGATGCGCTGGTCCACGCCGTCCCGCGCCGTGAGGATCAGCACGGGCAGCTTGACGCCGCGACCACGCCAGCGCCGCAGCCACTCCATGCCGTCGCCGCCGGGAAGGCCGAGGTCCAGGACGATGGCGTCGTAGGGCGCCGCGAGCATCGCGGCATCCGCCTCGGACCCCCGCACGAACCAGTCGGCCGCGTGGCCCAGCTGGCGCAGGCCCGCGGCCAGGGCCTGGCCCAGGAGCGCCTCGTCCTCGACGATCAGGACACGCATGCAAAGGTCCGGTGCGGGAGGTTCAGGGCATGGCTCCGCGGCTCACGGGGAGCATCCACGGAGCACCGCGCAGCGCAGCCGCGGTGCGAGGCGCAGCACCAGGTCGACGGAGGGTGGTTCGCCCTCCAGGGCCAGGTAGACCACGGCGTACAGCCCGGCATCCACCACCGCCGCGGCGGCCAGCAGCAGCGCGGCGCAGCACACCGCGAGCGCGCGGCGCACCGGCGCGCTGCGGGGCAGGAAAGCGGCAATCCCATGAGCATCCACGCACGGCCTCCACAGGCGGGTCCGCCGGCGGACTGCCGGCGCCGTGGATCGTGGCGGCGCCGGATTGGGATTGGCTTAAGGCCACCTGCGCGGCGTGCGTTCAGGACAGGATCCAGCGCGCCAGCTGCTTCGCTTCGCGCTCGCTGATGGGGGGGCGCTCGTCGCCGTTCGGCATCCGCGCCGGCCCCCAGTGCGGGCCGAGGTTGGCGTCGCTGCCATGGCGGATCACGGCGACCAGCTTCGCCTGCGGCTTGTCCATCTTTCGGTACAGGGCCTTGATGGTCTGGAAGGACGGGCCGATGGCGTGCCGGTCGACGGCGTGGCACTGCAGGCATTGCTTCTCCTGCGCCAGCTTCGCGTCGGCCAGTGCCTGCCCCGGCACCGCGGAGGCGAGGACGATGGCGGCGATCAGGAAGGATTTCATTCGGGCTCCCGGGACTACAGGGCCCGAAGGTAGCTCCGCGGCGGCGCGGACGGTTGATCTGGCGCAAGCGCGAGCCGATCTGGCCCGCGTCCACGGAGATGCGGCGTCACTCGACGAACAGCTCGTTGCGCACGGAGCGGGTGATCGCCGCCACCGCCGGGTGCGTGATGCGCCGCTCCGCCGAGATGCCGTAGAACTCCTCCACCAGGTCGGTGGCGACCCCGAGCGTCACCACGCCGTACTGCCGCTCGATCTCCTTCGCCAGCACCGCCGGGGCGGGGAACGCGCCGCGGCCTTCGCGCCCGAAGGCCTTCATCAGCGCCCCGTCGTCGAATTCGGCGGCGATGCGCGGCGCGATGCCCTGCTCGCGCAACCAGGCGTCCACGCGGGGACGCAGGGCCGAATCCGAGCCGGGCAGCAGCAGGGGAAGGCCGGACAGGCAGCCCGGGAACTTCGCGCGCGCCCGCCGCGCGGTGGTGTCCATGCGCGCCAGCAGGGCCGGCGCCGCGAAGAAGGCGATCCGGCTGCGCCCCAGCAGGTGCGTGAAGGCCTTGACCCCCAGGTGGCCGGGCATCGGCACGTCGGACAGCACCAGTTCCAGCCGCCGCAGCGCCAGGTCGCCCAGCAGCGCGGGCAGCTTGCCTTCGGCGCACTGCAGCCGCAGGGGACTGTCGCCCCGCAGCGCCGGCTCCACCACGTGGTACGCGACGGATTTCGGCACCGAGTCGGCGATGCCGATGCGCAGCAGGGGAGCCGGCGCCCCGGCCCGGTCGCCCCGCAGCGCGTCCTGCAGTTCCGCGCCGAGGCCGAAGATCTCGTCGGCGTACTGCATCACCAGCCGGCCGGCTTCCGTCGGCTCCACGCCGCGGCCCGCCTTGCGCAGCAGGCGCTGGCCCAGGCGCTCTTCGAGTAGGCGGATCTGCCCGCTCAGCGTCTGCGGCGCGAGGTGCAGCTGCTCGCTCGCCCGCAGGACGCCGCCGCTGCGCACGACCGTCCAGAAGTACTGCAGGTGCTTGTAGTTCATGGGGTCTCCGGAAGCTTCGGGATTATCGAAGTGTTTCGCCTCATTTCCGAATTTTCCCGAAGACAGGACGTGCCTACATTCACCTGCCAGGCCGTTGCGGAAGCAAAGGCCTCCATTCCCTGCCGAAAGGAACCGCCATGTTCATCGACCTTCGCACCCCCGGGCTGCGGCTTCCCCGCGGCCGCTCGCACGGCCTGCTGCAGCGCGTGCGCAATGCCTTCCGCCACGCGGCCGGCGAGGTCTCGCACGTGCTGGTGCGCGTGCGGCCCGCTCCGGGACCCCGCGCATCGGCGCTGCGCGACTGCACGATCGAGGTCCGCCTGCACAGCGGCGAAGTGGAAGTGGTGCGCGAGCGCCGGCGCCGGCTGGTCGGCGTGCTCGCGCGCGCCCTGCAGCGCGCGTGGGAGCTGATGCAGCGGCGGCTGGGCCTGTCGCTCCCGCCATCCGCCTCGCGCCGCCTGCAGGCACCGCTGCACGCGCGGCTCCTGCCGGCGCCCTCCCTTCCTTCCACCGGCGAGCGAAACGATGGATGACCTGCACTTCGCGCTGCTGCCCGGCTCGCTGGCACTCGCCTGCGTCGCCGCGGCGCTGGTCGGTCGCCGCCGCGGCGAAGCGCCGCGCGACCTGAGGCTGCTGCTCGCCGCCGGGCCTCGCTGGGTGGCCTCTCCCTCCTCTTCCTTTCGCTACGAGACCTCGCGTGACCGAATTCCTGCTGCAACCCTTCCTGGGCCAGGCCACCTGGCTGTGGCTCCTGTTCGTCGGCATCGTCGCCGCCCTGCTCGCCTTCGACCTCGGCGTGCTGCACCGCGACGACCACGAGATCGAGGTGGCGGAAAGCCTGTGGCTTTCCGCCGGCTACATCGGCGTGGCCGTGCTCTTCGGCGGCTGGCTCTGGTGGCACCTGGGCGCCACCAGCGGCATGGAGTACTTCACCGGCTACCTCATCGAGAAATCGCTCTCGATGGACAACGTGTTCGTCATCGCGCTCATCTTCGGCTTCTTCGCGGTTCCGCGCCAGTACCAGCACCGCGTGCTGTTCTGGGGCATCCTGGGCGTGATCGTGCTGCGCGCCATCATGATCGGCGTGGGCGCGGCGCTCGTCACGCAGTTCTCCTGGGTCCTCTACGTGTTCGGCGCCTTCCTGGTCCTGACGGGCCTGAAGATGCTCTGGATGGCGGACCACCAGCCGAACCTGGAGGCGAACCCGCTGCTGCGGCTGCTGCGCAAGCTGGTGCGGGTCACGCCCGACCTGCGGGGCAATGCCTTCGTGGTGCGCGAGCCGCACCCGGTGAGCGGCAAACCGGTGCTGTGGGCCACGCCGCTGCTGCTCGCGCTGTGCCTGGTGGAGTTCACGGACCTCGTGTTCGCCGTGGATTCCGTGCCGGCGATCTTCGCGATCACCACGGACCCGTTCATCGTCTACACCAGCAACATCTTCGCCATCCTCGGCCTGCGCGCGCTCTACTTCGCGCTGGCGGCGATGATCCATCGCTTCACCTACCTCAAGTACGCGCTGGCGCTGGTGCTGGTCTTCATCGGCGGCAAGATCTTCCTGGTGAACATCACGGGCAAACTGCCGCCCGCCATCAGCCTCGGCGTGACCTTCGGGCTCATCGCCGGCGGGGTGCTGCTGTCGCTGTGGAAGACGCGCGACCGCGGCCCGGGGACCGGCAGGTCCCTCAGTCCAGGAGCATGAACGTGAACAGCACCTTGGCCGCGATGCCGGCGAGCGCCAGGGCCAGCGCGGCCAGCGCCGCCCAGGCGAGCCGGCGCCGGCGCACCCTGGAGGCGGTCGACCCTTGCATCGCGGCAGCCTCGGCGTGCGGGGCCACCGTTCAGTGCGCCGGAGCCGGCAGCGCGGCGGCGTCGTGGCCGGGCGAGGATGCGCCCGGCCGCAGGCGCCCATGCACCTCCAGCACGACGCCGCCGACGCCGGCCACCGCCAGGGCGCCGGCCAGCAATCCGCCGAGCACCGGGATCCGGCTCGCCAGCAGCACCACCAGCAGGGTCAGCGCATAGTAGCCGATCGCCGCGGGAATGCCTTGCGGCGCGCCGACCCGCAGCAGCGGCGGAAGGGTGCGGGCGACGAAGAGCACCCCGACCAGGAAGCCGAGCAGCAGCAGCACGGGATACACCGCGAGCAGCGCCAGTGCCAGCGGGATGCCGAGGATGGTCAGCACCAGCGTCACCGCCACCATCGGCAGCAGGAAGACGGCGGCCAGTCCGGCGGCGAACGCCGTGCCCGGCCGCGCCGCGATGCGCCCCGAAGCACCCGTGCCGAACGACGGTGCGGGCAGCAGGAAGACCGCCGCCACCAGCAGCAGCAGGGCGAGGTAGGACATTTCCGCCGGGGCGGCCGTCGCTCACGCCCGTGTCCGGTTCGCGCCGCACGGGGCCGGTGACCGTCGCACCTTCGGCCTTCTTCAGTTCCGCGGGCCAGACGTAGTCCAGGCGGCCGGCAATGCGCGCATTCGGGCCCAGCTCGACCTGCTCCGCCACCACGCGGACGTCGCCGCGCACTTCGGCGTTGATGGTGACCTTCTGCGCGGTCGCCACCAGCCCGCCGTCCACCCGGCCGTCGATCGTCACGTTGCCGCCGTACAGGGTGGCACCGCGCGCGACCGCTGCCGCCGGCGTCAGGGTGATGTTTCCACCCGTCGCGAACAGTTCGCCCCCGACGGTGCTTTCGATCGTGACGTCGCCGCCGACCGCACGGAGATCGTCCCCGACGGAGGCGCGCACGTCCACGGACCCGCCGGCAAGGGAGGCGTCTCCCTGCACGGGCTGGTCGACGACCACCTTGCCGCCCGCCGCCGTGAAATCGCCTTCGACGGCCGCCGCGGGCCGCACCTGGCCGCCGCCGGCGTACACGTTGCGGCTGGACGGGACGGTTGCGGCCGCGTCAACGGCCGCCGGCGAAGGAGCCTGCGCCCAACCCACGGCGGAGGCGGCCGCCAGGCAGAACGCGACGCAGTGGATGGCGCGACGGCCACTCCCGGAGCGCAAGCGGATGCGAGCCATGGTTCACCCTCCCCTCAGGTGGCGCAGGCGGTCGTCGTACTCGCCCTTGTCGATCTCGCCGCGCGCGAAGCGCTCGCGCAGGATCTCCAGCGGCCGGTCGCCGGCCCCCGCGCGGGAGTTCGTGGCCCAGCGGAACACCGCGGCGACCACGACGATGAGGAGGACCCACCACAGCAGGTGCATCACACCCATCCAGGCCCAGCCGCCGGCGACGCTATCCCATGCCCACATGTGGTTCCACATGACATTCTCCTGGTGATCTGCGGCAACGATAGGCGTGCATCGCCGGTGGGGACTTGATCCCACTCAAGCGGCTGCGGCTGCGGCAGCGGCCGCGGTCATCGCGCAGGCCGCGCGGGCGCGACCCGGCGGTGCGGCAGCACCGGCGCCGGACTCCATTGCGGGCGGTCCTGCCGTCCGCTGTCCACCACCACCACGTAGCGGCCGGCATCCGGCACGACGTCGCGGTCGTCCTGCAGCACCCACATCGTCCGTCCTTCGCGCGCCGCACGCTCGTACTCGGCATCCAGCACCCCGTGGTGGTCCAGCAGGCGGTTCAGCGTGGCCGGGATGCGGATGCACCCCTTGGACTGCGGCGACCCGAGCCGCTGCTCGAGCACGTCGGGATCCGTCGCATGCATCTGCAGCCGCATCTCCACCACGGCGCCGTCGCCCCAGCCCTTGGGCACGCGCTGCCACCCGAGGTCGAAGACGCGCATGCCTTTCGCGCCGTAACCGCGGATGCCGTTCTCGTTGAACGTGCCCTCGGCGCGGAAGTCGGGGTTGCCCACGGTGTGGTCGAAGACCCCCAGCGGCGTTTCGAAATGGTCGAAGCTGCCGGGGCTGCCCGTGGACACCGGCGATGCGCCCACGAGCTGGTAGCTGCCTGCCGCAGAGCGCCACAGCAGCAGGAGCGCCTGCACCTGCGGGTCGCGGTCGACCACCGCGAGGTACTGGGCGCCGGCGGGGAACAGGTTCGCGCGCACGAGCGCGTCTTCCGCGAGCCGCGCATAGCGCTGCACCTCCTCCGCCGGCACCTCCAGCCGGCGGTCCACCACCGACCGGTACAGGGCCGCGAAGTCCGCGGGCGTCGCCGGAGCGGCCGATGCAATGCCGCACGCCGCCGCGAGGCAGGCGCCGGCGACGAGTGCCAGGAAACGTCTTCTGGGAGCACAGGAGTTCATGCGGTGCATTCTGGAAACACGGCGCGCGGCGCGCTTGCGCCAGATCAACTCGCGAACGCCCGCGTTGCCTAAATTGCAAGGGTGGCGATGTCCCACATCCGATCCATCACTCCGGGGAAACCACCATGCGCCATTGCCCCCCGGAGGCTGTCGTGTTCACCGGCAGCGTGAAGTGCACGCGGCGCGCCCGCAGGGCGGAACGGTCCAGGAGCTTCCATGTACAAACGAATCCTTGTTTGCTTCGACGGCAGCGAAACGTCGAACCAGGCGCTCGTGGCCGCGCTGCAGCTGGCACGCGAGGCCGACGGCCGCGTGCGCATCGTCCACGCGTTCGATGCCATGGCCTATCTCACCGGCTACGAGTACGGCGCCCAGGTCTACGATGACGCCCTGCGGTCCGCCGGTGAGATGCTGGACAAGGCCCTCGAGATTTCCAAGTCCTCCGGCGTGCCCGCAGACAAGAAGATGCTCGACATCCCCGGCGCACGGCTCGGCGAAGTGGTGGCCGAGGAGGCCAGGGCGTGGAACGCCGACCTCGTCGTGGTCGGCACGCACGGTCGCCGCGGGATCGGTCGCGTGCTCCTCGGCAGCGGTGCGGAGCAGGTGATCCGGATGGCACCCGTCCCCGTCCTCGCGTTCCGCGCTCGATGAGGTTGGCGCGAGGACTCGCTGCCGCACGCTGCGATCGGGGCCAACCAGCCCGGGCATGCCGGCTCGCGGGGGACTGAACATGTTGTGGCAAGCCCTTCTCTCGGTCCGCGACGCCGGCCGGCTGTACGACATCGCCAGCACGCTCGTCCGGTACGGCTTCGGCGACGTGGTGCGTCGCGCCGGCCTGGCGGACATGCTGGAACGCGCCGGCCGCGCCCTGCACTGGCAGCACGCCGAAGAATTCGCGCACCTGCCGCCGGCTGCGCGCGTACGGCGGGCGATGGAGGAACTGGGGCCGACCTTCGTCAAGCTGGGACAGGTGCTGGCGACCCGCATCGACCTGTTCGACCCGGAGTGGATCGCCGAGTTCAGCCGGCTGCATGACGGCTCGCTGGCCCTTCCCTTCGATGCGGTGCGCGAGCAGATGGTGGAAGACCTCGGCTGCGACCCGGAAGAAGCGTTCGCCACGTTCGACCCGGACCCGCTGGCCACCGGATCGCTCGCGCAGGTCTATCGCGCCCGGCTCCACGACGGCACGGCCGTCATCGTGAAGGTGCGGCGGCCGGGCATCCTGCCTGTCGTCGAAGCCGATCTTCGGCTGCTGGCGCGTCTCGCGCAGCTGGCGGAGGGAGAGATCGATTCGCTGCGCGCTTTCCGGCCGGTGCAGATGGTGCGTGAGTTCACGCAGTCGCTGCGCCGCGAGATGGACTTCGCCTCCGAAGCACGGAACGGCCGACGGGTCGCGGAGAACTTCGCGGCGTACAGCGACGGCGGCGGGCCGTCGGGGCCGCTCGATCAGCCCGGCACGCTGGAGCTGGAACCGGTGATCGTCATTCCGGCCGTCTACTGGGAAAGCGAACGCCTGTGCGTGCAGGAACAGGTGACGGGCATCCCTGGCACCCGCCTGGCGGACGTGGACGCGGCGGGGCTGGACCGGCGGCTGCTGGCACGGCGTGGCGCCCGCGCCGTCCTGAAGATGATCCTCACCGACGGCTTCTACCACGCCGACCCGCACCCGGGGAACGTCTTCTACCTTCCGGGCAATCGGATCGCCTTCATCGACTTCGGCATGGTCGGGCGGCTGCCCGAAGAACGCCGCGAGCAGCTGGTGCGATTGCTGCTGGGACTGGTCAAGCACGACGCGGACGCCGTCGCCGACGTTCTGATGGACTGGACCGGCAAGGCGACGGTGGACGTCGAACGCCTGGTCGAGGACATCGGCCAGTTCGTGGACCAGTACCGCGGCTTGCCGCTGCGGCAGCTGCGCCTCGGCGAGATGCTCGGCGAGGTGGTGCGGATGCTGCGCGAATACCGCCTGGTGCTGCCGTCCGACCTGGCCCTGCTGATCAAGGCCTTCATCACGCTCGAGGGCATGGGCCGGGAGCTGGACCCGGACTTCAACATGGCCGGCGAGGCGCTGCCCGTGCTGGAACACGCGATGCGCGAGCACTATGCCCCGGACGCCGTGCTCGCACGCGGCTGGCGGTCGGCGCGGCAGGTGCTGTCGCTGCTCGGGGGCTTGCCCCAGGACCTGTCCCGGCTGTTGCGCGCGGCACGGGCGGGACGGCTGGACATCCGGGTGGATGTGCCGCAACTCGGGCAGGCCGGCAACCAGGTCGACCGCGCCGCCAGCCGGCTCTCGATGGCCATCGTGATCGCGGCGCTGATCATCGGCTCGTCCATCGTCATGACGGTGCCGGGCGGCCCGAGCCTCCTCGGCCTGCCCTTCTTCGGGCTGCTCGGCTTCGTGGGCGCCGTCGTGGGCAGCCTTTGGCTGATCGTTTCCATCGCACGCAGCGGCAAGGCGTGAAACACGGGTATGGTCCTGAAGTGATGGACCCCACCTGGCGCCGCTGGCCCGCCCTGCGCGGCGGCTTCCTGGCCGTGCTGGCCGCGGCGCTGTTCGGCATCAGCACGCCCCTGGTGCAGCGTGCCGGCGAAGGCGTGGGCCCCTTCACGACCGCCGCGCTGCTGTACGCGGGTGCGGCCCTGCTGGGAGCGGTCATGCGCCGGCACGCTGGCCGGGAAGCGAAGGTCCGGCGGGCGGACCTGCCGCGCCTGCTGGCGATGGCGGCGTTCGGCGCCGTGCTCGGTCCCGTGGCGCTGGCCTGGGGCTTGCAACACACCAGCGGCACCAGCGCATCGCTCATGCTCGCACTGGAAGCGCTGTTCACCGCCGTCCTGGCGCGCTGGCTTTATCACGAAGCCATGGACCGGCGCGTGTGGACGGCGATGCTGTTGCTGCTGGCCGGCGGCGTGCTGCTGGTCGTGGACCGCGGGGCCGCGGGCCGCGCGCAGCTGCTCGGCCTCCTCGCCGTGCTGCTCGCCACCGCCGCCTGGGGCGTCGACAACGCCCTGTCCCGCGGGGTGGCGGAACGCGACCCGGCGCAGGTGGTGCTGGTGAAGGCATCGCTCGGCGCGCCTGCCGCGCTCCTGCTGGCATTCGCCTGGCAAGAGTCCCTGCCGGGCGGGCTGCAGGTCGCGGCCCTGCTTGCCATCGGCGCGACGGGCTACGGCCTCAGCCTGCGGCTGTACCTGCTGGCGCAGCGCGCCTTCGGCGCCGCGCGCACGGGCTCGGTGTTCGCCTTCGCGCCCTTCATCGGTGCGGCAGTGGCCATCGCACTCGGCGAACGCGCGGCGAGCTGGGGCATGGCGGCGGGCGGGCTCCTGATGCTGGCCGGCGTGGTGGTGCACCTGTACGAGCGGCACGAGCACGAACACGCGCATGATCCGCTGGAACACGAGCATGCGCACCGGCACGACGACGGCCACCACGCGCACACGCACGATCCCATGCCCGAAGGCGAGCACAGCCACGGCCACGTCCATGCACCGGTGCGGCACAGCCATCCGCACGTGCCGGACGCGCACCACACGCACCGTCACTAGCCGGAGAACCGGCGAAAGGAGAACCGCATGGATCCCTCCGGCGCCACATCGAGGCACGGCCTCTCCCGCATGATCTTCCTCGCGTGCAGCGCCTGGATGGTCGGCCTGGGCCTGTACTTCCTCTTCGTGCGGCCCTTGCTCCTGCCGGAGGATCCCCGCTTCATCGGCGCGCCGCTCGAGACCATCCGCAGCGCCTTGCCCGGCCTGGAGCGATGGCTGGGGCACGTCTTCAATGTCCTGGGCGGATTCATGGCCGCCTGCGGCATCCTGCTCGCCGTACTGGCATGGAACCTGGACCGCCGCCTTCCCGGCACCTTCCCTGCCTTGTGCGCCGCCGGGGCCGCGAGCGTCGGGCTCATGAGCGCCACGAATTTCGCCATCCACTCCGACTTCCGGTGGCGTAGCCCCGGCGAACGCGCCGATCACCAGCAGCCTGGGTTCGCCGACGGTCTCCCACGCCTTGAAGGGATGCCGAGCACGCGCCCCTGCATCCGGGTGACGGATCCGGGTACACGCCCGCCACCCTCGTCGGTGACGGTCGACATCGAAGAACCCATCATCGCCATCGAGCGCTGGTCCATGTGGCGCGAGAGCCGGCGCGGATCGTCGAGCGCTTCGAAGAGGACCGCGGTGCGGCACGCACGAGACCCTGCGCCTCGTACGGGCGGCGGCCGGCGTTCATGCCCGCCACCGCTTCAACCGCAGCGCATTGCCCACCACCGACACCGAGCTGAGGCTCATGGCCAGTGCCGCCAGCATCGGCGAGAGCAGCCAGCCGGTCCACGGATAGAGGACGCCGGCGGCCAGCGGGATGCCAAGCGCGTTGTAGAGGAACGCGAACACCAGGTTCTGGCGCATGTTGCGTACCGACGCCTCGGACAGGTCCCGCGCGTCCGCGATGGCGCGCAGGTCGCCCTTCACCAGCGTGACCTGCGCGCTCTCCATGGCGACGTCGGTGCCCGCACCCATGGCGATGCCGACGTCGGCGCCGGCCAGGGCGGGCGCGTCGTTGATGCCGTCCCCCGCCATCGCAACCACCAGCCCCTGCGACTTGAACCGGCGCGCCAGTTCCAGCTTGTCCTGCGGCTTCACTTCACCGTGGACCTCGTCGATGCCCAGCGCCTGCGCCACCGACTTCGCCGTCGCCAGCCCGTCGCCGGTCGCCATCACCATCCGGATCCCCTGGCCGCGCAGCCTGGCGATGGCTTCGGGCGTCGTGGCCTTGACCGGATCCGCCACCGCCAGCAAGCCCGCGAAGCGGCCGTCGACCGACAGGTACATGACACTCGCGCCGGTGCCGCGCAGCGCGTCGGCCTCCGATGCCAGCGCCGAGACATCCACGCCGTTCTTGTCCATCAGGGCCGTATTGCCCAGCCCAAGGCTCCGGCCCTCGACCGAGCCGGTGACGCCGATGCCGCTGGCCGATTCGAACGTCTCCGCCTTCGCGAGAGGCAGTCCCTGCGCCTTCGCGGCGGCGACGATGCTGTGGGCCAGCGGATGCTCGCTGCCCTGGTCCAGGCTGGCCGCCAGGCGCAGGACTTCGTCGCCGGTGAACCCGGGCGCCGCCACCGCCTTCCGGAATGCCGGTTTGCCTTCGGTGAGCGTGCCGGTCTTGTCGACGATCAGCACGTCGACCTTGCGCATGTTCTCGATCGCGGAAGCGTCCTTGAACAGCACCCCGCGCCGGGCGCCTTCGCCGGTGGCGACCATCACCGACATCGGCGTGGCGAGCCCCAGTGCGCAGGGGCAGGCGATGATCAGCACGGCCACCGCATTGATCAAGCCGTACACCCAGGAAGGCTCGGGCCCCAGGAAGTCCCAGGCGAAGAAGGTGGCCAGTGCGGCCAGCACCACGCCGACCACGAAGTACCCGGCCACCACGTCGGCCATGCGCTGCATGGGCGCCTTCGACCGCTGCGCCTGCGCGACCATCTGCACGATCTGCGACAGCACGGTGGCGGAGCCGACGCGCTCGGCCCGCATGACGAGCGCCCCGGAAGTGTTCACCGTCGCCCCGATCAGCTTGTCGCCGGGCTCCTTGGAGACCGGCATCGGCTCGCCGGTGACCATGGCCTCGTCGACGGCGCTCCTGCCTTCGACGACGACGCCGTCGACGGGCACCTTCTCCCCGGGGCGCACGCGCAGCAGGTCGCCCTCGTGCACGTGCGCAAGCGGGACGTCCGCTTCGGTCCCGTCGGCCGCGATGCGGCGCGCGGTCTTCGGTGCGAGCCCGAGCAGCGCCTTGATCGCCGCGCTCGCGCCGGAACGGGCGCGCAATTCCAGCACCTGCCCCAGCAGCGTGAGCGAGATGATGGCCGACGCAGCCTCGAAGTACACGGAGACGCGTCCCATCGACACGAAGGACGCGGGAAACACGCCGGGTGCCACCGTGGCCACCACGCTGTAGACGAACGCCGCGCCCGTGCCCAGCGCGATCAGCGTCCACATGTTCGGGCTGCGGTTCACCACCGAGGCCCAGCCGCGGCGGAAGAACGGCGCTCCCGCCCAGAGCACGACCGGCGCGCCAAGAGCGAGCTCGATCCAGGTCTGGGTCCGGGACCCCATGAGCCCCATGGAGTGGCCGAACATCGCCAGCAGCACGCCGGCGACCGTCAGCGGCAGCGTCCACCAGAAGCGCCGCTCGAAGTCCGCAAGTTCCGGATCCTTGCCTTCTTCCAGGCTGGGAAGCTCGGGCTCCAGCGCCATGCCGCACTTCCAGCAGGTGCCCGGATGGTCCTGCCGGACCTCGGGGTGCATGGGGCAGACGTAGACCGTTCCCGAGGGCGCCGGTGCAACGGCCGCGTGCCGGTCACCCTGGTCAGGGTCGCGATGCGCGTGCTGCCCGTGGTGCTGATGGCCATGGTCGTTCATGGGCGGTCTCCGTTGTCGTTCACTGCCCGGCGGCCTGGATCTCCGTGATCGTGTAGTTGCCGTTCGGGTTCGCGGCCCGGAAGCGGACCTTGTCGCCCTGCTTCACCTTGTCGAGCATGGCCGGATCGGAGACGCCGAACACCATCGTCATCGGGGGCATGTCCAGGTTCCTGATCTCCCCGTGCCGCACGGTGATCTTGCCCGCGGCCTTGTCGACCTTGCGGACCTCGCCTTCCGCCATGTCGGCGGCAGCGGCAGCCTGCGGATGGTGAGCGTTGTGGTCCGCCGATCCCGCCGGCTGCGCGGACGCCGTGAACGAAGCGCCGGCGGCGAGAACGCCGCAGAGGAGGATTCGATGCAGTCTTTTCATGGTCTGGTTTCCTTTCATTGCCTGGGCAACACCTTGATCTTCCCGACCATCCCGGCCTGGTAGTGGCCGGGGATCAGGCAAGCGAAGTCGAAGTCCCCGGCACGGTTGAAGTTCCAGACGAGCGTGCCCGCCTTGCCGGCCGCCACGTGCGACATGTGCGGTTCGTCGTGCTCCATGCCCGGGAACTTCTGCATCAGCGCGGCATGCTCGTCGAGCGACTTGCGGTCGCCGAGGACCATCTCGTGCAGCACCTTGCCCTTGTTGCGCACGACGAACTTCACGGTTTCGCCCTGCTTCACCTCGATGTTCGACGGCGTGAAGCGCATGTCGTCGGTCATGGTGACCTCCATCGTGCGCTTGGCGTCGCTCGCTTCGCCGGCGATGCCCCAGGGCTTCTGCTCCTTGGGGACCGGCGCCGCCGCCGTGGCGTGCGCCTTCTCGCCGTGCGCGAAGGCGGAACCGCCCGTCAGCGCGGCGGCGAAGGTGATGCCGGCGAGCGCCAGCGCGTGCTTGGTGTGTTTCATGTTCGTTCCCTTGTTCAATGGCTTCCGTGTCCCGATGCCGGCTTGCGGACGCGCACTTCGACGTCCTTCGCCGCGGGCGCGCCGGCCGCGGAAGGTAGTTTTCCGGGCGCCGTTCCCCCGGCCCGAGCCGGCTCGGGCAGCGCGCCGCCGAACTCGTAGGCGACGGTTCCCTGCGGATGCCGAAACCAGCCCGGGTCCGCGTAGTCGCCCCGCTTCTGCCCGCGCCGGACCTTCACGGTCGTGAACATGCCCCCCATCTCCAGGCCGCCGAAGGGCCCCCGGCCGTCCATCATCTTCTGCGTGTTGTCGGGCAGGGGCATCTCCATCTCGCCCATGTCGGCCATGCCGCGCTCGCCCATCACCATGTAGTCGGGCACCAGCTGCGAGATCTTCTTCGCCACCCCACGATGGTCGACGCCGATCATGGTGGGCACGTCGTGGCCCATCGCTCCCATCGTGTGATGGCTCTTGTGGCAATGGAAGGCCCAGTCGCCCTCCTCGTCGGCGAGGAATTCGATCTGGCGCATCTGCCCCACCGCGATGTCGGTGGTGACTTCATGCCAGCGCGTGCTGCGCGGCGTAGGGCCGCCGTCGGTGCCGGTGACGACGAACTCGTGCCCGTGCAGGTGCATGGGGTGGTTGGTCATCGACAGGTTGCCCACGCGGATGCGCACCTTGTCGCCGTGCCGGACGTTCATCGAGGCGATGCCGGGAAACACCCGGCTGTTGAAGGTCCAGATGTTGAAGTCCGTCATCGTCATGATCTTCGGTGTGTACGCGCCGGGCTCGATGTCGTAGGCGTTGAGCAGGAACACGAAATCGCGGTCCACTTCGTCGATCAGCGGGTGCCGGCCCTTGGGGTGCGTGACCCAGAAGCCCATCATGCCCATCGCCATCTGCACCATCTCGTCGCCGTGCGGGTGGTACATGAAGGTGCCGGGCCGTCGAGCCACGAACTCGTAGACGAAGGTCTTGCCGGGCTGGATGGTGGGCTGCGTCAGGCCGCCGACGCCGTCCATGCCGTTGGGCAGGCGCTGCCCGTGCCAGTGGATGCTGGTGTGCTCGGGCAGCTTGTTGGTCACGAAGACGCGCACGCGGTCGCCCTCGACCACCTCGATCGTGGGTCCCGGCGACTGGCCGTTGTAGCCCCACAGGTGCGCCTTGAAGCCCGGCGCCATCTCGCGCACGACGGGCTCCGCGACGAGGTGGAACTCCTTGACGCCGTCCTTCATGCGCCAGGGCGCGGTCCAGCCATTGAGGGTGACCACGGGGTTGTAGGGCCGTCCGGTCGGCGGCGCCAGCGGGCCCGCCGTGTCCGGCTTGGTCTGGACCACGGGCTCGGGCAAGGCGGCCATCGCGACCTTGCTGACCGAGGCCGCGCCCACCGCGCCGGCGATGGCGCCGACGCCGGTGAGGAAGTTTCGTCTGTTCGACATGGTGTCCTTCGTCGTTCGTCAATGGCCCGCATCGGACGCGGCCGCAGCGCCTGCCGAGGACGGCGCATCGGTGGCGCCGGCTCGCGGCCTGCCGATCAAGGTGGAGGAGAGGGCGGCATCGGCGATCCAGAAGTCGCGCTGCGCCTCGATGGCGGCGATGACGCCGGAGACCTGCTCGCGCGCATCGGCGAGCAGTTCGAACACGCCGATGATCATGCCGTTGTAGCGCAGCAGGTTCTCCTCGGAGATGGTCCTGCGCAGCGGCACGAGCTCGTCGCGCTGGTGCCGCGCCTGGTCGTACGCCGTCCGGTAGGCCGCGTAGCTTTCGCGCGCCTGCGAACCCGCGGCGCGGGCCACCGCCTCGTAGCGCTGCGCGGCGGCGAACGAGCGGGCGTCGAGCGCGGCACTGCGCGTCGCGCCGCCGTCGAACAGCGGCAGGCGGATCTCGAGCTCCCACCCTCGCGTCGTCGACTTCTCGCCGCTGCCCTCGAAGCGCGTGTCGCGGCGGGCGCCGAGCTCCACGTCCAGGAGCTGCGTGGCCAGGTCGACGCCGCGGCCGCGGCCGGCCGCTTCGAGTTCCAGCCGCGCCAGGCGCGCGTCGAGCCGCTGCGAAGCGAGCGCCTGCGAGACCTCCTCCGGCGCCCTCGGTGCCTTCGGCAGTTCCGGCAGGCGCGCGGGCAGCTTCAGCACGCTGGCTTGCTGCTGCGTCAAGCCCAGCTCGCGCACCAGCGCCTCGCGTGCAGCGATCGCCTGCTGCCGCGCGTTCGCGAACCGGGCGGTCGCGTCCGCATAGAAAAGGTGCTGGCGCGCGGCCTGCAGCTTGGTGAAATTGCCGGCCGCCTGCATGCGGCGCGCGAGTTCGGCGCTGGCCTCGGCGGCGTCCTTCACCTGCGTGGCGTACGTCTCGACCTCGCGTGCGGCGACGGCGCGCACCCAGGCCTGCCGCGCGGCCGCCACCTGGTCGACGATGGCGCCGGCCATGCGCACCCTCGCCTGCTCGGAAGCGATCCTCGACACGGCACGGCGCTGCGGCAGCGTGACCAGGTCGAAGAGCCCGACCGACAGCAGGCGCCCCAGCTCCAGGTCGGCGCCTTCGCGCAGCCGCTCGAAGGAGAAGGCGACGCCGCCCGGCAGGCCCCGCTGGCGGGCGGCCGCGACCTCGGTCCACCCCTGGGCCAGCGCCTCCTGGAAGGCGGGGCTGTTGGCGAGCGCGAGCCGGACCGCGCCATCCTGGGTCAGGGGCTGGGCGAGGAGATCGTCGGCCAGCCTGGCCGCCGCTTCGCGCTGCGACGGTTCGTGCTGCAGCTCGGCGCCCGCACCGGTCGCCACCGGCCCCGCCAGCCGGTTGGCTTCGCGCAGTTCGGCTTGCATGTCGGGAGCGGCGCAACCGGCGAGCGCGAGCCCCACGACCGCCACCGCGAGCCTGGAGGTGGCTGTCGGATTCATCGATGGTGCTCCTGGTGGGGCGACGCCGGACGCGCCGGCGCCGCGGCAGGCGCCGGACGCGAAGGCGCGGGCACGGTGCCCTGCGAAGTCCCGCCGCCGTGGATCTCGCGTGCGTAGGCCCGCCAGCCGCCGACTTCACGCACGGTGTCGTTCGCCCGGCGCCAGTCGCCGACTTCGCCGGCGGAGAAGGGGCGGTAGCCGTCGAAGGCGGATGGGTAGGCGGCGTCGGCGGCCGTGGCCGGCGAAGGCGCGGCGGGCGCCTGTGCCCCGGCTCCCGCCCCAGTGGCGAGCGCGGCGGCGGCAATGACGATGTTCCTGGAGATGCGTGGCATGGGTCCTCGCGTGACGACGTGAAGCGTGCGCCGGATCGCGGCAGGCGCGGTCGGCAGGTGCGGCAATGCGGCAGCCAGGCCCGGCAACGCCGGGCCGCGGCTGGTGCTCAGGCGCGAGGGGGTTTGTCGGGGGTGGGCGCGTGCCGCGTCAGCACGCGGGCCGGCCCCGGCAGGGGCTGCAGGAGGTGGGCGTTCTCTCCGAGCCGCAACGCCGGCGGCTCGGAGAGCGCCACGAGGTTGCAGCAGGCCGCGCACACCGGGCACCCGTGGCCGTCGTCCACGGCGGAGGCGGTCGCCTGCGCATCCAACGCCGGCTGCAAGGCCTGCGAGGACGGTTCATCCGCGCCGTCGGTGCGGCCATGCGCATGCGATGCGGCGTCGTGCTCCGCGCCGTGCCCATGCGACGCATGGTCGTGGCCGGCGGCCTGCGTCGTGCCCGCATGCACCGGTCCGCAGAAAAGCATGGCGGCGGCCGCCATCCCCTGCAGGGGAAGCGCGGCCATGAGGAGCCATGCGATGACCAGACGGAGCGTCGACATACCTTTCACATCCTAGCGCATGCCACCGGGAGGGGACGGCCCAGCCCCCGAAGCCCATGCCGCGAGGGTTGCCGTGGGGATGGCGTTCATGGGGGTTGCATCCTGAACCTTCCCCCTGGGGCAAGGTCAAGCCCCTGCTGCCCGGAGGGCCGCGCGCCGGCGGCTCAGCCGCGCGTCACCAGCACCGGCACCGGCGCCAGCCGGATCACCTGTTCCGCACCGCTTCCCAGCAGCAGGCGGCTGGGGCCGCTGCGGCCATGCGTGCCCACGACGATCAGGTCGGCCTGCCAGTCGGCCGCCGCCCTGGCGACCGCATCGCCCAGCCGCAGGCCGAGCTCGTCGACCATCAGCGTGTCCGCGGTCGCGCCGGCGGCCTGCGCCGCCGCAAGGCTGTCCGCCAGGATCTGCCGGCCGCTGCCACGCAGCGCCTCGTACAGCGCGCCGGAGCCGCCACCCGAGGGGTCGTACCCGGTCAGGTACGCGGTGCGGTCCATCACGTGCACCAGCCGCAGCTGCCCGCCGTTCTCGCGCGCCAGCCGGCCGGCGGTCTGCAGCGCGTGCAGCGACGTGTCGCTGCCGTCGACGGGGACCAGGATGCGCTTGAACATGGCTTGCTCCTTTCCGTGCGCGAACGCGCTGCCGCTCAGGGCTTCTGCCAGCTGCGCGACGACAGCGCCAGCTGCAGCGTACGCGGATCCTGCGTGAACAGCAGCGCGGCCTCGCGCGACGACCTTCCCGGAAGATAGTCCAGTTCGAGTTCGCTGCTCTCGAGCACGGTCTCTCCGCGCCGCAGCTCGCCGGCGACGCGCAGTGCCGCGGCCGTGGCGCGTCCGTCGTTGTGCACCTTGAGCCGCACCACGAACTGCCCGCCTTGCGGCGCGACGTCCACGATCTCGATCCGCGGCTGCGGCTGGCCGTCACGCGCTGTGACGGCGTCGACCAGCAGGTAGCCGATGCTCGCTACCAGCAGCAGCAGGCCGACACCGGCCGCGACCCATTCCCAGAACGGCGGCGGCGGCTCGGCGCCGTCCTGGCGCTTCGGGCCGGCCGGGTTCTTCGGGTTGTCGCGCGTGTTCGCCATGTCAGAGGATGAGGCGTGCGGCCGCGGCGCCGACGGCCGCGGGGAAACCGAGGACGGACACCACCTGCAGCGCCGGCGCGAGGCCGAGCCCGTCGAAACGGCCGAAGGTCCAGAGCAGGTAGGCACTGCCCAGCAAGGCGATGGCGTAGCCGGTGATGCTGAAGCGCGCGAGCACGCTCCAGCCGCCGGCGCGGTCCTCCGGCTGGCCGCGGAAGGCCACCGCATAGACGAAGGTGTGCATGACGACCACGGAAACGACCATGAGCAAGGCCCCGCCCCAGGGCGGGAGGCGCAGCGCGATCAGCAGCATCTCCTCGGTCGGTGCCAGGTTGAAGGCCAGGAACAGCGCGCCCACGCCCATGATGAACAGGTCGCTGGCGTAGCGCGCGACGCCGCCCCGTGGCTCCTGCGCCTCGTCCTGGTGGCCCAGCTGCGACTGCGCCAGCAAGGCGCCGATGCTGGCCGGCACCGCCTGCAGCGAGACCTTGCCGACCACTTCCCGCACCGACATCTCCAGGGTCAGCACGCCGAGGAGCGCCAGGACGACGGCCGATGCGACGAACCCGACGCCGTAGGCCACCAGCGCATCGACGAGGTCGTCGCGCAGGCTGAAGGTGGGCTCGAACCCGACATGCCACGACAGCGCCACGAGGAAGGGAAAGAACAGCAGGAGCAGCAGCGCCAGCCTGGCGGAGGGAATGCCGAAGCCCAGCCACCACATCTCCATGGTCATCAGGAGCGGCAGGCCGAAGATCACGGCACCCGCGAACGCGCGCGCGAGCCCGCGCCCGAAGTCCCTGTTGCGATGGTCCGTCTTGCTCATGCGCGGCGAAAGATAGCACCTCGGCAGCAGCCTGGGGTGGCCATCCGGCCGCCGGGATCGGACGCTTCCTACCGACGGAGCGCGCCCCGCCCGACGCCGGGCTGGCTTCCTGCGGCTGACCATGCGGACGCAAAGGAGCACGTGATGAAGAAGCACATCCTGATCGGGTTGGCGGTGGCGCAGGCCGCGGCGCTGGCCTTCGCCCAAGGGGCCGGCCAGGCGGAATTCCGCTGCGGCGGCGTCGGCGACGCGGAACAGCAGCAGTTCAAGGCGCAGGCGGCCGATCACGACATGCTGGTGACCTTCGCCAGCACCACCGGCGCTTACGTCGCCGACGTCGACGTGAAGATCACGGGCGCGGACGGCAAGGTGGTGCTGCAGGCGCGCTGCGGCGGGCCGCTGATGCTGGTGAACGTGCCCGGCTCCGGCCCGCACCAGGTGGAGGCTTCCTTCAACGGGCAGTCGCAGCGCAAGGCGGTCACCGTGGGCAAGCAGCCCGCGCGCCTGTCCTTCACGTGGTCGGTCTCCTGAGGAGCATGCAATGAACGAGAAGCAGGACAAGTCCGCGCAACCCTGGCATCCCGCCGACGAGAAGCCGGCCGGCAAGCACGGCAACGGCGCGCCGATCGGCACGCACAGCCTGACCGGGAGCAGCGCCAACGTCGGCATGCCGCCGAAGGCGAAGGACGCCGAACGTGGCGTGCCGGCCGAGCAGCCGCCCGGCGGCGCGGAAGTGGACCCGCTCGCCGAACCGCGCGCGCAGGGCGGCGACCTCCTCGGCCGCAAATCCTGAGTCGATAGACCGACGGTGCTGCGCCCGCGGCCGGAGCAGGCACGCCGCTTCTACGCGAACGGCGCGCTGCTCGTGAGCGATGCGCCCTTCGGGCTGGGCTGCTTCAGCTTTCTGCGCAGCGGGCCCTGAGCTTCACCCGATCCACTTCGGCAGCCAGGTCGCGATCTGCGGCAGCCAGAACACCGCGGCGAGCAGCAGCAGGCTCATCACGACGTAAGGCACCACGGCGCGGAAGATGTGCGCCATCGTCACCTGCGGCGGCGCCACGCCGCGCATCGTCATCAGCAGCAGGCCGTGCGGCGGCAGCAGCAGCCCGAGCTGCATGCAGATCAGGAACATGACGCCGAACCACACCGGGTCGATGCCGAGGCTCTGCACGATCGGCATGAAGATCGGCAGCGTGATCATCATCATGCTGACCTGGTCGACGAAGATGCCCAGGAAGATCAGCATCAGCATCATGCCCGCCACGATGGCGCCGGTGGACCAGCCCTGCCCCGTGATCAGCTGCACCAGGCCGTTGCTGGCGCCGGAGAAGGAGAGGATCTGCGCGAAGGTGGTGGCGCCCAGGATGATGAAGAGGATCATCCCCGAGATGCCGGCCGTCCCTTTCAGCGCCTTGAGCAGCGCCTCGAAGGTGAGCGCCCGATAGAGCGCGGCGAGCACCAGCGTGGCGAAGGCGCCGAGCGCCGCGCACTCGGTGGGCGTGGCCCAGCCCTGGGCCAGTGCCCCGACCACGATGCCGAAGATCGACAGCGTTGGCAGCACGTAGGCGAAGAACGGCCGCCATCGTTCCCAGCCGGTGTGCATCGGCTGGTCCTCGGTGGCGGGCGCCAGGTGCGGGCTGATGCGCACGCGCAGCACGATCCACAGCACGAAGGCCGCCGACAGGATCACGCCCGGGAGCACGCCGCCGATCAGCAGCTTGGAAATGGAGATGCCCGACAGCGACCCGAGCAGCACGGTCAGGGCTGAAGGCGGGATCAGCATGTCCACCGCGCCGATGGCCATGATCGGGCCGGTGGCGAGCGTCGGGTGGTAGCCCTTGGACAGCATCACGGGCAGCAGCAGCGAGCCGAGCATCGCGGTGGTCGCGATGGTGGAGCCCGAGATGGCGGAGAAAACGGTGCCGGCCACCACGGCGACGACGGCGAGCCGGCCGGGCAGGCGCCGGATGAGCCTCTCGATGCCTTCGATCACCTTCAGTGCGAGGCCGGTGTGGAACAGCACTTCGCCCATCAGCACGAACAGCGGGATCGGCGTCAGCGAGAAGGCGGTGACCGAGCTGACGCTGCTGCGCGCCAGCTGCGCCAGCCCCGCCTCGCCGCCCATGTACAACCAGGCGCCGACGATGTTGACGGTGATGAAGGTCAGCGCCACCGGCATGCCGATGAACAGCAGCACCGTGGAGCCGCCCAGCATCAGCCAGGCGGCGATCACCCAGCCGGACATCATGCGCGCCCCTTCACGCGGCGCTCACCGCTTCGTGGCGCGGGCCGCGTTCGCCGGCGTACAGCCGGCCCATGCGGAAGCCCATCTCGATCGCCAACAGCACGAAGACGATGGGCAGCGGCGCCAGCGACCACCACTCCGGCGTCACCAGCGTCTTGATGTTGACCGCGCCTTCGCGGAAGCTGGCGAGGGCCGCCCGCGCGCCGTACCAGGCCATGAACAGGCAGCAGGCCAGGCCGATGGCATCGCCCACCCACTCCAGTGCCCAGGCCACCTTCTTCGGCAGCGCCTGCAGCAGGATGTCGACGCGGATGTGCTGCCCCTGGCGCAGCAGCCAGGGCGCGACGCACATCGTCAGCAGGTACAGCATCAGCTCCGACACCTCGTTGCTCCACGCGAGCCCCCGCGGCAGGCCGGGGACCGCGATGTTGCGCAAGGCGACGTCCGCCACGATGACGAGCATCATGGCGAACAGGATGAAGCAGCCGGCCAGCGCCAGCGCGGCCAGCAGCTTGCCGAAGGCGTCGGAAGCCTTGCCGGTCACTTGCGCGAGAACAGCGGTTTGAAGCGCCCGGCGATCTCGGGGCTCTGCTTCTCGGCGCTGGCCCAGCCCACCTGGTAGGCCTTGTCGACGAAGGACTTCGAGGTGGCGGCATCGAACTTGATGGTTTCGATGCCGGCCTTCTGCTGGCGCGCCACTTCGTCGGCGGTGTATTGCGCCCAGAACGTGTTCTGCGCCTCCAGCGCGAGCAGCTGCTTTTGCAGGTAGTCGCGCTGCGCCGGCGTGAGCTTGCGGTACGCCGGCAGGTTCATGATCAGCGACACCTCGGCGTCGTAGAAACCGGGGTCGATGCGGAACTTGGTCTTCTCGTGCCAGTTCAGGTCGAAGATGCCGCCGATCGGCCAGCCGTAGCCGTCGACCACGCCGCGCTCGAGCGCCGTGTACACCTCGCCCGGCGGCGTCGTGATCACGTTGGCGTTGAGGGACTGGAAGAAGTCGCGGTACACCGGCGTGATGCGGATCTTCAGGCCTGCCAGGTCGGGCTTCTCGACCTTCTTGTTGGTGTAGATGTGGAACGGCTGGTTCTCCACCATCCGCGCCAGGTACTGCATGTTGCCCTTCTCGTTCCACACCTTGTTGATGGCGTCGAAGGCGCCGTTGCGGCGCTGCTCGGCCACCGGCACCTGCGTGAGCTTCAGGAAGTCGGCTTCCGGCATCACGTTGGTGTAGAAGGCGCCGGTGTTCAGCGCCATGTCCACGACCCCGGTCTTGACCGCGTTGCCGACCTCGAAGGGAGGCATCGCCTTGGGACCTCCGATGAAGTTGATCTGCAGCACGCCCTTGCCCTCGGCGTTGAACTTCTGGATCCACGGCTGCAGTCGCTGCACGTAGATGCCGTTCTCGGCGAACGCGCTCACCAGGCGCAGCGTCGCCTCCTGGGCGGCGGCGCCCGCTGCGAAGCCCGTGGCCAGCAGCAGCGCCGCGGCCTTGTGCACGATGGAAAGCTTCATCTTCAGGGTCTCCTTGCGGTCGCGTCGAACATAAGCGGTGCGGTGATGGGGGTCAATTCAGGGCAGGCGCGAGCATGCGTTCCAGCGCCTGCCCGCTTTCGTCGGCCAGTGCGGCGCGCGCCAGCTCGCCCAGGCGCTGCGCGCCGGCGGGGTCGTCCTCCAGCCGCGGCAGCGCCCCCATCAGCCGCTGGAAGTTGCGCCAGCCGCGCGCATGGGTGTCGCCGTAGCCCTTCACCAGCCGCTGCGAGCGCGCCACCTCCAGCGCGAGGGCCGGATGGAAGGTGGCCAGGCGCCGGACCTCGGCCAGCCAGGCGGCGATGCGTTCGTGTTCCACCGCGTAGCGCAGCGACCGGGGACGCAGGGCGCGCAGCGAGGCGATGGCATACAGCTGCAGGTAGCCGCGCAGGCTGCTGGTGCGGATCACGCGGCCGCTGCGCGTGAAGCGGCCGAGCGTGCCGCGGGCCCAGCCGGTGCCGAGCAGCCAGCGCCCCAGGCGCTCAGGCAGGATGTCGGCGATCTCCTCGACCCGGGGGTGCATGAACTCGTTGATCTGCAGCAGCTGCGTGCCCCCCAGCCGCACTTCGCCGGCGACGCGCTCGAAGCGCGTGCGGCGGGTCTTCAGGTCGGCCACGCGGATCGCGTCCTCGTACGACATCCACAGTGCGAGGTGGCGCGCGGTGTCGAGAAGCACGTCGCCCGTGTCGTGCAGGGGCCGCAGCAGGTCGAGGTAGCGCGCGGCGTAGCCGGCGTCCTGGTAGTCGGCCAGGCGCAGCACGCCGTGCCGCAGCGTGTCGTGCGCGGCCGACGGGAACTCCGCGGCGATGCGCTGCGCCAGCGCCTGCAGCCGCGGCCCCAGCGGCGCGGCGGATGGCACCGGCTGCGGCGCGGGCGGTGCCAGCGCGGCGTCGTGGCCGGCGGCGAAGGCCTGCAGGCTGGCCTTGACACCGACGCCGCCGCGGCGGATGGCTTCCTCGAACTGCGCGCGCGTGAACTGCAAGGCCCCGGACGCGGCCAGCGCGCCGAACAGCGCCGGTGCGATCGGGCCGGCGGACTTCTCGGCCAGCGCCGAGAAGTCCGTGCCGATGAAGCGGGCCGCCGCCGCCTGCGCGCCCTCGAGCAGCTTGTCCGCGTCGACGCGGCCGTCGCCCATCGCCGTGCGCTCGGTCATGGAGTACACGCGATGGGTCGAAACGATGAAGGTCGTGCGCTCCGGCGACACCAGGCCGCGCTGCAGCGCCCGGCCGGCCTCCATCAGCTCGGAGGCGATGACGACGTCGAGTTCGCCGGGGACCGGCCCGAGCGCGAGCACGGGTTGCGCGCCGGCCGGCACGCTCTCCCGCGGGAACAGTTCCAGGTAGTAGACCGTGGCGCCGGTGCGCTGGGCCACGCCCGGCACGGACGTGGCCTGCGCCAGGAAGCCGTTGTGCTCGGCCAGGTCCACCAGCCAGTCGGACAGCACGCCCCCGCCCTCGCCACCCATGGCGAGCAGCGCGATGGTGATGGCGCGCGGGGTGCTCATGCCGCGAGCCCCTGCAGCCGCCGGTCGATGCGGGATTGCAGCCAGCCGATGACCGCCGTCCGCACGCGGTCCTTGAAGCGGTCCCAGCGGGTCGGGTTGTTGATGATCTCGGCGCGGTAGAACGAGGGGCACAGCACCGCCGCGTGCGCGGCCTCGCCGCAGAGGCCGCAGCCGACGCAGCTGTCGACGACCGTGGCGACGGGGTCGGTGCGCAGCGGATCCGGGTTGGGCTTGATCGTGAGCGACGGGCAACCGGACAGGCGGATGCAGGAGTGGTCGCCGGTGCAGGTGTCGGGATCGACGCCGAAGCGCTCGCGCACGACGCGCTGGCCGTCCCCGATGGCCTTGCGCACCAGCGGCTTCACGCGCCGCTGCTTGTTCAGCATGCATTCGGACGATGCGACGATCACTTTCGGCCCCTTGGCCGGCGTGGTCAGCGCTTCGCGCAAGGCGTCGCGCATGCGCGAGAGGCTGTAGGTGTGGTCCACCGTGCGGACCCATTCCACGCCGACGCCGCGCACCGCCTTCTCGATCGGATGGTTGGTCGCGCGGATCGGGTTGCTCGCCTTGGACGAGAGCAGGTCCTGGCCGCCGGTGGCCGCCGAATAGCCGTTGTCGATCACCACCAGCACGTTGTCGGTCTGGTTGAAGACGGCGTTGCCGACGCCGCTGGTGAGGCCGTTGTGCCAGAAGCCGCCGTCGCCCATGATGGACAGCGTGCGCTTGCTCGTCTCGCCCGTGTTGAAGGCGGCCGCGCCGGCCCAGCCCAGGCCGTAGCCCATCGTCGTCGCGCCGATGTTGAAGGGCGGCAGGATCGAGAACAGGTGGCAGCCGATGTCGCAGCTGACGTGGTGCGGGCCCAGCTCGCGTTCGATCAGCTTGATGGCGGTGAAGATCGGGCGCTCGGGGCAACCGGTGCAGAACGACGGCGGCCGCCCGTGCACCTGCGCCGAGGCGTCCTGGATGGCGATCGCCTTCGGGTTGCCCTCCATCGGCGCCGGCGAGCGGGCGGCCGGTGGCAGCGCACGCCCTTCCAGCAGGGCCGGCGCCAGCTGCCCGACGAAGCGCGCGATGCCCTTGAGCAGCACGCCGCCGGTGTACTCGCCCGCCATGGGCAGCACGTCCTTGCCGTGCACCTTCGTCTGCATGGCCGCCTTGCGCAGGATGGCGTGCACCGCCTGCTCGATGAAGTCGGGCTGCCCCTCTTCCACGATCAGGATGGCGCGCTTGCCGGCGCAGAAGCGCGTGAACTCGGCATCGACCAGCGGGTACGTGACGTTCAGGACATAGAGCGGGATGCGCGAGCGGCCGAAGGCATCGGCCAGCCCCAGCAGTTCCAGCGCGCGCAGCACGCCGTTGTAGAGGCCGCCCTGCAGCACGATGCCGAAGTCCTGCGCGTCCTCGGCGAAGAACTCGTTCAGCCCGCGTTCCTGGATGAAGCGCACGGCCGCCGGCCAGCGATGCGCGATCTTTTCCTGCTCGTGCAGGTAGGTCGACGGCGGCAGGGCGATGCGTTCCACGTCGCGCCGCGGCTGCTCCATCGCGTCCTTGAGCGTGAAATCGGCGCGGCGGTTGTCCGTGGTGGTGAAGCTGCCGTGCACGTGGCAGGCGCGGATGCGCAGCTCCAGCATCACCGGCGTGCGGCTGGCCTCCGAGAGTTCGAAGCCCTGCTCCACGGCCCGCACGATGCTCGGGAGGCTGGGACGCGGGTCCAGCAGCCAGATCTGCGACTTCATCGCGAACGCGTGCGAGCGCTCCTGCATGATGCTGGAGCCTTCGCCGTAGTCCTCGCCCACGATGACCAGCGCCCCGCCGGTGACGCCGCCCGACGCCAGGTTGGCGAGCGCGTCGGAAGCCACGTTGGTGCCGACCGTGGACTTGAAGGTGACGGCGCCGCGCAGCGGGTAGTTGACCGAAGCCGCCAGCGTCGCCGCGGCGGTGGCCTCGGACGCGCTGTGCTCGAAGCGCACGCCCAGTTCCTTCAGGATGTCGTTGGCGTCCGTCAGCACGTCCATCAGGTGCGAGATCGGCGCGCCCTGGTAGCCGGCGACGTACGACACGCCCGACTGCAGCAGGGCCTTGGTGACCGCCAGGATGCCCTCGCCATGGAACTCCTGGCCGGCGCCCAGGCGCAGCTTCTCCACCTCGTTCGCGAAAGATCTTTCGGCCATGTCGGACGGCAATCTAGCGGCGCGCGCGTCATTTGGCGAATGGGTTCTGTGGATGTTCTACATTGATGGCGTGAATGATCAGGGTGAACCATTAGGACGAACGTGAACTTCCGCCAACTGGACCTGAACCTGCTGCGCGTGCTCGCGGCGATCCACCGCACCGGTTCGGTGACGGCCGCCGGCCGTTCCCTGGCCCTGTCGCAGTCCGCCACCAGCAATGCGCTGGCGCGGCTGCGGCAGTTCTTCGGCGACGACCTGTTCGTGCGCTCGCCGGCGGGCCTGCAGCGCACGCGCCTGTGCGAGCAGCTGGCCCCGGCGGTCGTGTCGCACCTGCTGTCGCTGGAGGCGCTGGTCACCGGCATGGAGGACTTCGACCCGGCGCGCAGCGACACCACCTGGCGGCTGTCGCTGTCGGACCTGGGCGAGATGCTGTTCCTGCCGCCGCTGGCGTCTGAGCTGCGGCAGCTCGCGCCCGGCACGCGCGTGTCCAACGTCGCGGTGGCCGCGCCCGCGGTGACGGGTGCGCTGGAAGCCCGCGAGATCGACTGCGCCATCGGCATCCTGCAGCCGCGGCACCGCGGCGTGCACGCCGAGTTGCTGTTCCGCGAGCAGTACGTGGCGATCACCGCACCCGCATGGCGGCCCGCCACCGGCCGTGCGGCCGCGTCGCTGACGCGGGCGCAGCTGGCCGCGGCCTCGCTGGTGGTGGCGTCGCCCACCGCCACCTTCCACAGCAGCGTGGAGGAGATGCTGGTCGGCCTGAAGATGGCCGACCGCATCGTGCTGCGGGCGCGGCACTTCAGCGCGCTGCCCGACCTGGTGACCAGCTCCGACCTGCTGGCCATCGTGCCGGCCATGTACGCCCGCAGCCGGCCGGGCCTGCGCACCTGGAAGCTGCCCTTCGCGCCGCACTACGACGTCCGCCTGGTCTGGCACGCCAGCACCGCCCGCGATCCGGCCCAGCAGTGGCTGCGCGGCCTGCTGCACCGGCTGTTCGGGCGGGTGCCGGCCAATCGGCGGGATTGAGCAATCCAATTCGCCCATTCCATTGCGGATCCCTATCATTCCTGCATGCGAATCCGAACCGAATCCAGCCTGCACAAGACGCTGAGCTTCGCGGTGATCCACCTGGCGATCGCCGTGACGCTGGGCTGGCTGTTCACCGGCGGCTTCGTGCTGGGCGGCCTGCTGGCGCTGATCGAGCCGGCCGCCAATACCGTAGTGAGCCATGGGCTCGAGACCTTCGCGCGCAACTGGGGCGGCGATCCGCGGCGCCGCGCCGTGCTGAAGTCGACCCTGCTCGGCGTCTCGCACTTCGTGGTGGCGGTGGCCGTGGGCTTCGCGCTCACGGGCAGCTGGGTCGCGGCCGGCGCCTATGCAGTGGTGGAGCCGCTGGCCAACGCGGTGGCGCACTACTTCTTCGACCGCTGGTGGGAAGGCCGCGGCGAAGCCGCCCCGCTCGCCGCCTAGCACACGCCGGTGCGCGCAAGAGAATTCCTGCGCGCCGGTGCCTGTCGAATGGTCACCGTGGCGGAACCCAGCACCGGCGCGGGTCCGCGAGGAAGCCCACCGGCTTGTCCACAGCCTTCTCCACCGCAGTTGTGGGAATCATCCTACGATTGGTTGCAATCTGATGACAACCGGCCCCCTTCCGCTGCTCTACCGTGACGAGGACATCGTGGCGATCGACAAGCCCGCGGGACTGCTGGTGCACCCGACGCGGCTGGATGCGCACGAGGAGCGCAGCGCGCTGAAGCTGCTGCGCGACCAGCTGGGCCGCCACGTCTGGCCCCTGCACCGCCTCGACAAGGGCACGAGCGGCGTGCTGCTGTTCGCGCTCCACGCGGAGGCCGCACGCGAGTGGGGACTCGCCTTCGAACAGGGCCAGGTCGCGAAGCGCTACATCGCGCTGGTGCGCGGGTGGCCCCCGGCGGCGGGCGAGATCGCGCATCCGCTGGCGCGCGACCCCGAACTGCCCTCGCGCGGGCAGCCGCTGCTGGAGGCGATGACGCGCTTTCGCCGGCTGGACACCTTCGACTGGCCCTTCGCGGTGGACGCGCGGCATCCGACCAGCCGCTATGCGCTGGTGGAGGCGCAGCCGTTGACCGGACGGCGGCACCAGATCCGCCGGCACTTCAAGCACATCGCGCACCCGCTGGTGGGCGATGCCACGCACGGCAAGGGCGCGCACAACCGTGCCGTCGCTGCATGGCTCGGCATCGAGCGCCTGTGGCTGCACGCGGAGGGCATCGAATGGAAGGGGCTGCGGATCGCGGCCGCGCGCGGGCCGGAGTGGGCGTTCAGTCCAGCGCCGCCGTCCGCAAGGGCGCCTTGACCTTTTCCAGCCCGCCCAGGAACAGGTCGCTCACGACCGGCGCCATGTCGTCGTAGGCGAGGCGGCCCTCCGGCTTCATCCACGTGAACATCCAGTTGACCATGCCGAACAGCAGCATCGTCAGGGGCTTGCTCATGGCGGCTTCCTTGAGGTCGGGCCGAAGCGCCGCAACCACGCGCGCGAAGCCGGCGACCACCTCCCGCTCCTTGCCGAGGATGCGATCGCGGTCCTCGGGAGCGAGGAACTTCACGTCTTCGGTCAGGACGCGGTGCTCGTGCTGCGCACTCGCGTATTCCTCGACCAGCCGGCGGACCAGCGCCCGCATCTGGCCCTGCGGCGTGGCCTCTCCCGCCACCGCATCGTCGACGATCGCGCGCAGGCGCGTGACGTGGCCGTCGGCGATGCTCACCAGCAAGGCGTACTTGTCGCGGTAGTAGTGGTAGAGCGTCGCCTTGGAGAGCCCGCACGCCTCGGCCACCTGGTTCATCGAGGTGCCCTGGTAGCCGTGGCGCGCGAACAGTTCGGCCGCCCGCGCGAGGATCGTCTCGCGCTGTTCGTCGTAACCGGCGTGGCGACCGCGACCCATGTTCAGCCGCCGCCGGGCCGCCCCAAGGCGGCTGAAGCCCCCTCGGGGGGCAGCGCAGTACACGTAGTGACAAGCGTGGGGGCGAACATCTAGCGTTCGTCGAAGGAAAGGACGACGTGCTCGGTGAGCGGATGCGCCTGGCAGGTGAGGACGTAGCCGGCGGCGACTTCCTTCTTGTCCAGCGCGAAGTTCCGCTCCATGCGAACCTGTCCTTCCACCAGCTTGGCGCGGCAGGTGCCGCACACGCCGGACGTGCAGGAGTAAGGCACCTCCATGCCGGCTGCGGAAGCCGCGTCCAGGATGCTGGGCTGCTCGCGCGAGAACGGGATCTCGCGCTTCAGGCCGTCGCGGATGAGGGTGATGCGCGCCTTCGCGGCGTCCGTCGGTTCGGACTTGTGGACGACGGCGCCGACCTGGCCGGCCTGCTGCGCGATGCCGAAACGCTCGATGTGGATGCGGTCCTCCGGCACGCCGGCGGCCAGCAGGGCGGCCTCGGCCTCGTCGTTCATCTCGAACGGCCCGCAGATGTACGCGTGGTCGATGGACGCGGCCGGCACCAGCGCCTGCAGGAAGTCGCCGATCTTGGCGCGGTTGACGATGCCGTGGTTGATGTCGAACTCGGTGTGTTCGTCCGACAGCACGTGGTGCAGCACCAGCCGCGTCATGTACCGGTCCTTCAGGTCCTCCAGTTCCTCCTTGAACATGGTGGAGCGCAGCTTGCGGTTGCCGTAGACCAGCGTGAAGCGGCTGTGCGGCTCGCGCGCCAGCACGGTCTTCATGATCGACAGGATCGGCGTGATGCCGCTGCCGCCCGCGATGCCCAGGTGGTGGCGCTGCGCCTGCGGCTCCAGCGGCACGAAGAAGCGGCCCTGCGGTGCCATCACGCTGAGGGTGTCGCCGGGCTTGAGCTGCTCGTTGATCCAGTTGGAGAAGACGCCGCCGCGCACCTTGCGCACGCCGACGCGCAGCTCGCCGTCGTCGACGCCTGCGCAAATCGAATACGAGCGGCGCAGGTCCTGGCCGGCGATGTCCTTGCGCAGCGTGAGGTACTGGCCCTGGGTGAAGCCGAACACGGGGCGCAGGTCTTCCGGCACCTCGAAGGAGACGATCACCGCCTCCGGCGTGTCGGGCTGCACCGCGCGCACGCGCAGCTCGTGGAACATCGGGGTCATAGGGGCTTGAAATGTTCGAAGGGCTCGCGGCAGGCGAGGCAGCGGTACATCGCCTTGCACGCGGTGGAGCCGAAGGCGGAGAGGCGCTCGGTCGCCTGGCTGCCGCAGCGCGGGCAAGGCACCACGCGCTCGTCGCGCCGGAAGATCCGGATCGGGACGCCCTGCGTCCCCGCCTCCGCGGGGACGACGGCGTGCGGCGGCGCGATGCCGTAGTCGTTCAGCTTGCGCTTGCCCTCCTCCGTGATCCAGTCGGTGGTCCACGCGGGCGCACGCCGCAGCGTGGCGCGCGCGGGGCCCAGGCCCTCGGCGCGGATCGCGTCCAGCACGTTCTGCTCGATCACCTCGGTGGCGGGGCAACCCGAGTACGTCGGCGTCAGCACGACCTCCAGCTCCTCGCCGTGGTCGATGACCTCGCGCACGATGCCGAGGTCGCGCACGGACAGCGCCGGCACTTCAGGGTCCAGCACGCCGCCCAGCACTTCCCAGGCGCGCTCCGCGCGTGTCACCACACGCCTCCCGGATACGCACGCTGCAGGTGCTGCATCTCCGCCAGGATGAAGCCCATGTGTTCGCTGTGCACGCCGGCCTTGCCGGTGCTCACGAAGGGCACCGGCGCCGGGACCGCGAGGCCGGCCGCGTCGAAGATGTGCGTGATCTCGGCCAGCCAGGCGTCGTGCAGGTCGCCCCAGCGCGGACCCAGGCCGCTCGCCTGCGCCTGCTCGTCGACGGCATCGGACGCGAACAGCTCCGCGGTGTAGCGCCAGAGGTCGCCCAGCGCACGGTCCACGCGCCGGCGCGACTCCTCCGTGCCGCCCGCCAGCCGCACCAGCCAGTCGGCCGCATGCTGCTGGTGGTAGCGCGCTTCCTTGACGGCCTTGCCCGCGATGGCCGCGAGCTCCGCGTCGCTGGAGGCGGCCAGCCGTTCCCACAGCTGCTTGAAGAAGGTCGCCATCACCGTGTTGCGCACGATGGTGAAGGCGAAGTCGCCGCGCGGCAGTTCCGCCAGCGTGACGTTGCGGTAGTCGCGCTCGTCCCGCAGGAAGGCGAGCTGGTCCTCGTCGTGGCCGGCGCCTTCCAGCGTGCCGGCATGCGTCAGCACGGCGCGGCACTGGCCGATCAGGTCCAGCGCCATGTTGGACAGGGCGATGTCCTCCTCCAGCACCGGCGCGTGGCCGGCCCATTCGGACAGGCGCTGCCCGAGGATGAGGGCGGTGTCGCCGATGCGCAGCAGGTACTGCACGCGCGGGTCGGCGCTGACGCGGATGGAAGCCTGCATGGCGGTGCTCACATGTGGTCCACGGCGTCGGGCAGCTTGTAGAAGGTCGGGTGGCGGTACACCTTGTCCTCCGCCGGGTCGAAGTACATGCCCTTCTCGCCCGGGTCGCTGGCCACGATGTGGTCGGAGCGCACCACCCAGACGCTGGTGCCTTCCTGGCGGCGCGTGTAGACGTCACGCGCCAGCTGGATCGCCATCTTCGGGTCGGCCGCGTGCAGGCTGCCGCAATGCTTGTGGTCGAGGCCGCTCTTGCTCCGCACGAAGACTTCCCAGAGTGGCCACTCGTTCTTCACGTCATTCATGTCTGCTCCTTGCCTTGCTCCCTCCCCCTCTGGGGGAGGGTTGGGGTGGGGGCGCCCCCATCCCGGCCTTCCCCCGGAGGGGGAAGGAGAAATCCATCACGCCGCCTGCGCGTGCGGCTCCTGCTTCCGCGCGTACGCCAGCGCGGCCTCGCGCACCCAGGCGCCGTCTTCCCAGGCTTGCACGCGGGCAGCGAGCCGCTCGCGGTTGCAGGGGCCGTTGCCGCCGACGACGCGCCAGAACTCGTCCCAGTCGATCTTCCCGAAGTCGTGGTGCTGTCGCTCCGCGTTCCACTTCAGGTCCGGGTCAGGCAGTGTCACGCCCAGCAGCTTCGCCTGTTCGACCGAGGCGTCGATGAAACGCTGGCGAAGTTCGTCGTTGGAGACGCGCTTGATGCCCCAGCGCATGGACTGCGCGGAGTTGGGCGACTGGTCGTCCGGCGGGCCGAACATCATGATCGAGGGCCACCACCAGCGGTTGACGGCGTCCTGCACCATGGAGCGCTGCGCATCGGTGCCCTTCTCCATCATCGTCAGCAGGCTCTCGTAGCCCTGGCGCTGGTGGAAGCTCTCCTCGCGGCAGATGCGGATCATGGCGCGCGCGTACGGTCCATACGAGCAGCGGCAGATCGGCACCTGGTTCATGATCGCCGCGCCGTCGACCAGCCAGCCGATCACGCCGACGTCGGCCCAGGTCAGCGTCGGGTAGTTGAAGATGGAGCTGTACTTGGCCTTGCCCGTGTGCAGCGCGTCCAGCATCTGGTCGCGCGACGTGCCCAGCGTCTCGGCCGCCGAATAGAGATAGAGGCCGTGGCCGCCTTCGTCCTGCACCTTGGCCAGCAGGATCGCCTTGCGCTTGAGCGTCGGCGCGCGCGTGATCCAGTTGCCTTCCGGCAGCATGCCGACGATCTCCGAGTGCGCATGCTGGCTGATCTGCCGCACCAGCGTCTTGCGGTAGTGCTCCGGCATCCAGTCCTTCGGCTCGACGAAGTCGCCGGCGGCGATGCGCGCCTCGAAGCGCTCTTCCTGCACCATCTCGTCGGCCGAGCGCACCGGCTTGCGCGCGTCGCCGTCCTTGCCCATGGTGTCCATGGCTTGCGTGTACATGCTGTCTCCCGGGAGGAGGACGGCGAGCTCGACAGTGCTCTACCGACCGTTCGGTAGATAATAGAACGGCTTGGCGGACGACGCAAGCCGGCCGAAGCCAGCAGGTTTGGCTCAGCCGCGACGCCGACGTGGCGCTGCGATGCGCGAGCCGTCGTCCAGCGGCAGCCGCGTCTCCGCCTTGACCTCTTTCAGCACGACACTGGACCGCAAATGCGTCACGCCGGGCAGCTTGAAGGCGATGTCGTGCAGGAAGGACTCGTAGCTCTTGATGTCCGGCACCAGCACCTTGATCACGTAGTCGGCCTGGCCCGTGGTCGCATAGCAGCTGACGATCTGCGGGGCGTCCGCCACCGCCCGCTCGAACCGGCGCACGTCGTCCTCGTTGTGGCGCGTGAGGTTCACCTCGGCCAGCACGGCCAGGCTCAGTCCCACCTTCTCGCGGTCCACCAGCGCGGTGTAGCCGCGGATGATGCCGCTCGCCTCCATCTCCTTCACGCGCTTCCAGCACGGCGTGGAGGAAAGGCCGACCGCCGTGGCGAGCTGCTGCACCGTCTGGCGGGAGTCGCGCTGCAGTTCGGCGAGCAGAAGCACGTCGTGGCGGTCGAGCTGGTTCATTCCTGGAATTCGTCTTTTCGAAGAATGTCATTCTCCAGGAGTTCGGCCGCAGGAGGAAATGGGAAGCACTTTCTCCGCCGCGGCACCTAAGCTTGCCTCCAGGAGACAAGCACGCATGGACGACACGACCACGCGCGACGAACCCATCGTCCGCCCCGAGTACAAGCTCGCCGACAGCCTGTGGGCGCGCAGCGGCGCCGTGTTCCTGACCGGGACGCAGGCTCTCATCCGTCTGATGCTGATGCAGCGGCAGCGCGACGCGGCCGCGGGGCTCGACACGCGCGGCTTCATCAGCGGCTACCGCGGCTCGCCGCTCGGCATGGTCGACCAGGCCGTGTGGAAGGCCGGCCAGAAATTCGAGGAGGCGGGGCTGCGCTTCCTGCCCGCGATCAACGAGGAACTCGGCGCCACGGCGGTGCTGGGCACGCAGCGGGTGGAGGCCGACCCGGAACGCACCTGCGAGGGCGTGTTTGCGCTCTGGTACGGCAAGGGGCCCGGCGTCGACCGTGCGGGCGACGCGCTCAAGCATGGCAACGCCTACGGCGCCTCGCCGCACGGCGGCGTGCTGATGGTGGCCGGCGACGACCACGGCTGCGTGTCCTCCTCGATGCCGCACCAGAGCGACCAGGCCTTCCAGTCGTGGCACGCCCCGGTGGTGGCGCCGGCGAACGTCGCGGAGTATTTGGAATTCGGCCTGTACGGCTGGGCCCTGTCGCGCTTCTCGGGCAACTGGGTCGGCTTCACCGCGCTGTCCGAAGTGGTGGAAAGCGGCGCCACCGTGGACCTGGACCTGGTGAACGCGCGCGTCGCCGCCTGGCAGGACGCGGACACCGTGCGCAGCATCACCGGCTACACGCCGCCGCCCGGCGGCCTGCATTACCGCTGGCCGGACCTGCCTTCGCTGACCATCGAACAGCGCCTCCACGCCAAGCTCGATGCCGTGCGCGCCTTCGCGCGCGTGAACAGCATCGACCGGCACATCGTGGCCAGCGACCGTGCCACCGTCGGCATCGTCACCGCCGGCAAGGCGCACTACGACCTGATGGAAGTGCTGCGCCGGCTGGACATCTCCATCGACACGCTGGCGGCGCACGGCGTGCGCATCTACAAGCTGGGCCTGACCTATCCCATCGAGCCCACGCGCATGCGCGAGTTCGTGCGCGGGCTGAAGGAAGTCCTGGTGATCGAGGAGAAAGGGCCGGTCGTGGAGGAGCAGCTGCGCTCCATGTTCTACAACGCGCCGGAGCGCCCGGTGATCGTGGGCAAGCGCGACGCGCAGGAGCGCCCGCTGGTGTCGGCGCTGGGCGAACTGCGCCCTTCCCGACTGATCGAGACGGTCGCGACCTGGCTGGTCGCGCACTTCCCCGACCTCGATCGCCGGCATCTCGTGCGCGACTTCACGCTGCCCGAACTGCTGTCGAACGCCAGCGATGCGGTCAAGCGCCTGCCCTACTTCTGCGCCGGCTGTCCGCACAACACCTCGACCAAGGTGCCGGAAGGCTCGCACGCGCAGGCCGGCATCGGCTGCCACTTCATGGCCAGCTGGATGGACCGCGACACCGAAGGGCTGATCCAGATGGGCGGCGAAGGCGTGGACTGGGTGTCCCACGCCATGTTCACCAAGGTGCCGCACGTCTTCCAGAACCTGGGCGACGGCACCTACTATCACTCCGGCTACCTGGCGATCCGGCAGGCCGTGGCGGCGAAGGCCACCCTCACCTACAAGATCCTCTTCAACGACGCGGTGGCGATGACGGGCGGGCAGCCGGTCGACGGCGTCATCACCGTCGATGGCATTGCGCGCCAGGTGGAAGCCGAGGGCGTGAAGCAGGTGGTGGTGCTGTCCGATGCCATCGGCAAGTACGACGCCATCAAGCACCGCTTCCCCGCGGGCACCGAATTCCACGACCGCGCCGAACTCGACACGGTGCAGCGGCGCCTGCGCGAGATGCCCGGCGTGACGGTGCTGATCTACGAACAGACCTGCGCCGCCGAGAAGCGCCGCCGCCGCAAGAAGGGCGAGCTGGTCGACCCGGCCCGGCGCCTGTACATCAACGACCGCGTGTGCGAAGGCTGCGGCGACTGCACGGTGCAGAGCAACTGCGTGGCCGTGCAGCCGCTGGAGACGCCGCTCGGGCGCAAGCGCAGGATCGACCAGAGCAGCTGCAACAAGGACTACTCCTGCGCCAAGGGCTTCTGCCCCAGTTTCGTCGGCGTGCTCGGCGGCAAGCTGCGCAAGCGCGCCGGCGCGCTGGGCGGCGGTTCCGCCGACTTCCTGCGGCACGTCGAGGCGCTGCCGCGGCCGGCGCCGCACGTGTGGAACGCGCCCTACGACCTGCTGGTCACCGGCGTCGGCGGCACCGGCGTGGTGACCGTGGGCGCCATGGTGGCGATGGCGGCACACCTGGAAGGCAAGAGCGCCAGCGTGCTGGACTTCATGGGCTTCGCGCAGAAGGGCGGCTCCGTGCTCAGCTTCGTGCGCTTCGCCGATGTCCCGTCGCGGCTGAACCAGGTGCGGATCGACACGCAGCAGGCCGACGCGTTGCTGGCCTGCGACCTGGTGGTGGGCGCCTCGCCCGACGCACTGGCGACCGTGCGGCACGGTCGCACCCGCATCCTGGCGAACACGCACGAGGTGCCGGTGGCCGAGAGCCTGCGCAATCCCGATGCTTCGCTGCGCGTCCCGGAGCTGCTGGAGAAGCTGCGCTTCGCCGCCGGCGCGGACCGCGTGGAGACCCTCGACGCGCAGGCGCTGGCCGAAGCCTTCCTGGGCGATGCGATCTACTCCAACATCGTCGCACTCGGCTCGGCCTGGCAGCGAGGCCTGGTGCCGGTCAGCCTCGAGGCGCTGCAGCGGGCGATCGAACTGAACGGCGTGGCGGTGGAGAACAACAGGCTGGCGTTCTCGCTCGGCCGGCTCGCGGCCGCGGACCCGCAAGCCATCGTGCAGCTGCTGCGCGGCGAAGCGCCCGCACCCGTCGAGGAGGACGCGCTGGACGCGATCCTGGCTCGCGGCATCGCCCACCTGACCGCATACCAGGACGCGGCCTATGCGCAGCGCTACGCGGACTTCGTCGCGCGCGTGCGGCAACGCGAAGAGGCGGTCCAGCCCGGAACGGCGCTGCCTTTCACGCGCGCCGTCGCGCAAGGCCTGTTGAAGCTGATGGCGTACAAGGACGAATACGAGGTGGCGCGCTTGTACACCGACGGTGCATTCCAGCGCACGCTGCAGCAGCAGTTCGAAGGCGACCTGCAGCTGGAGTTCTACATGGCACCGCCGGTGATCAGCCGCGCGCGCGCGGGACAGGCGCCGCGCAAGGTGCGCCTCGGCGGCTGGATGCTGCCGGTCCTGAAGCTGCTGGCGCAGGGCCGCCGGCTGCGCGGCACCGCGCTGGACCTGTTCGGACGCACGGCCGAACGCCGGATGGAACGCGAGCTGGTGGAGGCGTACATGGCGCGCATCGCGACGCTGCTGCCGGCGCTGGATGCGCAGCGGCTGAAGATCGCGACCGAGATCGCGGTGCTGCCGCTATCGATGCGCGGCTTCGGCCACGTGAAGCTGGCCAACGTGGCGCTGGCGCGCGCACGCGAGGCCGCGCTGCTGCACCGGTTCGATCCGGAGACCTATCCCCGGCCGGCGGCAACCCGCACGGCCGGCCAGATCCGCGGCATCCGGGTGACCGCCGTCGCCTGAGCGTCAGGCCTTCGGGATGCGGCCGCGCACCTCGGGCGCCGCCAGGAAGTCGAAGTCGACGCCGCGGTCGGCCTGCGTCACCGTGGTGAGGAACAGCTTGCGGTAGCCGCGCTCCGCCGTGGGTGGCGTGACGGGCTGCTCCTGCGCGCGCCGGGCCAGCTCGGCATCGGACACCAACAGGTTCAACTCCCGCCGTTCCACGGAGAGGCGGATGCGGTCACCGTTGCGCACGTGCGCCAGCGGCCCGCCGATCGCCGATTCGGGCGTGACGTGCAGCACGATGGTGCCGAAGGCCGTGCCGCTCATCCGCCCGTCCGAGATGCGCACCATGTCCTTCACGCCCTGGCGCGCCAGCTTGCGCGGCAGCGGGATGTAGCCGGCTTCCGGCATGCCGGGCGCGCCCTTGGGCCCGATGTTCTTCAGCACCAGGATGTCGTCGGCGCTGACGTCGAGGTCGTCGCGGTCGATGCGGTCGGCCAGGTCCTGCAGGCCCTCGAACACCACCGCCCGGCCCTCGTGCTCCATCAGCTTCGGGTCGGCCGCGGACTGCTTGATGATCGCGCCGCCGGGCGCGAGGTTGCCTTCGAGCACGGCGATGCCGCCCTGCGGATAGATCGGGTTGTCGCGCGGACGGATGACGTCCTGCGGGAACGGCGGCGCGGCCCGCTCCAGCTCCTCGCCCAGCGTGCGGCCGGTGACCGTGAGGGCGTCGAGGTGCAGCAGCGGTTTCAGTTCGCGCAGCAGCGTGGCCATGCCGCCCGCCGCGTCGAAGTGCTCCATGTAGTGCTGGCCGGACGGCTTCAGGTCCACCAGCACCGGCGTCTCGCGGCCCATGCGGTCCAGCGCCTTCAGGTCCACCTCGAGCCCCATGCGCCCCGCGATCGCGGTCAGGTGCACGATCGCGTTGGTGGAGCCGCCGATGGCGAGCAGCACGCGCATCGCGTTCTCGAAGGCCTTCTCCGTGAGGATGCGGTCGATGGTGAGGCGGCTCTTCGCCATCTGCACGGCCACGGCGCCGGTTTCCTCCGCGACCCGCATGCGCGCCGACGTCACCGCCGGCGGCGACGCGCCGCCCGGCACCGTCATGCCCAGCGCCTCGGCGATGCAGGCCATCGTGCTGGCAGTGCCCATAACCGAACAGGTGCCGACGCTCGCCACCAGCTGGTTGTTGACGTCGGCGATCTCCTGCGCGTCGATCGCGTCGGCCCGGAACTGCGCCCAGAAGCGCCGGCAGTCGGTGCAGGCGCCCACCACCTGGCCGCGGTGCGAGCCGGTCAGCATCGAACCGGTGATCAGCTGGATCGCCGGGATCCCGGCGGAAGCCGCGCCCATCAGCTGCGCCGGCACCGTCTTGTCGCAACCGCCGATCAGCACCACCGCGTCCATCGGCTGCGCGCGCAGCATCTCCTCGGTGTCCATGGACATGAGGTTGCGCAGGTACATGCTGGTGGGCTGCGCGAAGCTCTCGCCGATGGAGATCGTGGGGAACTTCACCGGCAGGCCGCCCGCCAGCATCACGCCGCGCTGCACCGCCTCGATGAGCTGCGGCATGTTGCCGTGGCAGGGGTTGTAGCCGCTGGCGGTGTCGGCGATGCCGATCACCGGCCGGTCCAGCGCATGGTCGGTGAGGCCGGAACCCTTGATGAAGGCCTTGCGCAGGAAGAGCGAGAAGCCGGCGTCGCCGTAGTTGACCAGGCCCCGGCGCATGCCGGTCGCCTGTTCGTCGGCGCCGGTCGCCCTGGGATCGGAGGAGGACATGGAGGGCTTTCCTTCGGAACTCACTCGTCGGCCTTCACGCCCGTCTCGTCGATCACCTTCGCCCACTTGGCCATCTCTGCGCGCAGGCGGGCGGCGGCATCCGCAGGCGTCTGCGGCGCCAGCGTGTAGACGCCCTGCTGCAGGAACTGTTCCTTCGCCGCGGGGTCCTGCATGATCTTCCCGATCTCCGCGTTCAGCCTGGCGAGCACGTCGGCCGGCGTGCCCGTCGGCGCCATCACGCCGAAGGTTGACACCACGTCGAAGTCCTTCCAGCCGGACTCGTTGACGGTCGGCACGTCCGGCAGCATGGAGATGCGCTGCGGCGTGGTCACCGCCAGCGCGCGCAGCTTGCCGGCGCGCACCTGCTGCAGGGCGGCGGGCACCGTCTCCGCCGCCATCAGCACCTGGCCGCCGACGAGGTCCGTCATCGCCGGGCCGCTGCCCTTGTACGGCACGTGGATCATGTCGGCGCCGCTCTGCACGCGGAACATCTCCACCGCCATGCGCTGGGGCGCACCGGCCCCGGACGACGCATAGGTCAGCTTCTTCGGGTTCGCCTTGGCGAAGCTCACCAGCTGCTGGAAGCTGGTCGCGGGCACCGAGGGATGCACCACGAACACCAGCGGCACGTAGCCGACCACCTGCACCGGGACCAGGTCCTTCTGCAGGTCGTAGGCCAGCTTGCCGCGCTCCAGCCGCGCCATCGTCGAGTGCGAGGTCATCGCCGCCATCAGCAGCGTGTAGCCGTCGGGCTTCGCCTTGGCCACCAGGTCGGCGCCGATGTTGCCGCCGGCCCCGCCGCGGTTGTCCACCACCACCTGCTGGCCCAGTGCGGTCGACAGGCGCTGCGCCACGATGCGGCCGATCACGTCGGTGGCGCCTCCGGGCGGATACGGCACGACGAGCTTGACCGGCTGCTCCGGCCAGGCGGCCAGCGCGGCCGTGGGCAGCAGGGCGGCAGTGACGAGGGCGGCGCACAGGGCGCGACGGGGGATGACGGGCACGGTTGTCTCCTGGGGTGGCTGCAGGGGTGGGTCGCTGTTAGGCTTGCAGTATCGTCCTGCCGCCCTTTTTTTTCCGGAGTCTCGCATGACCCAAGCCTCCCGCCTCCAGGGCATCTTCTCGCCGGTGCTGACGCCGTTCAACGCCGACTATTCGCCGGACCCGCAACGCTTCGTCCGGCATTGCCGGTGGCTGCTGGACCAGGATGTCGGCCTGGCCATCTTCGGCACCAACTCGGAAGCCAATTCGCTGACCTTGGGGGAGAAACGCAAGCTGCTCGACGCGCTGCTCGAAGCGGGACTGCCCGCCGCGCGCATGATGCCCGGCACCGGCGCCTGCGCGCTGCCGGACGCGATCGAGCTGACCCAGCGTGCCGTGCAGGCCGGCTGCGGCGGCGTGCTGATGCTGCCGCCCTTCTACTACAAGGGCGTCAGCGACGAGGGCCTGTACCGCGGCTTCGCGGCCGTGATCGACGCGGTGGCCGACGAGCGCCTGCGCATCTACCTGTACCACATCCCCCCGGTGTCCGGCGTGCCGATCACGCTCACGCTGATCGAGCGCCTGCTCAAGGCCTACCCGAAGACCATCGCCGGCATCAAGGACAGTTCCGGCGACTGGAAGAACACCTCGGCGATGCTGGAGCGCTTCCAGCCGCAGGGCTTCGACGTGTTCGCCGGCAGCGAGAACTTCCTGCTGGCCAACATGCGCGGCGGTGGCGCAGGCTGCATCACGGCCACGGGCAATGTGAACCCGAGCGCCATCGTGCAGCTGTACAGGACCTGGCGCCAGGGCGACGCCGAGGAACAGCAGAAGAAGCTGGACGCGCAGCGCGCCGCCTTCGCGCAGTTCCCGATGATCCCGGCCATGAAGGCCGCCATCGCGCTCAAGACCGGGCGGGCGGACTGGGCGCACGTGCGGCCGCCGCTGGTGGACCTGGACGCGGAGCAGCAGAAGGCCCTCGGCGCCTCGCTGGACAAGGTGGGGTTCGTGATGCCGAACGCCGGCGCGCTCGCCTGAGCCGCCGCGCCATACTTTCCAATCAAGGAAAGTTATGGAATACTTCGCCGGTCCAGAAACCTTCCTCCGGATCCGGCATGGCCCTCACGCTGCACTACCACCCGCTCTCCTCGTTCTGCCACAAGGTCCTGGTGGCGCTGCATGAGCTCGGCGTCCCCTTCGAAGGACGCTTGCTCGACCTCGGCGACGCGGCCCAGCGGGAGGCCTTCCACCGTCTGTGGCCCACGGGCAAGATGCCGCTGCTCGTCGACGATGGCGAGGTGGTGCCGGAGAGCAGCATCATCATCGAGCACGTCGCGACGCGCCACGCCTGGTCACAGACCTTGCTGCCCGCCGATCCGCGCGAGCAATTGGAGGTGCGGCTGTACGACCGGATCTTCGACCAGTACGTGATGCAGCCGATGCAGGCGGCCGTGGCCGACCGGCTGCGGCAGGCCGGGGAGCGCGACCCGCTCGCCGTCGCGGCCGCCCGGCGCACGCTGGCCATGGCCTACGGCCTCCTCGACCAGCGCATGGAAGGCCGGGAATGGGCCGCGGGTCGGGACTTCTCGATGGCCGACTGCGCGGCCGCGCCTTCGCTCTTCTTCGCCGCGACGATCGAACCCTTCGCGCCCGGCCAACGGCACCTCGCAGCGTATCTGGCCCGCCTGCTGGAACGGCCCTCGGTGGCGCGCGTGCTGGACGAGGCGCGGCCCTACTTCAGGTTCTATCCGGTGCGCGAGAACCTGCCCGCCGCCTACCGGCCGGCAGGGGCCTGACGTGCCGCGCGCGCACGACCCCGCCGAGCTCGACCGGATGTTCTTCGCGCTGTCCGACGCGAACCGGCGCGCGATGCTGGACCGCTTGAGCATCGGGCCCGCGTCGGTCTCCGAACTGGCGGAGCCGCTCGGCATCGCCCTGCCCTCCGCCGTCAAGCACCTGGCCGTCCTCGAAAGCGGCGGCTTCGTCGCGTCGGAGAAGGAAGGCCGCGTGCGCACCTACCGCGCCGATCCCCGGGCCCTGGCGGCCATGGAAACCTGGGTCGCGCAGCGCAAGGCCCGGCTGCATGCGCAGTTCGATCGCCTCGATGCCTACCTCGCCGCACGCGCGTCCCGGAAACGCCCATGAACGGACCCAGCACCTCCCACACCAGCTTCACCATCGACCGCGCATTCGGCGCGCCGCCGGAACGCGTGTTCGAGGCCTGGACCGATCCGGCCGCCAAGCGCCTCTGGGCCGACTGCCACGCGGAGGACACCACCAACTACAGCCTGGACTTCCGCGTCCTCGGCCGCGAGACGCACCGCGTGCGCCACCCGGACGGCTCGGTGCAGCTCGTGGAGAAGGTCTTCTTCGACATCGTGGCCGGCCGCCGGATCGTCTTCGCCTACGACATCGGCGTCGACGGCCGCCGCCTCTCGGTGTCGCTCGTCACCGTGGAGTTCGCCCCTTCCGGCGCCGGGACGCGGATGGTCTACACCGAACAGCTCGCCTACCTCGACGGACACCACGACCTCGCGCAGCGCATGCAGGGCACGGCCGAAGGGCTGGACCGTCTCGCGCTGTTCCTGCAGGAGCCCGGCCTCCCGCAGTGAGGGGCGCCTTCAGCTGACCACGCCGATGTTCCAGGGCACGAACTCGTGGTCGCCCAGGCCGAGGAGTTCGCTCTTGCTGCGCTCGCCGGACGCGACGCGCAACATCAGCTGGAAGATGCCTTCGGCCGCCTGGGGCATCGTCATCGTGCCGTCCAGGATCTCGCCGCAGTTGAAGTCCATGTCCTCGGTCAGCCGGCTGTACATCGGCGTGTTGGTGGCGAGCTTGATCGAGGGCACCGGCTTGGCGCCAAACATCGAACCCCGCCCCGTCGTGAACAGGATCATGTTGGCCCCGCCGGCGATCTGTCCCGTGGCGGAGCAGGGGTCGAAGCCGGGCGTGTCCATGAAGACGAAGCCGCCCTGCGTGACCGGTTCGGCGTAGCGGTACACCGCCATCAAGCCCGTGGTGCCGCCCTTCATGGAGGAACCCAGCGATTTCTCGAAGATGTTGGCGAGGCCGCCCACCTGGTTGCCCGGGCTCACCGCGCCGTTGATCTGCACGTCGCGCCCGGGCGAATACTCTTCCTTCCACCAGCGGATGCGCTCGACCAGCTTCTCGCCGACCGCGCGGCTCACCGCCCGGCGCGTCAGCGTGTGCTCGACGCCGTAGATCTCCGGCGTCTCGGACAGGATGGCGGTGCCGCCGTGGCGCACCAGGATGTCCATCGCCGCGCCCAGCGCGGGGTTGGCGGTGATCGACGAGAAGCCGTCGGAGCCGCCGCACTGCAATCCGACCTTGAGGTGGCGCGCCGACACCGGCACGCGGCGCACGTCGTTCGCCGCCGGCAGCATTCCCCGCACCGCTTCCACCGCCGCCTCGATGGTCCTGCGCGTGCCGCCCGTCTCCTGCATCACGAAGGTGTGCAGCCGCGGGTTGGCCTGCAGCCCCTGCTGCTCCATCAGGCCGGCCAGCTGGTTGCGCTCGCAGCCCAGCCCGATGATCAGCACGGCCGCGAAGTTCGGGTTGCGCGCGTAGCCGCCGATCGTGCGCCGCAGCAGGTCCATCGGCTCGCCGCTCATCTCCATGCCGCAGCCGAGGCCGTGCGACAGCGCCACCACGCCGTCGACCTCCGGGAAATCCTGCAGCCGCTCGGGCGTGAACCATTCCGCCACCTTGTGCACCACCGTGGCGGAGCAGTTCACGGTGGACAGGATGCCGATGAAGTTGCGCGTGCCGACCTGGCCGTCGGAACGCACGTAGCCCATGAACTGCGCCTGTTCGCCCTCCGGCAGCACCGGCGTGGGAACGTAGTCGCGGCCGTACGCGTAGTCGCGGTCGAACTCGCGGAAGCTCACGTTGTGCGAATGCACGTAGGTGCCGGCGGCGATGTCGGTCGCGGCGAAGCCGATGCAGACGTTGTACTTGAGGATCGCCTCGCCCTCGCGGATCGCCCGCGCCGCGATCTTGTGCCCCGCGGGCACCTGGCTGCGGCTCGTGAACCCCTCGCTGGGCACGGCCATGCCGATGCCCACGTCGGTGCGGGCGACCACCACGTTGTCGTTCGGGTGCAGCCGGATGATGGGCCCGGTGACCCGCTTTTCGGACAGTTCGATCATGGCCGCCATGATGCGGCAGCACCGCACGGGCGACAACCCGGCCGCCCCACCCAGGTGCCGGATGCAGCCTTATTTCTCGCGCCCGCCCACCAGCTCCAGCAGCGTGTGCAGGTCCACCGGCTTGGTGCAGTGGTGATCGAAGCCCGCCTCCGTCGCGCGCTGCTGGTCCTGCGCCTGGCCCCAGCCGGTGAGCGCGATCAGGCGGATGCCGCTGCCCCAGGGGGCCGAGCGGATCGCCGCCGCCACCTCGTAGCCGTTCAGGCGCGGCATGCCGATGTCGACCACCGCCACCTCCGGCCGCTGCGCACGCGCGACTTCCACGGCCTGCGCGCCGTCGGAGGCGGTCAGCACCGTGTGGCCTTCCAGCTCCAGCAGCGCCGCCATGGTCTGCAGCGCGTCCGCGTTGTCGTCGGCGAGCAGCACCTTGCGACGGGCACCGGTGGCCGCTTCGGGAACGTCCTTCGTCGCGGCGCCTTCGCGGCCCACCGCACCCACCCCCTGCGGGAGGTGCACCACGAACTCGGAACCGCGGCCCCTGCCCTCGCTGTGCGCCTCGATGCGGCCGCCGTGCATCTCGACCAGGCCGCGGCTCAAGGCCAGGCCGATGCCGAGGCCGCCTTCGGCGCGGTCGATGACCGAGGAGACCTGGGAGAACATGTTGAAGATCTCCTGCCGGTGCTCGGGCGTGAGCCCGATGCCGTTGTCGCGCACCCGCAGCTCCAGCGCCGGCGCGGCGACCTTCGCCTGCAGCACGATCCGGCCGCCCGGGTCCGTGTACTTGGCGGCATTGGACAGCAGGTTCGAGAGGACTTGCGCCAGCCGCACCGGGTCCGCGCGCAACTGCACGGGGGCGGCCGGCAGGTCCAGTTCCAGATGGTGGCGCTTGCCCTCCAGCAGAGGGCGCGCCGTCTCGACGGCCGCATCGACGACCGCGCGCAGCTGGACGTCCTGCAGGCGCAGCTCCAGCTTGCCGCGCGAGATGCGCGAGACGTCCAGCAGGTCGTCGAGCAGCAGCGACATGTGGCCGACCTGGCGTTCGATCACTTCCAGCGCCCAGCGTTGCCGCTCGGGCGCCTGCGCGCCGGCTTTCGCCAGTTGCGCCGCCTGGCGGATCGGCGCCAGCGGGTTGCGCAGCTCATGCGCCAGCGTGGCGAGGAATTCGTCCTTGCGCCGGTCGGCCTGCTGGAGCGCCTGCTGCCCCAGCACTTGCTCGGTCACGTCGTGGCCCTGCGCGAAGATGCCGACCACCCGGCCCTGCGCGTCGCGCACCGGCTGGTAGACGAAGTCGACGAAGCGCTCGTGCGGCGCCGCCTCCGGCGCCGGCTGCAGCAGCAGGCGCATGCCGCGCCCCACGAAAGCCTCGCCGCTCGTGTAGACCCGCGTCAGCAGCGCGTGAAAGTTCTGGTCGCGCACCTCCGGCAGGGCTTCCAGCGCCGGCCTTCCCTCCAGCCGCCGGTGCCCTACCAGCTGGTAATACGACCGGTTCACCATCTCGAAGACGAAGTCCGGCCCGCGCAGCAGCGCGATGAAGCCGGGGGCGTGGTCGAACCACTCGCGCAGCGTGCGCGCCGCGTCCTGCGCCTCGCGGACCAGCCGGTCGCGCTCGCGTTCGGCCGCCACCCGGCCGGTTTCCTCGGTACAGGCGCAGAACAGGCCGCCGATGGCACCGCTCTCGTCGTGGATGGGGCTGTACGACCAGGTGAAGTAGGTCGGCTCCGGGAAGCCGTTGCGCTCCATCACCAGCAGCACGCGCTCGTTCCAGGTCGCGCGGCCGTGCACCATCACCTCTTCCACCTGGGGGCCCAGCACGTCCCAGATGTCCTTCCAGCTGTCCGCCGCGGGACGGCCGAAAGCCTGCGGATGGCGCTGGCCGAGCACCGGGATGTAGGCGTCGTTGTAGATGTTCACCAGCTGCGGGCCCCACCAGACGAACATCGGGAAGCGCGAGTTCAGGCAGATGCTCACGGCGATGCGCAGGCTCTGCGGCCAGCCTTCCGCGGGGCCCAGTGGCGTGGCGGACCAGTCGGTGGCGAGCAGCAGCCGGCCGGTGACGCTCGCCGGCGCGGCGGCACTGCCCTGGTCGCCGCCGAACAGCAGGGGATGGAGGGAGCGTGCCACGGCGCTCACGGCCGGGGCGCCCGGGGCGCGAAGGGGAACATGATGCCGGCAGGATAAGGTTGCGCCGGCTGGCCCGGCTGTAGGACGGGGTGGACGCGCCGGGCATGCCCCTGCCCCGGAAGCACGCAGGCGGCACGCCGCACAATGCGTGCTGTCCGAACCGGAATGCCTGTATGAATGCCACCCTGCCGAACACTCCCGCCGAACCCCGCCTCACCTCGCTCTCCCACGGAGGGGGTTGCGGCTGCAAGATCGCCCCCGGGGTGCTTGCCGAGATCCTCAAGGGCACGGCCCGCCTGCCGGTGCCGCCCGAGCTGCTGGTCGGCATCGAGACGGCCGACGATGCCGCGGTCTACCAGCTGAACGAGGACCAGGCGCTGGTGGCCACCACCGACTTCTTCATGCCGATCGTGGACGACCCGTACGACTTCGGCCGCATCGCCGCCACCAACGCGATCTCCGACGTGTACGCGATGGGCGGCAAGCCCATCCTCGCGCTGGCGCTGGTCGGCATGCCGATCAACGTGTTGCGCACGCAGACCATCGCGCGCATCCTGGAAGGCGGCGAATCCGTCTGCCGCGCGGCCGGCATCCCCCTGGCCGGCGGGCACACGATCGACTCGGTCGAGCCGATCTACGGCCTGGTGGCCCTCGGCCTGGTGCACCCGAAGCGCGTGAAGCGCAATGCCGACGCCCGCGCCGGCGACGTGCTGGTGCTCGGCAAGCCGCTGGGCGTGGGCATCCTCTCGGCCGCGCTCAAGAAAGAGCGCCTGGACGCCGCCGGCTACGAACGCATGATCGCCACCACCACGCGCCTCAACACGCCGGGGCCGGACCTGGCCGCGCTGGAGGGCGTGCACGCGCTCACCGACGTCACCGGCTTCGGGCTGGCCGGCCATGCCCTGGAACTGGCGCGCGGCGCCGGCCTGTCGCTCACGCTGGACTGGTCCGCCGTGCCCGTGCTGGACGGCGTGCGCGAGCTCGCCCGGGCCGGCATGGTCACCGGGGCGTCGGGCCGCAACTGGGCCGGATACGGCGCGGACGTGGCGCTGCCGGCCGGATTCGCGGAAGCGGAACGCGCCCTGCTCACCGACCCGCAGACCAGCGGCGGGCTGCTCGTGTCCTGCACGCCGGAAAGCGTGGAGGAAGTGCTCGCGGTGTTCCGCCGCCACGGCTTCGCCGAAGCGGCCGTGATCGGCCGCGCCGAGGCCGCTGGCGCGTCCGGGCTCGCCGTCCGCTAGCGGAACACCGGCGCCCGCTTCTCCAGCGCCGCCTGCACCGCTTCGCGCTGGTTGGGGCTGCCGACCAGCCGCTGCTGCTCGAAGGCTTCGGCCAGCAGCACCCGCGCCGCATCCACCGGCGTCGCCGTGTTGAACAGGCGCTTGGCCGCGCGGACCGCGTCCGGGTTGCTCGCGGCGACCTGCCGCGCCAGGGCGCGCGCGTCCGCCAGCGGATCGTCGCCGAGCCGCGTGGCGAGTCCCAGCGCGACGGCTTCGGTCCCCGACACCACGCGGCCGGTGAAGGTGAGCTCCCGCGCGACGTCGGGCCGCACCAGCTCGGTCAGCAGCACGCAGCCGGCCATGTCCGGCACCAGGCCCCACTTGATCTCCATCACCGACAGCTTCGCCTCCGGATGGACGCAGCGCACGTCGGCGCCCAGCGCGACCTGCAGGCCGCCGCCGAAGGCGACGCCGTGCACCGCGGCGAACACCGGCACCGGCAGCTCGCGCCAGCCCCAGGACACCTGCTGCCAGAGGTTGGCGAGGCCGTGCGTGCGCGCCACGATGTCGCCCACGCCGCCGCCCGGCATGCCGGCGAGGCCCTGCATGCTGCCCATGTCCAGGCCGGCGCAGAAGCCGCGCCCCTCGCCGTGCAGCACGACCGCGCGGACGGCCGGGTTCGCGCGCAGGCCGGCCATGGCGTCCACGATAGCCCGGAACATCGCCGGGTCCAGCGCATTCATCTTGTCGGGCCGGGCCAGCGCGACCTCGGCCACGCCGTCGGCATCCACCGTCGTCCTGACGCGTTCCTCGTTCATGGGGAGCTCCTTGTCATGGGCGCATTGTTGCGCGAGTCAGCCTTCTGACAGCCGCCCGGTGTCGCGCCCGCGTCCGAGGGAAGCGCGCCCCGCGCCGCATCCGGGGTGTCCCCGCCCGCAAAACTACTTAGGGTCTAACCCCCTTTCTGCGCTGCAGCATGGTCCGCACCATTGGCGGCTTTGACGGGACGTCGTCCCGTGCCCTGCCACGCCATGCCGGAGGAGTGCCTTGTCCGCTGAGACCATCCTGGAAACCCAGGGCCTGACCAAGGAGTTCAAGGGCTTCGTGGCCGTGAACAACGTGGACCTCAAGGTCAGGCGCGGCGACATCCATGCACTGATCGGCCCCAACGGCGCCGGCAAGACGACCTTCTTCAACCTGCTGACGAAGTTCCTGCCGCCGACGCGGGGCACCATCACGTACCGCGGCGTCGACATCACGCACGAGCGGCCGGCGCAGACCGCGCGCCGCGGCATCGTGCGCTCGTTCCAGATCTCGGCCGTGTTCCCGCACCTGACCGCAATGGAGAACGTGCGCGCGGCGCTGCAGCGCAACCTGGGCACCTCGTTCCACTTCTGGAAGCCGGAGAAGTCGCTGCACCACCTGCACGGGCGGGCCATGGAGCTGCTGGCCACCGTCGACCTGCAGGACTTCGCGGACGAACTCACGGTCAACCTGCCGTACGGCCGCAAGCGCGCGCTGGAGCTCGCCACGACCATGGCGCTGGAGCCGGACCTGATGCTGCTGGACGAGCCGACGCAGGGCATGGGCCACGAGGACGTCCACCGCGTGACGCAGCTGATCAAGAAAGTTTCCGAAGGCCGCACCATCCTCATGGTGGAACACAACATGAACGTCGTGTCCTCGATCGCCGACCGCATCACGGTGCTGCAGCGCGGCGCCGTCATCGCCGATGGCCCGTACGCCGAAGTCTCGAAGAACCCGCAGGTGATCGAGGCCTACATGGGCGCGGCCGACACCGAACTGCAGGGGGCGCACTGATGTCGGCGCAGGAAACCCTGAACATCTCCGGCCTGCACGCCTGGTACGGCGAGTCGCACGTGCTGCACGGCGTGGACATGCGCGTCAATGAAGGTGAGGTCGTCGCGCTGCTGGGCCGCAACGGAGCCGGTCGCACGACCACCATGCGCGCCATCGTCGGCCTGACCGGCGCGCGCAAAGGCTCCATCCGCATCCGCGGCGAGGAAGCGATCAAACTGCCGCCGCACCGCGTGGCCAAGCTGGGCGTGGGCTACTGCCCGGAAGAGCGCGGTATCTTCGCCAGCCTGTCGGCCGAAGAGAACCTGATGCTGCCGCCGGAGATCGCCCAGGGCGGCATGAGCGTGGCCGAGATCTACGACATGTTCCCCAACCTGAAGGAGCGCGCGGCCAGCCCCGGCACGCGGCTGTCGGGCGGCGAACAGCAGATGCTGGCGGTGGCGCGCATCCTGCGCACCGGCGCGCGCCTGCTGCTGCTCGACGAGATCTCCGAAGGCCTGGCGCCCGTCATCGTGCAGAAGCTCGCCGAGACCATCCGCACGCTGAAGGCCAAGGGCTACACGATCGTGCTGGTGGAGCAGAACTTCCGCTTCGCCGCGCCGCTGGCCGACCGCTTCTACGTGATGGAACACGGCCGCATCGTGCGCGAATTCGCGCAGCACGAACTGCGCGAGAACATGGGCATGCTCCAGGAATACCTGGGTGTCTGACCGATCGAGAACGACGTTGTTTTACCTGAAGGAGACCTTGCTATGAAACTCAAGACCCTCGTCGCGGCCCTGGCCGTCGGCTTCGGCACCGCCAGCGCCTTCGCCCAGGCCCAGACCGGCCCGGTGCGCATCGGCTTCATCACGGACATGGCGAGCCTGTACGCCGACATCGACGGCCCCGCGGGCGCCGAGATGGTCAAGTGGGCCGTGCAGGACTTCGGCGGCAAGGTGCTCAACCGCCCGGTCGAGGTGCTGACCGCCGACCACCAGAACAAGGCCGACGTCGCCGCCTCCAAGGCACGCGAGTGGATCGACAGCCAGAACCTGTCGCTGCTGATCGGCGGCACCAGCTCGGGCACCAACCTGGCCATGGCCGGCATCGCCAAGGAGAAGAAGCGCCCCTTCATCTCCATCGGCGCCGGCTCCGCCCGCCTGACCAACGAGGACTGCTCGCCCTACACCATCCACTACGCCTACGACACCGTGGCCCTGGCCAAGGTCGGCGGCAGCGCGCTGGTGAAGGCCGGCGCGAAGAAGTGGTACTTCCTGACCGCCGACTATGCGTTCGGCCACTCGCTGGAAGCGGACTCGTCCACCGTGGTCAAGGCCAACGGCGGCACCGTGGTCGGCGCCGTGCGCCACCCGCTGAACGCCTCGGACTTCTCCTCGTTCCTGCTGCAGGCGCAAGGCTCCAAGGCCGACATCCTGGGCCTGGCCAACGCCGGCGGCGACTTCATCAACGCGATGAAGGCCGCCAAGGAGTTCGGCATCACCAAGAGCATGAAGGTCGCCGGCCTGCTGGTGTTCATCAACGACGTGCACTCGATCGGCGTCGCCAACGCCGAGGGCCTGCAGGTCGCCGACAGCTGGTACTGGAACCAGGACGACGAGTCCCGCAAGTTCGCCGCGCGCTTCTTCGAGAAGTACAAGCGCATGCCCTCGTCGCTGCAGGCCGCCGACTACTCGGCCACGATGAACTACCTGAAGGCGGTGCAGAAGGTCGGCACCACCGACACCGACAAGGTGATGGCCGAACTGCGCGGCATGAAGTACAACGACTTCTATCACAAGAACGGCAGCGTGCGCGCCGACGGGCGCATGATCCACGACATGTACCTGTACCAGGTGAAGGGCTCCAAGGAGTCGACCAAGCCCTGGGACTATTACAAGCTCGTGGCCAAGGTGCCGGGCGACCAGGCGTTCACGACGGTCGCCGAGTCCAAGTGCTCGCTGCTGAAGAAGTAAGAAGACCGGGTTGAACCCGTGGGCGGGCCAGCCGGCCCGCCCACCCCACGAGCAGACCACTGCCCCCCATGGAAATATTCGGCATTCCCCACCAGGCCTTCCTCGGCCAGCTCATGCTGGGCCTCGTCAACGGCGCGTTCTACGCCATGCTGAGCCTCGGCCTCGCCGTCATCTTCGGCCTGCTGGACATCGTGAACTTCGCGCACGGCGCGCTGTACATGGTGGGCGCCTTCGCCGCCTGGATCATGCTGGACAAGTGGGGCGTGAACTACTGGTTCGCGCTCGTCCTCGCGCCGCTCATCGTGGGCGCGCTCGGCGTCGTCATCGAACGCCTGTTCCTCAAGCGGCTGTACGGGCTGGACCCGTTGTACGGCCTGCTCCTCACCTTCGGCCTGGCGCTGATCCTCGAAGGCGCGTTCCGCCGCGAGTACGGCGTCTCCGGCCAGTCGTACCAGGTGCCCGAACTGCTTTCCGGCGCCACCAACCTCGGCTTCATGATCCTGCCCAACTACCGGGCCTGGGTCGTGGTCGCCTCCATCACCGTCTGCCTCGCGACCTGGTACCTGATCGAGCGCACGCGCCTCGGTGCGTACCTGCGCGCCGGCACCGAGAACGCGAAGCTGGTGCAGGCCTTCGGCGTGAACGTGCCGCTGATGGTCACGCTCACCTACGGGGCAGGCGCCGCGCTCGCCGGCCTCGCCGGCGTGCTGGCCGCGCCCGTGATCCAGGTGACGCCGCTCATGGGCTCCAACCTGATCATCGTGGTGTTCGCGGTGGTCGTGATCGGCGGCATGGGCTCGATCCTGGGCTCGGTGATCACGGGGCTGGGCCTCGGGGTCGTCGAGGGCTTCACCCGCGTGTTCTACCCCGAAGCGTCGAACGTCGTGGTGTTCGTGATCATGGCGATCGTGCTGATGCTGCGCCCCGCGGGCCTGTTCGGGAAGGAAGCCTGATGTCCACGCCCTCCACCTCCTCCGTGGCCGCCGACCTGCCCGTGGAAGCCCCCAACGCCGCGATCGCCAAGCATGGCGGCGGCGTCGGCAGGGCGACCGGGCTGGTCTACCTGGCGTTGCTGGCGCTGGCGCTGGTCGCGCCCTTGATCGGGCTGTACCCGGTCTTCGTGATGAAGCTGCTGTGCTTCGCGCTGTTCGCCTGCGCCTTCAACCTGCTGCTCGGGTTCACCGGCCTGCTGTCGTTCGGCCACGCCGCCTTCTTCGGCTTCGCGGCCTACATCACCGGCCACACCGTGAAGGTGATGGGCTGGTCGCCCGAACTCGGCATCCTGGCCGGCGTCGTCGTCGCGGCGCTGCTCGGCCTCGCCTTCGGCTTCGTCGCCATCCGCCGCCAGGGGATCTACTTCGCGATGATCACGCTGGCGCTGTCGCAGATGGTCTATTTCCTCTGCCTGCAGGCACCCTTCACCGGCGGCGAGGACGGGCTGCAGGGCGTGCTGCGCGGCAACCTGTTCGGCGTGATCCCGCTGATGGACGACACGGTCATGTACTACCTGGTGCTCGCCATCTTCGTGGCGTGCTTCCTGGGCATCATGCGCATCGTCAACTCGCCCTTCGGCCAGGTGCTGAAGATGATCCGCGAGAACGAGCCCCGCGCCGTCTCGCTCGGTTACGAGGTCGACCGCTACAAGCTGCTCGCCTTCGTGTTGTCGGCCTCGCTGGCCGGCCTGGCCGGGTCGCTCAAGACCCTGGTGATGAAGTTCGCCACGCTGACCGACGTGCACTGGTCCATGTCCGGCGAAGTCATCCTGATGAGCCTGCTGGGCGGCGTCGGCACCTTCTTCGGACCGGTGCTCGGCGCCGGCATCGTGATCGCGCTGCAGAACATGCTCGCCGACAAGGTCGGCGAGTGGGTCACGGTCATCATCGGCGCGATCTTCGTGCTGTGCGTGCTGGCCTTCCGCAAGGGCGTGGTCGGCGAACTGCTGGCCTGGCGCGACCGCCGCAAGGCCCGCGCGAAGGCCTGATGTCATCCAGGTGATTGGAGCCCCCGGCGGCCCGCGCTAACCTGCGGGCAGTTCACGGAGGCTCCATGAAAGAACTCTTCTCGCTCCAGGGCCGCGTCGCCCTCATCACCGGCGGCTCGCGCGGCATCGGCCGCATGATCGCCACCGGCTTCCTGCAGCAGGGTGCGCGCGTCTACATCACGGCGCGCAAGGCCGCGGCGTGCGATGCGGCGGCCGCGGAACTGTCTTCGCTGGGCACCTGCATCTCGCTGCCGGCCGACGTCTCCACCGTCGAGGGCGCGCGCCGGCTGGCCGCGGAGATCCAGCAGCGCGAGCCCGCCCTCGACATCCTCGTGAACAACGCCGGGGCGGCCTGGGGCGAGGACTTCGACACCTTCCCCGAGCAGGGCTGGGACAAGGTGGTGGACCTGAACATGAAGACGCCCTTCTTCCTGACGCAGGCGCTGCACGAGGCCCTGAAGCGCGGCGCGAAGGAACGGCCGGCGAAGGTGATCAACGTCGCCTCGATCGACGGGATCTCGGTGAACCCCTGGGAGACGTATTCGTACAGCGCCAGCAAGGCCGGCCTGATCCACCTGACGAAACGCATGGCGCTGCGCCTGGCGCAGGACAACATCGTCGTCAGCGGCATCGCGCCCGGACCTTTCCCCTCCGACATGAACAAGCAGGCGCGCGACCACGGCGATGCGGTGGCCGAACGCGTGCCGGTGCACCGCATCGGCACCACCGAGGACATGGCGGGCGCGGCGATCTACCTCGCCTCGCGTGCCGGCGACTACGTGGTGGGCGAGACGATCGTGGTGGACGGCGGCGTGACGATCGCGCGGGGCTGAGGCCTCAGAGCGTCCAGTTCTGCGGGCCGCGGCTGGCGATCTTGGCGGCCCCGACCTTGTTGCCCAGCTCGGCGCAGCGCGCCAGCGACCAGCCCTGCTCCAGGCCGTGCAGCAGCGCGCCGCGCCAGGCGTCGCCGCAGCCGGTGGGGTCGACGACGGCGGCGGCCTTCACCGGCGGCACCAGCGTCTTCTCGCCCTGCACCCAGACCTCGCAACCTTCCCCGCCGAGCGTGACCACCAGGCCCTGCACGCGCTTCGAGATCTCCGCGCTGCTCCAGCCGGTGCGCTCGCTGAGCATCTTGCCCTCGTAGTCGTTCACCGTGACCCACGTGGCCTGGCCGATGAAAGCGGCGAGCTCCTTGCCGTCGAACATCGGGAGGCCCTGGCCCGGGTCGAAGACGAAGGGGATGTCCGCCGCCTCGAATTGCGCCGCGTGCTGCAGCATGGCGTCGCGGCCGTCCGGCGAGATGATGCCGAGCTTGATGTCCGCGCGCCTGGCGACCTGCAGGCGGTGCGCCTGCATCATCGCGCCGGGATGGAAGGCCGTGATCTGGTTGTTGTCGCGGTCCGTCATGATCATCGCCTGCGCCGTGTACGTGTCGTCCACGCGCAGCACGAACTCGGAGCTGATGCCCAGCTGCTGCAGCCGTTCCAGGTAGTCGGCGCCGTCGCTGCCGACCGCGCCCATCGGCAGCGGCGTGCCCCCGAGCTGCTTCAGGGCATAGGCGATGTTGCCGGCGCAGCCGCCGAAGTCGCGGCGCAGTGCCGGCACCAGGAAGGAGACGTTCAGGATGTGCAGCTGGTCCGGCAGGATCTGCTCGGCGAAGCGGCCCTCGAAGGTCATGATGGTGTCGAAGGCGAGGGACCCGCAGATGACGGCGGCCATGGTCTCTTTCTGGACTGGATCTCAGGGATAGAAGGCGAGCAGCCGGTAGCCGGCCACGCGGGAGGTGGACGGCGCATCGAGGACGATGCCGACCGAGCGCGACCAGTCGCTGCCGGGCGCGATGGCGCCGTCGGCGGCGCCGAGTTCCGCCGGCGTGAGCACGCGCCGGGCGATCGGCTGGTCCTGGCCGTCGGTGACCGTCAGTTCCATCGCCGGCGCCGCCACCTGCACCGGCGCGGTGTTGCGCAGCGTGAAGGCCAGCCGGTAGGTGTCGTTGCGCAGGCGGTTGAAGCCCGAGCTCTCGATGACGATCGCCTCGATCTGGCGCGGCGGCCCGAGCGTGCAATCGAGGTAGCCGCAGAGGGTGGCGAGCATCGGGCGCAACGCGGGCTGCGACAGCGCCAGCCGGTCGCGGTCCTGGTAGGCGACCTGCCCGAACAGCAGGGCGGCGAGCGCCAGGCTCAGGAAGGCGAGCGCGATGCGCACCATGGGGCGGCGCCACAACGCCTTGCGGCGCGCCTGCCGCACGAAGGACACGTCGTGCAGGCGCGCGCGTTCGCGCTCCTCTTCCTCTTCCTCGTCGTCGATCTCGTCGTCCAGCGACATCGGCCGCGTCGCCGCGGACACCTGGAGGGTCGAGTCGGGCACCACGAGGTCGGAACGGCGGAACACGAACGGCGCGTCCAGCGGCGAGGGTTCCAGGGCATCGGCCTCGACGCCGAAGAAGCTGGAACTGTCGATCGAGCGCTCCCCGCTCGTGGAGGACTGGTACAGCTCGGCGGGACGCGTGTGCAGTTCGGCCGGCCGCGTCGGCCGCGTCGGCTGCTCGGCGCGCGGCGCCGGTTCCGCGGCGCGGCGGGCGAGCGGCGGCGCGATGGGCGCGGGCGGCGGGGGTGGCGGCGCCGCGACCTGCTCGGGTTCGGGCAGGTCGAGGATCGATTCGTCGGCCAGGTGGGCGCGGGCGTCGAAGACTTCGGCGCAGTGGCCGCAGCGCACCCAGCCCTCGGAGATCTTCAGCTGGTCCGGGACGACGCGGAACATCGTTCCGCAGGTCGGGCAGCTGGTGATCATGCTCATGAGCCAGCGATTCTAGTGGCCGCTGGGCGTGGCGGCGCCTACAGGCGGGCCGTCATGAGGATCCAGCCGTCCTCCTCGTCGCCGACCTCCAGCCGCGCGTGCGGCGCATAGGCGGCCTTCAGTTCGTCCGCCTGCCGCGCCAGGATGCCCGCCAGCACCAGCGCGCCGCCGGGCGCGACATGGCCGCACAGCAGGGGCGCCAGCATCTTGAGGGGCGTCGCCAGGATGTTGGCCAGCACCGTGTCGTACCGTCCCTGGGCCCGGTCCGGCAGGCCGGCGGTGAGCTGCACGCCGTTGGCCTGCGCGTTCGCCTCGGTCGACCGCACCGCCGCCTCGTCGATGTCCACCGCGTCGACCGCCGTCGCGCCGAACTTCGCGGCGCCGATCGCGAGGATGCCGGAGCCGCAGCCGTAGTCCAGCACGCGCTGCCCGGCAAGCGGCTGGCGCGCGATCCAGCGCAGGCACATGCGGGTGGTCGGGTGGGTACCCGTGCCGAAGGCCAGGCCGGGGTCGAGCCGGATCACCTCCTGCGCCGCGGCCGGCGGTTCATGCCACGTGGGGACGATCCAGAAGGTGGGCGTGATCTCGACGGGCTCGAACTGCGACTGCGTCAGGCGCACCCAGTCCTGCTCCGGCACGTCGACGATCGCGATGAACCTGCAGCCTTCGAAGAAGTCCTGCGGCGCCAGCAGTTCGGCGGCCTCCTTCGCCTGCGCTTCCTGCGCGAACAGCGCGAGGACCAGGGAGCGCTGCCAGCCGCCCTTGGGTGGCGGCATCCCCGGCTCGCCGAACAGGGCCTGCTCCGCCGGGGTCTGCGCATCGGCATCCTCGACCGACACGCTCAGGGCGTCGAGCGCCTCGAGGGCGTCCCCGACCGCCTCGACGCGGTCTTCCGGGCACAGCAGCCGCAGTTCGAACAAGGTCAGCTCACCGGCGCTTCAGCGCTTGTGATGGGACAGCCACTCTTCGAGGTAGTGGATGTTGGTGCCGCCGGCCATGAACTTGGCGTCCACCATCAGCTCGCGGTGCAGCGGGATGTTGGTCTTGATGCCTTCGACCACCGTCTCGCCCAGCGCGCCGCGCATGCGGGCCAGCGCCTGCTCGCGGGTGTCGCCGTGCACGATGATCTTGCCGATCATGGAGTCGTAGTTCGGCGGCACGAAGTAGTTGTTGTACACGTGCGAATCCACCCGCACGCCGGGGCCGCCCGGGGCGTGCCAGGTCGTGATGCGGCCGGGCGAAGGCACGAAGGTGTACGGGTCCTCGGCGTTCACGCGGCACTCGATCGCATGGCCGCGCAGCACGATGTCGCCCTGCTTGAAGGGCAGCTTCTCGCCCGCGGCGACGCGGATCTGCGTCTTGACGATGTCCACGCCGCTGATCAGCTCGGTGACGGGGTGTTCCACCTGCACGCGCGTGTTCATCTCGATGAAGTAGAACTCGCCGTTCTCGTACAGGAACTCGAAGGTGCCGGCCCCGCGGTAGCCGATCTTCTTGCAGGCGGTGGCGCAGCGGTCGCCGATCTTCTCGATCAGCTTGCGCGGGATGCCCGGCGCCGGTGCTTCCTCGATGACCTTCTGGTGGCGCCGCTGCATGGAGCAGTCGCGCTCGCCCAGGTAGACCGCGTTCTTGTGCTTGTCGGCCAGGATCTGGATCTCGACGTGCCGCGGGTTCTGGAGGAACTTCTCCATGTAGACCGACGGGTTGCCGAAGGCGGCCTGCGCCTCCGCCTTCGTCATCTGCACGGAGTTGATCAGGGCGGCCTCGGTGTGGACCACGCGCATGCCGCGCCCGCCGCCGCCGCCGGCGGCCTTGATGATGACCGGGTAGCCGACGGCCTTGGCGATGCGGCGGATCTCCACCGGGCTGTCCGGCAGTTCGCCCTCCGAGCCCGGCACGCACGGCACGCCAGCCTTGATCATGGCCTGCTTGGCGGACACCTTGTCGCCCATGGTGCGGATGTTCTCCGGCGTCGGCCCGATGAACTGGAAGCCGCTCTTCTCGACGCGCTCGGCGAAGTCGGCGTTCTCGGAGAGGAAGCCGTAGCCGGGGTGGATCGCCTCCGCGTCGGTCACTTCGGCCGCCGCGATGATGGCCGGCATGTTCAGGTAGCTCTGGGGCGAAGGCGCCGGCCCGATGCAGACCGCTTCTTCGGCCAGCTTGACGTACTTGGCTTCGCGGTCGGCCTCGGAATAGACCATCACCGCCTTCACGCCCAGTTCGTTGCAGGCCCGCTGAATCCTCAGGGCGATTTCGCCGCGGTTGGCGACCAGGATCTTCTTGAACATGCTCACTCGATCACGAACAGGGGCTGGCCGTATTCCACCGCCTGGCCGTTCTCGCACAGGATCTGCGTGACCGTGCCGCCCTTGTCGGCCTCGATCTCGTTGAGGATCTTCATCGCCTCGATGATGCAGATCGTCTCGCCTTCCTTCACCTGGCTGCCGATCTCCACGAAGGCCTTGGCGCCTGGCGAGGACGCGCGGTAGAAGGTGCCCACCATCGGTGACTTCACGGTGTGGCCCTTCGGCGCTTCGGGAGCGGCGGGGGCGGCAGCGGCGGCGGGCGCCGGGGCGGCGGCAACGGCAGGCGCCGCCTGCTGCATCACGGCCGGGGCCGGGACGGCGTAGACGCCGGCCGGACCGCCCTTGACGATGCGGACCTTGCCTTCGGCTTCGGTGATCTCCAGTTCGGACACGTTCGATTCCGACACGAGGTCGATCAGCGTCTTGAGTTTGCGCAAGTCCATGGGGAGTCTCCAGCCTCTTTCTTGAGAGCACGCGAATTTACAGCAAAATTCGCTTACGCCGCTCAATTTGCGCGAAGTTACTTGAATTGGGGCGCAAGTTTTTCGCTGGAAGCGAAATGCGCGGCACGGGCCGGCGGCGGCTGGCGCCGTCAGCCCGCGGCGGACCAGTCTTTCAGGTCGCTTTCGGTGACCCGGCCCATTCTACGCTGGCGGACGGCGCCGTCGGGCCCGAGGACCACCGTGTACGGCAAGCCGCCGGTCTGGTTGCCCAGGCTGCGGGCCAGCTCCGTGCCTTCGAGGCCGGCCATCCCGATCGGGAAGGTGACCGGCGTGCGTTGCAGGAACGTACGCACCGCGCTCGGCTGGTCGACCGCCAACCCGACAACTTGCCAGCCTTTGCCGGCATGTTGGCGATAGAAGGCGTCGAGCAGCGGCATTTCCTCCACGCAAGGGGGGCACCACGTCGCCCAGAAGTTCACCAGCAGCGGCTTGCCGCGCAACGAGGCCATCGCCAGCGGCGCGCCCTGCGGCCGGTCGAAGGAGAGGCTCCAGATGCGTTCCACTGCCGCATCGTCCACGGCCCGCGGCCGGTTGCGCCACCACGCCAGCCCGCCGCCCGCAGCGGCGGCCGCGGCCGCGACGCCGGCCACGAGCCAGCGTCGGCGCGCAGCAGACGGTCCGACCCTGTCGGTGCCCGCTTCATCCATGACCGGGCTCCTGCAAGAGGGCGCGCACCGCCGCCAGGTTGCCGCGCGGCGTACGGCCCTTGGCATCCGGCTTGAGCGCGCCGCGCAGGTCGTCGTGGTCGTACACCAGCAGGTGCACGCCGATCGGCTCGCCCAGCTCGGGGCTCATGCTGCTGAGGCTGAGGGCTTCCAAATCCTCGCCGGTGAAGCCGGTCACGGTGCGCGGCGTGTAGTCGACGTTGTGTTCGATCAGGGCGATCTCGGCGGACTTCGGGTCGTCGCAGAACAGCTGCAGGTAGATGTCGGACAGGCGCGTGGCCGTCCCGTGCCAGACGGCGCCGGCCAGGTAGGGCCGGAATTCGGCCAGCCGCTCCATCCAGGTGAGGGCCAGCTTGCGCAGGGCCGCCAGCTCCGCCGGCTGCGTGTCGCCGCAGAAGATCTCGATGTACTCGCGGACGGCCTCCTCGAGGCTGTCGTTGTCCGGCAGCGCGGTGCGGGCGTTCAATCCCAGCTGCTTGACAGCGCGGCGCTTGGCCGGCCCGTACTCCAGGCCTTCCTCCACCACGAGCCGCGCGGCCGTGGCGCAGATCTCCGACTGCAATGCTTCCATCGGCCCGATTCTGCATGGCCGCGGCTGCCCCCGTCGCCGGAGCGTGAAATCCGGACAGTCTGGTGGGACGCGTGTCCCCGCCAGCGCGGGATCGCACGGCCGCGCTTGGCGCTGCCGGGATAATCGCCGCCCATGCACATCCATATCCTCGGCATCTGCGGCACGTTCATGGGAGGCCTGGCCGCACTCGCCCGCGAGGCCGGCCACAAGGTGACCGGCTGCGACGCCGGCGTCTACCCGCCCATGAGCGACCAGCTGCGCGCGCTCGGCATCGACCTCATCGAAGGCTTCGGCACCGAGCAGCTCGCGCTGCGACCCGACGTCTGGGTGGTGGGCAACGTCGTCTCGCGCGCCCGGCTGGCCGACGGCACGCCGCGCTTTCCCCTGATGGAAGCGATCCTCGACCAGGGCCTGCGCTACACGAGCGGGCCGCAATGGCTGGCCGAACACGTGCTGCAGGGCCGCCACGTGCTGGCGGTGGCCGGCACGCACGGGAAGACGACCACGACCTCGATGCTCGCCTGGATCCTGGAACACGCCGGCCTGCAACCCGGCTTCCTGGTCGGCGGCGTGCCCCTGAACTTCAGCGTCTCCGCCCGGCTCGGCAACATGGCGCGGCCTTCGACGCCGTTCGTGATCGAGGCCGACGAATACGACACCGCCTTCTTCGACAAGCGCAGCAAGTTCATCCACTACCGGCCGCGCACGGCGATCCTGAACAACCTGGAATACGACCACGCGGACATCTTCGACGACCTCGCGGCGATCGAGCGGCAGTTCCACCACCTGGTGCGCACGGTGCCATCCACCGGCCGGCTGGTCGTGAACGGCCTCGAGGAAAGCCTCGCCCGGGTGCTGCACCAGGGCTGCTGGAGCGAGGTCCGCACCTTCGGTGCCGCGGTGAGCGACTTCAGCGCCGAAGGCGAGCCGACGCGCTTCGACGTGCTGGAACAGGGCCACCGCGTGGCGCAGGTGGCGTGGGACGTGGGCGGCGTGCACAACCAGCTGAACGCACTGGCGGCCATCGCCGCCGCCCAGCACGTCGGCGTGACGCCGGCCGTCGCGGCCACGGCGCTGCGCGAGTTCCGCAACGTCAAGCGCCGCATGGAAGTGCGCGGCATCGCCAACGGCATCACCGTCTACGACGATTTCGCCCACCACCCGACGGCGATCCGCACCACCATCGACGGGCTGCGCCGCCAGGTGGGCGCGCAGCGCATCCTGGCGGTGTTCGAGCCCCGCAGCAACACGATGAAGCTCGGGACCATGAAGTCCCAGCTGCCGTGGAGCCTGGAGCAGGCGGACCTGTCCTTCTGCCATGCGGGCGGCCTGGGCTGGGACCCTTCCGAGGCGCTGGCCCCGATGGGTGCGAAGGCCAGCGTCGCGCAGGACATTGCGCAGCTGGTGGCGCAGGTGAAGGCGGCGGCCCGCCCCGGCGACCACGTGCTTTGCATGAGCAACGGCGGCTTCGGCGGCTTCCACGCCAAGCTGCTGGAGACGCTGCAGCCCGGCTAGCCCTTGTAGAAGTCGGGCAGCAGCGGTGCCGGCGCCGTCCTGTCGTAGACGACCGGTCGCTCTTCGGGCGGGCGCGAAGGCTCCAGCATCGAATAGTTGAAGACGCTCTGGTCGGGCGGACCGGAGTCCCGCCCGCCCGCCCCACGCGCGCCGGCCCCGCTCGCCCGCTTGGGATTCGAGGTGATCGAGCCCACGACGTACAGCGCCGAGAGGTAGCGCACGAGCTGCGCCTCGCCGAGGCCGGTGGCCTGCTGCAGCTCCGCGAAGTCCATGCCGGGGCGCTCCGACAGTTCGCGCATCAACAGCAGGTGCGCATCGCGCAGCTGCCGCTGCGGCAGGCGCGGCGGCCGGCGGAAGTAGAGCTTCTGCTCGCGGTAATGCGGCGGCAGCAGGTCACGCGCGGTGCGCTGCGCGTATTGCCACATCAGCTGCGAGACGCTGACGCGCGCGAAGTTGGAGGGGATGGAAACGGCGCCGTGGTCGCGGATCAGCCATCCGGCTTCGGCGAAGTCGGCGCAGGTGGTCCCCGGCATCACCGCCGCGCCGAGGCGCAGGTCCACCACCGCCAGCAGGTCGCCGCCGCGCAGCACCTCCCAGGAGCCCGCCGCCAGCGTCGGCTGGTGGTCGGCGATGCTCGAAGCCAGCGCGAACTGGGAGACCATGGCCTGCAGCCACTCGGTGAACTTGTGCAGCACGGCCACGCCCGCCTTGTGCTGGCCGAGGTCGAAGGTCACGGCCGGACGGAATCCCGGCGCCGTCACGGGCAGCGTGAACGCCACGGGCCGGTCCACGTCGGCCAGGGCCAACTGGACGGAGCGGCCGGACGGCACGGCCGGCTGCACCCGCAGGTGCTGGTTCGGCATGACGACGGTGCGGCTGCCTTCCAGCCACCACGCGTCGGCATCCGCGAAGGATCCCAGCTGCCACGTGGCGCGTGCGGACGCGGCTGCGGCGGCGATGTCCGCCGCCGCTTTCTGCTGGCCTTCCGTGTACCCCGCCACGCCCAGGCGCAGCACGGGGATTTCGATCGTCATCCGTTCCCTCCTCGGGCCCTGCTCGGCCGAGTGGAAACCAATATAGCTAGATCGTTACTGGATGTAAACTGTTCTCATGAACGAAGCCGACGACGTTGCTCGACGGACCGTGACAAAGTTGCCATCAGGTCCAGGGATTCGTCCCATCCGATGCACGCATCCGTGATGCTCTTGCCGAATTCCAGGGCTTCCGCGCGGTCCTTGCCGGGCGTGAACTTCTGCGCTCCGCCGACCAGGTGGCTTTCCACCATGACGCCGAACACCCGGCGCGAGCCGCCGGCGATCTGGCCGGCGATGTCGCGCGCGACTTCCAGCTGCTTCTCGTGCTGCTTGCTGCTGTTGGCGTGGCTGCAGTCCACCATCAGGGTGGGCGGCAGCTTCGCGGCTTCGAGCTCGGCGCAGGCTGCTCCGACGCTCGCCGCGTCGTAGTTCGGTGCCTTGCCGCCCCGGAGGATCACGTGGCAGTCGCGGTTGCCGTGGGTCTGCACGATCGCGACCTGCCCGTTCTTGTGCACGGACAGGAAGTGGTGCGGCCGTGCCGCGGCCTGGATGGCGTCGGTGGCGATCTTGATGTTGCCGTCGGTGCCGTTCTTGAAGCCGATGGGCGCCGAGAGGCCCGACGCCAGTTCGCGGTGCACCTGGCTTTCGGTGGTGCGCGCCCCGATGGCGCCCCAGGAGATCAGGTCGCCGATGTACTGCGGCGAGATCACGTCCAGGAATTCGCTGCCGGCCGGGAGGCCGAGACGGTTGATCTCGATGAGCAGCTGGCGCGCGATGCGCAGGCCCTCGTCGATGCGGTAGCTCTCGTCGAGGTAAGGGTCGTTGATCAGACCCTTCCAGCCGACGGTGGTGCGCGGCTTCTCGAAGTACACCCGCATCACGATCTCCAGGGTGTCGGCGTACTTCGCCCGCACCTCCCTGAGCTTGCGCGCGTAAGCCAGCGCCGCATCGGGATCGTGGATGGAACACGGCCCGATCACCACCAGCAGGCGGTCGTCGTTGCCGGCCATGATCTCGTGGATGGCGCGCCGGGTCTGGTTGATCAGCCCCTCCACCGGCGTGCCGCTGATGGGGAAGAACCGGATCAGGTGTTCGGGCGGAGGAAGCACGGTGATGTCCTTGATGCGCTGGTCGTCGGTCTGGCTGGTCTTGTCGACGGGGTGCGCATACCAGGCATCGCTGGCGTTGCTGGTCTTCGGGCTCATGGACGTGCTTTCTCTCGGTTTTGGGGGGCCCAAGAAAAAACCGCCGGGGTTGCCGGCGGTTTTTCGAGGATTCTTTGCGTTTGTCGCGGGTACGCTCAGATCTCTCTTCCGCCGGGGGCGCTGGAGAACCAAAAGTAGCCAAAGAAGAAACCGCGGACGGGACGCATGGCGGCCAATTTAACACAGGGTGCGCGAAAGGCCAGCGCGGCGCGCGGCAAGCGTTGCGCTACCGCCGCAGCTTGTGCCACCACTGGCGGACGCGTTCCAGTTGCGGCTCGTCGAGCGAGGCCAGGTGCGACTCCTCCTGCTCCTCGCGCTGCAGCCACTGCTCGTACATGTCCACCAGCAGCATGCCCTCGCCCATGGTGCGCCAGGCCACCAGCCCGAAGTCGTCGGCCGTGACCATCAGTTCGTCGTCCCACGGACCGGCGTGCAGCAGCCATTGCCCGATCAGCACGCGGAAGTTGTTCAGCGCCTGCAGGTAGCCCGCGTACTCGTACAGGCCGCGCCAGGCCAGGCCCAGGTCGACGACCAGCGCGCGGTGGTCGCGCAGCACCGTCAGCATGTCCATCAGCAGTGGCGCGGCATCGTTGCGCTTGCGGCTCAGGCGCAGCGACGCCACGACGGCTTCGGCGTTCAGCGCCAGGTGCGCCATGCTTTCGGAAAGGATGCGGCTGTCTTCGTCGGCGATCGCGCTGCGCAGGAAATTGCTGATCTCGCCGAAGGTATTGGCGGTCGGCAGGTTGGTGAACCGGTCGAACGGCACACGCGAGGACGAGGGCGGCAGCGTCGAATGCATGGGGGAGCGGAGTATGGCCACGGCCGGGCTGGCCGCGCCAGCCGTCCGGAGCGCCCAGGTCTCCAGGCGGCGGCCTGGCGGTGCCGAACGGTCGGGCCGGCGGACGGGCGGCGGGGCCGCCCCCGCTCTCAGGCCGTGCCGCCGACGGTCAGGCCGTCGATGCGCAGCGTCGGCTGGCCCACGCCCACGGGCACGCTCTGGCCTTCCTTGCCGCAGGTGCCCACGCCGGTGTCCAGCTTCATGTCGTTGCCGATCATGCTGACGCGGGTGAGCGCGTCCGGGCCATTGCCGACGATGGTCGCGCCCTTGACCGGGTACTGGATCCGGCCCTTCTCCACCCAGTACGCCTCGCTGGCGGAGAACACGAACTTGCCGGAGGTGATGTCGACCTGGCCGCCGCCGAAGTTGGTGGCGTACAGGCCCTTGTCGATGCTGGCCACGATCTCCTCGGGCGAGCGGTCGCCGCCGAGCATGTAGGTGTTGGTCATGCGCGGCATCGGGATGTGCGCATAGCTCTCGCGGCGGCCGTTGCCGGTGGGCGCGACGCCCATCAGGCGCGCATTCATCGAGTCCTGGATGTAGCCGCGCAGGATGCCGTCCTCGATCAGCACGTTGCGCTGGCTCGGGTTGCCTTCGTCGTCGACGTTCAGCGACCCGCGGCGGTCCGCGATGGTGCCGTCGTCCAGTACCGTCACGCCCTTGGCCGCCACGCGCTGGCCGATGCGGCCGGAAAACGCGCTGGAGCCCTTGCGGTTGAAGTCGCCCTCGAGGCCGTGGCCCACGGCTTCGTGCAGCAGGATGCCGGGCCAGCCCGGGCCGAGCACCACGGTCATCTCGCCCGCGGGGGCCGGACGCGACTCCAGGTTGGTCAGCGCGGACTTGACCGCATCGTCGACGTAGCTCTGCAGTTGTTCGTCCGTGAAGTAGGTCAGGCCGAAGCGGCCTCCGCCGCCGCCGGAGCCCATCTCGCGGCGGCCGTTCTGCTCGGCGATCACGGTCACGGACAGGCGCACCAGGGGGCGCACGTCGGCGGCCAGCGTGCCGTCGGCACGGGCGACCAGGACCACGTCGTACTCGCTCGCCAGCCCGGCCATCACCTGCGCCACGCGCGGGTCCTTGGCGCGGGCCATCTGTTCCACCCGGCCCAGCAGTTCCACCTTGGAGGTGCTGTCGAGCGTGGCGATCGGATCCTGCCCGCCGTACAGCGAGCGGCTGCCGGCCACCGTGGTCGGGGTGACGCCGACGCGGCCGCCGCGCGCCCCGGAGCCTATCGTGCGCACCGTGCGCGCCGCATCCAGCAGCGACGCCTCGGAGATGTCATCGGAATAGGCGAAGGCCGTCTTCTCGCCGCTCACCGCCCGCACGCCCACGCCCTGGTCGATGCTGAAGCTGCCCGTCTTCACGATGCCCTCTTCCAGGCTCCAGCCTTCGCTGCGCGTGTACTGGAAGTACAGGTCGGCGTCGTCCACCCGGTGCGCGCGGATCTCCGCCAGGGCGCGCGTCAGGTGGGTTTCGTCCAGGCCGAAGGGATCGAGCAGGAGCGCGCGGGCCGTCGCCAGGCGCTCGATGGTGGGTTCGCGGGAGATCATCGGGCCATTGTAGGCCGCACCCCTTGTCCCCGCGGCCTCGCGGTCAACGCGTGGCGAGGGTCCTCAGCAGGGGAAGCTCGTCCAGCGCGGCGAGGAACTCGCGCGCGCTCGCATAGCGGTCCGCCGGCCGCTTCGCCATCAGCTTGTCCAGGACGGGCTGCAGCCCGGCGAACTCCTGCGGCAGCTGCGGCACGGGCGCCGTGAGGTGGCGCGCCAGCAGCAGGTCCAGCGTCTCGCCGCTGTACGGCCGCGAGCCGGTCAGCATCTCGTAGAGCATCACGCCCAGGCTGTACAGGTCGCTGGCCGGCGTGATGGCGCCGCCGGTGGCCTGCTCCGGGCTGAGGTAGAAAGGGGTGCCCACGACCTCGCCATGCCGCGTCTGCGTGAGGGCCAGTGCCTCGTCCTGCAGCAGCGACTTGGCGACGCCGAAGTCGGCCAGCGCCACGCTGCCATCGGGCCGCAGCATCACGTTCTCGGGCTTGAGGTCGCGGTGGATGATGCCGCCCGCATGGATCGCCTCCAGCGCCAGGGCGATCTGCCGCACGACGTCGAGCACGCGTTCGCGCGCCATGCCGCCGCGCAGCTCCGAGCGCAGGTCGCCGCGCTCGAAGTACTCCATCGCGATGTAGGCGTGGTCGTCGGAGAAACCCTGGTCGTAGATGCGGATGACGTGCGCATGGTCGACCCGGGAGAGCAGCGCATATTCCTGGATGAAGCGGGCCAGGTTGGCGCCGCCGCGCTCGGCCGACGCCTCCAGCACCTTCAGCACCACCGGCAGGCCGTCGTCGTCGCGCTGCGCCAGGTACACCTCGGTCATGCCGCCGGACGCCAGCTTGCGCGTGAGGCGGAAGCCCTTGAGCCGCAGCGGCGCGTCGCCCGGCTGGAACTGGTGCCCGCGCAGCGTCGACAGCTTGCTGCGCAGCGCGCCCTTCACGGCCCGGGCGGTGATCTCGGAGTTGATCTCCACCGCGCGCCGGATCTCGTCGGCGCGCTCGGCCACGGCCGCCATGCCGTGCTCCAGGTCCGCGTTCGTCGCGGCGAGGCCGACGATCTCCGCGACGTCCAGCCAGCCGTTGCGCCCGCGCACTTCGAGCGAGGTCATGCCGCCGGTTTCCACGCCTTCGCCGGCCTCCTGCAACACCGCCGAACTCGCCACCACCGTCCAGCCCAGTTCCTTGCTCGCGCCCTGCAGCCGCGCGGCGGCGTTCACGGTGTCGCCGATGGCGGTGGTCTCGCGCACGTCGCCCGCGCCGATGCGGCAGATCGTCACTTCGCCGGCGTGCAGGCCCACGCCCACCGCGAAGGCGGGCAGGCCGCGGCCGCCGAAGCGCTCGTCGAGCCAGCTTCGGAATTCGTGCGTCGCCAGCGCGATCGCCAGTCCGGCCGCGAGCCCGCGGCGCGCCGCGGCGATCGGCGCGTCCGCCATCGTGTCCGCGAACACGGCCATCAGGCCATCGCCGACGAACTTGAGGTGGCGGCCGCCGTGCCGCAGCACGGGGTCGCTGGTGCGTTCGAAATACTGGGTGAGCAGTTCCGCGACTTCGGCCGAACTCAGCTTCTCCGCCAGCGACGTGAAGTTGCGGATGTCCGAGAACAGCACCGTGGCCTGCAGCACCTGGTCCGGCACGGCGTCGGCGGGCGCGTCCAGTGCCGCCGGGTGGGTGAGCGGCTGTCCACCCAGGCTCGCCGTGAAGGCGCGGCGCAGGTGCTCCTCGCGCGCCTGCACGGCGGAATGGATGCTCAGCTCGATGCGGCCGCGCTTTTTCAGCAGCGCGTCGAGCGCGTCCAGCAGCTCCGTGCGCGTGAACGGCTTGGCCAGGTAGTCGTCGGCGCCGGAGCGCATGCCGCGGCGCATGCTCGCGCGGTCGTCCAGCGCGGTCAGCATCATCACCACGGTGGTCTGCAGCGCCGCGTCGGCGCGCAAGGCTTCCACCAGGGCGAAGCCGTCCATGCCGGGCATGTTGATGTCGCTGATCACCACGTCGGGCCGCAGGGCCCGCGCCCGCTCCAGGCCCTCGATCCCGTTGGTGGCGACCGTCACCTCGTAGCCTTCCATGCGCAGGAGGCGGGCAAGGTTGCCGCGGATGGCGTCGTCGTCCTCGACGACCAGGATGGAAGTCATCGCACCCCCCGGTACAGGCGCAGCAAGGCGGCGTCGTCCAGGTCCGCATCGCCGGCGGCGACCGCGCGATTGAAAGCCTCGTGCGCGACGGGCCCCAGCGTGCCTTCGAACCCGGCGGCGCGGGCGGCCTCCAGCGCCAGGCGGGTGTCCTTCTGCAGCAGGGTGACGTGGGCGCGCGGAGACCAGTCACCGGCGATGGCGCGGCGCATGCGGTCGGAGCCGATCCAGCTCTGGCCGCTCGACTGCTCGATCACGTCCAGGGTGGGGCCGGCCTGCAGGCCGAGGCGCTCCGCCAGGGCGATCGCTTCGGCGGCCCCCGCGAGGTTGACCGCCGCCAGCAGGTTGTTGACCAGCTTGGTGCGGGCACCGTCGCCCGGCCGCGTGCCGACGCGGAACAGCTTCGTGCTGAGCGCCTCCAGCAAGGGGCGCTGGGCTTCGAAGACGTCGTCGGGGCAGGCGATCATCAGGCTCATGCTGCCATCCCGGGCGCGGGCGGGTCCGCCGGACATCGGCGCGTCGATGGCATGCAGGCCGCGTTCCTGCAGGCGGGCGGCGATCGCCTCGACGTCCGACGGCGCGATGGTGGGGCACAACAACACGGCCGCGCCCGGCCGCAGGGCCGCCGCGCCACCCGACGGGCCGAACAGCACGTCGCGCGCCTGCGACGCGTCGACGACACAGAGGATCAGGGCCTGGGCACCGGATGAAGCTTCGGCAGGCGTCGCCGCGGCCCGGGCGCCCTGCCGCTGCAACGCCTGCACCTTGTCCCGGACGAGGTCGCAGGCCTGCACCGCCCAGCCGCGCTCCAGCAAGTGGGCGGCGATGCCGCCGCCCATGTTGCCCACCCCCACGATGCCGACCGTCCTGCCCATGGCGGACGATTATGGATGCGCGGAAGACGCAGCTTCCCCGCACATCCCCCATTGAGCAGAGGACGCAACTGGGAGCAACATGTACGTTCGGACACAAATAGGGGCAGTCGTGACAACGGAGGGAGAGTTGGCAGCAGTACGCGCAGCCGGGCCGCAGGCGCCCCGGGAGGAAGTCCACCAGCGGCTGCTGGAATTGCTGGCGGAACAGAGCCGCCGCGTGCCGGTCGGCGTCGGCGTGCTGATGGTGGTCGTCGCCTGGATGGCCTCGCGCGTCATGCCGCCGTGGATCCCCGCCGTGTGGCTGCTGGCCGCGCTGGCCATCCTGATGGTGCGCAGGGAATGGCTCGGCAAGCTGCCGCGGCAGACCGAGCTGCCGACGCCCGTTCGCGTGCGCACCGCCATCCGCCTCAGCCTGCTCAATGGAACCACCCACGGCCTGAGCCTCGCGGCCTTCCCGCTGCTGCCCGACATCGAACGTCCCTTCTTCACCCTGCTGCTGCTCGGACTCTCGACCGGCGCGGTCGGCACCACCGCGGGGCACCGCAAGATCTACCTGGCCTACGCGCTGCCCGCGGCCGGCACGCTGCCGATCTGGTGGGCCATCCATCCCAATTCTCCGATCGGCTGGTATGGCCTGGCGCTGGCCCTGCTGATCGTCCTGTATCTCTGGGTGCTGTACGGCCTGGCCCACAACGCCTGGCACAACTTCACGGACTCGGTGAACATGCGTTTCCTGGACCGGGAGCGTGCCGCGCAGCTCACCGAGGCACTCGCGCAGGCCAACCAGGCCAACCAGGCCAAGACCCGCTTCCTCGCGGCCGCCAGCCACGACCTGCGCCAGCCGCTGCACACCATCGGCCTGCTGGTCGCGGCGCTGTCGTTGCGGCCCATCGAGGGCCGGGACCGCGAGGTCGTCGACCTCCTGAGCCAGGTGACGGTGGCGCTCTCCGAGCAGCTGGACCAGCTGCTGGACATCTCCAAGCTGGATGCGGGCGTGGTCGCACCGGACAAGAAGATGGTCGACCTGGCCGAGATGCTGCGCATGCACCATGCCGAGATGCGGGCGGCGATCGAGGAAAAAGGGCTGCGCGCGGTGATCGACGTGCAGGGCAGCGTGCGCTGCTGGACCGACCCGGCGCTGGTGCTGCGCGTGCTGCGCAACCTGACGGAGAACGCGATCAAGTTCACGCCGCAGGGCCACGTGGCGCTGCGCATGCGGGTCGAAGGCGGCGACGCCTGCATCTCCGTGGAGGACACCGGGCGCGGCATCCCGCCGGCCGAACAGGCGATGGTGTTCGAGGAGTTCTACCAGGTCGACAACCCGGAGCGCGACCGCAGCAAGGGCCTCGGGCTCGGCCTCTCGATCGTCAAGCGCCTTTGCGGCCTGCTCGGCGTGACCTTGCAACTGCACTCCACCGAGGGCCAGGGCACGCGCGTCACGATGCGCCTGCCGCTGGACACCTTCGGCGCGGCGGCCACCGTCGTCCCGGAGCCTGCCCACAACTGGAGCTTCGCCGGCGTGACGGTGCTCGTCATCGACGACGAGCGCTCGGTGCGCATGGGCATGCGCGTTCTGTTGGAGGAACTGGGCTGCCGCTTCGTGGAAGCCTGTTCCGTCGAGGAAGCGACGCGCGAGGCGATCGCCACGAAACCCGACGTGATCCTGGCCGACATGCGCCTGCGCAACGGCGAAACCGGCATCACGGCGATCTCCAGCGTGACGTCCGCGGTCGGGGCCACGCCGGCCTTGCTGATCTCCGGCGACACGGCGCCGGACCGCCTGCAGGAGGCCAACCGCGCCGGCATCAAGCTGCTGCACAAGCCGGTGGCCTTGCCCATGCTGCAGGCGGAGCTGGCGCGCATGCTCGGCGACAAGGTGCAGCCTTGAACCCCCACGAGCAGCGCCGGCTCTCGGGGCCGGTGCGGCGGCTCTCGCGCGGCTATTCGCAGCTGCGCGAAGCCGCGCGGGCCGGCACGGTGTTCGACGTCTTCATCGTGGGCAGCGGCTACGGCGGGTCCATGGCGGCGTACGAGTTCGCCGGACTGCGCGACGCGGGCGGTCGCCCGGTGTCCGTCTGCGTGCTGGAACGCGGCCGCGAGTACGCCCCCGGCATGTTCCCCTCCTCGCTGCAGGAATTGCCCCCGCACGTGCGGATCCACCGCATGGGTCCCGACAAGACCATCGGCCGGAAGGACGCATTGCTCGACGTGCGCATCGGCGCCGACGTGACCGCGATCGTCGGCAACGGGCTCGGCGGCGGGTCCCTCATCAACGCCGGCGTCATGGAGCAGCCGAAGCTGGAGGAATGGGACCTCGCGCGCAAGCACCTGCCCGACGCGGTGGTCGCCGACCTCGACGCCCGCTTCTTCCGCCGCCTGCGCAAGGACCTCGGGGCTTGCGAGCCGGAGGCTGCCGACCATCCCGCGCACGGCAAGGGCGGCCTGCGCAAGACGGCGGCATTGCGCGACATCGCGCGCCGCGCCGGGGGCGAGTTCCGCCTCGCGGCGCTCACCGTGCAGACCGACGACTCGCATCCGGAACTGCCGCAATGCACGCTCTGCGGCGACTGCATGACCGGCTGCAACGTGGGCGCCAAGCTGTCCCTGGACAAGACCCTGCTCGAACGCGCCCGCGAGCGCGGCGCCGAGATCTACACCGGCGGCAGCGTCCTCACCGTGCGCCGCGATCCTGCCGGCGGCTGGGCAGTGGAGACGGTCTTCACCGACGACAACCTGCGCAAGCGCCACGCGCCCGTCCTGGTCAAGGCCCGCAAGGTGGTCCTGGCGGCCGGCACCCTGGGCAGCACCGAGATCCTGCTGCGCTCGTCGGACGCGCTGCCCCTGTCCCCGCGGCTGGGGGGCAGTTTCTCCTGCAACGGCGACAACCTCGTCGCCGTGCACGGCCTGCCGGACGCCGTGGGCACCACGACCGAGGAGTCGCAGCCCCTGGACCGCCGCGACATCGGACCGACCATCACCGGCATCGTCGACCTCGGGGGCTTGCTGCTGCAGGAGTTCGCGGTGCCGGCGCCGCTGCGCCGCTTCTTCGACGAGGCGGTCACCACCACCGACCTGCTGCACCGCCTGACGCAGAAGCCCGCGCGCCGCGCTTCGCAGGACCAGCAAGGGCTGGACAGCGCCGCCGTCGACCCCGCGGCGATGGAACGCACCCTGCTCGTCGGGCTGATCGGCCACGACGAAAGCCGCGGCCGCGTGCTGCTGCCGCGCCGCCGCCGGCGCGCCGACACGCGCGAGCAGGAAGGCCGCGTGCGCATCAAGTGGGCGGAGGTGCGGCGTTCTCCCGTGATGCAGCGGGACTACGCGTCGGCGGCCGACACCTTGCAGCGGGGCGCGCAGGGCGCGGCCGTCCTGCCCAACCCGCTTTGGCAGCCCTTGCCCGCCGCCATGGACTTCCTGGTCGGCAATGAGCGCGGCCCGGTGCTCACGGTGCACCCGCTCGGCGGCTGTCCGATGGGTGCCAGCGTTGCGGAAGGCGTGGTCGACCCCCTCGGGCGGGTGTTCGCCGCGGACGGCGCGATCCACGAAGGCCTGATGGTGCTCGATGGTTCGGTGCTCCCCGGTTCGCTGGGCGCGAACCCCGCGCTGACGATCGCGGCGGTGGCGCGCCGCGCTTCGCGCAAGCTCGCCGCGGAATGGGGCTGGACCCGCGGCCGCGCCCGCTTCGTCGGCCCGCCGGCGCCGCGCCCGCTGTACCGTCCCATCGCCGCGTGCACGCCGGCCCCTGCCATCGCCACCGAGGTGGAACTCGTGGAGCGGCTCGCGGGCGAGGTCGGGACGCATTGGGTCGAACTCACGCTCTGCTACCGCCGGCTGCCGGTGCGCGATCTCGCGGTGCGCGCCTCGCGGCGGCTCGAGCTGTTCCCCGCCAAGTCCTTCGTCCGCGTGTTCGACAACGCAGCGGGCGACGCGCGGCACCGCCTCATGACGCTGCGCGAGGACGAGCGCAACCGCCAGGCCGTCTTCATCGCACGGCTGGAAGGCAGCCTGACCTTGCGCGAAGGCGCCATGCCGGACGGCAGCTGGCTGTCCTCGCGCAAGGCCGCGTTCGCCTGGCTGGCGAACCGTGGCCACCGCGAGATCTGGGACCTGCTGGGCGACGCGCTCCGGCTCGATTTCAGCCGGATCCGCCACGCCGGCGGGTTCTTCCAGTCTGCGGTGCGCGCCAGCCAGTCGCGCCTCTTCGACTACGTGCTGGTCGTCGGCGAAGCCCTGCAGGGCGGCCAGTCGGACATCGGGCGCCAGCTGCCGCAGGGGCACGCGTTGCGCGGCGGCAAGGAACTCACCTATGGCCGCCGCTGCAACCCCTGGCTGCAGCTCACGCGCATGAAGCTGTCCGGTTTCCCCGGCGTGCGGGACGGCAGCGTGCTCGCGCTCGATGGCCGCTTCCTCGCCCGCCAGGGCATCCCGCTGCTGCGCATCACGCGGCAGGAGAACCAGGTGGTGGCGCTGGCGGAGTTCGCCTCGCTGGCGCTGTCCTGGGCGCGCATCCTGCTCGACATCCACCTGTGGTCGTTCCGCGCGCCCGACCCGGCGCCCGCGCGCGAGCCCCGCTTGCTGCCGCAACCGATGCAAGGCGTCCCGGTGTTCGACAGCGGGATCATCCCGCTGCAGGTCCGGCCGGGCCGCCTGCCGGTGCAATTGCGCTGGACCCGCTACGGCCGCCCGGGCGCGCAGCCCGTGGTGCTGGTGCACGGCTACAGCGCCAGCGGATCGACCTTCACGCACGACGCGATCCCGATGCCGCTGGCGCGCTACCTGTGGAACCGCGGGCGCGACGTGTGGGTGCTGGACCTGCGCACCAGCGCCGGCCTGGAGACCGCGCGCGAGCCGTGGAACTTCGAGGACGCGGCCTTCGCCGACCTTCCCGTCGCGATCGACTTCATCGCGCGGCAGACCGGCCGCCCGGTGGACGTGTTCGCCCACTGCATCGGCGCCGTGATGCTCGGCATGGCCCTGCTCGGCACGCCGCTGCCGGAGCGGCCCGGCCAGCCGCGGCACGCGTTCCCGCGCCAGCTCGCCGCGCTGCGCGGCAACATCCGGCGCATCGTGCTCTCGCAGAAGGGCCCCGTCGTCGTGTATTGCGACGACAACGTGCTGCGCGCCTACTTCATGCGGGTGCTGCGGCGGGCGATCCTGCCCGAGGATTACCAGTTCCGCTCCGAGGCGAAGCCCGGCGCGGCTACGCTGCTGATGGACCGCCTGCTGGCCACGCTGCCCTACCCCGACGACGAGTACGACCGCGAGAACCCGGGGCTGCCCTGGCTGCGCGCGCCGTGGGCGGGCTTCCGCCACCGCATGGACGCGCTCTACGCGCGCGACTTCAGCCTGTCCAACGTCGACGGCCGCACGCTCGCGGCAATCGAGGACCTGTTCGGCCCCCTCAACCTGGACACGGTCGCGCAGGCCATCCATTTCGCGCGGCTCAACACCATCACCGATCCCGCCGGCCAGCCCTACGACACCAGCGGCGCGCACCTGGCGGCCCGCTGGCCGCGCGGTGGCACGCTGTCGCTCCATGGCGCCGACAACGGCCTGGTGGACGTGCGCACGGTGGAGGCCTTGGGCTCGCAGATGCGGCACGCGGGCGTGCCCTTCGACGCCCGCGTGGTCGCCGGCTACGGCCACCAGGACTGCCTGATCGGGCGGCACGCGCAACGCGACGTGTTTCCGCTCGTCGAGGAGTTCCTGGCGTGAACCGGCTGTGGAAAGTGCCTTCCGAGGCGATGAAGCCGGTGAAGGGCGAGTGGCACGTCCGGTCCGAGGCCGGCCTCGGCGCCGCGCAGGCCGTGTTCGTCCCGCTGGAGCAGGTGCGGCCCGGCAGCTGGCGCGTCGCCCCGCAGGCCCCCGCCTCCTTCCCGCTGGTGGACGTGGACGAGACGGAGTGGAAGGCCGTGCCGCTGCGGGCGGTGCCAGGGGCCACGCACCACCTGTGCCTGCTGCGGTACGACCATCCGCCCGAGCGCCCCGGCACGACCTTCCGCATGCTCCTGGACCAGGACATCCTGCGCGCGCAGCTGGCGCACCTGGAGGCACTCGATGGAAGCCCGGTGGCCGCCCCGCTGCCCGGGCAGGTTTCGCGCGAAGCGCTGCAGCACGTGCTGGCCGACCAGCTGGCGCGGCACGGGCAGCGCCTGGGCCTGTACATGGTGTCCGCGGCTGGCGGCACGCGGACGGAGCCCCGCAGCCTGAGCTTCGCTTTCGCGAGCTGCCAGTACCCGGCCGGCATGCTGGACCGCCCGGTCGCGCATGCTTCGTACCGCAAGCTGGCGGCCTACCTCGCCGACCCGGCCCACGCGATGCCCGAACGGCTGCTGCTGCTGGGGGACCAGGTCTATGCCGACGCCACCTACGGTCTCCTCGACCCGGTGCGGCTGGACGACCGCTACCGGCTTCCGTACGAGGCGCTGAAGGACCGCGAGGTCGGGCCCATGGCGGACCTGCCGCAGGACTTCCTGGCGCGGGTGCGCATGACGCCGGACGACCACGAGATCGCGGACAACTGGGAGCCCGCGCCGGACGGCGCGCGCGACGAGGCCTTCGAGCACGCGATCGAGGCCTTCTGGCGGCACCAGCGGCAAGGCGACCCGCGCCGGCGCCGCCTGCAGCTGCTCGACGAGGGCCCGGGCTGGTCGCTCTTCATGGCCGACACCCGTACGCAGCGCGAGCACCGCAGCGAAGCCACCCTCGCCACCGCGCACATCCTCGGCCGGCGCCAGGGCGGGCACCTGCTCGCCTGGCTGCGCTCGCGCCGGCCGCAGGACCTGAAGATCGTCACCTCGCCCGGCATGCTGCTGCCGCGCACCCGCGACTGCATCGAGGAGCCGCTGCAGCATGACGGCTGGCAGGGTTTCCCGGCGTCGTTGCACGCGCTGCTGGCCTTCCTCTGTGACCAGCAGGTACGCAACGTGGTGTTCCTCTCGGGGGACCTGCACGTGGGTTGCAGCGCGCGCGTCACGGTGCGCAACCTGGCGACGGGGGCGGGCACGGCGTTCGCCTCGTACCACACGCCGGCCCTGTACGCGCCCTATCCGTTCGGCAACGAAAGCCGCTGGAACCTGCTGCTGCAGGACCGCTTCCGGTTCGCGGCGGTGGCGGGCGGCCCGCCGGTGTACGAGTGCGTGGTCGACGCGGAGATGGTGGAGGAGGGCCGGCAGGGCTGCGGGCTGCTGCAGGCGACCCCGGCCGGCGGCACGTGGGACCTGGCCTTCCAGGTCCTGCGCTGACTCAGGAGATGCGGACGCCCTGCTCCGCCGCCATGTAGACGGCCTCGGTGCGGTTGCGCGTGCCCAGTTCCTGGTAGATCGCGCGCAGGTGGGTCTTCACGGTGCCGTCGCTGATGCCGAGTTCGCGCGCGATCAGCTTGTTGGAGCTGCCCCGCAGCGCCGCGCGCAGCACGTCGGCCTGGCGCTCGGTCAGGGAGGGGAAGGCATCGCGCACGTCGCGTGTCTGGATCTTGGCCAGGCCCGCCGTCGGCAGGTAGACGCCGCCGTCGGCGATGGTCTTGACCGCCAGCATCAGCTGCGCGGGCGGCGAATCCTTGGGGATGAAGCCGGCGGCGCCGAGGTCCACCGCGCTGCGCACCAGCTGCGCGTCGCGGTCGCCGGACAGCACCACTACGCGGGTGAGCGGCGCCGACTCGCGCAGCGCCTCGAGCGCTCGGGCCCCTTCCAGGCCGTCCATGTGCCAGTCCAGCAGGATCAGGTCGAACATGCCGCTGCGGGTGGCCTCCAGGGCCTCGTTGGCCGACGCCGTGAGGGTGACCTCCATGCTCGCATCCAGCTTTTCCAGGAGCAGGCGCAGCCCCTCCCGGAACAGGGAATGGTCATCGCACACCAGAACTCGCATACGGCCTCCTTCTTGGCACCCACACAACGACGTCCCATGGTGGCGCGGGCCGCCGCCGCACGCCTCTGCCCATTGGGAGAGCCGCGCCCGTGCTAGCTCTGCACCAGGCGTTTGGACTTCGAGATGGACATGAGGATACCCAGCGCCATCCCCAGCGTCACCATGGCCGTGCCCCCGTAGCTGATGAAGGGCAGCGGCACCCCCACCACCGGCAGGATGCCGCTGACCATGCCCATGTTCACGAACGCGTAGGTGAAGAAGATCATGGTCACCGCGCCGGCCAGCAGGCGCGAGAACAGGGTGGGGGCCTCCAGGGCGATGGCCAGCCCGCGCAGGATCAGGAAGATGAACGCGGCGATCAGGAACAGGTTGCCGACCAGCCCGAACTCCTCGGAGAAGGCGGCGAAGATGAAGTCGGTGGTGCGCTCGGGGATGAACTCCAGGTGGGTCTGCGTGCCCTGCATGAAGCCCTTGCCGAAGATGCCGCCCGAGCCGATCGCGATCATCCCCTGGATGATGTGGAAGCCCTTGCCCAGCGGGTCCTTCGTCGGGTCGAGCAGCGTGCAGATGCGCTGCTGCTGGTAGTCGTGCAGGATGAACCAGCGGTTGCCCTCCGCGCACAGCATGGGCTCGAAGGCGACCAGCAGGACGATGCCCACCACGGCCGCCGCCACCGGGGGCACCACGAGCTTCCACGACAGGCCCGCGAAGAAGATCACCGCCAGGCCCGCGGCCATCACCAGCAGCGACGTGCCCAGGTCCGGCTGCTTCATGATCAGGCCCACCGGGATGGCCAGCAGGATGCCGCCGACCACGAAGTCCAGCGGCCGCAGCTGCCCTTCGCGCTTCTGGAACCACCAGGCCAGCATCAGCGGGACGGCGATCTTGAGGATCTCACTGGGCTGGATCACGACCCCGACGTTCACCCACCGCTTGGCGCCCTTCTTGGTGATGCCGAACACGGCCACCGCGATGAGGAGCGCCACGCCGATGACGTACACCGGCACCGCGAAGCTCATCAGGCGCTGCGGCGGCACCTGCGCCACCACGAACATGATGGTGCCGGCCAGCAGCATGTTGCGGCCGTGGTCCAGGAAGCGGGTGCCGTGGTCGAAGCCGGAGCTGTACATCGTCAGCAGGCCGGCGCAAGCCAGCAGGAAGACCGCGAACGCCAGCGGCCCGTCGAAGCCCTGCAGGACGGGCACGATGCGCTGGCGGAGCGTGGGTTTGTCGAAGACGGCGGCCATGCGGAATTATCGGGCACGCGCGCCGCTTTACAGGCGCGAAGCTCCTCCCAATGGCCGTGGCCGGCGGCGCACCGGCTGCTACCATCCCCGCACAGCCGAGGCACGCATGAACATCCTAGTCGTCGACGACCACCCCCTGTACCGCAGCGGTGTCGCTTACACCCTGCAGAACGCGGGGATGGACGTGCACGTGGTCGAATGCGCCGCGCTGGACACGGCCTTCCAGCGCCTCGACGACGGCCTGCAGGCCGACCTGGTGATCCTGGACCTGCAGATGCCCGGCTACAGCGGACTGGATTCGGTGCGCAGCATGCGCAGCCGCCGTCCGGAAGTTCCCGTGCTGGTGCTCTCCGGCAACGAGGACCCCGCCGTGGTCCGCGAATGCATCGACCTGGGCGCCTTCGGCTTCGTGCCGAAGTCGGCGCCGAGCGAACAGTTCCATGCGGCCCTGACGCTGGTCCTGTCCGGCGGGGTCTACCTGCCGCCGACCAGCCTGAGCGTGGCCACGCCGGCCAGCCGCGCCCAGCAGGACGCCTGGGGCCGCCTCGGCGCCCAGCTCACCGGGCGGCAGCGCCAGGTGCTCATGGGCATCGTGCAGGGCAAGCCGAACAAGGTGATCGCGCGCGACCTCGGGCTGTCGGACACGACGGTGAAGTCGCACGTGGCGCACATCCTCGACGCGCTGGTGGTCTCCAACCGCACCGAGGCGGTCTACGCCCTGGCGCGCGCCGGCATCAGCATCCGCGACCTCGAATCCTCGCCGCCCCCCGTCCACTGAGCCGGCAGCGCCGCCCGGAGCGCCTCCAGCAGGCGGTCCGGCGTGACCGGCTTCTGCAGTACCGGGAAGGGCAGGCCGCGCTCCAGTATGTCCGCCTCGCCGGAGATCACCACCGCCGGCAGCTGCGGGCCGTGCCTTTCGCGCAGGGCGTCGATCGCCTCCACGCCGGTGATGTCGGCCAGCCGGAAGTCGACCAGGACCAGGTCCGGCGCCACGCCGGCCTCGTGCAGGACCCGCTCGAGTTCCTGCAGCGTGCCGCCGGCGGCGACGCGGGCGCCCGCCTCCTCCAGCCAGGCGACGACGGCATCGCGCGCCAGCTTGTCGTTCTCCACCACGGCCACCAGGCAGCCCGCGAGCGGCGCGGAGCCGGCGTCGTCGAGCCCCGTCTCGAGCAGGGCGCTTTCCTCCTGCGCGACGTCGAGCCACAGGCTCACGCGCGTGCCCCGCGCGGGCGTCGAATCCAGTTCGAGCCGGCAGCGCATCAGGTCCGCCATGTGGCGCGAGATCGCCAGGCCGAGGCCGATGCCTTCGGCTTCCGCCACCGAGGCCGACCGGCCGCGGAAGAAGGCGTTGCAGGCCTGGGCGACGTCCTTTTCGTCCATGCCGACACCTTCGTCCGAGACGGTCAGCACGGCGCGGCCGTCGGCGACCTGGACCCGCAGGGCGATCTCGCCGCGCAACGAGTACTTGAAGGCGTTGTCCAGGAAGTTGCGCAGCATCCGCTCCAGCAGCACGGGGTCGGCCACCACCGTGCACGCGGGCGGCATCTCGACGCGGAAGGCGAGGCCGCGGGCCGCGCACTTTTCCGCGAAGCCCGAGGCGGCGGACGCCACCAGCTGGTCGATCCGCACATCCTGCAGCACCGCCTTCATGGTGCCGGCGTCGATCTGCGCGAAATCCACGAGGTGGCGGAACATGCTGTCGATCGACTCGCTGGTGCGCACGATCTGCTGCGCCATCGCGTCGCGCCGCGCCGGGTCGCGGGACTTGCGGAAGATGTCGGAGAGGAACAGGAGCGCCTGCACCGGCTGGCGCAGGTCGTGGCTGGCGGCGCCCAGGAAGCGCGAGCGCGAATGCTGCGCGTCCTGCTGGCGCTGCAGCGCCTCGCGCAGCTGCGCCACCAGGGAGGCGTTCTGCTCGCCCGCCGCCACCGTGTCGCGCAGCTGCACCCAGACCGCCTGCCCCAGCTTCACCATCATGCGGCCGCCCAGCAGCATGCTGATGCCGATCATCAGCAGTTCGACCGTGCCGGCGTGGCGCACCCAGGCCAGGTACACCGTGGCGAAACAGGCGGTGAGGTAGGCCGCGTAGATCCGCGGCTGCACGGCGAGCACGGCGACGGCCACCGAACCCCAGCCGACCGTGATGATCGTGAGGACCCCGACGTCGGCGATGTCCAGGTAGGGCGCGAAGATGGGCACCGACACGGGCGCCAGCCAGCCCGTGAAGGCGGCGACCACCGCGATCCGGTGCAGCACCCGCGGGGTCTCGCCGTCGCGGGCGACGATCCGCTGGAAGTAGGGCTGGCGCGCCAGCATGACGGCGAGGAAGGGCAGGTACCAGGCCAGGTACAGGGCCCAGCCGGCGGCCGGCACGTAGATGAAGCCGAACAGCGCGCCCATGGCGATGGCCGTGACGGCGCCCTGGCGGGCCTGCGCCAGGATCATCGCCACGCTGCGGCGCACGAGTTCGGGCGCCACCCCGTCTCCCATCGATGCCTTCTGTTCGTTTTCCTGCAGCAAAGCCTTCTCTCCAGCGCCAAGTGTGGCTTAAGAAGGATGCTTAGCCAAGCGACGAATGCGGGCCCCTACCATCGGCCGGATGGACACCACGCACCTGTTGTATCTCCACGGCTTCCGCTCCTCGCCGCGCTCGTTCAAGGCACGGCGGACGGAGGCGGCGGTGCGGGAGCGGCACCCGGGCGTGACCTGGTGGTGCCCGCAGCTGCCGCCGTCGCCGCGCGAGGCGATGGCCCTGGTGGCCGACGGCATCCGCGATTGGCCGCGCGAGCGCATGGCCGTGGTCGGCTCGTCCCTGGGCGGCTACTACGCGACGTGGGTGGCGGAGGAAACGGGTTGCCTGGCGGTGCTGCTCAATCCGGCGGTGCATGCGGCCCGCGACCTGGCCAGGCACGTCGGGGAGCAGGTGGCCTGGCACGACCCGGCCGAACGCTTTTACTTCGCCCCCGCTTTCGTCGACGAACTGCGCGCGCTGGAACGCGGGCCGGTGGCCCGCCCGGAACGCTACTTCGCCGTGATCGCCAAGGGCGACGAGGTGCTGGACTGGCGCGAGATGGCGGGCCGCTACCCGGGCGCACGCCTCAAGCTGCTGGAAGGCGGCGACCATGCGCTCTCGGATTTCGACGAGCACCTGGGCGAGGTCCTCGCCTTCCTGCGCCTGGCCTGAGGAGCCGCCCGGCCCCGGGGTGAGACAATTGGGGATGTTCGTTCTGTTCGAAGAGGCCGGCAAGTTCCTGGCCGGCCGGGTCCTGTCCGAAACGGACACCTCCGCGCAGGTGGAGCTGGAAAGCGGCAAGCGCGTCAAGGTCAAGGCCGTCAACGTCCTGCTCAAGTTCGAGAAGCCGCAGCCCGCGGAGCTGCTGCGCGAGGCACAGGAGATCGCCGCGGGCATCGAGCTGGACCTCGCCTGGGAGTTCGCCCCCGAAGAGGAATTCGGCTTCGCCGAGCTGGCCCGCGAGTATTTCAGCGCCCAGGCCACCCTCGCCCAGCAGGCCGGCGCCCTGGTGCGCCTGTTCGATGCGCCGCATTACTTCCGGCGCGCCGGCAAGGGGCGCTTCCGCAAGGCGCCGCCCGAGATCCTGCAGCAGGCCCTGGCCGCCATCGAGAAGAAGAAGCAGGTGCAGGCGCAGATCGACGCCTGGGCCGCGGAACTCGGCGCCGGCAGCTGCCCGCCCGCCATCCGCGAACAGCTTTACCGCATCCTCTTCAAGCCGGACAAGAACGCGCCCGAGTACAAGGCCGTGGTCGAGGCATCGCGCAACACGCAGACGGCGCCGCTGGCCCTGCTGCAGAAGGCCGGCGCCATCACCTCGCCCTACCAATTCCACTGGAAGCGCTTCCTGCTGGAATACTTTCCCAAGGGCACGGGTTTCCCGCCGGTCGCGGCGCCGCCCATCAAGGACGAACTGCCCGTCGCTCCGGTGCAGGCCTTCTCCGTCGACGACTCGAGCACCACCGAGATCGACGACGCGCTGTCCGTGCAGGGCCTGGGCAGCGGCACCGTCACCGTGGGCGTGCACATCGCGGCCCCCGGCCTGGCGGTCCAGGCCGGCACGCCGCTGGACCAGCTCGCGCGCCAGCGGCTGTCCACCGTGTACATGCCGGGGCACAAGATCACCATGCTGCCCGACGACGTCGTGCAGGCGTACACGCTGCTGGAAGGACGCGACTGCCCCGCCGTCTCGCTGTACGTGCAGATGGACGAAGCCACGCTGGAGGTGAAGGCCAGCGAAACGCGCCTGGAGCGCGTGCCCATCGCGGCCAACCTCCGCCACGACCAGCTGGACGAACACCTGACGCTCGAATGGCTGGAGGACGCCACGGTGCAGTCGCCCGGCGTGCCGGCGCCCGCGGCACGTCTCCGCACCGAACTGTCGTTCCTGTTCCGGCTGGCGAAGCACCTCAAGGCCCAGCGCGAAGTGGTGCGGGGCAAGCCCGAGAACTTCAACCGGCCCGACTACAACTTCCGCGTGCCTGCGGCGGGCGAGGACGGCCCCACCGGCGACGAGGCGGTCGAGATCACCGTGCGCCGCCGCGGCGCCCCGCTGGACCTGATCGTCTCCGAGGCGATGATCCTGGCGAACAGCACCTGGGGCCAGTGGCTGGCGGAAGTCGGCGTCCCCGGCATCTACCGCAGCCAGGCCAGCCTGGCGCCGGGCGTGAAGGTGCGCATGGGCACGAAGGCGCTGCCGCACGCCGGCATCGGCGTGAAGAGCTATGCCTGGAGCACCTCCCCGCTGCGCCGCTACACCGACCTGGTGAACCAGTGGCAGATCATCGCCGCGGCCCGCCATGGCCGCACCGCCGCCCTGGCGGCGCCGTTCAAGCCGAAGGACGCGGAGCTGTTCTCGATCATCTCCGCCTTCGACGCCGCCTACGCCGCGTACAACGGCCACCAGGCCGGCATGGAGCGCTTCTGGACCCTGCGCTACCTGCAGCAGAACGCGATCGGCGAGATCGAGGCGACCGTCTTCAAGGAGGGCCTGGCGCGGGCCGACACCCTGCCCCTGGTGCTGCCGGTCCTCGGCGCCGGCGACCTGCCGCGCGGCACCCGCGTGCGGGTGAAGCTGGGCGCCATCGACCTGATCACGCTCGACGTGAACGGCACCGTGCTGCAGCGCCTGGAGGCGGTGCCGGAAGCCGCGGCGTCGGAAGAAGGCGACAGCGAAGAGGAAACCGTCGCGGGTCCGATTGCGATCGCGGTGGATGTCACCGACACTTCCGGGGAAGAGGCGAAGGCGGCCCCTGCCGCCGCCGATAATTGATCCCGTGAACCTGAAGTCCTTCAGCACCCTGCAGATCGCGCTGGGCGTGTCCGTGGTCGTGCACGCCGCGGTGCTGACCGTCCGCATCGTGGACCCGGAAGGCTTCAACCGCGTGTTCCAGGACACCCCGCTCGAAGTGGTGCTGGTCAACGCCCGCAGCAACGAGAAGGTCGACAAGGCGCAGGCCATCGCGCAGGCCTCGCTGGCCGGCGGCGGCGAGGCCGAGAAGGGCCGGGCGACGTCGCCGCTGCCGCCGTCGGCGCTCACCGCCTTCGGCGACGCCGCGGAAGACGAGCAGAAGAAGATCGACGCGATGCAGGAGCAGCAGACGCTGATGCTCGCGCAGTTGAAGCAGACGCTCGCCGCCATGCCGCCCGTGGACCCGAAGCAGGCGAACTCCAGCCCGCAGGCGGCCGCGCAGGAGGAGAAGCGCCGCCACCTGATGAAGCTGCTCGCCGAGATCGAGAAGCGCATCAACGAGGAGAACGCCCGCCCCAAGAAGCGCTACATCAGCCCTTCGACGCGCGAGGAGGTGTACGCGGTCTACTACGACGGGCTGCGGCGCAAGATCGAGGAACGCGGCACGCACAACTTCCCCGAGCTCGCGGGCCGCAAGCTGTATGGCGAGCTGACGATGATCGTCACGGTCAACCACGACGGGCGGATCCTCGACACCGAGGTCGTGGAGACCTCCGGCAACCTGACGCTGGACCGGCGCGCGGCCAGCATCGCCCGCGCCGCCGGCCCATTCGGCGCGTTCAACGACGCGATGCGGCGGCGCGCCGACCAGATCGTGGTGGTCTCGCGCTTCAAGTTCACGCGCGACGACACGCTCGAAACCAAGCTCACCACCCGCTGAGGGCCGCCACCGTGGACCGTTACTGCGTCATGGGCAACCCCGTGGACCACAGCAAGTCGCCGTGGATCCACGCCCGCTACGCGGCGCTGACCGGCCAGCAGCTGGAATACGGCCGCCGGCTGGTCCCCATGGACGGTTTCGCCGCCGGGCTGCGCGCCTTCCAGGCGGAAGGCGGCAAGGGCTGCAACGTCACCCTGCCCTTCAAGTTCGAGGCGGCGGGCCTGGTCGACTTCCGCAGCACCCGCGCGGCGCTCGCGGGCGCCTGCAACACCCTCCGCATCGAAGCCGACGGCATCCACGGCGAGAACACCGACGGCATCGGCTGGGTGTCGGATGTGCAGAACAACGCCGGCGTTTCCCTGGGCGGCCGCGACGTGCTGCTGCTGGGCGCCGGCGGCGGCGCGGCGGGCGTGCTCGGTCCGCTGCTCGAAGCGCGCCCGCGCCGGGTGGTGGTCGCCAACCGTACCCTCGCCAAGGCCGAAGCGCTGGTGCGCACGCACGCGATGCTCGCCAACGACACGTACGCCGACCTGCAGGCCGTGGCGCTGGACGCGGTGCACGGGCAGTTCGACGTCGTCGTGAACGGCACCGCCAGCAGCATCACCGGCGGCGCGGTGCCCGTGGCGGCCAAGGTGCTGAAGCCCCGGGCGCTGGCGTGCGACTTCATGTACGGCCCGCCGGCCGACGGCTTCCTGCGCTGGGCGCAGGAGAACGGCGCCATCGGGCGCGACGGCCTGGGCATGCTGGTCGAACAGGCGGCGGAGGCCTTCCTGTGGTGGCGCGGCGTGCGCCCGCCTTCGGCGCAGGTGCTGGAGGAACTGCGGCGGGAGCTGCGGCGATGAAGGCCATCGCCCGCTGGCTGGCCCTGCTGGTGCTCGCCTTCATCGCGCTGCAGCTGTTCTTCCTGCTGCGCATCGCGGCGATGACCGTGCTGGATCCGCAATCCACCACGTTCCAGCGGTCCGAGGCCTGGCGCATCGCCACCGAAAAGGACAAGCTGCGCTGGCGCCAGCAGTGGGTGCCGTACGACCAGATCTCCGACAACCTCAAGCGCGCGGTGATCGCTTCGGAGGACGGCAGCTTCGTCAACCACGACGGCGTGGACTGGGATGCGCTGGAGAAGGCGTGGGAGCGCAATGCCAAGGCGGAAGAGCTCGCCGCCAGGCGCGCCCAGCTGGCGCCCACGCGCGCCCGGGCCCCGAAGATCGTGGGCGGCTCCACCATCACGCAGCAGCTGGCGAAGAACCTGTTCCTGTCCGGCGAGCGCACCATGTTGCGCAAGGGCCAGGAGATCGTGCTCACGTTCGCGATCGAACAGATGCTGACGAAGCAGCGGATCCTGGAGATCTACCTGAACAACGTCGAGTGGGGCGAAGGCGTGTTCGGCGCCGAGGCGGCCGCGCAGCATTACTACCGCAAGGGCGCGGCGAAGCTGTCGCCCTACGAGGCTGCCCGCCTGGCCGTGATGCTGCCGCAGCCCAAGCGGTTCGAGAAGATGCCGGGCTCCGGCTACATCGCGGGCCGTGCATCGACGATCGTGGCGCGCATGCGCGACGCCGAGTTGCCCTGACATGCGGATCCTCGGCATCGACCCCGGCTTGCAGACGACGGGGTTCGGCGTGATCGATGCGGAAGGGCATGCGCTGCGCTACGTCGCCAGCGGCACCATCAGCACCACGCATCTGGCGCGCGGCGACCTGCCGGCGCGCCTGAAGGTGCTGTTCGACGGCATCGGCGAGCTGCGCCAGCGCTACCAGCCGGACGCCGCGGCCATCGAGATCGTGTTCGTGAACGTGAACCCGCAGTCCACGCTGCTGCTGGGCCAGGCGCGCGGCGCCTGCGTCACGGCGCTGGTGTCCTGCAACCTGGCGGTGTCGGAGTACACGCCCATGCAGATGAAGCAGGCGGTGGCCGGCACCGGCCGCGCGGCGAAGGCGGAAGTGCAGCAGATGGTGAAGCGGCTGCTGCAGTTGCCGGGACTGCCGGGCAAGGATGCCGCCGACGCGCTGGGGTTGGCGATCACGCACGCCCATGCCGGCGTGGCGACGGCGCGGATCCAGGAGGCGGGCAACATGGCCCGCCGCAACACCGGGATGTACAAGTCGGGGCGCGCGGTCTAGCGGCCGGCCAGGCGCCCGCAGCCCCGCCGCCGCCGTCCCGCGGAGGCGGGAATCCAGGGCTTCAGCATTCGGGGCGCGTCGCGGCAGGCGGCGGGCGGTGCCGTCCCGCGGTGCCTCGCCCTGCACTCCGCTGTCGCTCGTTCCGGGGGCGCTGGAAGGCCGTCCCCGGCGGCGATCCGGCACAACTCACTGCGAGTTTGCCGCGTGCGGCAAACTCTCCGTTCAATCAAAGTGCCGGAAAAATGTGCACAGTCGCAGCTCTCGATACGCGCTACGCGCTCTCGTAGACCTGCTTCGCCGCCGGGAACAGCCTTCCAGCCGAGGCCCCTGACTGCGGGCCGGCACCGCCCGCCGCCTGCCGCGACGTTCGAAGGCGGAGGTGGGCCTGCCGGCCGACGGTGCGCAAGCCCTGGATCCCCGCCTTCGCGGGGATGACGGACGCGGCGAGCTCAGGTCGCGACGCGTTCGAGGAACAGCACGAGGAAGAACCCCGCCGCCGCGAGCAGCGTCCACTTCAGGATGACGAGGCCGTAGCGCTTGTACTTCGCCTGCCCGGTGCCCGCATAGAACGCGAAGCTGACGCCGGCGGCGAGCAGCAACAGCATCAGCAGCCAGCGGAAGACGAGCATCGCCCTACCAGGCGCGGGCGGGCACCGCGAAGCCGGCCGGGGCCTGGCGTTCGTCGGCGAAGCTGACCACCTCGAAGGCGTCCTGGTCCGCGAGCAGGGCGCGGATCAGCCTGTTGTTCATCGCGTGCCCGGAACGGAAGGCGCTGTACGCGGCCAGCAGCGGCTTGCCCAGCAGGTACAGGTCGCCCATCGCGTCGAGGATCTTGTGCTTCACGAACTCGTCGTCGTAGCGCAGGCCCTCGGCGTTCAGGACGCGGTAGTCGTCCATCACGATCGCGTTGTCCATGCCCGCGCCCAGCCCCAGGCCGCGGGACCGCATCATCTCGACGTCCTTGGTGAAGCCGAAGGTGCGCGCCCGCGCGATGTCGCGGGAGTACTGGCCGGAGCTCAGGTCGAACTCGTGGTGCTGCCCGGTGGAGTCGACCACCCGGTGCGCGAAATCGATCTCGAAGCGCAGCTTGTAGCCGTGGTACGGGTCGAGCCGCGCCCACTTGAGGTTCTCGCCCTCGCCTTCGCGGACTTCGACGGGGCGCAGCACCCGGATGAAGCGGCGCGGCGCGTTCTGCTGCTCGATGCCGGCGCTCTGCAGCAGGAACACGAAGGAAGCCGAGGAGCCGTCGAGGATGGGCACCTCTTCGGCCGTGATGTCCACGTAGAGGTTGTCCACGCCCAGGCCGGCGCAGGCGGACATCAGGTGTTCGACGGTATGGACCTTGGCGCCGCCATTGGAGATGGTGGAGGCGAGGCGGGTGTCCGTCACCGCCTCGGCGGAAACGGGGATGTCGACCGGCACCGCGAGGTCGGTCCGGCGGAACACGATGCCGGTGTCCGGCTGGGCCGGGCGCAGCGTCAGTTCGACCCGCTGGCCGCTGTGCAGGCCCACGCCGACGGCTTTCGTCAGGGTCTTGAGCGTGCGTTGGCGGAGCATGGGCGTGATTTTATCGGCTCGGGCGCCGGCGCCGCCTGACCCGTTTGCATGACCTCGATAGAGAAAGCCCATGCGAAGAGCGTGCGGCCCGGCGGTAAACAGTGTGTGTCGAGGCTGTAAAAGCACAACGGGCCCCGCGGGGCCCGTTGCCGTGTCGCGACTCCGGTGCTCAGTCCGCCTGCTTGCGCAGGAAGGCCGGGATCTCGAAGTCGTCCATGCCGCCGCTGGAGAGCGCGTCGACCTTGGCCGCCGCCTGCGTGCGGTTGGTGCGCCAGACGCTGGGCACCTGCAGGCCGCCGTACTCCGGCTGCTGGGGCACGGCCGCCGCCTGCATCTCGCGCGTGACGATGGCACCTGGGCCGCCGACGGCGGTGTGGATGGTCGGCACGTTGAACGGCACGTTGTCGGTGCCGGTGCGCAGCACCTGCAGCGGGGGCGCCGTGCGGCGCTGCTGGCCGTGGCGCGACAGGCCGGTGGCGACCACCGTCACGCGGACTTCGTCGCCCAGCGCGTCGTCGTAGGCCGTGCCGTAGATCACGTGCGCGTCCGGAGAGGCGTAGGCGCGGATGGTGTTCATCGCCAGCTTGGATTCGGACAGCTTGAGGCTGCCCTTGGCCGCGGTGATCAGCACCAGCACGCCCTTGGCGCCGGAGAGGTCGATGCCTTCCAGCAGCGGGCAGGCCACGGCCTGTTCCGCGGCGATGCGCGCGCGGTCGGGGCCGGAAGCCACCGCCGTGCCCATCATCGCCTTGCCCGGCTCGCCCATCACCGTGCGCACGTCCTCGAAGTCCACGTTGACGTGGCCGGGGACGTTGATGATCTCGGCGATGCCGCCGACGGCGTTCTTCAGCACGTCGTTGGCGTGCGCGAAGGCTTCGTCCTGGGTGATGTCGTCGCCCAGCACCTCCAGCAGCTTCTCGTTCAGCACGACGATCAGCGAATCGACGTTGGCTTCCAGCTCGGCCAGGCCGTTGTCGGCGTTGGTCATGCGGCGGCCGCCTTCCCAGTCGAAGGGCTTGGTGACCACGCCCACCGTCAGGATGCCCATTTCCTTGGCCACCCGGGCGATCACCGGCGCGGCGCCGGTGCCCGTGCCGCCGCCCATGCCGGCCGTGATGAACAGCATGTGCGCGCCGGAGATCGCCTCGCGGATCGAGTCCACGGCGAGTTCGGCGCATTCGCGGCCCTTCTCCGGCTTGCTGCCGGCGCCCAGGCCCGATCCTCCCAGCTGGATGTGCTTGTGCGCCGAGCTGCGCGCCAGCGCCTGCGCATCGGTGTTGGCGCAGATGAACTCCACGCCCTGCACGTTGCGCTCGATCATGTGCGCCACGGCGTTGCCGCCACCGCCACCGACGCCGATCACCTTGATCTGCGTGCCCTGGTGGAACTCCTCGACTTCGATCATTTCGATGCTCATTGGGTACTCCTGATTCCTTGCAGTTGCCACTGACTGATTCGTTGGATTGGCGTCTTCAACGCGGGAGCGGTGGATCGGTGCACCGACATCGCTCCTTTCTCCTGGTGATGGGCGAGGCGCGCGGGGGGCCACCGCGGAACCGGCTTTGCCGGGCCGCTGGTGGCGCCCCCTTGAGGGGGAGGCGACCGCAGGTCGCTTCGGGGGTGGTCAAAAATTCCCCACGATGAAATCCTTGATGCGGCCGAAGGCGGTCTTGACCGACCCGCTTTGCAGCGCGACCTTCTGGCCGCGCAAGCGCGCCAGCCGAGCTTCCTCCAGCAGGCCCATGACCGTGGCGGCGCGGGGCTGCGCGATCATGTCGGCGAGGGCGCCGTGGTAGCGCGGGATGCCGCGGCGCACCGGCTTGAGGAAGATGTCCTCGCCCAGTTCGACCATGCCCGGCATCACGGCGCTGCCGCCGGTGATGACGATGCCGGAGGACAGCACCTCCTCGAAGCCGGACTCGCGCACGACCTGCTGCACCAGCGAGAAGATCTCCTCGACCCGGGGTTCGATCACGCCGGCCAGCGCCTGTCGCGACAGCATGCGCGGGCCACGGTCGCCGAGGCCGGGCACTTCCACCTGGGTCTCCGGGTCGGCCAGCAGCTGCTTGGCCCAGCCGGACTCCACCTTGATGTCCTCGGCGTCCTTGGTCGGGGTGCGCAGCGCCATCGCGATGTCGCTGGTGATCAGGTCGCCGGCGATCGGGATGACCGCCGTGTGGCGGATCGCGCCGCCGGTGAAGATCGCCACGTCGGTGGTGCCGGCGCCGATGTCCACCAGCGCCACGCCGAGCTCCTTCTCGTCGTGGGAAAGCACCGCCTGGCTGGAGGCGAGCGGGTTCAGCAGCAGCTGCTCCACTTCCAGCCCGCAGCGGCGCACGCACTTGATGATGTTCTCGGCCGCGCTCTGGGCGCCGGTCACGATGTGCACCTTGGCTTCCAGCCGGATGCCGCTCATGCCGATCGGCTCCTTCACGTCCTGGCCGTCGATCACGAACTCCTGCGGCTCCACCAGCAGCAGGCGCTGGTCGGTGGAGATGTTGATGGCGCGGGCGGTCTCGACCACGCGGGCCACGTCGGCCGGCGTCACCTCGCGGTCCTTCACGGCCACCATGCCGCTGGAGTTGATCCCGCGGATGTGGCTGCCGGTGATGCCGGTGTAGACGCGGGTGATCTTGCAGTCGGCCATCAGCTCGGCTTCTTTCAGCGCCTGCTGGATGCTCTGCACCGTCGCGTCGATGTTCACGACCACGCCCCGCTTCAGCCCGCTGGACGGCGCCACGCCCAGGCCCGCGAGCTTGAGCTCGCCGCCCGGCATGACCTCGGCCACGACCACCATCACCTTCGCGGTGCCGATGTCGAGTCCGACGACGAGATCCTTGTAGTCCTTGGCCATCCTCTTCGCTTTCCTCAGTTCCTCTGGGCCGGCACGTCCGTGGTGCCGACTCCCCTCAGCCTGACCGCATACCCGTCCGCGTGCCGCAGGTCCGCGGCGACCAGCGCCTCCGGACGCCGGCCGTACTTCGACGTCACCTGCGTGAGCGTCTGCGCGAAGCGCTGGCTGCGCGCGAGCACTTCGTCCGTCGTGCCGCGCCCCAGTTCCACCGTGGCGCCGCTGTCCAGGTGCAGCGTCCAGCCGCCCCGCCCGGTCAGCACCAGTTCCTCGATGCCCAGCTCCAGACGCTCCAGCATCGGCCGCAGCGACCGGTACATGCCCAGCACGATCGGCGAACTGCCGTCGGGTCCGACCAGGCGCGGCATGGCCTCGTCCTCCACGTCGCCCGGGTTGGCGTCGAACACCTCGCCCTGCACGTTCACCAGGCGCGACTCGGAGTCCGCTCCCCACAGCGCTTCGGCCTGGTGCTCCTGCAGCTGCACGCGCAGCTTGTTCGGGAACTGCCGGCGCACGACGGCGCGGCGCACCCAGGGCACGGCCTCGAAGGCAGCCTGCGCCTGCTGGAGGTCGACGGTGAAGAAGTTGCCGGAGAGGCGCGGCGCGACGTTCGCGCGCAAGGTGGCGACGCTGTTGTGCGCGACGTCGCCCTGCACCACGATGCCGCCGATCGCGAAGACCGGATGCCGCAGCGCCCACCAGCCCAGCGCCGCCGCCAGCAGCAAGGCGAAGGCGACGAACAGCACCGTGGCAGTGGTGTTCATCAGCCTCACATCCAGCGGCAGGGGCAGCGCCTTCTGTTTCATGCCTTGGCGGTTCCCGGTTCGTGGTCCAGCGCCGCGGACAGCAGCAGCTGCAGGCACAGGTCCTCGTAGCTGATGCCCGAGGCGCGCGCCGACATCGGCACCAGCGAGTGCCCCGTCATGCCGGGCGAGGTGTTGATCTCCAGCAGCGAAGGCTTGCGCGTCTTGCCGTCGATCATCACGTCGATGCGGCCCCAGCCCCGGCAACCCAGCACGCGGTAGGCCTTGACCACCAGTTCCTGGATCGCCGCTTCCTCGCCTTCGGGCAGGCCGCAGGGCACCAGGTACTTGGTGTCGTCGGTGAAGTACTTGTTCTGGTAGTCGTAGTTGCCTTCGGGCGCGACGATGCGGATCACCGGCAGCGCGCGGGCGTCGGCGCCCGTGCCGAGGATCGGGCAGGTCACCTCGTCGCCGGAGACGAACTGTTCGCAGAGCACGTCGGCGTCGAGCGCAGCGGCGGCGTCGACCGCGGCCTGGATGTCGGAGGCCGACTGCACCTTGGCCACGCCGATAGAGGAACCCTCGCGCGCCGGTTTCACGATCAGCGGCAGGCCGAGTTCATCGGGCAGCTTCGCCACTTCCTCGCGCTGGTAAGCGCCGCGGCGCAGCAGCCTGTACTGCGGCGTCGGGATGCCTTCGGCCATCCAGACGCGCTTGGTCATCACCTTGTCGATGGAGATGGCCGAGGCCATGACGCCGGAGCCCGTGTACGGGATGCCGAGCAGCTCCAGCGCCCCCTGCACGGTGCCGTCTTCGCCGAAGCGGCCATGCAGCGCGATGAAGCAGCGCTGGAAACCCTTGCGCTTGAGCTCCACCAGTTCGCGTTCGGCCGGATCGAAGGCATGCGCGTCCACGCCCCTGGACTGCAGCGCCTTCAGCACGCCCGCCCCGGACATCAGCGACACCTCGCGTTCCGCCGACTTGCCGCCCATGAGCACGGCGACCTTGCCGAGCGCCTTCACGTCGGGAGCATTCATTGCGCGCCTCCCAGTTCCACCAGCTTCGCCGGCACGCCGCCGATGGAGCCGGCGCCCATGCACATCACCACGTCGCCGTCCTTCACCGTGTCCAGCACGGCCTGGGGCATCGCCTCGATCTCGCCGACGAACAGGGGTTCGACCTTGCCGGACACGCGCACCGCGCGCGCCAGCGAACGGCCGTCGGCGGCCACGATCGGTTCCTCGCCCGCCGAGTACACCTCGGCCAGCAGCACGACGTCGGCGCTGCCCAGGACCTTGACGAAGTCCTCGAAGCAGTCGCGCGTGCGGGTGTAGCGGTGCGGCTGGAAGGCCAGCACGATGCGGCGGTCCGGGAAGGCGCCGCGCGCGGCCGCGAGCGTGGCCTTCATCTCCACCGGGTGGTGGCCATAGTCCTCGATGACGGTGAACCTGCCGCCGCCCTGCGCCACCGGCACCGCGACTTCACCGTAGCTCTGGAAACGCCGGCCCACGCCGCGGAACTCGCCCAGCGCCTTCACGACGGCGTCGTCCGGGATGTTCAGTTCCACCGCGATGGCGATGGCGGACAGCGCGTTCAGCACGTTGTGCATGCCCACCGCGTTCAGGGTCACGTGCATGTCCGGCAGGGTCACGCCGTTGCGGCGGCGCACGGTGAAGTGCATCTGCGGCCCGACCGCCCGGACGTCCACGGCGCGGACCTGTGCGTCCTCGCTGAAGCCGTAGGTCGTCACCGGGCACTGCACCTCGGGGACGATGGAGCGCACCGCCTCGTCGTCCACGCACAGGATCGCTGTCCCGTAGAACGGCATGCGGTGCAGGAACTCGACGAAGGCCTTCTTCAGGTTGTTGAAGTCATGGCCGTAGGTGTCCATGTGATCGGCGTCGATGTTCGTCACCACCGCCATCACCGGGAGCAGGTTCAGGAAGGACGCGTCGGACTCGTCCGCCTCCACCACGATGTAGTCGCCCGACCCCAGTTTCGCGTTGGCGCCGGCGCTGTTCAGGCGGCCGCCGATCACGAAGGTGGGGTCGAGCCCGCCCTCGGCCAGCACGCTTGCCACCAGGCTGGTGGTGGTCGTCTTGCCGTGCGTGCCGGCGATGGCGATGCCCTGCTTCAGGCGCATCAGCTCGGCGAGCATGACAGCGCGGGGCACGATCGGGATCTTGCGCTTGCGGGCCGCGACCACCTCGGGGTTGTCCTGCTGCACCGCCGTGGACGTGACGACCGCGTCGGCGCCGATCACGTTGGCGGCGGCGTGACCGATGAAGGTCTGGATGCCCAGGTCCTGCAGGCGGCGCGTGGTGGCGCTGGCCGCGATGTCGGATCCGGAAATCAGGTAGCCGAGGTTGCGCAGCACTTCGGCGATGCCGGACATGCCGGCGCCGCCGATGCCCACGAAGTGGATGTGTTTGATGGCGTGTTTCATTTTGCGAGGGCCTCGCAGGCGGCGACCATCCGCTCGGTCGCCTGGGTTTGTTCCATCTTCTTGGCCGCTTCCGCCTTGCGCAGCAGCTCGGTGCGATCGAGCCTGCGCAGCAGGGCGGCCAGCGATTCGGGGGTGAGTTCGCCTTGCGGCACGAGCCAGCCCGCGCCGGCGTCGACCAGGAACTTGGCGTTGGTCGTCTGGTGGTCGTCCACCGCGTGCGGGAACGGAACGAACACGGCCGGTGCGCCGACGGCGGCCAGCTCGGTGACGGTGCTCGCGCCGGCACGGCAGATCACGAGGTCGGCTTCGGCGAAGGCCTCTGCCGTGTCGTCGATGAAGGGCGTCAATTCCGCCTGCACGCCGGCCGCGGCGTAGTTGGCGCGCAGTTCGTCGATCTGCCTGGCGCCGCTCTGGTGCAGCACGTACGGACGTTCCGCGGCCGGGATCAGCGCCAGCGCCTTCGGCACGACGTCGTTGAGCGCCTTGGCGCCCAGGCTGCCGCCCACCACCAGCACCTTCAGCGGCCCGCTGCGGCCGGCGAAGCGCTCCTCCGGCGCCGGCTGGCGCAGGAAGCCTTCGCGCAGCGGGTTGCCCACCCACTCGCCCTTGGCGATGACCTGCGGGAAAGCGCTGTAGACGCGGTCGGCGACGCCGGCGAGCACCTTGTTGGCCATGCCGGCGACGGAGTTCTGCTCGTGCAGCACGAGGGGCTTGCCGAGCAGCACGCCCATCATCCCGCCGGGGAAGGTGATGTAGCCGCCCAGGCCGACCACGACGTCGGGCCGCACGCGCCGCACGACCTGCAGGCTTTGCCAGAAAGCGCGCAGCAGCTTGAGCGGCAGCAAGGCCAGGGTGAGCGGCCCCTTGCCGCGCACGCCGCCGAAGGCCACGGTCTCGAGCGGGATGCCGCGGGGCGGCACGAGCTGCGCTTCCATGCTGTTCGGCGCGCCGAGCCAGTGCACGCGCCAGCCGCGGGCACGCAACGCCTCCGCCACGGCCAGGCCGGGGAAGATGTGGCCGCCCGTGCCGCCGGCCATCACGAGAGCCGTCTTCATGCGCGGCCTCCCCGCATCAGCGTCCGGTTCTCGTGGTCGATGCGCAGCACCACCGCGATGGCGACGACGTTCATCAGCACCGCGGAACCGCCGTACGACATCAGCGGCAGCGTCAGCCCCTTCGTGGGCAGCGCACCCAGGTTCACGCCCATGTTGATGAAGGCCTGGAAGCCGATCCAGATGCCGACGCCCTGCGCGACGAGCCCGGCGAACACGCGGTCGAGCGCGATCGCCTGGCGGCCGATGTGCATGATGCGGCGCGTCATCCAGAGGAACAGCGCGATCAGCGTGACCACGCCGACGAGCCCGAACTCCTCGCCGATCACGGCCAGCAGGAAGTCGGTGTGCGCCTCGGGCAGCCAGTGCAGCTTCTCGACGCTGCCGCCCAGGCCGACGCCGAAGATCTCGCCGCGGCCGATGGCGATCAGCGAATGCGACAGCTGGTAGCCGCGGCCGAGCGCATGCTTCTCGCTCCAGGGGTCCAGGTACGCGAAGATCCGGTCCCGCCGCCAGTCGGACAGCGCGATCATGAGCGTGAACGCCACCAGCATCACCGCGGCGATGAGGAAGAACATGCGCGCGTTGACGCCGCCCAGGAACAGGATGCCCATGGCGATCACGGCGATGACCATGAACGCGCCCATGTCCGGTTCGGCCAGCAGCAGCATGCCGACGATCGCCACGGCGGCGGCCATGGGCAGGACGGCGCGGAAGAAGCGTTCCTTCACGTCCATCTTGCGCACCATGTAGTCGGCGGCATAGAGCAGCACCGCGAACTTCGCGAGCTCCGAGGGCTGGAAGGAGAGCGGCCCCAGCACGATCCAGCGGCGCGCCCCGTTGACGCCCTTGCCGATGCCGGGGATCAGCACCAGCACGAGCAGCAGCAGCGCGGCCACGAACAGCCAGGGCGCGACGCGTTCCCAGGTTTCCACCTTCACCTGGAAGGCCAGCAGGCCCGCCACGAAGGAAAACGCGAGGAACATCGCGTGCCGGCTGAGGAAGAACGTGTGGGCGTAGCGCTGGAACTTCGGGTTGTCCGGCAGCGCGATGGACGCGGAGTACACCATCACCAGGCCCCAGGCGAGCAGCGCCACGGTGACCCAGAGCAGCGCCGGGTCGAAGGCGTGCACGCGTGCCGGCGCCGTCGTGCGGCGGTCGGCTGCCGGCCCCGGCAGCCAGGCGCGGAACGTGGCGGCGAGGCTCACGCTTCCCCTCCTTGCACCATCGCGCCGGCCTCGTCGGCCACGGCCTGCACCGCCGCACGGAACACCTCGGCGCGGTGCGGATAGTTGCGGAACATGTCGAAGCTGGCGCACGCGGGCGACATCAGCACGGCGTCGCCGGCGTGGGCGCGCTGGGTCGCCGCACGCACGGCCTCTTCCATCGTCGCCGCCTCCAGCAGCGGCACGCCCGTCGACTCCAGCACCTCGCGGATCCGCGGACCGTCGCGGCCGATCAGCACCGCGGCGCGGGCGAAGCGCGCCACGGGAGCGGCGAGCGGCGCGAAGTCCTGGCCCTTGCCGTCGCCGCCGAGGATCACGACCAGCTTGCGCTCGGCACCGAGCCCCTGCAGCGCGGCAACGGTCGCACCCACGTTGGTGCCCTTGCTGTCGTCGAAGTACTCGACGTCGTTGACGATCGCGACCGGCTCGACGCGGTGCGGTTCGCCGCGGTATTCGCGCAGGCCGTACAGCATCGGCGCCAGCTGGCAGCCGGCGGAGGTCGCCAGCGCGAGGGCGGCCAGCGCGTTGATCGCGTTGTGGCGGCCGCGGATGCGCAGCGCGTCGGCGGGCATCAGGCGCTGGAGGTGGATTTCCTCTTCCTCGTCCTTGCGCCTCTTCTCGGTTTCGTCGGCGTCGTGGGCGCGCACCAGCCAGGCCATGCCGTGCACGACCTCCAGGCCGTAGTCGCCGGGGCGCCTGGGCAGGTCGCCGCCGAAGGTGACGTGGGCGCGCTGCTCGTACTTGCCGCCCTTCAGGCGCACCGGTTCCGGCAGCATCTTCATCACGGCCGGGTCTTCGCGATTGAGCACCATCACGCCCGTGTCGCCGAAGATGCGCGCCTTGGCGCCGGCATAGGCTTCCATGGTGCCGTGCCAGTCCAGGTGGTCCTGGCTGATGTTCAGCACGGTGGCGGCCGTCGGGTGGAAGCCGGTGATCCCGTCGAGCTGGAAGCTGGAGAGCTCCAGCACCCACACCTGCGGCAGCGCGTTCGCCTCGCGCTTGGACGCCAGCGTCTCCAGCAGCGTCGGGCCGATGTTGCCGGCCACGGCCACCGTCTTGTCGCTGCGCTCCACCAGCTGGCCGGTGAGCGCGGTGACGGTGGTCTTGCCGTTGGTGCCGGTCACGGCCAGCACCGCGGGGTGGTAGCCGTCCGCCTGCCGCATGGCCTCCAGGGCATCGGCGAACAGGCCCAGCTCGCCGCGCACCGGGATGCCTTGCGCGCGTGCCGCATCCTCGACGGGGGCGACCTGCGCCGGCGTCAGGCCCGGGCTGCGCAGCACCAGCTGCTGGCCTTCGACCAGGCCCGCCTCGAACGCGCCGTGCACGAAGCGCGCGTCCGGCACCTGCTCGCGCAGTTGCGGCAGCTGCGGCGGCGCCTCGCGCGTGTCGGCGACCGTCACCCGGGCGCCGTGCTGCGCGCACCAGCGCGCCATGGCGAGCCCCGAGGCACCGCAGCCGAGGACGAGGACGGACTGGTCGCGCAGCTGTTCCATCACCGCAGCTTCAGGGTGGAAAGGCCGACCAGGCACAGCAGCATCGTGATGATCCAGAAGCGGACCACGACCTGCGTCTCCTTCCAGCCGGTCTTCTCGAAGTGGTGGTGCAGCGGCGCCATCAGCAGGATGCGCCGGCCTTCGCCGTAGCGGCGCTTGGTGTACTTGAAGTACACCACCTGCGCCATCACGGACAGCGCCTCGACCACGAAGATGCCGCCCATGATGGCCAGCACGATCTCCTGGCGCACGATGACGGCGATGGTGCCGAGGGCGCCGCCCAGCGCCAGCGCGCCGACGTCGCCCATGAACACCTGCGCGGGGTGGGCGTTGAACCACAGGAAGGCCAGTCCGGCGCCCGCCACCGCGGCGCAGAAGATCAGCAGCTCGCCGGAACCGGGGATGTAGGGCAGCAGCAGGTACTTCGAATAGAACGCGTTGCCGGTCACGTAGGCGAACACGCCCAGCGCGGAGCCGACCATCACCACCGGCATGATCGCCAGCCCGTCGAGGCCGTCGGTGAGGTTGACGGCGTTGCTGCTGCCGACGATGACCAGGTAGGTCAGGATCACGAAGCCGAACACGCCCAGCGGGTAGTTGATCTCCTTGACGAAGGGGACCAGCAGGCCCGCCTTGGGCGGCAGCGTCATGTCGAAGCCGGAGCGCACCCAGTCGTAGAACAGGCCGAGCACGCGCAGGTTGGTGGTCTCGGACACGCTGAAGGCGAGGTACAGCGCCGCCGCCAGGCCGATCAGCGACTGCCAGAAGTACTTCTCGCGCGAGCGCATCCCTTCCGGGTCCTTGTTGACCACCTTGCGCCAGTCGTCCACCCAGCCGATCGCGCCGAAGCCCAGCGTGACCACCATCACGACCCAGACGAAGCGGTTGGTCCAGTCGAACCAGAGGATGGTCGAGACCGCGATCGACAGCAGGATCAGCACGCCGCCCATGGTGGGCGTGCCGCTCTTCTTCAGGTGGGTCTCCATGGCATAGCCGCGCACCGGCTGGCCGATCTTCAGCGCCGTCAGCCGGCGGATCACCCAGGGGCCCATGATGATGCCGATCAGCAGCGCCGTCATGGCGGCCATCACGGCGCGGAAGGTCAGGTACTGCACCACGCGCAGCCAGCCGAACTCCGGCCCGAGGGTCTGCAACCAGGCGGACAGGCTAACGAGCATCCGGCTTCTCCTTTGACTGTTCTTCTTGTGCGCGGGCGGTGATCGCCTCCACCACGCGTTCCATCTTCATGAAGCGGGATCCCTTGACCAGGACGCTCTGGACCTGGCCGAGCGCCTGGAGCACCGCGGCGTTGAGCGCGGCGATGTCGGTGAAATGGCGGCCTTTCATGTCGACGGCCATGTCGCCCAGCGTGAACAGCAGCTCGATGCCGCGCTCGCGGGCGTAGTCGCCGACCTCCGCATGGAACGCGGGGCCCTGGTCGCCCACTTCACCCATGTCGCCCAGCACCAGCAGGCGCGGGGCCGGCAGCTCGGCGAGGACGTCGATCGCGGCGCGCGCGGAGTCGGGGTTGGCGTTGTAGGTGTCGTCCACCAGGGTCAGCGTGCGTGCACCAAGCTTCACGCCCAGCGCGCGCGAGCGGCCCTTGACCGGCTCGAAGGCCTCGAGCCCGCGGGCCACCGCTTGCAGCGGCACGCCGGCGGCCAGCGCGCAGGCGGCGGCGGCCAGCGCGTTGCGCACGTTGTGGCGGCCGGCGATATGGAGTCGGAACGCCATCGGCCCGGCGGGCGTTTGCGCCCGTACCTGCCAATGTCCCTCTTGCCATTCAGACCCGGCCAGAAAAAGATCGGCGTTCGTGTCGCCGAAAGTGATGCACCGGCGCCCGCCGGCCAGGCCCGTCCAGAGCGCCGTAAAGGCGTCGCCGGCGGGGAACACCGCGCAACCGTCGGCCGGCAGCGCGGCGTACACGCTGCCGTTCTCCTGCGCCACGGCCTCGATGGTCGCCATGAATTCCTGGTGCTCGCGTTGCGCGTTGTTCACCACGGCCACGGTCGGCTCGGCGATGTGCGCCAGGTAGCCGATCTCTCCCGGGTGGTTCATGCCCAGCTCGATGACACCGATGCGGTGCGCCGCGCGCAGGCGCAGCAGCGTGAGCGGCAGCCCGATGTCGTTGTTCAGGTTGCCCTGCGTCGCCAGGTGCGCATCCGGCTGCCAGGCGCGCAGGATGGACGCGATCATCTGCGTCACGGTGGTCTTGCCGTTGCTGCCCGTGACCGCGATCAGCGGCAGCGTGTGCTGCCGGCGCCACCAGCGGGCCAGTTGCCCCAGCGCCTGCTTGCCGTCGTCCACCTCGATGCCGGGGAACCCCGCGGGCAGCCGGCCGGGTTGCGCGATCGCGGCGACCGCGCCCTGGTCGCGCGCCTGCGCGATGAAATCGTTGGCGTCGAATTTGTCGCCCTTGAGCGCGACGAACAGGTCGCCCGGCTGCAGCGTGCGGGTGTCGGTGTGCACGCGCTGCACCCGCACGGCGCCGTCGCCCACGAGCTTCCCGCCGACGGCGGCCGCCGCCCGTTGCAGCTCGAACATGCTGTCGCTCATGCGGCCCTCGCCTGCAGCGCCGCCTGCGCGTGCGCCTGGTCGGAGAACGGGTGCTTCACGCCCGCGACCTCCTGGTAGTCCTCATGGCCCTTGCCGGCGACCAGGATCACGTCGCCGGCGGCGGCATCGCGCACGGTTTCCGCGATCGCACGCGCGCGGTCCACCTGCACTTCGACGCTGTCGCGGTGCGACAGCCCCAGCAGCACCTGGCTGATGATCGCCTCCGGCTTTTCGCTGCGGGGGTTGTCACTGGTGACGACCACGCGGTCGGCGTTCTTCTCGGCGACCGCCGCCATCAGCGGGCGCTTGGTGGGGTCGCGGTCGCCCCCGCAGCCGAACACGCACCACAGCTGCCCGCCGCGCTGCTGCGCCAGCGGGCGAAGCGCCTGCAGGCCCTTCTCCAGCGCGTCCGGCGTGTGGGCATAGTCCACCGCCACCAGCGGCTTGCCGGCTTCGTTCAGGCGCTCCATGCGGCCCGGCACCGGGAGCAGGCCCGTGCAGGCACGCACGGCGTCGGCCAGCGGCACGCCGAGCGCCCGCATCATGCCGACCACGCCCAGCAGGTTGGAGACGTTGTACTGCCCGATCAACTGCGTCTGCAGCACATGGCGCTCGCCCGCCTCGGCCACCACGAAGCGCAGCCCGCCGTCGGCATAGCCGATGTCCTGCGCCTGCAGGCGGGCCGGGCGGCCGCAGGAGTAGGTCCAGATCTCCAGCCGGCCTTGCAGCTTCTGCTCCAGCAGCCCACCCTTCTCGTCGTCCAGGTTGACGACCGCGGCCTGCAGGCCCGGCCACGAGAACAGCGCTTCCTTGGCAGCCCAGTAGGCCTCCATGCTGCCGTGGTAATCCAGGTGGTCCTGCGTGAAATTGGTGAATCCCGCGACGCGGATGCGCGTGCCGTCCATGCGGCGCTCTTCGATGCCGATGGAGGAGGCCTCGATGGCGCAGGCCTTCGCACCCTCCGAGAGGAAGCGGCGGAAGTGCCGCTGCATCAGCACGGGGTCGGGGGTCGTCAACCCGGTCGCTTCGACGTGCGGCGGCCGGCCGATGCCCAGCGTGCCGACGATCCCGCAGGGGATCGACCTCGGCTGCAGGTTGGTCAGCGCCTGGGCCAGCCACCACGCGGTGGAGGTCTTGCCGTTGGTGCCGGTCACGGCCAGGACGTCGAGCTCGTGCGAGGGCTCGCCGTAGAACAGCGCGCCGATCGGCCCGGTGGCGGCCTTCAGGCCTTCGTAGGCGGCGACGGCATCGCTGTCGAAGCCGTACCCTTCGCTGCCTGCGTTCTCCACCAGGCAGGCCTTCGCGCCCTGCTGCAAGGCCGCGGGGACGAACTTGCGGCCGTCGGTCGCCGCGCCCGGCCAGGCGATGAAGCCATCCCCCGCGCCCACCTTGCGGCTGTCGCAATGCACTTCGGCCACGCCGCGCTCGCGCAGCCAGCCGGCGGCTTCGGAAGGCGTGCGCAACACCCGCATCAGAACGACTCCTCCACGGCCTGCACCACGATCTGCGGCTTGACGTTCATGTCCGGCTGCACGCCCAGCATGCGCAGCGTCTGCTGCACGGTCGCACTGAACACGGGGGCCGCGACGTCGCCGCCGTAGTACTTGCCGGCCGTCGGCTCGTCGATCATCACGGCCACGACGATGCGCGGGTTCTCCACCGGCGCGACGCCGACGAAGAAGCCGCGGTACTTGCGCTCGGCGTAGCCCTTGCCTTCCTGCTTGTGCGCGGTGCCGGTCTTTCCGCCCACCGAGTAGCCCATCGCCTGCGCCTTCGGGGCGGTGCCGCCGTTCTGCGTGGCCAAGTGCAGCATCTGGCGCACCGCCTGCGCGGTCTGAGGCTGCAGCACCCGCATGCCGGCGGCGGCGCCCTCTGCCTTGAGCAGCGTCACCGGCACCAGCTCGCCGTCGCGCGCGAACACGCTGTAGGCGCGCGCCAGCTGGAACAGGCTGGTGGACAGGCCGTAGCCGTAGCTCATGGTGGCCTGCTCGATCGGCCGCCAGGTCTTGGGCGCGCGCAGCTTGCCGCTGACGATGCCCGGGAAGGGCAGCTGCGGCTTCTGCCCGAGGCCGACCTGCGTGTACAGGTCCCACATCTCGCGCGGCTGCATCTGCATGGCCATCTTGACCGTGCCGACGTTGCTGGATTTCTGGATCACCTCCGCCACCGTGAGCACGCCGTGCGGGTGCGCGTCGGTGATCGTCGAGCCCCCGATGGTGATGCGGCCCGGCGCCGTCTGGATCGGGGTGCCCGGCTTGACCATGCCCTTCTCCAGCGCCAGCGCGGCGATGAAGGGCTTCATCGTCGAGCCGGGCTCGAAGGTGTCGGTGAGTGCCCGGTTGCGCAGCTGCGCACCCGTGAGGTTCTGCCGCTTGTTCGGCGAGTAGCTCGGGTAGTTGGCCAGCGCCAGCACTTCACCGGTGTGCACGTCCAGCACGACGACGCTGCCGGCCTTGGCCTTGTTCTCCAGCACCGCATCGCGCAGCTTCTGGTACGCGAAGAACTGCACCTTGCTGTCGATCGACAGCTGCAGGTCGCGACCGTCCGAGGGCGGCACCTGCTCGCCCACGTCTTCCACGATGCGCCCCATGCGGTCCTTGATGACGCGGCGCGAGCCGGGACGGCCGGCGAGGTCCTTGTTGAAGGCGAGCTCCACGCCCTCCTGGCCGTGGTCCTCCACGCTGGTGAAGCCCACCACGTGCGCGGCCGCCTCGCCCTCCGGGTACTGGCGGCGGTATTCCTTGCGCTGGTAGATGCCCTTGATGTCGAGGGACGCGATCTGCCGCGCCGTCGCCTCGTCGACCTGGCGCTTGAGCCAGACGAAGCTGCGCTCGTCCTCTTCCAGCTTCTTCATCAGCTCGGGCAGCGGCATCTCCAGCAGCTTGGCGAGGTGCGCCAGCTTGGTCTTGTCGTGCTCGACGTCCTCCGGGATCGCCCAGATGCTGGGCACCGGGACGCTCGTGGCCAGCAGCAGGCCGTTGCGGTCGAAGATGCGCCCGCGGTTGGCCGGCAGGTCCAGCGTGCGGGCGAAGCGCACCTCGCCCTGCTTGCGGTAGAACTCGTTGCCGAACACCTGCACCCACGCGGCGCGGCCCGCCAGGCCGACGAAGGCCAGCGCGATGCCGGCCACGATCAGCTTGCTGCGCCACACGGGCGTGCGGCTGGCCAGCAGCGGGCTGGAGGTGTACGCGACGGCCTTGCCCGACCTCATGGCGCCACCACCTCGTGGGCCACGCCCTTGAGCGTGACGTACTGCGTGATCGCCGGCGTGGCCGGGCGCATCTGCAACTGCTCGCGCGCGAGCTTCTCCACCCGCGCGGGCGTCGCCTGCGCGCGCTTTTCCACCTGCAGCCGCTCGTGCTCGATCTCGAGCTTGCGGAATTCGTTCTGCGCCCGCTCGATCTCGGCGTACAGCCGGCGCGAGTCGTACTGCACGCGCACGAGGTACAGGGAGCTCGCCATCAGCGCGAGCAGCAGCAGCAGGTTGATCCGCGTCATGCCGAAGTCCTCTCGGCCACCCGCATCACCGCGCTGCGCGAACGCGGGTTCGCCGCGATCTCCTGCGCCGTCGGCTTGACCCGCTCGATCGCCTTGAGCTTCATCGGTTTCGGGGGGGCGAACGGCGCGCGGCGGTCCACCTCATCGCGCGAATGCTTCGCGATGAACTGCTTCACGATCCGGTCTTCCAGCGAATGGAAGCTGATCACGACCAGGCGGCCTTCGGGATGCAGCACGTGCAGGCTCGCTTCTAGCGCCTCTTGCAGCTCTTCAAGCTCGGCGTTGATGAAAATCCGAAGAGCCTGAAATGTGCGCGTTGCAGGGTCCTGGCCCGGCTCGCGGGTTTTGACCGCGCCAGCCACGAGCTGGGCCAGTTCGGCGGTGGTTGCAAGAGGGCCCCGTTCCTGTCGGCGAGCTGCAATCGCCTTTGCAACCTGAAAAGCAAACCGTTCTTCGCCATAGTCACGGAACACCTCCGTCATCTGCTCGATCGAGGCCGTGGCCAGCCACTGCGCCGCGCTCTCGCCGCGCGTGGGGTCCATGCGCATGTCGAGGGGGCCGTCGTTGCGGAACGAGAAGCCCCGCGCCGCGTTGTCGATCTGCGGCGAGCTCACGCCCAGGTCCATCAGGACGCCGGAGATGCTGCCGCCCTCCAGCTCGCCCAGCGCCGCGAAGCCCTGGTGCCGGATGGAAAAACGGATGTCCTCGATCGTGTTCGCCTCGGCCACGGCGTCCGGGTCCTTGTCGAACGCGACCAGCCGGCCCTGCGGCGCGAGCCGGGAAAGGATGAGGCGCGAGTGACCGCCGCGCCCGAACGTCGCATCGACATAGGTTCCTTCCGGCTTGGTGACGAGGGCAACGACCGCTTCGTTCAACAAGACGGTGGTGTGTTGCCATGTGCCGTCCACCGCCCGCTTTCAGAATGAGAAGTCCTGGAAGGCTTCGGGCATGTCGCCTCGCATGGCCTCGGCCTCCTTGGCCTCGTAGGTCGCCTTGTCCCAAAGTTCGAAGTGGTTGCCCATGCCCAGCAGCATCGTGTCCTTCTCGATGCCGGCCGCGGCGCGCAGCTCGGGCGACACCAGCACGCGGCCGGTTCCGTCCAGCTCCACGTCCATGGCGTTGCCCAGGAAGATTCTCTTCCACCACTGCGCGGCCATGGGGAGCTGCGCGATGCGTTCACGAAACTTTTCCCACTCGGGACGGGGAAAAATCATGAGGCACCCGTGCGGGTGCTTCGTGATGGTCAACTGGTTGGCGGCAGCGGCGGCCAGGACGTCACGGTGCCGGGTCGGCATGGAGAGCCGCCCCTTGGCATCGAGACTCAGCGACGACGCGCCCTGGAACACCTTTGTCAGCCCTCACTACGGTGGAAGCGCAGAAGGAGGAGAGATATCCCACTCTCCTCCACTTCATTGCACTTTTTTGCACTGTAGCAGGAAATCGCTGAGGCGCAATCCACCCCTGGTAATTTTTGGCAATGAAATCAAGCACTTAGAAGCGAAATCGGAGGCACGAGGCCTCCGATTTCCCTTCAAAAGCAAGCACTTAGCCAATGCTCTGCATGTAACGCCTGAGCCGGATCACAGGATGTAGCGCGAAAGGTCCTCATTCCTGCTGAGTTCCTTCAGACGCACATCGACGTACGCGGCGTCGACGGTGACCGCCTGGCCCTCCAGCCGCGTGGCCTCGAAGCTCACGTCGTCCAGCAGCCTCTCCATCACGGTGGACAGGCGCCGCGCCCCGATGTTCTCGGTGCGCTCGTTCACGTCGAAGGCGATCTGCGCCAGCCGGGTGATGCCCTCGGGCGTGAAGCTCAGCTGCACGTTCTCGGTGGCGAGCAGCGCCTGGTACTGCTTCACCAGCGAGGCATGCGTGGTCGTGAGGATCGCTTCGAAGTCTTCCACCGACAGCGAGGACAGCTCCACGCGGATCGGGAAGCGGCCCTGCAGCTCCGGGATCAGGTCGCTGGGCTTGGACAGGTGGAAGGCCCCGCTGGCGATGAAGAGGATGTGGTCCGTCTTCACCGGCCCGTACTTGGTGGTGACGGTCGTGCCCTCCACCAGCGGCAGCAGGTCGCGCTGCACGCCCTGGCGCGACACGTCGGCGCCGGAGGCGTCGCTGCGCGAGGCCACCTTGTCGATCTCGTCGATGAAGACGATGCCGTTCTGCTCCGCGTTGGCGATGGCGGCAGCCTTGATCTCGTCCTCGTTCACCATGCCGGCAGCCTCCTCCTCCACCAGCAGCTTCATCGCCTCGGCGATCTTCAGCTTGCGGGTCTTGCGGCGCACGCCCCCGAGCTGGCTGAACATGCCGCGCAGCTGCTCGGTCATTTCCTCCATGCCGGGCGGGCTCATGATCTCGACCTGCGGCTTGGCGTCGGCGACGTCGATCTCGATGTCCTTGTCGTCCAGCTCGCCCTGCCGCAGCTTCTTGCGGAACACCTGCCGCGCCGTGCTCTCGCCGGCGGGTTCGTCGCCGCGGGCGACCGGGATCAACACGTCGAGGATGCGGTCCTCCGCGGCGTCTTCCGCGCGGGCCCGCACCTTGCGCATCTCGGCCACGCGCGTCTGCTTCACGGCCAGTTCGGCCAGGTCGCGGATGATCGCGTCGACGTCCTTGCCGACGTAGCCCACCTCGGTGAACTTGGTGGCTTCCACCTTGATGAAGGGCGCGTCCGCCAGCTTGGCCAGCCGCCGCGCGATCTCGGTCTTGCCGACACCGGTCGGCCCGATCATGAGGATGTTCTTGGGCGTGATCTCGTGGCGCAGCTTCTCGTCGACCTGCTGGCGGCGCCAGCGGTTGCGCAGCGCGATCGCCACGGCGCGCTTGGCGTCCTTCTGGCCGACGATGTGGCGATCGAGTTCCGACACGATCTCCTGGGGCGTCATGGAGCTCATTCGAGCACCTCGATCGTGTGGTTCATGTTCGTGTAGATGCAGAGGGACCCGGCGATCTCCAGCGACTTCTTGACGATGTCGCGCGCGCCGATCTCCGTGTTGTCCAGGAGCGCCTTGGCCGCCGCCTGCGCATAGCCGCCGCCCGAACCGATCGCGACGATCCCCTGCTCCGGCTCGAGCACGTCCCCGTTGCCGGTGATGATGAGGGAGGATTCGCGGTCGGCGACGGCGAGCATCGCCTCCAGCCGGCGCAGCACGCGGTCGGTGCGCCAGTCCTTGGTGAGTTCGATGGCCGCCCGCACCAGGTGGCCCTGGTGCTTTTCGAGCTTACCCTCGAAGCGTTCGAAGAGCGTGAAGGCGTCCGCGGTGGCGCCGGCGAAACCGGCCAGCACCTTGTCGTGGTAGAGCTTGCGGACCTTGCGGGCGGTGCCCTTGACGACGATGTTGCCGAGGGTGACCTGGCCGTCGCCGCCGATCGCCACCTGCCAGCGGCCGTCGGCGCCCTGCCGCCGCACGCTGACGATGGTCGTGCCGTGAAACTGTTCCATAGGCTCCGCACCTTGGGGTGCGCCTCGCGAAATGCAAGGCGGGAGCGGAACTCTACTCGTTGCGGATGGTGATCCGCGCGTGCTCGCTGATGCCGATGACGTTGAAGAACGCCGCCACCAGCCGGTGCACGTCGGAGAACTGCACCTGGCGGCCTTCGGCCTCGCGCGCGGTGACCCAGTTCAGCACCGTGCCCGCCGCCGTGAAGTCGATGCGGATCAGGCGGGCGCAGGAGATGATCATGATGTCGGTGTCGCCCAGCTTGGCATCGAGCAGCTCGATCGCCTCCTTGCCGTCGCCGAGGATCTGCCCCGACAGTTCGACGGTCGCCACGCTGGAGAGCTGCGAGCTCATGCCGGGCAGCTGCGAGTCGCCGCCGTAAGTCATGACGCTCGACATCACGGAGTCGCGGAAGGCCTCGCCGATGATCGTGTTGCGGCTGGCCACGCTGCCGTCGGCCTGCAGCGACTTGTAGTCGCAGCGCGCGCTGTCCCACGAAGGCGGCGACACCTCGTACGTCACGCAGTAGTCGAGGGCCACCAGTTCGAATTCGTCCGGGCGGTGCATCACGCGCAGCACTTCCATGCGCAGCTTCCACCAGGCCGGGTTCACGCCGCGGTCGCTGGAGGGCGTCTGGTCGCGCAGCACCTTCTCCAGCTGTTCGGCGCCGATGAAGCGCAGCTGCACGTTCTGCCCGGCCCACTGGGTGAAGAGCTTGGCCAGCGGCTCCACCGCCGATTCGACGATCGACGTGAGCTTGGCCCAGTTCAGCTTGTACGGCGGCGTCGCCCGGACCAACGCGGCGTTCAGCGCGGCGAGCGTCTGGGTGCCGAACACCGCGGGGCACGTCCAGTCGGCCAGCGGCTGTCCCGCCGGTGCCGGCGTCGCGGGCTGGCTCATGCTGCCGACGATCTCGGGCATCGAGAACCACTGCGGCGCGGAGCGGCCGAAGCGGCCGGCGAAGTCGATGGCCGCCGATTCGAAACGCTCGTGCCGCCCCGTGGCGCGGTACAGGTCGAACAGCGTCAGCCAGGTCTCGTCGTGGTTCACGCGCGAACCCTGCGGGCCCAGCACTTCCATCAGGCCCGCCTCGGCGCCGTCGTCGTCGCCGTTGGCGAACAGGATGGACGCTTCCTCGAGCTCGGGGTCGTGCGCGAATTCCTCGACGTGGATCGCGAACTGCTTGGACTGCGAGAACGTGCTGCTGGGCAGGCTGGGCGACCCGGCAGCGGCTTCCTGGCGCGCCGCGGCGGCCGGTGCGGACGCGGCGGCCTGCGCTCCGAGCGCACCCGCCGCGGGGGCGAAGGGACGCGCAGGGGGCGTGGCGGGCGCGGCAGGCGCGGCGGCAGGAGCCGCCTGCACCGGCGCGGGAGCCGGCGGCTGCTGCCGTTGCGGCACCAGGCCGAGGGCCTGCGTGGTGGCGTCCGACGATGCGTTCTGCCGCAGCGGCGCGGCGCCGGTGGGCGTGCCCCCCTGCAGTTCCTGCGGGGACGTCCGCGAGTACGCGCTGCCCGTGCCGGCAGCGCCGCCGGCCCGCGCGCCTTCGGGCGGGACGTGCGCCGACATCGGGAAGCCGCTGGCGCCGGTGTGCTGCGAATTGCCGCCGTGCTTGGTCTTCCACCACTGCATCGACATCTGCGCCTCGATCTCGTCGATCTTCTTCAGCGTGGTGGCGCGGTCGTCCGGCTTGGACGGCATGGAACTCTGGAAGAACGAGGGGCGCAGGCCCGGGTCCTGTCCGGCGAGGACCTCGCTGCGCCGCATCTTGCGCAGCATGTCGAACTCGCGCTTGCGCACGAAGTCGTTGCGCCGCTTGCGCTCGATCATCTCCTTGAGCATCTGCTTGGAGTACGAGCTTTCGCGGTCGCCTTCGCCGCTGCCGCTTTCCGACCAGTTCGACGTGGGGCTCTTGACGAACCGCACCACGCGGGACAGCAGGCCGGCGGGGGCGGAATCGTCTTTCGTGGCCATGGGGGGGCTGGGGTACTGCGATGGCCCGGCGTCAGTCGCCGAACATCTTCTGCTTGAGTTCGCGGCGCTGCTGCGCCTCGAGCGACAGCGTGGCGGTCGGGCGGGCCAGCAGGCGGCCGACGCCGATGGGCTCGCCGGTCTCGTCGCAGTAGCCGTAGTCGCCCGCATCGATGCGCGCAATCGACTGCTCGATCTTCTTGAGCAGCTTGCGCTCGCGGTCGCGCGTGCGCAGCTCCAGGGCGTGCTCTTCCTCGATCGTCGCGCGGTCGGCGGGATCGGGGACGATGACGGTGTCCTCGCGCAGGTGCTCCGTCGTCTCGCCGGCGCTGTTCAGGATGTCCTGCTTCAGCTGCAGCAGCTTGCGGCGGAAGAACGCCATCTGCTTCTCGTTCATGTACTCGGCATCCGGCATGGCGAGCACTTCATCGTCCGTCAGTTCTTCTGCGGATTTCGTCTTCCAGTTGTTCGCCAGCTTCGGGTCTTTCTTGATGGAGACGACAGGTGGGGGCGTCAGGACGGATTGGGTTGCCATGGGGGTATAAGTTGCCTTGGCGGAACCGAAGGCGCCGGGCGCGGGCACCGGGGCGGCGGGGGCCGGCCGGGACGCGCTCGGGGCGGGCCGCGCAGGGGCCGGGGCCGGCTGCGCTGCGGTCTTCGGAGCCGCGGATGGAGGGGACGCCTTGGCAGCGGGGGCCTTCGCGGGCGCCGGGCTGGCCTTGGCAGGGATGTTCTTGGCGGCGGCGACGACCGCCTTCGCGCCGTTCACGACCGCCTTGGCCACCGCGCCCACCACCTTGCCGGCGGCGGTCTTCGCGGCCGGGGGGGCCGCCTTCACGGGGGTCTTGGCGGCCTTGGCCGGAGCGCTCTTGGCACTCGTCGGGGTGTTCGTCTTCTTCGCGGGGGTCTTGGCGGGCGCCTTCGCGGCCTTCACGGGAGCCTTGGCCACCGGCTTCTTCGCGACGGGCTTGGCGGCAGCCTTGGCCGGCGCCTTCTTCGCCGCGGGCTTGGCCGCCTTGGCGGCGGGCTTGGCTTTCGCCGTGGCCTTGGCCTTCACTGCGGTTTTCTTGCTCTTGGCAGCGACCTTGGGCTGAGCCTTCACTTCCCGTCTCCTCGCGTCGGCGCTGGCGGCATGCGGCTCGAAGTCCGCAAAAAACCTGCCTTTTGTTGTAGCTGAAGCGCCGTCATGACCGCGATTTATACCCTGAGTTCCGCCCTCTGCACGACCGTGGGCCTCCTTTTCATGGTCGCGCGCCGTCCCCGCCCTGCAAAGTGGAGTTTCCGTGAGTTGCGGAAGCGAGACAAACATGGAGGAACAGCGCCGCGCCGGGTTGGAAAGGGCGCCAGAGTAACCCCGCGCCCCTCGCGCGCCGGCTCGGACCATGCCGACGCGCCGCGTCAGACAAGGCACTGCTCCAGCCCCTGCAGGAAGATCTCGCGGGGGAGCTCGATGCCGATGAAGACCATCTTGCTCACGCGCTGCTCGCCTTCGGCCCACTGCGGCCCCAGGTCGCTTCCCATCAGCTGGTGCACGCCCTGGAAGATCACCTTGCGCTCGGTGCCCTTCATGTGCAGCACGCCCTTGTAGCGCAGCATGCGGGGGCCGTAGATGTTGACGATGGCGCCCAGGAAGTCTTCCAGCTTCATGGGGTCGAACGCGCGCTCCGACCGGAACACGAAGCTCTTCACGTCGTCGTCGTGGGCGTGGTGGTGCGGGTGGTCGCAGTGCTCGCCATGCTCGTGGTCATGATCATGGTCGTGGCCGTGGTGGTCGTGCCCGTGCTCGTCTTCCTTCAGGAAGTCCGGGTCGATGTCCAGCTTGGCGTTCAGGTTGAAGCCGCGCAGGTCGAACACCTCCTGCACCGGCACCTCGCCGAAGTGCACCTGGCGCTGCGGCGCCCGGGGGTTCATGTGCTTCAGGCGGTGCACCAGGGCCTCGACCTCGTCCCGGCCCACCAGGTCGGTCTTGCTGATGAAGATCTGGTCGGCGAAGCCCACCTGGCGCCGCGCTTCCTGGCGCTCGTCCAGCTGCTTGTCGGCGTGCTTCGCGTCGACCAGCGTCAGGATGGAATCGAGCAGGTAGCTCTCGGCGATCTCGTCGTCCATGAAGAAGGTCTGCGCCACCGGCCCCGGGTCGGCCAGGCCGGTGGTCTCGATCACGACGCGGTCGAAATCCAGCAGGCCCTTGCGCTTCTTGGCGGCCAGCAGCTGCAGGGTGGAACGCAGGTCCTCGCGGATGGTGCAGCAGATGCAGCCGTTGCTCATCTGCACGATCTGTTCCTTGGTTTCCGTGACCAGGATGTCGTTGTCGATGTTCTCCTCGCCGAACTCGTTCTCGATGATGGCGATCTTCTGGCCGTGCGCTTCGCCGAGCACGCGCTTGAGCAGCGTGGTCTTGCCGGAGCCGAGGAAGCCGGTGAGGATGGTGGCGGGGATGAGGCTCATGGGAAAAACTCCTGGGGAACCGGGTAGTTTAAGGACGCATCAGCCCTTGCGCAGGACCACGAGGCCCTTGAGGTATTCGCCCTCCGGGAAGGCGAGCGTCATGGGGTGGTCGGGGGCGGCGCCCAGGCGGTCGGCAATGTAGCCGTCCACGCCGGAATCGGTGCCGGCGGAGGCCACGATCTTGTGGAACAGGTCGGCGGAGATGCCGCCGGAACACGAGTACGTGAACAGCACGCCGCCCGGCGCCAGCAGTTTCAGCGCGAGCCGGTTGATGTCCTTGTAGGCGCGCGCGGCGCGCTCGGCATGGGCGGCGGTCGGGGCCAGCTTGGGCGGGTCGAGCACGATGGCGTCGAAGCTGCGGCCGGCCTCGATGAAGCGGCGCAGGCTCGCATTCACGTCGGCGTCCAGGAACTCCGCGCCGGCCGCATCGAAGCCATTGAGCGCCACGTTCGCCCTCGCCCGCTCCAGCGCCGGCCCGGAGGAGTCGATCGAGGTCACCTCCGCGGCACCGCCCGCCAGCGCCGCCACGGTGAAACCGCCCGTGTAGCAGTAGCAGTTCAGCACGCGCCGCGCGCCCAGCCGCTTCACCCATTCGGCGAATTTCGCGCGGCTGTCCCGCTGGTCGAGATAGAAGCCCGTCTTGTGTCCTGTCGCGGCGTCCAGGCCGAAGCGCCAGCCATGTTCGGCGACGGTGAGTTCCGTCGGGCCGTCGCCGCGCAACCAGCCCGTGGCCTCGGGCAGGCCTTCCAGCCCGCGCGCGCTGGCATCCGAACGCTCGTAGAGCCGCGTGAGCCCCGTGACTTCCAGCAGGGCGTCGGCGAGCACCTTCTTCCAGCGCTCGACGCCGGCCGAGAGGAACTGCGCCACGAGGGTATTCCCGTAGCGATCGACGACCAGCCCCGGCAGCCCGTCCGACTCGCCGTGCACCAGGCGCACGCCGTCGCTGGGCACTTGCAGGCGCTCGCGCATCGCCACGGCCTCGGCGACGCGGCGCCGGAACAACGCCGCGTCGATGCGGTCAGCTTCGTCGAAACTCCAGGCCCGCGCCCGCATGCGCGATTGCGGGCTGAACGCCGCCCAGGCGAGAAATCTTCCGTCGTTCGCCTGCACGCGCACGGTTTCGCCGGGATCCGCGCTGCCCTTGGCCACGGCGGAGTCGAAGATCCAGGGGTGCCGGCGCAACACGGAGCGCTCGCGACCTTCGCGGAGGGAGATGACTTTCATGACTCCCTATTGTCGGCGGTCGCCAAAACCGTAAGAATATGCAACAGGACCAAGTCGTTAGAGGAGATGTGCCCATGGGATGGTTTGCCCAGGGCCGCCGGGCGGCGGCAGCGCTGCTGTTCCTGGCGATCTTCCTCGCCGGGGCGGCGGCGCAAGCGCGGACGGCCCTCGCCCTCGACCTCGGCGCGCAGCCGGTGCGCATGCAGGACGCGGGCGACGCGTGGCTGGACGTCACCGGCCAAGTGACCGTGCAGGAGCTCGCGCGCGATGCGTCGATCCCGTGGCATCCCACCGCCGCCGAGAACATCTACAAGGTCGACGGCGGAAAGGCGCTCTGGGTGCGCTTCACCGTCCCGCCGCAGGCGAACAGCGAACGCTGGTACCTCGAAGTGGTCTATCCCGGCGTCGACCGGGTCGAACTGTTCGTGCAGAACGCGAGCGGCCAGTGGACGTCGCGCGTGGCCGGCGACTCCGTCCCGGTCGCCCATTGGCCGGTGCCGCACCGCCACCCTGTGCTGCCGCTGTCGGTGTCCGCCACCGAGTCGCGCGTGCACTGGCTCAAGATCCAGAACGGCACGATCTTCGGTGCGCCGCTGCAGTTCGTCAGCGAGGGCTACCTGGGCCTCACCGAGCAGAGCATCGCCCTGGGCCTGGGCGTGTACCTCGGGCTCGTCGTGCTGGCGGTGGTGCTGGCCGGCATCGGCGGCCTCTCGCTGGGCGACAAGGGCTACTGGCTCTACGCGCTGTCGGCGGTGATGATGTGGCTGTGCCAGGCCACGTTGACCGGCCTGGCGGGCCTGCACCTGTGGCCGAACTCCGCCTGGTGGAACAACATGGCGCCGCAGATCACGCCGCTGTTCGCCATCTCCTCCATCCAGGTGTTCTTCGCCGAGGCGGTGTCGCTGCGCCAGCGCTGGCGGCTGCTGCACCGCGTGGTGGTGGTGGGCGCGCTCGCTTCGATCCCGCTGGCCATCTACATCATGATCACGCCGGACGTCGTGGAGCGCCTGCGCATCATCGTGTTCTACGTGACGGGCGCGACCATCGCCGGCCTCGCCGTGGTCGTCTGGGCGGCGCTGCGCGGCGACCGCTACGCGCCCTGGCTGCTGCTCGGCTGCCTGCCGGTGGCGATCGGCGCCGGCTTCCCGCTGGCGCGGGCGGCGGGCCTGATCCCGGTGAGCTTCATGACCCAGTACGGCATGCAGATCGTGATCGCGATCGAGCTGCCGGTGCTGCTGATCGTGCTGGCGCTGCGCAGCCAGCACCGCCGCGAGCACGTGCGCCGCATCCAGGGCCTGGACCGCATCGACCCGGCCACGGGCCTGATCAACTCCGCCGTCTTCCACGAGCGGCTGGTGCGCCTGATCGCGCGCTCGCAGCGCCTGAAGTTCCGCAGCGCCATGCTGCTGGTGGACATCGGCAACATCGACCACATCCGGCGCCAGTTCGACGCCGATTCGGCCCGCGAGCTGACGCTGCGGGTGGCGGGGCGGCTGCTGTCGGTGGCGCGCGAGATCGACACGGTCGCGCGCCTGTCGGAGCACCGCTTCGGCATCCTGCTGGAAGGACCGCTGCATGCCGACGAAGTGGCCGAGGCGGGGCCGCGCATCGTCGCGCGCTGCCTGATGCCCTTCAAGGGCCGGCCGCTGGAGTGGTCGGCGCACGTGCGCGTGGCGCAGGCGCTGATCCCCATGGACGGCACCGATCCCTCCCAGCTGATCGGCCGGCTGGAGATGCTGCTGGCCAGCGCGCCGTCGGACGGCCGCCGCGCGGTCTTCATGCTGTCGAAGAACAGCATGCCGGCGGCGCTGACGTAGCAACGCCGTCATTCCTGCGCAGGCGAAAATCCCGGGCTTCCGTGCTGCGTCCCGGGTCCGTCACGCCGGGCGGCGGGCGGCGCAGTCCCGCGGTGCCTCGCCCGGCACTTCGCTGTCGCTCGTTCCGGGTGCGCTGGAAGGCTGCTCCCGGCGGCGATCCGGCCAAACTCACTGCGTGATTGCCGCGCGCGGCAATCACTCCGTTCAAGCAAATGCCCGGAAATCAGTGCACAGTCGCAGCGCTCGATACGCGCTACGCGCTCTCGTAGCACTGCTTCGCCGCCGGGAACAGCCTTCCAGCCGAGGCCCCTGATCGCGGGACCGCACCGCCCGCCGCCCGGCGCGACGCGGAGCGCTGGAAGCGCTTCGCGCCCGGGTGCGGGAGCCCTGGATTCCCGCCTGCGCGGGAATGACGAGAAAGGCTCCGTCCCCGCCTCCGGGGAATGGACGATCTACTTCCGCTTCGCCCGCGGATGGGCGGCGTCGTACGCCTTGGCCAGGTGCTGGAAGTCCAGCCGGGTGTAGACCTGCGTCGTGCCGATGTTCGCGTGCCCCAGCAATTCCTGCACCGCGCGCAGGTCCCCGCTCGATTGCAGCACGTGGCTGGCGAAGGAGTGGCGCAGCATGTGCGGGTGGACCGGCGTCGCCATGCCGGCCTTGAGGCTGCGCTGCTTCAGCCTCTGCCACACGGCCTGTGCGCTCAGCCGCCGGCCATGGCGGCCCACGAAGAGGGCCGTCTCCGTCCAGGCATGCGCCGCGTCGCGCACGTCCAGCCATTCGCGCAGGGCGGCGATCGCCTTGCGGCCGACCGGCACGCTGCGCCGCTTGCTGCCCTTGCCCAGGACGTGTGCCTCCCCGGCCTGCAGGTCGACCCAGCCCTTGGCCGTGCCGCTCGCCTGCACGTCCAGCCCCACGAGTTCGCCGACGCGCAGCCCGCAGCCATAGAGCAGTTCGACGATGGCGGCATCGCGTGCCTCGAGCCACGGGTCGCCCTCCTCCTCGGCGAACTCCGCGAACTGCACGGCGTCGTCGACGCTCAGCGCCTTGGGCAGGGGCTTGGGCGCCTTGGGCGCGCGCACGTCCTGCACCGGGTTGCTCTTCACGCGCCCTTCGCGCCCCAGCCACGTATAGAACCCCCGCCAGCCCGACAAAATCAGCGCAATGCCGCGGCCGCTGCGGCCGCCGGCGTTCATCTGGGCGACCCAGCGCCGCACGTGCGCGTTCTGCACCTGCAGCAGGGGCACGCCGGATTTCGCCGCGTTCTCCTGCAGCTTCTGCAGGTCGAGCGCGTAGAGCGTGCAGGTACGGTCGGCCAGCCGCTTCTCGACGCGGACGTGTTCGAGGTAGCGCTCGACCAGGCCGGCGTCGTCCATCGCGGTCAGCGCGGGCGCAGGCGCGACAGGGCGGCACTCGCCAGTTCGGCGATGCGCTCCAGGAAGTCGGTCGCCAGGCCGGACTGGAAGCGCTGCGGGTCCGGCGAGGCCAGCACCAGCATGCCGAACGCGGGGCCGCTGGCGCCCAGCGCGCCGGGCCGCAGCGGGATCAGCGCCATCGACATCGCGGCGCCGGCGTCCTCCAGCCAGTTCGCCGCCTCGATGCCCGAATTCACCCCGCAGTAAGGCAGCGTGAGGGACGTGGCGAAGGACCGGGCGTCTTCGCTCACGCCCTGCGCGAAGGGCTCCTGCGCGTAGCGCTCGTCCACGTCCCACACCTTCAGCGCGACCTGCGGCACCATGAACTGCGACTGCAGCTCGGACACCAGCGTCGCCGGCAGCGCGCGCGTGGACTGCACCAGCAGCAGCGACTTCGCCCAGCGGTGGATGCGGTCCGAGATGATCATGTTCTCGTTGCCGTGCCGCACCATCTCCATGATGCGGTGCTCCAGCGCCTTGATCTTCTCGCGCAGCATCTCGGCCTGCCGCTCCTGCAGGCTGACCGCGCGGTTGCCGTGCGGGCTGGTCAGCTGCACGGCCGCGAGCAGCTGCGCGTGGCGCTCGAAGAAGTCCGGGCTGTTCGCCAGGTAGTTGGCGATGTCGTCTTCGGTGATCGGGTTCATGGGGTTCATCTCGTTGTTTCTCCTGCGTCCTGCAGCTCGATCTCGCCTTCGAACACGGTCACCGCCGGGCCGGTCATCAGCACCGGCGCGTTGCCCCCGTCCCATTCGATCGTGAGCAGGCCGCCGCGGGTTTCCACGTCGACCCGCCGGTCCAGCCGTCCCAGCCGGATGCCGGCCACGACCGCCGCGCAGGCGCCGGTGCCGCACGCGAGCGTCTCGCCGGCACCGCGCTCCCACACCCGCAGGCGGATGCGGCCACGGTCCACCACCTGCAGGAAGCCCGCGTTGACGCGGTTGGGAAAGCGCGGATGGTGCTCGATGCGCGGGCCCTGCTCGCGCACCGGGGCCGCATCGACGTCCGCGACCTCCTGCACCGCGTGCGGGTTGCCCATGGACAGCACGGCGACCGCCACGATCGGCGCGTCGGGCTGGGTGCCCAGGGCGAGATGCCACTTGTGCCATCCGCCATCCGGCTGCGGATCGAGGCCGGCGTCGTCGAAGGGCACCAGCGCCATCTCGAACTCCGGCGGCCCCATGTCCACGGTCACGCGCCCATCCACGCCAAGCCGCGGCTCGATCACGCCGGACAGCGTCTGCACCCGGATCCGGTCGCCGCGGGCCAGGCCCTTGTCCGCCACGAAGCGGGCGAAGCAGCGCGCGCCGTTGCCGCACTGCTCGACCTCGCCGCCGTCGGCGTTGTGGATCACGTACTCGAAGTCGATGCCGGGCGCCGGGGACGGACGCACCGAGAGGATCTGGTCGGCGCCGACGCCGAAATGCCGGTCCGCCAGCTGGCGGTATTGCGCCGCCGTGAGGCCCAGGCGCTGGCGGGTCTCGTCGAGCACGACGAAGTCGTTGCCCGCGCCCTGCATCTTGGTGAAGCGGATCCGCATGCGGCGATTATCGGCGCAGGCGCTCGAGCGCGCGATCGACGAAGAACAGGCGGTCCTGCCCCCACCAGCGCTCCGGGTGGCCGGGGATGACGAAGGTCGGCGCGCCGAACACGCCCAGTTGCACGGCTTCTTCGCTGAAGGCCTGGTACTCGCGCAGCACCGCCGGATCGCGCTCCCGCGCATGCAGCGCGGCGCCGTCGTAGCCGTTCTCGTTGGCCACCGCGATGCGGACCTCGGCCTGCGAGGTGTCGCGCTCTTCCGCCCACAGCGCGCGCAGCAGCGCATGCGACAGCACGAAGGCATCCAGCCCCTGCTGCTGCGCGGCGATGACCATCCAGCCGGCGTACTTGTTCCACTCCGGATCGGCCGGCATGGATTGCGGGTAGTGCCTGGGCTCCACGTTCAGCGGCATGCCCAGGTAGTCGCGCCAGCGCGCCAGCTCCTCGGCGTGGTAGCTGCGGCGCGGCGCCGGGCGCGTGCGGATCGGGATGCCGCCGGTCTGCTGGACCACCGCCTGGAAGTCGTACGGCTTCAGCACCAGCTTCACGCGGTGCCTGCGCACGATGTCCTGCAGCTGCGGACCGGCAAAATAGGCCCACGGCGATGACAGGCTGTAGTAGCAGTCCAGTTGAATCGTCGTCATGCGCGGATGATAGGCCCGTGAACGCAATCCCCACTCCCTTGCCCCCGGTGCCGCCGCAGGCGATCGCCAGCGAGCGCAAGCCCGAAGCGCTGGCACGGCTGGCGCGTGACGCCCAGGCCGACCTCGCGCGCCTGAATCTCCCGCCGCCGAACTGGGTCCTGCCCGCCACCGCGCCGGACGGCACTGCCGTCCTCGACGTGCTCGTGGCCGGCGCGGGCATGTGCGGCCAGACCGCGGGCTACGCGCTGCTGCGCGAAGGCGTGCGCAACCTGCGCGTGGTGGACCGCTGCGCGCGCGGCGACGAAGGCCCCTGGGGCACCTACGCGCGCATGCTGACGCTGCGCAGCCCCAAGCACCTGACCGGGCCCGACCTGGGGGTGCCATCGCTCACCTTCCGCGCCTGGTACGAGGCGCAGCATGGCGAGGCGGGCTGGGCCGCGCTGCACAAGATCGGGCGCATCGACTGGCGCGACTACCTGCTGTGGGTGCGCGACACCGTCGGCCTGCCGGTGGAGAACGGCGTGAGCCTGGTGTCCGTGCGGGACGAGGCCGGGCTGCTGCGCGCGACGCTGCGTTCGGCGGCAGGCGAGGAAACCGTCTGGACCCGCAAACTGGTGCTGGCCCTCGGGCGCGACGGCAGCGGCGCGCCGCGCTGGCCGGCCTTTCCTTCGCTGCACCGCGACGACCCGGTGGCGCGCGGCAAGGTCTTCCACTCCGCCGACGCGATCGACTTCGAAGCCTGGCGCGGCAAGCGCATCGCCGTGCTGGGCGCCGGCGCGTCCGCCTTCGACAACGCGGCCTGCGCGCTGGAGGCCGGTGCCGAAGTCGCGCTGTTCGCCCGCCGCGCCTTCCTGCCGCAGGTGAACAAGAGCAAGTGGACCGCGTTCACCGGCTTCTTCCGCGGCTACGAGGCGCTGGACGACCCGCGCAAGTGGCGCATCTACACCTACATCTTCGACGAGCAGGTGCCGCCGCCGTGGGAAACGGTGCGGCGCTGCGACGAGCATGCCGGCTTCACCCTGCGCCTGGGCACGCCCTGGCAGGACGTCCGGCCGGACGCCGATGGCGTGGTGGTCGAAACGGCGGCGGGCCGGGAGCGCTTCGACGCCGTGATCTTCGGCACGGGCTTCGACGTCGACCTGCTCGACCGGCCCGAGCTCGCGCGCTACTCCGGCGAGATCGACACCTGGGCAAACCACGTGAGGCCGGAGCAGGCGCGGCAGCATCCGGAACCCGCGCGTTTCCCTTACCTGGGCGCGGGCTTCGAGCTGCGCAGCCGCGGCGCGGCGCACCGCGACGCGCTGTCCCGCATGCACCTGTTCAACTGGGGCAGCACCATGAGCCATGGCGCGCTGGCAGGCGACATCCCCGGGCTGGCCATCGGTGCAACCCGCCTGGCGCAATCCATCGCCCGCGACCTGTTCGTCAGCGAAGCCGACGCGCACCTGGAGCGCCTGCTGGCGCTGGAGGAGCCGGAGCTGCTGCCCACGAAATGGTACGTGCCGCCGGAAGAGCGGCGGTAACGGCTTCTCCATCATTCCCGCGGGACGCCGGCGACCGTTTCGCCGTCATTCCCGCGCAGGCGGGAATCCAGGGCGTCCGTATTTCTCCCGGGGCCCGTCGCGCCAGGCGGCGGGCGGTGCCGTTCCGCGGTGCCTCGCCCTCCACTTCGCTGCGCTTCGTTCCGGGTGCGCTGGAAGGCTGTCCCCGGCGGCGATCCGGCCTAACTCACTTCCGAGTTTGCCGCGCGCGGCAAACTCTCCGTTCAAACAGAAGCCCGGAAATCAGTGCACAGTCGCAGCGCTCGATACGCGCTACGCGCTCTCGTAGCCCTGCTTCGCCGCCGGGAACAGCCTTCCAGCCGAGGCCCCTGACTGCGGGCCGGCACCGCCCGCCGCCTGCCGCGACGTCTGAGGCCGGGAGTGGGCCCGCGGCCCACGTTGGTTTGGACGCCTTGGATCCCCGCCTGCGGGGGCGACGGAAAGCGGAGGCTCTGCCTTCAGTCGATCGTGATGTTCGCCTGCCGCACCACGTCCGCCCACTTCGCGCGGTTCGCCTTCACCGTCGCGCGGAACTGCTCCGGCGTCTCCAGGCGGATGGTGTTGCCGGTGCCTTCGAGCTTGGCGCGCACTTCGGGCATCTGCAGCACCTGGCGGACCGCGCCATTGAGCCTGGCGACGATGGCCGGATCCGTCCCCTTGGGCGCGAACAGCGCGAACCACGTCGTGCTCTCGAAGCCCCGGGTGCCGGGAAGGCCGGTTTCCGCGATGGTCGGCACTTCGTCGATCACGCCGACGCGCTTGGCGGTGGTCACCGCGAGCAGCCGCACCTTGCCCGCCTTGTACTGCGTGAGCACGGTCTGCACCTGGTTCATGATGCAGCAGACCTCGCCCTTGAGCACGCCCTGCATCGCCTCGGGCCCGCCCTTGTAGGGCACGTGCACCATGTTCAGGCCCAGCTTCGCGTTCATCTCGGCGAACGCCATGTGCGTGCCCGTGCCGTTGCCGGTCGACGCGTAGTTGTACTTGCCCGGGTTCGCCTTCACCGCGTCGACGAACTCCTTGAAGGTCTTGACGTCCAGCACCTCGGGATTGATGGTGAGCACGTTCGACACGTCGATGATGGGCGTGACCGGCACGAAGTCCGCTTCGACGTCGAAGGGCAGCTTCTTGTAGAGCGCCGCATTGCTGCCGTGCGTGGCGGCGGTGCCGAACACCAGCGTGTAGCCGTCGGGCTTGGCACGCGAGACGAACTCGCTCGCCACGTTGCCGGCCGCACCGACCTTGTATTCGACGACGATCGGCTGGCCCAGCACCTTGGACAGCGGCTCCTGGATGGTCCGCGCGACCACGTCGACCCCCGAACCGGCCGGGAACGTCATGACGAAGGAGACCGGATGTTCCGGCCACTTGGCGGCGGCCGGCTGCGCCTGCGCCGCGGGGGCGAGGCAGGCGGCGGCCAAGGCGGCGAAGACGATGCGACGGGAGAAGGCGGAAGTGTCCAAGTCGGGCTCCACGGATGCGTTGGCGTCCATTGTGGCAACTTCGTTCGATGCGCGCAGGCATCAGCTTATGCTGCGGCCTTGCCATCCACGCGAGCCGCCATGCGCATCCCCGACTGGACCCCCGAACGCAAGCCACAACCCCAGGAGCTGGTGCAGGCCATCCTCGACCGGCGCGGCGGGACGCTGCTCAACCTCGACCGCGCACTGCTGTGGAGCGAGCCGCTGGCGCGCGGCTGGAACACCTACCTGAAGAACGTGCGCACCGGCCTGGGGGCGGACCGTGCGCTGCGCGAGCTCGGGATCTGCACGGTCGCGCTGCTCACCGATGCCCACTACGAGTACCACCACCACGCGCCGGACTTCCTCGCGGCCGGCGGCAGCCAGGCCTCGCTCGCTGCGCTGCAGGCCTATGTGCGGGCCGGGGCATCCGGGGAGCCGGAGGGCCTGGCCGGTGACGAGGCGCTGGTGGCGCGCTACGCCGCGCAGATGACCCGCGACGTGAAGGTCGACGACGCACTGTTCGCCCGGATGCAGGCCCGTTTCGCCCCGACGGAGCTGGTGGAGATCACCGCCGCCATCGCCACGTACAACATGGTGGCGCGCTTCCTGGTGGCCCTGGGCGTGACGCCGGAAGAGTGATTCGCCGGGCATCGCGCCGGCGACCCGCGTGATGTAATCGACGCATGGTACGAGCCAGCCAGCTTCTGCACTCCCAGCGCGAACCCGCCGTCCCGCGGCCGGCGGCCACCGTCCTGCTGCTGCGCGACGCCGCCGGCGGCGTCGAGGTGCTGATGACGCGGCGCTCGCCCACGGCGAGCTTTGCGCCCGGCGCGTACGTGTTCCCCGGCGGCGGCATCGATGCCGCGGACGCGCAGGCGCATGCGCTGGCGAACCGGCGGCCCACGCAGGACGACCTGCGGCTCACGCAGGCCATCGCCGCGATCCGCGAGAGCTTCGAGGAGCTCGGCGTGCTGCTGGCGACGCGCGCGGACGGCAGCCCGGCCACCGCCGACGACGTCGCCGCGCTGGACCGCCATGCGCCGTTCGCCGCGCAATGCCGCGCGCGCGGGCTGCGCATGGCCGCGGACCGGGTCCACGTGCTGGCGCACTGGATCACGGACCGCGACCTGCCGCGCCGCTTCGACGTGCCCTTCCTGGTGGCGCGCATGCCCGCCGGCCAGTCGCCGGTGGCGGACGAAGCGGAGCAGTTCGAGCCGGTGTGGGTCCGCCCCGCCGACGCGCTGGCGCGGCACAAGGCCGGCCAGTTCTTCATGATCTTCCCGACCATCCGCACCCTGGAGCGGCTGGAGAAGTTCGCCTCGGTCGACGCCGTGCTGGCCGCCTGCGCCGGCGAGCAGCCGCTCTGGACCAGTTGCCCGCGCGCCGGCTTCGTCCAGGGCGCGGAAGCGCGGTACATGGAGCACGAGATGCCGTTCGGCGAGCTGGCGCTGGTCTGCCCCGACGGCCAGCTGCTGCACCACCTGGACTGGCGCACCGACGCACCGGTGCCGCTGCTGAGGAACGTCGTGCGCGTCACCGCGCCGAACCCCGGCGTCATGACCGGTCCCGGCACCAACGGCTACATCGTCGGCACGCCGGACAGCGGCTACATCGTCATCGACCCCGGCCCGCAGGACGCGGAGCACCAGGAACGCATCTGGCGCGCCACCGGCGGCGACATCCGCATGATCGTCTGCACGCACTCGCACGCGGACCACTCGCCGGGGGCCCAGCCCCTGCAGGCGCTTTGCAGGACGAAGCCGCCGATCCTCGGGCTGGCATCGCTGCCGACCGCGCGGCCCGCGAGCGAGTTCACGCCCGACCGCGCCCTCGCCGACGGCGAGCTGCTGCAGGTCGGGGGTGGCGGCGCCATGCACACGTTGAAGGTGATGCACACCCCGGGGCATGCGGCCAACCACCTGTGCCTCGTGCTGCTCGAGGACGGGCTGCTGTTCTCGGGCGACCACATCCTGAACGGCAGCACCACCGTCGTCGATCCGCCGGACGGCGACATGACGGCGTACCTCGACTCGCTGGACCGCCTGGCCGCCGCCTGCGACGCGCACGGCATCGACTTCATCCTGCCGGCGCACGGCCACGTGCTGGGGTTCGCCAGGCAGGCGATCCAGCTGCTCAAGTCGCACCGGTTGCAGCGCGAGGCGAAGGTCGTGGCGGCCATGCGCGCGAAGCCGCAGGGCTCGCTCGAGGACTGGGTGGAGATCGCCTACGCCGACGTGCCGCCCCGCATGTGGCCGGTGGCCAAGCGCTCCCTGTTGGCGCATGTGCAACGGATCGAGACGCTGAACCTCGCCGCCTGAAGACCCGGCCACTACACTCCCCCCACACCCTGGAGGGGGAACGGAGATGGACCTGGAAACGAGCCCGGCGGCGCCGGTGGTCGCGTCGCACCGCTTGCGCTTCACCGGCGACGGCGGCGTGTACTTCGGCGTCTGGATGGTCAACGTGGTGCTGATGGTGGTGACGCTCGGCCTCTTCACGCCCTTCGCGCGCCGCCGCACCATCCGCTACTTCTACCAGCACACCGACATCGCGGGCAGCCCGCTGGAGTTCACCGGCGGCATCAAGCGCATGGTGTTCGGCTTCCTGCTGTTCTTCGGCCTGTACGCGGCCTACAGCATCGCTTCGCACACGGAGCAGACGTTCGCCGTGGCGGCGCTCGGCACGCTGTGGGTCGTGCTGAGCCCCTGGCTGTGGGCGAGCGCGGTGCGCTTCCGCACGGTGTCCACGCGCTGGCGCGGCATCCGGGGGGAGTTCCATGCGGGCTGGCGCGAAACCTACGCGGCCAGCGCCCCCATCCTCCTGTTCTTCCTGCTCGCGGCGGCCATCGGCTTCGGCGGCAGCGCCATCGCGAAGCTCAAGCCGTCGCCGTGGTGGATCCTGGCGGGGGCCATCGCGGCCGTCGTGGCCACGCTGTGCCTGCTGGTGCGCCAGGAATACAACTATGCGCGGCTGCGCGTGCTGCGCACCAGCTTCGGCGGGCTGCAGGGCCGCTGGGACGTGGAGTTCGGCCAGCTGCTGAAGATCACCGTGCTGGCCTTCGGCCTGTTCGTGGCGGTGATCGCCGCCCTGCTCGCGCTGCTGTTCCTGGCCGTGGTGGCCACCGGCGCAGGCCTGGCCCTCTTCGGGGGCGGCAGGAAGGAAGGAGCGGCGCTGGCCCTGCTGATCACGGTGGCCATCTTCGGCAGCCTGCTGGTCTTCTACCTCGCCTCCGGGCCGGCGCTGGCCTGGCGCGAGGCCCGCAAGTTCGCACTGGTGTGGAACCACACCGCCCTGGGCGACGCGGCGCGGTTCACCAGCGACCTGCAGGCGGGCGCCTTCGTCAGGCTGCGCCTCAAGAACATGGCGCTCTCGGTGCTCACCGGCGGCTTCTGGCGCCCCTTCGCCATCACCAGCGAATACGCGATGAAGCTGCAGTCGGTGACGCTGCACGTCGAAGGCGGGCTGGACCAGCTGGTCGGGCGCCTGGCGCAACGCCAGCCGGGTGGCCTGGGCGATGCGATCGCCGACGGCGTCGGCTTCGACGTGGTGGGTTGATGCCGCTGGAGTCGCCGTGGCTCCGGGCCACCTGGTTCGACGGGCGCAGCAGCCGGGCCCGCCCGGTGCGCGTGCGCCTCGTGCCCGCGGCGGGCGGGCCCGGCCTGCAATGGCAACCGGAGGACGATCCGGATGGGCCGGCGCTGCAGCGCACGCACGCGGAGGTCGCGTGGCCCGAGCGCTTCAGCCTGAAGCGGCCGCCCCGCCAGGTGACCATCGACCTGCACGAGCAGGGCAGCCTGGCCCTGGACGACCCGGCGGCATGGCAGCAGGCCTTCGAGAGCGCGGGGGCCAGGCTCCCGTTCGCCGAGCGCATGCAGACGCGCTGGCCGGTGTTCGCGGGGATGTTCGTCGCCGCATTCGTGCTGGTCGCGATCTTCTACCGCTGGGGCACCCCATGGGCGGCGTCGCGGATCGCCCGCCACGTCCCCCTCGCCTGGGAGCAGCAGCTTTCACGCAAGGCGCTGGAGGACATGGACCGCGCCGTGTTCGAGCCCAGCGCACTGCCGCCCTCTCGCCAGGACGCGCTGCGCGCGCAGTTCGCCTCGCTGGCGGCGCAGCTCGCTCCGGAACTGCGCCGCTACCCCGACTACGCACCCGCGGTGCAGCTGCACTTCCGCAAGGGCCTGGGAGCCAACGCCTTCGCGCTGCCGGGCGGCACGGTGGTCGTCACGGACGGCCTCGTCGAAGCCGCGGACGCGGAGAAGCTCCCCGACGACGCGGTGCTCGGCGTGCTCGCGCACGAGATCGGCCATGTCGTGCACCGCCACACCACGCGCATGGTCGTGGAACAGGGCGTCCTCAACATCGGCCTGGGACTGGCCCTCGGGGACACGTCGTGGGCGTTCTCGAACGCCAGTTCGCTGCTGACGACGCTGGCCTACCAGCGAAGCCACGAGGCGGAAGCGGATTGCTTCGCGAGCCGCCTGATGCGGCGGGCCGGCCGGCCGCTGCAGCCGATGGGACGGCTGCTGCTGCACCTGGACCCGCACACCGACGGGGCCGCCGAATTCATCAGCAGCCACCCGGCGACGCCGGAGCGCGCCCGCCGGCTCGCCGAGGGCGGCAGCGGGTGCGAGGGCGACTAGGCGGTCCTAGCGCGCGCCCGTTCCCGCGCCGGTGCCGGAACCCGAGCCGGCGCCCGGTCCGGGGCTGGTGGCCGCGTTGTTGCCCGACTTGTTGGCGTCGGTGCTGTTCTGGGTGGCGCCCGAATTCGGCGCGGTGTTCGACGGGCCCGGCGACATGGAGGAGCAGGCGCTCAGGACGGCGGCGGTGAAGGCGATGGCAAGAAGCTTGTGCATGATGGGATCCTCGACCGCCACGACTCCGGCGGTTTGGAGGCAGGGGTGCTGCCTCCCCATTAGCCCGCCACCGGATGCTCCCGCTCGTGCGCGAACCCGTCGGCGTAAAGCAGGCGGCCACCGCCATCGCCCGTGCACGGCGTCCTACTTTCCGCAAGGCCGCTGCCGGGGGGCCACCCGCGCGGGATGTCGGGTGGCGGAAGATGTGTGAAGCGCGCCGATACGCCGGATTTTGTGCGCGGGGTCGCCCCCGCGTGACCGTCATTCCTCTGGGCCGGGGGTCGCCCCACCGGCTCGGTGCTACCTACCCGCCAGCGTCTCGCGGGACCACGGTGAAGGGGGCAGGTTGCCCTGCCCCCGTGCTGGCCTATTTGGTATTGCTGCGCGTAGAGATTGCCCGTTTCACCCCTTCATCTCGCTTGCGCTCGAATCCGGACTCGTCTCTGTTGCTCTGATCCTCGCCTCACGGCGGACAGGTGTTACCTGCTACGCTGCCCTCTGCAGTCCGGACGTTCCTCCAGTGCGGCCTTTCGGCGCTTGCACCAGCGACGGCCTGGCGTGCTTCACGGGAGGGATTATCGCCGCCCACGAAAAAGGCCGCCCGGAGGCGGCCTTCGAACGGCAGGTGGCGCTTACTGCGCCGTCTGCAGCGCGGCGATGCGCTCCTCGATCGGCGGATGCGTGGAGAACAGCTTGCCCACGCCCGAAGTGATGCCGGCGGCCTGCAGGCCCTTGGGCAGCTCGCCGGGCACCATGCCGCCCAGGCGGGCCAGCGCGTTGATCATCGGCTGCTTGCGGCCCATCAGTTCGGCGGCGCCGCGGTCGGCGCGGAACTCGCGCTGGCGCGAGAACCAGGCCACGATGATGGCGGCCAGGAAACCGAACAGGATGTCCAGCACGATCGTGCTCACCATGTAGCCGATGCCGGGGCCGGAGCGCTGCTCGCCGCGGCTCAGCCAGCTGTCGATCAGGTAGCCGACCACGCGCGAGAGGAACACCACGAACGTGTTCATCACGCCCTGGATCAGGGTCATGGTGACCATGTCGCCGTTGGCGATGTGCGCGACCTCGTGGCCGATCACGGCCTCGACCTCCTCGCGCGTCATGCCCTGCAGCAGGCCGGTGGAGACGGCCACCAGCGCGTTGTTCTTGTTGGCGCCCGTGGCGAACGCATTGGGCTCGCCTTCGAAGATGCCGACTTCCGGCATGCCGATGCCGGCCTTGTCGGCGAAGCGGCGGACCGTTTCGACGATCCAGGCTTCGTCGGCGTTGCGCGGGGTTTCGATGACCTGGACGCCCGAGCTCCACTTCGCGATGGTCTTGGACATCAGCAGCGAGATGATCGCGCCGCCGAAGCCGATGACGAGGGCGTACCCGAGCAGCAGGCCGAGGTTGAGCCCGTTCGCGGTGAGGTACCGGTTGACGCCCAGCAGGCTGGCGACGATGCCCAGCACCACCACGACGGCCAGGTTGGTCGCGACGAACAGGAAGATGCGTTTCATTGCAGGAAGGCTCCGAAGGGTGGAAGACATGCACCCCCGCGGCGCAGATGAGGTGTCACGGAACGGAATTCAAGTGGCGCGGGGGCCCGCCGGCGCGGTGGTTGTTATGGGTTCTGCGTCCTGCGCGGGCGGAATACGAGGGAGTCATCATAGAAGGAAAAGTTCTCGTTCGCGCCCCACCAGCCGGGCACGCCGAGCACCGGCAGCGGCGTGAACGGCTTGCCGGCCAGGGCCTCCTCGGTGCACCGCCCGGCCAACCAGGCGTCCGCAGTCGCTACGGAATCGAGAGCAGCCTCTTCACGCCAGACGTGGGCGGTGAGCGGTTTTCGCGGGGCGACGGCCAGCTGCTCCAGCAAGGCATGGCCGAACACCACGAGCCGCGCCTGGGCCCAGAGCGGCCGCAGGTCCACGAACAGCCGCCGCCACTGGCGGGCACACAGCGCATCCCAGAGCGGGGGCGGTGCCGACAGCAGGGCACCGTTCTCGTCGAACACGGTGATCGCATCGCGCACCGGGCCCCGCCGCGCCCCGACGCCGCTGCGCGCGATCTCCTGCGCCTGCAGGCGGTTGAGCGCCGCCTTCGCTCGCGGGAACCGCAGCCAGGCCAGGCCGTTGAAGAAGTCATGCAGGCCGGGGCGCACCGGGCACCGGCCCGTGGAGAAGATGAACTGCTCGTAGGCAGTGCCCGCCGGCAGGGCGTCCTGCGGGACGAAGCGGACCGGCGCGGGGCCGGCGCGGTTCAGCGCCTCGTGCAGCGGCTCGCCGGTCGCGACCGCCGCGGCGACCGCCTCACCCGGCGTGCGCCAGGGCGCGTTCCAGGCCGGCGTCCAGTCGATCGCCGGCAGCAATCAGGACTTCCCGCGGCGCACCGGCTTCTCGCGCACGGACACGTGCGACGTTCCTTCGTCGATCAGCTCGAACAGGTCGGTGGCGGCCAGCAGCTTGGTCAGCGTCGCATAGCCGTAGTTGCGCTGGTCGAAGGAAGCCTGGTTGCCGATCTGCTGGCGCACCTCGTTGACCCGGGCCCAGCCCTCGTCGTCCTCGGCGGCCTGCACGGCGTTGCGCAGCAGCGTGACCAGCTTCTTGTCCTGCCGCAGTTCGGCGCCCGTGCGGCGCAGGCGCTGCGCGCGCTCGGGCGCGTCCTGGTCGACGTCGCCGTGCGTCTGCAGTTCGTCGAGGAACAGGAAGCGCGAGCACGCGTTGACGAAGGGCTCCGGCGTCTTGCGGGAGCCGAAACCGTAGACCGCCGCGCCCTTGGCCCGCAGGTGCATCACCAGCGGGGTGAAGTCCGCATCCGAGGACACGATGCCGAAGGCGTCCGGCCGGTCGGTGTAGAGCAGGTCGAGCGCGTCGATGATCATCGCCATGTCGCTGGCGTTCTTGCCCTTGGTGTAGTCGAACTGCTGCATGGGGCGGATCGCGTGCTCGTGCAACTGCTCCTCCCACCCCTTCAGCTCGTTCTTCTTCCAGTTGCCGTAGGCCCGGCGGATGTTGGTCTCGCCGATGGTGGAGAGCTCGTTGAGGATGAGGGCGAGCTTGCTGGCCGGCGAGTTGTCCGCGTCGATCAGGAGCGCGACGCGGGGTTTGCCATTGGTCATGCGACCACCTTCCATTGCAGGGTTTCGCCGCCACGCAGCGGCTTGAGTTCCGCCTCGCCGAACGGCACCTTTTCCGGCAGCGTCCACGTTTCCTTCTTCAGCGTCAGCGTCCCGGCGTTGCGCGGCAGGCCGTAGAAGTCCGCGCCGTGGAAGCTGGCGAAGCCTTCCAGCTTGTCGATCGCGCCGACGCTGTCGAAGGCCTCGGCGTACAGCTCCATCGCCGACAGCGCCGTGTAGCAGCCGGCGCAACCCAGGGCATGCTCCTTCAGGATGGCGGGATGCGGCGCGCTGTCGGTGCCGAGGAAGAATTTCGGGCTGCCGCTGGTGGCCGCCTGCAGCAGCGCCTGGCGGTGCACTTCCCGCTTGAGGACCGGCAGGCAGTAGTAGTGCGGCCGGATGCCGCCGGTGAAGATCGCGTTGCGGTTGTACAGCAGGTGGTGCGCGGTGATGGTGCCGGCGAGGAAGGGATCGGCCTGGCCGACGTACTGCACCGCTTCCTTCGTCGTCATGTGCTCCATCACGACCTTCAGCTCGGGGAAGTCGCGGCGCAGCGGGATGAGCTGCCGGTCGATGAACGCGGCTTCGCGGTCGAAGATGTCGACGGCGGGATCGGTCACCTCGCCGTGCACCAGCAGCAGCACGCCGGCACGCTGCATCGCTTCCAGCGTCTTGTAGGTCTTGCGGAGGTCGGTCACCCCGGCATCGCTGTTGGTCGTGGCGCCGGCGGGATAGAGCTTGACCGCGACAACGCCGGCACGCTTGGCAAGGATGATCTCCTCCGGCGCCAGCTTGTCGGTGAGGTACAGCGACATCAGCGGCCCGAAGTCGATGCCCTGCGGCGTGGCGGCCAGGATGCGCTCGCGGTACGCCGCCGCCAGCGCCGCCGTGGTCACCGGCGGCTTCAGGTTGGGCATGATCAGCGCGCGCGCGAACTGCGCGGCCGAATGCGGCACGACGCTGGCCATGGCCGCGCCGTCGCGCACATGCAGGTGCCAGTCGTCGGGACGGGTGATGGTGAGGGTCTGGGACATGGGGGGATTGTCCCCCACCCCGTCGTCCCCGCGAAGGCGGGGACCCAGGGCTCCCAGGAAGAAAGCGGCCCGAGGGCCGCCATGCTGTCAATGCCCTGGATCCCGCCTGCGCGGGGATGACGGACTGCTCAGTGCGACAGGATCTTGTTCAGGAAGTCCTTGGTCCGCGGCTGGCGGGCCTCGGCGTTGCCGAAGAACTCTTCCTTGCTGCAGTCTTCCAGGATGCGGCCGCCGACGTCGATGAAGATCACGCGGTTGGCGACCTTGCGCGCGAAGCCCATCTCGTGCGTCACGACCATCATGGTCATGCCTTCCTTGGCCAGCCCGACCATCACGTCCAGCACCTCGCCCACCATCTCGGGGTCGAGCGCGGAGGTCGGCTCGTCGAACAGCATCACCACGGGGTCCATCGACAGTGCACGGGCGATGGCCACACGCTGCTGCTGGCCGCCGGAGAGCTGGCCGGGGTACTTGTCCTTGTGCGCCATCAGGCCCACGCGGTCCAGCATCTTCAGGCCGCGGGTCTTGGCCTCGTCCGCGCTGCGCCCGAGCACCTTCACCTGCGCGATGGTCAGGTTCTCGGTGACCGACAGGTGCGGGAAGAGTTCGAAGTGCTGGAACACCATGCCCACGCGGCTGCGCAGCTTGGGCAGGTTGGTTTCCTTGGCGTTGACCTGCACGCCGTCGACGAAGATCTCGCCCTTCTGGATCGGCTCCAGCCCGTTGACGGTCTTGATCAGCGTGGACTTGCCCGAGCCCGAAGGCCCGCACACCACCACCACGTCGCCCTTGTTGATCTGCACGTTGCAGTCCTGCAGCACCTGCACCGGGCCGTACCACTTGGACACGTTGCGGATGTCGATCATCGGTTTGTCGGTCATGGCGGACTCCTTGTCTTTCACTTTCCTGGACCGCGCGGAATAACATGCAGCGCGGTCCCTCTTGTGCGGAGGATCCGGCTTCGCCGGTCCTCCGCACACTGTTCAACCACTTGAAAAAGTCGCGTGCGACTTTTTCAAGTGAACTATCTGATGATCGCGATCTTCTTGTTCAGGCGCTTGACGAGCGCCGAGAGCGAGAAACAGATCACGAAGTAGAAGACGGCGGCCAGGATGTAGGACTCGCGGGTGCGGCTCAGGTTGCTGCCGGCGACGGTGAAGCCGTGCAGCATGTCGTGCGCCGTGATGATGTAGACCAGCGAGGTGTCCTGGAACAGGATGATGGTCTGCGTCAGCAGGATCGGCAGCATGTTGCGGAAGGCCTGCGGCAGGATCACCAGCTTCATGTTCTGGCCGTAGGTCATGCCCATCGCCTGCCCGGCGTACACCTGCCCGCGCGGGATCGACTGGATGCCTGCGCGCATGATCTCCGAGAAGTACGCGGCCTCGAAGGCGATGAAGGTCACCACCGCCGACATCTCGGCGCCGATCGGCCGCCCGATCAGGATGGGCACCAGCAGGAAGAACCACAGCAGCACCATCAGCAGCGGGATGGAGCGCATGCCGTTGACGTAGACCGTGGCCGGCCACGCCAGGAACGGGATGCCGGACAGCCGCATCATCGCGAGGAGGGTGCCGAAGAAGATGCCGCCCAGCGTGGCGACGGCGGTCAGCGCGAAGCTGAAGTACATCCCGTTGAGGACGTAGCCGCGGAACACTTCCCAGGTGAAGAAGGAGAAGTCGAGCATGTCAGTGGCCTCCAGCGCCGACGTTGGCGACGAAGCCCGGAACGCGGACCTTCTTCTCGATGAAGGCCATGATGCGGTTGATGGCGAAGGCCGAGACGATGTAGAGCGCCGTCACGGCCATGTACACCTCGATGCCGCGCGAGGTCTCCTCGCCGACCTGCTGCGCATAGAACGTCAGTTCGGTGATCGAGACCGCGAAGGCCACCGAGGAGTTCTTGAAGATGTTCATGCTCTCGCTGGTGAGCGGCGGGATGATGATGCGGTACGCCATGGGCAGCAGCACGTAGCGGTAGTACTGCGGCGTGGTGAAGCCCAGCGCCATGCCCGCGTAGCGCTGCCCGCGGGGCAGCGCCTGGACGCCCGCCCGCACCTGTTCGGCGATGCGCGCGGACGTGAAGAATCCGAGGCCGAAGACGACCAGCAGCAGCTTGGGCGTGTCGGCGAACACCGGGATGAGCACCGGCATCACGTGGTACCAGAGGAAGATCTGGACCAGCAGGGGAATGTTGCGGAACAGCTCCACCCAGGCATTGGCGAAGCGCGACAGCCAGGGGCTGTCGGGAAGCGTGCGGAAGATGCCGATGATCGAGCCGACCACGAGGGCCACCACCAGCGACAGTCCCGCGACCAGCACCGTCTGGCCCCACGCGGAGATCAGCCAGTCCAGGTAGGTCTGCGTGCCCTGGGCCCCGCCCGTGCCGAAGCAGCCGGCCACCGGGGTCCGGTCGATGATGTCCTGGCAAAAGATCTGCCACTCGAACGCCATGCGCCCTCCTCTGTTGTTGTTCTTGTCGCGGAAGCCGGCCGCGCGGGTGCGCGGCCGGTCCGTTCAACTTACTTGTTGTACTCTTCCGCCGGCGCGTCGGACGGGTTCTTCAGCAGGCCCGTGAGGATGGTGCCCATCTTCAGGTTGACGCTGGTGTTCTTCGGCGGGATCGGCTGCATGAACCACTTGGTGTACAGCAGCTGCAGTTCGCCGGCCTTGATGGCGCCGCGGATGTAGTCGTCCACCGCCTTCTTGAACTTCGGGTCGTCCTTGCGGACCATGATGGCGATCGGCTCGACGTTCAGCGTTTCGCCCACGATCTTGTAGCCCTTGGGGTTCTGCGACGAGGCGATCAGGCCGGCCAGGATGTTGTCGTCCATCACGAAGGCGTCGGCGCGGCCGGACTCCAGCAGCAGGAAGCTGTCGGCGTGGTCCTTGCCGTAGACCTCCTTGAACTGGATGTTGGAGGCGCGCTTGTTCTTGCGCAGCAGGGCGACGGAGGTCGTGCCGGTGGTGGTGGCGACGGTCTTGTTGTTCAGGTCGGCCACCGAGTTGATCTTGGCATCGGCCTTGACCGCGGTGCGCACTTCCGTCACGTACGTCGTCAGCGCGAAGGAGACGTCCTTCTGGCGCGTGGCGTTGTTGGTGGTGGAGCCGCACTCGATGTCCACGGTGCCGTTCTGGACCAGCGGGATGCGGTTGGCGGAGGTGACCGGCACGTACTCGACCGACACGCCGGGCAGCACCGACTTCAGGATGCGCTGGCACAGCTCGACGTGGTAGCCGGTGAACTGGCCGCCACCGGTGGTGTACGACAGCGGGGCGGAGGATTCACGAACGCCCATCACGACCTTGCCGGCGGCCTTGGCCTTGGCCAGCGTGTCGTTCGCCTGCGCGAAGGCGCCGGTGGCGGCGAACGCGGCCACGGCGAAGGCCAGCAAATACTTCTTCTTCATCGAAATCTCCTGTGGTGAAGCGCGTTAAAGCAAACTTGCGAAAAGCGAAATTCTAGGCGGGCTGCGCTCCGGGACGCCGCGCCCATGGCGTGCGGAAGCTTAGGGCCTGGAAATGGGAGAGGTAAGCAGGGTTTATGCCCGGTGGCATGCCACCGCGTCAGGAAGCTTCAGCTTTCCAGCAGTCCGGCCGCGCCCGCGCCGGCCAGGAAGGCCCAGAGCGCCTGCGCCGTGCCCTTGGGCGCATGCCGGGCCGATGGCCGCTCGCGGTAGGCGCGCACCTCCATGGTGATCGTCAGGGTCGGCCCGTCGGCGGCCACCGGCGACACCAGCTTGCCGGCGCGCAGCTCCTTGCGCACGGCGCTGTGCGGCAGGAAGGCGATGCCGTGGCCTTCCATCGCCATGGCCTTCAGCCCTTCCGCCATGTCGGTCTCGTAGACGCGGTCGAGGTGGATGGCGGTGCCGGCCTGCTTGATCAGGAGGTCGGTGACCCGCCCCAGGTAGGCGTCCGGCGCATAACCGAGGTACGGCAGCGGATGGGTCGGGCGCCCGGGCAGCCGGTACAGGGGCTCGCCTGCGGCGTCGGGCTTGCAGTAGGGCGCGAGCGTCTCCTCGCCCAGCGCCACCATCTCGTACCGGTCGGCATCCAGCTGCAGGGGCTGCGCGGCGTGGTGGTAGGCGATCAGCACGTCGCAGCTGCCTTCCACCAGCCGCATGGCGGCGTCGTGCACGTTCAGCGCGATCAGGCGGCTCTTGATCGGGCCGAACTTGTCGCGCAGGCTCGAGACCCACGCCGGGAAGAAGGTGAAGGCCAGCGTGTGCGGCACCGCGAACTCGATCACGTCCTGGCCGGCGGACGCGTGGCCGCGCAGCATCGCCCGGGTGCTTTGCAGCGCCTGCAGCATCTCGAGCGACTGGGCGTAGAGCGTCTCGCCGGCGGGGGTGAGCCGCGTCGGGTAGGAACTGCGGTCCACGAGGTCGGTGCCGGCCCAGGCTTCCAGCGCCTGGATGCGGCGGGAGAAGGCCGGCTGCGTCACGTGGCGCAGTTGCGCGGACCGGCTGAAGCTGCGCGTCTCCGCCAGGCTGACGAAATCTTCCAGCCACTTGGTTTCCATGCGGCGGATTATGGAGCGCCGGGTTCAGAACGCCACGAGATGCGCGCGGGCGCGGCCGCCTTCGATGCGCAGTTCGCCCGCCGAGATCGGCAGCTTGAAGCGACGCGCGCCGGCGCTCCCGGGGTTCACGAAGAGGATGCCGCCGCGCTCCTCCACCAGCGGCTTGTGCGAATGTCCGCTGACCACCACGTGCACCGGCTCCCGGCCGGCGAACTGCTTCAGGTCATGCAGCACGTGCACGCGCACGCCCTCGAACGTGAGCGTCTCCGTTTCGCGCAGCGCCAGGGCCCAGTCGCCACGGTCGTTGTTCCCCCGCACCGCGGTCACCGGCCCGACGCGGGCGAGCCGCTCCAGCACCTCCGGCCCGCAGATGTCGCCGGCGTGCAGGATGTGGTCGCTGCCTGCCAGGAAGGCGAGCACTTCGGGGCGCAGCAATCCGTGGGTGTCGGAAACCAGGCCGATGCGCAGCATCCCGCGCTCAGGCCTGGGGTTCGCCGTCAGGGGCGAAGGGCAAGTCGCTGCGGGGGGCCTGCGGCAGCTGCCGGTCGAGCGACTGCCGGTAGCGGATGCAGCCCTGCATGAACTGCGGCCACGCCGGCACCACCGGTTGCGGGTCGCTACGCTCCGGCAGCAGCCCCCACAGCGCGGGATGGTGCCAGCACAGTTCGTGGCCGGTGCTGTCGCGGTGTTCGCGGATGCCCGCGCGCAGCTTGCGCACTTCGTCCAGCAGCTGGTCGCGGGAGAGGGAAAGCAGGTCTTCGTCCATGGTCCCCGCCTTGTACGCCCACCGCCGGCGCAGGGCAAGCCGGGCCGCAGCCCGGCCGCACGGACTATGCTCGCGCGATGTCCGCCGTTCCGCGCCGCATCCTGCCGGTGATCGTGCTGTCGCAGTTCGCGGGCACCTCCCTGTGGTTCGCCGTCAACGCCGTCATGACCGACCTGCAGCAGGCCTGGGGCCTCCAGGCCTCCGCGGTGGGCACGCTCACCTCCGCGGTGCAACTGGGGTTCGTCGCGGGCACGCTGGTGTTCTCGCTGCTGATGCTGGCCGACCGGTTCGCCCCGTCGCGCGTGTTCCTGGCCTGTTCACTGCTCGGCGCCGCCTGCAACGCGGCAACGCTGCTCGCCGACGGCAGCCTCGGCGTGCTGCTGGCGCTGCGCTTCGCCGTCGGCTTCCTGCTGGCCGGCATCTATCCGGTCGGCATGAAGATCGCGGCCAGCTGGTACCGCGAAGGGCTGGGCGCGGCGATGGGCATCCTGATCGGCGCGCTGGTGCTCGGCACCGCCCTGCCCCATGGGCTGCGCGCGATCGCCGGAGATGGAGCCGGCAGCCTGTTCGCCGTCGGCGGCTTGCAGGCTTGGCAATCGGTGGTGCTCGGGGTGTCGCTGCTCGCCGCCGCGGGCGGCGCCGCCACCGCGCTGCTCGTCCCGACGCACCCGGCGCAGGCGCCCGGCGCCCGCATCACGCCGCGCGCGCTGGGCCTCGTCTGGACGGACCGGCAGCTGCGCGCCTCGGTGTTCGGCTACTTCGGCCACATGTGGGAGCTGTACGCGATGCTGGTGCTGGTGCCCGCGATCCTGGCGACGCGCTTCGCCGGCAGCGCCGTGAGCGCGGCGGCCTTCTGGGTGATCGCGGCGGGCTTCGTCGGATGCGCCGGCGGCGGGCTGCTCGCGCGGCGGCACGGCAGCGCGCGCGTGGCGTGGTGGCAACTGGCCGCCAGCGGCGCCTGCTGCCTGGCCGCGCCGTGGCTGCTGGCGGCGCCGCTGCCGGTCTTCGTGGGGTGGATGCTGCTGTGGGGCATGACGGTCGCCGGCGACTCGCCGCAGTTCTCCACCCTGACGGCGCAGAACGCGCCGGCGCAGGTGGTGGGCAGCGTGCTGACCTTCTCGAACTGCATCGGCTTCGCGATCTCGGTGGCCAGCATCGAGCTGTTCGTGCGCGCGGCGGCGGCCTGGCCGCTGGCGCAGGTGCTGCCCTGGCTGGCGGTCGGCCCGCTGCTCGGGCTGTGGATGCTGCGCCCGCTGCTGCGCGGCGACGTCAGGCCCGCCGCACTTCCATCACGGCCTGGTCGGTGACCTGGTCGTAGACGCGCGCGTCGCGCTGCGCCATCTGCAGCAGGATCTTCGGCGCCTGCCAGGCCACGATGCGGTTCAACGCGACGCCGGCGAAGACCAGTCCCGCGCCCAGCCAGCGCTGCCCCGTCAGCGCGAGCGCGATGCCGACGCCGATCAGCGGCATCAGCACCACCAGCAGCATGAGCCGCTGCGCGACGTAGCGGCGGGCGAGCTTCGGATTGACGACGACGCGGACGCGGCCCGCCGCCAGGCCGGCGCGGAACTCCTCGTGCGAAACGTATGCCGCGAGATCGTCGTCTGCCGCCATCACATCCCCATCACTTCGCCGAACTGCTCGGACTCCGCGCTCTGCTGCAGCGCCCACATGTCGGCATAGCGGCCGCCCAGCGCCAGCAGCTGCTGGTGGGTGCCGCGCTCGATGATGCGGCCGGCCTCCACCACCAGGATCTCGTGCGCGTCCACCACCGTGGACAGGCGGTGGGCGATGACCAGCGTGGTCTTGTTCTGCGCCGCGCTCTTGAGCTCCGACTGGATGGCGCGCTCGTTGGCGCTGTCCAGGGCCGAGGTGGCTTCGTCGAAGATCAGGATCGGCGGGTTCTTCAGCAGGGTGCGGGCGATGGCCACGCGCTGCTTCTCGCCGCCCGACAGCTTGAGGCCGCGCTCGCCCACCATGGTGTCGTAGCCCTTGGGGGTGGAGGCGATGAAGCCGTGGATGCGCGCCGCGCGAGCGGCTTCTTCCACCTGCTCCCGCGTGGCCCCGGGACGGCCGTAGGCGATGTTGTATTCCACCGTGTCGTTGAAGAGCACCGTGTCCTGCGGCACGATGCCGATCACCTGCCGCACGCTGGACTGCGTCACGTCGCGCACGTCCTGTCCCGCGATGGTGATGCGGCCCTGCTGCACGTCGTAGAAGCGGTACAGCAGCCGCGCCAGCGTGGACTTGCCCGAGCCGGATGGGCCGACGACGGCCACCGTCCTGCCGGAGGGGATCTCGAAGCTGACGTCGTGCAGGATGGGACGGCTGGACTCGTAGGCGAAGTGCACGTTCTCGAAGCGCACCGTCCAGTCGTCTCCTGCGGGATCGCCCCCACCCCCGCCCTCCCCCAGAGGGGAAGGGAGCCGGAGAGGCAGCGCGCCCGGCCGGTCGGCGATCTCGCGCTCCTTCTCCATCAGCGTGAACATCTTGTCCAGGTCGGTCAGGCTCTGCTTGATCTCGCGGTACAGCACGCCCAGGAAGTTGAGCGGGATGTACAACTGGATCATGAAGGCGTTGATCATCACCAGGTCGCCCAGCGTCATGCGGCCGTCGACCACGCCCTGCGTGGCGCGCCACAGCATGGCGACCAGGCCGATGGCGATGATCACCTGCTGCCCGGTGTTCAGCAGCGACAGCGTGGTCTGGCTCTTGAGGCGGGCGCGGCGCAGACGTTCCAGGCTCTGGTCGTAGCGGCCGGCCTCGAAGTCCTCGTTGTTGAAGTACTTGACCGTCTCGTAGTTCAGCAGCGAATCGACCGCCTTGGTGTGCGCCGCCGAATCGAATTCGTTGGCCTCGCGCCGGAACTGCGTCCGCCATTCCGTCACCATCACGGTGAAGACGATGTACAGCGCGAGCGCGGCGATGGTGATCCACGCGAACCAGGGGTCGAACTTCACCGCCAGGATGGTGAGCACCAGAGCCACCTCCACCAGCGTGGGCACGATGCTGTAGAGCGAATAGGAGATCAGCGACTCGATGCCGCGCACCCCGCGCTCGATGTCGCGCGTCATGCCGCCGGTCTGCCGCTCCAGGTGGAAGCGCAGCGACAGCGCGTGCAGGTGGCGGAAGGTTTCCAGCGCGATGCTGCGGGCGGCCCCCTGCGTCGCCTTGGCGAACACCAGCTCGCGCAGTTCGGTGAACAGGGTGGTCGACAGCCGCAGCAGGCCGTAGCCCAGGAGCAGCGCCACCGGCACCGCCAGCACCGCCGTGGCGTCGCCGGGCTTGATGTCCATGGCGTCGACCAGTTCCTTGAGCAGGAGCGGCACGCCCACGTTGGCGAACTTCGCCGCCACCATGAAGGCCAGCGCGGCGATGACGCGGAACTTGTATTCCCAGAGGTAGGGGAACAGCCGCTTCAGGGTGCTCCAGTCGCCCCGCGCGGCCGGCGGGGCGCCGGCTGCGGGGGAGGACGGGGGGATGGCAGGGGAGCTGAGTTCGCCGCCGCGGCGCATGAGGGACAATCCGGTCTGGAGTTTCGACAGATTGTGCCCATGTCCGCAAATGCAAGTGCCCCGCAAGGCCGCCCCACGCCGCCGCCCGCAGCACCGCCCTCCGACAAGGAGCTGGTGCTGAAGGTGATCCCCATGCCGGCCGACACCAACGGCAACGGCGACATCTTCGGCGGCTGGGTCATGGCGCAGGTCGACCTGGCCGGCTCCGTGATCCCCGCGCGCATCATCGGCGGCCGCATGGCCACGGTGGCGGTCAACGAGTTCGTCTTCAAGCAGCCGGTGCGCGTGGGCGACATCTGCAGCTTCTTCTCGGCGGTCAAGCGCATCGGCCGCACGTCGATCACGGTCGACGTCGAGGTCTTCACCGAGAGCTTCCGCTCGCAGGGCACCTTCGTGAAAGTGACGGAAGCCTGCCTGACCTACGTGGCGATCGACGAGAACGGCAAGCCGACGCCGATCCAGAGGCAGGACTAGAACTTCCCGTGCCGCCCTTCGCCTGACGCGAAGCGCCCCGCTCCCTGCAGCGCGTCCGGGATGCGCGCCTTGCCGCGCTCCCACTCCGCGTGCAGCGCCTCGGGCAAGGGCTTGCCCCATTGCTCGTACGCGTTCCGGCGGTCCGCCAGCATCGTGGCCTGCGGGAACTTCGCGAGCTGCTGCGCCAGGGCGATCGCCGCCGCGCGCGCCTGCCCGCGCGCCACCACGCGGTTGGCCAGGCCCATCTGCAGCGCCTCCGCCGCCTCGACCTTGCGCCCGGTGAGGATCAGGTCCATGGCATGCCCCAGGCCCACCAGCCGCGGCAGCCGCACCGTGCCGCCATCGATCAGCGGCACGCCGAAGCGGCGGCAGTAGACGCCGAAGTACGCGTCCTCCTCCATCACGCGCAGGTCGCACCACAGCGCCAGCTCCATGCCGCCGGCGACGGCCGCACCGCTGACGGCCGCGACCACGGGCTTGGAGAGCAGGAGTCGCGACGGCCCCATCGGGCCCATGGCGCGCCCGTCACCCGGATCGAAATCGAGGCCCGCCAGCAGCCCTGCGCCACCGGGCTCCTGCGCCATGCGGGCGCCGGACTGCAGGTCCCACCCCGCGCAGAAGTGTCCGTGGTCACCATGGAACACGGCGACGAGCGCGTCCGCGTCGTCCTCGAACGCAAGGAAGGCTTCGTGCAGGCGCCGCGCGGTGTCGCTGTCGACCGCATTGCGCACCTGCGGACGGTCCAGCGTGACGACCGTGATGGCTTCGAGCTTCTCGATCCGTACGGCATTCGTTTCCATCGGCGCATTACACCGCAGGGAATGGACGTCCGGTCGGCGACACTCTACGGGCGAACCCTCTATGGAAGCGGCGGCCCGCCCGCTATAACAGCCGCCACACAAAACAAGAGGGTTCCTGAGCGTGCAATTCCTCCAGCTGGTGATCAGCGGCGTCGCGCAAGGCTGCATCTACGGGCTGATCGCGCTGGGCTTCGTGCTGATCTACAAGGCGACCGAGACGGTGAGCTTCGCGCAGGGCGAGCTGATGATGCTCGGCGCGTTCTTCGGCCTCGCCGCCATGACCATGATGGGCTTCCCGTTCTGGCTGGCGGTCCTCGCCGCCATCGCGGCGATGGCGCTGTTCGGTTTGCTGCTCGAAACCGTGGTGATCCGCCCCATCCTGGGGCAGCCCGCCTTCTCCATCGTCATGCTGACCATCGGCATCGGGTACGTGGCACGCGGGCTGATCACGATGATCCCCGGCATCGGCACCGAAACGCACACGCTGCCGGTCCCGTACAAGGACCAGGTGTGGAACGCCGGCGGCCTGGTGCTCAACGTGGAGCAGATGGTCGTGATCGGCGCGACGGCGCTGCTGTGCGCCCTGCTCTTCGCCATCTTCCGCTACAGCAAGGTCGGCATCGCCATGCAGGCGGCGTCGCAGAACCAGCTGGCGGCGTACTACATGGGCATCCCGGTCAAGCGGCTCAACTCCCTGGTGTGGGGGCTCGCCGCGGCCGTGGCCGCCGTCGCCGGCCTGCTGCTCGCGCCCATCACCTTCGTGCACGCCAACATGGGCTTCATCGGGCTGAAGGCCTTCCCCGCGGCGGTGGTGGGCGGCTTCGGCAGCCTGCCGGGCGCCATCGTCGGCGGCCTGATCATCGGCATCGTGGAGTCGCTCTCGGGCTTCTACCTGCCCGAAGGCTTCAAGGACATCGCGGCGTACATCGTCGTCCTGGTGATGCTGGTCGTCATGCCGAACGGGCTGTTCGGCGAAAAGCTGCGGAAGAAGGTGTAACCCCATGCGTTTCATCTTCAAGACCGACTACAACCAGGACCTCAAGCTCGCCAAGCATGGCGGCCACCTGTTCTGGTACGGGGCGCTGATGGTGCTGCTGCTCGCTGCGCCGCTGCTCATGTCCGAGTACCTGCTGGCCCAGCTGACCTTCGTGCTGATCTACGGCATCGTCGGCCTCGGGCTGATGCTGCTGGCCGGCTTCACGGGCCTGTTCTCCATCGGCCATGCCGCCTTCTTCGGCGTCGGCGCCTACGCCCAGGCCGTGCTGACCGGCATGGGCTGGCCCTTCCCGCTGGCCCTGCTGGTGGGCGCGGGCCTGTCGGCGGCGGTCGGCATCGTCGTCGGGCTGCCGGCGCTGCGCGTCAAGGGCATCTATCTCGGCATCGCGACCCTGTCCTTCGGCTTCATCGTCGAGGAAGTCTTCGCGCGCTGGGAAAGCGTCACCGGCGGCAACGCCGGCAAGACCGTGGGCTCGGTCAAGATGTTCGGCTGGACGGCGGACAGCGGCACGTCGTTCTACTTCGTCTGCCTGGTGATCGCGGTGCTGTGCACGCTGGCCTGCCTGAACCTGCTGCGCTCGCCCACCGGGCGCGCCTTCGTCGCCATCCGTGATTCGGAGATCTCGGCACAGAGCATGGGCATCCACCTGGCGCGCTACAAGACCCTCAGCTTCGCGCTGTCGGCGGCGCTGGCCGGGATCGGCGGCGCGCTCTACGCGCACCAGATCCGATTCCTCTCGCCCGACCAGTTCAACATCATCCAGTCCATCGACCTGCTGCTGATGGTGGTGATCGGCGGGCTCGGGTCGATCCACGGCGCGTTCCTGGGCGCGATCTTCCTGATCGGGCTGCCGCAGGCGATCAGTGCGGTGAAGGACTTCCTGCCCGACGCGATCGGGCAGGCGCCGGGCCTCAAGGCCGTCGTGTACGGCACGGTGCTCATCGCCTTCGTGCTGTTCGAGCCGCTGGGCATCTACGGCCGCTGGCTCAAGGTGCGCACCTACCTGCAGCTGTTCCCGTTCTACCGCAAGGGCCTGTTCAAGCGCCAGAAGTCCTTTCAGAAGTCGGACCGCCTGAAATGAGCGACATCCTCCTCTCCGCGAAGAACCTCTCCGTGCGCTTCGGCGGCGTGCTCGCCGTCAACAACGTCAGCTTCGACGTGAAGCGCGGCGAGGTGTTCACGCTGATCGGCCCCAACGGCGCCGGCAAGACCACCGTCTTCAACCTGATCAGCCGCATCTACAACCCGACGACGGGCACGATCGCGTTCGAAGGCAAGACGCTGACCGACCAGCCGCCGCACCGCATCGCCTCGCTGGGCATCGCGCGCACCTTCCAGAACATCGAGCTGTTCGAGCATGCGTCGGTGCTGCACAACCTGCTGATCGGGCGCCACACGCACCGCAGGACGGGCCTGTTCAGCGACATGTTCTTCACCGGCAAGGTGCGCGCCGCCGAGATCGCCGCGCGCGAGAAGGTCGAACAGGTCATCGACCTGCTGGAACTGCAGCACTACCGGGACACGATGGTCGCCGGCCTCCCCTACGGCGTGCGCAAGGTGGTGGAACTGGCCCGCGCGCTGTGCACGGAACCCAAGCTGCTGCTGCTGGACGAGCCCTCCTCCGGGCTGAACGTGGAAGAGACCGAAGACATGGCCTTCTGGATCCAGGACATCCAGCAGGAGCTGGGCATCACGGTGCTGATGGTGGAACACGACATGACGCTGGTGTCGAAGGTGAGCGACCGCGTGCTGGCCATGAACCAGGGCGAGGTGCTGGCCACCGGCACGCCGCGCGAGGTGCAGTCGCACCCGGGGGTGGTCGAGGCGTACCTCGGCACCGTGGAAGACGTTTCCTCGCTGCGTCGGGGAAGCCCCCCTCCCCACCTTCCCCCAGAGGGGGAGGGAGCAAGAGCATGAGCGCGAACCCTCCCGCCGTCAGCGACGTGCCCGTGCTCAGGCTGCTGAACGTCGAAAGCGCCTACGGGCCGATCAAGGCGATCCGCGGCGTCAGCCTGCAGGTGCGGCGTGGCGAGATCGCCACCGTGCTGGGCTCCAACGGCGCGGGCAAGTCGACGATCCTGAAGACCATCTCCGGCATCATCGACCCCCGCAAGGGCAGCATCGAGTTCAAGGGCGAGAACATCACGGCCCGCGACCCGGCCTTCATCGTGCAGCAGGGCCTGTCCCACGTGCCCGAGGGCCGCGAGGTGTTCCCGCTGCTGTCGGTGCACGACAACCTGCTGATGGGCGCCTACACCCGCAAGGACCGCGACGGCGTCGCCCGTGACATGGAGGCGGTCTACCACTATTTCCCGATCCTCCGGGAGCGCGCCGCGCAGGACGCCGGGCTGCTGTCCGGCGGGCAGCAGCAGATGCTGGCGATCTCGCGCGCCATCATGGCGGCGCCCGACCTGATCCTGCTGGACGAGCCCAGCCTGGGCCTGAGCCCCAAGCTGACCAAGGAGATCTTCGAGATCGTGGTGCGGATCAACCGCGAGCGCGGCACCACCATCCTGCTGGTGGAGCAGAACGCCAACATGGCGCTCAATGCCGCGGACTACGGCTACGTGCTGGAGAACGGCCGCATCGTGATGGAAGACACCTGCGCCCGGCTGCGCGAGAAGGAAGACATCAAGGAGTTCTACCTGGGCATGAAGGAGGCCGGCGTGCGCGGCGAGCGCAGGTGGAAGAAGAAGAAGAACTGGAGATGAGCGCCGTGCAGAACCGCTTCAAACAAGCTCGCGCGCCCTCGGGGGGCAGCGCCGTACACGAAATGACAAGCGTGGGGGTCAACATCTAATGCAGAAGTTGTGGGACCTGTCGCACATCCAGCCCGAGACCAAGGTCGTCCTCGAAGGCGACACCATTCCCGCCATGTTCTGGAACGGCGTCGCCAAGCGCGGGCCGGACGTCTGGATGCGGCAGAAGGAATTCGGCATCTGGCGCAGCTGGACCTGGACGCAGACGGGCGACGCCGTGCGCGAGATCGCCGGCGGCCTGCTGGCCCTCGGCTTCGCGCCGCGCGACACGGCGTCCATCCTGTCCAACACCATCATCGAGTGGGTGCTGGCCGACCTCGCCATCCTCTCCTGCGGCGGCGTGGCCAACGGGATCTATCCGACCGACGCGGCGAGCCAGGTGCAATACCTGTGCGAGGACTCCGGCACCAGCATCCTGTTCGTCGAGGACGACGAACAGCTGGACAAGGCGCTGGAGGTGCGCGGGCAGCTGCCGCGGCTGCAGCGGATCGTCGTCTTCGACATGGACGGCCTGCGCGACCTGCACGACCCCATGGTGATCAGCCTGGATGAACTGCGCCGGCTGGGCCGCGAGCACAACGCGAAGCATCCCGACGCGGTGCCGCAGCGCGTGCGGCAGGTGGAGCCGCAGCACCTGGCGATCCTGGTCTACACCTCCGGCACCACGGGCAAGCCGAAGGGCGCGATGCATTCGCACCACGGGCTGGTCTACACCGTGCGCGGCTACAACACGCTGATCTCGCGCCGGCAGGACGACGAGTGCATGTGCTTCCTGCCCCTGTGCCACATCGCCGAACGCCTGGGCGGCGAGTACTTCTCCCTCTACACCGGCGCCAGGCTCAACTTCGTCGAGAACCCCGAGACGGTGCCGGAGAACGTGCGGGAGATCGCGCCCACGGTCTTCACGGCCGTGCCGCGCGTCTGGGAGAAGTTCTATTCGGGCGTGATGATCGGCCTGAAGGAAGCCAGCGGCATCCAGCAGGCGGCCTACGCCTGGTCGATCGGCGTCGGCACGCAGATCGCCGACAAGGTGCTGGCCGGGCAGCCGGTGGACGGGCTGCTCAAGTTCAAGTTCACGCTGGCCAACTGGATGGCGCTGTCGAACGTGCGCAAGCTGATCGGCATCGACCGCGCGCGTTTCCTCGTCACCGGCGCGGCGCCCATCTCGCCGGAGCTGGTGAAGTGGTACCTGGCGCTGGGCGTGCCGATGCTGGAAGTGTGGGGCATGACCGAGACCTGCGGCGCCTCCACCGGCATCCCGGCGAACCGGATCAAGCCCGGCTCCATCGGCCCGGCGGCCAGCTACAACGAGGTGAAGGTGCACCCCGAGACCGGCGAGATCATGGTGCGCGGGCCGAACGTCTTCATGGGCTACCTGAACCAGCCGGAGAAGACCCGCGAAACCATCGACGCCGAGGGCTGGCTGCACACCGGCGACGTCGGCCTGGTGGACGAGGAAGGCTTCTTCCGCATCACCGACCGGATGAAGGACATCATCATCACGGCCGGCGGCAAGAACGTCACGCCCAGCGAGTTCGAGAACGAGCTGAAGTTCTCGCCCTACGTCACCGATGCGGTCGTCATCGGCGACAAGCGCCCGTACCTCACCGTCATCATCATGATCGACCAGGAGAACGTGGAGAAGTACGCGCAGGACCACGACGTGCCCTTCTCCAACTACGCCAGCCTCACGCGCGCGCCCGAGGTGCAGGCGCTGATCCAGGAAGAGATCGACCGCGTCAACAAGAAGTTCGCCCGCGTCGAACAGGTCAAGAAGTTCTTCCTGCTCGACACGCAGCTGTCGGCCGAGGACGAGGAGCTGACGCCGACGATGAAGCTGAAACGCAAGCTGGTGCAGCAGAAGTACGCGCCCCAGATCGAAGCCATGTACCGCTGATTCCCATCCACCTTAGGAGACATCGAATGAAGTTGAAGTCCACCCTCGCGGCCGCCGCTCTCGCGGCCCTGGGTTGCTCCGGCGTCCTGGCGCAACAGGGCGTGAGCAAGAACGAGATCCTGGTCGGCACCATCCAGGACCTGTCGGGGCCGCTGGCCGGCTACGGCAAGCAGGCGCGCAACGGCATGCTGCTGCGCATCGAGGAGCTGAACGAGCAGGGCAGCATCCACGGCCGCAAGCTGAAACTGGTGGCCGAGGACGACGGCTACGACCCGAAGAAGGCCGTGCTCGCCGCCCAGAAACTGGTCAACCAGGACAAGGTGTTCATCGTCGCCGGCCACCTGGGCACCGCCCAGAACATGGCCTCCATGCCGGTGCAGTTCGAGAAGAACGTCGTCAACTTCTTCCCGATCACCGCCGCGCGCGAGATGTACGAGCCGCACCACCGCCTGAAGTACTCCTTCGCCGCCACCTACTACGACCAGGTCCGGATGGCCGTCCCGAAGCTGGTGAAGGAGAAGAACGTCAAGAAGGTCTGCACGATCTACCAGGACGACGACTTCGGCCTGGAGGTGCTGCGCGGCGCCGAAGCCGGCCTGAAGACGGTCGGCATGGAATTCACCGAGAAGACCACCTACAAGCGCGGCGCCACCGACTTCTCCTCGCAGGTCGCGAAGATGAAGGCCTCGGGCTGCGAGATGGTGGTGCTGGGCACGATCATCCGCGAAACGATCGGCACCATCGGCACGGCGAAGAAGAGCGGCTTCAACCCGATCTTCGTCGGCTCCAGCGCGGCCTACACCGACCTGATCCACAAGCTGGGCGGCCCCGCCATGGACGGCCTGTACACCGCGATGACGGTGCAGCACCCGTACCTGGACGAGGCTTCGCAGCCGATCCGCTTCTGGGCGAACAAGTACAAGACGAAGTTCAACGAGGATCCGACCGTGTTCTCCGTCTACGGCTACATGATCATCGACCACTTCATCAGGGCCGCGACCAAGGCCGGCCCGAACCTGAGCACGGACAGCTTCATCAAGGCCATGGACACCATGACCTTCGAGCCCGACATGTTCGGCTCGGCCCGCTCCACCTACACGGCGACCAAACGCCTGGGCAACGACCAGAGCCGCCTGTCGCAGATCCAGGGCGGCAAGTGGGTGGTGGTGTCGGATTACCTGAAGTAAGCCCCACCGCCGCGAGGACCGGAAAGGCCGCCGCCAGGCGGCCTTTTTCATGGGTAACACCTAATGGTTAGCGCCAGCTTGACGCTGCGGCGGCGCCGGACGAATGCTTCGCACTTCCTTCCGCACCCAAGGAGACCGTGATGAAGTGTCTTTCCGCAGCGGCGCTGGCCATGCTGGCCCTCGCCTCCGGCAGCGCCCTTGCCCAGAACGCCAACCAGGGCGTCAGCAAGAACGAGATCGTGCTCGGCTCCATCCAGGACCTGTCGGGCCCCATCGCCGGCTTCGGCAAGCAGGTGCGGCTGGGCATGATGCTGCGGGTCGACGAGATCAACGAGCAGGGCGGCATCAACGGCCGCAAGATCAGGCTGCTGGTCGAGGACTCCGCCTACGACCCTCGCAAGGCCGTGCTGGCGGCGCAGAAGCTGGTCAACCAGGACAAGATCTTCGCCATGGTCGGCCACATCGGCACGGCGCAGAACATGGCCGCAATGCCCGTGCAGTTCGAGAAGAACGTCATCAACTTCTTCCCGGTCACGGCCGCGCGCGAGATGTACGAGCCGCTCCATCGGCTGAAGTACTCCTTCGCCGCCACCTACTTCGACCAGATGCGCACCGTCGTGCCCAAGCTGGCCAAGGAGAAGGGCGCCAAGAAGGTCTGCACGATGTACCAGGACGACGAGTTCGGCCTCGAGGTCATGCGCGGCGCCGAAGCCGGTCTCAAGGCGGCGGGGATGGACCTCGCGGAGAAGACCACGTACAAGCGCGGGGCGACCGACTTCTCCTCGCAGGTCGCCCGGCTGAAGGCCGCGGGCTGCGACATGGTCGTGCTGGGCACCATCATCCGCGAGACCATCGGCGCCATCGGCGAAGCCCGCAGGACCGGCTACAACCCCACCTTCATCGGCTCCAGCGCCGCCTACACCGACCTGATCCACAAGCTGGGCGGCAAGGCCATGGACGGGCTCTACGCCACCCACACCTCGCAGCACCCCTACCTCGACGAAGCCGCCCAGCAGATCCGCTTCTGGGCCAACAAGTACAAGACCAGGTTCAACGAGGACCCCACCGTCTTCTCCGTCTACGGCTACATCGTGGTCGACGCCTTCGCCCGCGCCGCCTCGCAGGCCGGCGCCAGCCTCACCACCGACAGCTTCATCAAGGCCATGGACAGCATGACCTTCCCCGCTGACATCTTCGGCGGGCCGCAGATGACCTTCACCGCGAAGAAGCGCCTGGGCAACGAACTGTCGCGCATGTCGCAGATCCAGGACGGCCGCTGGAAAGTCGTGTCCGATTACGTGAAGCCCTGAGGCCTCCGCCGCCCCGCAAGCCGAAAGGCCGCCCACCCGGGCGGCCTTTTTGTTACCCTCCCGCGGATGAGTTCGCCCAACCCGCTCAAGACCCCCGAGCTCGAGTTCAAGTCGCTGCTGTTCCTGGTCGGGATCGCCAGCATCCTGTTCTTCATGATCCTGTGGCCGTTCTTCGGGGCGGTCTGCTGGGCGGTCTTCATCGCCATCGTGTTCTGGCCGCTGCACCAGCGCTTCCTGCACGGCAGCCGCGGGCGCCCCAACACGGCGGCGCTCGCATCCCTGACGCTGATCCTGCTGATCGTGATCCTGCCGATGGCGCTGCTGATCGCCTCCATCACGCAGGAGGCCTCCATCTTCGTCGCCAAGCTGCGGTCCGGCGAGATCCAGATCTCCGCGCTGCTGCAGCGGTTCATCGACGTGCTGCCGGAGTGGGCCCGCGCCCAGCTCCAGCGCTTCGGCATGACGGACCTGAGCTCCGTGCAGGAGAAGATCCTGAGCACCGTCACGTCCAGCGGCCAGGTGCTCACCTCGCGCGTCCTCGGCATCGGGCAGGTCACGCTCGACTTCGTCGTGGCCTTCTTCGTGATGCTGTACATCGTGTTCTTCCTGTTCCGCGACGGCGACCGGCTGTCGCAGTCGATCGCGCGGTCCATCCCCCTGAATCCGCACCACACGCGGCGCCTGCTCACGCAGTTCGCCACCGTGGTCCGCGCCACGGTCAAGGGCAACATCGTGGTGGCCATGGTGCAGGGCACGCTGGGCGCGATCGCCTTCGCGTTCCTGGGCCTGCCGGGCGCCGTGCTGTGGGGCACGGTGATGGCGCTGCTGTCGCTGCTGCCGGCCGTGGGCGCCGTGCTGGTGTGGGCGCCGGTGGCCGCGTACTACTTCTTCTCCGGCGAGATGGTGAAGGGCGTCGGCCTCACCATCTGGGGCGCCGTCGTGATCGGGCTGGTGGACAACGTCCTGCGACCGATCCTGGTGGGCAAGGACACGCGCATGCCCGACTACCTGGTGCTGGTCGCCACGCTGGGCGGCATCGTGATCTTCGGCCTCAACGGCTTCGTCATCGGCCCGGTGATCGCCGCGGTGTTCCTGGTCAGCTGGGACATGCTGGCCAGCGCGCGGCAGCAGCCCACCCTGCCCCCGCCGCCCCGCTGATCCGCGGCGGCACGCGCCGCCTGGCTTGGCATGTCCCTTGCTGGACGGGGGCATGCACGTGCTGGTCGTCTACTGCCATCCCGTCGAGACGAGCTTCGCCTCGGCGCTGCACCAGGAAGTCCTGAAGAACCTGCGGGCGGCGGGACACACCGTCGACGACTGCGACCTGTACGCCGAAGGTTTCGACCCGGTGATGTCGCGCGAGGAGCGCCTGGGCTACCACGACGTGCCGCGCAACCAGCAGGCACTGGCCGGCTACGTGGAGCGCCTGCGGCGCGCCGAGGCCATCGTCTTCTGCTTCCCCACCTGGTGCTTCGGGCTGCCGGCGATGCTCAAGGGCTTCTTCGACCGCCTGCTGATGCCTGGCGTGGCCTTCGACATCAGCGACCCCGCCAACGTCAAGCCGATGCTGACGCACGTGCGGCGCATCTCCGCCGTCGTCACCTACGGCCGCCCGCGCTGGATGGCCTGGTACATGGGCGACCCGCCGCGCAAGATGGTCACGCGCTACATGCGCCGGCTCACCGCCAACCAGGCGCGCGCGGACTACCACGCCTATTACCACATGAACGTGGCGACGCCGCCGCGGCTGGCGCGCTTCCTGCAAAAGGTGGGGCAGGCGATGGCCCGCTTCGCCTGAAGGACTTCCCATGATGCACGGCTACATCCCCCCGCACCGCTTCCTGCCCTACCTGAGCTGGACGGACATCAACGCGCTGCCGGACCGCGAGAACACGGTGATCGTGCTGCCGGTCGGCGCGATCGAGCAGCACGGCCCGCACCTGCCCTGTTCGGTCGACAGCGTGATCTCTGCCGGCGTGCTGGGCCGCGCGCTCGCCAAGCTGCCCGCCGAGGTGCGCGCGTTCGGGCTGGCGCCCATCACCTACGGCAAGTCCGACGAGCACCTGCACTTCCCCGGCACCATGACGCTGACCGGTCCCACGCTGCTGAACGTGGTGACCGAGATCGGCGAATCGGTCTACCGCTCGGGCTTCCGCAAGCTGCTGCTGGCCAACGGCCACGGCGGGCAGCCGCAGGTGCTGGAGATGGCCGCGCGCGAGCTGCGCCTGCGCCACGGCGACTTCGTGATCGTGCCCTTCCACGTGTCGCGCCTGCCCAATGCCTCCGGCAAGTTCATCAGCGAGCAGGAGAAGAAGCAGGCGATGCACGCCGGCCATTCGGAAACCGCGCTGATGCTGGCGCTGGCGCCCGACACCGTGCACATGGACCGCGCCGCACCCAACTTCCCGCCAGTGTTCCCGTCCAGGCTGCTGTCGCCCGACGGCCGTCCGGCTTGCGCCTGGACGGCGCGCGACTTCGGCCCCAGCGGCGTGATCGGCGACCCGCGCGGTGCCACGCCCGAACAGGGGGCGGAGATCCTGGAGACACTGTCCGACAGCTGGGTGCAGGCCATCACCGACCTGTACAGCATGCAATGGGTGGTGCGCGACGTGCCGTCCTGGGGCCACGTGCACCAGCGTGGACACATCGAGGCGGGCGCGCACTGAAGCGCCGCGCGGCCCGCATCTTGCAAAGCCCCTCCATCCCTTCCCACTGCCGCGAGGTCCCGATGCAATCCACCTTCACCCGCACCCTGCTCGCCGCCGCCCTGCTCGCGTCCGGCGCCGGCGCCCAGGCGCAGGACAAGTTCACCTACATGACCAACTGGTACGCGCAGGCCGAGCACGGCGGCTTCTACCAGGCGGTCGCCACGGGCCTGTACAAGAAGTACGGCCTCGACGTGACGATCAAGATGGGCGGGCCGCAGGTCAACATCCTGCAGCTGATGGCCGCCGGCCAGACCGACTGCATCATGGGCTCCAGCGACATGCAGATGATGGTGGCGCGCGCGGGCGGCCTGCCGGTCGTCACGCTCGCCGCCGTGTTCCAGAAGGACCCGCAGGTCTTCATCGCCCACGAAGGCGTGAAGGGCTTCGAGGACATGAAGGACAAGACGATCCTGATCGCGCCCGCGGCGCAGCGCGGCTACTGGCTGTGGCTCAAGGGCAAGTACGGCCTGCAGGATTCGCAGACGCGCCCGTACACCTTCAACATCCAGCCCTTCGTCGCGGACAAGAACACCGTGCAGCAGGGTTACCTGACCTCCGAGCCGTTCGCCGTGCAGAAGGCGGGCGTGAAGGCCACCACCTTCCTGTTCGCCGACCACGGCTGGACGTCGTACGCCACCACGATCTCCTGCCTGGAAGACACGGTGAAGAACCGCGGCAAGGCGGTCGACAGCTTCGTCAAGGCCACCATGGAAGGCTGGAAGAGCTTCCTGGCCGACCCGGCGCCGGGCGCCGCGCTGATCAAGAAGGACAACCCCAACATGACCGACGAGCAGATCGCATACTCGGTCGGCAAGCTCAAGGAGATGGGCATCATCACCGCCGGCGACGCGAAGGTGAGCGGCATCGGCACCATGAGCGAGGCGCGCCTGAAACAGAACTACGCCTTCCTGGTGGACCACAAGCTGGTCGACCCGGCCAAGCTGAAGATGGAGGACGCCTTCCGGCTCGACGCCATCAAGGCGACCAAGGTCCTGCCGTGATGCGCGAACCGCCCGCGGTGCTGGCCGAGGCGCCGCCCGCCGTCGAGGTGCTGTCGGCGCACAAGACCTATCCGAACGGCACCGTCGCCCTGCAGCCCGTCGACCTGAAGATCCCCGAGGGCGAGTTCGTCACGCTGCTCGGGCCTTCCGGTTGCGGCAAGAGCACGCTGCTGAAGATGGTCGCGGGGCTGCTGGAGCCCACCGACGGCCGCATCCAGCTGTGGCGCAAGCCGGTGGCGCAGCTGGATGCGGCCGGCAGGAAGCTCGCCTTCGTGTTCCAGGCGCCGACGCTGATGCCGTGGGCCAGCGTGGAGAGCAACGTGCGCCTGCCGCTCGACCTGGCGGGCGGCGTGCCGCGCGAGGAAGCGCAGGCGCGTGTCGCCGACGCCCTGGCGCTGGTGGGCCTCTCGAAGTTCGCCAAGGCCTTGCCGCGCAACCTCTCGGGCGGCATGCAGATGCGCGTGTCCATCGCCCGCAGCCTGGTGGTGCAGCCCAACCTGCTGCTGATGGACGAGCCCTTCGGCGCGCTCGACGAGATCACGCGCCACAAGCTGGACAGCGACCTCCTGCACCTGTGGCAGGAGAAGAAGCTGACCGTGGTGTTCGTCACCCACTCGATCCACGAGGCGGTGTTCCTGTCCAACCGCGTGGTCATGATGGCCGCGCGCCCCGGCCGTGTGACCGAGGAAGTGGTGATCGACGAGCCCTACCCGCGCAAGCCGGGCTTCATGGTGACGCCGCGCTTCGCCGGCTACGCCAAGCACCTGCAGGACAGCCTGTTGCGCGCGAGCCAGGAGAACGACGAGGGAGACGCGTGATGAAGGTGAAGACGAACTACGCCAAGGTCCTCTATCCCAGCCTGGTGGCGCTGCTGCTGCTCACCGCCTGGCAGGGCGTGGTCACCGGCTTGAAGCTGCCGCCCTACCTGGTGCCCTCGCCGATCCTGATGCTGCAGACGCTGGTGACCGACTGGCAGGTGCTGGGCGGCTCGCTGCTGTTCACGCTCAAGATCACGCTGCTGTCCTTCGCGGTGGCCGTGGTGCTGGGCGTGCTGATCTCGTTCCTGTTCGTGCAGAGCCGCAAGATCGAGACAGCGCTGTTTCCCTACGCCGTGCTGCTGCAGGTCACGCCGATCGTCGCCGTCGCCCCGCTGATCATCATCTGGGTGAAGAACCCGACCGCGTCGCTGATCATCTGCGCGGCGCTGGTGGCGCTGTTCCCGATCATCTCCAACACCACGCTGGGCCTGCGCAGCATCGACCCCGACCTGCAAAGCTATTTCGCGATGAACCGGGCCAGCCGCATGCAGACGCTGCTGCGCCTGCGCATCCCGAGCGCGCTGCCCTACTTCTTCGGGGGGCTGCGCATCTCCAGCGGCCTGGCACTGATCGGCGCGGTGGTCGCCGAGTTCGTGGCCGGCACCGGCGGCAGCAGCACCGGCCTGGCCTACCAGATCCTGTTCGCCGGCTACCAGCTGAACATCCCGCGCATGTTCGCCGCACTGCTGCTGATCTCGCTGGCTGGCGTCGGGCTGTTCGTGCTGATGGCTTGGCTGTCCAGGCTGGCCCTGGGCTCCTGGCACGCCAGCGAACTCTCCCGCGATTGACCTCCCCGGCCGCGCAGTACCCCATGAACGCTCCCATCCACCCCATCGAGCAGCTCCACGTGGCCCTGCCGGACCTCGACTGGGTCACCGACGGCAACCGCATCGCCCGGCTCTCGCAGGACTTCTCGTGGTTCAGCCCGGTCCTCAAGCGCCAGCTGGCGGGCAAGGTGGCCGACGCCGTGGCGCGCCCGCGCAACGAGGACGAGGTCAAGCGCCTGGTCGGCCTGTGCGCGAAGCTGCGCATCCCCCTCACCATCCGCGGCAGCGGCACCGGCAACTACGGGCAGGCCGTGCCGCTGCGCGGCGGCGTGGTGCTGGACATGAGCGGCTACAACCAGTTCATCGGCGCGCGTCACGGCACCGCGCGGGCGCAGGCCGGCATGCGCCTGGTCGACTTCGAGAAGGAAACCCGCGCCGCCTGCGGCATGGAACTGCGCTGCATGCCGTCCACCTACCGCAGCGCCACCCTGGGCGGCCTGTTCGGCGGCGGCTTCGGCGGCATCGGCTCCATCAACCACGGCCCGCTGGCCGCGCGCGGCAACGTCATCGCGATCAAGGCGCTGACGATCGAGGAAGAACCGCAGGTCGTCGAACTGCGGGGCCCCGACGCGCTGCTGCTGCACCACCTGTGGGGCACCAACGGCCTGGTGCTGGAGATCGAGCTGGCGCTGGCGCCGGCGCAGGACTGGCAGGAGCACTTCGTCGTCTTCCGCTCGTTCGATGACGCCCTCGAGTTCGGCAACGCGGTGGCCCACGCCCCCGGCATCGCCAAGCGCGAGATCGGCTTGCTGGCCGACCCCATCCCCGGCTACCTGAAGCAGCATGCCGACGAACTGCCGGCCGGGTGCCACGCGATGATCCTGGCGATCGCCCCGAGCAGCGAGGGCGCGATGCGCGAGCTGGCGCAGCTCTGGCGCGGCGAGGTGACGTACACCGCCACGGCCGAAGACATCGCGCGCACCCGCCACACGCTGCTGGAATACACCTGGAACCACACCACCCTCGCGGCCTTCAAGGTGGACAAGGGCATCACCTACCTGCAAAGCGCCTTCACCCCCGGCCAGCACCTGGAACAGGTGCGGCGCATGGAGAAGCTGCTCAGCCCCGAGGTGCAGATGCACGCCGAGTTCATCCGCAACCTCGACGGGCAGGTCACCTGCACGGCGCTGCAGGTGGTGAAGTTCACCACCGAGGAGCGGCTGCAGGAGATCATGGCCCTGCACCGCGAGAACGGCGTGCGCATCAACGACCCGCACGTCTTCATCGTGGAGGACGGCAAGGCGGGCGGTGCGCTCTCGCAGGGCGTCCTGGACATGAAGAAGCGCTTCGACCCGCTCGGCCTGCTGAACCCCGGCAAGGTGCGGGCGTGGATGGAAGAGGGTCCGCAGTGAGCATGGGCACGCCCATGGCGAACTACGCCGCCGCGCGGCGCGCCGGCGGCTTCCTGTTCGTCAGCGGCGTGGTGGCCGTGAACCCGGCGCGCAAGGCGGTTGTGCAGGCCTACGAGGACCTGCCGCCGCAGGCGCGCGAGCAGCTGCGCGGCATCGGCTACGACACCGGCCAGATGACGGTGGACCTGTACGAGGCCCCTGCCGTCGCCCAGAGCTGGTTCGTGCTGGACCGCATCCGCCAATTGGCGCACGAACATGGTGCGCAGATGCAGGACGCCGTCAAGCTGGTGCAGTACTTCCGCGACCTGCGCCACTACCCGTTCTACAACCGCGTGCGCACCCTCTTCTACGGCGACCAGCCGCCCGCCAGCACGGTGGTGGAAGTGGCACGGTTCATGCCTTCCGACCTGGCGTTGATCGAGGTGGAAGCGACGATCCACCTGGGTTGACCCACAACGTCATTCCCCCGCAGGCGGGAATCCAGGGCGCCCTGGGTTCCCGCCTGCGCGGGAATGACGGAGATGCAGAGTAGAAGCAGGCAGCGGCGGTGCCGCGGGTCATTGCTCTGGTTTTTTCCACACGTAGTACGACCGGAGAAACTCCATGAAATCTGCCCTCACCGCCTTCGCCTTCGCGGCCGCCGCCACCTTCGCGCACGCGCAGGACAAGGTCACCTTCCTCACCTCCTGGTACGCCCAGGCCGAACATGGCGGCTACTACCAGGCCGTCGCCAACGGCATCTACAAGAAGCACGGCCTCGACGTCACCGTCAAGATGGGCGGGCCGCAGGTCAACGCCGTGCAGCTGCTGGCCGCCGGCCAGGCCGACTTCATGATGGGCAAGGACTTCCAGGTGCTCAACGGCATCCAGTCCGGCGTGCCCATGGTCACCGTCGCGGCCGTCTTCCAGATGGAGCCGCAGGGCATGGTCACGCACCCGGACGTGAACAAGCTGTCCGACCTGAAGGGCAAGACCATCTACCTGGCCACCAGCGGCCGCACCTCCTGGTTCCCGTGGCTGAAGGCGAAGTACGGCTTCACCGACGAACAGTCGCGCCCCTACACCTTCAACATGCAGCCCTTCTTCGCCGACAGGAACGCGGCGCAGCAGGGCTACCCGGGCTCGGAGCCCTACATCGCCGAACAGGCCGGCCAGAAGGTGAAGTTCTTCCTGTTCGCCGACGAGGGCTATCCCCCGTACGGCAACACGATCGTCACGATGCAGAAGATGGCCAAGGAGAAGCCGGACGTCGTGCAGCGCTTCGTGCGCGCCACCATCGAAGGCTGGAAGAGCTACCTGCAGGACCCGGCGCCGGGCAACGCGCTGATCAAGAAGGACAACCCGAAGATGGACGACGGCACGCTCGCCTACGGCCACAAGGTGATGAAGCAGATGAAGTTCTTCGACGGCGGCGATGCGGCGAAGATGGGCGCCGGCATCATGACCGACGCGCGCTGGCAGAAGACCTACGACCTGATGGTCACCAGCGAACTGCTCAAGCCGATGCCGAACTGGAAGGACGCATACACGCTCCAGTTCGTGAAGGACCTGAAGGTCATGCCGTAACGCGGGCTGGGGAGACACCTCATGCTCGTGACCCGTCAACCGGTGTTGCGGCGGTTCTGGTACGCCGTGATGCCGATGGAGAAGCTCGCCCGCAGCCCGCAGCCCTTCACGCTGCTGGGCGAGGACATCGTGCTGTGGCGCCGCGCCGATGGCACGCCCGCCGCGGTGCGCGACCGCTGCTGCCACCGCACCGCCAGGCTGTCCAAGGGCTTCCTCGAGGGCGACCACATCGTCTGCGGCTACCACGGCTGGACGTACGACGGCAGCGGCGCCTGCGTGAAGATCCCGCAGGCGCCCGACCTGCAGATCCCGGCCGGCGCCAAGGTTCCGGCCTACCACTGCCAGGAACGCTTCGGCTACGCCTGGGTCGCGCTGGACGATCCGCTGGTGCCGCTGCTGCAGCCCGAGGAGGAAGCGCTCGGCCACCGCCGCATCCACCAGTTCGACGAAGCCTGGGACACCGGCGCGCTGCGGATGATGGAGAACTCCTTCGACACCGCCCACTTCGCCTTCGTGCACAAGGGCACCTTCGGCCAGGGCGACCAGCCGAAGCCGGTGCACTTCGCGCTGGACGAGACGGACTACGGCTTCGAGGCGCGGGTGGTGCTGGAGATCAACAACCCTCCCGTCTCGCACCGGATCACCGGGACGACCGCGCCGACCACGACGCGGACGTTCTCGAACCAGTGGCACCTGCCCTTCCTGCGCAAGCTGGGGCTGGCCTACCCGAGCGGCATCCGCCACACGATCTACACCTGCGCGACGCCGATCGACGACACGCGCATCCAGCTGATCCAGTGGCTGTACCGGAACGACACCGAGGAAGACTGCCCCGCCGCGCTGCTGAACGACTGGGACACGCGCGTCGTGCTGGAAGACAAGGTGATCCTGGAGTCGGTGGATGCCGACGCCCCCGTGGACGTCGGCCGTCGCGACGAGCAGAGCATGGCCAGCGACCGCCCCGGGATGATCATGCGCAAGCGCCTGTTGGCGCTGCTGCGCGAGCACGGTGAACAGGAAGTGCACGGCTGGACCCGCATCCGGCCGGTGAAGGAGGCCGCCCCATGCTGACCACGAGACAGAAGGTGCTGCGGCGCTTCTGGTACGCGCTGCTGCCGATGTCCGCCCTGGACGATGGGCCGAAGCCCTTCCGCCTGATGGGCGAGGACCTGGTGCTGTGGAAGCAGGCCGACGGCACGCCCGCCGCGGTGCGCGACCGCTGCTGCCACCGCACGGCGAAGCTGTCCAGGGGCTTCGTGCAGGACGGCAACATCGTCTGCGGCTACCACGGCTGGACCTACGACTGCACCGGCACCTGCGTGAAGATCCCGCAGGCCCCGGACATGGCGATCCCCGCCAACGCCAAGGTGCCCGCTTACCGCGCGCAGGAGAAGTACGGCTACGTGTGGGTGGCGCTGGACGACCCCTTGCGGCCCATCCCGCACTTCCCGGAAGACGGCCAGCCCGGCATGCGCCGCATCTTCCAGTTCCACGAGGAATGGCGGACCAGCCCGCTGCGCATGATGGAGAACTCGTTCGACAACTCGCACTTCTCCTACGTGCACAAGGCCAACTTCGGCATCCTCGAGAACCCGAAGCCGGCGCCCTACACCTTCACCGAGACCGACTACGGCTTCGAGGCGGAGACGCTGGTCCCGATCCGCAACCCGGCGCAAAGCCACCGCGTGACCGGGACCACCGAGGAGATCACGCACCGCCACCTGGTGAACCGCTACTACCTGCCCTTCGCCCGCCGCTTCGGCTGCACCTATCCGGCCAGCGGCATCGCGCACATCATCTACAACTGTGCGACGCCGATCGACGACGACCGCATGCTGCTGGTGCAATGGCTGTACCGCAACGACAGCGAAGCGCAGTGCAGCACGCAGGAACTGATCGACTGGGACGCGCAGATCACGGCCGAGGACCGCGAAATCCTGGAGGCGACCGATCCGGACGCGTGCGTGGACACCACCCGCAAGGTGGAGTTCCACATGCCCTCCGACAAGCCGGGACTCGTCATCCGCAAGCAGCTGCTGGACCTGCTGCGGGCGCACGGGGAAGAGGAAGTTCACCGTGGCAACGTCGTGATCCCGCTGCGCGAGGTGGCGGCATGAGCAGCTTCCTGATCCGCCATGCCACCGCTGTGCTCACCGGCCTGCCGGGCGATGCCGCGCGCGCGAAGGGCACGGACCTGCGGGTGCGCGACGGCCGCATCGCGGCGATCGGCGACCTGGCACCGGAACCCGGCGAGCGGCAGGTCGACGCCGGCGGCTGCGTGATCTACCCGGCCTGGGTGAACACGCACCACCACCTGTTCCAGTCGATGCTCAAGGGCGACCCCGTCGGCCTGAACGCGACGCTGACGCCCTGGCTCACCGCCACCCCGATGCGGCTGCGCCCGCGCATGACGGAGCAGGACTTCCGCCTCGCCGCCCGCATCGGCCTGCTGGAACTGGCGCTCTCCGGCTGCGGCACGGTGGCGGACCACAACTACCACTACTACCCGGACATGCCCTACGACAGCTCCGCCATCCTGTTCGAGGAAGCGGCGAAGCTGGGCCTGCGCTTCGTGCTGTGCCGCGGCGGCGGCACGCTGTCGCGCGCGACACCGGGCGTGGAGCTGCCGCCGGCGTCGCGACCGGAGACGCTCGACGGCTTCCTCGCCGACATGCGGCGGCTGGCGCGCGAGTTCCACGACCCCGCGCCCGATGCCATGCAGCGGGTGGTGATGGCGCCCACCACGCCGCCGCACTCGATGCGGCCGGAGGAGATGCGCGAAACGGCGCGCATGGCCCGCGCGCTGGGCCTGCGGCTGCACTCGCACCTGTCGGAGACCGTGCACTACCAGGACAGCGTGCAGGAGAAGCACCGGATGACGCCGGTGGCTTTCTGCGAAAGCATCGACTGGCTCGGCCCCGACGTCTGGTACGCCCACCTGGTCAAGCTGGACCCCGAGGAGATCGCCCTGCTGGGACGCACCCGCACGGGCATCGCGCACTGCCCGCAGAGCAATGGGCGGCTGGGCAGCGGCATCGCGCCGGTGCGTGCGCTGGAAGCCGCCGGCGCGCAGATCTCGATCGGGGTCGACGGTGCGGCTTCGAACGAGGCCGCGGACATGATCTCGGAAACGCACGCCGCCTGGCTGATGGCCCGCGCCCGGGCGGGGCAGGAAGCCACGGCGTACTACCGCGGCGGCCAGGGCGAGGCCGAAGCCGCATCGACGACCGTCGAGGACGTGGTGCGCTGGGGCACGGCCGGCGGTGCGCAGGTGCTGGGCCTGGATGCGGTCGGCACGCTGGCACCCGGCCAGGCCGCCGACTTCGCCATCTATGGCCTGGACCGCGACCCGCGCTACTTCGGACTGCACGATCCCGCCATCGGGCCCGTGGCCAGCGGCGGCACGGCGGACCTGCGCCATCTCTTCGTCGCCGGCCGGGAGGTCGTGCGCGACGGCCGCGTGCCGAACCTCGACGTGATCGAGCTGGGACGCCAGAGCCGCGCCGCGGTGAAGGCACTGCTGGAGCGGACCGCATGATGCGCGACCTCACGCCCTTCCTGGCGGCCCTGGGCGACGTGCCGGTGGAAACCGACCCCGTGGTGCTCAGGCGCCGCAGCCGCGACATGACGGCGCAGTTCAGCCCGGTGATGAAGCAGGACGCGCTGGAGCACGTGGCCGACGTGATCGTGCTGCCGCGCGACAAGGCCGACGTGCTGAGGGTGGCGTCCGCGGCCGCGCGCACGCGCATGCCGCTGATGATGCGCGGCGCCGGCACCTGCAACTTCGGCCAGGGCATCCCGCTGCACGGCGGCGCGTTGGTGGACATGACGGCGCTGAACCGCGTGCTTTGGACGCGCGGCGGCGTCGTGCGCGCCGAGGCCGGCGCCCGGCTCCAGGCCATCGACGAGGCCACGCGGCCCGGCGGCTGGGAGCTGCGCATGCATTCCTCCACCAAGCGGCAGGCGACGATCGCCGGTTACGTCGGCGGCGGGCACGCCGGCGTCGGCAGCTGCACCTGGGGCATCCTGCGCGACCGCGGCAACATCCTGGGACTGGAAGTCGTCAGCGTCGAGGAGACGCCGCGCACCGTGCAGCTCGGGGGCGACGACGTCAACCTGGTGCACCACGCCTACGGCAGCAACGGCATCATCACCGAGGTGGAGATGCCGCTGGCGCCGGCCTGGGCCTGGCGCGAGCACATCGTCGTGTTCCCTGAATTCATGACGGCGCTGCGCTTCTCGCACGCGCTCGCCACCGCGGACGGCATCCCCAAGAAGCTGGTGTCCGTGCTGAGCGGCCGCACCTGGTCGCTGCTGAAGGCGCTGCAGCCGCACGGCGACCCGGCGTGCGACGGGATCATCCTGGCCATGGTGGCGCAACCGTTCTCCGCCGCGTTCTCGGCGCTGGTGCAGGCCTTCGGCGGGCGCATCACGGTGGATGCCGCCGAAGCGCAGGGGCCCTACCACGCGCCCCTGTACGAGTACTCCTGGGGCCATGCGCGGCTGCATGCCAACCGCAGCGCGCCGGACGTCGTGACCACGGTGGGCCTGTACCTCGACCCGGGCGCGATGGAAGCGATGGCCCGCACCTTCCAGCGCCTGCGCCACGTGGCGGGCATGCACTTCGAGGTCAAGCGCTTCGACGGCCAGCTCGGCTACCAGGGCATGCCGCTCTTCACCTACCGCGGGGAGCAGCACCTGGCGGACGTGATGCGCGCGATGGCGCTCGACGGCGCGCAGGTGGCGAACAACCACACCTTCCTCGTCAAGGAAGGCGGCATGAAGCCGCTCGGCGGCACCGACGCGGCGTTCAAGCGCGCGATGGACCCGCACGACCTGATGAACCGGGGCAAGCTGCGCTTCGGGCCGCAGGCGGAGGACGGGCCGGCGATCGCCACCACCGGCTGGCGCTTCCGCCCGGAGGGGTCATCGCAGGTCGGCGGCGCGTAGCGCCCTGGCGGTGAGGCGCGCGGCCTCGGCTTCCTCGCGCAGCCGCGCCAGCTCGCCCGGCGCCACGCGGTGGGCGTTGCAGTAGTCCAGCTTCCAATCGTCGGAACCGCTCCAGCGCTGCGGCGATCGCACGGTGGTGCGCGGCTGGCCGGCGCTCTCCAGCAGGCCGAGCGCCAGTTCCAGCGTCGCCCGCTGCGATGCCGCGTCGTGCGGCTTGCCGGCGGCGTTGCCGAGGGGAAAGTCGGAGAACAGGAAGCGCGGTACGCCGGCGTGTTCGACGATGTCCAGGGCGCAGCCCATGAGCACGGTGGCGATGCCCGCGGCTTCCAGGGCGCGCGCGGCCAGCGACAGGGTCTGGTGGCACACCGGGCAGTTGGGCACCAGCACCGCCGCATCGACACCATCTTCGCGGCAACGCTGCAGCAGCACCGGGATGTCGACGTCCTGCGTGTGGCGCTGGCTGCGGTTCGTGGGCATGCCGTGGAAGCGCGGCGCCAGGCGGAAGCGGCCCTGCGCCGCGAGCCCGCGCATCAGCGGCAAGGGGAACCAGCTGCGGCTGTCCTCCATGGACGTGTGCTTGCGGTCGATCGCCACGTGCGCGATGCGCAGGTCGTGGTCGGCGGCGGTGTCCCCGCTGTACGGCGCGTAGAACTTCGCGGCTGCGTTGTAGGGTGCGCCGGGCCCTTGCGGCCCCTTGTCCGGCTGGAACGGGGCGGCCGTGGTGACGAGCGTCACCACGCTCTCGGCCAGCGGCCGGTGCAGCCGCTGGAACGGCGCGCCGTCGTGGTGCGCATAGCGGTACGGGTTGCCGTAGCCCAGCGCGAGGTACCAGTCGCGCGTGCGCTGCATGTAGGGAATCGGCGCGTCGTCAGGGTCCATGCTGCTCGGCCGTGGTTTGTGGCACCACGAACCGCCGAGCCGACTATAGACTGGCAGGCCGTCCTTCACCCGCGAGAGGAACGCGCAAGATGCCGCACGGCGCCCTGGTGTGGGAGCTGACGATCGCCCTGATCGTCGGGCTCCTGCTGTTCGACTACTTCTTCCACATCCGCGTCGCCCACGTCCCCACGCTGCGCGAAGCCGCGAAGTGGTCGGCACTGTACGTCGGGATCGCGCTGCTGTTCGGCGGCGCGGTCTGGTACCTCGGCGGCACCGAGATGGGCGTCCAGTACTACGCCGGCTACCTGACGGAGAAGGCGCTCTCGGTCGACAACGTCTTCGTGTTCCTGGTCATCATGTCGGCCTTCCGCGTGCCGCCGGAGGACCAGCAGAAGGCCCTGCTGATCGGCATCGTGATCGCGCTGCTGGCGCGGTCGCTCTTCATCTGGATCGGCGCCGCCCTGATCGAACGCTTCGCCTGGGTGTTCTACATCTTCGGCCTCATCCTGCTGGTGACCGCAGGCCATATGCTCGTGCCCGAGGACGAGCGCCACCAGGAAGGCGAGAGCTTCATCCTGCGCCTGACGCGCAAGCTGATCCGCACCACGCCGCACTACGACGGCGACAAGCTCTTCACCGTGCACGAAGGCCGGCGGCGGATGACGCCGATGGTGCTGGTGATCGTGGCGCTGGGCCTGACCGACATCCTGTTCGCGCTCGACTCGATCCCGGCCATCTTCGGCATCACCACGGACACCTTCATCGTCTTCACCGCCACCGCGTTCTCGCTGCTCGGGCTGCGCCAGCTGTTCTTCCTGGTCGAGGGGCTGCTGGAGCGCCTGCTGTACCTGTCGTACGGGCTGGCGGCCATCCTGGGCTTCATCGGCATCAAGCTGGTGCTGCATGCGCTGCACGAGAACAACGTGCCCTTCATCAACGACGGCGCGCCGGTGAAGGTGGTGGAGATCAGCACGCTGGTGTCGCTGGCCGTCATCATCGCGATCCTGGTGGTGACCGTCACCCTGTCGCTGCACAGCCCGAAGGGCCGCGCCAAGCTGGCCGTGGGCCGCCTGCGCCGCAGGCTGGCCGCTTACATGTCGCTGGAACCTTCGGCGTCGCCCGAGGAGCGGCAGGCATCGTTCGCGCGCCTGCTGGAGGCGGAGGTCGCGGTGCGCGCCCTGCCCGAGCAGTGGCGCGCGCGGATCGAGGAGCGCCAGACGCTGCGCGAGATGCTGGCCGATGCGCACGAGCGGCAGATCGCCGCGGAAAGGCCCGAACTGTGAACGGCCGTCCCCACCCGCCGCAGCCCCCGGCCACGCCCGGCAAGCCCGGCGGCTTCGCCTCGATGCCGCCGCGCAAGTACTGGCTGGTGTTCGCCGGCGTGCTGCTGCTGAACTACGTCATCACCACGGTGTTCTTCCCGCCGTCGGATGCCCCGCTCACGGTGCCCTACACCGTGTTCCGCGAACAGGCCGGCAACGGCAACGTGTCGGCCATCTACAGCCGCGGCACCACCATCCAGGGCCGCTTCAAGTCCGCCGTGACCTGGCCGCCGCCGCTGAACCCGCAGCAGCCCAGCGCCGCCGGCCAGCCGCCGCCACGCCCGGGACGCGACCCCGCGCGGCCAAACCCGCGCACCGGCGACACCTTCACCACCGAGCTGCCGGCCTTCTTCGACCGCGACCTGGAGGCCTTCCTGATCCGCAACGCAGTGGAGATCAGCGCGGTGCCCATCCAGCAGGGCAGCGCCTGGAGCACCTTGCTCTTCGGCTTCGGCCCGGCCATCCTGATCATCGCGTTCTACGTCTGGCTGTACCGGCGCGCCAACCGCCAGAACGGCGGCATGGGCCTGGGCGGCGGCATCTTCGGCATCGGCAAGAGCAAGGCCAAGCGCTACGACGCCGACCCGACGAACCGCGTGACCTTCAACGACGTCGCCGGCATCGACGAAGCCGAGGCGGAGCTGGTGGAGATCGTCGACTTCCTGAAGTCGCCGGAGAAGTACACGCGGCTGGGCGGCACCGCGCCCAAGGGCGTGTTGCTGATCGGATCGCCCGGCACCGGCAAGACGCTGCTCGCCAAGGCGGTCGCCGGCGAGGCCGGGGTGCCCTTCTTCTCCATGAGCGCGGCGGAGTTCGTGGAGATGATCGTCGGCGTGGGAGCGGCCCGCGTGCGCGACCTGTTCAAGCAGGCCCGCGAGAGCGCGCCGGCCATCATCTTCATCGACGAGATCGACGCGATCGGCCGCGCCCGCGGCGGCATGACCCTGAGCGGCGGCTCCAGCGAGCAGGAGCACACGCTGCAGCAGATCCTGACCGAGATGGACGGCTTCAGCGGCCGCGAAGGGATCATCGTGCTGGCCGCGACCAACCAGCCCGACGTGCTGGACCGCGCGCTGCTGCGGCCCGGCCGCTTCGACCGCCGCGTGGTCGTGAACCTGCCGGACAAGGTCGGCCGCAAGGCGATCCTCGGAGTGCACGTGCGCAAGGTGCCGCTCGCACCCGACGCGAGCCTGGAGGAGCTGGCGCAGTCCACGCCGGGCTTTTCCGGCGCCGACCTGAAGAACCTGGTGAACGAGGCCGCGCTGCTGGCGGCGCGCCGCAACGAGTCGGCGGTGCACCACAAGGACTTCCTGGATGCGCTGGAGAAGATCGTGCTGGGGCCGGAGCGCCCGCTGCTGCTGGGACCCGACGACCGAGAGCGCATCGCGTACCACGAGAGCGGCCACGCGGTGCTGGGCCTCGTCGTGCCCGGCGCCGACCCGGTGCACCGCGTGAGCATCGTGCCGCGCGGGCAGGCGCTGGGCGTCACCTACCAGCGCCCGCAGACCGACCGCTACAACTACCCCGAGGACTACCTGCGGGCCCGCATCATCGGCATGCTGGGCGGCCGCGCGGCGGAGGAGATCGTCTACGGCACCAAGACGACCGGCGCAGAGAACGACATCGAGCAGGCCACCAACATGGCGCGCGCGATGGTCACGCGCTGGGGCATGAGCGACGCGGTCGGCATGGTGCAGCTGGCACCGCCGCAGAACGCGTACCTGGGCGGAGCGTCGGCCTTCATGGGCGAGAAGCCCTTCAGCGACCAGACCGCGGCCCTGATCGACGCCGAAGTGCAGAAGATCATCCACGGCTGCCACGAGGACGCCAAGCGGCTGCTGGCGCAGCACCGCGCCGCGCTCGACGGCCTGGTGCGCGCCCTGCTGGAGCGCGAGACGCTGTCGGAGCAGGAGATCCTGCAGGCCACCGGCCTGCCGCCGGCGCCGGAGCTGCAGAGCCGGCCGCTGACGGTGGCGCCCTAGCCGGGGCCCTGGCGCTTCACCCAGGTGAACACCCGCACCGGCGGGACGTTCACCACCTCCCATTGCTTCTCGGGCGGCCCGAGGTGGGGCGCCAGGAAGCCGGCGACATGGGCGCGCACCTGGTAGGCCACGAAGCGGCCACCCGGACGCAACACCTTCGCGATGCACGCGGCGATCCGTCGCGAGACCGGCGCCGGCATCGTCGAAAAGGGGATGCCGGAGACGATCGCGTCGGGCGCCGGCAGGCCGTGCTCCTCCAGCAGGTCGCCCAGCTTTTCCGCGCTGCCCTGCTCGAGCAGGAGCCGCTCGTCGCCGACCGCATGCTGCAGGCCGGCGAAGAAGTCCGGGTCCAGCTCGATGGCCAGCAGCACCGCCCCGGGCGGCATCGCGGCCAGCAGGGCCCGCGTGGTGCCGCCGGTGCCGGGACCGAGTTCCACCACCGTGCGCGCTTCGCGCACGCGCGCGCATTGCACCAGCCGCTGTTCGAGCTGCGGCGAACTCGGGATCACCGAGCCGACCTGCGCAGGGTTGCGCAGGAAGCCGCGCAGGAAAGCGAAGGGCTCGGTGCCGCGCGGGCGGTCGAAGCGGGGCGAGGGCTGCATGGTGCGGGGCTGGAAAGTGCCATTCTGCGGAGGGGAGCGCCGCGCCGTGTCGGACGCCGTCGATGCCCGCTGCGGGCCGCCCCGCCGCGCCTTCAGAACCGCGCGCGCATCGGGTCCGGGCCGATGCGACCGCCCGGGTCGTCCAGCGCGGCCATCGCGGCGAGGTCCTCGGCGTCCAGCGTGAAGCCGAAGACGTCGAGGTTCTCGCGGATGCGGGAGGGCGTGACGGACTTCGGGATGACGATGAGACCGCTTTCGACGTGCCAGCGGATGATCACCTGCGCCGGCGTGCGTCGGTGTATCGCGGCGACGCGGACGATCGCCGGGTCGGACAGCAGCTGCCCCTGCCCCAACGGGCTCCACGATTCGGTCCGGATGCCGCGCTCGGCGTGCGCTTCGCGCAGCCGCCGCTGCTGGAATCGGGGATGCAGCTCGACCTGGTTCAGGACCGGCAGCACGCCGGTCTCGCCCACGATGCGGTCGAGATGCTCGACCTCGAAGTTGGACACGCCGATCGAACGCACGCGGCCCTCTTCGCGGGCCCGCACCAGCGCCTTCCAGGTGTCGACGAACAGGCCGCGGTGGGGCGCCGGCCAGTGGATCAGGCACAGGTCCACGGCGTCGAGCTGCAGGCGCTGCAGGCTGGCGTCGATGGCGCGCAGGGCCCGGTCGAAGCCCTGGTCCTCGCTCCAGACCTTGGTGGTGACGAACACTTCGGCGCGCGGCAGGCCGGCGGCGCGCAGGCCGGCCCCGACGCCTTCCTCGTTGCCGTACACGGCCGCCGTGTCGACGTGGCGGTAGCCGTGCTGCAAGGCCGTGCGCACGACGTCCACCGCGGCGTCGTTCGGCGTCTGCCAGACGCCCAGGCCCACCTGGGGGATCTGCTGGCCATCGGCGAGGGCGATGCGGGGTTGCGGGCTGGCACCAGCGGGCATGGGCTTTCTCCTGTCTTGTCCGACACCATCGTGCCACGGCCGCTCCGACAATGGGCGGCGTCCAGCTTTCTCCCGACCGTCCCGGCTTCCACTTCTTGAGCTCCACGCCCCCCGACCTCTCGCGCGTCCTGCAGCGGGCCACCCATGCGCTGCGCGCCCAGTTCTTCGTGGCCGGCGCCCTGTTCGCGACCTGGGGCGTCCACGTCCCCAGCATCAAGGCGCACTACGCGCTCGGCGAGCAGGCGCTCGCGATCGCCATGCTGGCCAGCGGCGCGGGCGCCGTCGTCGCGCTGCTGCAGGCCGGCCGCGTGCTGGCGCGGCACGCGCCGCGCCGCGTGGTGCCGCTCATGGGCCTGGCCTGCGTCGCCGCCGTCGGCAGCCTGCTGCTGCCATCGCAATACGCCTTGCTGCTGGCACTGATGCTGGCCTACGGCATGGCGGCGGCGCTGTTCGACGTGGCCATCAACGACGAGGCCACCAGCATCGAGCAGGCGTGCGGCCGCCCGCTCATGAGCGGCTTCCACGGCATGTTCAGCCTGGGCGGCATGGCGGGCGCGGCGGCATGGAGCGCGCTGGCGCCGCTGGGCGTCTCGCCCACCGGCCACCTCGCGGGCGCCGCCATCGTGCTGGGCGCCGTGGCGGCGGTCGCCAGCCGCTTCATGCTGCGCCAGCAGCGCGAAGCGCAGGCGGGCGGCACGCCGCTGAGCCTGCCGCACGGCCCGCTGGTGCTGCTGGGGCTGATGGCCGGCCTGGGACTGGTCGGCGAAGGCGCCATGTACGACTGGAGCGTGCTCTACCTGCGCCAGGAGCTCACCGCGGCACCCGCGGTCGCCAGCCTCGGCTACGCCAGCTTCAGCGCGGCGATGGCCGCCGGGCGCTTCGGCGGCGACTGGGTGCGCGCGCGCATGCGTCCCGAAACGCTCTTGCGTGCAAGCGGCATGCTGGGCGCCGTCGGCATGGCTCTCGCCCTTGCCGTGCCGCATCCCGCCGGTGCGCTCGTCGGGTTCGCGCTGGTGGGACTGGGCTTCGCGAACGTCGTGCCCGTGCTGTTCAGCGCGGCGGGGCAGCAACCCGGCATCGCGCCCGCGCACGGCATCGCCGCGGTGTCGTCGGTCGGCTACTTCGGGCTGATGGCCGGGCCGCCGCTGATCGGGTTCATCGCCGAAGCGCGATCGCTCACCGCCGGCCTGACGGTGGTCATCTTCTTCGCCATGGTGGTGGCGGCGTTCGCGCGGCGGGCGCTGGTGGGCGCGCGTTGACGCCGGGACCGCCGGTCCCGTGCCCACTCACTCCGGCGTGCTCGGATCGCCGTCGCCACCCGGCGCTTCCAGCGCCTGGCGCGCGAGTTCCTCCTCGCTGAGTTCGGGTGCGTTTTCCAGCGCCTGCATCTCCTCGAGGAATTCCTCGGTGGGCTCCTCGCCTTCGAGGACCTCCTGGAGCGTCTGCGGCGTGTCTTTCGGGTTGCTGGACGTGTTCATGCGCGTCTCCTGGCCGTTCCTTGCCGTGCCACCTTACCGCTTTTCCAGGCGCCGCGGTGCGGCCGGCCTGGCCTCACCGGGCCGCGGCGGCGGGCCCGGCCGCCGCTTCGTCGTCGATCGCCTTCTGCACCGCCTGGAAGAACGCGTCCCGCGCGGACACTGCGGCTTCGTCCCGCGCGCCAGCGGCCCAGTTGGCATTCGTCACGATCACCAGCTTGCGCTGCGGGTCGAGGAAGATGCCCTGGCCGAAGATGCCACGGGCATCGAAGGTGCCGCCCGGACGCGTCCACCACTGGTAGCCGTAGCCGCGACCCGGCCGCCCGATGCCCACCCGCTCGGTCGTCGCCTCGGCCAGCCATCCGTCCGGCACGGTGGGCTGGCCGTTCACGCGCGCGCCGTCGAGGACGAACAGCCCGATGCGGGCATAGTCGCGCGGGGTCGCCTGCAGGCAGCAGCCGCTGATCTCGCGGCCCGTGCGGCTGAGGATCCACGTGGCTTCCTGCTCCATCCCCGCCGGCACCCAGATCTTTTCCGAGAGGTACGTCGCCAGGGGCTTCCTGGTCGCTTCGGCCACCAGGATGCCGACCAGGTTGGTCTCGCCCGTGCTGTAGTTCCACCGCGTGCCGGGCGGCGCGGCGCGCGGCAGCTTGCGCAAATAGCTCACGAGCGCGTCGACGCCCTCTTCCGGCTTGTGCTTGTTGAAGCGGGCCACGTCGGAGTCCGGGTCCGCGTAGTCCTCGTTCCACTGCACGCCGGACGTCATGGTCAGGAGCTGCCGGATGCTGACGTCGTCGTACGCCGAGCCTTTCATCTGCGGGATGTACGTGCTGACCTTGTCGTCCATGCTGCGGATGTGGCCGTCGCGGATGGCCGCGCCGACGAGGGTGGAGGTCACCGACTTGGCGACGGAGAAGCTGGTCCAGCGGCCGTTGCCGTCGAAGCCGAGGCCGTAGCGCTCCAGCCGCAGCTTGCCGTCGTGCACGACGAGAAGCGCCGCGCTGCGCTGGCCGGCCATGAACGCATCCACGTCGACCGGCAACCGCAGCGGGGGCCCCGGCGGCAACGGGCGGGGCGTCCCACCCGCGGGCACCACGCGCACCTTGGCCACCAGGGGCAACCGGTCCAGCGCGCGGAAGGCGGCATCGCGCTGGTCCTGGTTCCAGAACAGCAGGTCGGTGTTGGTCGGCATCGTGGCCAGCACCGCGCGCGTGCCCTTGTCCAGGGAGAACCAGCCGGCCGTGGCGGCGACGATGACCGTGCCGAGCAGGCCGAGGGCGAGGGTCTTGAGCTTCATGGCCGCATTGTCACGCAGTGACCGCGGCACCGGTCACGGCAGGCGGTGGACGTCGCCGTTTCCGGGCGTGGCGCTCTCGTGGAACAGGTCGTAGAGGAACTGCTCCAGTTCCGCGGCGTCGACGAAGTCGGGCACCACGAACCCGGCGGGAGATCGCTTGCCGTCGGCGCCCAACGCATAGGCTTGCCACAGCGCACCTTCGCGTCGAACGAGGACGATGCGGCCGAAGACGTTGAAGCGGTGTTCGTTCATGGCCTGCGCGGAAGCGGCGCCTCTTCGCCGCCTACCATGCCCAGCTCCGGTTCGCCGCGTTCGGCTGGATCAGGTCCCACAGGTTGCCGTAGAGGTCGCTGAACACGGCCACCGTGCCATGCGGCTGGATCTCGGGCTCCCTGGCGAACTTCACGCCCCGCGCCTTGAGCCGGTCCACGTCGGCAAGGCAATCGTCGGTGTAGAGGAACAGGAAGACACGCCCTCCTGCCTGCTGGCCGACGCAGCGGAGTTGTTCGGGGGAAAAGGCCCTGGCCAGCAGGATGCGCGCACCGGACGCTCCGGGACTGACGACGACCCATCGCTTGCCCTGCGAGGGCACGGGTGTGTCTTCCACCAGGTCGAAGCCGAGCACGCCCACGTAGAAGGACAGGGCTTCGTCGTAGTCGCGCACCAGCACGGAAACGAGTCCGAGGGCGCGCCTGGCCATGGGGGCGCCTGCTGGCGTGGTGGCCATGATCCCCCGTGCGCGGACTACGCCGCCGCCGAATGACACGCGACGCAGAGCTTGTTGCCGTCCGGGTCGCGGAAGTAGGCGCCGTAGTAGTTCTCGTGGTATTCGGGCCGCAAGCCTGGCGCCCCTTCCGACGTGCCGCCGTTGGCCAGGGCGACCGCATGGGCCTTGTCCACCGCAGCACGCGTCGGCGCCAGCAGTGCGACCATCTGGCCGTTGCCCGGCGCGTGCGGCTGCTGGTCGAAGGGCCTGCCGATCAGGAAGAGCGGCCGCGGGCCCGGTTCCGATTGCCACCCCGCCCAGGGGCGGGCGGCGTCGCAGAACCTCGCCTGGATGCCGAGCGTGGCCATCAAGGGGTTGTAGAAGGCCAGCGCCCGGGGGAAATCGCTGACGCCGACGAAGATGTGTGAGAACACGAGCGAGCCTCCTGCGTGCCATGCGCTGCATGCAGCGCCATCGTCCATCGAGCATACCGTCGGACGTGCGGCCTCCCGCTTTGCAGGCCTGCACGGCAAGCCGCCAGGGTCGCATCCGGATCCAGGTGCAGTGCCAGCTTGACCTGGTCCTTGAACTGCTCCGAGAAATGGCCGGTGGCCAGTCGTCGTAGGATGCACTCGACCAGGGCGGACCTGTGGGCGCGCCCCAGCCCGCAGTGCTTCAGGCGGCGGCACATCTTGGCCCGCGCCCGTCCGTGCCACAGGCCCTTCGTCTCGGCGAGCACGAAGTCGACGCAGCGCTGCACGGCGACCGGTTCGCATGCGGCGACGTCGTCGATCATCGCGTCGAGTTGGGGCCGGGTCAGGGTCGCGAATTCCGCATGGGGCGCCGGAATGGATGCCGCCGGAACGCGCGCGGCAAGCGCCTTGTCAGCCCGCACCGGCGAAGACCTTCCGCACGGCTGCAGCCACCGTCGAAGCGGCCGCGCTGGCGGGCAGGATGGTCCCGGCCTGCACGGGGACGTGACCGGAGCCATCCAGCCGGTTCTCCTGCACCAGGATCTGCGCCGGCGAATAGTGGACCTGAACCAGGGTCGGAGAGCTCCTGGCAAGGGCCGACCAACCCGCCACGCCCGCGACGGACGCGAGGGGGAACGCGACGCGATCGCCCCCCTCGCGTGGCAGGAGGTTCTGGCGCGAGCAGGAGCGAACCACGTCCAGCAGTTCACCGAGAACGGCGTCATCGGCTTCACACGAGACCGCCATACCCGGCGGGTGCGCCACCCAGAATCCACCCTCGCCTTCCTGCGAACTCGGGCAGAGCAGGAAGGCGCCCTTGCGCCGGTACACGGAGACCAGTTGCTTCACCCGCCTTCACCCGGCTGCAGGACCCCGCGCAAGTACCTGACGACGATCGTGTCGTCGCCCGGATGGTTCTCCGGTGCGACCGGGGTGAGCTGGGCCAGCACGCAGAGCCAGCCATCGGGCGTGCGGACGTAGGTGTCGGTATAGCAGGTCATGCCTACCGCTTCCACTCCATCGCGCATGCGCGTCCACTTGTTGGTGGCGCCGACCAGCGCGATGTCACCCACCAGCGTGATGCGCTGGTCGCGCATGTCCCAGTACGTGATGACGGCGGGGTCGAACCCCGTTTTCCAGGTCTTCAGGTAGGACGCGCGGTCGATGTGCAGGCCGCCCGGGTACAGGGCGCGAAAGGACGGATGGAGGATCGCATCGTGCGACGCCACGTCGTTGGTGACGAAGTTGTGGATGAAGCGCTTGTTCAGGCGGGCCAGCGCCTGGAGGTCGGACTCGGTGGTTGTCAATGCATCTCCTTCCGGCGAGCCCCGGAGTTTTCCAGCATTGCGAGGGCGGCGCAACGCCCCTGGGCCGGTTCACGCCCGGACCGTGGAAAGCTGCCTAGGCCACGCCTCTCGCCGCTTCGGCGCGGCGAAGGAGCTCCTGCGCCAGGGGATGCTCCCCGAGCGGATTGAGTCTCTCACCCGCGGGGATGAAGGTCACCAGGCGCCCAAGCTTGCCGGGCCGGGCCAGGTGCAGCGTCATCAACGGCGGGCTGAGATGCAGGGATGCGTCCACCTTCACGATGTCGCGCAGCTCGATGCGGTCCTTCGTCCTGCCACGGCGCACCAGCAGGTAGCTTCCGCAGTCCAAGACCTCGTCTGCCGTGTCCTGAACGAGCAGCTTCTGGAAAAGGTAGAAGACGGCGACGACGAGGGCGAGTCCGAGCGCGCTGGCCGGATGCGCCAGAAGCTCTCCGTCCAGCAAGCCCCCAATGGCGGCCACCCCCATGAACCCGTAGAAGACCAGGGGGAAGACTCTCTTGGAGAGAACACCGGAGAAGGAAGTGAGGTGGCGCACGGTACAGGATGGGGCCGATGCTCCTCGAAGGATATCGCGTCAGTCTGGAACGTCAGGAGCGGAGCGCGCCGGCTTCAGCAGGACCAGCGCGCAGAACACCAACGTCAGCAGCCCCGGCGCGAGCGCCATGAGGATTTCGCCGCGCACGAAGAAGTGCTGCATCACGAGGACCGGTACCACGCCCAGGCCCGCGCCCGCAAGCAACAGCCACGCCGCCACGACCTGTCCTCGCCGGTCACGCGACGCTTCGCCGCGACCGCGTGCCAGGAACCACAGCGTCAACGCCATCAAGGCGATGAGCCCCTGCCAGAGGAGGAGTCCGAGAAAGTCTTTCAAGGTGGGCCGTCCCCAGCATCAGTTGCCCGCAAGATCGCTTTCACATCGGCCAGGTCTTCCTCCGCGAACACCCTTTCCCACGAAGGAACGGGGCCGGAGCGTTCGGACACCCTCAGGTAGAGGAGCTGGTTGCGGTACACCCAGTCGACCAGGAGGCCCTTGCAGACGAAGAGTGTCACTCGGCCCTCGACGTCCTGCAGCGGGACGTCCGTGGCTTCCAGGATCTGCGCCGGGGAGAACTCCACCAGACGGACACCGCGGAGGGGCGAGGGGCACGAGGCAACGAACTGGCGCAGCGACACCAGCTTCGCGTCGAGGTCCGATCGGGATGCGTGCATCATGGGAGGAGGGGTGGAAGCGCGTGCAGCAGCCTCAAGAAACCACCTCGTAGTGCCGCACGACCCGATCGTAGTCGACCATCATCTCCTGCACCTTCTCGGGCACCACGGCGACGTCCACCGCATCGCCGGCAAAGGCGCGGATGGCTTCGAGGGACGCCCACTGGGTCACCACCAGGAACTCGACGCCTTCCGGCAGGGCGCGCCGGAGGATGGAGGCGCCCTGGAATCCCGGCAAGGCACGAATGGCCGGGAAGGTCTCGGCATGCAGGTGTTCGACGTAGGCGTCGGCGCGAGAGCTCTTCGCAAGACCACGCCACTGGCGAGAGATCATCAACAGGCTCCTTGGGTTGCGCCGTTCACAGGCGCTTGCGCATGATCGCGAGGTAGTACTCGCCCACGTAATTGTCCATGCGGGCCGCTTCCTCGTAGCCGTGCCGCGCATAGAAGCGCGGGGCCTGCCACTCGAAGGTCTCGAGGGCCGCATTCCTGGCCCCGAGTTCGCGCGCGATCCGCTCTGCTTCCATGAGCAAGCGGGATCCGATGCCGTTGCGCCGGGCATCCTCGCGGACCCAGAGGACCTCGACGCGCAACCAGTGCAGCGCCACCACCGCCCGCAGGCCGCCGACGACCTGCCCCTCCGCGTCGCGGGCGTTCAGGCGGATGGACTGGACCTCCGGGTACTCGCCCACGTGCCGGTAGTTGAACTCCCGCAGCTGGCGCCCGACATAGCCGGAGCGGACCTCCTCCTCGGTGGCGGGCGAGATGGTGATGTTCATGGATCTCCGCTCGTGCGTGTTCGCGTCGACCGACCTGTTAGGGCATCACTCCTCCGAAGCCAGAGGACACCTCCAGCTCCGACCAGTGCAACACAGATCGCGATGGGCAGATTGAAGATGGAGAGCGCCAAGAACCCAAGCAGAAGGCCGACGCCCGGGTACAGGTTCTCATCCTCTGCCCGTACCGCGCGAAGGGAAAACGCAACGGCTGCTCCAGCCAACAACCAGGAGAGCACTTGAATCAGCTGAATTGCGCCGCCATCGGTGAGCAGAAGAATACTAGGCGATTTCAATTCCAAGAACGCATAAGGCTTCGGTGTCCGGACCAAGCCATGCTCAGTCAGCCAGTTCAGAATGTGCGCGCTTCCCGGAACGAGGACGCGCTCGGCATGCCAGCCTGCCACCCCGAACAGCAGCGCGAAACCTCCGGCGACAAGCGATATCGGACCGCACCGCATGTGATGCCTAACGTGAAGGTGACCGGCGCGTTGCGGCAAGGGGCCGCACGGCGCATGCTTTCCAACGGCACTGTGCGGCCCCTTGCCGCAACGTGTCCGGGTCGACCGACCTGCTAGATTTCACCGTGCCCGGACTTCCCACTCTGAAGTGAAGTCCTCCACCAATCTTAGCGCGCGTTCTTCGATTCGTCGCCAGCATGCAATGTTCTCGGAGCTGAATGAAATCCTGGTCCAGACGTCGGCGCGGAGTCGCCGGATTTCCGAGCAGCGACCGCGACCTCGGTCATTCACATACCCATAGCAGAAGATCTGCGATTCATCCGCTGCCGATCCTTTTGGGACAAGTCGAATCACCCGCGAGCCGCTGGGACTTGCCTTCTGAAACGCAACAAGGGCAATGGAATCAGCGGCACGCGCTAGACGCGCTTCAGCTGGCAAAAACTCGCCGAAGGTCTCGGCATCCTTCGGCCTGCTAGATCCGTCTTCACTCCAGAAGAGTTCGATCTCAGTCAGGTAAGCGTCCCCGCGATTCTCACGGCGACGTGCTGAACTGTCCGCGAGAAAACTCGGGATCATTTCTGGCGCGAGCGCATGTATCTGAAGCCACGTACGCGCGACTGACATAGGCTTCTGCTGGCCGTGTACGATTTCCATGTCACCGCGCTTGTGAATCCGATACGCATCAATCTGCAGGAAGTTGGCCGGATATCTCAGCAGGTATGGCCCGATGGGCAGTGTCTGAGTGGTTGATCGGGAATCTGTGCCCTTGTACTCGCCGTCAGGGCAAACGCGCTGCGTGAGGTGATCCTCGATCGAACGGGCCTGCAATTGTTCATGTTCAATCTTCCGCGAATCGCACGCCGCTAGGCACAAGCAAGCGGCCACAGCTAAGACGACGCATCGGCGGACAGGCAGCCAAGTCACTGGGTGAGCTCTAACGTCGAAGTTGACCGGCGGCCAGTGGGCGGGCGAAGCCCGCCAACAGGACGTCCGCGTCGAACGACCTGTTGGAGCTCACGCAACTCCGTCGGTCCGATGTGCTCATGATGACCGCCTTGAGGCCGGCTGCGCCTTGAGAGCGCGGTATCCCGATCGATTCTGAGTCGACCGGATAGACGCCAGCTATGAGGTTCCGATTCAGCACGGCGATGACGATGGCCTCCGTCGCGAAGACCGCCGCTAGCAGAGTGCTGATGCGCAAAATGCGGTTCACGTGAGCTCTAGCGTCGAAGTGACCGCCACGCTGCTGCGAGAGGCCGCGCGGCGCGCAATTTCCACGTGCGCTGCGTGGCCCCTTGCAGCAGCATGTCCGAGTCGACTGCCAAGTTAGGCATCATCGCTCCCCTCCCTGTAGTGATGCATCACCTCCTGAGCCTGCTCGGGAGGCAAGCTCCAAGTGCTTTCGCACCTGCACCCCTCAACTGGGCATTCAATCCAGCCTCCCAAGGCTGGCTTGCCGCGGCTGCACAGCAGATGCTCCTGAAAGGGATGTCCGCAGCGCTCGCAAAGGCGGGGATTCGGGTCCAGATCGCCGAAGCGTGCACGTACAACAGCGTTCATTCGATGCGGTCTAACGTCGGAAGCGGCATTGCGCCGCGAGGCTCACGCTCACCACCACGCCCTGCGGCGCATTGCCGGTGCGTTTCCGCGTCGAACGACCTGTTAGACCTTGGCGCGACGCTCACAGTTTCAGGCTCCGAGCCGCCAGCTGAATGAACACACTTCGCTGAATGAATTGGCCCATGTTGGCCGTCAGCCTCTCAGACACTAAGCAACTCTCGTCGAAAGCGTCGCGCATCGCATCGGGGCTGTATTGGGCAGCCTGGTGAACTTTCGTCATGGCCCAGATCTGCGCGCTACGTTCGACCTGTCGCTTCGTTCGCGCGCGGAGAAACGCGGAAAGCGAGGTGAACCCTTGAGCAGTGCACGGCAGCTCGCGCGGATCCGTTGAGTACTCAAGAACTTCGATGCGCTCCGGCCAGACCACCACGTCAACGTCGTCGCTTCGCCCATTGGGTGAATCATACGAAGTCGAATCAAAGAAGCGCAACCGGCTATTTTCGCTTTGCGAGTAAGGAATGCCAAGCCGATGCATGCAGCGCCAAAGGGCGAACTTCACTATGGTGCAACGCTTGAACATGGGTCTAACGTAGAGGTGACCGGCACGTTGCGGCAAGGCGCCGCGGCGAAGCAAATACCAGCAAGACAGCGCCGACAGCACAAGTTCGGGAAAGTGCCTTGTCCAGGCGACTCCGGAGGCCAGGCTGCCCAGATACAAGGCTACAACAGTCCCGGAAAAGAGCAACCAGGCGTTGCTGGACCAAGAAGCTTTGCGCGCAAAGCCGAAGCAGGCAACCAGATACAGCGCACACAGCACGGCAATCGCGATGAGGATGGTCAAGAAGAGCCCATAGTTCTCGCGAGCCCACCGGACGTAAGCATCGTTTGCAGGGGCAGGCGGCTCCAAGATCAAGCGGAGATGGTAAAAGCCATAGGCCGCAATGCCCCCATGGAAGGCCAACGACAAACCGAGGACTCCCACAAGTGCGTAGAACACGTGCCGTTCGTTCATGCGGGATAACGTGGGAGTTGACAGGCACGCAACGGCATTACGCCGCGAGGTGCACGATCACCTGGGCGCCTTGCGACGCAATGCCGTTGTGTGTCCGCGTCGAACGACTGTCAGACCGCATCGGCGTCTCGGAAGTAGAAGGCATGGCCAGTCGCCTTGAAGAAGAACACGTCAAGAAACGACGTCCGACGAACCCACTCAGTTGACAGCTCTGGGGGGCCGTCCAGACTTCTTCCGGCGTACTCTTCAGTGGTCCATTGCGTCTCGACATTCCGACACGCATTCCTCTCTGCTTCTGCTTCGGATGAGGCGCGGACCAGGCGTGTCGTGTAGAAGCCAATAATGTCCTCCCCAGATCCTTCACTGGGCACTCGAATCCCCGTTCCGTGGAGCATGACGCGGTAGTAGGGCATGGGGAATTTCAGTGCGGTCTAACGTTGGAGTTGACCGGCACGTACCGGCGGGGCGCCGCGAGGCGTAAGGTCACCAGCACGCTTCGCGGCGCCCTGCCGGTGCGTGTCCGTGTCGAACGACCTGTTAGCCCTCATTCGCGCGGCACCAAGATCGAGGCGGACGTCATGCCCATATCAATGTTCATTGCTTGCTTCAGTCCGTACTTCTCTTCTAGGTATCGAATGACGGCGCCTGGGTTGGACCGGTCAACCTCGCCGTCAATGACATAGGCAGCACCCTCCCCCTCTTCGCCGAAAGGGTCAATAAGCCCGTTCTTCAGGCGGGCTGCGAAGGGAGAGTCCCTTAGCGACTTCCACTTCGATGAGTAAGGATTAAGACAGAGCTTCACCGTCAGCGTGTTTCCGTTTAGGTATGTGACGTACGCACCGTCCAGGACGTTTCGGAAGCGATAGAAGTCTGAGTTTCGAAAAAAGTAGCACGTACGATGATGGCCGTCTCCATTCAGCTCGAACACTCGTGTTGAGCCATAGAGGGTCGACATCAACTGATAGTGTTTCGCTTCGCCATCGAATCCCGTACCGGTGAACCAAAGAACCCGGAGATCGTGCTGGACGTCAGCCGAGGTCGAGGAGAGTTGGCCAACGGCCTTCCTCACGATTCCGGAGAGGCGATTGTTCGACCTGAGCGGAAGCGTTTGGCCATGCACTCCACCGCCACGCAGCGTCTTAAGGCGGTGTTCAATGGACAACGCGTCCTCGAACTTCGTTTTCTCCTCCGCAATGAGCCTGCATTCCTCAAGGGAGACAAGCCAGTCGCATTCCTCTTTCGTGGAGGTCGGAAGGGGCTCCACTTGAGCGCCCCATGACCTGAACGCTTGGACGGCAATGGAAGGTGGTTCCATGAGGGCTAATGTCGGAGTTGACCGGCACGCAGCGGCATTGCGCCGCAGGACGTATGCTTCCGCGCACGGCCTACGGCGCAATGCCGGTGCGTGTCCGCGTCGAACGCTTGTTATGCCTCATGGCGCTCGTACAGAAAGTCAGTAGAAATGTGCGGGGAGCGACGCAAATGGTACTCCAGCTGGTCACGTTTCAGCCAATCCTCCTCGACGAGAGAGCCCTCCTCGAAGTCCGCGAGGTCCAAGCCGTCGTGCCAATTACCAGCGGTGGATACGCGCTTCACGTACACCCGAGAAGTCGCCTTCCGTCCTAGCTGCTCCAGAACGTCCAGAACACGGATTCCTTCGATCACTACGTAGGGGAACCACCGCTGGAGGTTGTCGAGGTCTCTAGCCAGATGCTCCACCCTAAGCTTCTCGATATAGTCCGTCACGTCTCTGTCGGGATCGACGTAGCAGTCGAGTCCCACCCGGAAGCCGTTAAGCAGTTCAGCGACCACGAACGACAGGTTGGTCTTGCCAGCCCCCATAAAGCCATCGATCGCAACGATGTGTCCTCCGGGTTGGCCACGGCAGGCAATTCCCAGAACCAGGCTTTGCGGCGTTCGGACAGTCTCTAGCCTATCGTGAGGCATAACGTGAAGGTGACCGGCACGTTGCGGCAAGGGGCCGCACGGTGCACGATTTCCAACGGCGCCGTGCGGCCCCTTGCTGCAACGTGTCCGAGTCGACCGACCTGTTATGCATCACCGTCACGG
>NZ_JADDIV010000001.1:279143-929898 GCF_015070875.1 Ramlibacter pallidus
GCATAGCGTGAGCCTTCGCGAACTCGCCTCCTACTAAGGCTTGTGCAAAAGCCAGGGCGGCGAGCGCCGGCTGGCTGTCCTTGGCTAGTTGTGCCATCGGCTCTCTCCATTGAGGCATAACGTAAAGGTGACCGGCGAACAGTAGGCCGGCGAAGCCGGCCGATAGGGCGTCCGTGTCGACCGACCTGTTGTACGCGGGGGTTGGAGGGAGCCACGGCTTGGATGATGGGCAGGGCCGTCCAAGGGGTAAACAACGGCGACCGCTTCCAGTGGCGCCGGCCACACAAAGCGCATTTCAACCTTCTGAGGGGTGGCGGCGCTCGAAGCGACGGCGCGTCCCCTGGCTGCGAGTGCGACTGCATTGCCAGCAGGCGTGACCGCGGGGCCATTACGCCGTTGGCACGATTGACGGAAAGTACCTGACCGGCTACGGCCTCGAATAGCGGCCTTCGAAGAGCCAGCATGGAACCTGCGCGCGGCGCGCGCCAACGCTCGGCCTGAGAGCTACTGAGGGGGCGTGGCGGGTCCAGGCACCAGCACCCTTGCGGAGCAAAGCCCGACTACGCTTGCGGTACAACGTGAAGGTGACCGGCACGTTGCGGCAAGGGGCCGCACGGTGCACGATTTCCAACGGCGCCGTGCGGCCCCTTGCTGCAACGTGTCCGAGTCGACCGACCTGTTATGCATCACCGTCACGGACGGCCCCACTCAGCGATGCGAATAGCGAGCTTTCCCTGCTCGTCGACCACAAGAAGCGTGACCCCCTCGCAGAATCCTTCTCCGAAAAGGTTCAGGTATGTCCAGGCGACTTCATCGGGCCGCATGTCGGGCATGTCGTCGTCAATGACCTCTACCTCGCATTCCGTAACCGGCTCTTCAGCCCAGGAGATCATCTCCGAATAGCGTTCGGACAGATCCTGCGCGGAGGTGGACGCACGCGCATCCACGCTCAGCATAGCGTGAGCCTTCGCGAACTCGCCTCCTACTAAGGCTTGTGCAAAAGCCAGGGCGGCGAGCGCCGGCTGGCTGTCCTTGGCTAGTTGTGCCATCGGCTCTCTCCATTGAGGCATAACGTAGAGGTGACCGGCACGTTGCAGCAATGCGCCGCGAGGTGCAGGATATCCACCGGCGCCTCGCGGCGCATTGCTGCAACGTGTCCGAGTCGACCGACCTGTTAGACACGCGGCGCACAGTCGCTGCTCTAGCCTTTGCGTACAAACGAAGCTCCCTCGAAAAGATGCGCCCGCTTCGCCTTGGAGCGCGCAAGCTCCAGGACTTCTCCCATGTGCCGAGATGAGACCCCCTCCACCACGACTGGATTGGAGTACCGGTCAAGATCCCGCACGGAGCCCAGACCAAGCTGCCGCAGGTCGCGGTCCAGGTCTTCCATGTAGTTCAGCACTCGGTGCGCGAAATCAGTATTCTCGTCTGGAACGAGGGAGATGCTGAGACTATGCGCCATGGTTGTACGTCGGTCTAACGTTGGAGTTGACCGGCGGACAGTAGGCCGGCAAAGCCGGCCGATAGGACGTCCGCGTCGAACAACCTGTTAGACCGCATGCGCCGCCTCACGTCCAAGGGAAGAAGAAGATGAGGAATGTTGCCACGACTCCGGTCGGCTTCTCGAACGCGGCAGATACGAGCAAGACGACCCCGACGCTACATGCAGCCGCGGGACCCCACCAACTCGAGGAGGCGGCCAGATTCATCCACATTGCGGCCCCGAGGACCAGGAAGAGGCCGCCAATGCCAAACAAGAAGATTCGCGCCAGGACAACGGCTCTCGGGCGAAGACGCGGCTCGCGAGTTGGGAGTTCCATGCGGTCTAACGTCGGAGTTGACCGGCACGCAGCGGCATTGCGCCGCGGGGCGTAAGCTCGCCAGCACGCTTCGCGGCGCAATGCCGCTGCGTGTCCGAGTCGAACGACCTGTTAGACCGCATCACGCCCACATCCCCAGTGCGATCGCGCCCCACTCCCAGCCCCACTAGGATGAATAGCCAACCGTAAAACTGCATAGAAGCTCCGGTAGCAATCGGGAAGCGCCTCTCAGCAAATGCTCGGACTTCGTCGGAGATCGGGCGGCGGTGGGCCTTCCCAAAGATCATTTCGTCCCGCTCGATCTGGTTCATAGGCGAACTGTGTCTCGACAGGTTGAGCGCGTCAACGCCCAGCCAAACGAGAAAGGCGGCAACGAGAAACAGAAGAACTGCCATGTGCGGTCTAACGTCGGAGTTGACCGGCGACCGGCGGAGAGGACCGGAGCGAAGCGAAGGACCGCCGCTGGGCGTCCGTGTCGGACGACTTGTTAGGCTGCAGCGCCACGGACGGTCTCCAAGCGCTCGGTCACCAGACCTCGCATGGCAAAGAATGAGTACAAGAACGCAAATGGCAGAAATATCGCCCACAGCACGACCCAGACGATGAAGCCTTTCTTAAGCTCTCTGCAGAGTCTCCAATACAAGAACACGTAGACGAGAAAGGCGACTGCGCAGGCCCACAGCGCAACCCGGAACACTTGCTCTCCGATCTCGCGATTCCCGGAAATGTTCAAAGCAACGCCACTCGCCAGGCCAAAAAGAAACAGGGCGCAGATGGCTGCGAAGCACAAACGAAGCATTCGGTAGTCGTTTTGCAAGCGGGTCTTCATCTGCAGCCTAACGTGAAGGTGACCGGCGGACCATAGGCGGGCGGAGGCCCGCCGCGAGTACGTCCGTGTCGACCGGTCTGTTATGCGCGAGGGCTGAGGAGTGCACCGAACTCATGATACTGACGCGCCGTTTATGAGGGAAGCGTCGGCGTTGTTAGTGACCCGAACTCGTGCGCGCAAAGAGTCTTTTGAGGCGTTCCCAGGGGTCGCGGCGTACTGTTGCGACGGCGTCAGAAGCAACGGCGTTCGAAGCTAGGGCGCTCACACGATTGACTTGGATGGCCATGCGCTCAAAACGAGGCGCTGCGGCCTGGCACGGACCGCGGCTGCCTCAGAAGGTGCCGCCGAAGGGCCAGCGTACGCCAGCTCGCAGCTCGCGCCACACCGCGGCAAGAGAGCTTCGCTGGGGACGAGGCGTGCCGCATCTAGCGACGCGTGCAGAGGGATCACAACATCAGCGGGGCTGCGGCATAACGTAATTTAGACCGCACCGCACGAACCTGTTATCCCGCACCTGCGGGATAACACCTCCCGCGCATCCACTGCAAGTTGTTGATTCCGCTTCACTTCTTCCTCCCCGTGCCGGATATGAGGTCCGGATAACTCCGACCTGAAATCCCGCATCTGACACTTCGTCGACATGCTGGATAAAACTGCCGGATAAAACTTGCTCCACCGTCGCAGGGTGCTCTCCCAACCCCGCGTCACGGCTCGCCTATCCCCGAGGATGCTACGGCCCAGAAGCGGAGAAGTCCACGCGAAACACCGCACCCTGTCCATCCGCAACGACAGGGACGGGAGACAATGCCCGTGTTGGCCGGGACTCCCTACGAAATGATGTAAGCCCCCGCCCCCGTCGACAGCAGCTTCCCGTCCGCCCCGCGGAACTCCATGCGCGTGCTCGCCACGCGCGACCCGAGGCGCAGCACCTCCGCCTCCAGATCGAAGTACTCGCCGATTCCCGGGCGCAGGTAGTCGATGCGCAGGTCGATCGTCCCCAGCTTGCCGAAGCGCTGCAGCCGCTGCGCGGGCGCCTCGTCCATGTGGCGCGCGCCGATCGCGGCCATCGACGCCAGTCCGCCCATCGCATCGAGCCCGGCGCTGATGACGCCGCCATGCACGCGATTGAAGGTGTAGTGCCCGACCAGGTCGGGCTTCATGGCGATGCGGCCCGTCACGCGGTCGCCGCGCAGGCTGGTGACCTTCAGGCCCAGCACCTGGTTGAAGACGATCCGCGTCTCGAAGATCTCCGTCAGGCCGCGGACGAACTCCTCTTCGAAGACCACTTCGGAAGGCGGCGTCTGGTGGCGCGTCATAGCCCGAGCTGCCTCGCGGCCAGGTCCTTCATGATCTCCTCCGCGCCGCCGCCGATCATCATCACCTTCACCTCGCGATAGATGCGTTCGCTCTTCGTGCCGCGCATGTAGCCCATGCCACCCAGGATCTGAACGGCCTGGTCGGCGCAGAACTGCATGGCCTGCGTGCTGTGGTTCTTGAGCATGCAGACCTGCGCGATCAGCTGCGCGTCCGTTTCCAGCTTGCCCGGCGCCGCCAGCATGGGGTTCCATCCTTCGTCGGCGCCCTGCGTCACCGCCTGCAGCCACGCCTCGGTGGAATGGATGCGCATCTGCATGTCCACCAGCTTGTGGCGGATCACCTGCTTCTCCACCAGCGGCCCGCCGAAGGCCTGGCGCTGGCGCGCCCAGTCCAGCGCCTCGTCGTAGCAGGCGTGCGCGAAGCCGAGCGCCATGGCCGACATCGCCAGCCGCTCGCCGTTGAAGTTGCCCATGACCATGCGGAACCCGGCGCCTTCCTCACCCACCAGGTAGCGCGCCGGCACGCGCACGCCGTCGAAGCGCAGTTGCGCGGTGTCGCTGGCATGCCAGCCCATCTTGTCCAGCCGCGTGCGGGTGATTCCTGGCGCGTCGCCGGGCACCACGATCAGCGAGATGCCGCCACTGCCGCGGTCGCCGGCATCGCCAGTGCGGACCGCCACGGTGATCCAGTCGGCGCGCAGCCCCGAAGTGATGAAGGTCTTCTCGCCGTCGATGACGTACGCGTCGCCGTCGCGGCGCGCCTTGGTGCGCAGGGCCGCGACGTCGGAGCCACCGCCCGGCTCGGTGATCGCGAGCGCGGCGATCTTCTCGCCACGCAGCACCGGCGGGATCACCTCCTGCTGCAGCGCGCGGCTGCCGTGCCGCAGGATCGGCGGCAGCCCGATGTTGTGCGAGAACAGCGCCGCCATCACGCCGCCGCTGGCGCCCCAGCGGCTCATCACCACCGACAGCGCGTTGCGCACCGCGTAAGGCGCCGGCAGGCCGCCGAGTTCCTCGGGATAGCCCAGGCCCAGCACGCCCAGCTTCGCGGCTTCCCGGTACAGCTCGCGCGGGATCTCGCCCGCCTGCTCCCACTGCGCGACGTTCGGCGCCACGCGCTCGTGCATGAAGCGGCGCACGCCATCGGCCATCAGCGCCAGGTCGAAATCCAGGTCTTCGGTCATGCGTCCTCGAAAGTCACCAACACCTGCGACGTGGCCACCTGCTGGCCCGCCTCCACATGCAGCGATCGCACCTTGCCGTCGCGGGCTGCCGCGAGCACGTGCTCCAGCTTCATCGATTCCAGCACCAGCAGCGGATCCCCCTTGCGCACGGCGGAACCCGCGCGCGCGTGCAGCGCCACCACCTTCCCGTTGAAGGGCGCGCGCAGTTCGTTCGCGCCGGCGCCGGCGCCGCTGCCCGCGGGCGGGTCGAAGGACGCATCCTGCAGGAAAAGGTCGACGGCACCGACCTGGACGTGCCAGTGGCCCGTGCCCAGCGACACCACCTGCGCCTGCCCCGCGCTCACGCCTTCGGCCTCGCGGACCGGCACATCGAACTGCGTGCCGCGGTGCCGGATGCGCAGCGGCCGCGTGAAGGGCGACGGCAGCGCCGGGGCGGCGCCGTGCGGCAGCAGCGTGCAGAACGCGGCCTCCGCCGCGGCCCCGAACTCCTCCTGCTGCAGGTGGTGGCGCAGCGAAGCGCCATGCTCGTCGAGGAAGGGAACGAGGGCGTTGCCGTCCGTGAACACGGGATGGCGCAGGCAGGCCGCCAGCATGCGGCGGTTGGTGGGCAGGCCCAGGACGTGCAGGCGGTCGAGGGCGGCCGCGAGCCTGGCGATGGCTTCACCGCGCGTGGACGCGTGCGACACCAGCTTGCCGAGCATGGAGTCGTAGTAGGGCGGGACCTCCAGGCCCTCGAAGAGGGCGTGGTCGAAGCGCAGGGCCGGGGCGGCCACGGTGCTTCCTGCGGCCCCGCCCCGACCCTCCCCCAGCGGGGGAGGGAGGAACTTCAGGACGGTCCCGGCGTGCGGCCGGAAGTCCTCGTCCTCGGCGCAGAGGCGCACCTCGATCGCATGCCCGGTGAAGCGCACTTCGCTTTGCCGCTTCGGCAGCCGCTCGCCCATGGCGATGCGCAGTTGCCATTCGACGAGGTCGAGCCCCGTGACCATCTCGGTCACGGGGTGCTCCACCTGCAGCCGCGTGTTCATCTCCATCAGGTAGAACTCGCCGCCTTCCAGCAGGAACTCCACCGTGCCCGCGCCCAGGTAGCCGCAGGCCCGCGCCAGTTCCACGGCGCACAGGCCCATGGTCTGGCGCAGCTCGCTCGTGAGCGCCGGGCTGGGCGTTTCCTCGATGATCTTCTGGTGGCGGCGCTGCACCGAGCAGTCGCGCTCGCCCAGGTGGATGCAGTTGCCGTGCATGTCGGCAAAGACCTGGATCTCGACGTGGCGCGGCGCAAGCAGCGCGCGTTCCAGCAGCAGGTCGCCGCTGCCGAAAGCCGACTCCGCCTCCGAGCGCGCCGACCGCAGCGCGGGCAGCAGCTGGCCCGCCTCGGTCACCAGGCGCATGCCGCGCCCGCCACCGCCCGCGGCCGCCTTGACCATCAGCGGGAAGCCGATGGCGCCGGCCTCGTGCACCAGGCGCTCGTCCGACTGGTCCTCGCCCTGGTACCCGGGCAGGCAGGGAATGGCCCGCGCCTGCGCAAGCGCCTTCGCGCGCGACTTGTTGCCCAGCGTGCGGATGGCCGCGGCGGGCGGGCCGACCCACAGCAGGCCGGCGTCTTCCACGGCCTGGGCGAACTCGGCGTTCTCGCTGAGGAAACCGTAACCGGGGTGGATCGCATCGGCACCCGCCTGCCGCGCAGCGGCCACCAGCTTGTCGATGCGGAGGTAGGAGTCCGCGGAGGTGCTGCCGCCCAGCGGCACCGCGAAGGTCGCCTCGCGCACGTGCAGCGCGGACGCGTCCGGCTGCGCATACACCGCCACGGTCTCCAGCCCCATGCGGTGCGCGGTGCGGAAGATGCGCCTGGCGATCTCTCCGCGATTGGCGACCAGCAGGCGCTTCATCGCCTCAGGCCGCCGGCGCGCGCTTGGCGACGCCCATCAGCTTGGCCAGGATGCCCATCATCACCTCGTCGGCCCCGCCGCCGATGGAGGCCAGGCGGCCGTCGCGGTACATGCGCGAGACCTTGTTCTCCCACGTGTAGCCCATGCCGCCCCAGAACTGCAGGCAGGTGTCCGGCACCTGCCGGTACAGGCGGCCCGCCTTCAGCTTGGCCATCGTGGCGAGCTCCAGCACGTCCTGCCCCTGCACGTACAGCTCGCAGGCGCGGTAGGTCAGCGCGCGCAGCGCCTCCACTTCCGTCTTGAGCTCCGCCAGCTTGAACTGCACCCACTGCTGGTCGGCGAGCGCCGCACCGAACAGCTTGCGCTCCTGCGCCCATTCCACCGTCCACCGGATGCAGTTGTCCAGCGCCACCAGCGCGCTGGCGGCGCACCACAGGCGCTCTTCCTGGAACTGCTGCATCTGGTAGATGAAGCCCTGGCCCTCCTCCCCGATGCGGTACCGCTGCGGCACCCGCACCTCGTCGAAGTAGATCAACCCGGTGTCGCTGCTGTTCATGCCGATCTTGCGGATCTTCTTCGCCACCTCGATGCCCGGCCGCAGCCTGCCCTGTTCGCGCATGGGCACCATCACCAGGCTCTTGTTCCTGTGCGCCGGCCCCTCGCCGGTGTTCACCAGCATGCACATCCAGTCGGCCTGGAGGCTGTTGGTGATCCACATCTTCTGGCCGGTGATCACGTAGTCGCCGCCGTCCTTGCGCGCGCGGCTCTTGATGCCGGCGACATCGCTGCCGGCGGCCGGCTCGCTGACGCCGATGCAACCCACCACGTCGCCCGCGATCGCCGGCGCCAGGAACTCGCGCTGGAGTTCCTCGCTGCCAAAGCGCGCCAGAGCCGGCGTCGCCATGTCGGTCTGCACGCCGATCGCCATCGGCACGCCGCCGCAATCGATGTGGCCCAGCGCCTCCGCCATGGCCATCGAGTACGAGTAGTCCAGGCCGGCGCCGCCGTGCGCCTCCGGCTTGGTCAGACCGAGCAGCCCGAGCTGGCCGAGCCGCTTGAAGACCTGGTGCGCCGGGAAGATCTCGGCGGCCTCCCACTCGTCGACGTGCGGGTTGATCTCGTCGTCGATGAAGCGCTTGAGCGTCTTCTGGATCTCGAGGTGTTCATGGGTGTACTGCACGTGCGTCTCCTCTCACATGCGGGCCACGCCGAACTGCATGGGCCGCGGTTGCGCCGCTTCGCCTTCGGCGATGGTGTCCAGGCAGAACGCCAGCACCGCCCGCGTGTCGCGCGGGTCGATCACGCCGTCGTCCAGCAGCAGGCCCGACGTGTAGAAGGCGTCCGCCTGCGACTCGAACACCTGCACGATCTTGTCGAACTGCGCCTTCGCCTGCACCGGGTCGGGCCGCTGCCCCTTGCGCCCGTGCGCCGCCTCGGTGACGATCTGCATGGTGCGCGCGGCCTGCTCGCCGCCCATCACGGCCGTGCGCGCGCTCGGCCAGCTGAAAAGGAAGCGCGGCGCGTAGCCGCGGCCGCACATGCCGTAATTGCCCGCGCCGAAGGAGGCGCCGCACTGGATGGTGAGCTGGGGCACGGTGGCGTTCGTCACGGCCTGGATCATCTTGCTGCCGTGCTTGATCATGCCGCCCTGCTCGCTCTCCCGGCCCACCATGTAGCCGGTGGTGTTCTGCAGGTACACGATGGGGTGGCCCAGCTGGCACATCCACTGGATGAAGTGGGTGGCCTTGTTGGCGCCCGGCACGTCGATGGGCCCGTTGTTGCTGACGAAGCCGACCGCGTGCCCGCCGATGCGGCCTTGCGCGCACAGCGTCGCGGCGCCGTACAGCGGCTTGAATTCGAGGATGCCGTCGTCGACGAGGCGCACCATCACCTCGCGCATGTCGACGGGTTCGCGCAGGTTGGCAGGCATGAGGGTAAGGAGGTCTTCACGCTGGGGAGCGCCCCCACCCCAACCCTCCCCCGGAGGGGGAGGGAGCGAGGCAGTCACCCTCCCCCCTTGGGGGAGGGCCGGGGTGGGGGCACGCCCCAGCCGCCCCACCACCTCCCGCGCGATCCCCAGCGCATGCCGGTCATCCTCCGCCAGGTACTCGCCCAGCCCCGACATCGCGGTGTGCATCTCCGCCCCGCCCAGCTCCTCCTCCGTCGCGACCTCGCCGGTGGCGGCTTTCAGCAACGGCGGGCCGGCGAGGAAGGCGCGCGAGCGGCCCCGCACCATGATGACGACGTCGCTCAACCCCGGCATGTAGGCGCCGCCGGCCGTGCCCGACCCGTGCTGCACGGTGATGACGGGGATGCCCGCGGCCGACAGGCGCGCGAGGTTGCGGAACAGCGCGCCGCCCTGCACGAAACCTTCGACGCGGTAGCGCATCAGGTTGGCGCCGGCGCTTTCCACCAGGTGCAGGAACGGCAGCCGGTTCTGCAGCGCGATCTCCTGCACGCGCAGGATCTTCTCCAGCCCCATCGGCTGGATGGCGCCGGCGTCGATGCCCGAGTCGCTCGCCACCACCATGCAGCGCACGCCGCGCACGAAGCCGATGCCGGCCACCACGCCGCCGCCGGGCACCGAGGCATCGGGCTCCCGGGCGTCCTGCAGGTACCCCGCCAGCGTGCACAAGGGCAGGTAGGGCGTGCCCGGGTCCAGCAGCAGCCCGACCCGCTCGCGGGGCAGCAACTGCCCGCGCTTCTCGAACACCGCGCGCGCCTCGGCCGACCTCTCCGCCGCGCGCTGCTCCAGCGCGCGCAGCTGGCCCACGCGCGCCAGCATGGCCTCGCGCCGCTGGCGGGCGAGCGGTCCTTGCGCGTTCCAGGCCGATGCGAAGTTCATGCGCGGAACAGCTTCGGCGTTTCGTACCGATGGAAGCCGTCGAAGGGCTTCACCGCGTCGCGCTCCCGCGCCTCGGCCGGCGCGGCCACCTGGCCCCAGCCCTGCCGCACCTGCGGGCGAGCGCCGTCGATGCGCAGCACAGTGCCACTGATGAAGGCGGCCGCCGGAGACAGCAGGAACACGATGCCCGCGCTCGTCTCGGCCTCGTTGCCGAAACGCCCGGCCGGCACCGTTTCCTGCATCTCGCGCAGCATGCCGGCGGCCTCGGGCGGGTAGTGGTCCATGCCGCTGGAGGCGATGTAGCCCGGCGCCACCGCGTTCACGCGCACGCCGCTCTTCGCCCATTCCAGCGCAGCGGTTTCCGTGAAGCTCACCATGCCGGCGCGCGCGGCGCCGCTGTGCCCCATGCCCGGCATGGAGCCCCAGATGTCGGCGACCATGTTGACGATGGCACCGCCGTGCGCCTGCATGGACTGCAGGTAGCACTCGCGCGCCACCAGGAAGCCGCCCGTGAGGTTGGTCGCGACCACCGCGTCCCAGCCCTTGGCGCTGATCTGCTCCAGCGGCGTGATGTACTGGCCGCCCGCGTTGTTCACCAGGCCGTCGATGCGGCCCTGCGCGACGACGATGGCCTGCACGACGTCCTGCACCGCCGCTTCGTCGCGGATGTCGACCGCGTGGAAGCTGCAGCGGCCGCCGTCGACCACGATCTCGCTGGCCACGTGCTGCAGCTTGTCGAGCTTGCGCCCGAGCAGCACGACGTGCGCGCCCAGTGCCGCGAGCTCGTGCGCGGTGCAGCGGCCGATGCCCGAGCCGCCACCGGTGACGACGACCACCTTGCCGGCGAACAGGCCCGGCCGGAACACGGAACGGTAGGCGCTCATGCCTTCTCCCCGATGAACAGTGACAGGGCGGCCTGCGTCAGGTCGTCCAGGGATGCTTCCTTGCGGCGGTCGAACCACTGCACCGACCAGTTCAGCGCGCCGAAGATCATCAGGCGGGCCAGCTTCACGTCGGCCTTCAGGCGACCGGAGGCATGCAGGGCCTGCAGCACCGGCTCCCAGGCGGCCTCGTAGGTGCTGCGCAGCTCGGACAGCGCGGCGTGCTGGCGCGCCGTGATCGACCGGGCCTCGTAGAGCATGACCGGGATGAAGTCGCTGCCGGGGCCCAGCAGGATCTCGAAATGGTTACGCACCAGCAGCCGCAGTTGCTCGGGCGGCCGCAGCCTGTCCATGCCCGCGGCGGCGATCGCCTGCTCCTGCCGTTCGACCGCGTGTCGCATGCCCTGCTCCATCACGGCGAACAGCAGTGCCTGCTTGCTCTCGAAGTGGTAGAACGGGGAACCGCTCTGCATGCCGGCGGCGGCGGCGATGTCGCGGGTGCTGGTGCCGTCGAAGCCCTTGCGGCGGAACAGGCGCGCGGCGCCCAGGATCAGCTTGCGGCGGCGGTTGCCGTCGTCGCGCTCGTCCACCGTCTTGCGGGGCCGCCCGCGTGGCCGCTTCGCCGCGGCGGGCACGGCGGCAGCGCGGCGGGCGGTGGCGGTCTGCATGGCGCCGGACCATAGCAGACGCCGGGATTTTCGGCAAGCAAGTGCTTGGTGAAAATCTAGCGGCGAAGCACCTCGGCCAGGTACGGCGCCGTCCGGCTGCCCCGGGCCTGCGCCACTTCCTTCGGTGGACCGGCCGCCACCACCGTTCCACCCTCCGCGCCGGCGCCCGGCCCCATGTCGATCACCCAGTCCGCCTGCGCCACCACGCGCATCTCGTGCTCCACGACGACCACGGTGTTGCCCTCCTCCACCAGCTTCTGCAGCTGCGCCATCAAGCGGTCGACGTCGCACGCGTGCAGCCCCGTGGTCGGCTCGTCCAGGATATAGAGCGTGTCGCCGCGGTGCGTGCGCTGCAGCTCGGTGGCCAGCTTGATGCGCTGCGCCTCGCCGCCGGAAAGCTCCGTCGCCGGCTGGCCCAGGCGCAGGTAGCCCAGGCCGATGTCCTGCAGCACCTGCAGCGGGCGCAGCACCTGCGGCTCGCCGGTGAAGAACGCCGCGGCTTCGTCCACCGTCATGCCCAGCACGTCGGCGATGCTGCGGTCCTGCCAGCGGATCTCCAGCGTCTGCGCGTTGTAGCGCGCGCCGTGGCAGGTGGGGCAAGGTGCATATACGCTCGGCATGAAGAGCAGCTCCACGGAGACGAACCCTTCGCCCTCGCAGGTGCCGCAGCGGCCCTTGGGCACGTTGAACGAGAAGCGGCCCGGGTCGTAGCGCCGCTTGCGGGCGGCCGGCGTGGCGGCGAACAGCTTGCGGACCGCGTCGAACAAGCCGGTGTAGGTGGCCAGGTTCGATCGTGGCGTACGGCCGATGGGTTTCTGGTCCACCTGCACCAAGCGCCCGATCGCACCGGTGTCCCCGGCCAGCCGGCCCGACCAAGTGCCGTCGCGTGCGTCGGCGTCCATCGCTTCGTCGGCCTCTTCCTCGTTGCCCGGCAGATCGCTGCCGAGGTGTTGCGCGACGAGTTCCAGCAGCGCGCGCGTGACCAGGGTGGACTTGCCGGAGCCGGACACGCCGGTCACCGCCGTGAGGCAGCCGACGGGGATCGCGGTGTCCAGCCCTGTGAGGTTGTTGCGCGTCACGCCTTCCAGGCGCAGCCAGCCCCGTGGCTCCCGTGGCGCGACGACCGGCAGCGGCACCTCGCCGAACAGGTGCGCGCGCGTCTGCGAAGCCTCCACCTGCGCCAGCCCCTGCGGCGGCCCGCTGTACAGCACCTGCCCGCCCTTCTCGCCCGCCGCGGGGCCGACGTCCACCAGCCAGTCGGCCTTGCGCATCAGCGAGAGGTCGTGCTCCACGACGAAGACGGAATTGCCGCTGCGCTTGAGGCGCTGCAGCGCGTCGAACAGCGCCTCGCCGTCGGCGGGGTGCAGGCCGGCCGACGGCTCGTCCAGCACGTAGATCACGCCGAACAGCTGCGATCCGAGCTGCGTCGCCAGGCGCAGGCGCTGCAGCTCGCCGGGCGACAGGGTCGGCGTGGTGCGGTCGAGGGACAGGTAGCCCAGTCCCAGCTGCCGCAGTGTCTCCATGCGTCCGACCACGTCATGCGCCAGGCGCCGCGCCGCGACGCGCTTCTCCTCCGACACCGGCGAAGTGAGCCGCACGTCGGGCGCGGCCGCATGCGCGTTGCCGCCATGTGCGACCCGCTCGCGCGTGGCACGCCGGGACGCGGCCCGCGACAGCGTGTCGCCGGCGGGCGTCACCTCCTGCAGCCGCCCTTCGGCGACCGGCCGCAGGATCCCGGCCACTTCGTCGATGGGCAACTGCGACAGCGCACCGATGTCGTGGCCCGCGAAGGTGACCGCCAGCGCCTCCGGCTTCAGGCGCTTGCCCGCGCACACGGGGCATGGCGTGCTGACCATGTACTGCGACACGCGCTTCTTCATCATCGCGCTCTGCGTGGTGGCGAAGGTGTGCAGCACGTAGTTGCGCGCGCTGGTGAAGGTGCCCATGTAGGCGGGGTCGGTCTTGTGCCGCAGCGCCGCCTTCGTTTCCTTCGGCGTGAAGCCGGGATAGACCGGCACCGTCGGCGTTTCGTCGGTGAACAGGATCCAGTCGCGCACCTTGCGCGGCAGCGCCTTCCACGGCGTATCGACGTCGTGGCCCAGGGTGACCAGGATGTCACGCAGGTTCTGTCCGTGCCAGGCCGGCGGCCAGGCCGCGATGGCGCGCTCGCGGATCGTGAGCGCGTCGTCCGGCACCATGGACGCCTCGGTGGCGTCGTACACCCGACCCTGCCCATGGCAATGCGGGCACGCGCCTTGCGGCGTGTTGGGCGAGAAGTCCTCCGCGTACAGCATCGGCTGCCCCGGCGGGTAGTGGCCGACGCGCGAATAGAGCATGCGCAGCAGGCTGGAGATGGTCGTCACGCTGCCGACCGAGGAGCGCGTGCTGGGCGTGCCGCGCTGCTGCTGCAGGGCCACGGCCGGCGGCAGGCCGTCGATGGCATCGACCTCGGGCACGCCGGCCTGGTCGATCAGGCGGCGCGCGTAGGGCGAGACCGATTCGAGATAGCGGCGCTGCGCCTCGGCGTAGATCGTGCCGAAGGCGAGCGAGGACTTGCCCGAGCCCGACACGCCGCTGAACACCACCAGGGCGTCGCGCGGCACGTCCACGTCGACGTCGCGCAGGTTGTGCTCGCGGGCGCCGCGCACGCGCACGAAACCGCGTTCGCGCGGCTCCTGCTGCGGGGGCGGCTCATCGGGCGCGGCATTGCCGGCTTTGCGTTCCTTGGCCATTCCCCACGGTACAGCCTGTCGCGGCACCGCCCGGTCGGATGCATCGGAAAGTACTGTAGGAGCGGCACGCCCTAAGATGGGCGGATGTCCGCGCCGCTGCCCGCCCCCGTCCCCCGCAAGCCCGTCCACACCCGCCGCATCGCCTTCGAAGGTTTCCTGCGCGAGGACGGCCTCTGGGACATCGACTGCGAACTGAAGGACACCAAGGCCGAAGACATCCACATGCGCGAACGCGGCGTGCTGCCCGCCGGCGAGCCGGTGCACTTCCTGCGCGTGCGCCTGACCCTGGACGACAGCCTGACCATCCGCGGCGTGCAGTCGGCGACGCTGAACGTCCCGTTCGAGGAGTGCCACGTCGCCGCGCAGGACCCCATGCAGAAACTGGTCGGCCTGACGATGGGGCCCGGCTGGCGCAAGGCCATCGACGGCGCGATCGGCACCGTGGCCGGTTGCACGCACCTGCGCGAGCTGGTGTTCAACGCCGCCACGGCGGCCTTCCAGATGATCCCGCACTACCGCGCCACCCACGGCGACACCCGGGTCGACGCGCCGTCGGCCGGCGCCCGGCCGCCCTTCTACATGGGACAGTGCATGACCTGGCGGTTCGACGGGCCGGTGGTGCAGCGCCTGGCGCCGCAGTTCTACCGGCCGCCGGCCGTCACGAAGGAAGACTGAGGCCGGCCGCGCGCGCCAGCAGCAGTTCGCGCTCGCGCGCATTGCCTGCCAGCTCCGCCGCCTGCAGGAACTCCGCCCGCGCTTCGTCGTTGCGCCCCAGTTTGGCCAGCAGGTCGCCGCGGACGCTGGGCAGCCACTGGTAGCGGCGCAGCGCCGCGTCCGCCCGCAAGCGGTCGACGATCTCCAGCGCCGCGGCCGGACCGTCGGCCATCGACACCGCGACCGCGCGATTGAGCTCGATCACGGGGGAGGGCGCGACCTGGGCGAGCTGCGCATAAAGCGCCGCGATGCGGAACCAGTCGGTCTCCGCCGCCGTGTGCGCCCGCGCGTGGCAGGCGGCGATCGCGGCCTGCAACGCGTACACGCCGCGGGCGCCGCCCAGCGCCTCGGCGCGCTCCAGCGCCGCGAAGCCGCGGCGGATCAGCAGGCGGTCCCAGCGCGTCCGGTCCTGGTCCGGCAGCAGCACCGGGCGGCCTTCGGCATCCGTGCGGGCCGCCGTGCGCGACGCCTGCAGTTCCATCAAGGCCACGAGGCCGTGGACTTCGGGTTCGTCCGGCGCGATGCCGGCGAGCATGCGCCCCAGGCGCAGCGCCTCCTGCACCAGTGCCGGCCGCATCCAGTCGTCACCCGCTGTGGCCGTGTAGCCCTCGTTGAACACCAGGTACACGACCTCCAGCACGGAGGCGAGACGGGGCGCCAGCTCTTCGCCGCGCGGCACCTCATAGGGCACCTTGGCGTCGCTGAGCGTGCGCTTCGCGCGCACGATGCGCTGCGCGATGGTCGGCTCGGGCACCAGGTAAGCCCGCGCGATCTCGTGCGTCGTGAGGCCCCCCAGCAGCCGCAACGTCAGCGCCACGCGCGCCTCCGTCGACAGCACCGGGTGGCAGGCGGTGAAGATCAGGCGCAGCAGGTCGTCGCCGATGTCGTCCTGCCGCGCGGCGTCCAGAGCGTCGACGAAGTCGGGCACCACCAGCGCCTCCTGCGCCTCGAGGTCGTGCCCGAGTTCCTCCAGCTTGCCGTCGCGCATCTTCGCGTGGCGGATGTGGTCGAGCGCGCGGCGCTTGGCGGTGGCCATCAGCCAGGCTCCCGGCTTGTCGGGGATGCCCTCGCGCGGCCAGTGCTCCAGCGCGGCGACCAAGGCGTCCTGCGCCAGTTCCTCGGCCACGCCGATGTCGCGCACCATGCGCGCGACCACCGCCACCACCTTGGCGGCGTCGATGCGCCAGACGGCGGCGATGGCATCGTGGGTGGCCGAGTGCATGCGCGGAGGGTCAGGCTTGCGGCGGGGCGGCCTTGGGGTCCATCCACACCAGCTCCCAGACGTGGCCGTCCAGGTCCTCGAAGCCGTGCGAGTACATGAAGCCGTGGTCCTGCGGCGCGTTGGGCGCGGTGCCGCCGGCGGCCAGCGCCTTCTTCACCAGCGCGTCCACTTCCTCGCGGCTGTCGCAGGAGAGGCAGACCAGCACCTCGGTGACCTTCTTCGCGTCGGCGATCGGCTTCTTGGTGAAGCCCTGGAAGAACGGCTCCACCAGCAGCATGGTGAAGATGTCCTCGCTGATCACCATGCAGGCGCCCTGCTCGTTGGTGAACTGCGGGTTGAAGGAGAAGCCGAGGGCCTTGAAGAACGCCTGCGAGCGTTCCATGTCCTTGATCGGCAGGTTGACGAAGATCTTGCGGGCCATGAAGATTCCTTTGGGTTCAGTGGCGTTCGGCGCGCAGCTTGAGGGCCGCGAGCCCGTTCTCGAATTCGGAGCCGATCATGCGGTCCATGTTGACGAAGAGGCCGATCAGCCGGCTGAGGAAGGGACTCTCGCCCTGCATGGACCAGGACACGTCCGTGGCGTTGCCGCGCGGCCGCAGGGTGAACTCGATGTCGTTGCGCCCTTCCATGGGCTTGAGCATGTGCAGTTCCATCCGCACCTTCGCCGGCGCGGCGTCGACGATGCGCAGGCTGCCGCTGCCGGACTTGCCGCCTTCGAAGTGGTACGCGGAGCCCGGGCCCGTGGCCGGCCCGCGGTATTCGCCCTTCATGGCGGGGTCGCGGTTGAAGGGGTTCCAGGTGTTGAATTGATGCAGGTCCGCGATCATCGGCTGCAGTTTCTCCGGCGGCGCCTGCACGGTCAGCGAGCGTTCCACGCGGTAGCTGCCGGGCCGCAGGGCGGCGGCGACCAGGACGCCGGCGACGACGGCGAGCGAAAGGAGGGCGATGGCCTTGAGCATGGCGGCCTCAGCGCAGCTCGAGCCGGTCGAAGCGCTGCTTCGTGCCGGACTGGATCAGGCCCTCGAAGTCCTCCATCTCGTACAGCTGGCGGACCTCGATGTGGCAGCGGACGCCTTCGCCGATGGGGTTGGGGAAGCGGCGCGACCACTCGATCGCCTCTTCGCGCGTGCGGGTCTGGATCAGCGTGTAGCCGGCGACCAGTTCCTTGCTCTCGGTGAAGGGGCCGTCGATGACGCTGCGCTTGCTGCCTTCGTATTCGACGCGCCAGCCCTTGCTGGTGGGTTGCAGGCCGGCGGCGTCGAGCAGCGCGCCGGCCTTGGCGAGTTCCTCGTGGTAGCCCGCCATGGCGGCGAACACCGGCTCGGGGTTGTCGGGGAAGCGGCCCGCCTCGGAGTCGGCGGTGGCCTTGACGATGATCATGAAGCGCATGGACTTCTCCTGGGGTGGTGGAAGGGAGCGCGCTTTTCCTGCGCTCCTGGTTCCACGACGAAGGAGGGACGGCCCGATCGACAAGGCCGACTCAGTAGAAACCCTGGGCCTCAAAGGAAACAGGGACCGGTCTCGCGGACTTCCACGGTGGCCCACTCGGCGGCGGGGCAGGTCGCCGCGATGTCCAGGGCTTCCTCCCGGGTCTTGCACGCCAGCAGGAAGAAGCCGCCCACCATCTCCTTGGCTTCGGCAAAGGGACCGTCGAGCACCTGGGCGCGGCCGGAACGGACCTGCACCCGCGCGCCGCCCTCCTCCGGGCTGAGCAGGGATTCGCCGGAGACCAGCAGGTCGCGGTCGCGCAGGCCGCGTCCCCACTGCACCATGCGCTCGTAGACGGCCTCGCCTTGCGCGCGCGTGCGCGTCGCGCGCTGTCCGGCGGGTTCGTGGATCAGGAGCATGTAGGCCATGCGGCGCATGATAGTGCGCACTTTCGGCCGCGTCATCCACCAGCCGGGATGGGATCAATCCACGAAGAAGTCGGGGATGAACTTGCGGTTGCCCGGCGTCACCGCGTAACGGTCGAGGTCCGTGTGGCCATGCTGGCCCAGCAGCGTGTCGTCGATGTGGAAGTTGCCGCTGTTCTTCGCATCCGCCGCGTCGGACGTGAGGACGAGGTAGGCCGCGTCCGCCAGGATCTCCGGCGTGCGGCAGGCCTTCAGGTCGACGCCCGGGATCATCTGCAAGGCGGCCGTGGCGATGGCGGTGCGCGGCCACAGGCTGTTGACGGCGATGCCGTACTGGCGGAACTCGCCGGCGTGTCCCAGCGTGCACATGCTCATGCCGTACTTGGCCATGGTGTACGCGGTATGCGGCGCGAACCAGTGCTCCTTCATGGACAGCGGCGGCGACATGTTGAGCACGTGCGGGTTGCGACCCGCGGCGGCGGACTTCTTCAGCTCGGCCAGGCAGGCCTGCGTGCACAGGTAGGTGCCGCGCGCGTTGATCCCGTTCATCAGGTCGTAGCGCTTCATCGGCGTGTGCTCGGTGTCCGTGAGGCTGATCGCGCTGGCGTTGTTGACCAGGATGTCGATGCCGCCGAAGGTGAGCACCGCCTGCTGCACGGCCGCCAGCACCGCGGCCTCGTCGCGGATGTCCACCTGCATCGGCAACGCCTGGCCGCCGGCGGCACGCACCTCCTCCGCTGCGCTGTAGATGGTGCCGGGCAGCCGCGGGTCGGGCTCCGTGGTCTTGGCGGCGATGACGATGTTGGCGCCGTCGGCGGCGGCGCGCTTCGCGATCGCCAGGCCGATGCCGCGCGAGGCACCGGTGATGAAGAGCGTCTTTCCCTGGAGCGTGGGCATGGGGCCTCCTTTGGCTGTTCCGCCGCATTGTGGGGCAGCGGGGGAGCCAGCGTATCCTCAGCCCTGCGGCTTCGGCGGCAGCCCGCGCAGGTACAGGTGCAGGGCCCGCACGTCGGTGTCGCTCATCTCGCGCAGGGAGTTGAACGGCATGACCTTCACTTCGCTGCCGTCGTGGCGCTTGCCGGTCCGGAACAGGCGCAGCAGCGCATCGGCATCCGGGTAGCGGGTCATCACCGTGCCCTCGCCGGGCGTGAGGTTGGACGCCGCAGGCCAGTCCGGCGGGCCGCCCGGGATGCGGCCACCGGCCAGCTGCGGGCCATGGCAGCCCAGGCACATGTTGGCGACGTAGGCGCCGTGCGCCACGTTCACGCCTTCGGCGACGGGCTGCGCCGGCGGCAGGGCGTGGTCGATCTTGGCGGCGGCGTCCTGGATCGCGCCGAAACCGTAGAGCACGCGCACCGGCACCGGCAGCCGCAGTTCGGCCGCTCCGCCTTCGGCGGGCGGCATGGAACGGACGTAGGCGACCAGTGCGGCCAGGTCCGCATCGGTGAAGCGGTTGTAGTCCTCGCTGGGCATGATCATCAGGGGGCGCCCGTCGGGCGCGACGCCGTGCCGGATCGCGCGCACCCAATCCTGCGGCTGGTAGCCCCCGACCACGCCGCCCGCCGCGCGCGTGATGTTGGGGCCGCGGATCTTCAGCCCGTCGGCCTCCTCCACGAACGTCCGCCCGCCGCCGTTGGCACCGTGGCAATCCACGCAGCCGCGAGAGGCGAACAGGTAGCGGCCGCGCTCCACGGCCGCCGCGTCGGTGGTGTACGCCACCGGCTGCACCTTCACCTCCACCCGGCGCTGCATCTTGCGGTCGGCCAGTTGCAGGCCCGCGAACACGGCGCCGGCCACCAGCACCGCCAGCAGGCCGGCGGCGAGCCCCAGCCTCTTCATCCACTTCCCCATCACCTTCTCCTCTAGAATGGAGGCAAGCTCCAATTTTGGTGTTTGTGTCGAAAAATGGATGGTATGTCAAATTACTGGCCGACGTCAATGCCACCCCTCCCCCCCGCCCTGGCCGCGGCCTTCCTCGAGGGGACGAGCGGCGGCCCCAAGCGGGAGCGCACCCATTCGCAGCTGCTCCATGCGGCCGTGCAGGTGATCTGCGAGCGCGGATTGCAGGCCGCGACGATGCAGCAGGTCGCGCAGGCGGCCGGCGTGACGACGGCCACGCTCTACAACCACTTCAGCACGAAGGACGCGCTGGTGCAGCGGCTGGCGGCGGTGCTGGCCGAGACCCTGTGCCGCGCCATCAACGACAGCTACGCCCACATCGCCGACGGCGCCGAGCGCATGGCGATCGGCCAGAGGCGCTACGTGCGCCTGGCCGCCGACAGCCCGGACTGGACGCTGCTGCTGCTCGACGTGATGACGGCGAGCCCTCTCGTGCAGGAAACGATCATGCAGTACCCCCTGGCGGACCTGCGCCTGGGCGTGAAGCAGAAGAAGTTCAAGGTGCCCAGCGAGGCCGCGGCGCTGGACGCGATCAATGGCATCTGCACGCAGGCGATGCGGCGCGTCGCGCTCGGCGCGGCGCCGGCGAAGCACGACCAGGCCTGTGCGGCCCTGCTGCTGCGTGCGCTGGGGATGTCCGCGGCGGAGGCGGCGGAGGTCGCGGCCCGGCCGCTGCCCCCGCTCACCATGGAAGGCTAGACCTTCGAGAAGTCCGGCTTGCGCTTTTCCATGAAGGCCGTGAAGGCTTCCTTGGCGGCCGGCTCCTGCAGCATGCGGCGGAAGCTGTCGCCTTCGTCCTTCATGCGCGCCACGGCGGCCTGCTGCTGCCCCAGCTTCATCAGGCGCTTGATCTCGACCAGGCTGGAAAGCGGCTTGGCGGCCAGCTTCTTCGCCTGCTGCTGCGCGTAGGCATTCGCTTCCGTCGGCGGCAGCACGCGGTTGACCAGGCCGACCTCGAGCGCGGCTTCGGCCATGAAGGGCTCGCCAAGCAGCAGCGCCTCGGCGGCGCGGTGGTAGCCGAACATCTGCGGCACCAGCAGGCTCGACGCCGCCTCGGGGCACAGGCCCAGGTTCACGAAGGGCATGGAGAAGGCGGCGTTGTCGCCCGCATAAACCAGGTCGCAGTGGAACAGCAGCGTGGTGCCGACGCCAACGGCCGGACCGCACACCGCGGCCAGCAGCGGCTTGGGAAAGGTGGCGATGCCGTGCAGGAAGCGGAACACCGGGGATTCCTCGCCGGCGGGCGGCTTGTTCAGGAAGTCGCCGATGTCGTTGCCGGCGGAGAACACCGTCTCGTGCCCCTGGATCACCGCGACGCGCACGGATGCGTCGTCGCGCGCGCGCTGCAGCGCGTCGGCGAGCGCGCCGTACATGTCCGACGTGATCGAGTTCTTGCGCTCCAGGCGGTTGAGCGTCACGGTCATCACGCCGGCTTCGGCGTGGGCGAGGATTTCCTGGCTCATTGGAGGCTTTCCTTCACGAAATCGAGGCGGTCCTGGCCCCAGAACATCTGGTCGCCGACGAAGAAGGTGGGCGCGCCGAAGACGCCGCGCGCCACCGCATCCTGGGTCACGGCCTTCAGGCGTTCCTTCACTTCCGGGTCGCCGGCGAGCGCCAGCATCTGCTGCGCATCGAAGCCCGCCTGCTGCAGCACTTCGCCGACGGTCGCCGGGTCGTTCATGTCGCGCGCCTCCACCCAGATCGCGCGGTACACGGCGTCGGTGTAGGGCAGCATCCGGGCGGGTTCGCGCATCTGCAGCCCGGTCGCGATGCGCATCAGCGCCAGCGTGTTGATCGGGAAATGCGGGTTGTGGCGGAACGGCGCGGCGTAGCGCCGGGCGAAGCGATCGAGGTCGTCCAGCAGGTACTTGCCCTTGGAGGGCACCTCCGTCGGCGACCGGTTGCCGGTGGCGTGGAACACGCCACCCAGCAGGAAGGGCCGGTACGCAATGTTGGCGCCGGCCTCCCGCGCGATGCGCGGCAGCTGCGTCCAGGCAATGTAGGCGGCGGGGCTGCCCACGTCGAAATAGAACTCGACTTCCTTGCCCATCAGAATTTCTCCATCCAGGGACGCAGGTCCAGCTCGTGCGTCCAGGCGTCGCGCGGCTGCTGGTGCAGCATCCAGTACGTCTCGGCGATATGGTCGGGGTTCACGATGCCGTCCTGGTCCTTCAGTGCATAGCGATCGGGGAAGTTCTCGCGGATGAACGCGGTGTCGATGGCGCCGTCGACGACGACGTGCGCCACGTGGATGCCGCGCGGGCCGAGCTCGCGCGCCATGCTCTGGGCGAGCGCGCGCAGGGCGGCCTTGGCGCCCGCGAACGCCGCGAAGTTGGCGGAGCCACGCAGCGACGCCGTCGCGCCCGTGAAGAGGATCGTGCCGCGGCCGCGCGGCGCCATGCAGCGCGCCGCCTTGCGTCCCACCAGGAAGCCGGCGAAGCACGCCATCTCCCAGATCTTGAAGTACTTGCGCGCCGTCTCTTCCAGGATGCTGCTCTGCACGTTGGCGCCGATGTTGAACACCAGCACCTCCACCGGGCCGATGCGGCCTTCGATGTCGTCGAACAGCGCCGCGACCGCGTCCTCGTCGCGCGCATCGGAAGCAAAGCCATGGGCCGTGCCGCCTTCCGCGCGGATCTGCTCCAGCAGCGGCTGCAGCTTGTCGGCATTGCGCCGCGCGGCGCACACCGTGTAGCCGCCGCGCGCGAAGCGCCGCGCGATCGCGCCGCCCGTGGCGTCACCGGCGCCGATGACGACCGCCACCGGGCGCGCTGCTGCTTCGGCCATGGGGCTCACTCCTTGTAGTAGACGACCTGGTGGGTGGTGGCCAGGAGCCGGCCGGCTTCGTCCCACAGCTGTCCCGCGTGGTCGAAGTAGCCCCCGCCGAAGCCCTGCCCCTGCGCCTGCACGAGCAGGTAGCCGGACGAGGCGGCCGCCAGGTGGGCGGCGTCGGCGTGGAAGTAGACGGTCATGCTCACGGTGCCAATGGCCGTCAGTTTGGCACGGCGCAGCCAGACGCGGGGGAAGAACACGTCCGCCAGGGCGGTGAGCGACGCGAAGTCGAGCGGCCGCGCCGGGTCGTCGCGCACCCACAGGCGCGTCAGGCTGCTGGCGTTCTCGGCGCCCTTCCATTCCTGCGGGATGGAACCTTCCAGGAAGCGCATGTCGTAGCGGTTGAGCCACTCGACGCCGTGGCGCGGCGTGCGCGGCGTGTCGTGGGGGCGCGGCACCTGCGGCATGCGGGCCTCGTGGCCGGACCAGGTCTCGCGCCGCACCGCGGTGAACACGGTGGCGGTGATGACGACCTCGTCGCCCTGCAGCATCTCCACGATCCAGTGCTGGGTGGAGCGGTTGGTGCGGGCGGGCCGCGGCCGGGCGATGAAGGGGCCGTCGGCCAGGGCCGCCGCGAAGTTGATGGTCAGGGACACCGGGTCGCCCAGCCGCTGCGGGTGCGCCAGCACGGACTGCAGGCACTGCGCGGCGGTGATGCCGCCGTACGGCCCGATCATGTTGGCGTAGGCGGGGCTGGTGCGGCCCTGGAAGCTGCCGTCCGCCTGCGGCTGCAGGGCGACGGCTTCGTCGAAGGGATGCGTGCTCATGCGGCTTGCGGCGTGGACAGCGTGCGCAGCCGGTCGGCCATCCGCGGCCAGAGGCGCGTTTCCTGTTCGCTGCGGAAGGGACCGAAGTGGCCGATGCGCCGCAGGGCCACGTCGGCCGGCGCGATCCGCTCGATCTGGCGCGGCGCGTTCTCGTACAGCGACACCAGGCTGCGCGTGCCCTGCAGCGTCATCAGCTCGTCGTCGGAGATGGAGAGCGCCAGCACCGGGAAACGTGCGCGCGCATAGGCCGCGCGGGCCAGCTCGCCCTCCGCGCCCACGCTGTAGCGCGGATGCAGGCACCAGCGGCGCCACTGCAGGATGACGCCGGCCGGCAGGTCGCCGACCTTGCGCAGCTTGCGGCCGGGGAAGTAGCCGCACAGGCGCGTGGCCACCGGCACCAGCACGAACCAGAACCACGGGATCACGCGCTTGAGTTGCGGTGCGTTCTCGCGCCAGTAGCCGCTGCCGGCCGCCACGCTGAGCAGGCCGCTGACCTTGGCCTGGTTGGAGAGCAGGCCCGGGAGCTGCGCGCCCAGGCTGTGGCCGAGGAGATGGAGCGGCGCATCCGGCAGTGCCGCATGCGCGTGGTCGATGGCCGCCTCGTAGTCGCGCGTCCAGTCGAACAGGTCGGCCCGGAAGCCGCGCAGGCTGGCCGGCGCCGACTCGCCGCTGCCGCGGTAGTCGAAGGTGGTCACGCGCCAGCCCTGCACCGCGAGCCAGGTGGCGAAGGGTGCGTAGAACTCCTGCCGCACGCCCATCGCGCCGCCAATGACGACGTTACCGGCGGGCGAGCCTTCGGGCGCATAGACGCGAGCGGAGATCTCCGCGCCGTCCGTGGCCCTCAGCGTCACTCGTTCCATGCTTACTCCTCTCGTTGCTGTCTTCTTTTCTTCCTCCCTCCCCCTCTGGGGGAGGGTCGGGGTGGGGGCACTCGGTCGGCCGCGCGCCCCCATCCCTTCCTTCCCCCAGAGGGGGAAGGAAAAAATCCGTCACACGCGCTCGAAGATCCCCGCCGCGCCCTGCCCCATGCCGACGCACATCGTCACCATCCCGTACTTCAGGTTGTTGCGGCGCAGGGCGTGCACCACGGTGGCGGAACGGATCGCGCCGGTGGCGCCCAGCGGGTGGCCCAGGGCGATCGCGCCGCCCATGGGATTGATCTTGCTGGCGTCCAGGCCCAGTTCGCGGATCACGGCGAGCGACTGCGCGGCGAAGGCCTCGTTCAGCTCGAACCAGTCGATGTCTTCCTGCTTCAGGCCGGCGGACTTGAGCGCGGCGGGGATCGCCTGGATCGGGCCGATGCCCATGATGTGCGGCGGCACGCCGCGGCTGGCGTAGCTGACGAAGCGCGCGAGCGGCTGCAGGTTGAAGCGCTTGATGGCCGCCTCGCTGGCGATGATCAGCGCGCCGGCGCCGTCGGAGGTCTGCGAGCTGTTGCCGGCCGTGACGCTGCCGCGCGCGGCGAACACCGGGCGCAGCTTGCCCAGCGCCTCGAGGGTGGTGTCCGGGCGCGGGCCTTCGTCGAGCTTCACCGTGTGGGTGTCGATCGCGACTTCGGCGGATTCGAGGTCCAGCTGGCGCTCCTCGACCTGCACGGCGGTCATCTCGTCGGCGAACAGGCCGGCCTGCTGCGCCTTCACGGCGCGCTGGTGCGAGGCCAGGGCGAAGGCGTCCTGGTCTTCCCGGCTCACCTTGTATTGCTGCGCCACCTTCTCGGCGGTGAGGCCCATGCCGTAGGCGATGCCGTAGTTGCCGATGTCGTCGGGGTCGCGGAAGATCTCCGGCGACAGCGAGGGCGTGTTGCCCATCATCGGCACCATGCTCATGCTCTCGGTGCCGGCGGCGATCATCACGTCGGCCTCGCCGACCCGGATGCGGTCGGCGGCCATCTGCACCGCGGCCAGGCCGGAGGCGCAGAAGCGGTTGACGGTGATGCCGCCCACGCTCTTGGGCAGCCCGGCGAGCACCGCGCCGACGCGCGCCACGTTCAGGCCCTGCGGCCCTTCGGGAATCGCGCAGCCGCAGATCAGGTCTTCGATGGCGTTCGGGTCGAGGTTCGGCACCTGCGCCAGCGCCGCCTTCAGCACCGTGGCCAGCAGGTCGTCGGGCCGGGTGTTGCGGAAGAAGCCCTTGTGCGAACGCCCGATGGGCGTGCGCGTGGCGGCGACGATGTAGGCGTCCTGGAGTTGCTTGGTCATGGTTGGTTCCTGGTATTCACTCCCTCCCCCTCTGGGGGAGGGCTGGGGTGGGGGCACGCGGCCCCCAACGCCTGCAATTGGTCGAGGATGGACTGGCGTACGCCGTCCAAATTCGTCAGTGCTGCGTTGCTCGGAAATCGCAGCACCGCAAAGCCGTGGGCGCGAAAGAAGCCATCTCGCCGGCCGTCGTAATCGACTTGCCGCTCGTGCTGGGACCCATCGAGCTCCACGATCAGCTTGGGGGCGAGGCAGGCGAAGTCCGCGATGTAGTTGCCGAGAGGGTGCTGACGGCGGAACTTCACTCCGAGTTGCTCGCCACGCAGGCCAGACCAGAGCTTGCGCTCGGAATCCGTCATCTCGCGCCGAAGCACGCGCGCGTTGCGCTGGGCCGTCGATGTGGACTGGTTCTGCATGCGTGGTGTGCCCCCACCCCAGCCCTCCCCCAGAGGGGGAGGGAGCAGGGTCAGTTCCGAACAGGCTTCCCCGTGCTCAGCATCCCCAGGATCCGCTCCTGCGTCTTCGGGTGCTGCACCAGCTCGCAGAAGGCCCTGCGCTCCAGCGTCATCAGGTACTCCTCGTTCACCAGCTGGTTCGCGTCCACGTCGCCCCCGGTCACCACGTTGGCGATCAGGCCGGCGATGCGGAAGTCGTGCTGGCTGATGAAGCCGCCGTCGCGCATGTTGATCAGCTGGCCCAGGATCGTCGCCTTGCCGCTGCGGCCCGCCACCGGGAACAGGCGCTTGTGCGGCGGACGGTAGCCGGCATCGAACATCGACTTGGCCTGCTGCACAGCGACGTAGAGCAGTTCGTCCTTGTTCGGGACGATCACGTCGCTCTCCAGCAGGTAGCCGATCTTGCGCGACTCGATCGCGCTGGTGCCCACCTTGGCCATGGCCGCGGCCGTGAAGCCCTCGGTCAGGAACTTCAGCAGCTCCTTGTCCATGCTGTGCTGCGCGTTCTCCGCCGCGCGGCGCGCGATGTAGGTCAGGCCGCCCGCGCCCGGCACCAGGCCGACGCCGACCTCCACCAGGCCGATGTAGCTTTCCATCGCGGCGACGCGCTTGGCCGAATACAGGCCCAGCTCACAGCCGCCGCCCAGCGCCAGGCCGCGGATGGCGGACACCACCGGCACGCTGGCATAGCGCAGGCGCAGCATGGTCTGCTGCATGAAGCCCTCGGCATCCTCGATGGCCGCGACGCCGACGGCGATGAAGGCCGGCAGCGTGGACTCGAGGTCGGCGCCGGCGCTGAAGGGCTCGTCGCCCGACCAGATCACCAGGCCCTCGTAGTCCTTCTCCGCCATCTCGACCGCCTGCTGCAGCCCTTCGCAGACCTCGGGGCTGATGACGTGCATCTTGGTCTTGAGGCTGCAGATGAGGACCTCGTCGTCCAGCGTCCAGAGACGCAGGTTCTTGTCCTCGTGCAGCGTGGTGCCCGCGGTTTCGAAGCGCGGACCGGCCTCGCCGCGCAGCAGTTCGGGGAACAGCTGGCGCTGGTAGACCGGCAGCACGCGGCGCGGCTGGAACTTGCCGGTGGTCGGGTTGAACGAGCCCTGTTCGGTGTGCACGCCGCCCGCATCCGCGACGGGACCCTTGAACACCCAGGCCGGCAGCGGCGCCTTCGACAACGCCTTGCCCGCATCGATGTCTTCCTGGATCCATTGCGCCACCTGCAGCCAGCCGGCTTCCTGCCACAGCTCGAACGGGCCCTGCTTCATGCCGAAGCCCCAGCGCATGGCCTGGTCGACGTCCCGCGCGGTCTCGGCGATGGTCGCCAGGTGCACGGCGGCGTAGTGGAAGCTGTTGCGCAGGATGGACCAGAGGAACTGGCCCTGCGGGCCGGTGGCATTGCGCAGCAGCTTCAGGCGCTCGGCGGCCGGCTTCTTCAGCATGCGGCCGTAGACCTCGTCGGCCTTCTGGCCGGCCGGCACGTAGCTTTCGCTTTCCAGCTCGAAGCGCAGGATGTCCCGCCCGGCCTTCTTGAAGAAGCCCGCCTTGGACTTCTGCCCCAGGTGGCCCTTCTCCAGCAGCTTGGTCAGCACGGCCGGCGTGCCGAAGCTCGAATAGAACGGGTCGGTCTCGGGCGACAGCGTGTCCTGCAGCGTCTTCATGACGTGGGCCATGGTGTCCAGGCCGACCACGTCCGCGGTGCGGAAGGTGCCGCTGGACGCGCGGCCCAGCTTCTTGCCGGTGAGGTCGTCGACCACGTCGAAGGTCAGGCCGAACTTCTCGACCTCGCGCATCGTGCCCAGCATGCCGGCGATGCCGACGCGGTTGGCGATGAAGTTGGGCGTGTCCTTGGCGCGCACGACCCCCTTGCCCAGGCCGCTGGTGACGAAGGTCTCCAGGTCGTCCAGGATCTCCGGCTTCGTCGTCGGGGTCGGGATCAGCTCCACCAGGTACATGTACCGCGGCGGGTTGAAGAAGTGGATGCCGCAGAACCGGGGCTTGATCGCCTCCGGCAGCGCCTCGGACATCTTCGTGATCGACAGGCCGGACGTGTTGGATGCGACGATGGCGTGCTTCGCCACGTGCGGCGCGATCTTCTTGTACAGGTCCAGCTTCCAGTCCATGCGCTCGGCGATCGCCTCGATCACCAGGTCGCATTCGCCCAGCAGGGACAGGTGCTCTTCATAGTTCGCCTGCTGGATCAGCGCGGCGTCCTCCGGCACGCCCAGCGGCGACGGCTTGAGCTTCTTCAGGCCTTCGACGGCCTTCGTGACCACGCCGTTCTTCGGGCCTTCCTTGGCGGGCAGGTCGAACAGCACCACCGGCACCTTCACGTTGACCAGGTGCGCGGCGATCTGCGCGCCCATCACGCCGGCGCCGAGCACGGCCACCTTCTTCACCTGGAAGCGGTTCATCGTTCTTGCCTTCCCTTGCGCCGACGGCGCGCTGCCGGAACGTTCGTCTTGATCTTTGTACACGGGAACTCCTGATTCTTGCTCCCTCCCCCTCTGGGGGAGGGTTGGGATGGGGGCGCTGCGACCGCCGGGCGCCCCCACCCTGCCCTCCCCCAGAGGGGGAGGGGAAAAAAAGCGTCTACTGCACGCGCACCCAGGTCTGGGTGCGGCCGAACGGCCCGATCGAGCCGCGCACTTCCAGCCGCTTGCCGCCCTCGATGGGCGTCAGGCGCAGCGTGTACTCGCGGCCGTTCTCCGGGTCGAGGATCTTGCCGCCTTCCCAGACGTCGCGGCCCTCGGCCTTCTTCGCGCCGCGGATGATCTCCAGTCCGGTCAGGGGCTGGCCCTTGCGCTCGTCCTTGCATTCCTCGCAGACGGAGTCCGGCTTGGCATCCTTGGCCAGCCGCTTCTCGATGCGGCCGTTCAGCACGCCGCCGCTCTCGGTGATGCGGATCTCGGCCTTGGCCTCGCCGGTCTTGTCGTCGATGTTGCGCCAGGTGCCCACGGGGGACACCTGGGCGAGCGCCGTGCCGGCGAACAGCATGCCGGTGGCGATCAGCGCCGCTTTCACGCGAGCGCCTCTTCGGTGTCCAGCAGCACCTTCACGCCGGAGCGCGCCGTGCGCATCAGCGTCGCCGTTTCCGGGAACAGGCGCGCGAAGTAGAAGCGCGCGGTCTGCAGCTTCGCCTTGTAGAACGGGTCGGTGTTGCCGGCCGCGATCTCGCGCAGCGCGACCTGCGCCATGCGCGCCCAGAAATAACCGAACACCAGGTGGCCGGCCACGCGCAGGTAGTCGACGGCGGCGCCGCCCACTTCGTCCGGGTTCTGGAAGGCCTTGAAGCCGATCTCGGTGGTGAACTTGGTCATCTGGTCGCCCAGGTAGGCCACCGGATTGATGAACTCGGCCATCTGCTCGTTGACGCCTTCCTCTTCCACCAGCTGCGCCACCAGCTTGCCGAACTTCTTCAGCGTGGCGCCCTGGTTGCCCAGGATCTTGCGGCCCAGCAGGTCCAGCGACTGGATGGTGTTGGTGCCTTCATAGATCATGTTGATGCGGTTGTCCCGCACGAACTGCTCCATGCCCCATTCCTTGATGAAGCCGTGGCCGCCGAACACCTGCATGCAGGCGTTGGTGGAGATGTGGCCGTTGTCCGTCAGGAAGGCCTTCACGATCGGCGTGAGCAGCGCCACCATCTCGGCGCTCTCCTTGCGGACCTTCTCGTCGGGGTGGTACAGCTCCTTGTCCAGCAGCAGCGTGCAGTAGATCGCCATCGCGCGGCCGCCCTCGGCGTAAGCCTTGGCAGTCAGCAGCATCTTGCGCACGTCCGGGTGGACGATGATCGGGTCGGCCGGCTTGTCCTTGGCCTTGGGGCCGGACAGCGCGCGCATCTGCAGGCGGTCCTTCGCGTAGGCCAGCGCGTTCTGGTAGGCCACTTCGGTCAGGCCCAGCGACTGGTTGCCCACGCCCAGGCGGGCGGCATTCATCATCACGAACATCGCGGCCAGGCCCTTGTTCGGCTCGCCGACCAGCGAGCCGACGGCGCCCTCCAGCACCAGCTGCGCGGTGGCGTTGCCGTGGATGCCCATCTTGTGCTCCAGGCCGCCGCAGTAGATGCCGTTGCGCTCGCCCAGCGAGCCGTCGGCCTTCACGTTGTACTTCGGCACGACGAACAGCGAGATGCCCTTGCTGCCCTGCGGCGCGTCCGGCAAGCGGGCCAGCACCAGGTGCACGATGTTCGCCGTCATGTCGTGCTCGCCGGCGGAGATGAAGATCTTGTTGCCGGTCAGCTTGTAGGTGCCGTCGGCCTGCGGTTCGGCCTTGGTGCGCAGCAGGCCGAGGTCCGTGCCGCAATGGGGCTCGGTCAGGCACATGGTGCCGGTCCACTCGCCGGAGACGAGCTTGGGCAGGTAGGTCTTCTTCTGTTCGTCGGTGCCGTGCGCGTGCAGGGCCTCGTAGGCGCCGTGCGACAGGCCGGGGTACATGGTCCAGGCCTGGTTGGCGCTGTTCAGCATCTCGTAGAAGCACTGGTTCAGCACGAAGGGCAGGCCCTGTCCGCCGTACTCCGGGTCGCACGACAGCGCCGGCCAGCCGCCTTCGACGTACTTGGCATAGGCGTCCTTGAAGCCGGTGGGCGTCTTGACCTCGTGCGTCTTCGCATCGAGCTTGCAGCCTTCGGTGTCGCCGGTGATGTTCAGCGGGAAGGTCACTTCCGAAGCGAACTTACCGCCCTCTTCCAGCACCGCATTGATGGTGTCGGCGTCGATGTCCGCGTGCTTCGGCAGGGCCTTCAGTTCGTCGGTGGCGTTCAGCACTTCGTGGATGACGAACTGCATGTCGCGCAGGGGCGGGGTGTACGTGGGCATCTCAGGACTCCTTGGCGGTCTTGGCCGGGCGGGTGGTTCGGGGGGATCGGGCTGCAGCGGCCGGGCTGGCGCCGTAGCGCTGCAGGATGTTCTCGAATCCGGCGTTCGCGCGGGCGATCGAGCCGGGGTTCTTGAGGAAACGCGCTTCGTAGTGCAGCGCGAGGATGAGGCCGTGGATCTCGAAGAGCATCTGCTCCTCGTCCACGTCGGATTGCAGGTGGCCCTGCTGCTTGGCGAGGGTGATGGCGCGCTTCATCGCCGAATGCCAGGTCTGCACGGACCAGGCCAGCGCATCGCGCACGGGGCCGGGCCGGTCGTCGAATTCGACGGCACCGCTGATGTAGATGCAGCCGGAATCGAGCTCCACCGAGGTGCGCTTCATCCAGTTGGCGAACATGGCGCGCAGGCGCGGCAGGCCACGCGTTTCGCTCATCGCGGGGTAGAAGACCTCGTCCTCGAAGCGCCGGTGGTACTCGCGCACCACGGAGATCTGCAGTTCCTCGCGCGAGCCGAAGTGGGCGAACACGCCCGACTTGCTCATCTGCGTGACTTCGGCCAGCGCGCCGATGGACAGCCCCTCCAGGCCGATCTGCGTGGCCAGGCCGAGCGCGGCATCCACGATCGCCGCCTTGGTCTGCTGGCCCTTCTGCAAGGCCTTGCCCTCCCGGGCGCGGCCGGGCTTCAGGGGCAGGGAGGTGACGGACATGGCGGCAAAATAAAACGAACGGTCGTTCTATTTTGCAGCATTTCCGGCGGCCATGGGAAGGCCGTCAGGTTTTAGAGGGACTGCCCCAGCGAGGGGAGCCCCGGCTCCCCCTCGCCAGGCGGAGACGGGGCGAGCGCCTCAGGATGCCTTGAACGGCACCACCAGCTGGCGCTGCTCGCCCAGCCCTTCGATCCCCAGCGTGATGACGTCGCCCTTCTTCAGGTACGTCGGCGGCTTCATGCCCAGGCCGACGCCGGGCGGCGTGCCGGTGGTGATGACGTCGCCGGGGAGCAAGGTCATGAAGTGGCTGACGTAGCTCACCAGCTTGGCCACGTTGAAGATCATCGTGCGCGTGTTGCCGGTCTGCATGCGCTTGCCGTTCACGTCCAGCCACATCGCCAGGCGCTGCACGTTCGGGATCTCGTCGGTCGTCACGAGCCAGGGACCGAGCGGGCCGAAGGTGTCGCAGCCCTTGCCCTTGTCCCATTGCGGGCCGCGCTCCAGCTGGAACTCGCGCTCGCTCACGTCGTTGCAGACCGCGTAGCCCGCGACATGCGACAGCGCCTTGCTCATGGGCACGTAGCGCGCGGTGGTGCCGATCACCACCGCCAGCTCCACCTCCCAGTCGGTCTTCACCGAGCCGCGCGGCAGCATGACCGGGTCGTTCGGGCCCTGGATGCAGCTGGTCGCCTTCATGAAGACGACCGGCTCCTTCGGGATCGGCACGCCGGATTCCGCCGCGTGGTCCGCGTAGTTGAGGCCGATGGCGACGAACTTGCCCACGTTGGCGACCGGGCAGCCGAAGCGCGGGTTGCCGCGCACCAGGGGCAGCTTGGCGGGGTTGGCCTTGCGGATGCGGGCCAGGCCCACCTGGCCCAGCTGTTCCGGGCCGATGTCCGGCACGACCGAGCTCAGGTCGCGCAGCTTGCCGTCCGCATCCACGAGGCCCGGCTTCTCGCGGCCGGGGTTGCCATAGCGCACCAGTTTCATTCCTGTCTTCCTTCTTGGTTTGGGGATCAATAGGTCGAGCGGCCGCCCGAGAGGTCGAACACCGCACCGGTGGAGAACGAGCACTCCTCCGTGCACAGCCAGCCGACCAGCGCGGCCACTTCCTCCGGCGTGCCGAAGCGGCCCATCGGGATCTTCGACAGCATGAACTGGATGTGCGCCTCGGTCATCTGGTCGAAGATCGCGGTCTTCACCGCGGCGGGCGTCACGCAGTTCACGCGCACGCCGGTATCGGCGAGCTCCTTGCCCAGCGACTTGGTCAGTGCGATCACCGCCGCCTTGCTGGCGCTGTAGGCGCTGGCGTTGGGGTTGCCGTCCTTGCCGGCCACGGAAGCGATGTTGACGATGCGCCCGTAGTTCGCGGCACGCATGGCCTGCGCCACTTCGCGGCAGCAGAGGAAGAGGCCGTGCACGTTGACGTCGAAGACCTGCTTCCAGGCGTCGAGCGGATAGTCCCAGACCTTGGTGTTGGGGCCGGTGATGCCGGCGCTGTTGACCAGCGCGTCGATGCGCTGCACGCGCCGCAGCGTGGAAGCCACGGCGTCGCGCACCGAAGTCTCATCGGTCACGTCCACCTGCACGAAGCTGCAGCCGATGCGCTCGGCGGCCTCGCGGCCGTTGACCGGGTCGCGGTCCCAGAGCGTCACGCCGCCGCCGGAGGCGACCAGGCGCTGCGCGATGGCGTAGCCCAGGCCGGCGGCGCCGCCGGTGACCACGGCCTGCCGCCCCTGGAAGTCGAGCTGGTTCATAGCGTGATGCCGCCGTCGACCGCGTAGGCCTGGCCGGTGACGAACACCGACTCCTCGCTGGCGAGGTAGACCACCAGCGGCGCGATCTCCTCCGCCGTGGCGAGCCGCCCCATCGGCTGGCGCGCGACGAACGCCTGGCGCGCGGCCACCGGGTCGTCGAAGGCATTGATGCGGCCCTGCAGCGACGGCGTGTCCACGGTGCCCGGACAGATCGCGTTGCAGCGGATGCCGTGCGCCACGTAGTCGGCGGCGACGCTCTTGGTCAGGCCGATCACCGCCGCCTTGGTGGTGCCGTAGATGAAGCGGTTCGGCAGCCCCTTGATGCTGCTGCACACGCTGGCCATGTTGATGATGCTGCCGCGCCCGTGGCCATCGGCGTTTCCCAGCATGCGCGGCAGCGCCGCCTGGATGGCCCAGAACTGCGCGCGCACGTTCAGGTTCAGCGCGAAGTTCCATTCCTCGTCGGTCGCCTGCAGCACGGTGCCGCTGTGGACGAAGCCGGCGCAGTTGAACAGCACGTCGATCGCCGGCATCGCGCCGACCACCTTGGCGATGGCGTCCTTGTCCAGCACGTCCAGCTGCACGCAGCGGATGCCCTCGATGCCCTCGTAGCTGTCCAGCAGCTTCGGGTTGACGTCGGTCGCCCAGACCTGGGCGCCTTCGGCGGCGAGGGCCAGGGCGCTGGCGCGGCCGATGCCCTGGCCGGCGGCGGTGACGAGGGCGGTCTTGTTCTGCAGTCGCACGCGGGCGCTCCTTCCATGCGGAAAACGGGCCCGGCTAGGGAACACCCCGATGCACCGGGCGGGGTTCGGGCCGGATAGTAATTGGCCTGACCACTTGGCCAGTCAGCAACAACCCTAGTGCCCCATCATGCCCCTGCAAGCCGTCGAGTCCAGCCGCCTGTACCGCCAGATCGCGGAACAGGTGCGCGAGCTCATCGCGCAGGGCGAGTTCGCGCCCGGGTCGCGCCTGCCGGCCGAGCGCGACCTGGCCAAGCAGCTGGGCGTGAGCCGCCCCTCCGTGCGCGAAGCCCTGATCGCGCTGGAGGTGGAAGGCTGGGTCGAAGTGCGCATCGGCTCCGGCATCTACGTGCAGGACGCCCGCCAGCGCAGCAGCACCCGCGCGCCGGCCAACGGCAATGGCACCGGCACCGACTGGGGCCCCCTGGAGCTGATGCATGCCCGCGAACTGGTCGAGGGCGAAGTCGCCGCGCTGGCGGCCCGCAACGCGCGCAAGCCGCAGATCCAGCGGATCGCCTCGGCCCTCGCCCAGATGCAGGACGAGGTCGCCGCCGGCATCGTGCCGCGCGCGGGCGATGAAGCCTTCCACAACGCCATCGCCGATGGCTGCGGCAACGAGGTGCTGAGCGACACGGTGCGCGGCTACTGGCATGCGCGCCGCGGCCCGATCTCCGAGCGCCTGGGCGACCACTTCGAGAACCCGCCGTCCTGGCAGCGCGCGCTGGCCGAGCACGGGGCCGTGCTGGACGCGATCCGCGCGCACGACCCGGCCGCCGCGCGCGCCGCCATGCAGCAGCACCTGCGCAAGGCCTACACCCGATACAGCGCGAGCTGGCGCCGCGCCAACCAGTCCTGACGCCAGGAGACCCAGTCCACCAACGGAGACAAGCCATGAGCAAACGCCTCACCCTGCAACTCATCGCCGCCTGCGCGCTCGCCGCCGCGGCCGCGGCCCCGGCCCATGCCCAGACCAAGCTGAAATGGGCCCACGTCTACGAGACGTCCGAGCCGTACCACAAGTGGTCGGTCTGGGCCGGCGAGGAATTCAAGAAGCGCACCAACGGCAAGTACGAGATCCAGGTGTTCCCGGCCTCCAGCCTGGGCAAGGAAAGCGAGATCAACCAGGGCCTGCAGCTCGGCACCGTGGACATCATCCTGACCGGCGCCTCGTTCGCGGCCACATCCTTCCCCCGCCTGGCGGTCAGCTACTACCCGTTCACCTTCCGCGACGCCGACCACGTCATCAAGTACAGCAAGAGCGACGTGTTCAGGGAGCTGACCGAGGGCTACAAGAAGGCCACGGGCAACACCGTGACCGCCCTCACCTACTACGGCGCGCGCCACGCCACCAGCAACAAGCTGTTCACCACCTGCGAGCAGATGAAGGGCCTGAAGATGCGCGTGCCGGACGCGCCGGCCTACACCGCGCTGCCGCGCGCCTGCGGCGCCAACCCGACGCCCATCGCCTTCGCCGAGGTCTACCTCGCGCTGCAGAACGGCACGGTGGACGCGCAGGAGAACCCGCTGCCCACCATCGAGGCCAAGAAGTTCTTCGAGGTGCAGAAGAACATCATCCTCACCGGCCACATCGCCGACTCGCTGCTCACCGTGGTGTCGCCCACCACCCTGGGCAAGCTGACGCCGGCCGAGCAGAAGATCCTGGCCGAAGTGACGCAGGAAGCCGCCGAACGCGCCACCAACGACATCCGCAAGCGCGAGGGCGAGCTGGTCGACGAGTTCAAGAAGAAGGGCATCAACGTCGTGACCGTCGACCGCAACGCCTTCCAGCAGCACGTGCTGAAGAACATCACCTTCGAGTCCATGAAGCTCGACAAGAAGGACTGGGACCGCATCGTCAACATCAAGTAGGCCCACCCCGAAGCCGGCGCGGGGCGCCGGCCTCCCCTCAAGGGGCCATGCAGCGGACCGGCAAAGCCGGATCCGCGCATTCCCGACAAAGGCAGACCCATGGATCATTCGATCGACGACATGCCGCAGGTGATGGGCGAGGACGGCCAGTTCCATGCCCAGGACGAAGCGGTCGACCTCTCGGGCACGCCCTGGGAAGGCTGGATCGCCCTCGGCTTCTTCTGGATCCTCGGCGCCGTGGTGGTGTACCAGTTCGTCACGCGCTACGTGCTGAACGACTCGGCCGCCTGGACGGAGGAGATCGCGCGCTACCTGCTGATCGCCACCGTGTTCACGGGCGCGACGCTGGGCGTCATCAAGAACAACCACATCCAGGTGGACTTCTTCTACCGCTACATGCCGGCGCGCATGGGACGCGTCATGGCCACGGTCGTCGACGTGGTGCGCATCGCCTTCTTCGCCGCGGCGGTGGTGCTGACGATCCTGATGATGCTGCGCCTGGGCTCCAACTCGCGCATGACGATGGTCGACCTGCCGATGAACTGGGTGTACGCCACCGCGTTGCTCGGCTTCGTGCTGATGACGCTGCGCGCCGTGACTGTCGCGATCCGCCACAGAAAGCGCGGTTACTCGGTGCTGGAACGCCCGATGACCGAGATCACCGACAACTAGAACGAACGGAGCGCCATGCTCAAGGTCATCTTCCTGCTGCTCATGAGCGGCGGCATCCCCGTGGCCATCGCGATGGCCGGGTCGGCGCTGCTCTACATCCTGTGGAGCGGCAACCTCCCGCCCTTCGTGGTGATTCACCGGATGGTGAGCGGCATCGACAGCTTCCCGCTGCTGGCCGTGCCCTTCTTCATCCTCGCCGGCAACCTGATGAACAACGCCGGCATCACCAACCGCATCTACAACTACGCGCTTGCGCTGGTCGGCTGGCTCAAGGGCGGCCTGGGCCACGTCAACGTGGTGGGCTCCGTGGTGTTCGCCGGCATGAGCGGCACGGCGATCGCCGACGCGGCCGGCCTCGGCACCATCGAGATCAAGGCCATGAAGGACCACGGCTACGACACCGAGTTCGCGGTGGGCGTGACGGCGGCCTCGGCGACGCTCGGGCCGATCATCCCGCCCAGCCTGCCCTTCGTGATCTACGGGATGATGGCCAACGTGAGCGTGGGCGCGCTGTTCCTGGCGGGCATCCTGCCCGGCGTGGGCATGGCGCTGCTGATGATGCTGACGGTCGCCTACTTCGCGCACAAGAACGGCTGGGGCGGCGACATCAAGTTCGAGTGGCCGCGCGTCGTCAAGGCGCTGGCCGAAACGGCGGTGGTGGTCCTGTGGCCGCTGTCAATGTGGCTGCTGATCGCCAAGGCCGGCCTGCAGCCGCAGCTGACCGTCCTGGGCGGCGCGATCGTGCTGTTCGCCCTGGACCGCATCTTCCGCTTCCAGGCGGTGCTGCCGATCATGACGCCCGTGCTGCTGATCGGCGGCATGACGACGGGCGTGTTCACGCCCACCGAAGGGGCGATCGCCGCCTGCCTGTGGGCGATGGCGCTGGGCTTCCTCTGGTACCGCACGCTGAACTGGAAGATGTTCGTCAAGATCAGCCTCGACACGGTGGAAACCACGGCGACGGTGCTGTTCATCGTGGCGGCGGCCAGCATCTTCGGCTGGATGCTCACGGCCACCGGCGTCACGGCCGCGATCTCCTCCTGGGTGTTGGCATTCACCAAGGAACCGTGGGTCTTCCTGCTGCTGGCCAACCTGCTGATGCTGTTCGTGGGATGCTTCCTGGAGCCCACGGCCGCGATCACCATCCTCGTGCCGATCCTGGTGCCGATCTGCCAGCAGCTCGGCATCGACCTCGTGCACTTCGGGCTGGTGATGGTGCTGAACCTGATGATCGGGCTGCTGCACCCGCCGATGGGCATGGTGCTGTTCGTGCTGGCACGGGTGGCGAAGCTGTCGGTCGAGCGAACGACGATCGCGATCCTGCCGTGGCTGGTGCCGCTGCTCGTCTCCCTGGCGATCATCACCTACATGCCGAAAGCCGTCCTCTGGCTGCCCAAGATGTTCTACTGAAGATGGCTCCACGCGAAAGAGAGTCCGCATGACCCCGTTCATTCGTTTGCACCCCAACGACGACGTCCTGATCGCCCGCGCGCAGCTGGTGGGCGGCACCGTCGTCGAAAACATCACCGCCCGCGGCCTGATCCCGCCGGGGCACAAGGTGGCCACGCGCGCCATCGCGCCGGGCGAGCCGGTGCGCCGCTACAACCAGATCATCGGTTTCGCCAGCAAGCCGATCGCGCCGGGCGAGCACGTGCACACGCACAACCTTGACGTCGGGCCGGACGGCGGGGCCTTCGCGCGCGACTACGCCTTCGGTGCCGACGTGAAGCCGGAGCCGCCGCGGCGCGAGGCGACCTTCATGGGTATCAAGCGCGCCGACGGCCGCGTCGCCACCCGCAACTACATCGGCGTGCTCTCCAGCGTGAACTGCTCCGCGACCGCCGCCCGCGCCATCGCCGACCATTTCTCGCGCCTGACCAACCCGGGCGCGCTCGAGCCGTTCCCGAACGTCGACGGCGTGGTGGCGCTCACGCACGGCACCGGCTGCGGCATGGACACCGAAGGCCTCGGCATGCGCATCCTGGAGCGCACGCTCGCCGGCTATGCCACGCACGCGAACTTCGCCGCGGTGATCGTCGTCGGCCTGGGCTGCGAAGCCAACCAGATCAACGCCTGGCTGGCGCACAGCAGCCTGCGCGAAGGCGAGACGCTGCAGGTGTTCAACATCCAGGACGCCGGCGGCACCCGCCGCACGGTGGAGAAGGGCATCGCCCTCGTGAAGGAGATGCTGCCCGCCGCCAACCGCGTGAAGCGCGAGCCGTGCAGCGCGTCGCACATCACCATCGGCCTGCAGTGCGGCGGCTCCGACGGCTACTCGGGCATCAGCGCCAACCCGGCGCTGGGCGCCGCGGTGGACATGCTGGTGGCGCACGGCGGCACCGCGATCCTGTCGGAGACGCCGGAGATCTACGGCGCCGAACACCTGCTGACGCGCCGTGCGGTGCGTCGCGAAGTGGGCGAGAAGCTGGTGGAACGCATCCGCTGGTGGGAGCACTACACCCAGGTGAACGAAGGCGAGATGAACAACAACCCGTCGCCCGGCAACAAGGCCGGCGGCCTCACGACCATCCTCGAGAAGTCGCTGGGCGCGGTGGCCAAGGGCGGCACCACCAACCTGCAGGCCGTGTACGAGTACGCAGAGACCGTCGACGCGCACGGCTTCGTCTACATGGACACGCCCGGCTACGACCCCGTCAGCGCCACCGGGCAGGTGGCCGGAGGCGCCAACATGATCTGCTTCACCACCGGCCGCGGCTCCGCGTACGGCTGCGCACCCTCGCCTTCGCTGAAGCTCGCCACCAACTCGGCGCTGTGGCAGCGGCAGGAGGAGGACATGGACATCAACTGCGGCGAGATCATCGACGGCAAGGCCTCGGTGCAGGAGATGGGCGAGCGAATCTTCCGCCTCGTGCTGGCCACCGCGTCGGGCGAGCACAGCAAGAGCGAGCAGCACGGCTACGGGCAGAACGAGTTCGTGCCCTGGCAGGTCGGCGCGGTGATGTGAGGAGCGAGGGATGACCCAGCAGTTCTCGGCCGCGACGTTGCGGTCCACCGTCGCCACCGTGATCCAGGCCGCCGGCAGTTCGCCGGAAGAAGCCGGGAAGGTGGCGGACAACCTGGTGCTCGCCAACCTGAGCGGCCACGACTCGCACGGCGTCGGCATGGTGCCGCGCTACGTCGAGGCGGTGCTGGAAGGCGGCCTGAAGCCCAACGCGGGTGTGGCCGTCAAGCTCGATGCCGCCAGCCTGCTGGCACTGGACGGGCAGCGCGGCTACGGCCAGGTGGTCGGCGAGCAAGCCATGCTGCTGGCGATGGAGCGCGCGCAGCAGGCGGGCAGCTGCGTGATGGCGCTGGCCAACGCGCACCACCTGGGCCGCATCGGGCACTTCGCCGAGATGGCGGTGGCGCGCGGCCTGGTGTCCATCCACTTCGTCAACGTGCAGTCGCGTCCGGTGGTCGCACCCTGGGGCGGCGGCGACGGCCGCTACGGCACCAATCCCTTCTGCGTGGGCGTCCCGCTGGTGGGCCGCGAGCCTTTCGTGCTCGACTTCGCCACCAGCCGCGTGGCGCAGGGCAAGATGCGCGTCGCCCACAACGAGGGACGCCAGGTCGAGCCCGGCTACCTGATCGACGAACACGGTCGTCCCACCACCAACCCAGGTGTCGTGGTGGTGCCGCAGCCGGGAGGCATGTTCGGCGCCCTGCTCGCCTTCGGCGAGCACAAGGGCTACGGGATGGCGGTCGCCTGCGAACTGCTGGGCGGCGCGCTCACGGGCAGCGGCACCTGGCACCGGCCGGCCGACAACCTGCGGGCCGTCATCAACGGCATGTTCACCATCGTCGTCGACCCGCGCAAGCTCGGCACGCAGTCCAGCTTCGACGGCGAGGCCACCGCCTTCGTCGACTGGCTGAAGCAAAGCCCGCCCGCGCCCGGTTCCGACGCCGTTCTGGTGGCCGGCGAACCCGAGCGCCAGGCCCGCGTGCAGCGCGAGACCGAAGGCATCGCGCTGGACGACCAGACCTGGGCGGAGATCGTCGCCGCGGGCGCCAAGGTCGGCGCCCGCGTGGGCTGAGGCCTTACTTCAGGCGCTGCCAGCGCTGGAAGCGGTCGTCCGTGTGGACGTTCGCCGGCACGTTGGCCCAGTACTGGGTCGTGGTGATGGTGCTGTTGCCGTCGACGCGCGTGCTCTGGTGGGCCTGCACCACCGAAGCGCCGTGGATGTGCGTCTGCACGACGGGCATGCTGCCCTGCGTGCCCATGCCGCCCGGCTGCTGCAGCGCGTTGCTGCCGTCGGCCGGGGCGATGCGGTTGGCCGTGGTGGTCGCGCCGGCGGTGCTGCCGGTGGTCACGCCGGTCGTGCCGGCCGCGCCGGCGGCGGCGCCCGCGGAGGCACCGGACGCGGCGCCGGCCGCGCTGCCCGACTGGGCCAGCGCGCCGCCCGCGGCGAGTGCGAGGACTGCGGCAAGGCCCGCGGCCTGGGTGAACTTCTTCATGTGCATCTCTCCCTTGGGGTTGGTGGGGCTCAGCGCAGGCGCTGCCAGCGCTGGAAATCGGCGTCACGCTCGACGCCCGCGGGAACGTTGACCCAGTAGCGGGTGGTGACCGTGCGGGTGTTGCCGTTCACCGACTCGCTGGTGGCGGCCTGCGCCACCACCGCGCCCGGCACGGTGGCCGAAGGCATCACCGCCACGGTGGCCGCCGGCGTGGCAGAAGCGGTCGCCACGCCGGGCGTGACCACCACGCCGGTGCCCGAACTCACGGCGACGCCGCCGGCGGACTGCACGTGCGTCTGCGCGAAGGCGGGGGCGGAGACGACGAGTGCCGCGAGCGCCCATCCGATGTGCTGCTTTTGCATGGCTTGCTCCTTTACATCAACCGTTGCCAGCGCTGGAAATCGACGCGGGTGCCGATGTCGCTGGGGACATTCCAGTAGTGCTTCACGACCGAGGGGCCGGCCGACACGCTGGCGGCCGGGCCGCCGAGGACCGCGGTGGAAGGCGCCGCGGCGACGGTCGCCTGGCTGGGCGCCACCGCGATGTGCGAACCGGCGAGCACCGCTTCGCCGACGACGGCGCCGCGGATCGGCTTCGATTGCGGCGGTCCTTCGAAGATGACGTAGCCGGGGGTCGTGAAGGTGCCTGCGGCGGACTGCGCGAACGCGGCAGGCGCCGCGATGGCTGCGATCGCCGCGGCGGCGAGGACGATTCTTTTCATGGAGGGCACTCCTTGTGGGATCTGGTCGTGCCATTCCAAGCCCATCGCGCGAGCCTGAGCGCAGGCCTGCGTTGATGCCGCGTGTCAGCGGTCCACGGACGCCGCGCTTACGGCACAGGCAGCGGCGGCAGCGCACGCACCACGTCGCCCGCGATCGGGAAGATGCGGTCGCCGGCGCGCGGCTCGATGCGGTGCATGCCGGTGAAGCTGCCGAAGGCCGGCAGGATGCCGACTGCCTGGCGCGGCAGCTGGCCGCTGTCGTCGCCCAACCAGAAGCAGGGCAGCCTCAGCCGTTCGAACGCGCGGCCGGTCACGCTGATGCACGGGTGCCAATGGCCGGCGAGCACGTAGGCGTCCCGGACCGGGCGGGGGTGGTGGCACAGCGCGAACGGCCCCGCGCGGAGCGGCTCGTCCACCACCGCGAAGCCCAGGCTGGCGGGGGGATCGCCTGCGCGGTCGTCGTGGTTGCCGCGCACGAGAGTGACCTGCAGGCTGGGATGGCGCGCCCGCCACGCGTGCAGGACGGCCAGCGTGCCGCTGGCATGCGAGCGCACCGAATGCAGGAAGTCGCCGAGGAAGACGACGTGCTCCGCCTGCGTGTCCGCGATCGCGGCATCGAGCTTGGCGACGGTCTCGGTCGTCGTGCCGCGCGGCACCGGCACGCCGAGCTTGCGGAAGCTCACGGCCTTGCCGAAATGCGCGTCGGCGACCAGCAGCATGCGCTGCGCGGACAGGAACAGGGTGCCGGAGGGATGCAGCAGCGCATCCTCGCCGGCCAGGCGGATTCTCAGCACGTCGGGAAGATGGGAAGCGCGCGGGGCGCCGCCCAGCCTACAGCATGCGGGCCAGGCTGGCTTCGAGGTGCTCCGACGGCGGGCGCTTGAAGCCCGAGCGCGCGAAGCGCTGCAGGCGGCCGACGATGAAGGCGGTGAGCACGGAGGCCCGCACCGAGGCGTCCACCGTCGGCGTGGCGCCGTCGGCGCCGGTGCGCAGGCACTGCTTCAGCGAGGCTTCGACCTTGTCGAAGAACTGGTTCATGCGCTGCTGCAGGCGGTCGTTCTCGAACACCAGGGCGTCGCCGACCATCACGCGGGTCATGCCCGGGTTCTTCTCGGCGAACTGGATCAGCATCGCCACGATGCGCCCGGCCTGGGCCGGGCCGGCGGCTTCGCGCTCGGCGATCTGGTTGATCAGGGTGAAGACGCTCTGCTCGATGAACTCGATCAGGCCTTCGAACATCTGCGCCTTGCTGGCGAAGTGGCGGTACAGCGCGGCCTCGCTCACGTCCAGGCGGGCGGCCAGTGCGGCCGTGGTGATGCGCTCGGCGCCGGGCTGCTCCAGCATGGTGGCCAACGCCTGCAGGATCTGCACGCGGCGCTCCCCCGGCTTCGGGCGCTTGCGCACCGCCGCGGGCGTGTCGCCGGCGGGCGTGGGTTCGGGGGTGTCGAGCTCGGCGTGGGACATAGGGCCTAGGTCAGCTGTTGCGATTTGATTCTCGCATACCCGGCCGTGGGAACCTCCCACCCCATCCATGAGAAATACAGCCAGGACGCCGAGTAGGTGCTTACCCCGGGAGGGGAAGTGTGACTTTCAAGCCACGCCCGCCGGCCCCGGGCTGCAGTTGCAGGTGGCTGTGGTGGACGCGCGCGATCTCCTCGGCGATCGCCAGGCCGAGGCCGTTGCCTTCCGCCACCGTGCCCTGCACGCGGTAGAAGCGCTCCAGGATGCGCGGGATCTCGGACGCATCGACCCCGGGCCCGTCGTCCTCCACCTCGATGAAGGGATCGCCGGCGCGCCGGCCGCAGCGGATCGTCACGCTGCCGCCCTCGTGCGTGTACTTCACCGCGTTGTCCACCAGGTTGGCCAGCAGCTCGCGCAGCAGCCATTCGTGCCCCATCACCTGCACCGGCGCCGCGTCCAGGCCCAGGTCGATGTGGCGCGCCGTCGCCGCGTCCAGGTGCGCCTGCAGGCCGTCCTCGCAGAGGGATTTCAGGTCGACGCGCTGCTGCGGCTGCGCGTGCATGCCGCGCGCGTCGGCCCGCGAAAGCGCCAGCAGCTGGTTGGCGAGCTGCGACGTGCGGCGCGTCGCATTGCGCAGCTTGTAGACCTGCTCCGTCGGCAGGGCCAGGGTGCCCTGCTGGCCGGTGGTGCCCGCCGCCTGCGCCCAGGCCTCCACCTGTGCCTGCAGGCCGGCGAGGGGCGTGCGCAGCTGGTGCGCCGCGTCGGCGACGAAACGCCGCTGGCTCTCCGCCTGCGCGTTGACCAGGCCGAACAGGCGGTTCAGCGAGTCCACCAGCGGCCGCACCTCCTCGGGCGAGGCGCCTTCGTCGATGGCGCTCAGGTCGCGCGGCGAGCGCCGTTCCACCGCCTCCTTCAGCGCCAGCAGCGGCTTGAGGGCGCGCTGGACCGCCCACCGCACCGCAAACGCCGCGGCGGCGATCAGCACCAGGTTCGGCAGCAGCACCTTGAACAGGATGGAGCGCGCCCATTGCTGGCGCGGGTCCGATCCGTCGCTGACGGCCACCACCACGTCGCCGGACACGGTCTGCTGGCGCTGGCGCACGATGCGCCAGGTGGTGCCGTTGTGCTCCTCGCTGTGGAACTCCGCGGCGGTGTCCGACGGCGGCAGTCCGCCCAGCCATTCCTCGCCGTGCAGCACCTTGCCGTCGAGGTCGGTGATCGCATAGGCCGAGGAGCCGGGGCGCTGCTTCAGGAACTCCTCCACCGGCGGCGCCAGCAGCAGCAGCGGCTTGTCGCCCGTGTCGCCGATGACGGAGTCGGCCACCAGCGGCACCAGCGCCAGCAGCCGCTGGTCCTGCTGCGTCGCGACGTTGTCGGCGGAGCGGTAGTCGAACCAGGCATTGAGCACCGCCAGCAGGATCAGCGGCGTGATCAGCATGACCAGCAGCCGCCGCCGCAGGCCGGAGGTCACCCCCGTCACGTCGGCGCCGCGGGTCCGCGAGGCGCGCGCGGCGGGGCGCAGCCGCGGCATCACTCCGCCTCGGGCGGCCGCAGTTCCAGGCGGTAGCCGAAGCCGCGGATCGAGCGCAGCGCCACGCCGTAGGGCTCCAGCTTGCCGCGCAGCCGGGAGATGTAGACCTCCACGGCGTTGGGCGTGATCTCCTTGTCCCAGCCCGTCAGGGCCTGCAGCAGCTTGTCCTTGCTGGCCGGCTTGGGGGCGTTGATCAGGAGGTATTCCATCACCGTCCACTCGCGCGGGCCGAGCTCGATCGGCACCGACTGGCCGCTGCGCTGCGCGCTGGCGCGCCGGTTCGCGGTGTCGAGCTCGATCGGGCCGAAGCTGAGGACGGCCGAGGTCGCGGCCTGCGAGCGGCGCAGCAGCGCGCGCAGGCGCGCGAGCAGTTCCGGCAGCTCGAAGGGCTTGACCATGTAGTCGTCGGCGCCGAGGTCGAGGCCCTGCACGCGGTCGTGCAGCGCGTCGCGCGCGGTGAGGATCAGCACCGGCATGTGCTGGCTCGCCATCTCCGGGCGGCGCAGCCGGCGCGTGAGCTCCAGTCCGTCCATGTTCGGCAGGCCGATGTCGATGATGGCCGCATCGAACACCTCGGAGCGCAGCACTTCCTCGGCCCGCTCCCCGCTGCCGACCCAGTCGACCGCATAGCCGGCGTTCGACAGCCCCAGCTTGATGCCGCTGGCGACCATCACATCGTCTTCGACCAACAACAGCCGCATCGTGGCCTCAGTTCGAACGGATCATGGTGCCGTACGCCTGGTCGGTGAGGATCTCCAGGAGCATGGCGTGCGGCACGCGGCCGTCGATGATGTGGACGGCGTTCACGCCGGCCTTCGCGGCGTCGAGCGCGCCGCTGATCTTGGGCAGCATGCCGCCGGAGATGGTGCCGTCGGCGAACAGTTCGTCGATGCGCGCCGCCGTCAGGTCGGTCAGCAGGTTGCCGGCCTTGTCCAGCACGCCGGGCGTGTTGGTCAGCAGCACCAGCTTCTCGGCCTGCAGCACCTCGGCCAGCTTGCTCGCCACCACGTCGGCGTTGATGTTGTAGCTCTCGTTCTCGTCGCCGAAGCCGATCGGGCTGACCACGGGGATGAAGTTGTCCTCCAGCAGCGCGCGCACCACGCCCGGGTCGATCTGCACGATGTCGCCGACCTGGCCGACGTCGTGTTCCTTCGTCGGGTCCTTGCTGTCGACCATCTTCAGCTTGCGCGCGCGGATCAGGCCGCCGTCGCGGCCCGTCAGGCCCACCGCCTTGCCGCCGGCCTTGTGGATGAAGCCGACGATGTCCTGCTGCACCTCGCCCGCCAGCACCCATTCGACGACTTCCATCGTCTCCGCATCGGTGACGCGCATGCCCTGGATGAACTCGCCCTTCTTGCCCAGGCGGTTGAGCGCCTGCTCGATCTGCGGGCCGCCGCCGTGCACCACCACCGGGTTGATGCCCACCAGCTTGAGCAGCACGACGTCTTCCGCGAAGTCGGCCTGCAGCTCCGGGTCGGTCATGGCGTTGCCGCCGTACTTGATCACCATGGTCTTGCCATGGAAGCGCCGGATGTACGGCAGCGCCTGGGCCAGGATTTCGGCCTTGTCGCGGGGGGCGATGGAGGGAGCGGGCTGGGTCATGGTGGCTTCTTCGATGGCGGCTTCAGGCTTGCGCGGGCGCGGGTTCCGGCGGGATCGACACCGGGCCGAGGTGGTCGACGATCTCGTTGCCACCGGCATACCCGGACACCAGGACCGACAGCGCCGACTTGATGGCCGCGACGTCGTTGCATTCGACGGCGGCGCGCATCGCCTGCAGCTGGCGCACGAGCTCGGGCCACTCCACCAGCTCCTCGCGCGCCTTCATGATGCGGGGGTGCGAGGTCTGCAGCGGATTGTCGCCGATGAGCAGTTCCTCGTAGAGCTTCTCGCCGGGGCGCAGGCCCGTGATCTCGATCTCGATGTCGCCGAAGGGGTGGTCCGCGTCTCGCAGCGACAGCCCGGACAGCGCGATCATCCGCTGCGCCAGGTCGAAGATGCGCACCGGCGTGCCCATGTCCAGGACGAACACGTCACCGCCCACCGCCATCGCGCCCGCCTGCAGCACCAGCTGCGCCGCCTCCGGGATGGTCATGAAGTAGCGCGTGACCTCCCGGTGCGTCACCGTCAGGGGGCCGCCGAGCGCGAGCTGCTTGCGGAACAGCGGCACGACGCTGCCGCTGGAGTCGAGCACGTTGCCGAAGCGCACCATGGCGAAGCAGGTGCGGCGGGGCAGGTTCTGCGCGTGCACCGGAAGCAGCCCGGTGAAGTCGACGGCCTGCTGCGCCGCGAGCGCCTGCAGGATCAGCTCGGCGACGCGCTTGCTCGCCCCCATCACGTTGGTGGGGCGCACCGCCTTGTCGGTCGAGATCAGCACGAAGCGCTCCACGCCACACGCGATTGCCGAAGCCGCGACCTTGAGCGTGCCGAAGACGTTGTTGTCCACGCCCTCGGCGGCGTTGTGTTCCACCATCGGAACGTGCTTGTAGGCGGCCGCGTGGTAGACGGTCTGCGGCCGGTAGGCGCGGAAGATGTCGCCGAGCCGCCGGAAGTTGCGCACGCTGCAGAGGAGCGGCACGAGGTCCACCTCGAGGCCCTGCCTGGAACAAAGCGCCATCAGCTCGTTGTGGATGGCGTACAGGCCGAACTCGTTGTGCTCCACGAGCAGCAGGCGCCGCGGCCGCTGCCCCGTGATCTGCCGGCAGAGTTCGCCGCCGATGCTGCCGCCGGCGCCCGTGACGAGCACCACCTTCCCGGTCAGGTTCATCGCGAGCAGCTCGGGATCGGGCGCGACGGCGTCGCGGCCCAGCAGGTCTTCGAGGTCGAGTTCCTGGATGTCCTGGACGGAGACCCGGCCGGACGCCAGGTCCGTCATCGCAGGCACCGTCCGCACGTGCACCGGCAGGCGGCGCAGGCTCTCGATGATCTCGTTGCGCTGCGCCCTCGTGATGCCGGGAAGGGCCAGCAGGATGTCCGTCACCTTCTGCAGCTCGACGATCTCGTCGACCTCGTCGGCGGCGATGACGCGATGGCCGTGGATGGTCCGGCCGGTCTTGTGCGGATCGTCGTCCACGAAGGCCACCAGCCGGAACTTGCGCGAATGGGCGATGGCGGCGGCGGCCTCGATGCCGGCCCGGCCTGCACCGTAGATCAGCACGCGCGCGCGGTGGCCGGGGTCGATCAGTTCGTGCAGCGCCTCGTCGCGCAGCAACGCGCCGGCGAGCGCCCGGCTCGCCGCCACCAGCACCAGCACGATCACCGGCTGGATCAGGCCGAGGCTGCGCGGGATCTCCGGCAGCCGCAGGACCAGCAGCACGCCGAACAGGATGGCGCCGTGCAGGGCCGTCGCCTTCGCCATCGACAGCAGCGACTGGAGGTCGACGTACCGGAACACCACCCGGTAGAGGCGGAACTGCATGAACGCGGCGACCTGGATGGCCAGGGCCATCGCGAAGACGCCCCAGGCGAGCTGCGTCGGCTCGTAGGGCGTGTCCAGACGCAGCGAGAAGGCACACCAGGTGGCGACCACCGAGATGACGGCGTCGACCGCCATCACCGTGAGGACCTTGGCGTACCGCGGCCAGCCGAGCGAACTAGTCCACATGGCGGCTCCCGTCCGGCCAGCGGCCGGCCATGTCAGTGCGAGACGCCGTCACGGCGGAGGACCTTCCAGACGGTGCGTGCCAGGATCTCGAGATCCAGCGCGAGGGACTGGCGCCGCAGGTATTCGGCGTCGAGCGCCACCTTCTGCGGGATCGGCAGCTCGTCGCGCCCGTTCACCTGCGCCCATCCCGTCACGCCGGGGAGCAGCCGGTGCACGCCCTGTTCGGTGCGGAGCGCGACCAGGTCGTGCTGGTTGAAGAGGGCCGGCCGCGGACCGACCAGGCTCATGTCGCCGCGCAGGACGCTCCAGAGCTGCGGCAGTTCGTCCAGGCTGCTCTTGCGCAGGAAGCCGCCGATGGGCGTCAGGTGTGCATGCGGGTCGGCCAGCAGGTGCGTGGCCACGGCGGGCGTCTCGATCTTCATGCTGCGGAACTTGGGCATGCGGAAGATCGCGTTGTCGCGCCCCACGCGGTCGGACCAGTACAGCGCGGGACCGCGCGACGTCAGCCGAACGAGCAGCGCGATCGCGAGCGCCGGCAGGAGCAGGACGACGCCGGCGGCCAGGGAGAGCGCGAGGTCGAGGACGCGCTTGCCGGCGCCGGCCGTGGGCACCGGCGGCGCCACCCGCGTGGCCCCGGACCGCTCAGGCAGGGGTGGATGGTTCAAGCTCATGGTGATGCCGTGATTATCGCCGGAGGCACCCGGCCCCGCCCCGCGCAAACGGTGAAGCCGTTTACCGCGCCGGGCCCACCACCGACGCCCGCAACGCCTCGGCGGGCGCCAGCACCGGCTGCCAGCCCATCGCGCGCCCGGCCTCCTGCCAGTCGACACGCAGCGGCAGGGTGAGGCTTTCCAGCTCGCGCCGGCGCCCGATCAGCGTCCCGGCCAGGCGCAGCAGTCCCGGCGGGACGCTGACCAGCCGGGACGGCATGTCCAGGGCCGCCGCCATGCCGCGCACCAGCTCGGCGAGCGACCAGTCGGAACCGTCACCCGCGACGAAGGTGCGCTGCGCCGGCAACGGCCCGAGCGCGCAGGCGCCGAGGAACGAAGCCAGGTTGTCGACGTGGACGAACGAGCGCACGGCGCGGGCGGCGCCGAACGGCAGCGGCAGCCCGGAACGCACCAGCCGCACCAGCCGCGGGAAATTGCCGGGGCATCCGGCGCCGTACACCATCGGCGGGCGCACGATCACGAGCGCGGGGCCCTGCTCCGCGCAAGCCGCCGTGAGCTCCTGCTCCGCGGCCCACTTCGATCGCGCATAGGCTGCGGCGGGGCGCGCCGGGGAGTCGGCCCGGACGGTTTCGGCCGACCAGTTGCCATGCACGCCGATCGAGCTGACGAAGACGAAGCGGCCCACCCCCGCCGCGCGGGCGGCCGCGGCGGTCCGCACCGCGAGCTGCCGGTTCACCTCGTCGAACAGGTCGCGCCCGCGTTCGGACGCGACCTGCGTGTGCGCGCGTCCGGCCAGGTGGACCACCGCCGTGCAGCCGCGCAGCATTTCGGGCGTGGGCGGCCCTTCGCCCGTGGCCGCCACCTGCACACCGGCCCGTTCCAGGCCGGCCGGGGCCGTCCGCCCGATCGCAAGCACGGGGCCGCTCGCCGCGAGGAAACGCACCGTCGCGCCTCCGATGTAACCGCCCGCGCCCGTCACTGCGATCATGCGCCGGCCTTCCCCAGCAGCTGCAGGTAGGCGGTGGCAAGGGTGTCGTAGCCGTGGTGGCGCGCCACGTACGCTTCACCCCGCCTTCCCATGTCCGCCCGCTCGGCCTCCGGCATCTGCGCGAGCCGCGTGATCGCGGCGGCGATCGCCTTCGCGTCGCCGGGATCGATGGAGAAGCCGCAGCCGCATTCCGCCACGGGATCGTTGCCCGCGCGCACCGCGAACAGCACCGGCAGCGCGGCCTGCATGTAGTCGAACAGCTTGTTGGGGCTGACCCCGAAGCGGAAGATCGGCTCCGGCCGCAGCGAGATGTAGCCCGCGCTCGCCTCGCGCAGCAGGCGCTGCACCGCTGCCTTGGGAACCTGGTCGAAGATGCGCACGTGTCCCTGCAGGCCGAGCGCCTCGACCTGCGCGCGCAGTTCCGCCTGGAGCTCGCCGCGGCCCACGATCACGGCCGACGCCAGCCGGCGGGGGCCCTCTTCCGCCATCGCCTCCACCAGCGTGCTGACGTGGTTGGGCCGGCCCATCGCGCCGGCGTAGACGACGACGGCACGCCCCTCGGCGCGCCAGGCGCGGACCTGCCGCGCGGCCTCCGAATCGGGCAGCTCGCCCGGCGCGGACGCCGCGGCCACGCCGTTGGGGATGTAGTGCCAGCGCGCCGTGTCCAGGCCGGCGGCGCGCATGTGCTCCCGCGTGCAGGGAAGCAGGGAAACGACGTCGTCGGACGTGCGGTAGGCCTCCCGCTCCAGCCAGCCGGTGAAGCGCACCAGCGGATGCGAGGCCCGCACGCCGGCCAGTTCCACCAGGCTCAGCGGCCACAGGTCACGTACTTCGAACACGCAGCGGGCACCGAAGCGGCGCGCGAGCCTGCGGCCGGCGAGGAAGGCATACGGATGCGGCGAGGACGTGACGACGAGCGACGGGCGGCCGTGGTCGCGCGCGAGCCGGTCCGCGTGGCGGACCAGCTGGAAGCTGAAGGCCGCCATGTTGGCGATGCGCCCGAGCCCGTTGCCGCGATAGCGCGGCGTCGGCAGGAACTCGTAGGGGACGCCCTGCACGGACTCGCATCCCGCCGGCCGGGGCACGTCGAGCAGGTGGTGGTTCGCGGCCGTGAGGATCACGCTCGGCTGCCCGCGCGCGGCCCACTCGCGCGCCAGGTGGAACGGCCGGTCGTAGCGCCCGATGCCGGGCCCGCCCGCATACGGATGGATGTACCAGATGCTGCCGCCGGCGCTCATCCGGCCCGCACCTCGAACTTCTCGGCCCAGTGGGCCAGCACGCCGGCGCGGAACAGCATCGGCTCCATCGTCTGGCGCTGGCGGTCGCCGGCCGAACGCCAGGCGGCCAGCAGTTCGTCGACGCGCAGCCACTCCTGCAGGCGCGGCTTCGCGGCGGCGAGCGACTGCTGCATGCGTTCGCCCAGGGCGCCGCGCATCCACAGCGATTGCGGCGTGACGAAGCCCATCTTGTCGCGGCGGTCGAGGATCTCGTCCGGCACCAGCCCGCGCAGGGCGGTGCGCATCAGCGCCTTGGTGCGTCCCTGCCGCAGCTTGTGCTGCAGGGGCAGCGCCAGCACGAACTCGGCCAGGCGGTAGTCCAGGAAGGGAACGCGGCTCTCGATCGACCAGGCCATCGAATTGCGGTCCTCGTAGCGCAGCAGGCTGGGCACGCTGTACTGCCGCAGGTCCGCGACCTGGCGCTGGCGCAGCCCGCCGGGGGCGCCCAGCTGCACGCGCGAATCGCCTGCAGCCGCGGCGACCGCCGGGCCGAGCCAGTCCGACGCGGCGCCGAGCTTCGGCTGCAGGAAGCGGGGCATGTAGCGCAGGCCCTCGCGCCAGCGCAGGTAGCCGCGGTCGCCGTGCAGCGCCACCGACGCGGCTTCGCGGCCGGCGGCGACCAGCCGCCCGCGGCGCGCGAGCGACAGGATGTGGAACGCATAGAACTTCTTGTAGCCGCCGAGGATCTCGTCGGCGCCCTGCCCGTCGAGCAGCACGGGGATGCCGGTCTCGCGCGCCTGCTTCATCACGAGCCATTGCGCATAGATGCTGGCGGTGGAGAACGGCTCGTCCTGGTGCCACACCAGGTCGCCGAGCTCCGCGAGGTAGCCCTCTTCGGTCGGGACCGAGAAGTGCGGCTGCGCGCGCGCCCGTTCGGCGGCCATCCGTGCCCAGCGGGATTCGTCGAACTGGGGCTCCGGAAAGCGCGCGGTGAAGGTGTGGATGGACGACTGCTGTTCCTGCTGCCGCATCGCGCACACGATCGAGGAGGAGTCCAGCCCGCCGGACAGGCAGGCGCCCACCGGCACGTCGCTGCGCATGCGCAGCTGCACGGAGGAGCGGAACAGCTCGGCGAAACGCGCGCAGGCCTCGTCGAACGGGAGGTCCAGCTCGCGGGCCGGATCCAGTTGCCAGAACGGCACCGGCCGGACCTCCAGCGACTGCCCCGGACGCAGCACGGCATGGCAGCCGGGCGGAAACGCGGTGATCCCCTGGAAGAAGGTGGCGTCGTCGGTGTTCAGTGCGCCGTGGGCGAGGTAGTCGTGGATCGCCACCGGGTTCGCGGCGGGGCTGCCGCCCCAATGCGCCAGGATGCCCTTGATCTCCGAGGCGAAGGCGAGGACGCCGTCGCGCACGCCCAGGTGCAGCGGCTTGACCCCGAAGCGGTCGCGCGACAGCACCAGGCAGCGTTCGGTCCGGTCCCAGATCGCCAGCGCCCACATGCCGTTGAAGCGGCGGAAGCACTCCGTGCCCCATTCCGCATAGGCCGCGAGGATCACCTCGCTGTCGGAAGCGGAGCTGAAGTGCCGGCCGAGCGCGCGCAGCTCGTCGCGCAGTTCACGGTAGTTGTAGATCTCGCCGTTGTAGGTGAGCCAGTAGCGGCCATCCGCGTACGGCATGGGCTGGTGGCCGCCTTCGGTGCAGTCGATGATCGCCAGGCGGCGGTGGCCCAGCGCCACGATCGCCGGCGGTGCGGCGGCCGGGACGTCGGAGGCGAACGGCCCCGCACCGTCCGGCCCGAAGAAGGCATGGCCGCTGCCGTCCGGCCCGCGGTGGGCCTGCACGCGCGTCATCGCGAACACGTCGGAGAGGTCGGTCGGCCGGCCGGAGACCAGCCCCGCGATTCCACACATGGTGTTTCAGCTCCTGCAACGCTGGTAGACGTCGAGCAGCACATGCTGCTCGCGCTCCCAGTTGAATTTTTCGAGCACCGCGCGGCGCCCGTTCGCGCCCATGCGGCGCGCGCGCTCCGGATCGGCCGCGAGGGCCGACATGGCGGCGGCGATCGCCCGCGGGTCGCAGGGATCGACGCAGACGCCGCAGTCGTAGCGTTCCACGATGTCCTTCCACATCGGGAAGTCCGACGCGATGACCGGCAGCCCCGCCGACATGTACTCGAACAGCTTGTTGGGCTGCGAGTTCACGTGGTTCGGCTCGGGATGGAACAGCACGAGGCCGGCGATGCTGCGCGCCAGCACGGCGGCGACATCGGCGCGCGACAGCTGGCCGCGGTAGTCCACGTGCTTCCAGCCAGGCAGCGCCTGCAGGGAGGCCGCGAGCGCCTGCGTCTCCATCGGACCGGCCACCACCAGCGGCTGGCCCGCCAGCGCGCACGCCTCCACCATTTCGCGGGCACTGCGGATCGCCGAGATGCCGCCCACGTAGCAGAAGCCACGCCGCTCGCCGTCCGGCCCTTCGGGCGGCGGGGCGAGTTCGTCCATCATCGGATAGTTGTTGACGGTGGTGGTCTGCGGGTTGAGCCGGCGAAAGCGCTCGCCGATGAAAGGGGTGGCCGTCACCACCGCGCTCATCCGCTTGGCCGCGAAGTCCTCGAAGACCTCGAACACCCGCGCGATGACGCGGCGCGCGCGCACCGGGATCCACTCCTTCGACAGGATGTCGCGCGGCACGTCCTCGTGCGCATCGTAGATCACCCGCCGGCCGGCCGCCCGCATCAGCAGGGCGTACGGCAACAGGTCCGGATCGTGGAAGTGGTAGATGTCCGCGCCCTGGTGCAACGCGGCCCGCCAGGTCCGCCAGCCCAGCAGGGTGAAGCGGCCCAGGCGGCCGCCCGGCGGCGGCGACAGCGGCACGTGCCGCACCGCCGCGCAATCGGCGGGCATGTCGCCCTGGATGACGACGCTGACCTCGTGGCCGGCCGCAGCGGCCGCCCGGGCCTCCTTGCGGACGATGCGGATGTCGCCCGCGCGGTGGGCCGAGGAAAAGTGGCAGATGCGTGCCATCACGCGCCCTGCGGCCCCGCGGCCGCACGCAGCCGGCCGCCCTGCTGCAGCAGCAGCGAGGCGAAGATGACCAGCAGCCAGCCGCCGGAATTGAGCACCGTGGACAAGGGCATCTCGATCAGGCTCAGCACCGGCATCAGGCTCAGGCACAGGGCCGCGGGCGAGTTGCGGCACAGGTAGCGCAGCGCCGTGAAGAGGAAGGCGAACAGCACGGCGCCGGCCAGCACGCCGACATAGCCGAAATTGGCGAAGTCGTGGATGTAGGAGCCCGAGTTCAGGCTGCCGGTGAGCCCCCGCTCGCGCACCAGGTCTTCGTGATAGATCGCGTAGAGCTTGGTCGGCATGTGCTGGTATTCGCAGCCGAGCATCCTGGCCACGAGCCGGTAGCCGCAACCGTCCTCCCGGCGCTCCGGCTCTTCGTACTGGAAGTACCACTGGGCCGTGACCCGCGCCGGCACGATGAACAGGCGTTCGCGCACCGATGCCACGACCATCGCCCCCGGATAGTCCCCGAGGGAGGAGTCCGCGGTCGGGATGTCGCGCGGCTTGCGCATCCCCTTGCCTTCGACGAATTCCATCAGGCGGGCGACGTCCTCCCGCACCGGCGGACTGGACGACGTCCAGTTGATGCCGACGGAAACCACGATCAGCAGCGCCATCAGCGCGGCCTTCTTCCAGGCGCGCGTGAACGAGAAGTAGAAGACCAGCGGCAGCAGGAGGTACACCGAATTCGCCTTCACGAACAGCGACGTGGTGTAGAAGAGCCCCACCGCCAGCGCCGGGTAGAGCAGGCGCGAGCGGTATTGCGCGGCCAGCACCAGCAGGATCGGCCCGACGCCCTTGATCGCGTAGTCGGAGGCGTAGCGCTGCCAGCGCGCCAGGCTGTAGTAGCCCTCCTGCCGGATGCGCGCGATCTCATAGTCGTTGTCCGACCGATGGGCTTCGACCATCGGAAGGTAACCCAGCGTCGTCAGGTGCATCACCACGACGCCCGCGAAGAGGGCGAACAGCACGGCGATCATGATGCGCACGCCCCCGTCCGGCAGTGGCACCTGCTCCACTTGCGGCAGGCGGCGGCGCAGCAGGAACCAGAGCAAGACGTAGAGGCCGACGAACACTGCGCCGAACAGCAGCAGCGGCTGCACGAATTCCGGGTCCATGCGCGCGGCGCTGGCGTAGTAGTAGCAGGCGAACATCAGCCATCCGAGGCTCGCCGCGTAAAGCAGGAAGAGGCTGTGCTCGCGCAGCCCTTGGGAAGCGGCCCGTGACGTCATACGCCGGCGACGGCCCTCTTCACCTTGAGGGCGGTCCTGAGCAGCCAGTCGTTCGAGCGGTAGTCGGAGTAGTGCCGGTTCGGCTGCGCGAAGATGGCGTCGAGGTCCTGCGGGCGCACGCCCAGCTTCTTGGCGACGAACTCCTTGTCCTGCTGCTGCAGGGCCGCGTCGTAGGTGGGATGGGCGAGTTCGGCCAGCGCGGCCTCGCGGGTCATCTGGCCCGAGTTGATCAGGGAGGCGAGGTGGGCGCGCCGCTTGTCGTAGCCGAACTTCACCGGCAGGTAGTAGCCCTGGAAGAAGCGGGTGAACACGGACTCGTAGTGCTTGCCGCCGTAGTCCCGCCAGCCGAGCTCGGCCGCGATGGTCTTCTTCGCCTCGTCCTTGTTGTAGGGGATGTAGTTCAGCAGGCGAACGGTCTTGATGCCGCGCACGTAGGGATACCAGACGTACTGTGCGAAGAAGCCGATGGTCGGGTACTCGCGCAGGCGCATCGTGCCGAATCGGCGCGAGATGTCCATCAGCTGGCGCTTGTCGCTCGAGGAGTAGCCCCACGCCGGCGGCAGGATGAACTCGGTGGCGTAGTTGGTGCCGGAGAGGATGTACTTGATGCCGTGGCGCGCCGCCTCGCGGTAGAGGACGGCGGGAAAGGCATGGTCCGTCGGCGTGTCGCAATTGGCCACCGACGCCTTGAAGAAGGCCAGCTGCAGGTCGCGCATCTCCTCCCAGTCGACGACGTGCGTGTGCAAGTCGATGCCCAGCTTCTTGACGATGTTCTCGATGTTGTTGACGGCCAGCTCGGAGTTCCAGCCGCTGTCGAAATGCACGGCCAGCGGGCGCAGGCCCATCCTTGCCGCCGTGTAGGCGACGTAGGAGCTGTCCACGCCGCCGCTGAGGCCCATGATGCAGTCGTAGTCGCGGCCCTTGCCGGCTTCGCGCATGCGTGCGACCACGGCTTCGAGTTCCGCCTGGCGTTCGCCGCGCGAGGCGCGTTCCACGGTGGAGCGCACCATGGCGTCGTAGCTGCGGCAGTGGCTGCAGACGCCCTGTTCGTCGAACGTGATGTCGGGGTCCGACGTGTCCATGACGCAGCGGGAACAGATCTGGTAGGGGCGAGCGTTCATCGGGTGGTGGGGGAGAGCTGGAGCTGTGCCAGCGTCTCGGGAGGGGGATAGTTGATCAGGACGGCCCGGTGCTTGCCGTGGAAGACGAACATGCTGCCGGCGGCCGCGGCGGACACCCCGGCCTGGAGCGCTTCGCGGATGTGGTCCAGCGTGCCGGCGCCGCCGCAGGCGATCACCGGCGTGTCGACGGCGGAGGCGACCTTCTTGAGCAGGGCTGCATCGTAGCCGGACATGGTGCCGTCGCGGTCGATGGAGTTGACGAGGATCTCGCCGACGCCCAGTTCCGCCAGCTTCTCGGCGTGGCGCACGGGGTCCTCGCGGGTGTTGGTGCGGCCGGAATCGATCCACACCTCGTGCTTGCCGAACAGCGTCTTCTTCACGTCGATCGCGGCCACGATGCTGGAGCTGCCGAACATGTCGCAGCTTTCCTGCACGAGACGCGGGTTGCGGAACGCCGAGGAATTGAGGCAGACCTTTTCGACGCCCATGCGGTGCAGCTTGCGGATCTGGTCGATGGAGCCGACGCCGCCGCCGTAGCCCAGCGGCATGAAGCATTCGCCGGCGATGTCGGCGATGAGTTCGAAGTTCGGGTCGCGCTTCTCCACCGTCGCCGTGATGTCCAGCAGCAGCAGCTCGTCGACTTCCTTCTCGTTGAAGATCTTCACGGCGTTGACCGGATCCCCGACGTACTTGGGCTCGGCGAACCGGACGGTCTTGTAGAGGCCGCGCCCGCGCAGGAGCAGGCAGGGGATGACGCGCGGTTTCAGCACGTTTCGAACCTCTCGACGAAGTTGCGGTAGACCTGCAGCCCGTACTTGTGGCTCTTCTCCGGGTGGAACTGCAGCGACACGATGTTGTCCCGCGCCATGGCGCTGGTGAAGCGATGGCCGTAGTGGGAGCTGGCGAGCTCCAGGCCGGCTTCGTCCACGACCATGTGGTACGAGTGCACGAAGTAGAAGCGCATCGGCTGCGGGACGTCGCGGAAGATCCCGCCGCCTTCCGCCTCCGCCTGCACCGTGTTCCAGCCCATGTGCGGCACGCGCAGCGTCTGCCCCTCGGTCCCGCGGAAGCGCACCATGCGCGCGTTGATCCAGCCGAGGCCGGGTTGCACCCCTTCCTCGCTCGCCCTGCCCACCAGCTGCGCGCCCAGGCACACCCCCAGCAGCGGACGCCGCTGTTCGATCACGAGTTCGTTGAGCAGGTCCACCAGGCCGAAGCGGTGCAGGTTGCCCATCGCCTCGTCGAAGGCGCCCACGCCGGGCAGGACCAGCTTGGTCGCCGAACGCAGCACCTCGTGGTCGCGCGAGACCACCGCCTGCGCGCCGACCTTCTTCAGCATGTTGAGCACGGAGCCCACGTTGCCCGTGTCGTAGTCGACGATGCCGATCACCGCAATCCTCCAGCAAAGCTTCCACGCAGGCCGTGGCGCGCCAGGCGCCAACCCAGCGCGGCCGAAGCGACGGCCGCCAGCGCCATCGCCGGCGCCCAGCCGGCGACGCCCGCCTGCCCCCCCTCCACGCGGATCACCGCCAGCGCCGCGCAGGACGCACCGAACACCAGCCAGCCGGCCAGCAGTGTGCGCGCCAGCAGCCCGGCGGAGAAGCCGGAGATCCGGAAGATGGCGGCAAGGTACACGTGGTGGTACAGCACGTTGCACGCTGCGTAGACGGCCACGGCGACCACGCCGTCGCGCGTGAACCAGAACGTGGCGGCGAACGCCAGGGCGGTCACCGCATCCGACGTCAACTGCACGGCGAAGGAGACGCCCTGGCGCATGTTCACCTCGAACAGCCGCTCCGGCCATCCCGTCTGCACGGCGAGCCAGGCGGCGGGGGCCAGCACCATCGCGAACACGCCGGCGGTGCGCCAGCCCTCGCCGAACAGCGTGGCGAAGAGGGCATCGCCCCAGACCGCGCAGAACGCGAAGAGGGGCGCCAGCACCAGCAGGCCGGCACGCAGCAGGGTCACGGTGAGGTCCTGCAGCCGCGGGCTCCCCTTCAGCGCGACGGCCTCGCGGTAGAACACCTGGCTGAACGCGTTGGAAGCGAGCAGCGTCGGCGCGAGCAGGACGGTGCGGGACAGGCCGAAGAAACCGGCCAGTCCGACGGCGGCGAACGCGGAAAACGCATAGACGGGCGCGTCGCGCGCCACCGAACCGACCAGGCTGTAGGGCGTGTTGAACACGAGGAACTGCCGGTACTTGCGGGCGGCGGCCATGGCGGCGGCCAGTGAACGGCGGCGGAAGGCGGCGGAGATCTCCGCCGCCGCGGTGCGCCACACGAGGACGGCGCCCACCGCCTGGCCGGCCAGCTTGGCGATCACCAGGCCGAGCGACCATGTGCCCGCCAGGCCGAGGGCCAGGGCCGCCCCGACATAGGTCCCCTGGTTGGCGACGCCGGCGCCGGCCACTTGCCGGAAGGCGCGGCGCCGTGCCGCCAGGCCGGTGGCGAGCTGGAACACGGCGGTCGCCAGCACCATGAGGGGCAGCAGGGCCATCCAGGCCAGCGGAAGCTCCCGCCCCGTGACGGCGGCCACGGCCGGCACCGCCAGCCAGGTGAGCGCGCAGGTGGCCAGGGTGGTCGCAGCCATGAAGGCGACCAGCGCCAGCGCCTCGCCGTCGTCCGGCGGCAGCACCAGGGCCAGGTCCATCCGGCAGGTGGCCAGGACCGCCAGGCTCGCCGCGAGGCCCATGAACAGCGTCTGCAGGCCGAACGCCTCCGGCGTGTACAGGCGCGTCAGCACCGGCGCGGCCAGCAAGGGCAGCGCCTGCGCCATGACGGTTCCCGTCAGCATCGCAAGGGCGTTCGACCGGAAACTCACGCTACCCCAGCAGCTTCTGCAGGATCGCCTGGCTGGCTGCGCCGTCCCCGTAAGGGCGCGCCTCCGGGCCGGCGGGCGGGCGCGCGCCCCGCACGGCCGCCACGATGCGGCCGCGATCGGCCCCGACGAGCTGGTTCCAGCCGAGGTCGACGGTTTCGGTCCACTCCGTCTCGTCGCGCATGGTGACGCAAGGCACCTGGTAGAAGAACGCTTCCTTCTGGACGCCGCCCGAGTCCGTCACGACCACGCGGGCTGACTGCTCCAGCCGGACCATGTCCATGAAGGACAGCGGGTCGACCACCCGCACCTTGCCCAGGACGTCGGCCATGCCGCGCTCCCGGATGATGTTGCGCGTGCGGGGATGCACGGGCAGCACCACGGGCAGCTCCTCGGCAAGCTCGCCCAGCGCGCCCAGGATCGATGCCAGCCGCACCGGGTCGTCGGTGTTCTCCGCGCGGTGGCACGTGGTGAGGACGTAGCCGCCCTCTTCCAGCCCGAACCGCTGCACTGCATCGCTGCTGCGGCGCGCGAGATCGCGGTAGTACAGCGAGACATCGAACATGACGTCGCCCACGAGGTGGACGCCGTGCGTCATGCCTTCGTTGCGGAGGTTCTCCACCGCCACCTGCGTGGGGCAGAACAGCAGCGTCGACACGCGGTCGGCGACGATGCGGTTGACCTCTTCGGGCATCCGCATGTTGAAGGAGCGCAGGCCGGCCTCGACGTGCGCCAGCGGGATGTGCATCTTCACCGCGGCCAGGGCCGCCGCGAGCGTCGAGTTGGTGTCGCCGTAGACCAGGACCCAGTCGGGCTTCTCGTCGGCCAGCACGGCCTCCAGCGCCTGCAGCATGCGCCCGGTCATGGCGCCGTGGCCGCCACCGGAAATCTCGAGGTGGTGCGCCGGCGCGGGGATGCCCAGTTCCTCGAAGAACACGGCGGACATGTTGCTGTCGTAGTGCTGGCCGGTGTGGACCAGCACTTCCTGCACCCGCCCGGCAGCGTCGCCGCGGATGGCGCGCGAGACGGCGGCGGCCTTGATGAACTGCGGGCGTGCGCCGACGACGGTGACGATCTTCAATTCGTTGCCCTCAAAGGATACGGCGGAGCACGGAAACGACGCGTTCCATCTGCTCCTGCGTGAGGTCCGCACTCATCGGCAGGCTCATCACGCGCTCGCCGGCCCAGTGGCTGTGCACCGTCTCCGCGGCCGACGCGTCGTCGCGGTAGGCGGGCTGCCGGTTGAGCGAAAGCGGGTAGTGGACGGCGGTCGGGATGCCCTGTTCCTGCAGCGCCTTCTGCACCGCTTCGCGCCCTTCGACGAAGATCGTGTACTGGGCCCAGACGCAGTCGCGGTCCGGACGCACGGCGAGCAGGCCGGCGGTCGTGCCGGACTGCTGCAGCATCGCACGGTACTGGTCACCCAGCGCCAGGCGGCGTTCGATCTCCCATTCGAAGCGTTCCAGCTTCCCGAGCACCACCGCGCACTGGAGCGTGTCCATGCGGCCGCCCACGCCGACGCGCGTGTGGTAGTAGCGGCGTTCCTGCCCGTGCACACGGATCTCGCGCAGCGCCTTGGCCAGGCCGTCGTCGTTGGTGAAGATCGCGCCGCCGTCGCCGTAGCAGCCGAGCGGCTTGCTCGGGAAGAAGCTGGTGCAGCCGATGGTGGACAGGTTGCAGCTCTTGCGGCCCTTGTAGCTGGCGCCGAAGCTCTGCGCGGCGTCCTCGATGACCGGGATGTTGCCGTGGCGCGCCGCGATGGCGTTGATCGCGTCCATGTCGGCGACCTGCCCGTACAGCGACACCGGCATGATGGCCTTCGTGCGCGGCGTGATCTTCGCTTCGAGCTTCGTCGCGTCGATGAGGCAGGTGTCCGGCTCGATGTCGACGTAGACCGGCGTGGCGCCGGCCAGCACGATCATCTCCACCGTCGCGGCGAAGGTGAACGGCGTCGTGATCACCTCGTCCCCGCGGCCGATCCCGAGCGCAAGCAGGGACATCAGCAGGGCCTCCGTTCCGGAGGCGCAGCTGATGCAGTGCTTCGCGCCCGTCAGGGCGGCGAGCTTCTGCTCCATCTCGGCCACCTCGGGGCCCAGGATGTACTGGCCGTGGTCCAGCACCTTCTGGATGCGGGCGTCGATCGACTTCTTGAGGGCACGGTACTGCGCCTTCAGGTCGATGAACTCGATCTTTCCCGGGGAGGCTTCCTTGGGGACGGCATTCACTTGGGGGATTCCTTCACTGTTCGAGGGTACAGACGCCGGCGCGCAGGCGGTAGCGCTCGCCCGTGTGGGCGCAAGTCGCCTCGCCATCTCCCTGCAGGGGAAGGTCGAGACGTTCGCCGAAACGGCTCATCCAGCCGGCCTGGCGGGCGGGCACGCCCAGCATCAGCGCGAACGCCGGCACGTCGCGGTTGACGACCGCCCCCGCGCCGACAAAGGCATATTCGCCGATCGTGGTGCCGCACACGATGGTGGAATTGGCGCCCAGGGTGGCGCCCTTCTTCACCAGGGTGCGGCGGTATTCGTCCTTGCGCGTGACCGCCGAGCGCGGGTTGTACACGTTGGTGAACACCATGCTGGGTCCGCAGAACACATCGTCCTCCAGCGTCACGGCGTCGTAGACCGACACGTTGTTCTGGATCTTGACGTTGTTGCCGATCCGCACGTCGTTGCCCACGAAGACGTTCTGCCCGAGCGAGCAGCGCTCGCCGATGCGGGCGCCCCCGCACACGTGCACGAAGTGCCAGACCCGCGAGCCGTCGCCGATCTGCGCGCCCTCGTCGACGATGGCGGAGGGATGGACCGAGTACGCCATCAGAGCTCCAGCGGCAGGTTGACGCGCACGCCGTCGCGCGCCGATCGGTAGGCCGCGATCAGCACCTCGAGCGACTTCAGGCCCTCGCGGCCGTCCACCTCCGGCACCGCCTTGCCGCGCATCACGTCGATGACGTTGCGGTAGTAGAGCGGATGGCCGAAGCCGTAGACGCTCGTCGTCTCGTAGCTCGCCGTCTTGACGTCGGCGTCCTCGGGACGCTGGTCCTCGAATTCCCAATGCTGGATCTCGTTGACGGCGACGCCGCCGACGCGCACGGTGCCCTTCTCGCCGAGGATGGTGATGCTGCCCTCGAAGTTCTTCGGGTAGGTGAGCATCGTCACGTTCAGCGAGCCCATCGCGCCGCTGCGCCACTTGCACGTCAGCACGCCGGTGTCCTCGGCCTCGATGTCGCGCGCGAGGGTGCCGGTGTAGGCATGCAGGCTCTCGATCGGGCCGATCAGCCACTCCAGCAGGTCGACGTAGTGGCTCGCCTGGTTCATGAAGGCGCCGCCGTCCATTTCCCAGGTGCCGCGCCAGGCGGCCTGGTCGTAGTAGCCCTGCTGCGGGCGCTGCCAGAAGACGTTCAGCGTCACCATGTAGATGCGGCCGAAGCGCTTCTGCTCCACGGCGCGCCGCAGCAGCTGCAGCGTGGCGTTGCGGCGGTTCTGCTTGACCACGAAGAGGTGCACGCCGGCCTCGTCGCAGTGGCGCACCATGCGCACGCCGTCCTCCCACTTGGTCGCCATCGGCTTCTCGGTGAGCACGTGGAAGCCGGCATGCGCGCACTTGACGGCGTGGCCGGGATGCACGCCGCTCGGGGTGGTCAGGATGACGATGTCGGCGTCGGTGTCGGCGAGCAGGTCGTCGATGTCCGCATACCCCTTGGCGCCCGTCGCCGCGACGGCGGCCTGCAGGGCGGCAGGATCGATGTCGCACACGCCCACGAGTTCCGCGTCGTCGGCGTGTTCCTGCAGGGAGGCGACGTGGTTCTTGGAGATGCGGCCGCAGCCGACCAGCGCGAAGCGGATCTTGCGGCCAGTGATGTGCTGGGTCATCGGGATCCTCGTGGTTACAGGCGCCAGACCGTGAAGTCCGCGGCTTCGAGCTCCGCGCGGTCGTAGATCGACTTCACGTCCACCAGCACCGGCTTCTCGCCCCGCACCATCGCCCGCAGCTTCGCCGGCGTCAGCGACTTGTACTCGCGGTGCGACACGGCCACCACCAGGGAGTCGACCGCGTGGTCCGCATCGATCCTGCCGAGCTTCAGGCCGTACTCTTCTTCCACCTCGTGGGGGTCGGCGTGCGGGTCCGCGACCACCACGTCGATGCCGTAGCTCTGCAGCTCCTTCACGATGTCGACGACCTTGGAGTTGCGCACGTCGGGGCAGTTCTCCTTGAAGGTGAAGCCCAGCACGCCGACGCGGCTGCGCGCCACGTCGATGCCGTTCACCAGCATCTGCTTGACGGCGGCACGGGCGACGTAGCGGCCCATGTTGTCGTTGATCCGGCGGCCGGCGAGGATCACCTGCGGGATGTAGCCGAGCTTCTCGGCCTTGTGCGTAAGGTAGTACGGGTCGACGCCGATGCAGTGGCCACCGACCAGGCCCGGCTTGAAGGGCATGAAGTTCCACTTGCTGCCGGCGGCTTCCAGCACTTCCATCGTGTCGATGCCCATGCGCTCGAAGACCACGGCCAGCTCGTTCATCAGCGCGATGTTGAGGTCACGCTGGGTGTTCTCGATCACCTTGGCGGCCTCGGCCACCTTCAGGCTGCTCGCGCGGTGCACGCCGGCGGTGACCACGGAGCTGTACACCTCGGCCACCACGTCCAGCGTGCGTGCGTCCGAGCCGGACACGATCTTCTTGATCTTGGTGAAGGTGTGTTCGCGGTCGCCCGGGTTGATCCGCTCGGGGCTGTAACCGACGGTGAAGTCCGTCCCGAAGCGCAGGCCGCTCTCGCGCTCGAGCACGGGGATGCAATCTTCTTCCGTCGCGCCCGGGTAAACCGTGGATTCGTACACCACGATGTCGCCTTTCTTCAGCGCCTTGCCGACGGAACGCGAAGCGCCGACCAGGGGCGAGAGGTCCGGCTTGTTGCCGGCATCCACCGGCGTGGGCACGGCAACGATGAAGAAGTCACAGCTTCGCAGGTCGTCCACGCTGTCGGTGAACCGGATGTCCGCGGCCGCCAGGTCGGCGGGCGCAACCTCTTCGGTGCTGTCCTTGCCGGCCTTGAGCTCGGCGATCCGCGCCGCCTTGATGTCGAAGCCCACCACCGGGTGGGTGCGGCCAAAGGCCACCGCCACCGGCAGGCCGACGTAGCCCAGGCCGACCACTGCAATTTTCCTGTTCATTTCCGTCCCTTCAGATCTCTGCCTCGGCCAGGTCCCCGGCCTCTCTCGAGCGAGCCTCCGATTATCGCAGTTCAACTCGGCGCTACGCCAGCAGGTCCGCTTTGGCCAGCGGCACGGCCGCCCGGTCCCGCGCAGAGAGCACTGGTGGCCCGGACAGCGGCCAGGCGATGCCGATCGCGGCGTCGTCCCAGACGATGCAACGCTCGTCCTGCGGGACGTAATGTGCCGTCAGCTTGTAAACCACGTCCGCCTCCGAAAGCGCCAGGCATCCATGGGCGAACCCCGGCGGGATCCACAGCTGGCGGCGGTTGTCCGCGGTCAGTTCCATGCCGACCCAGCGCCCGAAGGTGGCCGAAGACCGGCGCAGGTCGACCGCGACGTCGAAAACCGCGCCGCGGACGACCCGGACGAGCTTTCCCTGCGGATGCGCCAGCTGGTAGTGGAGGCCGCGCAGCACGCCGCGCCTGGAAGTCGAGTGGTTGTCCTGGACGAAATCCGCATCGACCCCCGTCGCGCGCAGGAAGGCCTGCCGGTTGTAGCTTTCGTAAAGGGCCCCGCGCTCGTCCCGGAACACCTCCGGCTCGATCACCACCACTCCGGGAATGGCGGTGGGCGTGGCCTTCATGGCCTCCTCCCGCCCTCGCGCAGGACCTGGAGCAGGTACTGGCCATAGCCGCTTTTCCGCAGGGGCTCCGCCAGGCGCTCGAGCTGGTCGTCGGGGATGAAGCCGGCGCGCCACGCGATCTCCTCGATGCAGGCGATCTTCAGGCCCTGCCGGCGCTCGAGGGTCGCGATGAACTGGCCGGCGTCGAGCAGGCTGTCGTGCGTGCCCGTGTCCAGCCAGGCGTAACCCCGATGCATGATCTTGACCGTGAGCTGCCCCTTTTGCAGGTACGCCTGGTTCACCGCGGTGATCTCGAGTTCCCCGCGTCCGCCGGGGCGGACGGCCCTGGCGATGTCGACCACCTGGTTGTCGTAGAAATACAGGCCGGTGACGGCGTACGAACTCCTGGGCCGTTCGGGCTTCTCTTCGATGCTCCTGGCCTTCCCGTCGGGGTGGAAGTCCACCACGCCGTACCGCTGCGGGTCCTGGACGTGGTAGGCGAAGACCGTGCCGCCATCGAGCTTCCGGTCCGCGTCGCGCAGCAGGGTGCCCAGTTCGTGGCCATAGAAGATGTTGTCGCCCAGCACGAGCGCCGACGGGGCGCCGCCCAGGAAGGACTCGCCGATCAGGAAGGACTGCGCGATGCCCTCGGGCCGGGGCTGCACGGCGTAGGAGATGCTGATCCCCCACTGCGTGCCGTCGCCCAGGAGCTGCTGGAAACGGGGCGTGTCCTGCGGGGTGCTGATCACCAGCACGTCGCGGATGCCGGCCAGCATCAACGTGCTCAGGGGGTAGTACACCATCGGCTTGTCGTACACCGGCAGCAGCTGCTTGCTGACGGCGAGCGTCGCGGGGTGCAGGCGCGTGCCCGAGCCTCCTGCGAGGATGATGCCTTTGCGTTGCGTCATGGAACGGCCGGTCTCAGGAGTTGGTCGAGGAGGCGGGCGACCCCCTGCTGCCAGGGGGGCAGCGACAGGCCGAAGGTCGCGCGGAATCGCGCGGTGTCCAGGCGGGAATTATCGGGGCGCCGGGCGGCGGCCGGAAAGGCCGTCGCCGGCACGCCCCTGACCTGCCCGACGCCGCACCTGAGATTCTCCCCCGCCTGCCGCGCTTTGCCAACCACGAAGCGCGCGTACCCGTGCCAGGACGTTTCACCTCCCGCGCACACATGGTAGGTGCCCGAGCGGTCCGGCCTTTCGTGGAGCGTCCTGAGCGCGTGGGCGGTCACATCCGCGAGCAGGTCGGCTCCCGTCGGCGCGCCGTACTGGTCGTCGACGACGAGGAGCTCGTCACGCTCGGCCGCCAGCTGCAGCATCGTCGTGGCGAAGTTCCGGCCGTGCACGCCGTAGACCCAGCTGGTGCGCAGGACCAGGTGCCGGCTCGCGGCTTCCCGGACGCCGATTTCGCCCTCCAGCTTGCTGCGCCCGTACACGTTGAGGGGCCCTGGGGTATCGTCTTCCCGCCAGGGGCGGATGCCGCTGCCGTCGAAGACGTAGTCCGTCGAATAGTGGACCATCGACGCGCCGACATCCTCCGCGGCGCGCGCCAGTGCCGCGGGCGCGAAGGCGTTCACCGTGCGGGCCAGCTCCGGCTCGGCTTCGGCCCGGTCGACGTCGGTGAAGGCGGCCGCGTTCACGACGGCATCGGGCCGCACCGCCCGCACGGTGCCGGCCAGTGCCTCGGGATCGCGGAAGTCGCCGTGCAGGCCGCCTGCCCCCTTCGCCCCGAGCGCCGTGACCTCCCCCAGCGGAGCGAGGCTGCGCTGCAATTCCCATCCCACCTGCCCGTTGCAGCCGAAGAGGAGGATCTTCACGCCGGCCCTAGCCCGCCTGCCCGTACTGCCTCGCCATCCAGTCGCGGTAGGCGCCGCTCTGCGCACGCTCCACCCAGCCGGGATGGGCCAGGTACCACTCGACGGTCCTGCGCAGGCCCGTCTCGAAGGTCTCCAGGGGACGCCAGCCCAGCTCGCGCTCGATCTTGCCGGCGTCCACTGCGTAGCGCCGGTCGTGCCCCGGGCGGTCGGGGACGAACTGGATCTGCCCGGCATGGCTGCCGCCATCGCCGCGGGGCCGCAGCTCGTCGAGCAGGGCGCAGACCGTGCGCACGACCTCGAGGTTGGACTTCTCGCTGCGCCCGCCGACGTTGTAGGTCTCGCCCGGCCGCCCCGCCTCCAGCACCAGGCGGATGGCGCTGCAGTGGTCGCCGACATAGAGCCAGTCCCGCACGTGCATGCCGTCGCCGTACACCGGCAACGGGCGCCCGGCCAGGCCGTTCACGATCATGAGGGGGATCAGCTTCTCGGGGAAGTGGTGCGGGCCGTAGTTGTTGGAGCAGTTGGTGGTGAGGACCGGCAGCCCGTAGGTCTGGTGATACGCGCGCACCAGGTGGTCGCTGGCGGCCTTGCTCGCGGAGTACGGGCTGCTCGGCTCGTACCGGTGCTCCTCCGTGAAGGCCGGCGCCGCGGGAGACAGCGAACCATAGACTTCGTCCGTGGACACATGCAGCAGGCGGAACGCGGCCCGCTCCGCCTCCGGCAACGGCTCCAGGTACGCGCGGATCCCCTCCAGCAGGCGGAACGTCCCGACCACGTTCGTGTCGATGAAACTGCCCGGTGCGTGGATGGACCGGTCGACGTGGGATTCCGCGGCGAAATGGAGCACCGCGCGCGGCCGGTACTTCGCCAGCAGCTGCTCCACGAGCGGCTGGTCGCCGATGTCGCCCCGCACGAACACGTGCCTGCGGTCGCCCTCCAGCGAGGCCAGGTTGTCGGGATTGCCGGCGTAGGTGAGCTTGTCCAGGTTGACGACCGGTTCATCCGCCCGCGCCAGCCAGTCCAGGACGAAGTTCGAACCGATGAACCCGGCGCCGCCGGTCACGAGAATCATGAGAGAGCGTCTCCTGGGGGCAGGACGCGGCGGTCCTGGTGGTCCGGATTATCCACTCGGCGTGCGGACGGGCCGGCGCCTCAGAAGTGGATCCCCCGCATCATCTGCTGCAGCGCCACCGCCTCGGCCGACAACTGGGGCTTGCCGCTCTTGTCGCCCTTGGCCGCCGAGGAGTCGGGGAACATCCTGAAACTGGTGTTCATGGCGATCTGCGCCACCCGCGGCGTGAGCGCGTGCAGCAGCTGGCCCGCGATGCCCAGGCGGGTGGCGATGCGCACGGGCTTGGCCACGCAGGCTTCGGCCACGAGGTCGGCGGCCTCTTCCGGCGCCAGGGTCGGCACGTTGTTGTAGATCTTGGTCGGCGCGATCATGGGCGTGCGCACCAGCGGCATGTTGATGGTGGTGAAGGTGATGCCCTGGTCCTGGTACTCGCTGGCGGCGCAACGCGTCCAGGCGTCCAGCGCAGCCTTCGACGCGACGTAAGCCGAGAAGCGCGGCGCGTTGGTCAGCACCCCGATCGAGCTGATGTTCACCACGTGGCCGCGCCGCTTTTCCACCATGGCCGGCAGCAGCCCCATCGTCACGCGCAGCGCGCCGAAGTAATTCAGCTGCATGGTGCGCTCGAAGTCGTGGAAGCGGTCGTAGCTGGCCTCGATCGCGCGGCGGATCGAGCGGCCCGCGTTGTTGATCAGGAAGTCGACGCCGCCGTGGTCGGCCAGCAGCTGCTGCACGAAGCGGTCGCAGTCGGCCATGTCCGCCAGGTCCGCCGGATAGGCGACGAAAGCGTAGCCCTTCGCCTCGGCCTCTCGGCAGGCCTCGTCCAGCTTGTCCTGGTCGCGGCCGCAGATGATGGTGGTGGCGCCGGCTTCGGCGAACTTGTGCGCCGCCGCGAGGCCGATGCCGGAGGAGCCGCCGGTGACGAGCACCACCTTGCCGCCCACGGTGCCGCGCAGCGTGCGGTCGATGTGCAGGTCGGGGTCGAGGTGGCGCTCCCAGTAGTCCCACAGGCGCCAGGCGTAGTCCTTCAGGTCCGGCACCTCGATGCCCGTGCCCTTGAGCATCGCCTGCGCATCGCGGCTGTCGAAGCGGGTCGGGTAGTTCACGAACGCGAGGATGTCCTCGGGCAGCCCGAGGTCCTTCATGATGGCGTTGCGCACCCGCCGCACCGGCGCGATCGCCATCAGCCCCTTCTTCACGCCGCGCGGGATGAAGCCCAGGAGCGCGGCGTTGATGAACAGGTTCATGCGCGGCGCGTGGGCGGCGCGGCTGAAGATGTCGAGGACGTCGCCCACGCGATAACCCTGAGGGTCCACCAGGTGGAAGCAGCGCTGGCCGATGTCCTTCTGGTGGCCAATGTGGTCGAGCGCGTCCACCACATAATCGACCGGCACGATGTTGACGCGCCCGCCCTCCAGTCCCACCGCCGGCATCCACGGCGGCAGCAGCTGGCGCATGCGCTGGATCAGCTTGAAGAAGTAGTAGGGCCCGTCGATCTTGTCCATCTCGCCGGTCCGGCTGTCGCCCACCACCATCGCCGGGCGGTAGACCGTCCACGGCACCTTGCTTTCCTTGCGCACGATCTTCTCGCTCTCGTGCTTGGTGGCGAAGTACGGATGGTCGATGTTCTCGGCCTCGTCGAACATGTCCTCGCGGAACACGCCTTCGTAGAGGCCGGCGGCCGCGATCGAGGAGACGTGGTGGAAGTGGCCGGCTTCGATGGCGCGCGCGAACTCCACGGTGTTGCGGGTGCCGTCGACGTTGACCTGCACCTGGCTCTCCTCGTCGGCCGCGAGGTCGTAGACCGCCGCGAGGTGGAAGAAGTGGTCCACCTGGCCCTTGAGCTTCTTCGTGTCTTCCGCCGACACGCCCAGCTTCTTCTGCGTGAGGTCGCCGAAGACCGGCACCGCGCGCGCGGGGGTGGCGCCCCACCATTCGCGCAGCGCGGCGACCTTGTCCTCGCTTTCGCGCCGGATCAGGAAGTGCACGACCGCGCCCTTGCGTTCGAGCAGCTTCCTCACGAGCCGCTTGCCGATGAAGCCGGTCGCGCCGGTCACGAAGTAGTGCATGGAAGCCCCTCCTGGATGGTCGGTGTCGTGGCGACGCATTCTGCATTAGGAAGCCGCCCCTACACAGCCCGGGCGGCGGCGCTAAAGTGATGCTGCGGCCAAGCGCGGTGCCGCGCCAACCAGGAGAACACCGATGGTCAAGAAACTGAAGAAGCAGGGCGGGGATTCCGCCGCCGAGAGCAAGCAGCTGGCGGGCACCGTCAAGGAATCGGCGCAGCAGATCTGGCTGGCCGGCCTGGGCGCCTTCTCCAAGGCGCAGGAGGAAGGCGGCAAGGTGTTCGAGGCGCTGGTCAAGGAAGGCGTCACGCTGCAGCGCCGCACCCAGTCGGTGGCCGAAGGCAAGCTGGCGGAAGCCACCAACCGCATGACCTCGATGGCCACCGACCTCTCGTCCAAGGCCTCGGGCCAGTGGGACAAGCTCGAAAGCATCTTCGAGGAGCGCGTCTCGCGGGCCCTGAAGAAGCTGGGCGTGCCCACCGCCCGCGAGATCGACGCGCTGACCGAGCGCGTCGAGGAACTCAATCGCACGGTCGCCGCCCTGCGTGGCGGAGCCGGCGCCACCGCGCGGGCGGCCCGCCCGGCCACCCGCAAGGCCGTCGCCAAGCGGCCGGCGGTGAAGGCCGCGGCCAAGCGCACCGCCCGCAAGGCGGGCCAGTGACGGGAGCGGGGCCGCGGCCCTACACTCGCGGTCGATGAGCAAGGCCGCCCCCTCGCCGCGGATCGCCCTGGCGCTCGCCGGGGGCGGGCCGCTGGGCGCGATCTACGAGATCGGCGTGCTTTGCGCGCTGGAGGAGTCGCTGGAAGGCCTGGACCTCACCCGCCTGCGGCACTACGTCGGCGTTTCCGCCGGCGGTTTCATCGCGGCGGGCCTCGCCAACGGCGTGCGGCCGCGCGAGATGTGCGCCGCGTTCATCGAGAACAGCAGCCGCGGCGGCGAAGTGTTCGACCCGGCCTGGCTCACCGTGCCGGCCTATGGCGAATTCCTGGGCCGCGCCGCCCGCCTGCCGGGCCTGGCCGCTGCCGCCGGCTGGCAGGCCAGCTGGGGCGGCAAGCCGCTGCTGCAGGCGCTCGAGGGCCTTGCACCCGCCCTGCCCACCGGCCTGTTCTCCAACGACGAAGTGCACCGCCGGCTGCAATCCTTCTTCTCGCGCCCGGGGCGCAGCAACGACTTCCGCAGCCTCGGCGGCCGCCTGTCGCTGGTGGCCACCGAACTCGACACGGCGCAGCCGGTGGTGTTCGGCGCGCCCGGCTGGGACCACGTGCCCATCTCGCGCGCGGTGCAGGCCACGTGCGCCCTGCCCGGCCTGTTCCCGCCCGTGGAGATCGACGGCCGCTCGTTCGTCGACGGCGCGCTGACCAAGACCATGCACGCCTCCGCGGCCCTGCGGCAGGGCGTCGACCTGCTGGTCTGCGTGAACCCGCTGGTGCCCTTCGCGCGGCCCCGCATCGCGGCGGACGGCCTGGCCGCGGTCCTCAGCCAGTCGCTGCGCGCCATGATCCATTCGCGCATGGCCTTGGGCATGAAGCAGTACGCCACGGCGTATCCCGCGACCGACATCCTGCTGCTGGAGCCCGACGCGGCCGACGGCGAGCTGTTCGAGGCCAACACCTTCAGCTACGGCCAGCGACGCCGGATGGCCGAACATGCCTACCAGCGCGCCCGCGCCTGGCTGCGCACCCACGAGGCGCGCCTCGCGCCCCTGTTCGCCGCGCACGGCATCCGGCCGCGCGCCGAACGGCTGCACGACGACACGCGCGTCCTCGTTCCGGCGCGCCGTCCCCGCCGGCTCGGCGAGGCGGTGCGCCGCCTGCAGTCGGTGCTGGACGACCTCGACGCGACGCTGCAGCCGGCCTGACATGCCGAAGAAAGCCCCGCGCCGCACGGCCGAACGCATCCTCGAGGTGACGCTCGACCTGTTCAACCGCTTCGGCGAGCCCAACGTGTCGACCACGCTGATCTCCGCAGAACTGAACATCAGCCCGGGCAACCTGTATTACCACTACCCGGCCAAGGACGAGCTGATCAACTCGCTGTTCGACCGCTACGAGAAGGCGCTCGATGAACTGCTGCAGGCCGCCGCCGACGTGCGCAACGTGGAGGACGCTTGGTTCTTCCTGCACACGCTGTTCGAGCTGATCTGGCAGTACCGCTTCCTGTACCGCGACCTGAACGACCTGCTGTCCAAGAACCGCCGGCTGGAGACGCACTTCCAGGCCGTCCTGAAGGACAAGGCGCGCGCGATCCGCGCCATGCTCGACGGCATGAGCCGCTCCGGCGCGATCCGCATCGACGTGCGGGAGCTCGAGGCCACCGCGACGAGCATGGTGGTGGTGCTGACCTACTGGCTGAGCTACGAGTACGTGCGCGACCCCCGGCACGCCCTGGAGCCCGAGGCCGCGCAGCAGGCGCTGCTGCGCGGTGCCCACCACGTGCTCCATCTGCTGGTACCCTATCTCGAGACGGCACAACGCACGCACCTGCTGCAGCTGGCCGGCGCCTACGGAGGCCAGCGGGCGCCCTGAAGCCGAGAGCGGCTGGAAGGAGACAGGCTCATGGGCCAGTGGACGGCCTTTCCCCGCCTGGGGGAGTTCCGGCACGACGCCGCCGGCGTCACGCGCCAGTGGGCGCGCCTGCACGCGGGGGACGCCGAACCGCTGCCGGCCGATCCCCGCGTGCTCGAAGCCTGGGTGCTGTTCCACAACGGCGCCTTCCAGCAGGCGCACGAGGCCGGCCTCGCGGCCGGGGAGGCCGGCGTGACCGTCGCCAACAAGGCCTGCTGCATCCACGCCAACTACCTGGAGAAGAAGGAGAAGGCGCGGCTCGAACTGCTGCTCGAATGCGCCGGACGGGCGGCGCGGCAGGCGGCCGCGCACCCCGGGGATGCCAATGCCTGGTACTGGCAGGCCTACGCCCTCGGCCGCTACAGCCAGGGGATCAGCGTGGCCAAGGCGCTGGCGCAGGGGCTGGGGAGCAAGGTGAAGGATGCGCTGGAGCGCGCCATCGCCTTGCAGCCCCGCCATGCCGATGCGCACGTGGCGCTGGGCGCCTTCCACGCCGAAGTGATCGACAAGGTCGGTTCGCTGATCGGGGGGATGACCCATGGCGCCAGCAAGGAAACGGGCCTGCAGATGTTCCGCCGCGCGCTGCAATTGCACCCGGAGTCGCCCATCGCGCTGGTCGAATACGCCAACGGGCTCCTCATGCTCGAAGGCGACGAGCGCATGGAGGAAGCCACGCGCCTGTACGAGCAGGCCGCCGCCATCGAGCCGCTGGACGCCATGGAGAGGCTCGACGTGGAACTCGCCCGGGCCGAACTGGCGGCCTGAGCCTACACCGCCGAGCCTGGCCGGCCGGAAGAATGGCTGCATGACCATCTTCCAAGCCTTGCTCGCCGACCACGAAACCCAACGCGCCCTCTCCGCGCGACTGCAGGAGAAGCTGCCCGTGGAGGAACGCCAGAAGGTGTTCGAGGAGCTCAAGCGCGAGCTCGCCGCGCACGAGACGGCGGAAGAGCGCTGCTTCTACGTGCCCCTGTTCGAGCACGACCAGTCGGTCGACCTGTCGCGCCACGCCATCGCGGAGCACCACGAGATGGACGAGATGGTGGAGGACATGGACGAGGCGGACCCGCATTCCGCCGAGTGGCAGGAAGGCCTGCGCAAGCTGCTGGCCAAGGTCGAGCACCACCTGAAGGAGGAAGAGGAGAAGTTCTTCCCGCAGGCCGGCGAGGTGCTCAGCGCCGAACAGAAGGAAGACCTGGGCCGCGCCTACCAGGAGGAATTCGCGGCCATGCGCGCGAAGGAAGAAGCGCTCTGAGCTACGGCTCCCCCCAGGGGAGCATCAGCGTCACCAGCGAGAGCTTGGCGAACTCGGGTTCGAAGCGGTCGATGATCTCCTGCGGCCGCGGGCACAGCTGCGTGTCCGTCATCACGCCGAACTGCACGCTGCCGCCGTAGCTCAGGATCGACACGCCCACGCCGATGTCGCCGGACTGCGGCACCCAGAACATCACCTGCTCCAGCGTGGAGCCCAGGAACTTCAGCTTCTCCCGCGGGCCGGGCACGTTCGTCATCACCGCCGTGGTCTTGCTGCGGAACAGGTTCAGGATCGCGTCCTGCGCCGGCTTGATCAGCAGGCCGGCCACGGCGAGCACGGCGAAGGCGAGCAGCGGCTGCGTGCTGCCCTTGAGTTCGTTCATCCGGCGGCGCACCTCGTAGACCCGTTCCACCGGGTTGTCGATGCCGACCGGCAGCACGAGGGGCACGAGCCCGAAACGGTTGCCCAGCTGGTGGGCCTGCTCCATGGGCCGCAGGTTCACGGGGATCATGGCGCGGATCTCCACGCCGGCCGTGTCGTCGCCCTGCGCCCGCAGGTACTCGCCGATCGCCCCCGAGACGCAACTCAGGAGCACGTCGTTCACCGAGCAGCCCAGCGCCTTGCCGATCGCCCGCACCTCGTCCAGCGGCAGCGGCGGGCACCACGCGACCTGCTTGCGCGTGCCCGGCTTGCCCTTCAGGCGCGTCGGCGAATCGTCCGGCATCAGCAGCATGGCGGCGGCATCGCTCACCAGCTGCCAGGCCGTGTGCGCGATCTCGCCGGAGCCGGACAGGGCCTTGTGCGGCTCCAGCAGCATGGCGAGCGACTTGGCGGCGCCATCGCCGGCGGCTTCGAGCGCCTTGACCGCGGCGCCCGCCAGCGGCCGCACCAGGTGGTCGGCCAGCCACGCTTCCGGGTCCTCCGCCTGCGCACGCCGCTTGCGGTCCGGCGGCGCGGCGCCGCCGTCCACCAGCGACATGGTCACGCCGATCAGCGCGATGCCGTCCGCGATGCAATGGTGGATGCGGATGATCATGGCGCTGCCGCCCTCGTAGTCCTCCACCAGGTGCATCTGCCAGAGCGGCCGGCGGCGGTCCAGCGGCCGCATCGCCAGTTCGGCGACGCGCCGCTGCAGGGCGGCCTCGGCACCGCCGGCCCGGTGCCGCGGCAGCTTCTCGCGCACCACGTGTTCGCGGATGTCGACGTCGTGCTCCACCCAGCGGGCGGCGCCGCCGTCCTCCTCCACGCGCTGGCGGAACCGGCCGTACTGCAGCAGGCGGTCCCGCATGCGCTCGCACAGGGCGTCGTAGGCGATGCGCGGCCGCAGCGTCCAGATGCCGAGGATCATCATCTGGTTGCTGGCCGAGTCCATGCGCAGCCAGGCCGTGTCGACCTTCGACATGTTTTCGCCGGCGTGCTTCATCGCCCCTCCATCGTTGTCGTTTTGGTGTGCGCGCCTATTCTGGGCCTGGCGCCGCCCTTAAGATAGCGCGCACTTTCCCGCAGGAGCCCCCATGGCCGATCTGAACGCCGACTTCGAAGCCGCCGTCGCCAATTCCAAGAAGCTGTCCCAGCGCCCCGACAACACCACGCTGCTGAAGATCTACGGCCTGTACAAGCAGGCGACCGCGGGCGACGTCACCGAGAAGAAGCCCGGCTTCGGCGACATGGTCGGCCGCGCCAAGTGGGACGCCTGGAACGGCTTCAAGGGCACGGACAGCGACGACGCCAAGCGCCAGTACATCGAGCTGATCCAGTCCCTGAGCTGATCCCGCTCAGGGCGATTTCTTCCGCGCCGCCGGCGGCTTCGCTGCCTTGGCGGCCGCCTTGCGCGGGGCATGCTTGGCGGCGTGCTTCGTCTCGTGTTTCTGCAGGCCCTGCTCGAAGGCGTGCAGCGGGTCTTCCTGTTCCAGCAGCTGGTCCAGGTTCTTCACGATCTCGCTTTCGATCCGGGCCTTGAACACGCCGAGCAGCAGGCCCAGGCGCGCGTCCAGCTCGAACCGGTCCTTGGTCACCTTCAGCTCGCCGCTCGCGCCCGGGCGCTTGAAGCTCACCACGTCGGAGCTCTTGCCCTCGGCGTAGGTGCAGTCCATCTCCAGCTTCTTCTCGGCCACCTCGGCCCAACGGAACGCCAGCTTGCGGGCCTGCTCCAGGCCCAGTGCATGCTCGCGAACGATGTGGATGTCAGCCAACGGTGGTCTCCTTCAGTCTCTGGTGCCTCTCGGGCTTGGGCAGCTTCGACAGCTGCCGCGCCGCATCATAGAACCTGGCCCAGTCGCCGCCGACCGACTGGAACAGCGCCTCGAAACCCGGCACGAGTTCGTCGTACGCCGCCTGGGCCCCGAAGAACGCATTGTTCGCCTCGCGCACCCAGCGGTCGTAGCCGCGCCAGCGCTCCGGCGGGATGCCGGAGGCGGCCTTCATCTGCTCGTAGCCGGCGCGGAACTCCGCCATGATCTGCTGCTTGGCCTCGGCCTTGGCCTCGTCGGCCAGTCCGGGCGTTTCGTACACCGCCTTGAGCCGCTCGCGCGTGGCGCGCGACAGCGCGCGGAACAGCCGCCGGCGGCCGTCGTAGGCCGCATATTCCTCGCGGGCCGCCTCGCTCGCCTGCGACTTCAGCCAGCGCTCGCCGCCCAGGCGCTCCACCGCGGTGGCGAAGGACTCGTTGAACATGGTGTCGTTCTTCGCGTACAGGACCTGGTGCGCGAGCTCGTGGAAGATCAGCCGTGCCAGCTCGCCTTCGGGGTAGTGGATGAAGGTGTTGAGCAGCGGGTCGCCGCCCGCCCAGTTCATGAGGCCCAGCGTGGAGTACGCCGTCACCGGGTAGACGTTGACCTCGTAGCCTTGCTGCGCGAGTTCCGCCGCTTCCCTGCGCGCGGCCGCTTCGTCGTAGTAGCCGCGGTAGCCCACGCAGCCCGTGACGGGGAAGCACCACTTCTTCAGTTCCAGCGAATGGATCGGCGCCGCCGTCACGTTCCACACCGCGGCCGGCCGGTGCAGGTCGGCGTAGCGGCGGTAGCTCGGGTTGTCCGGCAGCTGCAGCTCACGGCTGGCGAAGTCGCGGATCCGCTGCGACAGGGCCAGCTTGGTGCGCACGCGTTCGGGCACCTGCGGCTCCTGCAGCAGGTCGCCGACCGGCCGCGCGGCCTGCAGGATCTGCAGGTGGCCCGTCATGGACTGCCAGTAGTAGCCCAGGTTCGCGCAGCCGGACAGGCACAGCGTCGCCGCCAATGCCAGTCCTGCCGTTGCCGCGAGTCCCATCCAGAGCGTCCTCTTCCTCACGCCGGCTGGACGTCGACCAGGCAGTCGTAGAACACGGGCGCGCGGCCCATGTCCGTCAGGCGCTGGCTGGTGAGCTGGTTCACGTTGGTCCCGGCCAGGCCCAGCTTGCGCCACCAGATCCCGAGCCCGTTGACGACGCCCGGCCGCGCGCGCGGCGTCACCTTGACCTTGCACACGTATTCGCCGCGGTCGTTGAACACGCGCACCACCTGCCCGTCCCCGATGCCGCGCGCGGCGGCATCGGCGGCGCACATCTCCAGCAGCGGCTCGCCTTCGATGTCGCGCAGGCTCTGCACGTTGACGAAGGTGGAGTTGAGGAAGTTGCGGGCCGGCGGCGAGATCATCGCCAGCGGATAGCGGGTGGAACTGCCCGCCGGCTCGTGGTTCGGCACGTGGTCCGGCAGGCCGTCCTGCCCGCTGCGCGCCAGTGCGGCACTGAAGAATTCGCAGCGGCCCGAAGCCGTCGGGAAGCCGCCTTCGGCGAACGGCGCGTCGGGGATCGGCAGCGAGGCGAAGCCCTGCGCCTCGAGCAGGCCGAAGTCGATGCGGTCGCCGAACGCCTGGCGGCACAGCGCGAAGTCGTCGTCCTGGAAGCACGGGTCGCGGAAACCCATGCGCGCGGCGAGCGCGCGGAACACGTCGGTGTTGGTGCGGGACGCGCCGACGGGCGCGATGGCCGGGCGGTTCAGGAGCACGTCGGTGTGCCCATAGGTGCCGTGGATGTCCCAGTGTTCCAGCTGGGTGGTGGCCGGCAGCAGGTAGTCGGCGTAGTCGGCGGTGTCGGTGCGGAACTGCTCCATGACCACGGTGAACAGGTCCTCGCGGGCGAAGCCGCGCACCACCTTGCCCGATTCGGGGGCCACGGCGACCGGGTTGCTGTTGTAGACGATGACCGCCTCGATGGCCGGGCCGAACTCCGGCGACGCGGGCCGCAGCAGTTCGTCGCCGATCTGCACCATGTTGATCGTGCGCGGCGTGCGGCCGGCCAGCAGGTCCGGGCGCTGCAGCGCCGCGCGGTCGACCGGGAAGTAGCCGGAGGTGGAGAGCAGCATGCCGCCGGCCCGGTGGCGCCAGGCGCCGGTGACCGCGGGCAGGCAGGCGACGGCGCGCACCGCGTTGCCGCCGCCGTGCACGCGCTGCATGCCGTAGTTGAGGCGGATGGCCGCGGGCTTCGTCGTGCCGTAGTCGCGCGCCAGGCTGCGGATCTGCGCGGCCTCGATCCCGCACACCGCCGCCGCGCGCTCGGGGCTCCAGCGCAGCGCGCGCTCGCGCAGCGCGTCCCAGCCGGACGTGTGGCGGGCGAGGTAGTCCTCGTCGGTCCAGCCGTTGACCACCAGTTCGTGCATCAGCGCCAGCGCCAGCGCGGCATCCGTGCCGGGCAGCAGCTGCACGTGCTCATGGCACTTCTCCGCCGTCTCGCTGCGGCGCGGATCGATGCAGACCAGCTTCGCGCCCTGGCGCTTGGCTTCCTGGGCCAGGCGCCAGAAATGCAGGTTGCTCGCGATGGAGTTGCTGCCCCACACGAGGATCAGCCGCGACTCGGTGAAGAACTCCACCTTCATGCCGACCTTGCCGCCCAGCGTCTGCACCAGCGCTTCGGCGCCGGCGGAGGCGCAGATGGTGCGATCGAGCAGCGAGGCGCCGAGCTTGTGGAAGAACCTCCCGGCCATGGACTCGCCCTGCACCAGCCCCATGGTGCCGCAGTAGCTGTACGGCAGGATGGCCTGCGGGTCGCGGGCGGCGATCGCGGCCAGCCGCCCGGCGATGTCGTCCAGTGCCGCATCCCACGACACCGGCTCGAAGCGTCCCTCGCCCTTGGCCCCGACGCGGCGCATCGGCTGGAGCAGCCGTTCCGGGTGGTAGGTCCGCTCGACGTAGTGCGACACCTTGTTGCACAGCACGCCGCCGGTCGGCCCGTGGTCGGCATTGCCCTGCACCCGCAGCGCCACCCCGTCCTGCACCGTGGTCACCAGGGAACAGGTGTCCGGGCAGTCGTGCGGGCAGGCGCCGCGGACCTGCCGAGGGGCCGTGGCGGGGGCGGAAAGGGCGTCCATGGGGTGCATTGTCGCGTGCGGGCGCGAAGCCGGCTGTCCATGGTACCGGGGCGTTTCTCACGACATGCGGGTTTTCCCGCAGGAACGACAGCGAAACGCAAGCCCCTGTCACGACAATGACACCATGCTCAACCGCCGTACCTTCACGCGGGGCGCAGCCGGTGCTGCCGCCCTCCTGGCCGTGCCCGCCCTGCGCGCGCAGGCCGACCGCATCCTGCTGGCCCAATCCGCCCCCTTCACGGGCCCGGCCGCGCAACTGGGCATCCAGTTCCACCAGGGCGCGAAGCTGTACTTCGAGCAGCTCAATGCGCAGGGCGGCGTGCACCGCCGGCCCATCGAGCTGGTGAAGATGGACGACGGCTACGAGCCGGACCGCTGCGTCGACAACACCCGCAAGCTGCTGGCCCAGGACCCGGTGGCCCTGTTCGGCTACATCGGCACGCCCACCAGCCTGGCGGCGCTGCCGGTGGCGACGGCCGATCGCGCGCCGTTCTTCGCGCCGTTCACCGGTGCGATGGGCCTGCGGCAGCCGTTCAACCGCTATGCCTTCCACCTGCGCGCCTCGTACAACGACGAGACGGCGCTGATCGTGCGGCAGCTGACCTCGCTGGGCCTGAAGAAGATCGCGGTGTTCTACCAGAACGACGCCTATGGCAAGGCCGGCCTCGACGGCGTGGAACTCGCGCTCAAGGCGCAGGACATGAAGCCGGTGGCGCAGGCCACGGTGGAGCGCAACTCCGTCGTGGTGGCGCCCGCCGTCAAGACGCTGGTGGCGGCGCAGCCCGACGCCATCGTGCAGATCGGCGCGTACAAGGCGTGCGCCGCGTTCATCCGGGCCGCCCGCGCCGCGGGCTTCGGCGGCACCTTCTTCAACGTGTCCTTCGTGGGCACGCAGGCGCTGTCGGACGAGCTGGGCAAGGAAGGCGCCGGGGTCGTGGTGTCGCAGGTGATGCCCTCGCCGTACAACGCCGCGCGCCCCATCACGCGCGAATTCGCGGAAGCGGTGAAGAAGGGCGGGGCCGACTACCAGCTGAACTTCTCCAGCATGGAGGGCTACCTGGCCGCCCGCGTGATCGCCGAGGCGCTCCGGCGCGGCCCGGCGAAGGTGTCGCGCGACGGCCTGATCGCCGGCCTGGAAGCGATGCCCAACGAATCGTTCGGCGGCTTCAGCGTGTCGTTCTCGCCGACCGACCACGTCGCGTCGAAGTTCGTCGAGCTGTCGATGCTGACCGGCGACGGGCGCGTGCGGACGTAGGCGCGGACGATCAGCCGATCTCGCGCACCTCGGCCAGGCCTTCCATGAAGGCCTGGCAGCGCGCCAGCTGCTCCAGGCTCACGTATTCGTCCGGCTGGTGCGCCTGGGTGATGCTGCCGGGACCGCACACGACCGTGCGGATCCCGGCGTTCTTGAAGATCCCCGCTTCGGTGCCGAAGGCCACCTGCGTGGTGCGCGGCTCGCGGGCCAGGCGCATCGCCAGCCGCGTGACGTCGTCCTGCTCCGAGCCGAGGAAGCTCGGGATCTCGCAGATCGTGTCGAAGCGGAAGCCGGTGTCCGGCGCCACCGCCTGCATCGCCGGCTCCAGCGAGCGCGCGTACGCGACCACCTGCGCCTGCATCGCGCGCGCATCGGCGGTGGGCAGGTCGCGGAATTCATAGCGGAACTCGGCGTCGCGCGGCACCACGTTGTCGGCGATGCCGCCATGGAACTGCCCCACGCTCGCCGTGGAGAACGGCACGTCGAAGCCTTCGTAGCGCGGCTCCTCGCGCTCGAAGGTCTCGGCCATGTCGCGCACGCGGCCGACCACGCGCGCCGCCATCTCGATGGCATTGACGGACTGCGGCGTCAGAGAGGAATGCGCCTCCTTGCCGCGCACGCAGCAGCGGTAGCGGTACACGCCCTTGTGCGCGATGGCAGGCACCATGTTCGTCGGCTCGCCCACGATGCAGGCCAGGGGCCGGATGCCGGCCTCGCGCAGGTCGGCGATCAGCTCCTTCACGCCGAAGCAGCCGATCTCCTCCTCGTAGCTGAAGGCCAGGTGGATGGCGAAGGGCGCCCGGCTCTCCAGGAACAGCGCGGCGTGCGCCACGGCGGTCGCGATGAAGCCCTTCATGTCGGCCGAACCGCGGCCGTACAGCCGGCCGTCCTTCACCACGGCACCCAGCGGGTCGACGGACCAGTCCTGGCCGTCCCACGGCACGGTGTCCGTGTGGCCCGAAAGGATCACGCCGGCGGGCTTGCCTTCGCCGAGGGTGGCGAACAGGTTCGCCTTGGTGCGCTCGGCATTGAAGCTCAGGCGCGACTTCACGCCCAGGCGGGCGAGTTCGTCGCGGATGAAGTGGATGAGGTCGAGGTTGGAGCGCTCGCTGACGGTGTTGAAGCCGACCAGCGCGCGCGCCAGCTCCAGCGCACGCGGGGCGGGGTGGGAGGAAGCCATGCGCCGATTGTCACGGAATATCCCTGATGGCATGGCGCTTGCAGGGGGATAGACTGGCAGATTCCTCCCGCAGGACCCGGATTCCCTCCCCATGAAACTCCTCGACTCCATCGTCACCGAAGCGGCGTCCATCGTGGCCGTGCGCCGCGACATCCACGCCCATCCCGAACTCTGCTTCGAAGAGGTGCGCACCGCCGACCTCGTGGCCGCGAAGCTCACCGAATGGGGCATCCCCGTGCACCGCGGCATGGGCACGACCGGCGTGGTCGGCATCGTGAAGAACGGCACCTCCTCCCGTGCCGTCGGCCTGCGCGCCGACATGGACGCCCTGCCCATGCAGGAGTACAACACCTTCGCCCACGCCAGCAAGCACCCCGGCAAGATGCACGCCTGCGGCCACGACGGCCACGTCGCCATGCTGCTGGCCGCGGCGCGGCACTTCGCGAAGAACCGCAACTTCGACGGCACCGTGTACCTGATCTTCCAGCCGGCCGAAGAGGGCGGCGGCGGCGCCCGCGAGATGATCAAGGACGGCCTGTTCGAGCAGTTCCCGATGGAAGCCGTGTTCGGCATGCACAACTGGCCCGGCGGCGCCGTCGGCACCTTCGCCGTGAGCCCCGGCCCCGTGATGGCGTCCACCGCCGAATTCAAGCTCACCATCCGCGGCAAGGGCGGCCACGGCGCGATGCCGCACCTGGGCATCGACCCGGTGCCGGTCGCCTGCCAGGTGGTGCAGGCGTTCCAGACCATCGTCAGCCGCAACACCAAGCCGATCGACGCCGCGGTGATCTCCGTGACGATGATCCACGCCGGCGAGGCGACCAACGTGATCCCCGACAGCTGCGAACTGCAGGGCACCGTGCGCACCTTCAGCACCGAGGTGCAGGACATGATCGCCCGGCGCATGCAGCAGGTGGCCGAGCACACCTGCGCGGCGCACGAGGCGCGCTGCGAGTTCGAGTTCCACCGCAACTACCCGCCCACCGTCAACTCGAAGGCGGAGGCGGAGTTCGCGCGCGGCGTGATGGCCTCCATCGTCGGCGAGCAGAACGTGCGCGAGCAGGAGCCCACCATGGGCGCCGAGGACTTCGCCTTCATGCTGGAAGCCAAGCCGGGCGCCTACTGCTTCATCTCCAACGGAGACGGCAGCCACCGCGAGTTCGGCCACGGCCCCGGGCCTTGCGTGATCCACAACCCCAGCTACGACTTCAACGACGACCTGATCCCGCTGGGCGCCACCTACTGGGTGCGGCTCGCGGAGGAGTGGCTGGCGAAAGCGCGCGCATGAGCGACGCGTCGCCGTTTGCCGCGAGCTACGCGCAGGCCCGACGCAAGTTCCTGCAGGCGGCGCAGGATGCCGGCCTGCCCGTCGAGGCCAAGACGCACCCCCTGCCCGGCCTGGACGGCGAAGAGCTGGCGATGGACGTCGTGCGCGAGGGCCATCCCAGCGCGCAGCGCCTGCTGGTGGTCAGCAGCGCGTGCCACGGCGTCGAGGGCTATTGCGGCAGCGGCGTGCAGGTCGCCGCGTTGCGCGATGCCGAGTGGCGTCGGCGCGCCGCCGATGCCGGCGTCGCCGTGCTCTACATCCATGCGCTGAACCCGTACGGCTTCTCGCACATCCGGCGCACGACGCACGAGAACGTCGACCTGAACCGCAACTTCCACGACTTCTCGCAGCCGCTGCCCGTCAACGCGGCCTACGGCGAACTGCACCCGCTGATGGTGCCCGGCGAGTGGCCGCCTTCCGCGGAGAACACGCAGGCGATCGAGCAGTACGTCGCGCAGCGTGGCGAGAAGGCCTACCAGGCCGCCGTCTCCGGCGGGCAATACGAGTTCGCCGACGGGCTGTTCTACGGCGGGCGGGCGCCGACCTGGAGCAACCTCGCGGTGCGCGACGTGTTGCGCACGCACGGCCGGCGCGCGGCGCACATCGGCTGGATCGACATCCACACGGGCCTGGGGCCCAGCGGCCACGGCGAGCGCATCTTCGCCGGGCGCGACGACGCGGCCGCCGTCGCCCGCGCCCGCGCGTGGTGGGGCGGCGAAGGCGGCAAGGGCGTGACGTCGATCTACGACGGCTCGTCCACGTCGGCCCTGCTCACGGGCCTGATGTTCACGTCCGCCTACGACGAATGCCCGCAGGCCGAGTACACCGGCATGGCTCTGGAGTACGGCACGGTGCCCGTGATGCAGACCTTCCAGGCGCTGCGGGCCGAGCAATGGCTGAACCGCCACCCGGACGCGCCGGCCGACGTCGCGCGCGGCCTCCGCCGGCAGGTCATGGAAGCGTTCTATACCGACACCGACGCGTGGCGCGCGCAGATCCTGGCACAGGCGCGCGAAGCGCTGTTCCAGGCGGTCGGGGGGCTGTCCGCCTAGGCCTTCGCCGCGCGGGCCTGCGCGATCACGAGCAGGCCGTCGAAGATCAGGCTTTCCACCAGCTCGAAGGGCACCGACATGTGCGGCGCCATCTTCCAGCCGGCCCCGCCGGTCATGTAGCAGGCGGGTTCGGCGCCGCAGCGCTGGCGCACGTGCTGCACCATGCGCTCGATGGCGCCCGCGATCGCGAAGGTGCCGCCGCTGGTGAGCGCGTCGCTGGTGTTGGTGGGGAACTCGCGCACCTCGCCGGTCGGCACGTGCAGGCCGGCCGTCCCGCTTTCCAGCGCGCGCAGCATGATGCCGTGTCCCGGCAGGATCAGCCCGCCCAGGAAGCGCCCTTGGGTGTCCACGGCCTCCACCGTCACGGCGGTGCCCACCATCACGATCACCATCGGGCGTTGCGGGCCGGCGGCGAGCATGCGATGGCGCGCGCCGATCATCGCGACCCAGCGGTCCGCGCCCAGGCGGGTGGGATGGTCGTAGCCGTTGACCAGCCCCGCTTCGGCCGCGCTCGCGACGACCCAGTGCGCGGGCACGTCCCAGAGCTCCTCCATCTGCTCCTCGACGCGGCGCTTGACCGCGTCGGCCGCGACGCAGCAACCCAGCATGCGCTGCGGCGAGGCGAGGCCGGCCCAGTCGCCATCCGCCAGCTTGTCGATGTTCTCCAGGAACTCGGCGCCGCTCGCGACCGGCTGGGCGCCGGGCGCGGCGTGCGGGTACAGCGCCCACTTGAGGCGCGTGTTGCCGATGTCGACGGCGAGGAAGGTCATCGGCGGGCCGGGCGCGTCAGAACGCCGCTTCCAGCGGCGCCTCGGCGGCAGCGAGCGCATCGACCGCGGCCTGCTGCTGCCGGCGCAACGCCTCGCCGTCCTGCGCCAGCTGCTGCAGCGCGCGCTGCAGGGCTTCGCGCGCGTCCTGGGCGCGGTCCACGCCTTCGCTCGCGCCGCCGGCGGCCGCGGCCTGTTCGACCAGGGGCGCGAGCTTCTTGCGCCAGCGCTCCAGCTGTCCGTCCAGCACCTTCTGGACGGAATCGGAGAGGGCGTTGCGGCGGGCGGGCAAGGCCTGACATTGCTCGAGCGCCTGCTGGCCGGCGGCGCTGACGCCGCGCAGGAGCTTCAGCCGCGCGACCAGCAGTTCGCAGCGCGCGCTGTCTTCCCGGATCTGCTGCTGCACGGCATCGTCCCCGCCAGCCGACTCGCGCGCCTTCAGCTGGTTGCGCATGTCCTGCAGCCAGCGCGCGCCCTGGTCCATGATCTTCTCGATGGCCCGGAGCTCGACTTCCATCTCCAGCACGCTGCGGTCCAGCGGGGTCGCCTGCGCCTGCAGCTTGCGTGGAAGGCCCCGCGCCTCGTCGGCCAGCTCGTCGCCCGCATGTCCCGCCCGCTCGGCCTGGGCCAGGAACGTGGCCGCCGCTTCCTTGCCCTTGCCGGTGGCGCGGGCGAGCCAGCCCTTGGGCTGCGCCAGGCCCAGGTCGACCGCGCCCACCGCGTCGCGCAGCGCCGCGCCGGCGGCGGTGACGCCCGCCGTGGCGTCCTCGCCGAGCTGCACCACCAGCTGGCGCCGCAGGTCCACCAGCCGCCGCACATGGCCGCTGCCGGCGTCGGCCGCCATCTGGTCCAGCCACGCGGCCGGCGAGGCAGCGGCGGCCGGACGCACTTTCAGCTGCGCCAGCTTGGCGGGCGTCATCAGGGAAGCGGTGCGGTCGTCGTCTTCGCTCATGGGGGCGGAATATATACCCCGGGCGGCCAGGGGCGAAGCCGCCATCCGGCGGGCCCTGCCGCGCTAGAGGGCGCCGAGCCAGCAGGCGCGCTGGATCGCGGCCATCTTGTTGTCCACCTTCAGCTTGTTCATGGCGTTCGCCAGGTGGTAGTTGATGGTGCGTTCCGTGCAGAGCAGCAGCTGCGCGCTTTCCCGTGCCGTCATGCCCTGGAAGGCGAGTTCCAGGCACTCGCGTTCGCGCGGGCTCAGCATCGAGCGGGCGGTGGCGATGCAGCGCTTGACCAGCGGCCAGATGTTCAGCGCCGACCACGCCAGCAGCGCCGCGTCGGCGCGGTCCGTCAGTTCGCGCGGGCTGAACATGAAGCACTCGAAGGAACGGCCGGCCGGCAGCGGGAACTCCACCCGCACCAGGGTCTGGAAGCCGTGCGCCAGCCAGAGCATGCGCCAGCGGCTGGTGCGCTGCGGGTCGGACTTGGCGATGGTCTGCCAGGCCACCAGGGGCGCGTCGGAATCGCGCCAGCGGGCCCCGAAATCGCGGCTTTCGGCCAGGGCCGTGGCCGCTTCGGCGACCAGCGGGGGGTGCGCCGCCACCACCTGGCGGGCGTCCCGGTCGCCGAACGGGTCGGGGCCGAGCACCACCACGGCCTCTACGGAGAACTCGCGCAATGCCGCCACCCAGTCGCTGAGGATGCCGTCCAGGCTGACACTGTCAAAGTTAACAGGGATCCCCATGCCCAATCGTTTCCCTCACCGCCGGGCTGTGACAATAGCATCATCGGACCCGCCCCCATGAACGAGGACCTGCACAGGGCAACGTATGCCATGCCGTCGCCGCGCGCCCTGCTGCAGCTGGCCCGCCATCGCCTGCGCCATCCCTCCTCCAGCGGGGTGCTGCAGCCGCTGCTGGAGCCGGTGCTGCATCCGTCGCGGTGGCGCATCCGCGCCATCGGCGCCTCGATGTTCCTCGGCCACCCGCTCTTCTACCTGGTGTGGACGCACTGGCTGCCCCAGCCGTACGAGAACCTCTGGCTGCGCCTCCTGGTCGCCGGCCTCGGCCTCAGCCTGCTGGCCATCCCCGCGGCCAGCGTGGCGCCGCCCAGCCGCGCGACGGCCGTGGTGGTCACGGCCATCTTCTGGCTGACGCTGCCGTGGTTCTTCTCGTGGATGTACTTCTGCAACGGCGGCAACGCCGTCTGGCTCGCCAGCGTCGGCGCCATGCTGCTGATCTACTACCACCTCACCGACTGGCGGCTGGCGACCGTCGGCGCCGCCAGCGGCATGGCCGTGGCCTGGGTGATGTTCGAGGCATTCGGCCCGCAGGCCCCGGCACTGGGCCTGGAACTGGCCGCCACCAATACGGTGGTGCTCTCCTTCTGCTGGTACACCGGGATCGTGCTCGGGCTGTCGTCCTCCAACCTCCGGCGCGAGCAGCTGAACTTCACCCTGGGAACGATGGGCATCATGGCGCATGAACTGCGCACGCCGCTGGCCACCATGCAGCTGATCGCCGAAGCCGTGCGCAACGAAGCACCGCAGCATGGCGGCGAGAGCGGGGAGCGCCTGCAGCAGCTGGGGCAGCGCCTCAACCACCTGGTGCGCAACATGAACCACCAGATCGACATGCAGATCACCAACGCGCGCCTGACCCGGCTGCCGCGCAACGCGGAGCGCATCTCCGCCGCGGAGGTGGTGCAGGCGGCCCTGGCGGACTACCCCTACCGCAGCACGCGGGAACGCCAGGCGGTGGTGGTGCGGGTGCACGCCGACTTCCACTTCTTCGGGTCGCCCGCGCTGTTCTCGCAGGTGGTCGACAACCTGACCAAGAACGCGCTGCGCTCGCTGGCGGCCGCCTCCTCCGCCATCCAGCCCGGCGACCTGCTGATCGAGATCGGCGCGCTCGGCCAGCGCGGCCGCATCGTATTCACGGACAACGGCGTGGGCATGGACGCGGTGCTGCGCAAGCGCATCTTCCAGCCCTTCTTCTCCACGGACCGCGGCACCGGCCACGGGCTCGGCCTCGCCTTCTGCCAGCGGGTGGTGCACGCCGCCCAGGGCACCATCCGCGTGAAGTCGGCGCCCCACCAGGGCGCCGTGTTCACCATCGAGCTGCCGGTCGCGTAGCACAATCCAGCCGGCGCCTGCCATGACCTTCCCCCTCTTCCACCGCCCCGGCACCGTCGTCTTCCTCGACGACGATCCCGACTACCTGGAGATGCTGGCGCTGGTGCTGCCGCGGCACTGGCACCTGCGGCTGTTCCTGCGGCCGACCGACTGCATCGCGCAACTGCTGCAGGAGCCGCCGTTCTGGGAGGCCGACGCCTGGAACCAGCAGCAGCTGATCGCGCTGTGGCGCGAAGGCAAGCCGCTGATCCCGCAGGTGCTGGCCTACTGGTCGCGCTACACCGAGCGCTATGCGCTGTCGCGCGTCTGCGTGGTGGACTTCTCCATGCCCGGCATGGACGGCCTGCAGGTGCTGGCCGAACTCGGCGACTGGCCGGGCTCGCGGGTGCTGCTCACCGGCCAGGCCGACGAACAGGTGGCCGTGCGCGCGTTCAACCGTGGGCTGATCGACCAGTTCATCCCGAAGCAGACGCAGGACATCTCGCGCCGGCTGGTGGAGGCGGTGGAAAAGCTGCTCTTCACCGCCCATGCGCGGCACGCGCAGATCTGGCGCTCGACCCTCACCCAGGAGCAGAACGCCCTGCTGCGCGCCCCCGGCGTGGACACCTGGCTGGCGGCTTACTCCGCGAAGCACTGGGTCGAGCACGTGGTCATCGGCGCGCCCTTCGGCGTGCTCGGGATGGACGCGGCCGGCCAGGTCAGCTGGCTGCAGCTGGAGACGCCGCAGGGCCTGGACGCGCTGGCGGAACTGGCCGTGCTCGCGGGCGTGCCGCCGGCAGGCGTCGACGAGATCCGCCAGGGCAGCAAGCTGGCCGACATCGAACTGCGCCAGGCGCTGTCCTCGTCAGGCCCGCCCGCCCTGGTGCCGGCCACCCCGATCGGGGATGCCGGGCTGCTGGGCGCCGTGTTCCCCGTCGAGGCGCCCGGCGTGCCCGATCCCGACAACAGCTACACCCGCTGGCTGGCGCGCCAGCCCAAGCGGCACGTGCAGGACTAGGGGCAGGCTGCTAGCCGGCGGCACGCGCCCGCGCGCGGCGGGCGATGGGCCAGTCCCAGGGCTTCACCAGCGGCGCGATCTCGCGCGCGACCGCCTCGACGTGTTCCATCTCCGCGTCCGTCAGGGCCGCGTTGAGCGTCAGGCGCACCATGGCGCGGTTGCGGCTGGTGGCCGGCGCGCAGAACACGGCGCCGTACACGCCGCGGCTCTCCAGCGCGTCGCGCAGCGCCAGCGTCGCGACCTCCGTCCCGGCCTCGAGCGCGATGATCTGCTCGGTGCCCTGGTGGATGGGATAGCCCAGTTCCTCCAGCGCTCCGCGCAGCCGTTGCGTGTTGCGGCGCAGGCGGTGGCGCGCGCCATCGCTCTCGCGCACCAGTTCCAGCGTCGCCGCCAGGCCGCTGATCTCGTGCGGCAGCAGGCAGGAACTGAAGATGCCGGGGAAGCTGTGGGCGACCACGAAAGGCCGCAGTTCCGCCGGCACGGTGAAGAAGCCGGCCCGGCCCGCGACGGCCTTGGCGAGGCTCGCGGTGATGAAGTGCACGCGCGCGGTCAGGCCCAGCGCGGCACACAGCCCGCGGCCTTCCGGCCCGTGCGTGCCGAGGGAATGCGATTCGTCCACCAGCAGCATGCAGCCGTACGCTTCGGCCATCTCGACGATCTCCGCCAGCGGGCACAGCGCGCCGGTCGTGCTGTAGACCGAATCCACGATCACCAGCCCGGGGCCGTGCCGCTCGACCATGCGCGCGAGGTGGGCCGGGTCGTTGTGGCGGAAGGCATGGCCCGTGGCGCCGGCGGCGCGCACGCCCTCCCACAGCGACATGTGCGCGAGCGCGTCCAGGTACACCGGCGTGGCCGCGTCGGCCACCGCCTGGATCAGGCCCAGGTTCGCGGCATAGCCGGACTGGCAGAGCAGCGCGGACTCCTTGCCGACGTGGGCGGCCAGCGCCGCCTCCAGCCGCGACGTGGCGCTGCCCTCGTGCTGGAACACGCCCGACTGCACGATGAACTCGCGGTTGTGCAGCAGGGCACCGACCTGCGCCTGCACGATGCGCGGGTGTCCCGTGACGGCGAGGTAGTCGTTGCCGTCGAGCCGGACGGCGTCGGGGCCGGGCACGCGGCCGTGGGTCAGCAGCTTGCCGCCCCACTCCTGTTCGAACCTCGGGCGGAACTGTTCCTCCATGCGCCGGCGCAGGGCCGGCCACAGCGGCGGCTCGGCGCCGCGGACGGCTGCGGGAACGACGGGGGTGTTTTGCTTCTCAACGACTTCCATGGGGACTACTCCTTGTGACAGAAGTGGTCCATTGAAGAGAAAGTCCCGCCGCCGGACGGCCGCACCCCTGTCAGTTCTGACAGGGTGCGTTACGGAAAAGCCTCACTCTGGAGGCACCGCCCTAAGGCGGTCCCCTCAGGTCAGCTGGCCGTGGCAGTGCTTGAACTTCTTGCCGCTGCCGCAGGGGCAGGGATCGTTGCGGCCGACGCGCGGCGCGCCGTCCGCCGCCAGCACGGCGCCGCCGGCGGCTGCGGCTGCGGCCCGCTGGCCGGCGGTGCTCTGGTCGACCGTGCTCTGCACCTCGCCCGTCTCGGTGGGGGCGGTGTAGGTCACGTTGGCGATGCGTTCGGCGCGGCTTTCCAGGTCGTCGGCCGCCTGCTCCAGCTGCTCGCCCGACTGCACCTTCACCGTCATCAGGATCCGGGTGACCTCGTTCTTCACCGCGTCCAGCATCTGGCCGAACAGCTCGAAGGCTTCGCGCTTGTACTCCTGCTTCGGCTGCTTCTGGGCGTAACCGCGCAGGTGGATGCCCTGGCGCAGGTAGTCCAGCGCGGCCAGGTGCTCGCGCCAGTGCGAGTCGATGCTCTGCAGCAGCACCATGCGCTCGAAGTGGGTGAAGTTCTGCTCGCCGACCTGCTCGACCTTCTGCTGGAAGGCGGCATGGGCAGCGGCGACCACCTTCTCGACGATGTCCTCGTCGGAGACGGCGGTCGACGACTCGACCTCGGCCTTGATCGGCAGCCGGATCTCCCATTCCTCGGCCAGCACCTTCTCGAGGCCGGCGAGGTCCCATTGCTCCTCGACCGACTCCGGCGGCACGTACTGGCGCACGAGGTCGGTGAAGCAGCCCTCGCGCAGCGCCGCGATCTGCGCGCCGAGCGCCTGCGCGTCCAGGATGTCGTTGCGCTGCTGGTAGATCACCTTGCGCTGGTCGTTGGAGACGTCGTCGTACTCCAGCAGCTGCTTGCGGATGTCGAAGTTGCGGCCCTCGACCTTGCGCTGCGCGCTCTCGATCGAGCGGGTGACGATGCCGGCCTCGATGGCTTCGCCGTCGGGCATCTTCAGGCGTTCCATGATCGCGCGCACGCGGTCGCCCGCGAAGATGCGCATCAGCGGATCGTCCAGGCTCAGGTAGAAGCGCGAGGAGCCCGGGTCGCCCTGGCGGCCCGAGCGGCCGCGCAGCTGGTTGTCGATGCGGCGGGACTCGTGCCGCTCGGTCGCGATGATGCGCAGGCCGCCCTGCTGCTTGACCTGCTCGTGTTCCTGCTGCCACTGCGCGCGCATCTGCGCGATGCGCGACTGCTTGCTGCCGGCGTCGACGGACTCGTCGGCCTCGACCGCCTCGACCGCCTTCTCCACGTTGCCGCCCAGCACGATGTCGGTGCCGCGGCCGGCCATGTTGGTGGCGATGGTGATCATCTTCGGCCGGCCGGCCTGCGCGACGATCTCGGCCTCGCGGGCGTGCTGCTTGGCGTTGAGCACCTGGTGCGGCAACCCCGCCTTGTCCAGCAGGCCCGAAATGATCTCCGAGTTCTCGATCGAACTGGTGCCCACCAGCACCGGCTGGCCGCGCTCGTAGCATTCGCGGATGTCCTGGATCGCGGCCTCGTACTTCTCGCGCGCGGTCTTGTAGACGCGGTCGAGCTGGTCGTCGCGCTTGCTCGGCTTGTTCGGCGGCAGCACCACCGTCTCCAGGCCGTAGATCTCCTGGAACTCGTAGGCCTCGGTGTCCGCCGTGCCCGTCATGCCGGACAGCTTGCCGTACAGGCGGAAGTAGTTCTGGAACGTGATCGAGGCGAGCGTCTGGTTCTCCGGCTGGATCGCCACGCCTTCCTTGGCTTCCACGGCCTGGTGCAGGCCGTCGCTCCAGCGCCGGCCGGACATGAGGCGGCCGGTGAACTCGTCGACGATGACGACCTCGCCCTCCTGCACCACGTAGTGCTGGTCGCGGTGGTACAGGTGCTGGGCCCGCAGCGCCGCCGTCAGGTGGTGCATCAGCGTGATGTTGGCCGGGTCGTACAGCGTCGCGCCTTCGGGGATCAGCCCCATGCCGGCGAGGATGCGCTCAGCGTTCTCGTGGCCCTGCTCGGTCAGGAACACCTGGTGGGTCTTCTCGTCGACCGTGAAGTCGCCCGGCTTCGTCACGCCTTCGCCGGTGCGCGGATCGGCCTCGCCTTCCTGCTTGGCCAGCAGCGGCACGACCTTGCGCATCGCGAGGTACATGTCCGTGTGGTCTTCGGCCTGCCCGCTGATGATCAGCGGGGTGCGCGCCTCGTCGATCAGGATGGAGTCCACCTCGTCGACGATGGCGTAGTTCAGCCCGCGCTGCACGCGATCCGCGGTCTCGTAGACCATGTTGTCGCGCAGGTAGTCGAAGCCGAACTCGTTGTTCGTGCCGTACGTGATGTCCGAGCGGTAGGCTTCCTGCTTCTGCTCCTTGGGCATCTGCGGCAGGTTCACGCCGACGCTGAGGCCCAGGAAGTTGTACAGCTTGGCCATCCACTGCGCGTCGCGGTTGGCCAGGTAGTCGTTGACGGTGACGACGTGCACGCCCCTGCCCGAGAGCGCGTTCAGGTACACGGGCAGCGTGGCGGTGAGCGTCTTGCCCTCGCCGGTACGCATTTCCGCGATCTTGCCCTGGTGCAGCGCCATGCCGCCCATCAGCTGCACGTCGAAGTGCCGCATCTTCATCACGCGCCGGGAGGCCTCGCGCACCACGGCAAAGGCTTCGGGCAGCAGGTCGTCGAGGGCCTCGCCCTTGGCGACGCGCTCGCGGAAGGCAGGCGTCTTGGCTTGCAGTTCCGCGTCGGACAGCTTTTCGAGCTGCGGCTCCAGGGCGTTGATCTGCTCCACGGTGCGCCGGTACTGCTTGAGCAGGCGGTCGTTGCGGGAGCCGAAGAGTTTGGTCAGGAAGTTCGTGGCCATGGGCGCGGGTGTCGTCGTGGCCGCCACCGGGGCGGCCAGGACAGCGCAGTCCTTTTGTTGTTCAGCAGGATCAGGTGGAGCCGCCGGTGGCCTTTCGCAAGGGCGCGGCCGGGCAGCCAAAACGGCGGATTTTACCTGTGCGGGGGGATTTGCCGGGGCCGCCGCCCCGCCGGGCCCCCAAAGAGAAAGCCCCGCCGCGGCGGGGCCCTTCGGCGCAGGGGCGGATCAACGCGGCCGGGGACCGGCCGGGGCCGCCATGGCGGCCTGCAGCGGCTGGGAACGGGCGGCCGCCAGGAACTTCTGCGGGTCCTGCGGGACGCCCTGGACCAGCACCTCGAAGTGCAGGTGGGGGCCGGTGGAGCGGCCGGTGTTGCCGACCTGCGCCACCTGCTGGCCGCGCTTGACCAGGTCGCCCTTCTTCACGAGCAGCTTCGACGCGTGGGCGTAGCGGGTGATCAGGTCGTTGCCGTGGTCGATCTCGACCATGTTGCCGTACGCGAAGTGGTGCTCGGAGGCCACCACCACGCCGCCGGCGGCGGCCAGGATGGGCGTGCCCGTGTCGGCCTGGAAGTCCAGCCCGGTGTGCAGGGCCGAGCGGCCGGTGAAGGGGTCGATGCGCCAGCCGAAGTTGGAGCCGGCGCCGCCCGTGGACAGCGGATGCTGCGTGGGCAGCATCATCTTCTTGACGCGCTGGTCGAACAGGCGCGATTCCATGACGGTCAGCAGGTCGGTGCGTTCGCCGGTCATCTGCTCCAGGTCGTTCAGCGTCGCCTGCAGCTCCTCCATGGTGAGCGAACGGCCTTCCACCAGCATGCCGCCGCGCGCCGGGTTCACCTTGATGTCGTTCGGGTTCACGCCGGCGAGGCCGGAGACCCGCTCGCCGAGCGCTTCCAGCTGCAGCATCTTGGCCTGCATGTCGCCGAGGCGGCGCGCCATGGCATCGAGGTTCTCGCGCATGAAGCGGTCACGCTGCTCGAACTCGTCCTGCACGACGAAGCGCACGAGGGTGCCCACCACCGGCCAGCGCTCGCGCGCGCCCTTGAGGAACACCCAGTGGTACATGGCCGCCGCGAGCAGCATCATCACCATCGATGCGGCGACCGCGGCGAGCACGAGCTTGGTGCCGCTCAGGTGGACCGCGCGGGTCCTGGCGAGCCAGGCATCCGTGATAATCAATTGCATTGTTCTCCCCCTCGTCCGTACTTCCCCACAGACTCCATGAACCGCCGCCACCACCCGGTCGCCGTGCAACAGGCTGCCGAGGAGTCGCCGACGCTGGCCCGGCTGACGCAACTGGCGCGCGAGTCGGGCGAGCGGCTGAAGGCGATCGAGTCGTCCATTCCCGCATCCCTGCGTGCTTCCATCCGGCCGGGTCCCATCGAGGGGACGTCCTGGTGCCTCCTGGTGGACAGCAACGCGGCGGCTGCGAAGATCCGGCAGTTGTTGCCCGTCCTGCTCGAAAAGCTCAACAGTCGCGGATGGGAGGTTAACTCCATCCGGCTGAAGCTTGGAAGCCTCCAGAAGTAACGCAGCGGCCCGCCCGCCCCTTGCGCGACGCCGGCCATCGAAAAACGGCCGCTCGTCCGCACGGGAGCGCCGGCCGTCGGCCTCCCAGCGTGACCCGTGCGGCCCCGAGGCAACGTCGCCCCGAGGGCGCGAAGCCGCCCATGGAGGAGCCCCCATGCAACGCATGCCCTGGCGGCCGCTTGCGGCCCTGTTCGCACTGAGCGCGTTCGCCCTGCCCGCTTCGGCGGCCCGGCCGGAAGAAGCCGAGAAGATCAGCTTCCCTTCCGTCGTGTGCAAGGGCTCGCCGACGGTCTGCGAGAGGCTGGAGGGCCGGGGCTTCCTGTTCGCGAAGCCGGGGCAGACGCGGGCCGTGCTCATCTCGCACGGCTCGCAAGGCATCGACGCGCGCATGTACGACTACGTCGACGCGCTGCAGAAGGAAGGCATCGCCGCCCTCGTGCTGGACCACTGGGGACCGCGCGGGGTCGGCGTGACGCACGAGGACTACGCCGCCGCCGCGCTGCGCGGGGCCAACGAGTTCAACATGAGTATCGATTCGCTGCTGGCCGCCGAGATGCTGCGGGCGCGCGGCTTCGCGAAGGTGGGCAGCATCGGCGAATCGCAGGGCGGCGGCGCCGCGATCATGCTGCAGCAGAAATGGGCGCACGAGGTGATCGAGCGCAACGTGCGCCGGCTGTACCAGCGGGACTTCAAGGTGCAGCCGCTGGACGCGGTGGTCGGCATGTACGGCTACTGCGGCATCCGCCACAAGCTGCGCGACGGCTACGTGGGCACGCCCTTCCTGTTCATCACCGGCGAGAAGGACGACGAGACGCCTTCGCGGTACTGCGAGCGCTACGTGCCGTGGATGAACGAGCGCGGCGGCAATGCCGCCATCGTCGTGCTGGAGGGCGAAGGCCACAGTTTCGATGCGCCTTACCGCCGCACGCGCAACAACCACGGGCCGCACCCGGCGCACTGCGACCTCCTGGTGGACGAGCGCGGCGTGACCAACCTGATCACCGGCGAGACGATGCCGGGGCAGAACACGCAGGTCATGATGGCGAAGTGCACGACACGCGGCGGCTACCACTCGGGCTGGTGGAAGGACCGCTTCATCGCGGTGCCGCACTGGACCGGGTTCTTCCGCAAGCACCTCGGCCCCTGAGGCCGCCACGCCGCTACTGCGGCAGCATGAACGCGGCGAAGAAGGCGGCCAGCGCCGCGTGCGCGTCGAGCGGCAGCACGTGGGCGATGTACTGGTCGGGCCGGACGACCACCAGCGCGCCGCGGGCGCGGTCGATGCCGCGCAGGTCGAAGACGTCCGGGCCGTCCTTCAGGTCCGGGCTGAACACCTTCTCGTAGTCCCGCAGCCCGTGGCGTCCCTTGCGCGGCAGCAGCAGCGCGGGCAAGGCCTCGATCGCGACGTCGCGGTGCGCCTGCGGGAAGATGGCGCGCAGGTCGAACACCGCGTCGACGTCCGCGCCAGCAGGCGTGAACCGGCGCACGGGTGAATCGGGGGCGTGTTCCAGGAAGGCGCACAGGGCGCGGACGCCCCGGCCCGCATCGTGAAGATCGCCCGCGCCGGCGAAGGCATACAGGCGCCAGCGGCCATCCGCCTTGCCCGCGTGCCCCAGGTGCACCGGCTTCGCGTCGCTGGCGCGCACCACCGGCGCGGAGTGGAAGCGCGTGCCGACCACGAAGCCGGTGGCGAGGTGCTGGTGCGTGGCCTCGCCGCGGATGATCGAAGGCTGGTAATGCGTGCCCATCCCCGCCGTGAAGCGCGCGTGACGTTCGAAGTACTCCTGGAACTCCTTGGGGTCCACGCCCTGCGCGTCGCCGGCGCCGCCCTGCTTCGGCTTGTCGCTGAACATCTTCGCCCACGCCCGATCGAAGTCGATCAGCTCCCGGGCGGCCGGCTGCCGCTCCTGCGAATAGGTTTCCAGCAGCCGCGACGCGCACTGGCCGCGCAGCACCGAAGCCAGCTTCCACCCGAGGTTGAAGGTGTCCTGCATGGAGAAGTTCATGCCCTGCCCGGCCTTCGGGCTGTGCGTGTGGCAGGCGTCGCCGGCGATGAACACGCGCGGCGTGCGCGCGCCGGCTTCCGCCGCCGGCACGTCGTCGTACCGGTCGCAGATGCGCTGGCCGATCTCGTAGACCGACCACCACGGCACCTCCTTCACGTCCAGCGTGTAGGGATGCAGGATGCGCCGCGCGGCGGCAACCAGCTGCTCCAGCGTGATGCCGCGGCTGGAAACGCGCTCCTCCTCGCCGAGCTTGTCCATCTCGACGTACAGCCGCACCAGGTAGCCGCCCTCGCGCGGGATCACCAGCAGGTTGCCGTGCGGCGACTGCACGGCGGCCTTGTAGCGGATGTCGGGGAAATCGGTGACGGCCAGGACGTCCATCACGCCCCAGGCCTGGTTGGCGGAGTCGCCCACGAGCTGGCGGCCGATCGCCCTGCGCACGTCGCTGCGCGCGCCGTCGCAGCCGACGACGTAGCGGGCGCGCACCGTCTCGATCGCGCCGGAATGGGCCGGGTCCGTGCGCTCCAGCTGCACGGTGACGGGATGGTCGCCGCCCGCGTCGACGGAGAGGTCGACGAAGCGCCGCCCATAGTGCGGCTCGAGCCGGCTGGGGGCGTTGCGCATGGCCTCCAGGTAGAAGTCGTGCACCCGCGCCTGGTTCAGCACCACGTGCGGGAATTCGGAGAGCCCGTCTTCGGTGTCCTGCACCCGGCCATGCCGCACGATGGCCCCGGGCTGCTTCTCGTCCGGCTTCCAGAACGTGACCTCGTTGATCCAGCACGCCTCCTTCAGCACGCGCTCGCTGAAGTTGAACGCCTCGAACATCTCCATCGTGCGGCAGGCGATGCCGTCGGCCTGCCCCAGCTGCAGCGGGCCGTCCTTCTGTTCGACGACGCAGGTGCGGATGTCGGGAAACGCGGCGAGCTGCGCCGCCAGCGTGAGCCCCGCGGGACCGCTGCCGACGACCAGCACGTCCACTTCCGATGGCACCGTATCGGCGTGGGGGAGGGCCTGCGGCGAGGCCTCGGCCAGGTGCGGGTCGCCGGGCCGGAAACCGTGGAGATGGAACTGCATCGTGCTGCTCGCGGACGGTGAAGGGTGCGTGCATATTATCAGTATGCTGACGATCAGCATAGTGAGAGAATGCGCCCCATCCAGCCAGGTGCCCCATGAGCCGCGCTTCGACCCGCAAGACTTCCGCCGCCCGCATCGACCTCGCCGAGATGCCCGGGCACTGCATCCGGCGCCTGCAGCAGGTGGCGGTGGCGCTCTTCATGGAGGAATCCGCGGCCGCCGGGGTCACGCCGGTGCAGTACGCGGTGCTGCAGACGCTCACGCGGCAGCCCGGCCTGGACCAGCGCAGCCTGGCGCGGGCGGTCGGCTTCGACACGTCGACCATCGGCGGCGTGCTCGACCGGCTGGAAGCGCGCGGCCTGCTCACACGGGGGCTGTCCGCACAGGACAAGCGGGTCCGGCTGCTGCACCTGACGGCGGACGGCGAGGCACTCGTCGAGGAACTGACGCCGCCGATGCAGCGCACCCAGGAGCGCATCCTGGAGCCGCTGTCGCCCGCGGAGGCCAGGGAGTTCCTGCGGATGATGCAGCGGATCATCGCGCACCACGGCGAGCTCGGCGCGGGCGGCACGCCCGCGGCCTGAGCCGTCTCACACCCAGCCGTTCTCCAGCAGTTCCGCCACGTCGTACCGGCGGTTTTCCAGCGGGTGCGCGGCCATCGCGCGCACGATCGACGCCACGCCATCAACGTACGGCGCTTCGCCGTCGACGAGGCTCTGCAGCCGCAGCGTGCAGGCGCCGTCCCGGACGACCACCTCGTGGAAGGCATGGCGCTCCAGGCCCGCGGGGGAGATGCCCAGTTCCGCGCCCTGCCGCGCCGGATCCCGGATCGACCGGATGCGGGAAGGCTGCAGCCCCAGCGATGCCGCAAGGTGCACGGCGGTCCCGGGGACGGACTGCTTCGCGGCCTGGTGGGATTCGGTCAGCGAAACCTCGTAGCCCGCCAGCAAGGCGCCGCTGCGCCGGAGCATGGCCATGAACTTCAGCATGAGGAGGTTGGCGTTCGCGCAGGCGACCCACGGGAATCCGTGGGCGGGAAAGTCCGCCGGCTCCGTCGACAGTTCGAGCAGCGGAGAGCCGGTCGCGGCACAGAAGGCGGCCACCGCAGCCAGCTCCCGTCCGGAACCGGCGTGCACGACGATGGAGCGCATGCGTCCCGCGGGACGTTCGGGCCACCGATGCAGGCGTGCCTCGCCGAACCGGGAGGGATGCCCGTTCAGCTCCCGCGCGAGCCGGCCGCCGCCCACGATGATGATGTCCATCCCGGGATGGTAGCGAAGGGAGGTGTGGCCGCCGCAGGATGCTGAGGCCGGCGCGGAGGCTGGTGCCGGTTGTCCGAATCGAACGGACGACCTACCGCTTACAAGGCGGTTGCTCTACCAACTGAGCTAAACCGGCAGTCGCTCAAAGGAGTCTATTTGATCCGCTTGAGCGCGGGACGCGGGCCGCTCGGCGGCTTGGGCGGGTCCTGCTCCGGCGGCTTCGCGCCCTCGTCGGTGACGAGCTGCACGACCTTGCCCTCCGGGTGCTCCGCGGGGGCCGCCGGCACGCTGGAGAGCGGGCTCGGCTTGCCGGCGTCCTCGGGCGGCGTGGCGACCGGGACGGGAAAGGCCATGCCCTGGCCGTTCTCGCGTGCGTAGATCGCGATGACGCGGTTCACGGGCACCATGATCTCGCGCGCGGTGCCGGCGAAGCGCGCCTTGAACTCGATGAAGTCGTTGCCCAGCTTGAGCGAACTGGTGGCGTCGTAGCTGATGTTCAGCACGATCTCGCCGTTCTTCACGTACTCGCGCGGCACCTGCACCGAGTCGTCGACCAGCACCGCCACGTACGGCGTGAAACCGTTGTCCGTGCACCATTCGTACAGCGCGCGGATCAGGTACGGGCGGGTGGAGGTCGACTCGAGGGCGTTCATCGCGGTACTGCTGCAGGCGGCCAGCTTACTTGCGCATCACCTTCTCGGACGGGGTCAGTGCCTCGATGTACGCGGGGCGCGAGAAGATGCGCTCGGCGTACTTCAGCAGCGGCGCCGCGTTCTTCGACAGCTCGATGCCGTAGTAGTCCAGGCGCCACAGCAGCGGCGCGATGGCGACGTCGAGCATCGAGAAATTCTCGCCCAGCATGTACTTGTTCTTCAGGAACACCGGCGCGAGCTGCGTGAGCCGGTCGCGGATGTGCGAGCGGGCCTTCTCCAGCGCCTTCTCGTTCGACTTGGCGGCGCGCGACTCGAGCGTCGAGACGTGCACGAACAGTTCCTTCTCGAAGTTGAGCAGGAACAGGCGCACGCGGGCGCGGTCCACCGGGTCGCCTGGCATCAGCTGCGGGTGCGGGAAGCGCTCGTCGATGTACTCGTTGATGATGTTCGACTCGTACAGGATCAGGTCGCGCTCGACCAGGATGGGGACCTGGCCGTACGGGTTCATGACGTTGATGTCTTCCGGCTTGTTGTACAGGTCGACGTCACGGATCTCGAAGTCCATGCCCTTTTCGAACAGCACGAAGCGGCAGCGATGGGAGAAGGGGCAGGTGGTTCCCGAATACAGCACCATCATTTGGAATGTCCTTTAAAAACCAAAAAGAGTGGGCGCGGATGCTGCCCACTCTACAACGGCTCGCGACGCGTGTCCGGCCGGGGCCGGAGCGCGCCTTCGCCCTATTTCACGTTCTTCCAGAACGCCGCGTTCAGGCGCCAGAAGATGACCGTCAGCACGCCCAGGAACAGCAGCACCCAGGCGCCGATGCGGATGCGCTGGTTCTGCGCCGGCTCGCCCATCCACTGCAGGTAGCCGACGAGGTCGCCGATCGCCTGGTCGTACTGCAGCGGCGTCATGGTGCCGGGCGACACCTGCTTCCAGCCCTTGAACACCTTCACGTCGTGGCCGTGTTCCTGGATCGTGTCGAACTGCGGCTCGCGCACGCCCTGCAGTTCCCACAGCGCATGCGGCATGCCGACGCTCGGGAACGCCAGGTTGTTCCAGCCGGTGGGCTTCTCCGCGTCGCGGTAGAAGGTGCGCAGGAAGGTGTAGATGTAGTCGGCGCCGCTGCCGCTGGCGCCGGAACGCGAGCGGGCGATCAGCGTCAGGTCGGGCGGCAGGCCGCCGAACCATTCCTTGGCTTCCTTCGCGTTGATCGCGGACTTCATCGGGTCGCCGACCTTGTCGGTGCCGACCAGCAGGTTGTCCTTGATCTGCTGCTCGGAGATGCCGATGTCCTGCAGGCGGTTGAAGCGCATGAACGCCGCCGAGTGGCAGTTCAGGCAGTAGTTGACGAACAGCTTGGCGCCGTTCTGCAGCGCCGGCAGGTCGTTGGTGCGGTCCGGGGCCTTGTCCCAGGCCATCCCGCCTTCGGCCGCGTGCGCGCCGGCGGCGATGCCGAGCGCCGCCATCACGATGAGGATCAGTTTTTTCATTCTGGGTCGCTCCTTCGTCAGTGCGCGGCGAAGGTGATGCGGTCCGGCACCGGCTTGAAGGTGCCGAGGCGGCTCCACCACGGCATCAGCAGGAAGAAGCCAAAGTAATACAGCGTGCCGACCTGGGCCACGAGGGTCTTCACGTCGGAGGGCGCCTGGATGCCCAGGTAGCCGAGCACGAAGAACCACACCACGAAGATGCCGTAGACCCACTTGTGCCAGCCCGGACGGTAGCGGATGGAGCGCACGGGGCTCTTGTCCAGCCAGGGCAGGAAGAACAGGATGATCACGGACACGCCCATCACCACCACGCCCCAGAACTTCGCGTCGAAGACCTTCAGCAGCAGGATCGCGACCAGTGCCCCGACGATCACGGCGCCCTTGGCCATCGTCGACAGGCGCATGCGCAGCACCGCGAAGACGGCGGCCAGTGCCAGGATCACGCAGAACACGTTGACCATGATGTCGGTCGTGGCGCGCAGCATCGAGTAGAACGGCGTGAAGTACCAGACCGGCGCGATGTGCGGCGGGGTCTTCAGCGGGTCTGCCGGGATGAAGTTGTTGTACTCCAGGAAGTAGCCGCCCAGTTCCGGCGCGAAGAAGATGATCGCGCTGAACACCATCAGGAACACGCCCACGCCCACCATGTCGTGCACGGAGTAGTAGGGATGGAAGGGGATGCCGTCCACCGAGTGGCCGCTGGCGTCCTTCGGGTAGTCCTTGGCCTTGATGTCGATGCCGTCGGGGTTGTTGGAACCGACGTCGTGCAGCGCCAGCAGGTGGGCGACGACCAGGCCCAGCAGCACCAGCGGGATGGCGATGACGTGGAAGCTGAAGAAGCGGTTCAGCGTCGCGTCGGACACCACGTAGTCGCCGCGGATCAGCAGGGCGAGGTCCGGGCCGATGAAGGGCACGGCGGCGAACAGGTTCACGATCACCTGCGCGCCCCAGTAGGACATCTGGCCCCACGGGAGCAGGTAGCCGAAGAAGGCTTCGGCCATCAGCATCAGGAAGATCAGGCAGCCGAAGATCCACACCAGCTCGCGCGGCTTGCGGTAGCTGCCGTAGATCAGCGCCTTGAACATGTGCAGGTACACCACCACGAAGAACGCCGAGGCGCCGGTGGAGTGCATGTAGCGGATCAGCCAGCCCCACGGCACGTCGCGCATGATGTACTCGACCGAAGCGAAGGCGAGGTTCGCGTCCGGCTTGTAGTGCATCACCAGGAAGATGCCGGTGACGATCTGGATCACCAGCACCAGCAGCGCCAGCGAGCCGAAGAAGTACCAGAAGTTGAAGTTCTTCGGAGCGTAGTACTCCGACATGTGGACCTTGTACGCGTCGTACGCGGTCGGGAACCGGTTGTTCAGCCAGTTGTTCAGCTTGGCGCCGGCGGTGGCGTTCGGGGAGATGTCCTTGAATTCAGCCATGGGTCTCTCAGGCCTTGTCTTCGCCGATCAGCAGGCGCGTGTCCGACAGGTACATGTGCGGGGGCACTTCCAGGTTGTCGGGCGCGGGCTTGTTCTTGTACACCCGGCCCGCCAGGTCGAAGGTCGAGCCGTGGCAGGGGCACAGGAAGCCGCCCTGCCAGTCGTCCGGCAGCGAGGGCTGCGGGCCGGCCGCCAGCTTGTCGGTCGGCGAGCAGCCGAGGTGCGAGCAGATGCCGACCGCCACGAAGAACTCGGGCTTGATGGAGCGCGCCTCGTTCTTCGCGTACTCGGGGGTCGGGTAGGCCGTGCGCTCGGACTTGGGGTCGGCGAGCTGGTTGTCGATCTTCGGCAGGGCCGCGACCTGCTCCGGCGTGCGGCGCAGGATCCAGACCGGCTTGCCGCGCCATTCGACCGTCATCTTCTCGCCGGGCCGCAGCGCGGAGATGTCGACTTCGACCGGGGCGCCGGCAGCCTTGGCGCGTTCGGAGGGCTGGAAGCTGCTGACGAAGGGGACGGCAACGAAGCCTGCGCCCACCGCGCCCGCGCAACCGGAGGCGATCAGCCACGTCCGTTTGCTGGCGTCGACCGTGGAGTTGCTCATGGGGTCCTCAAGGATCTCTGCTGTTTAGGGTCAACCCGCGATTGTAGCGGGTCGTTTACAGCGAATTCCAGCCCGCCGTGGCTGGCGCATACTGCGCGGCATCCAACAACGCCGGAGGGGCCATGAAACTGCTGCACGAGTTCCGCGAGTTCGCCGTCAAGGGCAACGTGGTGGACCTGGCGGTCGGCGTCATCATCGGGGCCGCCTTCAGCAAGATCGTCGACTCGCTGGTGGGGGATGTGGTCATGCCGCTGGTCAGCCGCGTCGTCGGCCGGCTGGACTTCTCGCAGAAGTTCTGGGTGCTCGGCGACGTGCCCGCCGGCACCGCGATGACGCTCGACGCGCTGAAGAAGGCCGGCGTGCCGGTGCTGGCCTGGGGCAACTTCATCACCGTCGCGGTCAACTTCCTGATCCTGGCCTTCATCATTTTCCTGATGGTCAAGCAGATCAACCGGCTGCGCCGCCACAAGGCGCCGCCGGAAGCCGCGGCCGAGCCGGCGCCGCCGCCGGAAGACGTGCTGCTGCTGCGCGAGATCCGCGACAGCCTGCGCGCCCGCTAGGCGCCGGCGAGCTTCCGCGCCATCCGCAGGGCCTCGACGAGGCTGGCCGGGTCGGCCCGGCCGGTACCGGCGATGTCGAACGCGGTCCCGTGGTCCGGGCTGGTGCGCACCAGCGGCAGGCCGAGCGTGACGTTCACGCCCTTGTCCACCCCGAGGTACTTCACCGGGATCAGTCCCTGGTCGTGGTACATCGCGACCACGACATCGAACTCGCCACGGCGGGCACGCATGAACACGGTGTCCGGCGCGAAGGGGCCTTCGACCTGCGCGCCTTCGGCGCGTGCCGCCGCGATGGCCGGGGCGATCGCCTCCGCTTCCTCGCTGCCGAACAGGCCGCCTTCGCCCGCATGCGGATTGAGGCCGGCGCAGGCCATGCGCGGGCGCCGGCCGAGCATGGCGGCCAGGGCGTGATCGGTGATGCGCAAGGTCTCCAGCACCTGCTCCCGCGTCACGGCGGCGATCGCGTCGCGCAAGGAGACGTGGATGCTCACCAGCACGGTGCGGAGCTCGTCGTTGGCCAGCATCATGCGCACCGGCATGCGCGCGGGCGGCACCCCCGCGTGGGCGGCGGCCTCGGCCTGGAGCAGTTCCGTGTGGCCGGGATGGGGGACGCCAGCCGCCGCAAGCGCTTCCTTGTGCAAGGGCGCGGTGACGAGGGCCGCGATGTCGCCGCGCAAGGCCGCTCGCGCGGCCCACACGACCGCATCGGCCGCCAGGCGGCCCGCCGCGGCGTCCACCCGGCCGGGCACGGGCAGCGCCGTGGCGCCCGCGCCGACCTGCAGGACCGGGATGCAGCGCGGGGGCACGGCGAACGCCTCGGACGGCGCGTCGATGATGGCGACGGGGAGCGCAGGCCCGCCGGCGGACACGAAGGCCGCGCCGCGCCGCAGGCACGCGACATCGCCGGCGACGAAGCAGCCGCGCGTGAGCGCCGGATCCAGGGCGAACGCCTTGGCGATGATCTCCGGCCCGATGCCCGCCGGGTCGCCCATCGTGATCGCGATCGGCCTGCCGCTCATGCCGGGTTGTCCACGTCCACGAACTCGTGCTGCAGCCCCAGTTGGGCCGCCACGTGCGCGGCCACGGCCGGTGCGCCATAGCGCTCCGTCGCGTGGTGCCCGCAGGCGACGTAGGTGACGCCGCATTCGCGCGCGTAGTGCGCCTGCGGCTCCGAGATCTCGCCCGTCAGGAAGGCCTGCGCGCCGGCGGCGATCGCATCCTCGAAGTACGACTGCGCGCCGCCCGTGCACCAGGCGATGCGCCGCAGGGGGCCGGACGCGCCCGGCACGCAGGTCACCTTGCGGCCCAGCACCCCTTCGACGTGCGCCGCCAGCGCCTGGCTGTCGGCGAAGGCCGTGCCGTCGGCGCGGCCGCCGAGGAAGCCCAGGTCCTGCTCGCCGAAGCGGCTGTCCGCCTGCAGCGCGAGCCGCCGCCCCAGCTGGGCGTTGTTCCCGAGCTCCGGGTGCGCGTCGAGCGGCAGGTGGTAGGCGAACAGGTTGATGTCGTGCGCGAGCAGCAGGGCGAGCCGCTGCTTCATCCAGCCGGTCACGCGGCCGTCCTGGCCGCGCCAGAACAGGCCGTGGTGCACGAAGACGGCGTCGGCCTGCCGCGCGACCGCCGCCTCGATCAGCGCGCGGCTGGCCGTGACGCCGGAGACGATGCGGCGCACTTCGGCGCGGCCCTCCACCTGCAGGCCGTTGGGCCCGTAGTCCTTGAAGCGCTCGGGGGCGAGCAGGGTGTCGAAGGCCTGCAGCAGGTCTTGCCGGGAGCTCATGTCCATAGTTCGCACGATCAGCCCGCATTGTGCTACCGACGCCGCGGCGGCCGCGCCCGAACATGCGCGCTGGCCACCGGAGCTGCCATGGGCGCGCTGACGATGATGGTTTGGAGCATGGCGCTCGGCGCGATCGCCGCAGTGGCGGCCGCGCGCGTGGCGGACCTGCTGGCGCGCCCCAGCGTGTCGCAGCTGCGCGCGGTGAGCTACCACCTCAGCGTGTTCCTGCTGGTGCTGGTGCTGAGCGGCGTGCTGCGCGTGGCCGGTTCCCCGGGGGCGCAGCGGCTGCTGGTGCTGCAGGTGCTGGCGGGCCCGCTGTGCGTGGGGCTGTCGAACTTCTGGATCCACGGGTGGCTGGGGGCGGCCCACCGGGACCGCTTCATGGCCTCAGCCCTGCGCCTGTCGGCGCTGCTGCTGCCTGCGCTGGCCATCGCCGCCCTTTGGTTGCCGCCGGCGCAGCGCCTGCCGGCGGCGGCAGCGGTGGCGCTGGGCGGCAGCGCCCTCACCTGCTGGCTCACCTTCCGCGCCTGGCGCACGGGCGACCCGCTGGCGCTCTGGATGGCTGCGGGCTGCCTGCTCACGCTGCCCGCCATCGCGGGGCTCTACGCCGTCGCCCTGCAGCCCGGCCGCTGGGGGCTGCCGGCGCAGGCGCTGGTCGCGCTGTGCGCGGCCCTGAGCAACGGCCTGACCGGCGCCGTCCTGTGGCGGCGCGAGCGGCACGAATGGCGCACGCGCGAGACCGGCGGCACTTCGGCGATCGACCCGGTGACCCGGCTGCACAGCAGTGCCGCGCTGGTGCACCGGCTGGTGGCGTCGCGCAAGCGCCGATTGCGCACCCGGCGCGAAGGGGCCCTGCTGGCCGTCACCGTGTTCGAGCCCGAGCGCATCGCCGCGCTGGTCGGCAGCGCCGGCCTGAACGAGGTCTGGATGACCGTCGCTTCGCGGCTGCAGCGGCAGGTGGGCGTCGTGAACCCGGTGGGCCGCTACTGGGACCGCTGCTTCGTCGCCCTCGTCGAGACCATCCCGGCCTCCCCCTGGCTGCGCACGCTCGGCCTCAAGGTCGCCGCGAGCCTGCGGCGGCCGATCGAGGTCACCGGCCGCGGCGGGGAGCCCGTCCGGGTCCGCCTCGACGTCGGCGTCGGCGTCGTGCACCTCGCGCCCGGGCACGGCGAGGTCGAGGACGTGCTCGACGACGCCCAGCGCCTGGCCGAAGCCGCCCGGCAGATGCGATCGCGCACCGCCATGGCCGATCCGGCGTCCGGCGAGGTGCTGGCGCTGGAGCAAGCCGCCCCGGCCGGGCGGCACGGGCCACCGCCCCCGAGGGCGGCCTCCCTGCAGCGGCGCGCCCACTGACACGCGCCGCCGCGGCCGCGCATACACTTGGGGTTTCCCCAAGCAACAACATGCGACGCTACTGGCTCGTCTTCTCACAGGCTGTCACGGTGCTGCTGGCAGCGTACTTCGTCGTCATGACGATGAAGCCCGAATGGCTGGACCAGCGCACGGTGACCACGGGGAACACGGGCATCGCCCTCAGCGAGGCGCCGCAGCAGGCCACCGCGCCGCCGCCGGCCGGCAGCTTCCGCGCCGCCGCCCAGAAGGCTTCGCAGGCGGTCGTCAGCATCAACACCATGAAGGCCGGCGAGCGCTCGACGCCCAGCGACCCGTGGTTCCGCTTCTTCTTCGGCGACCAGGGCGGCGCGCCGCAGAGCGGCCTCGGCAGCGGCGTGATCATCAGCCCGGACGGCTTCATCCTCACCAACAACCACGTCGTGGAGGGCGCCTCCGAGATCGAGGTGGCGCTGAACGACAGCCGCAAGACGCGGGCGCGGGTGATCGGCACCGACCCCGAAACGGACCTCGCGATCCTCAAGATCAACCTCGACCGCCTTCCGGTGATCACGCTCGGCAACTCCGACGCCCTGCAGGTGGGGGACCAGGTGCTCGCGATCGGCAATCCCTTCGGCGTCGGCCAGACGGTCACCAGCGGCATCGTCAGCGCGCTGGGCCGCAACCAGCTGGGCATCAACACCTTCGAGAACTTCATCCAGACCGACGCGGCCATCAACCCGGGCAATTCGGGCGGCGCGCTGGTGGACGTCAACGGCAACCTGATGGGCATCAACACCGCCATCTACTCGCGCTCCGGCGGCAGCATGGGCATCGGCTTCGCGATCCCCGTGTCCACCGCCAAGCTGGTGCTGGAAGGCATCGTGAAGGACGGCGTGGTCACGCGCGGCTGGATCGGGGTCGAGCCGGCCGACCTGTCGCCGGAGCTGATGGAGACCTTCGGCGTCAAGGCGCGCAAGGGCGTGCTGATCACCGGCGTGCTGCAGAACGGCCCGGCGGCGCAGGCCGGCGTGCGCCCGGGCGACGTGGTGGTGCAGGTGGGCGAGAAGGACGTGGCGAACGTGTCCGAACTGCTCACGGCGGTCGCCTCGCTCAAGCCCGGCACGGCGACGAAGTTCAAGCTGCAGCGGCGCGACGACAACGTCGACGTGACCGTGACGCCCGGCCGGCGCCCGAAGCCGCGCCAGCAGGCGATGCCGGGCGGCGTGCCGGCGCGCTGAGGCCTGTCCCGTCATCCCCGCGGAGGCGAGGATCCTTGCCGTCATTCCCGCGCAGGCGGGAATCCAGGGCGTCCGCATCCGGGGTACGTCGCGCCAGGCGGCGCGACGTCGACCGCCGCCAGGCGAAATCTAGGGCTTCGCCGCCTCGCCCTCTTCGTCCGGCGCCTTGGTGTGCTTGATGAAGATCTGCGCGGCCCAGATGCCCACTTCGTAGAGCAGGCACATCGGGATCGCCAGCGCCAGCTGGGAGACCACGTCCGGCGGCGTGATCACCGCGGCGATGATGAACGCCAGCACGATGAAGTAGCCGCGGAACTCCTTCAGCTTCTCGATGCTGACCACGCCCATGCGGGCGAGCACGATCACCGCGATCGGCACCTCGAAGGCGCAGCCGAAGGCGATGAACATCGTCAGCACGAAGCTCAGGTAGGCCTCGATGTCGGGCGCGGCCGTGATGCTCTTGGGCGCGAAGCCCTGGATGAACGAGAACACCTGGCCGAAGACGAAGAAGTAGCAGAACGCGACGCCCAGGAAGAACAGGATGGTGCTGGAGACCACCAGCGGCAGCACCAGCTTCTTCTCGTGCGAATACAGCCCCGGCGCGACGAAGGCCCAGACCTGCCACAGCACCACCGGCAGCGCGATCAGGAAGGCCGCCATCAGCAGGATCTTCAGCGGCACCATGAAGGGCGAGATCACCGAGGTGGCGATCAGCGTGGCGCCCTTGGGCAGGTGCGTCACGAGCGGTGCCGCCAGGATGTCATAGAGCGCGCCCGGGCCGGGCCAGACCGCCAGCACCGCCGCGACGATGCCGATCGCGATGATGGCCTTGATCAGCCGGTCGCGCAGCTCGATGAGGTGCGACACGAAGGGCTGCTCGGTGCCGGCCAGCTCGTCTTCCTGCTCGTGGGGGGATGTGGACATAGGGGAAACGGTCGCCGGCGCCGGTGCCGGCCCCGCTTTCAGTTGAACTTCTGCGGTCGGTACTTTGCCACACGGGCCGCGCCGGACAGGGCCCGCGTGCGCACGCCCTGGCGGGCCTTGTACCAGTGGGGCACCGCGCCCTGCTTCAGGCGCCACTTCTTCTTCGGGTGCTTGTACTCGGGGAAGGCGGGGGGCTCCGGCAGCGGCGTGTAGGCGCTGGAGGTGGCGTCCTCCCACTGCTTCTCGAAGTCGGAGGCCGCCGTGGAGACGGAGGACTCGACGTCGCGCGCCGCGCTCTCCACCGTGTCCTTCATCTTCTTCAGCTCGTCCAGCTCCATGGACCGGTTGACCTCCGCCTTCACGTCGTTGACGTAGCGCTGGGCCTTGCCCAGGAGCGTGCCGACCGTGCGTGCCACGCGCGGCAGCTTTTCCGGGCCGATCACGATCAGCGCGACGACGCCGATCAGCGCCATCTTGGAGAGGCCGAGGTCGAGCACTGCTCAGTCCGGACGCGGGATCAGGACTTGTTGCGGGCTTCGACGTCGATGGTGGTCTTGTCCGCGCCGGGGGCGGCGGTGGACGACGTCACCTGGCCCGCGGGCGGCACCGGCGTCTCCGGCGCGCTGCCGTCCTTCATGCCGTCCTTGAAGCCCTTCACCGCGCCGCCGAGGTCGCCGCCGATGTTCTTCAGCTTCTTCGTGCCGAACACCAGCACGACGATCAGCAGCACCACCAACCAATGCCAAATGGAAAACGAACCCATGGATGACTCCTGTCTAGCCTGACTCGGATTCTAGTCGGGCAGCGAAGTTCATCCGGCCTGGCCGGTTCCCGTCAGGCGCCGGTCAGCCCTTGAGCCACGGCCGCGGGCCGCCGATCACGTGGAAATGCAGGTGCGGCACTTCCTGCCCGCCGTCGGCGCCGGTGTTGGTCACGAGGCGGAAACCCCCTTCCGGGTAGGGCCGGCAGCCTTCCTGCTGCGCCAGCTGTGGCACCAGGCTCATCAGCTTGCCGAGCAAGGGGGCATGGGAAGCGTCGACGTGGGCCATCGACACGATGTGCTGCTTCGGGATGAGCAGGAAGTGGACCGGCGCCCACGGGTGGATGTCGTGGAAGGCGAGGACCTCGTCGTCCTCGTAGACCTTCTTCGAGGGGATCTTGCCTTCGACGATCTTGCAGAAGATGCAGCTGGGGTCCTGGCTCATGGCAGCTGATTGTCGTTGAACCGCAGCCAGCCGCGCAGGTAGCGGTACAGGTACCAGCAGCCGATGATGACCGTGGCGATGAAGCCGGGCAGGACGAACAGCAGGTAGAGCGGCGACGTGACCACCAGCCACAGCAGCGCCCACCAGAAGGTGCGGATCATGTAGCTGTGGTGCCGCGCGTAGAGCGGGTCGGCCTCGTCGGTGCGCTTCACGTAGTTGACGATCACCGCGATGATCGCCAGCGTCCACGCCGTGAACGGCGCCAGGGTGTGCAGGCCGTACAGGACGTGCATCACCGTGCGGTCGCCGGGCGTCTTGTCTTCCAGGGTCGCGTAGTCGGTCTCGGCCATCGCGCTTCTCCTTCGCAGGTTACTCGCCGTTGCCTTCGCGCTCGCGCGCCTTGCGCAGCGCCTTCTCCTCCAGACCGCTCAGGCCCTCGCGGCGCTGGAGTTCCGCGACCACGTCCGCCGGCTCCAGGCCGTAGTGGGCGAGCGCGATCATGCAGTGGAACCACAGGTCGGCGACCTCGCCGACCAGCTTGGCCGGATCGCCGCCGCGATCGAGGTCCTTGGCCGCCATGACGACCTCGGTCGCCTCCTCCCCGATCTTCTTGAGGAAGGCGTCGGGGCCCTTGTGCAGCAGCCGGGCGACGTAGCTCGCCTTCGGGTCGCCGCCGTGGGCGGGCTTGCGGCTTTCGATGACGGCGGCCAGGCGGGCCAGCGGGTCGGTCATGGTTCTACTTGTAGATGGACGACGGGTCTTTCAAGACGGGTTCCACCGCCTGCCAGGCGCCGTCGCGGTAAAGGTGGAAGAAGCAGCTGTGGCGGCCGGTGTGGCACGCGATGGAGGGGTCGTGGCCGTGCTGCGTCACCTTCAGCAGCAGCACGTCGTTGTCGCAATCCATGCGGATCTCGTGCACCTGCTGGACGTGGCCGGACTCCTCGCCCTTGAACCACAGCTTGCCGCGCGAGCGGCTGAAATAGACGGCGCGGCCGGTCTCGGCCGTCTTCGCCAGCGCTTCGCGGTCCATCCAGGCGAACATCAGCACGTCGCCCGTGGCGGCCTCCTGCGCGATGACGGGCACGAGCCCCTGCGCATCCCATTTCACTTCGGCGAGCCAGTCCATGGGGCTATTCTCCCCCAAGGTCCTCAGGTCCTGACGGGGATACCCCGTTCGGCCATCCGCGCCTTCGCCTGCGCGACGGTGTATTCGCCGTAGTGGAAGATGCTCGCGGCCAGCACGGCGTCGGCGCCGCCCTGCTGGATGCCGTCGGCCAGGTGCTCCAGGTTGCCGACGCCGCCGGAGGCGATGACCGGCACCGGCACGGCGTCGCTGACGGCCCGCGTCAGCGCGAGGTCGAAGCCCGACTTGGTGCCGTCGCGGTCCATGCTGGTGAGCAGGATCTCGCCGGCGCCGCGCTGCGCCATCTGGGTCGCCCAGGCCACCGCGTCCAGGCCCGTGTTGCGGCGGCCGCCGTGGCTGTAGACGTCCCAGCCCGGCCCGCGCGCCGCGGCGTCCTCGGGGCTGCGCTTCTTGGCGTCGATGGCCACCACGATGCACTGGGCGCCGTACTTGGCGGAAGCCGCGGAGATCACGTCCGGGTTGGCGAGGGCCGCGGAGTTGAAGCTGGTCTTGTCGGCGCCCGCATTGAGCAGCCGCCGCACGTCTTCGACCGTGCGGACGCCGCCGCCGACCGTCAGCGGGATGAACACCTGCGAGGCGACCGCCTCGATGATGTGCAGGATCAGGTCGCGCCCGTCGCTGGTCGCCGTGATGTCGAGGAAGGTGAGTTCGTCGGCGCCCTGCTCGTTGTAGCGGGCGGCGATCTCCACCGGGTCGCCCGCGTCGCGCAGCTCCACGAAGTTGACGCCCTTGACCACGCGGCCACCGGTCACGTCCAGGCAGGGGATGATGCGTTTGGCGAGCATGGGCCGATTCTAGGCGGGGGCCCTCAGCGGTCCGGCCAGTTCCAGGGCGGGAGGTCGTCCTCGTCGACATTCAGGATGCGCGTCTCCCCCAGCTCCTTCTCCAGCACCACGGAGCGGACGTCGAGGTCCTGCGCGTCCTCCAGCGCCGCGATCAGGCGTGCCGCGTGCGAGACCACCACCACCTGCGAGGACTGCGCGGCATGGGCGATCAACCGCGCCAGCGCCGGCAGCAGGTCCGGGTGCAGGCTCGATTCCGGTTCGTTGAGCACCAGCAGGGGCGGCGGCCGCGGCGTCAGCAGCGCCGCGATCCACAGCACGTAGCGCAGGGTGCCGTCGGAGAGCTCCGCCGCGTCGAGGGGCCGCAGCAATCCCGGCTGGTGCATGCGCACGCCGAACTGGGCGCCGTCGATGCGGACTTCGATCCGCGCGCCCGGGAAGGCGTCGTCCACCGCGGCGTCGAAGGCTTCGCCGTCGCCGATCTCGCGGATGGTGGCGATCGCGGCGGCGACGTCGGCACCGTCATGGCCCAGCACGGTGGTGCGCGTGCCCACCTGCGGCTGCCGCGCCGGCGAATCCGCGTCGGTGCGGAAGTGGTCGTAGAAGCGCCAGCCGCGGATCTGCTCGCGCAGCGCCAGCATCTCGGGCGCCGTGCGCGGGTCGACGAACTCGGCCAGCATGCTGGCGTAGGGAGGCAGCAGGCGGTCGACCGCCTCCCAGCGGCTGCCCTCGCGCGTCTGCAGCAACGCGCCCTGGCGGCGCACCAGCTGGGCGGAGGTCCGCAGCACCGGCCCCGACCACACGGCTTCGGCCTTGATCTCGGGGTCGCGGCTGAACACGGTGGCGGGCACGGGCGGCGGCAGGCCGATGTCGATCGCGTAGCCGAAGTCCTGCGCCGAATCGCCGGCAAACCCGAGCCGCAGGTTCACCGGCTTCGTCCGCCGCCCGCCTTCGACCGGCACGTCGCCGCGGCGCATCGCCGCCGAAAGGCTCTCCGGGCCGGCCCACAGCACCGACGGCAGCCCGCCTTCGCGGGCGAGGGAACGCACGACGCCGCCATACGCCGTCTCCCCGAGCAGCCGCAGGGCGCGGTAGACGCTGGACTTGCCGCTGCCGTTGGGGCCGGTGACGAGCGTGAGCTGGCCGAGCGGCACCCGCAGGTCGCGCAGCGAGCGGTAGTTGGCGATGGCCAGCGTACGCAGCACGCTCGGCCGGGGCGGGCGTCAGCCCTGGAGTTCGTCCGCGCGGGCCTGGGCCTTGGCGAAGTCGAGGTCGCCGGAGTAGATCGCGCGGCCGCAGATCACGCCTTCGATGCCCTCGTCCTCCACCGCGCAGAGCGCCTCGATGTCCTTCATCGAGCCGAGGCCGCCGGAAGCGATCACCGGGATGGTGAGCGCCTGCGCGAGCTTCACCGTCGCCTCGATGTTGATGCCCGAGAGCATGCCGTCGCGGCCGATGTCGGTGTACACGATGGACTCCACGCCCCAGTCCTCGAACTTCTTGGCCAGGTCGACGACCTCGTGGCCGGTCAGCTTGCTCCAGCCGTCCGTGGCCACCTTGCCGTCCTTGGCGTCGAGGCCGACGATGATGTGGCCGCCGAAGGCGGTGCAGGCGTCCTTGAGGAAGCCGGGGTTCTTCACCGCCGCCGTCCCGATGATCACGTAGCGCAGGCCGCCGTCGATGTACTTCTCGATGGTGTCGAGGTCGCGGATGCCGCCGCCCAGCTGCACCGGGATGTCGTCGCCGACCGCCTTGAGGATGGAGCGGATGGCGGCGAAGTTCTGCGGCTTGCCGGCGAAGGCTCCGTTGAGGTCCACCAGGTGCAGGCGCCGGGCCCCGCGTTCCAGCCAGGTCCGCGCCATGGCGGCGGGGTCTTCGCTGAAGGTGGTGGCCTGGCCCATGTCGCCCTGCTTCAGGCGTACGCAGTGGCCGTCTTTCAGGTCGATCGCGGGTATCAGGAGCATGGGAAGGTGCTGCGGTGCGACTGGAGGGAGGGAAAGGGGACCGCTTCCTGGGCGGTCAGGGATTCCAGTGCAGGAAGTTGCGATAGAGGTGGAGCCCCTGGGCTGCGCTTTTCTCGGGGTGGAACTGGGTCGCAAAAATATTATCCCGGGCGACCGCACAGGTAAAGCGCGCGCCGTACTCGGATTCCCCAACACTGTGGCGGGGGTCCGACGGCCGGGCGTAGAAACTGTGGACGAAATAGAACCAGCTTTCGTCCGGGATGCCGTCCCACATCGCATGCGGCCGCGCCTGGCGGACGCGGTTCCAGCCCATTTGCGGCACCTTGTAGCGGCTGCCATCGGGCTGCAGCCGGCCTTCCAGCCGGAAACGGACGACCTCGCCATGCACCAGGCCGAGGCCATCGGTCGGCCCTTCCTCGCTGCGATCGAGCAGCATCTGCATGCCGACGCAGACGCCGAACAGCGGCTTGGAAGCGGCCGCCTCCAGCACCGGCTCCAGCAGGCCCGATTCGCGCAGCTCGCGCATGCAGTCCGGCATGGCGCCCTGCCCCGGCAGCACCACGCGCTCGGCCGCCCGCACCTCTTCGGGGCGGGACGTGACGACGGCGGTGATCGTCGGGTCCTGCGCCGCGACGTGCAGCACCGCCTGAGACACGGAGCGCAGGTTGCCCATGCCGTAGTCCACCACCGCCACCGTCCGACGCGTCAAAGCGATCCCTTCGTCGAGGGAATGGTGCCGGCGGAGCGCGGGTCGAACTCCAGCGCCGCCCGCAGCGCCCGGGCGAAGGCCTTGAACACCGTCTCGCACTGGTGGTGCGCGTTCTCGCCCCGCAGGTTGTCGACGTGCAGCGTGACGAAGGCGTGGTTGCAGAAGCCCTGGAAGAACTCGTAGGCGAGCTGCGTGTCGAACGCGCCGATCATCCCGCTCTTGAACGGCACGTGCATGATCAGCCCGGGCCGGCCGGAGAAGTCGATGACGACGCGGGACAGCGCCTCGTCCAGCGGCACGTAGGCATGGCCGTAGCGGCGGATGCCCTTCTTGTCGCCCACGGCCTTGTACACGGCCTGGCCCAGCGTGATGCCGACGTCCTCCACCGTGTGGTGGCCGTCGATGTGCAGGTCGCCCTTGGCGTCGATCTCCAGGTCGATCAGCCCGTGGCGGGCGATCTGGTCCAGCATGTGGTCGAAGAAGCCGATGCCGGTGGCGAGCTTCGCCTGGCCGGTGCCGTCCAGGTTCACCCGGACGGTGATCTGCGTTTCGGCGGTGTTGCGGGTGACTTCCGCTTTTCGGGGCGCGTTCATAGGGTGGATCGCAGGGCGGCGAGCATCTGCGCGTTCTCGTCGGCCGTGCCGACCGTCAGGCGCAGGCAGTTGGCCAGCAATGGGTGCATTCTAGAAACGTTCTTGACGAGCACCTTGCGCGCCTTCATGCCTTCGAAGCTGCGGTCGGCGTCGGGCACGCGCACCAGCACCATGTTGGCCTCGCTGCGCCAGGCCTTCAGGCCCATGTCCCGCAGCGCGGCCTGCAGCCGCTCGCGCTCGGAGCGGATCTCCGCGGCCTGCGCAGCGAAGACGTCCTCGTGTTCCAGCGCGAAGAGCGCGGTTTCGCAGTTGAGGCTGCTGATGTTGTAGGGCGGCCGAAGCTTGTCGACCTCGTCGACCAGCCGGGCCGGGCCCATCATGTAGCCGATGCGCACGCCGGCCAGGCCGAACTTGCTCATGGTGCGCATCACCAGCACGTGTTCGTGCCGGGTGATGCGGTCCATGTAGCTGCGGGCCGCGAAGGGCTGGTAGGCCTCGTCCATCACCACCAGCCCAGGCGCGGCCTCCACGATCTTCTCGATGACGGCGTCGTTCCAGAGCGTGGCGGTGGGGTTGTTCGGGTACGCGAGGTACACGATGGCGGGCTGGTGCAGCGCCATGGCATCCAGCATCGCGCGCTCGTCGAGTTCCAGGTCGGGCGTGAGGTCCACGCCGACGAACTTCAGGCCCTGCAGCTGCGCGCTCATGGCATACATGACGAAACCGGGCATCGGCGCCAGGACCGTCGCGCCGGGCACGTCGCAGGCCATCGCCAGCAACGAGATCAGTTCGTCGGAACCGTTGCCCAGCATCAGGCCGAAGCCGTCGGGCAGGCCGGCGTGGCGCGCCAGCGCCTTCTTCAGGTCGTCGATGCGGCCGCCGGGATAGCGGTTCAGCGCCACGGCGCCCAGGCGTTCGCCCAGCGCCCGTTGCAGTTCGGGCGCGAGCCGGTGCGGGTTCTCCATGGCATCGAGCTTGACCATGCCGCGGGAGTCCTGGATGGCGTAGGCGTGCATGGACTGCACGTCCTGGCGGATGCGGGTGGCGATCAACTGGTCTAGGCGGGCGCTCATGGCAGGCGGGCCCGCGGGCGCGGGCCGGTCGGAAATTCTCGGGGGATGGCCCCCATCGTACGCTATCGCTTCAGGCGCAGCTCGGCGGCCCGGGCATGGGCCTGCAAACCCTCGCCGTACGCGAGTTCGGCGGCGATCACGCCCAGCACCTGCGCGCCGGCCTGGCTCACCTCGATCAGGCTGCTGCGCTTCTGGAAGTCGTAGACGCCCAGGGGGCTGGAGAAGCGGGCGGTGGTGCTGGTGGGCAGCACGTGGTTCGGGCCGGCGCAGTAGTCGCCCAGCGACTCGCTCGTGTACGCCCCGAGGAAGATCGCGCCGGCATGCCGCAGCAGCGGCTCCCAGCGGTGCGGGTCGGCGCTGGCGATCTCCAGGTGTTCCGGGGCGACCCGGTTGCTGATCTCGCAGGCCTCTTCCATGCTGCGCGTGCGAATGAGGGCGCCGCGGTTGGTGAGCGACGTGGCGATGATCCCGGCGCGCGGCATCTCGGGGAGCATGCGGTCGATGGCCCGCTGCACTTCGTCGATGTACGCGGCGTCGGGGCACAGCAGGATGCTTTGCGCCAGCTCGTCGTGTTCGGCCTGCGAGAACAGGTCCATCGCCACCCAGTCGGCGGGCGTCGTGCCGTCGGCCAGCACGAGGATCTCGCTCGGGCCGGCGATCATGTCGATGCCGACCTGGCCGAAGACCCGGCGCTTGGCGCTGGCGACGTAGGCGTTGCCGGGGCCGGTGACCTTGTCGACGCGCGGCACGGTCTCGGTGCCGTAGGCGAGCGCGGCCACCGCCTGCGCACCGCCGATGGTGAAGGCCCGCGTCGCGCCCGCCAGCCAGGCGGCCGCCAGCAGCAGCGCGTTCTGCGCGCCGGGGTGCGGCACCACCATGATGATCTCGGCCACGCCGGCGACCTGCGCCGGAATCGCGTTCATCAGCACGGACGACGGATAGGCCGCCTTGCCGCCGGGCACGTAGATGCCGACGCGGTCGACCGGGGTGACCTTCTGGCCGAGCAGCGTGCCGTCCGCGTCGCGGTAAGACCAGCTCTCGCCGGACGCCTTCTTCTGCGCCTCGTGGTAGCTGCGCACCCGGCGCGCCGCGTTCTCCAGCGCTTCGCGCTGCCGGGCCGGCAGGCCTTCGAAGGCCGCCTTCATCTCGGCCTGTCCCAGCTCCAGCTCGCGCAGGGAGGTGGCGGCCAGCCGGTCGAAGCGGTTCGTGTACTCCAGCACCGCGGCGTCGCCACGACTGCGCACGTCGGCGATGATGTCCGCCACCACCTTCTCGATCCCGGCGTCCGTGTCCGCCGACCAATGCAGCCGCGCCGCCAGCGCGGCATCGAAGCCGCCCTCGGTGGTCGAGAGGCGCAGGGGTCGGGCGGACAGGGTCATTTCGGGGTGGCGTTGACGGTCTTCGTGAACACGTCGATCAGGTGGCGGATGGGTTCCTGCTTCAGCTTGAGCGCGGCCTGGTTCACCACCAGGCGCGAGCTGATGTCCATGATGCGCTCCACTTCGACCAGGTGGTTGGCCTTGAGCGTGTTGCCGGTGGACACGAGGTCCACGATGGCGTCGGCCAGGCCGGTCAGGGGCGCGAGCTCCATGCTGCCGTACAGCTTGATCAGGTCGACGTGCACGCCCTTGGCGGCGAAGAAGTCGCGCGCGATGGAAACGTACTTGGTGGCGACCTTGAGGCGGGCGCCCTGGCGCACCGCGGACGCGTAGTCGAAGTCGGCGCGCACCGCCACGCTGACGCGGCAGCGCGCGATCTGCAGGTCCAGCGGCTGGTACAGGCCCTGACCCCCGTGCTCGATCAGCGTGTCCTTGCCCGTCACGCCGAGGTCGGCGCCGCCGTACTGCACGTAGGTGGGCACGTCGCTGGCGCGCACCAGGACCACCTGGAGGTCGGGGTTGCTGGTCGGCAGGATCAGCTTGCGGGACTTCTCCGGGTCTTCCAGGACGGTGATCCCGGCGGCTTTCAGGAGCGGCAGGGTTTCGTCGAAGATGCGGCCCTTGGAGAGGGCGAGGGTGATGGCGGGCTTCGCCACGGTGTTCATGCTCACCATTATCCGATGAGATGCCCTGCACCTTTCGGTGCCACCGCGGAACCGGCTTTGCCGGGCCGCTGGTGGCGCCCCCTGGGGGGAGGCGCCGCAGGCGCTTCGGGGGGACCTATTTCACCCGCTCGATGTCCGCGCCCAGCTCGCGCAGCTTGGCTTCCATCTGCTCGTAGCCGCGGTCCAGGTGGTAGATGCGGTCGACCATGGTTTCACCGTCGGCCACCAGGCCGGCGATCACGAGGCTGGCCGAGGCCCGCAGGTCGGTCGCCATGACGATGGCGCCCGACAGGCGCTCCACCCCGTGGGTGATGGCAACCTTGCCGTCGACGTCGATGCGCGCGCCCATGCGCATCAGCTCGCTGACGTGCATGAAGCGGTTCTCGAAGATCGTCTCGGTGATCTTGGAGTCGCCCTCGGCGATGCAGTTGAGCGCCATGAACTGCGCCTGCATGTCGGTGGGGAAGCCCGGGTACTCGGTGGTCTTGAAGCTCTGGGCCTCCAGGCGCCCTTCGGAGCGCACCCGGATGCCGCCCTCGACGGCCTGCACCTCGGCACCGGCGGCCTTGAGCAGGTCGATGACCGCCTCGAGGTGCTCGGCGCGGCCGTCCTTCAGCAGCACGTCACCGCCGGTCGCCGCGACGGCGCACAGGAAGGTGCCGCACTCGATGCGGTCGGAGACCACCTTGTGCGTGGCGCCGTGGAGCTTCTCCACGCCCTGGATGCGGATCTCCGACGTGCCGTGTCCCGTGACCTTGGCGCCCATGGCGTTGAGCATCTCGCCCAGGTCGGTGATCTCCGGCTCCATGGCCGCGTTCTCCAGCACGGTCTCGCCTTCCGCGAGGGCGGCGGCCATCATGAAGTTCTCGGTGCCGGTCACCGTGATCATGTCGGTGCGGATGTTCGCGCCCTTCAGGCGCGTCCAGCCCTTGGGCAGCTTGGCGATCATGTAGCCGTGCTCGATCACGATCTCGGCGCCCATCTTCTCCAGGCCCTTGATGTGCTGGTCGACCGGGCGGGCGCCGATGGCGCAGCCGCCCGGCAGCGACACCGTCGCCTCGCCGAAGCGCGCCAGCAGCGGGCCGAGCGCGAGCACCGCCGCCCGCATGGTCTTCACCATTTCGTACGGGGCCTCGGGGAAATGTAGTTCGCGCGATTCGATCACGACGGTGCCGTCGGGGCTGAACTCGGCCGTCGCACCCATGTTGCGGATGAGCTTGAGCATCGTCGCCACGTCCTGCAGACGCGGGATGTTGCGCAAGGTCATCGTCTCGGGCGTGAGCAGCGCCGCGCACAGCTCCGGCAGCGCCGCGTTCTTGGCGCCCGAGATGCGAATTTCCCCGCGCAGCGGCCGGCCGCCGCGAATCAAGAGCTTGTCCATGGGCGTGTCAGTGTGGGGTTTTGGCCCATTCCTCGGGCGTAAAAGTCTTCATCGACAAGGCATGTACCTCGTCGGTGTGCATTCTCGCACCAAGGGTGGCGTAGACGCGCTGATGCCGCTGGACTGCACGCATTCCGGCGAACTCGGCTGACACGATCACCGCCTGCCAGTGGCGGCCGTCGCCGTCCACCTCGACGTGTTCGCAGTTGAGGCCGGAGGCGATGAGGGCTTGCAGTTCCTGGGCGGTCATGAGCGGGCAGCGTAGGCGGCTTCAGCTGCGGATCTTGTAGCCGATGCGAAGCAGGTGGACGGCGATGGCGCTGACAGCCAGCATCGCGCCCCCCACGATCGCCAGGCTCAGCCAGGGCGACACGTCGCTCACGCCGAAGAAGCCGTAGCGGAAGCCGTCAATCATGTAGAAGAACGGATTGAGGTGGCTCACCTGCTGCCAGAAGGCCGGCAGCGAGTGGATCGAATAGAACACGCCGGACAGGAAGGTCATCGGCATGATCACGAAATTCTGGAAGGCCGCCATCTGGTCGAACTTCTCGGCCCACAGCCCGGCGATGAGACCCAGCGCGCCCAGCATGCCTGCGCCGAGGACGGCGAAGGTGAGGATCCACAGCGGCGCGGCGAAGGTCACCTGCGTGAACCACACGGTGACGAGGAAGACGCCCAGGCCGACGCACAGACCGCGGGCAACCGAGGAGCCGACGTAGGCGATGAACCAGCTCCAGTGCGACAGCGGCGTGAGCAGGATGAAGACCAGGTTGCCCATGATCTTGCTCTGGATCAGCGACGAGGAGCTGTTGGCGAAGGCGTTCTGCAGCACGCTCATCATGACGAGCCCCGGCACCAGGAAGGCGGTGTACTCGATCCTGTCGTACACCTTCACCTGCCCGGACAGCACGTGCCCGAAGATCAGCAGGTACAGCAGCGCGGTGAGCACGGGCGCGGCCACGGTCTGGAAGGCCACCTTCCAGAAGCGCAGCACTTCCTTGTACAGGAGCGTCTGCCACCCCGTCATGCCATAGCTCCTTCGGCGCGGCCCGCGCCCATCACGTCGATGAACACGTCCTCCAGGTCCGCCTTGCGGATCTCGACGTCCTCCACCCGCAGGCCGGCCTGGCGGATCACCGCCAGGTGCTGCTCGATCTCGTGGGCGTCGTGCGCCGGCAACTGCACGATGCGCCCGGTGACGCGCGCCTTGCCTTCGAACTCCGCCGGCAACGGTCCGTCGAGCTTGAAGCGCAGCACGTTGCTCGACGCGGCCTTCAGCAGTTCGCTGGTGCGCTCCAGCGCCACCACCTTGCCGGCCTTGAGCATCGCGATGCGGCTGCAGAGCGCCTCGGCTTCTTCCAGGTAGTGCGTGGTGAGCAGGACCGAGTGCCCCTGGCGGTTCAGCTTGGCGATGAACTGCCACAGGGTCTGGCGCAGTTCCACGTCGACGCCCGCCGTCGGTTCGTCGAGCACGATCACCGGCGGGCGGTGCACCAGCGCCTGCGCCACCAGCACGCGGCGCTTCATGCCGCCCGACAGCTGGCGCATGTTGGACTGCGCCTTGTCCGCGAGCCCCAGGCTGGCGAGCAGTTCGTCGATCCAGTCGTCGTTGTTCTTCACTCCGAAGTAGCCGGACTGGATGCGCAGCGCCTCGCGCACGGTGAAGAAGGGGTCGAACACCAGCTCCTGCGGCACCACGCCGAGCTGGCGCCGGGCCTGCGCGTAGTCCTTCTGGACGTCGTGGCCGCGCACCACCACCCGCCCGGACGTGGCGCGCACCAAGCCGGCGAGGATGCTGATCAGGGTGGTCTTGCCGGCGCCGTTGGGGCCGAGGAGGCCGAAGAACTCGCCTTCCTCGATGTCGAAGCCCACCTGGTCGAGGGCCTGGAAGCTGCCGCGGGGAGTGGAATAGGTCTTGGAGACGGACTGGAAGGAGATGGCGGGCATGGGCAACCGGACATTTTACCGGTCCACCCCGCAGGCGCCCGGCCCGGCGCCAGTGCCCCTACGCCGCCGGCGGCAGCAGTTCGCCGACGCCGTAGAGGCCGGCGAGCTCGCGCAGCCGCGGCGGCAGCTGCGCCACGGAGAAAGTCTTGCCCAGCGCCAGCGCCTCGCGCCGGCATTCCAGCAGCACGGCGAGCGCGGACGAATCGAACTGCCGCAACGCCGACGCGTCGGCCACGGCGTGCCCGGCCGGGTCGGACCGCAGCGCCTGCGCCAGCATCCGGCAACAGGCGGTGGCCGTGGCGTGCGTCAGCTCGGTCGGCAGCACCAGCACGGGCATCAGCCCTTGCGGTTGTTGTTGGCGCGGTTGCGCTCGGACAGCGAGGCGATCAGCCCGTCGACGCCCTTGGCGTTGATCTCCTGCGCGAACTGGCTGCGGTAGGTCTCCACCAGCCACACGCCCAGCACGTTCAGGTTGTAGATCTTCCAGCCCTGGGGCGTCTTTTCCAGGCGGTATTCCAGCTGGATCGGCTCGCCGCGGCCGCGGATCTCGCTGCGCACGACGACGTCCGTGTCGCCGGGCGCGGCGCGCAGCGGCTTCATCGAGACCTGCTCGTCCGACACCTGCGCCAGCGCGCCGGAGTAGGTGCGCACCAGCAGCGTCTTGAACTCCTGCTGCAGCTTCTGGCGCTGGTCGGGCGTGGCCTGCCGCCAGGCCGGACCGACCGCGGAGGACGTCATGCGCTGGAAGTTCACGTTCGGCATGATCTTCGTGTCGACCAGCGTCATCACCCGGTTGATGTCCCCGGACTTCACGGAGGCGTCGCTGCGGATGGCCGCCAGCACGTCGTCGGACAGCCGCTTGATCATCACGTCGGGGGCTTCGTCGGCGGACTGGGCGAACGCCAGCGGGGCGGCGAACAGGCTGGTGGCCAGGAGGCCGGCGGCCAGCTGGACGAGGGAACGTCGTTTCATCTGCATCCTTTTCTGCCGGGCGGACCCGGACTGTTCTTGGAACGCGGCCGTCACGGGGAGTTCAGCCGGCGGGAGCGGCAAGGCAACAGCGTGCAACCGCCTCACTGCGCCGGAGCGCGCTGCGGCGGGCGGGCGCCCGGCGCGGCCGGGGCGTCCGCGGGCGCCGCCGACTCGTCGGGCAGCGGTGGCGGCACTTCGCGGTCGTCCTGGAACCGGTCGATCTCGGCGCGGCGGCGCTGCAGGTAGGCGTCGCGCGTGAAGGAATAGCGGTCGAGCGAAGCCTCGTCCAGCACGTTGCTCACGCGCAGGAGGTTGGAACGCCGGTCGACGATCCGCACGGCGTTGAGCGTGTTGCGGGCGCCGGCGGGGTCGACCTGGCGCAGCAGGTCGCCCTGCCAGTCCACCGGGAGCGCGGCGGTGTCGCGCAGGGTCGAGGGTCCGAGCAGCGGCAGCACCAGGTAAGGGCCGGCGGGCACGCCCCAGCGCCCCAGCGTCTGGCCGAAGTCCTCGCGGTGCTTCTCGATGTTCAGGTCGCTGGCGACGTCGAAGATGCCGAACACGCCGAAGAAGGTGTTGATGTGGAAGCGCGCGACGCTTTCCTCGGCGTCCTGCAGCCGGAACTGCAGCAGGCTGTTGACGGCGGACCAGGCGTCGCCGAGGTTGCTGAAGAAGTTCGACACACCGGTGCGGACCAGCGGCGGCACCGTCTCGCGGTAGAACGTCGCCGTCGGCTTGAGCAGCACGCGGTCGACGCCCTCGTTGAATTCGGTGACCCCGCGGTTGAACGGCTCCCACGGATCCCGCGGGTTGTACGACGCGGACTGCGTGCCGGTGGTGGCGCAGCCCTGCAGCACGGCGAGCGTGAGCGCCAGCAGCAGCGCGGCGGGCGCGCGGCGCGCCTGCGAGCGGACAAGTTTCATTTCTTCTGCGTCCCTGGATTCGTGGCCGGTGGGCCTTCCGCCGCCTTGTTGTAGAGGAACTGCCCGATCAGGTTTTCCAGTACGACCGCGGATTGCGTGGTGGTGATGGTATCGCCGGCGGCCAGCGGCTTGTCGTCAGCGCCCGCCTCGATCCCGATGTATTGCTCACCCAGGAGACCGCTCGTGAGGATCTTCAGCGAGCTGTCCTTGGGGAACTGGTAACGATTTTCCATCGCCAGCCCCACCCGGGCCTGGAAGGACTTGTCGTCGAACGTGATGGATTCCACACGCCCGACGACCACACCGGCGCTCTTGACCGCCGCGCCGGGCTTCAGGCCGCCGATGTTGTCGAACTTCGCGGCCAGGGCATAGGTCGACTGGAAGCTCAGCGACAGCAGGTTGGCCGCCTGCAGCGCCAGGAACACCAGCGCGGCCGCGCCGATGAGCACGAAGAGCCCGACCCAGACGTCGTTCTTGTTCCGTTCCATTTCAGTACTCCAATCTTTCTTCCCAGTGCCGCCGCGGAGCCTGCTCTAGATGCTGAACATCATCGCGGTCAGCACGAAATCGAGGGCGAGCACGGCCAGCGACGCGACGACGACCGTGCGGGTCGTCGCGCGCGACACGCCTTCCGGCGTCGGCTTGGCCTCGTAGCCCTGCAGCACGGCGATGAACGTCACCGCGGTGCCGAACACCAGGCTCTTGATGACGCCGTTGCCGACGTCCTTGAACACGTCGACGCCCCCCTGCATCTGGCTCCAGAAGGCGCCGGGGTCCACGCCGATCAGCATGACCCCCACCAGGTAGCCGCCGAGGATGCCGACGGCGCTGAACACCGCGGTGAGCAGCGGCATCACGATGACGCCGCCCCAGAAGCGCGGCGCCAGGATCCTTTGCACGGGGTCGACGGCCATCATCTCCATGGCGGAAAGCTGCTCGCCGGCCTTCATGAGCCCGATCTCGGCGGTGAGCGACGTTCCGGCGCGACCGGCGAACAGCAGCGCGGTGACCACCGGCCCCAGTTCGCGCACGAGGCTGAGCGCCACCATCAGGCCCAGCGCCTCCGACGAACCATAACGCTGCAGGATGTAGTAGCCCTGCAGCGCCAGCACGAAGCCGACGAACAGGCCGGACACCCCGATGATCGCCAGTGAAAAGTTGCCGAGGAAATGGACCTGGTCACGCAGCAGCTTGCCGCGCGCGAACGTGGGTCCCACCAGGGACAGGAGGCGCAGCAGCAGGCGCGTGGCATGGCCGATGTCGACCAGCTTGCGGCGCGTGGCGAAGCCGACGTCGGCGGGGTTCCACCAGGTCATTTCAGGCCCTCGCTGAAGTCTTCGTTGACCGAGGGACCGGGATAGTGGAAGTGCACCGGGCCTTCCGGCTCCGCGTGCACGAACTGGTGCACCAGCGGGTCGACGGAGCCGCGTACCTCCTGCGGTGTGCCCTGCGCGGCGATCTTGCCGTTCGCCAGGATGATGACGCGGTCGGCGATGCGGAAGGTCTCTTCCAGGTCGTGCGAGACGACGATGCTGGTGATGCCGAGCGTGTCGTTCAGCCGCCGGATCAGTTGCGCGGCGGTGCCGAGCGAGATCGGGTCCAGTCCCGCGAACGGTTCGTCGTACATCACCAGGTCGGGGTCGAGCGCGATCGCCCGCGCGAGCGCGACGCGCCGGGCCATGCCGCCCGAAACCTGGCTGGGCATCAGGTCGCGCGCGCCGCGCAGCCCCACGGCGTTGAGCTTCATCAGCACGATGTCGCGGATCAGGTTCTCCGGCAGCCCGGAGTGCTCGCGCAACGGGAAGGCCACGTTGTCGAACACCGAGAGGTCGGTGAACAGCGCGCCGAACTGGAACAGCATGCCCATGCGGCGGCGCACGCGGTACAGGCCGGCACTGTCCATGCCGCCGACGTCCTCGCCGTCGAACAGCACCGCGCCGCCCTGCGGCCGGACCTGCCCGCCGACCAGCCGCAGGACGGTGGTCTTGCCCCCGCCCGACGCCCCCATGAGCGCAGTCACCTTGCCGCGGGGCACGGTGAAGCTGAGGTCATCGAGGATGCGGCGCTGGTCGTAGCCGAAGCTCACGTTGCGGCATTCGACCAGCGCGCTGGGGTCGGGTTCGGTCATCCGGGGAGGATCGGCCGGGGAGCCGGCCGGGAGCTGAAAGCCACGGATGATAGGTGCTTTGACTCAGGCCGGCCTGAGCCCGGCCGTGCCGGCGGCCGCGCGTGTGGCTTTATCGCGGCAGGTCGGAGAATCCCATGAGGAACTCGTCGACCGAGCGCGCCGCCTGTCGGCCTTCCCGGATCGCCCACACCACCAGGGATTGACCGCGCCGGATGTCGCCCGCGGCGAAGACCTTGGGCACGCTGGTGGCGTAGCCGCCATGGAAATCCGTCGTGGCCCTGGCGTTGCCGCGGGCATCCTTCTCGATGCCGAAGCCCTCCAGGATGGTCTGCACCGGGCTGACGAAGCCCATCGCCAGCAGCACCAGGTCCGCCTTGTATTCCTTCTCGGTGCCGGGGATCTCGACGAACTTGCCGTCCTTCATCTCCACGTGCACCGTCTTCAGGCCCGTGACCTTGCCGTTCGCGCCGACGAACTCCTTCGTGGCGATGGCGAACTCGCGCTGGACGCCTTCCTCGTGCGAGGAGCTGGTGCGCAGCTTGTACGGCCAGTAGGGCCAGGTCAGCGGCTTGTCCTCCTCCTCGGGCGGCTGCGGCATCAGCTCGAACTGCACGACGCTGGCGGCGCCGTGGCGGTTGCTCGTGCCCACGCAGTCGCTGCCGGTGTCGCCGCCGCCGATCACGATGACGTGCTTGCCGTCGGCCCGGATCTGGCCCTTGAGCTTGTCCCCGGCGTTCACCTTGTTCTGCTGCGGCAGGAACTCCATGGCGAAGTGCACGCCGTCGAGGTCGCGGCCGGGCACGGGCAGGTCGCGCGACTGCTCGGCGCCGCCGGTGAGCAGCACCGCGTCGAACTGCTCCTGCAACTGCTTCGGCGCGATCGTTTCCTTCGCCCAGTTGGTGACCTTGGAGCCCTTGGGCAGCTCGCCCACCATGACGCCCGTGCGGATCGTCACGCCTTCGGCCTTCATCTGCTCGACCCGGCGGTCGATGTGGTGCTTCTCCATCTTGAAGTCGGGGATGCCGTAGCGCAGCAGGCCGCCGACGCGGTCGTTCTTCTCGAACAGGGTGACGTCATGGCCGGCGCGCGCCAGCTGCTGCGCCGCCGCCATGCCGGCCGGGCCGGAGCCCACCACCGCGACCTTCTTGCCGGTCTTGATGCGCGCCACTCGCGGCTGCACCCAGCCGTGTTCCCAGGCGCGGTCGATGATCGCGTGCTCCAGCGACTTGATGCCGACCGGCTCGTCGTTGTAGTTCAGCGTGCAGGCGGCTTCGCACGGCGCCGGGCAGATGCGGCCGGTGAACTCCGGGAAGTTGTTGGTGGAGTCCAGCACCGTCCAGGCGTCCTTCCAGTCCTGGCGGTACACCAGGTCGTTGAAGTCCGGGATGACGTTGTTGACCGGGCAGCCCGAGTTGCAGAAAGGCGTGCCGCAGTCCATGCAGCGCGCCGCCTGCACCTTGGCCTGCTGGTTGTCGAGGCCGACGACGAATTCCTTGTAGTGCTTCAGGCGCTCGGGGACGGGCTTGTACCCCTCCTCGATGCGCTCGAACTCCATGAAGCCGGTGACTTTTCCCATAGCTAGCTCTCGTTCTCGGTTGTTCCATCCGGGGGCCACCGCGGAACCGGCTTTGCCGGGCCGCTGGTGGCGCCCCCTTGAGGGGGAGGCGCCGAAGGCGCTTCGGGGGTGGGCCTATTTCGCCGCCACGGGTTCGGCGGGCATCGCCACTTCCTGGTTGGTGCCGGCGCTGGCCAGCTCCACCTCGCGCTCGTACATCTCGGCCAGGGCGCGCTTGTACTCGTTCGGGAACACCTTCACGAACTTCGTGCGGGCGCCGGCCCAGTCGTCCAGCAGTTCGCGGGCGCGGCGGCTGCCGGTCCAGCGGTTGTGGTCTTCCAGCAGCTTCTTGAGCAGGGCCTCGTCGCTCTGGTCGCGGTGCAGCTTGGTCCGGCCGGCCGAAGCCTGCTGTTCGGCGGTGCTGCCCACGCGCTCCAGCGACACCATCGCGGTGTTGCAGCGGCTGGCGAACTTGCCGTCCTCGTCGTAGACGTAGGCGATGCCGCCCGACATGCCGGCCGCGAAGTTGCGGCCGGTCTTGCCCAGGACCACCACGGTGCCGCCGGTCATGTATTCGCAGCCGTGGTCGCCCGTGCCTTCGACCACCGCGGTCGCACCCGAGAGGCGCACGGCGAAGCGCTCGCCGGCCACGCCGCTGAAGAAGGCCTCGCCGGAGGTCGCGCCGTACAGCGCAGTGTTGCCGATGATGATGTTGCGCGTCGCTTCGCCGCGGAAGTCGATGCTGGGGCGCACGATCACGCGGCCGCCGGACAGCCCCTTGCCGGTGTAGTCGTTGGCGTCGCCGATCAGGTACAGCGTGATGCCATGCGCCAGGAAGGCGCCGAAGGACTGGCCCCCCGTGCCTTCCAGCTGGATGCGCAGCGTGTCGTCTGGCAGTCCTTCCGGGTGCACCTTGGTCAGCGCGCCGGAGAGCATGGCGCCCACCGAACGGTTGACGTTGCGCGCCACCTCCATGAACTGCACGCGCTCGCCGCGCTCGATGGCCGCGCGCGACTTCTCGATCAGCACGCGGTCGAGGCTCTTCTCGAGGCGGTGGTCCTGCTCTTCGCAATGGAAGCGGGGCACGTCGGCGGGCACCTTGGGCTGCGCGAACAGGCGGCTGAAGTCGAGGCCGCGCGCCTTCCAGTGGGCGATGCCCTTGCGCGTGTCCAGCAGGTCGCTGCGGCCCACCAGCTCGTCGAACTTGCGGATGCCCAGCTGCGCCATGATCTGGCGCACTTCCTCGGCGACGAAGAAGAAGTAGTTGACGACGTGTTCCGGCTTGCCCTGGAACTTCTTGCGCAGCACCGGGTCCTGCGTGGCCACGCCCACCGGGCAGGTGTTCAGGTGGCACTTGCGCATCATGATGCAGCCCTCCACCACCAGCGGCGCGGTGGCGAAGCCGAATTCGTCCGCGCCCAGCAGCGCGCCGATCACGACGTCGCGGCCGGTCTTCATCTGGCCGTCGGCCTGCACGCGGATGCGCCCGCGCAGGCGGTTCAGCACCAGCGTCTGCTGGGTCTCGGCCAGGCCGATCTCCCAGGGCGAGCCGGCGTGCTTGATCGACGACCAGGGCGAAGCGCCCGTGCCGCCGTCGTGGCCGGCGATCACCACGTGGTCGGCCTTGCACTTGGCGACGCCGGCGGCGATGGTGCCCACGCCGACTTCCGACACGAGCTTGACGCTGATGGACGCATGCGTCGCCACGTTCTTCAGGTCGTGGATCAGCTGCGCCAGGTCCTCGATCGAATAGATGTCGTGGTGCGGCGGCGGCGAGATCAGGCCCACGCCGGGCACGGAGTAGCGCAGCTTGCCGATGTACTTCGACACCTTGCCGCCGGGCAGCTGGCCGCCCTCGCCCGGCTTGGCGCCCTGCGCCATCTTGATCTGGATCTGGTCGGAGGACGCGAGGTACTCCGCCGTCACGCCGAAGCGGCCGGACGCCACCTGCTTGATGCGCGAGCGCAGCGAATCGCCGGCCTGCAGCGGGATGTCGACCTCGACCACGTCCTCGCCGATGATCTGCGCCATCGTCTGGCCGGTCTGGATCGGGATGCCCTTCAGCTCCTGGCGGTAGCGCGCCGGATCCTCGCCGCCTTCTCCCGTGTTGCTCTTGCCGCCGATGCGGTTCATGGCGATCGCCAGGGTCGCATGCGCCTCGGTCGAGATCGAGCCGAGCGACATGGCGCCGGTGGCGAAGCGCTTGACGATGTCCTTGGCGGATTCGACCTCGTCGACCGGGATGGCCTTGGAGGGATCCACGCGGAACTCGAACAGGCCGCGCAGCGTCATGTGGCGGCGGCTCTGGTCGTTGATGATCTGGGCGTACTCCTTGTACGTGTTCCAGTTGTTGGCGCGCGCGCTGTGCTGCAGCTTGGCGATCGCGTCGGGCGTCCACATGTGCTCTTCGCCGCGGTTCCGCCAGGCGTACTCGCCGCCGGCGTCCAGCATGGAGGCGAGCACCGGGTCGCCGCCGAAGGCCGCACGGTGCAGGCGGATCGCTTCCTCGGCGATCTCGAAGACGCCGATGCCCTCGACGCGGCTGGCGGTGCCGGTGAAGTACTTCTCGATCGTGTCGCTGTTCAGGCCGATCGCCTCGAACAGCTGCGCGCCGCAGTAGGACATGTACGTCGACACGCCCATCTTGGACATGATCTTCGACAGGCCCTTGCCGACCGCCTTGATGTAGTTGTAGATCGCCTTTTCGGGGTTCAGGTCGCCCGGCAGGTCCTTGTGGATGGAGACCAGCGTCTCCATCGCCAGGTACGGGTGCACGGCTTCGGCGCCGTAGCCGGCCAGCACCCCGAAGTGATGGACTTCGCGGGCGGAGCCGGTCTCGACCACCAGGCCGGCCGTCGTGCGCAGGCCCTCGCGCACCAGGTGCTGGTGGATGGAGGACAGTGCCAGCAGCGCGGGGATCGCCACCTGGGTCGGCGACACGCCGCGGTCGCTGATGATCAGGATGTTGTGGCCGCTGCGCAGCGCGTCGACCGCTTCCGCGTTGAGCGACGCCAGCTTGGCTTCCACACCCTCGTGGCCCCAGCCCAGCGGATAGGTGATGTCCAGCGTGTAGCTGCGGAACTTGCCGTGCGTGTGCTTCTCGATCTCGCGCAGCTTCTGCATGTCGGCGAAGTCGAGGATCGGCTGGCTCACTTCGAGCCGCATCGGCGGGTTGACCTGGTTGATGTCCAGCAGGTTCGGCTTGGGGCCGATGAAGGACACGAGCGACATTACGATCGCCTCGCGGATCGGGTCGATCGGCGGGTTCGTCACCTGCGCGAAAAGCTGCTTGAAGTAGTTGTACAGCGGCTTGTTCTTGTCGGACAGCACGGCCAGCGGGCTGTCGTTGCCCATCGAGCCGATGCCCTCCTCGCCGGCCTGCGCCATGGGCGACATCAGGAACTTGATGTCTTCCTGCGTGTAGCCGAAGGCCTGCTGGCGGTCCAGCAGCTCGACGTTGTTCTGGGGCGCGTCACCGGCCGTCTGCGACAGGTCGTCGAGGCGGATGCGCAGGTTCTCGATCCACTGCTTGTAGGGCTTGGCGTTGGCGAGGGAGGCCTTGAGCTCCTCGTCGTCGATCATGCGGCCCTGCTCCAGGTCGATCAGGAACATGCGGCCCGGCTGCAGGCGCCACTTGCGCACGATGCGGTTCTCCGGGACCGGCAGCACGCCGGATTCCGAAGCCATGATCACCAGGTCGTCGTCGGTCACGCAGTAGCGCGAGGGACGCAGGCCGTTGCGGTCCAGCGTTGCGCCGATCTGGCGGCCGTCGGTGAACACGATGGAAGCGGGGCCGTCCCACGGCTCCAGCATCGACGCGTGGTACTCGTAGAAGGCCTTGCGGCGCTCGTCCATCAGCGTGTGCTGCTCCCACGGCTCGGGGATCATCATCATCACGGCCTGCGCGAGCGGGTAGCCCGCCATCGTCAGCAGTTCGAGGCAGTTGTCGAAGGTGGCGGTGTCGGACTGGTCGGGGAAGCTGATGGGGTACAGCTTCTTCAGGTCCGCGGCCAGCACCGGCGAGGACATCACGCCCTCGCGCGCCTTCATCCAGTTGTAGTTGCCCTTGACGGTGTTGATCTCGCCGTTGTGCGCGACGTAGCGGTAAGGGTGCGCCAGCGGCCACTCGGGGAAGGTGTTGGTGGAGAAGCGCTGGTGCACCAGGCCCAGCGCGGAGACGCAGCGCGCGTCCTGCAGGTCCTTGAAGTACACGCCGACCTGGTCGGCCAGCAGCAGGCCCTTGTAGATGATGGTGCGGCTGGAGAAGCTGGGAACGTAGTATTCCTTGCTGTGCTTCAGGCGCAGGCGCTGGATGGCGGCGCTGGCCGTCTTGCGGATCACGTACAGCTTGCGCTCCAGCGCGTCCTGCACGATCACGTCGTTGCCGCGGCCGACGAACACCTGGCGGATGATCGGCTCCTTCTTGCGCACGGCGGGCGACATGGGCATCTCGGCGTCGACGGGCACGTCGCGCCAACCCAGCAGCACCTGGCCTTCGGCGCGGATCGCGCGTTCCATCTCCTGCTCGCAGGCCAGGCGGGACGCGTGTTCCTTGGGCAGGAAGATCATGCCGACGCCGTACTCGCCGGGCGGCGGCAGTTCCACGCCCTGCTTCGCCATCTCCTCGCGGTACAGCGCGTCCGGCAGTTGCAGCAGGATGCCGGCGCCGTCGCCCATCAGCTTGTCCGCGCCCACCGCTCCGCGGTGGTCCAGGTTCTCCAGGATCTTCAGCGCCTGGCGAACGATGTTGTGGCTCTTCTCGCCCTTGATGTGCGCCACGAAGCCGACGCCGCAGGCGTCATGCTCGTTGGCGCCCGTGTACAGGCCTTGTTCTTGCAAATGGGCGATCTCGGCAGCCGTCGTCATGGCGCGCACCTCTGGGCGTTCGGGGAAAACCCGAGGGTATCGCAGCGGCCTGCGCTCGCCAAGCAGAATAATTGGGGTCAGATTCCAATTCAGGCCGCCACACTTCGTGTCACTCCTTAATCGGGGACAGATCAACCGCCCTCACGCGCGGCCGTCCCGGCTGGGCGCGGCTCACCCGCCGATCCGTTCGCCGCTGGAGATCAGCCACGTAGTCCGTCTCGCCCAGAGCCCAGCCTCGCAAGGCGGAGTCGGTGAGTGCGCGCTTCTGTTCATCGGACACCCCGGCGCGCACCAGGTCTCCGTAGGCCTGGTCGCGCGCGAACGGCGTGTTGCCCAGCTCCCAATAGAGCGGGTGCGGCGTGATGAGGCGATCGGAACGGCGGCCGATGTAGTGGGCATGGCTGGACCAAGGGTAGTCGGCAGGGTCCGCCACCATCCCGGCGCGCACCGGGTTCAGGTCCATGTAGACCATGCATGCCAACAGGTAGCGCTCCGCCTGGATCAGATTGGACTTGTAGCGGCCTTCCCAGAGCGTGCCCGTCCGCGCCTGGCGCAGGTTGAAGTTGCGGACATAGCGGCGGCCGACCGCCTGCATCATCTGCGGGATGCCCTCCGCGGTCTCCGGCGTGGCGAGCAGGTGGAAGTGGTTGCTCATCAGCACGTAGGCATGGACGGCGACCTGCTGCTTGCGGGCGTGCTCGTCGATGAGGGACAGCAGCAGCTCATAGTCCGCCGGGCTGCCGAAGATCGCCTGCCGGTTGTTGCCCCGCTGGATGATGTGGTGCGGGTAGCCGGGAACCGTCAAGCGCGGGAGGCGTGCCATGCGCGCGATGTTAATTGGAATCTGACCCCGATTCCGACGGCGCGACGCGGCCGGCGACTACACGCCCCGCTCTGCCTCGGCCGCAAGAATGCGGACCCCAGAAGGAGAAGGTCCCATGTCGTTCGCGCTCTACATGCTCGGCTTCATCATCGTCATCGCAGGTCTGGCCTGGGGTGCGATGGTCGCCGGTGTGCCGCAGGTCTACATCCTGATCGGCGCCGTGATCCTGTTCGGCATCGGCATCCTGTCCGCCGTCAAGCGGACGCGTCCGAAGGATCCGCCGTCCGCGCCTCCGGCGCAGTAGGCGCAGCGGGCAGGCCGGGGTAGCGGCGCGCCTCGAGCGCAGCGATGCCGAACTCCGCGAGGATCGCGCGCAAGCGCTCCGCCGCCGCGCGCTTGCGCTGGCCCGTCCAGCGCGCCAGGATCAGCTCGTTCTTGAGCGAGTGCTCCCAGCCGACCAGTTCGGTGACCGTCACCTGGTAGCCCATGGCCTCCAGGTAGAGGCAACGCAGCACGTTCGTGACCTGGCTGCCGATCTCGCGGGTGTGCAGGGGGTGCCGCCACAGCTCCGACAGCGGCGTGCGCGCCAGCGCAATCGCCTTCTGCTCCCGCAGCGCGCTGGCCACCTCGGCCTGGCAACAGGGCACCAGCACCATGAATCTCGCCTGCTTGCGCAGACCGAAGGCGATGGCATCGTCCGTGGCCGTGTCGCAGGCGTGCAGCGCCGTCACCACGTCGACCTGCGCAGGCAGTTGCTGCGCGTCGGCGGCTTCCGCCGCGCTCAGGTGCAGGAAGCTCATGCGATCGAACCCGAGCCGCGCCGCGAGCGCGCGCGACTCCTCCACCAGTTCGGCCCGCGTCTCGATGCCGTAGATGTGGCCATCGCCGCGCGGCCTGAAGAACAGGTCGTAGAGGATGAAGCCCAGGTAGGACTTGCCCGCGCCGTGGTCCGCCAACGTCGGGTGGCCCGCCTGTTCCGGGAGCTCCAGCAGCAGCTTCTCGATGAACTGGTACAGGTGGTACACCTGCTTCAGCTTGCGCCGCGAGTCCTGGTTCAGGCGGCCCTCGCGCGTGAGGATGTGCAGTTCCTGCAGCAGTTCGACGGACTGGCCCGGCCGCAGCCCGAGGTCCTCCGTCCCCTTCTCCCGGCCCTTCATGCGCGGGCTCCCACGTCGAGCGCGTGCCAGCCTTCGGGGCCCAGCCGGCGCAGCGTCTCCATGTTCGCTTCGTAGATGGCGGCAGCGTCCGGGAAGGCCGCCACCGCGCGGTCGATGCTGGCCTCGCGCAGGAGGTGCAGCGTCGGGTACGGTGCGCGATTGGTGAAGTTGGTGATGTCGTCTTCCGCGGTGCCGGCGAACACGAAGCGCGGATGGAAACTCGCGACCTGCACCACGCCTTCGTGGCCGCGCTTGCGCACCAGGCGCTCGGCGCGCCCGGCGAGGTCGAGGAACGCCAGGAAATCGTCCATGCCGTGCGGGATGACCAGCAGCGTGGTGTCACGCTCGGCCGGCGGCCGCGCCAGCAGGTCCTGCAGCTCGCGTTCGAAATCCTCGAGGACCGCGGGCGCTTCCCCGGCGCCGGTCACGGCGAAATGCACCTGGCCCTTGGCGAGCACCGCCTTCGCAAAGGGGCACAGGTTCAGCCCGACCACCGCGCGCTCGAGCCAGCGGCGCGTGTCGGCCACCGCGCGTTCAGGATCGGCCATGGACGGATTTTACGAGGCGCGTCCCGCCGGCGCCGCCGCGCGCTGCGGGTGACCCGCGAGGAAGCGGGAGATCCCCCACGCGATCGCCATGCCGGCCAGGGCGCAGGCCCCGGTCACCCACCAGGTCACGTGCCAGCCGCCCGCGCGCGCGGCGGCCCACGCGGCGACGGGCGGGCCGGCGAACTGCCCGATCGACGACCATTGCTGCATCCAGCCGACCGTGGTGGAGACGGTGCCGTCGTCCGGCGCCACGCGCACGGCCAGGGAAAAGAGCGTGCCGGGAATGAGTCCGCCCACGCTGGAGAAGACCAGCACGCCGGCATAGCGCAACAGGGCCTGCGCGGTTCCCGCTTCGCCCCAGGGGGCGAACGCCACCACCGCGCCGGTGGCCATGGCGACGTAGCCGACCTGCAGCAGTACGGGCGCCGGCACCCCGCGCTGCAGCAGCCGCCCCGAGGCGATGTTGCCGGCCATGTTCACGGCCGCGGCGAGCGCGGTGGCCGGTGCCGCGTAGCCGGTCGCCAGTCCCGCCTGCGCATAGATCGTGGGGAGGAAGCCGATCACCGCGAGCCATTGCGCGGAATACACGGCGAACGCGAGCGATGCCAGCCAGGGACCGCGCGAGCGCACGGTCCGCAGGATGCGGACGCCCGCCCCGCCCGCGCCGGAGGCCGCCGCATTCCGCAGGTCCGCCGCCGCGGGCACCGCCGCCCACAGCACGATGGCCATGGCGAAGGAGAGGCCCCCGAGCAGCCACCACCAGGCGGGCCAGCCGAACGCCACGATGAACGCGGGGCCGGCCAGCAATGCGCCCGCCGTGCCGAACGGCATGTACGCACCCCACAGGCCCAGCATGGAACTCAGGCCCGCCGGTTCCACGAGCCGGCGAATGAGGCCGGGCGCAGGCAAGGAAGCCAGCAGGAATCCGGCCCCCTCCAGCGCGCGCAGGGCGAGCAACGCCTGCGGCGTGGTGGCGAAGGCGCCGAGCACGCTGGCGAGAGACAGCACCAGCAGCCCGGCGATCATCGTGCGGCGGGGACCGAGCGTATCGGCGGCCGCTCCCATCGCCAGCCCCAGCGTCATGCCCGCGAGCTGCACCAGCGAGAGCAGGAAACCCGCCTGCACCAGGGTCACGCCGAGGCTGTCGCCCAGCACCGGCAAGGCGGGCGGCAGCTTGCCGATGTGGAGGGCGGCGCTGATGCCGGCCAGCACGACGACAAGTGCGGCGCGCTGCGTCACTGCGTCGTGGCCAGCAGCCGCCGGCCGGTCAGGCGTTCATGCTCGCGCAGCGCGTAGCGGTCCGTCATGCCGGCGATGTAGTCGGCCACCGCGCGCGGCGTGTCGCTGCGTGCAGCGAACCCGGCCTGCATCTCCGAGGGCTGCGCGAGATAGCGCTCGAACAGCTCGCGCACCACTTCCTGCGCCTGTCCCGTCGTCTCGGTCACGCGCGGGTGCCGGTACAGGTCGCGGAAGAGGAAGCTCTTGAGCTGCGCCGACGCGTTGCGGGTTTCGGGGCTGAAGCAAACGATCGGCGGCAGGGCGCGCACGGCGTCGGCGCTCGCGGGTTGTGCGCGGCGCAAGGCGCTGCCGGAGGCGGCGATCACGTCGTACACCAGCGCGCTCAGCATGCGGCGGATCGCCTCGTACAGCAGGCGCCGCCCCTGCAGGTGCGGGTGGTCACGCCGCGCCTGCTCGCAATGGCGCCCGAACAGCGGCACCTCGGCGACCTGCTCCAGCGTGATCAGGCCGGACCGCACGCCGTCGTCGATGTCGTGCGCGTTGTAGGCGATCTCGTCGGCCAGGTTGCACAGCTGCGCCTCCAGCGAGGGCTGCGTGCGGTCGATGAAGCGGCGGCCGACGCCGCCGGGTTCGTCGCGCTCGAGCCGCTCCGCGTTCGCGCAGGAGCAGTGCTTGAGGATGCCTTCGCGGGTCTCGAAGCACAGGTTGAGGCCGTCGAACTCCGGATAGCGTTCCTCGAGCGCGTCGACCACGCGCAGGCTCTGCAGGTTGTGCTCGAAGCCGCCGTGGCCGGCCATGCAGGCGTTCAGGGCGTCCTGGCCGGCGTGGCCGAAGGGCGTGTGCCCGAGGTCGTGCGCAAGCGCGATCGCCTCCACCAGGTCCTCGTTCAGCCCCAGCGGCCGCGCGATCGAGCGCGCCAGCTGCGCGACCTCGATGGAATGCGTCAGGCGCGTGCGGAACAGGTCACCCTCGTGGTTCAGGAACACCTGCGTCTTGTAGACGAGGCGCCGGAACGCGGTGGAATGCACGATGCGGTCGCGATCGCGCTGGAAGTCGGTGCGCGTCGGCGGCAGCGGCTCGGGGTGCCGGCGGCCGCGCGAAGCCGCCGGGTCGCAGGCGAAGGGCGCAAGGGACATGGCGGCGCGGCTCAGCGCGTGCAGTCGGCGAGCACCTGCCGCACCAGGTCGTCCGGCGCTCCGCGCACGCCGGCGCGGCCCGGCGACTCGATCACCACGAAGCGGATCTCGCCCGCCTCCGACTTCTTGTCCACGCGCATCAGTTCGAGGTAGCGGTCGGCGCCGAGGTCCGGACCACGGGTGGGCAGGCCCGCCTTCGCGACGAGCCGCGTCACGCGGTCCGCGAAGGCCGCGTCGACCAGGCCGAGCCGGCGCGAGAGCTGCAGCGCCATCACCATGCCGCAGCCCACGGCCTCGCCGTGGAGCCACTCGCCGAAGCCGAGGCCCGCCTCGATGGCATGGCCGAAGGTGTGGCCGAAATTGAGGATGGCGCGCAGGCCTGCCTCGCGTTCGTCCTGGCCGACGACGTACGCCTTGATCTCGCAGCTGCGGCGCACCGCGTGCGCCAGCGCCGCGGCATCGCGGCGCAGCAGCGCGTCGATGTTGGCTTCGATCCACCCGAGGAACGCCATGTCGGCGATCGGCCCGTACTTGATCACTTCGGCCAGGCCCGCGGCGAGTTCGCGCTCCGGCAGCGTCGCCAGGGTGTCGAGGTCGCACACCACCCGCGCCGGCTGGTAGAAGGCGCCGATCATGTTCTTGCCGAGGGGATGGTTGATCGCCGTCTTGCCGCCCACCGACGAGTCGACCTGCGCCAGCAGCGTGGTCGGCACCTGCACGAAGGGGATGCCGCGCATGTAGCTGGCGGCGGCAAAACCGGCCATGTCGCCGACGACCCCGCCGCCCAGCGCGAACACCACGGTCTTGCGGTCGCAGCCGTGCGAGAGCAGCGCGTCGAACACCTGGTTCAGCGTCTGCCAGTCCTTGTGCGCTTCGCCGTCGGGCAGCACCGCTTCGTGCACCTGCCGGTAATGCGGGACCAGCGCGGCGCGAAGCTGCGCGGCGTACAGCGGGCCTACCGTGGTGTTGGTGACGATGAGGGCGGCCGCCGCGCGGGGCAGGCCTTCCCATGCCGCCGGTTGCGACAGCAGGCCGGTACCGATGGCGATGTCGTAGCTGCGGTCGCCCAGCGCGATGCGCACCTGCTGGGAGGTTCCGGGGTTCGGGGCTGGCATGCGCCGAGTTTACGGCGCCAGCGGAAGCACGCCGGCCAGCTCCAGCTGCATGACGATCATGTTGACCAGGGTCGGCACCGACGGCCGCCCCGTCTCGATCTGGAAGTGCGCCGCTTCGCGGTACAGGGGGTCGCGTTCCGCGTACATGGTGCGCAGGCGCGCCAGGGGATCGACCACTTGCAGCAGCGGCCGCTGCGTGTCGTGCCGCAGGCGGCGGAACAGTTCGTCGGGCGTCGAGCGCAGGTAGATCACCCGGCCCGCATCCCGCAGGTGGCGCCGGTTGGCTTCCCGCAGCACCGCGCCGCCGCCGGTGGCCACCACCGCGTGCCCGCCCTGGGCGAGCGTGGCGAGCACCTGCTCCTCCACGTCGCGGAAGGCGGCCTCGCCCTCGCGCGCGAAGTACTCGCGGATGCTGCAGCCCAGGCGCTGCTCGATCAGCTGGTCGGAATCGAAGAAAGGCAGCCCGAGCCGCCTGGAAAGCTGGCGCCCGACAGTGGATTTCCCACTGCCGGGCATGCCGACGAGACTGAGGATCAAGGCGGCAGCTGCGCGGACCTTCCGGTCAGCGCGCGGCGCCCACGGCGCGGTCCGTCACCATCTTCGGGGTGATGAAGACCAGCATTTCCTGCTTGTTGGTGGTGCGGTTCCGGTTCTTGAACAGGTTGCCGGCGATCGGGATGTCGCCCAGCAGCGGAACGCGCGCCTCGCTCTCGCTCTCGGCCAGCTCGAAGATGCCGCCGATCACGACCGTGCCGCCGTTCTCCACCAGCACCTGCGTGCGGATGTGCTTCGTGTTGATCGCGATGCCCGCGGCGGTGGTCTCGCCCCGGCTGTCCTTGTTGATGTCCAGGTCCAGGATGATGTTGCCTTCCGGCGTGATCTGCGGCGTGACTTCCAGCTTCAGCGTCGCCCGGCGGAACGCCACCGAGGTCGCGCCGCTGGAGGTCGCCTGCTGGTACGGGAACTCCGTGCCCTGCTCGATCAGCGCCTTGGTCTGGTCCGCCGTCACGATGCGCGGGCTGGACACCAGCTTGCCCTTGCCGTCGGCTTCGAGGGCCGACAGTTCCAGCGCGAGGAAGCGGCTCGCCGAGGATCCGAAGATGGCGACGGCGAAGTTGGCCGGGGCGAAGCCGCCCGCGCCGGCGGAAGGCAGGTTGACGAACTTGGTGTTGTTCTGGTTGAACGTCTCCGCGTCGCGTTCGAGCGAACCCGACTGCGCCGACACGGCGTCGTAGGAGCCGGTGAAGGTGCCGCGCTGGCCGCCGAGCCCGTAGCCGGGCGTGCCGCCGATGGGGTTGCTGGTGCGCAGGTCGACGAAGCCCAGGCGCGCGCCCAGCGACTTGCCGAAGGTGTCCGACGCTTCCACGATGCGGGCCTCGATCAGGACCTGGCGCACCGCGATGTCCAGGCGGGTGATCAGCTGCTGGACCTGTTCGAGCTTGGTCGACACGTCCGTCACGAACAGCTGGTTGGTCCGCGGCTCGGCGATGGCGCTGCCGCGGGCGCTCAGGATCCGCGAGGCGCCGGTGCCGGTCAGTTGGACGGCAACGTCGGCCGCCTTGGTGTAGTTCAGCTGGAAGGCCTGGGTGCGCACCGGCTCCAGGCTCTGGTTCGCGGCGTTGGCTTCGAGCTCCTGCTTCTCGCGGGCGGCGATTTCATCCTTCGGGGCGATCCACAGCACGTTGCCGCCGCGGCGCATGCCCAGGCCCTTGGCCTGCAGGATGATGTCCAGCGCCTGGTCCCAGGGCACGTCCTTCAGGCGCAGCGTGACGGCGCCGGTGACGGAGTCCGAGGTGACGATGTTGAAGTTGGTGAAATCGGCGATCACCTGCAGCAGCGAGCGCACTTCGATGTTCTGGAAGTTCAGCGACAGCTTCTCGCCGCTGTAGCCGGGGCCCTGCGTCAGCTTGTTCGGGTCCTGGCGCTGGGTGCGCACTTCCACGACGAACTGGTTGTCGGACTGGTAGGCGCTGTGCTCCCAGGCGCCGCGCGGCTCGATGACCATGCGCACGCGGTCACCCTGCTGCGCGGTGGTGACGGTGGAGATCGGCGTGCCGAAGTCGGTCACGTCCATCCGGCGGCGCAGGCCTTCCGGCAGCGTCGACTTCAGGAACTCCACCACGAGCTGGGTGCCCTGCTGGCGGATGTCGACGCCGACCTGGTTGCTCGGCAGGTCGACGATGACGCGGCCGGAGCCGTCCGGGCCGCGGCGGAAGTCGAGGTCGCGCAGCGGCTGCGGGTCACGGTTGCGGCTTTCCGCGAAGGCCGGCGCCGCCGGGGCGGGCGTCGTGGCCGCGGCCGACTGCGCCTGCGGGTCGAGGGTGACCAGCAGCGACTTGCCGTCGATCTGCGTGCGGTAGTTGGTGGGCGTCTTGAGGTTCACGACGATGCGCGCACGGTCGCCCGACTGCACCACGTTGACCGAGCGCACGTTGCCGACGTTGAGGTCGACCGCGTTGCGTCCCATCGCGTTGGTGGCGCCGAGCACGTCCAGCGCGATCCGGGGAGGCGACTGGATCACGAATCCCGCGGGCAGGCCCGTGAGGGGTTCGGAGAACTCGACCCGTATGACCTCGACGCCTCCCTGCAGGGAGCCCGCGATGTTCTCGACCTGCGGCGCAGCCTGCGCCGGGGCCGCCCACGCGGTCGCCACGACCGCTGCCGCGGCCAGAAGGGAACGCCAACTCCACTCGTTTTGTTTCTTCATTTGGACTTCTCCTGCAGTTGCAGTGTCGCGGTTCGCTCGATCCATTCGCCGGCTGCGTCCTGTACCAGTTCGCGCAGCACCACCTCGGTCTCGCCGACCTTGGTGATCCGGCCGTAGTTCTGGCCCAGGTAGTTGCCCGGCTTCACCTGGTACAGGAGGTTGTCCACCTTGACCAGGGCCACCGGCTGGCCCTGCTTCATCAGGCTGCCGACCATCGCCATGGCGTCCAGGGGGAAGGCCTCCAGCGGCTCCTTGCGGCGGTTCATCTCGGGGGCCAGCAACGCCGCGCTGGCGGTGCCCGCCTGCTGCGAGTCGCGCTTCAAGGCCGCCGTCAGCTTCTGCGCGCTGAACGGGGACACCGCCGTCTCCTGGGTGTACGCCTGGGGCGTGAACTGCTTGGGTTCCGGGATGGGCTGCACCTGCGGCTTGGTCGCCGCGCGTTCCTGCCGCATCCATTCCTGCAGTTCCTCGTGTTCGCCGAAGCTGCAGGCGGCGAGCACGCTGCACGCGGCCAGCACGATCGGGAGCTTGTGCATCATTTGTTACCGCCCTTCGTCGCCTTGCGCTGCGCGTCCACTTCGTCCTTGTCCAGGTAGCGATAGGTGCGCGCGGTAGCGTCCAGGGTGATCGTTTCATCCCGGCCCGCGGTCATGTCCAGGTTGTGCATCGTCACGATCCGCGAAAGGTGCGCGATGTCGGACGCGAAGGACCCGATGTCATGGAAGCGGCCGGTCACCTTCAGGGTGATGGGCAGTTCGGCGTAGTACTCCTTGACGCTCACGCTGCCCGGGCGGAACAGCTCGAAGGACAGGCTGCGGCCCAGGCCGGCCTGGTTGATGTCGGAAAGCAGCGCGTCCATCTCCGCCTTGCTGGGCAGCTGCTTCTCGAGCTGGGTCACGTACTGCTGCACCTGCTCGCGCTGCTTGCGCAGGGCGTCCAGGTTCACGGCCTGCGCGACCTTCTTCTGGTACTCGGTGCGCAGGGCGACTTCCTTCTGCTGCTCGGTGTCGAGTTCGGTCGCCGAGTCCGTGAGCCAGACGAACCACAGCGCCGCCACGATGGCGGCGGCGACGCCGGCGCACAGGGCCAGCTTGGGCACCAGCGGCCAGGACGCCGGGTCGTTCGGGTTCAGCCCGCGGAATTGCGCCGCGATGCGTTCCTGGAAGGGAACGGCCGGCTGTTGGATTGCTTGCGTAGCCATGTTTCAGTCCGATCCTGCTGGGGTCTGGTGGAGGCTGGCCATCATTTCTTGGCGGGGGCAGGTGTCGCCGCAGCCGGCGCGGCAGCGACGGCCGGGGCGGGGGCCGGGGCGGCTGCCGCGGTCGTCGTCGACGGAGCCGGCGTCGCGGCGACGGGAGCCGCCGCAGCGGGCGCCGCGGCCGGAACGAGGGCCGTCGCGCTGGCCGCGGCGCTCGCGGCTGCGGCCGCCTTCTGGGCCTCGGAAGCGCGCAGCATCTTGACCGTCACGCGGAAATTCGCGACGCGGCGCTGGTCCTTCGAGCTCAGCGCCACGGAGCCGGCCACGATCTCGATCAGCTCCGGCTTGGTCATCCACGGGCTGCCGCTCGCGAGGTTGCGCAGCAGTTCGGACACGCGCTCGTTGGATTGGGCCGTGCCGATCAGCGCCACGGTGTCGCCGCTCTGCTTGAGGCTGTTCACGTACACGCCGTCGGGCAGCAGCCGCACGATCTCGTTGAGCAGGTGCACGGGCATGTTGCGGTCGGCCTGCAGGTCCTCGACCGCCTGCTGGCGCGCCCGCAGGGAGGCGATCTCCGCCTGCAGCGTGGCGATGTCCTTGATCTGCGCGTCGAGCTTCTTGATCTCGGCCGACAGGACTTCGTTGCGCGCCTGCTGGTTGGAGATCTGCGCCCCGTACCAGAGCCAGATGCCGCCGGCGATGACGGCACCGGTCACCGCGGAGGCGCCGAGCCCCGCGTAGAACATCTCGCGGCGCAGCTTGCGTGCCGCCTCGCGGTGCGGCAACAGGTTGATCAGGATCACTGCAGGAACCTCCGCATGGCGAGGCCGCAGGAAGTCAGGTACGACGGCGCTTCGCGGCGGACCTTCTTTTCGCGGACGTTGTCGCCGAACTGCATGCCCTGGAAGGGATCCGCCAGGGCACAGGGGAACGTGGTCTGGGCGGTGATGGCATCGCTCAGGCCGGGCAGCGCGGCCGACCCGCCGGCGACCATGATGTGGTCGACGCGGTTGTGCGGCGTGCTGGTGAAGAAGAACTGCAGCGCGCGGGCGACTTCCTGCGCCATGCTGTCCACGAACGGGCGCAGCACGCCGGCTTCGTAGTCTTCCGGCAGTTCGCCGCTGCGCTTCTTGCTTTCCGCTTCCTCGGCGGAGAAGCCGTACTGGCGCACGATCAGCTGCGTGAGCTGGGCGCCGCCGAAAGCCTGGTCGCGGTCGTACAGGACTTCGTCGTTGCGGATCACCTGCATGCTGGTGGTGGAGGCACCGACCTCGAACAGGGCGACCATGCGGTCCTTGCCCTCGTCCGGCAGGCCGCCGATCAGCCGGCCGGCGGCCAGGCGGGAGGCATACGACTCGACGTCGATGATGATCGGCTTCAGGCCCGCGGCTTCGGCCAGGCCCTGGCGGTCCTGCACCTTTTCCTTGCGGGACGCGGCGATCAGCACCTCCACGTCACCCTGCGACGTCGGACTGGGGCCGACCACGCAGAAGTCGAGGCTCACCTCGTCGAGCGAGAACGGGATGTACTGGTTGGCCTCGGATTCGACCTGGACCTCCAGTTCCGCGTCCGTCATGCCGCCCGGCAGGATGATCTTCTTGGTGATCACCGCCGAAGCCGGCAAGGCCATCGCCACGTTGCGCGTGCGGGTGCCGCTTTTCTTCACCACCCGGCGCATGGCTTCCGCCACCTCGTCGAATTTCTCGACGTTGCCGTCCGTGATCCAGCCGCGCTCGAGCGGCTCGATGGCGCAACGTTCAAGGATGTAGCCGCCATTCTTGGCCAGCCCCAGCTCCACCAGCTTGACGCTGGACGAACTGATGTCCAGGCCCAGAAGGGGGGCGGACTTGCTGCCAAACAGAGAGCCGATTGAGATCAAACCCATCTCCTGAGACGCCTCGTGTCAAGGCGTAACGAACTTAAGATTCCACTTCAATGCTAGCCGTAACATCCTTGTCGCACAAAGGAATTTCCAGAAAGGGACTCCAATCCCGTTGTCAAAAGCCGACGCGGTGAGCTGCCATACTCCGGCGGCTTAAGTCCCGCGCAACAGCCATCCGACGCACGTCACGGAACCGGGCGCCCACCGGTCGGCTCAGAGCAATGCATTTCTATAATGGGCGCGCTCCGGGACGCCCGATGGAGTTTTATGGCTTCCGATCCTTCTCACGACGCTCCCGGCCCCCGCGCGACGCGCCCCTTCTGGCAACGCTTCCTGCTGAAGTTCTTCGGCTGGACCTTCGGCATCGCCTTCGCGCTGGCGGCCGTCGCCGTCACCATCGCCGGCGTCGCCCTGGCGGTGGCGTATCCCAACCTGCCCGACATCACCGACCTGTCGGACTACCGGCCCAAGCTGCCGCTGCGCGTGTACAGCGCCGACGGCGTCCTGATCGGCGAATTCGGGGAGGAACGGCGCAACCTCACCCCCATCAACGAGATCCCCGCCGTCATGAAGAACGCGGTGCTGGCGATCGAGGACGCCCGCTTCTATTCGCACCACGGCGTCGACTACAAGGGCCTGGTGCGCGCCGCGGTTGCCAACCTCGGGCGCGTCAAGAGCCAGGGCGCCTCCACCATCACCATGCAGGTGGCGCGCAACGTCTACCTCTCGTCCGAGAAGACCTTCACCCGCAAGCTGTACGAGGTGCTCCTCACCTTCAAGCTGGAGCACCTGCTGACGAAGGACCAGATCCTCGAGATCTACATGAACCAGATCTTCCTGGGCAACCGCGCCTATGGCTTCGCGGCGGCCTCGGACGCCTACTTCGGCAAGCCGATGAAGGACCTGACCATCGCCGAGGCGGCGATGCTGGCGGGGCTGCCGAAGGCCCCGTCGGCCTACAACCCCATCTCCAATCCCACCCGCGCGCGCTCGCGGCAGCTGTACATCATCGAACGGATGGAGGAAAACGGTTTCATCACGGCCGAGGAAGCCGCCGCCGCCAAGAAGCAGGAATTGCGGGTGCGCTCCGGCCTGCAGGCGATGCCGGTGCGGGCCGAGTACATCGCGGAAACCGTGCGCCAGCTGGTGTACGCCCAGTACGGCGACGAGACCTACACCCGCGGGCTGAACGTGTTCACCACGGTCAAGTCGACGGACCAGGAGGCCGCGTACAAGGCCCTGCGCAAGGGCATCATGGACTACGAGAAGCGCCAGATCTACCGCGGGCCGGAGCGCTTCGTCGACCTTCCCTCCAACCCCAAGGAGCTGGAGGACGCGATCGACGACACGCTGGCCGAGCACCCGGACAACGGCGACGTCCTGGCGGCCGTCGTGCTGGAGGTGTCGCCCAAGAAGATCGTGGCGGTCCGCTCCAGCGGCGACCGTTTCGAGATCGTCGGCGAGGGCCTGCGGGCGGCGCAGTCCGGCCTCTCCGACAAGGCCACGCCCAAGATCAAGATCCGCCGCGGTGCCGTGATCCGCGTGATGAAGACGCCCAAGGACACCTGGGAGATCACCCAGCTGCCCGAGGTGGAAGGCGCCTTCGTGGCGCTCGACCCCCGCGACGGCGCGATCCGCGCCATGGTCGGCGGCTTCGATTTCAACAAGAACAAGTTCAACCACGTCACGCAGGCCTGGCGCCAGCCGGGATCCGGCTTCAAGCCGTTCATCTACTCCGCCGCGCTGGAGAAGGGCTTCGGCCCCTCGACGATCGTGGCCGACAGCCCCCTCTTCTTCGACGCCGGCGTGACCGGCGGCCAGCCGTGGGAACCCAAGAACTACGACGGCAAGTTCGAAGGCCCGATGCCTCTGCACACGGCGCTGGCCAAGTCGAAGAACATGGTGTCGATCCGCATCCTGCAGGCCGTGGGACCGCAGAACGCGCAGGACTGGATCGCGCGCTTCGGCTTCGAGCCCGAGAAGCATCCGCCCTACCTCACCATGGCGCTGGGCGCCGGCTCCGTGACGCCCATGCAGGTGGCCACCGGCTACGCGGTGTTCGCCAACGGCGGCTATCGCGTGAACCCCTGGCTGATCACGCGCATCACCGACCAGAAGGGCAAGGCGCTGGTGGAGAGCCAGCCGCCGCTGCTGAACGAGTCCATGCGCGCCATCGACGCCCGCAACGCCTTCGTGATGAACCGGCTGATGCAGGAGATCACGCGGTCCGGCACTGCGGCACGCGCGCAGCGCGACCTGAAGCGCCCGGACCTGTACGGCAAGACCGGAACGACCAACGACGCCATCGACACCTGGTTCAACGGCTTCCACCCCACGCTGGTGGCGGTGGTCTGGATGGGCTACGACACGCCGCGTTCGCTGGGCGACCGCGAAACGGGCGGCGGCCTGAGCCTGCCGGTCTGGATCTCCTTCATGGAGACGGCGCTCAAGGGCGTGCCGGTGATGGAACCGGCGGCGCCCGAGGGCGTCGTCAATGTGGGCGGCGAGTGGTTCTACGAGGAATACGCGCGGGGCAACGGCGTGGGGAGCCTCGGCCTCTCCGGCGACCTGAACGGCGCGGCCGGCGCGGAGGGTGGACGCCCCCGGGGGTCCTCCGGCGAACAGGCGCCCGGCGTTCCCGGCGACCCGAGCCTGATGAACTCCGACGGCAGGCCGCCCGCGGCCGCCGCGCCCGCCCCGGTGCAGGCGGCGCCCGACGAGCGCCGCAGCATCCTGGACCTGTTCAGGAACTGAAGGCGAGCGGGCGCTTCGCCTGCTCGCTGGCATAGCGGCCCAGGTCGGCGAAGAACTCGTTGCCCGACTTGGTGTCCCGCCACGCCGTGCCGTCGAACCGGTAGTGGAAGCCGCCGGCGCGGGCGGCCATCCAGACTTCCTGCAGCGGCTTCTGCAGGTTGACGATGATCTGGCTGCCGTCCTCGAAGGTGAGCGTGACCATGCCGCCGACGCGCTGGTTGTCCACGTCCGCATCCGTGCTTTCGTTGATCCGGTCGCAGCCCGCCTCGACGCTGGCCAGCAGGGCTTCGGCCCGGTCGAGGTATTCGAGGTCGGTCATTACAATTTCCAGATGCGTGTATCCCAAATTCTAGTCAGCACCGCCCTCGCCGGCCTGCTGCTCGCCGGCTGCGGCCAGCGCGGCCCGCTCTACCTGCCCACGGGCGAAGAGGCGGCCGGCCGCGCCACGCTGCCGCAGACGCTGTCGCCCTCCCGCGCAGCGGCACCCGCGAACGCGAGTTCGGCGCCGGCCGCGGCCACGCCCCCCACCGGCACCGCCGCACCGGTGCGCACGCCATGAACGCCGCCCGGCCCCTCCCCGGCGCGCCGCACGTCCACTACCGCGGCAACGAGCTTTACGTCGAGGACGTGCGCATCGCCGACGCGGCGCGCGCGCACGGCACGCCGCTGTTCCTCTACTCCAAGGCCTCCATGCTGGCCGCGCTGGCGGCCTACCAGCGCGGGTTCGCGGGCCGCCAGGCGAAGGTGTTCTATGCGCTGAAGGCGAACTCCTCGCTGGGCGTGCTGCAGGTGTTCGCGCGCGCCGGCTGCGGCTTCGACATCGTGTCGGGCGGCGAACTCGAACGCGTGCTGGCCGCCGGCGGCCGTCCCGCGGACATCATCTTCTCCGGCGTGGGCAAGACCCGCCGCGAAATGCGTCGTGCGCTCGACGCCGGCATCCACTGCTTCAACGTGGAGAGCGAAGCGGAACTCGACGTGCTCAGCGAGGTGGCGCAGGAGGCCGGCACGAAGGCGCCGGTGAGCCTGCGCGTGAACCCCGACGTCGACCCGAAGACCCACCCGTACATCTCCACGGGCCTCAAGGGCAACAAGTTCGGCATCGCGCACCGCGACGCGCTGCGCGTGTACCGCCACGCCGCGTCCCTGCCCGGCATCCGCGTGGTCGGCATCGATTGCCACATCGGCTCGCAGATCACGGAGGCCGGCCCGTACATGGACGCGATGGAGCGGATCCTGGACCTCGTGGCCGCCGTGGAATCCGCGGGCATCCCGCTGGCCCACATCGACTTCGGCGGCGGTCTCGGCATCAGCTACAACGGCGAGCAGCCGCCCGCGGCGGACGCCCTGTGGAAGCAGTTACTGGAACTGCTCGATGCACGCGGCTACGGCCAGCGCCAGCTGATGGCCGAGCCCGGCCGCTCCCTCGTGGGCAATGCCGGCGTCTGCGTGACCGAAGTGCTGTACCTCAAGCCCGGCGAGCAGAAGAACTTCTGCATCGTCGACGCCGCGATGAACGACCTGCCGCGGCCGGCGATGTACCAGGCTTACCACGCGGTCGTGCCGGTGACGGCCAGCGAAGCGACTGCGAGCAGCTACGACGTGGTCGGGCCGGTGTGCGAGAGCGGCGACTGGATCGCCCGCGACCGCAGCCTGGCGGTGCAACCGGGTCACCTGCTGGCCGTGCTCTCCGCCGGCGCCTATTGCATGAGCATGGCCAGCAACTACAACACGCGGGGACGCCCGGCCGAAGTGCTGGTGGACGGGGCAGCCATGCACGTGATCCGCGAGCGCGAGGACACCGCGGACCAGCTGCGCCGGGAGAAGCTGCTACCTTGAAGCGGTGGCGGTGCGGCCGGGGGCCGCGCCGCGCCGCTTGTGCCAGACGCGCCATCCGAGCAGCACGCCGAGGATGGCCGCATACAGCGCCACCTCGGCGAAATCGTTCTTGCCCGCGCGCATCCAGAAGAAATGCAGGATGGCGAGCGGCGCGATCACGTACACCGCCTTGTGCAGCGCCTGCCAGCGCTTCACGCCCATCGCCTTGACGGCGCGGTTGAAGGACGTGGCGGCCAGCGGCACCAGCAGCACCAAGGCGCTGAAGCCCACCAGGATGAAGGGCCGCTTGGCGATGTCCTTCGCGATCTCCGCGACGTCCAGCCCCTGGTCGAACACCGCGTACCCGAGCAGGTGCAGCACGGCGTAGAAGAAGGTGAAGAGCCCGAGCATGCGGCGGAAGCGCTGCAGCGTCGGCAGGTTGGCCAGCACGCGCAAGGGCGTGACGGCCAGCGTGATGCACAGGAAGCGCAGCGTCCAGTCGCCGGTGGACCGGATCAGGGACTCGGCGGGATTCGCGCCGAGGTTGTCGGTGAACGCCGCGTAGAACAGCCAGGCGAACGGCAGCAGGGAGAGCACGAACACCAGCGGCTTGGCGGCCGGGTGCAGCAGCGCGCGCGCCGGCACCATCTCAGTAGTTCTTCTTGAGGTCCATCCCGGCGTACAGCTGGCCGACCTGCGCTTCGTAGCCGTTGAACATCAGCGTCTTGCGCTTCTTGGCGAACAGGCCGTCCTCGCCGATGCGGCGCTCGGTCGCCTGCGACCAGCGCGGGTGGTCGACGTTGGGATTGACGTTCGAGTAGAAGCCGTACTCGTTGGCCGCGGCCTTGTTCCACGCGGTCTTCGGCATCTGGTCGGTGAAGCGGATCTTGACGATGCTCTTGCCGCTCTTGAAACCGTACTTCCACGGCACCACCAGGCGCACCGGCGCGCCGTTCTGCTTGGGCAGGACCTCGCCGTACATGCCGAAGGTGAGCAGCGTGAGCGGGTGCATGGCTTCGTCCATGCGCAGGCCCTCGACATAGGGCCAGTCGAGAACGCGCGAGCCCACATAGGGCATCGTGGCCTTGTCCGCCAGCGTCACGAACTCGACGAACTTCGCGCTGCCCAGCGGCTCGACGCGGTTGATCAGGTGCGACATGGAATAGCCCACCCACGGCACCACCATCGACCAGCCCTCCACGCAGCGCAGGCGGTAGATCCGCTCTTCCTGCGCGCTCAGCTTCACCAGGTCTTCGAGGCCGATCTTGCCCGGCTTCTTCACCATGCCTTCGACTTCGACGGTCCATGGCGTCGTCTTCAGCGTGTGGGCGTTCTGCGCCGGGTCGGCCTTGTCGGTGCCGAACTCGTAGAAGTTGTTGTAGCTCGCCGCGTCCTTGTACTCGGTGAGCTTCTCCATGGTGACGCCGCCCGGGATCGTGGAGCGCACCACGGTCATCGCCGCGTTCTTGCCGGGCCGCTGCACCTGCTGCGCCAGCGCCTCGCGCTGCGCCCAGGTCGCCAGGCCGGCGCCGGCCACGCCGGTGGCCATCCACTTCAGGAGCCGGCGGCGGTCTTCATAGACCGCGCGCGGCGTGATCTCGCTCGCTATCGGGTGCTGGAAGCCATCGCGGCCGGTGCGGATCAGCATGTCGGTTCCTTTTCAGTGACGCCGGAGTGGATACGCACGCCGGGTGGTTCTGGATGCCATTCGCCGGGACGGCCCCGGAAGTTACAGCTCGCCGTAGCTGTGCAGCCCGGACAGGAACATGTTCACGCCGAGGAAGGCGAAGGTGGTAACCGCCAGGCCGACCAGCGCCCACCAGGCGGACACCGTGCCGCGCAGCCCCTTCATCAGGCGCATGTGCAGCCAGGCCGCGTAGTTCAGCCAGACGATCAGCGCCCAGGTCTCCTTCGGGTCCCAGCTCCAGTAGCCGCCCCACGCTTCGGCCGCCCACAGGGCGCCCAGCACGGTGGCGATGGTGAAGAAGGCGAAGCCGACCGCGATCGACTTGTACATGACGTCGTCGAGCACTTCCAGCGGCGGCAGGCGCTCGGCGATGCGGCGGCGGGCGAACAGGATGCCGCCGACGATCAGGGCCGACACGCCGATGTAGGCAGCCCAATAGCCGCTGCTGCCTTCGGCGCTCTTGCGGAACACCACCGGCTCGAAGCAGAGCACCACGCCCAGCAGCCACAGCGGCGCGAGCTTCCACCAGCGCGTCTCCTCGGCCTGCTGCTTCACGAGGTAGGCAAAAGCCACCATCGCGGCCAGGGCGAAGGTGCCGTAGCCCACGAAGTTGGCGGGCACGTGCAGCTTCATCCACCAGCTCTTGAGGGCGGGCACCAGCGGCTGGATCTCGTGGGCTTCGCGCGCCACGGAATACCACACCAGGAAGCCGACCGCGGCGCTGACCACCAGCATCACGAAGGCGCCGATGGAGCGCGTGCCGTACTGCTCCTCGAAGTACAGGTAGAACGCGGTGGTCATCCAGCAGAACAGGACGAACACTTCGTACAGGTTGCTGACCGGGATGTGGCCGATGTCCGGCCCGAGCAGGTAGCTCTCGTACCAGCGCACCATGGTGCCGATCAGCGCCATGCCGACGGCGACCCAGGCGAGCTTGGAGCCGATCGCCTCCATCGTGGCGGCCTGGCCGCGCGCGAACATGCCGAACCAGTAGAACGCGGTGCTCATGACGAAGAGCACGCTCATCCAGAGGATGGCGGACTGGCTGGAGAGGAAGTACTTGAGCCAGAAGACGCTGTCGGCGCGGGCGAGCTGCCCCTGGTACGACGCGATCCCGAGCAGCGAGAAGGCGGCGACCGCCAGCATCAGCACGCGCAGCGGCCGCCAGAACCATCCCAGCCAGATGGTCGCCGGCACCGCCCCGACGAGGATGCCCTTCTCGTAGACGTCCATGTACTGCGAGTACTGCGCGAAGGCATAGAGCCCACCGGCGGCGACGACGAGCGCGAAGATCCAGTCGAACGCGTTGCGCCGGCTGAAGAAGCCCTCGTGGAGGGTGATGGTCTGGTGGGTGGTGGTGGCGGTATTCATCGCTTGTCTCCGAGCAGCCGGTCCTTCAGGCGCTGGAATTCACGGTCGACGTCCATCAGCTTGCGGTTGGTGGACAGGGCCATGCGCGCCTGCGAGCCCTGCGCGCCGGGGCTGAGCCACACCCAGAGCCGGCGCTCCCGAACATACAGCATGGCGAAAATCCCCAGGATCAGCAAGGCGCAGCCGACGTACACGATCAGCCGGCCCGGCGAACGGGTGACCTGGAACACGCTCGCCTGCACCTGCTTGAAGTCCTGCAGGGCGAAAGCCATGGGCGCCGGGTAGGCGTGCACGTCGCTCAGCGCCAGCACGGCCAGCGACATGAACGCCTGGGTGCGGTCGTCGCGCGGCAGCGGCTGCAGGCCCGCGCGTTCCCGGCTCAGTTGGACCAGTTCGAACAGGGCGCCGTTCAGGATGCGCACCAGCACCTCGCCGGCGCGGGCCCGTTCGCCTTCCGGCACGTTGGCTTCGAGGAAATCGGAGACCGCCTGCAGGCCACCCGCGGGCTTGCCGGGGGCGGCGTCGGCCCCCGCGAACAGGGCCAGCGCCCGCGACGTGGACGCCGTCAGCTGCTGCGCGAGCTCGGGCCGCGCCGGGTCGGTGGCCTGGCGCGCGTAGTTGCGCACCGCCTGCTCGCGCAGCGCCGTGTCGGAAAGCGCGGCGCGCAGGCGGAGGAAGCCGTCCATCGCGCCGTTCTCGTCGGCCGGCACGCGCAGGTAGCGGAAGCTCTCCGCCGGCGTGTCGCGCATCCCCATGAGGAACAGCGGGACGCCTTCGCCGAGGTCGACCGGCAGCATGTAGTTGTGGAACTCGCGCGCCTGGCCGGCGGCGTCGCGCAGCTTGTAGGTGATGCTGGGGCCGACGTTGCGCAGGTTCTTCCTGGTGGTCGTCTTGTTGGCGGCGCCCAGGCGCTCGTCGAGGCTGGAGCGCAGGTCGACCTTGCGCGGGTCCACCGCGCCGCCGCCGTTGGCGTCCGCGATGTTCTCGACGTTGATCACGCGCAGGCCCGTGTATTCGAGGCTCATGCGGTCCGCGCCGCTGCCCTGCCCGCGCGTGAGCGCCGTCGAGCCGCCGATGGTGCCCTCGACCTCGAAGGTCTTGCCGCTGCCGTCCAGGGGCACGGCCTTGAGCTTCACCGAGGAGCCGCCATCGTCGAAGCTCGATTGGTAGATCTCGATGCCGCGGTGGCGCGCCGGGTGGTTCACCTCCACGCGCGCGGGGACCTTCTCGCCCGTTTCGCGGTCGTGGATCACGATCTCGCTGGCGAACAGCTTCGGCATGCCGGTGGAGTAGTACTCCACGATGAACTTCTTCAGCTCGATGGCGAAGGGCAGTTCCTGCAGCACGATGCCGCCCGACTGGTTCAGGATCGCCGTCGAAGACTGCGTGCCCTCGGCCACCAGCAGGTTGCCCCGGAAGGTCGGGTTGCTGGCCGACAGCCGGTGCTGCGCGGGCACTTCCGAGATCATCCCGCCGCCGGCGTAGACCTCCTTGCCGCCCAGCCACATCTGCGCGCGCACGATCAGGTCGCCATCGAGCAGGCCGCCCAGGCAGACCAGCACGATCGCGCTGTGGGCGGCGAGGTAACCGACCTTGTTCACGCCACCGGCCTTGGCGGCCACCATCCAGGCCTCGCCGCGCTGCTGCAGCCGCACCTTCCAACCGCCCTGGGCCAGCGCCTGCCCCACGCGCTGCGCCTCGTCGGCGGGCGACCCGGCCAGCTGCGCCTCGGCACGGTGGTGGAAGGCGAGCAGGCTGTTCTCGCGGATGTTTTCCTTGTACGACTTCAGGTCGGCCAGGATCTTGGGCGTGTTGCGGGCGATGCACAGCGAGGTGCTCACCACCAGGAAGGCGAGGATCAGCAGGAACCACCAGGCGCTGTAGACGGTGTTCAGGCGGATCGCCATGAACAGCTCCGCCCAGAACGGCCCGAACTGGTTCACGTAGTTGGTGACGGGCTCCTGCTGCTTCAGCACGGTGCCGATCACGGAGGCGATGCAGATGACCGTCAGCAGCGCGATGGCGAACCGCATGGAGGACACGAGCTCCACGACACCGCGCAGGGTGTGCGGGGCGTCGTTGCCCGGGCGCGGGCCGGCGGTCGTCGTGTTCATGGGCTCCAGATGTGAAAAGGCGGGCCCTCCTGCGAGGAGCCCGCCTTGGTTAGTGTGCTTGTACGGCGGTTAGTTCAACAGGAACGCGGTCAGCGCAGGCCGGCGATGTAGTCCGAAACCGCGCGGATTTCACGGTCGCTCATCTTGGCGGAGATCTGCGACATCACCGGGCTGTTCTTGCGGATGCCGTCGCGGAAGGCGACCAGCTGGCTGGCGGTGTAGTCGGCGTGCTGGCCGGACAGGCGCGGGTACTGGGCGGGGATGCCGGCACCGTTGGGGCTGTGGCAGCCGGCGCAGGCCGGCAGCTCGCGGCCCTGCAGGCCGCCGCGGTAGATCTTCTCGCCGAGCATCACCAGTTCCTTGTCCTTCGCGAAGCCGGGCTTGGCCTTCTGCGACACCAGGTAGGCGGCGATGTTCTTCATGTCCTGGTCGGTCAGCTGCGCGGCGAAGCCCTGCATGATGGGGTTCGGGCGCTTGCCGTTCTTGAACTCCTGCAACTGCTTGACGATGTATTCGGGGTGCTGCTGCGACAGGCGCGGATTTGCGGGCGTGCCGGAGTTGCCGCCGGCGCCGTGGCAGGCCGCGCACACGGCGGTGTATTTCGCGTCGCCAGCGGCGATGTCCGGCTTGCCCGTGGGCGCCGCCTGCGCCGCGGGGGCGGCGGGCGCCGGCGTGGCGGCGGCGGGGCCCGGGGTCCCGGCGACCGGCGCGGGCGGGGCCACGGTCAGGCCCGAAGCGCCGGGAGCGGCGGCGGTGGCGGCAGGCGCTGCGGGTGCGGCCGGCGCAGCGTTCTGCTGGGCCGAGGTCGAAAGCGCGAACGCGGCCAGCACGGCGGCCAGCAGCAGGGAAGCGGGCGTCTTGATCACGGTGATTGGATTCGTTGGGCGCAAAACCACGGGATTCTACAATGCCCCTCCCTGCCCACTCCCCGCCGCCATGACCTCCCCCACGGGCACACCGCCCCCTGCCTCGCCGCGCGCGGCCCCGCCCGCCTCCGCGGCCGATGCGAAGCAGGCCGTCGCCTGGCTGCACACCGCCCGCTTCCTCACCACCGCGCCGCGGCTGGAACACCTGCCGGAGCCGGGCGTGCCGGAGATCGCCTTCGTCGGCCGCTCCAACGCCGGCAAGTCGACCTGCATCAACACGCTGACGCAGCAGAAACGCCTGGCGTTCGCGTCGAAGACGCCCGGCCGCACCCAGGCGATCAACCTGTTCTCCCTGGGCAAGCAGGGCGTGACCGATGCCGTGCTGGCCGACCTGCCGGGCTACGGCTATGCGGCGGTGCCCAAGGCCGACAAGTTCCGCTGGCAGGAGGTGATGGCCAACTACCTGATGACGCGCGAGTCGCTGCGGGGCGTGGTCATGCTGGTCGACCCGCGCCACGGCCTGACGGAACTCGACGACATCCTGCTGGAAGTGATCCGCCCGCGCGTGGAGCAGGGCCTGAAGTTCCTCGTGCTGCTGACCAAGGCCGACAAGCTCAACCGCGAGGAGCAGACCAAGGCGCTGTCCATCGCGCGACTGCAGACCGGCGGCGGCGAGGTCAGACTGTTCTCCGCCCTCAAGAAAAAGGGCGTGGAGGAAGCCTCGCTGCTCCTCTGGCAGTGGACCCATCCCGAAGCACCCCCATGACCGTCAGCACCTGGCAGCAAGCCCTCCCCCACGGCATCACCCTCAGCTGCCGCGGCGCCGGGGAGCGCGGGCGGCCGGTGCTCCTCTTCCTGCACGGCTTTCCCGAAGCCGCCTTCGTGTGGGACGAACTGCTCGAATATTTCGCCCGGCCGGAGAACGGGGGCTACCGGTGCGTGGCGCCCAACCTGCGCGGCTACGAAGCTTCCTCGCAGCCGGCGGAGGTGGCCATGTACCGGCCCAAGCACCTGGTGCAGGACATCGCGGCGCTGGCGCAGGCCGAAGGCGCGCCGCTCGCCTGCCTCGTGGCGCACGACTGGGGCGGCGCGGTCGCCTGGAACTTCGCCAACCAGCAGCCGGGCCTGGCGCGCCGGCTCGCGATCATCAACTCCCCGCACCCCGGCACCTTCCTGCGCGCGCTGCAGTCCAGCCCGGCGCAACAGCAAGCCAGCCAGTACATGAACTTCCTCGTGCGGCCGGATGCCGAGGCGCTGCTGCGCGAGGACGGCTACCGGCGCCTCTGGAAGTTCCTCACCAGCTGGGGCGACGCCGCCTGGCTGACCGACGAGGTGCGCGCGAAGTACCGCGACGTGTGGGACCGCAGCCTCACCGGCGGCCTCAACTACTACCGCGCATCGCCCCTGCGGCCCGCGACCGCGGAGGATCCGGGGGCCAGTGCCGTCACGCTGCCGCGCGAGATGCTGACCGTGGACATCCCGACCCTGGTGCTGTGGGCGATGGAAGACCCGGCGCTGCTGCCGGAACTGCTGGACGGCCTGGACGGCTACGTGCGCGACCTCACGCTGGAGAAGGTGCCCGGCGCTTCGCACTGGATCGTCCACGAGCAGCCGCAGCTCGTCGCCCGGCGCCTCGCCGCCTTCCTCGGTCAGTAGACGCCGGGCTCGCCGGGCGGGCGCGTCTTGAAGCGCTTGTGGACCCAGTAGTACTGCGCCGGCATGGCGTCGATGTAGCCCTGCAGCCGCTCGTTCATCAGGGCCGTGTCCGCCTCGACGTCCTGCGTCGGGAAGCCGGCCCACGCGTCCAGCACCCGCACCTCGTAGCCCGTCGGCGTCATCCGCGTGACGACCGGCACCACCTTGGCCCGGCCCAGGCGGGCGAAGCGCGAGAGCGAGGGCACCGTCGCCGCCTGCACGCCGTAGAAGGGCACGAAGATGGACTCCTCCGGACCGAAGTTCATGTCCGGCAGCAGGTACAGCAGCTCGCCCGCGCGCAGGGCCGCGACCAGGCCGCGCACGCCTTCGGCCCGCGTCACCGGCTTGGCGGCGCCGAAGCGGTGGCGTCCCTTGAGCACCCAGGCGTCGACGATGGCGTTGGTCTGCCGCGTATAGATGCCGGTCATCGGCCGCGACTGCTGCTGCAGGATCGCCGTGACGCCGGCATCGAGCCCGACGAAGTGCGGGGCGAAGATGATGGTGGGTTCGGTGCCCTCCAGCTCGTGCAGCGCCCCGGTGAGCACCAGGCGCCGCCGCACCACCTCGGGGTCGGCGTGCCACAGCCAGGCTCGGTCCAGCCAGGACTGCGCCACGAAGACGAACACCTCGCGCCCGACCTGGCGGCGCCGAGCCTCCGTCCAGTGCGGGAAGCACAGGCGCAGGTTCACGTCGACCACCTCGCGCCGCTTCCAGACCAGCACGTACAGCGCGACGCCGAGTCCATGCCCGAGCGCGCGCACCCAGGCGAGCGGCAGCGGCGCGATGGCGCGCATGAACAGGATGCCCAGCCGGCTGATCATGCGAGGGCCTCCTGGCGCGGCTGCTTGTAGCGCGCATAGCCCCACAGGTACTGCTGCGCCCCCGCGCGAACCAGGCCCTCCATCGCGGCATTCACCCGGGCGGCGGCCTGCTGCGGGTCGCGCGGCAGCTCGTCGTCGAAGCGCTGCACGTGCACGCGGAAGCCGCGGCCGGCCGGCAGCCGTTCGCCCCAGGCGAGCAGCAGCGCCGCGCCGGTCTGCTGCACCAGGCGCGCCGGCAGCGTCATCGTGTAGGCGTCGCGGCCGAAGAACGGCGCCCAGACACCCAGGCCCTGCGGCGGCACCTGGTCGGGCAGCAGGCCGACGGCTTCGCCCGCCTTGAGCGCGCGCAGCATCTGCCGTACACCGGAGAGCGTGGTCGGCGCCGTGGCCAGGTTGGGCCGGCCCCGTGCCGTGGCGACCAGGTCGCGCAGCCAGGGCTTGCGCGCCGGCCGGTACAGCACGGTGATCGGCCCGAAGCGCCGGGCGTACGCTTGCGCCGTCACCTCGAAGCAGCCCAGGTGTGGCGTGAGGAAGACGATGCCGCGTCCCTGGGCGCGCAGGGCGGCGATGCTTTCCGCGCCCTCCCACTGCACGTCCGGCAACGCGCCGAACCAGAGGGGAGGCACCTCGGCGACCATCTTCCCGGCTTCGGCGACGGCGCGCCGCACCTGGGCGAAGCCGTACCCGGCCTGCGCCGCGTTGGCGAGGAAGCGCCGGCGGTAGGTGGGCGACAGGGCATATGCGAGCCAGCCCAGGCCAGCGCCGAGGCTGTGCAGGAGCGGCAGGGGCCAGCGGGCCAGGAGTTGGAAGAGTCTTTTCACCCGGTTTAGAATCGGTGCGTCGCCGAGTTACGGAACTACTTGCAGGGCGACGTTAAACACCACTGCTAAAGCGTTCGCCCGAGCTCCGGCGGAAGGCAACGCGCCTTCCCATCGACCGACGGAGTGTATTCAAATGGCGAACGACTTCCTCTTCACTTCCGAGTCCGTGTCCGAAGGGCACCCGGACAAGCTGGCCGACCAGGTCTCGGACGCGATCCTCGACGCCATCTTCGCGCAGGACCCGCGCAGCCGCGTCGCCGCCGAAACGCTGGCCAACACGGGCCTGGTGGTGCTCGCCGGGGAGATCACCACCAACGCGCACGTCGACTACATCCAGGTCGCCCGCGACACGATCAAGCGCATCGGCTACGACAACACCGAATACGGCATCGACTACAAGGGCTGCGCGGTGCTCGTCGCCTACGACAAGCAGTCGAACGACATCGCGCAGGGCGTGGACCACGCCTCCGACGACCACCTGAACACCGGCGCCGGCGACCAGGGCCTCATGTTCGGCTACGCCTGCGACGAGACGCCGGTGCTGATGCCGGCGCCGATCTACTATGCGCACCGCCTGGTGGAGCGCCAGGCGCAGCTGCGCAAGGACGGCCGCCTGCCCTTCCTGCGCCCGGACGCCAAGAGCCAGGTGACGATGCGCTACGTCGACGGCAAGCCGCACAGCATCGACACGGTGGTGCTGTCTTCGCAGCACAGTCCCGAACAGAGCGACGGCACGAAGATGAAGGCCTCCTTCGTCGAGGCGGTGGTCGAGGAGATCATCAAGCCGGTGCTGCCCAAGGAGTGGCTGAAGGAAACCAAGTTCCTGATCAACCCGACCGGCCGCTTCGTCATCGGCGGCCCGCAGGGCGACTGCGGCCTGACCGGCCGCAAGATCATCGTCGACACCTACGGCGGCGCCTGCCCGCACGGCGGCGGTGCCTTCTCGGGCAAGGACCCGTCCAAGGTGGACCGCTCCGCCGCGTACGCCGCGCGCTACGTCGCCAAGAACATCGTCGCGGCCGGCATCGCGCGCCAGTGCCAGATCCAGGTGGCCTACGCGATCGGCGTGGCACGCCCCATGAACGTGACGGTCTACACCGAAGGCACCGGCGTCATCCCCGACCACCGGATCGCCGAACTGGTCAACGAATACTTCGACCTGCGCCCGAAGGGCATCATCCAGATGCTGGACCTGCTGCGCCCGATCTACTCGAAGACCGCGGCCTACGGCCACTTCGGCCGCGAGGAGCCGGAGTTCACCTGGGAGCGGACGGACAAGGCACAGGCGCTGCGTGCAGCGGCAGGCCTGAAGTAAGTCCGTCATTCCCGCGGGGGCGGGAATCCCGGGCATGGAAAGAAAAAGGGCCGCGTCGCGGCCCTTTTTTTTTGGACGTCGGCTCAGCGCGCCGCCGTCGTCTCCCGCCCGTAATCCTGCCGCTTCAGCGCGACGTAGCTGGCGCGGTCCATCTCGCGCAGCTGCCTCGGGTAGCGTTCGGTCCCGCTGAACCAGTTGTTGATGCGGCGCTCCACGCGCTGGGCGGCAGGCGCATCCATCGTGTCCAGGTAGGCGTCGATGGCCAGGTAGTAGCGCATCGCGTTGCGCTCCACCGCACCGCGCACGCCGTTGGTGGTGAACCCCACCTTGTTCGCGCCCGCGGTCGCCAGGTAGGCCTGCATGGCGAAGCGGCCGGCGCCGCCGAAGCCGTACGAGTAGCGCATGTGCATGAAGGTCTTGCCGTTCTCCAGCGGCACCGCTTCGGCGCTGATGCGGTAGTCGCGCGTGCCGAACGGTCCCTGGCCGGCGTTCAGCCGCGCCTCGAGGAAGTCCGCGCCTGCCGCCACGTTCTGGAAGTTGAACGCGATCGGGAAGGCCTGGTCGACCGGCTGGTCGGGCTTGCGGGCGATGCGCACCGCGAGCTGGTTGCCGCTGGCCTGGCAGCCCTTCGTGTTGAAGGGCAGCAGCATGATGTCGCACCAGGCGGCGGGGTCCTGCAGCGCCTGCTTCACCTTCTCGTACGGATGGTCGAGGACGGCGTACACGTCGCCCTGCAGCGTGTTGCTGCTCTCCGCCGAATCGATGTGCATCTGGCGGCCGAAGCTGTTGTTGCGCAGCTGTTCGGAGAGCTCGGCATGCCGGGCGCGCAGCGCGGCGGAGTCGGCGTGGGCCGGCAGCGCGGACAGCGCAAGCAGGGAGGCGGCGCCCAGGCTGGCGAGCCAGCGGGCGAGTCGGGGCGATCGCGTCATGCGTGTTTCCTGTGGGGGTCGGCTTCGGCAGGGGCCGCGGCGTCGGTTTCGGTTCCGGCGGCGGGCGTGGTCTCGGACTCGTCTTCCAGGAACGCCTGCACGTCGAGCTGGATGCCCCCCATGAACAGCGAGTGCGGCGCCACCTCGTACAGGTAGCGGCCGCGCGGGCTGAGCACGAGGCGCATGCGCATCTTCGGGTCCGCCACGGCATCCCACGCGCGGATCAGCCGCGTGCGCACCAGGTTGTCCGGGCACTGCAGCGACTTGAGCTTGTGGTAGTTGGAGGAGAGGCTGACCGCGTCGAGGTACCAGGGCGACTGCTTGTTGCGGGCCAGCAGGTTTCCCGACAGGTCGACCTCCAGCGTCAGGACGTCGCCGTCCACCTCGAGCACGAGGTTGCGGCCGAGGAGGCCGCCGTTCGCCTCCCCGTACTTGTACGTGAGGTGGAGGTGGGAGGGCGTCTTGCGCAGTGAGTATTTCATGGGGTTCACCCGATGGGCACAGCGTGAGGCACGCGCCGCGGCCGACATGTAGGACGGTGCTGTGTCCGCCTGTGCGCGCGCTCAGCCACGCGCGGGCCGTCGCGCCGCGCACGACGCGTCCTACACGTGCTGTGGGTGATTGGCGCACGGCGCGGTTGGGCCACCGTCCCAAGATGCGGAGGAACCCTCTTTCCACCCACTACAAGGAGCAAGCCATGGCTGCTGACGAACGCGAAGAACGAGACATGAACCGTGACCCCATCACCGACGAACCGGGTGCGCACCCGATCGGCACGGGCGTGGGCGCGACCGGTGGCGCCGTGGCCGGCGCGGCCGCGGGATCGATCGCCGGCCCGGTGGGCGCGGCGGTGGGTGGCGTGGTCGGCGCCGTCGTCGGCGGACTGGCCGGCAAGGCCGCGGGCGAAGCGATCAACCCGACGGCCGAAGAAGCCTTCTGGCGCGACAACTACGACAAGGAGCCGTACTACGAGTCCGGCCGCACCTTCGACGATTACGGCCCGGCCTACCGCCTGGGGCTGAGCGGCCGCCAGCGCTACGAGGATCCGTGGACCTCGGTCGAGCCCCGCCTCGCCTCCGAATGGGACAGCACGCGCGGCAACTCCACGCTGAACTGGGACCGCGCGAGCCATGCTTCGCAGGCGGCCTGGCGCCGCGCGGATGAACAGGTGCGCGGCAACCTCGGCAGCGGCGGCATGTCGGGCAGCACCGGCTACGGCCAGGGCACCACCGCGGCCGGCATGGGCGCGGCCGGTGCGGTCGGCGCGATGCAGCAGTCCGGCAACAACGACGGCGACCGTGCGGACGTGCTCGACGTGCTGAAGGAACTGGTCGAGTGCTCCAAGGATGGCGAGTACGGCTTCCGCGAATGCGCCGAACAGGCGAAGGACCCTCAGCTGAAGTCCATGTTCCTGCGCCGGGCCGACGACTGCCGGCGCGGCGCGCAGGAGCTCAACGAGCTGGTGCGCCAGTCCGGCGGCAGCCCGGAGGACGGCGGCAGCGCGATGGGCGCCATGCACCGCGGCTGGGTGTCGATCAAGTCCAAGCTGACCACCTACGACGACAAGGCGGTGCTCGAGGAAGCCGAACGCGGCGAGGACAACGCCAAGGCCCGCTACACCAAGGCGCTGCAGAAGAACCTGCCGGCCAACGTGCGGTCGGTGGTGGAGCGCCAGATGCAGGGCGTGCAGCGCAACCACGACGAAGTGAAGCGCCTGCGCGACCAGTTCCGCGGCGCCTGACGACGCAGGGGACGGGCTGCGGCCCGTCCCGCTTGCCGATGGCCGACAAGAGCGCCCTCAAGACGTATCGCGACAAGCGCAACTTCGACGCCACGCCGGAACCGGCGGAAGGCGGCGAGGCGAACGAGGACGCGCGCAGCTTCGTGGTGCAGAAGCACTGGGCCACGCGGCTGCACTACGACTTCCGGCTGGAGCTGGAAGGCACGATGAAGAGCTGGGCCGTTCCCAAGGGCCCCAGCTTCGACCCCAACGACAAGCGCATGGCGATGCCCACCGAGGACCATCCCATCGCCTACAACCGCTTCGAAGGCACCATCCCGGCCGGCAACTACGGCGCGGGCAAGGTGATCATCTGGGACAAGGGCACCTGGCATCCGCTCGAGGATCCGCACAAGGGGTTCCGCGAGGGCAAGCTCAAGTTCGAACTGCGCGGGCACAAGCTGCACGGCAAGTGGACGCTCGTGCGCATGAAGGGGCGCGGCGAAGGCCGGGCCGACCCGTGGCTGCTGATCAAGGAGCGTGACGCCTTCGTCCGCCCCAACACCGAATACAGTGTGGTCGACGAAATGCCCGACAGCGTGCAATCCCTCGCCGACCGCCCCGCCGCGATCGCCGCGCCCGGCGATGCGCCTGACATCGCGACCACGGCCGCTGCGCCCGCCGGGCCGCCCGAAGGCGCGCGGCCGGCCGCGCTGCCGGAGACGCTGCAACCGCAGCTGGCCGTGCTCGTCGACGAAGCACCGGCCGACACGCAGGACTGGCTGTTCGAAGTCAAGTTCGACGGCTACCGCATGCTCGCGCGCGTGGAAGGCGGCGCCATCCAGCTGGTCACCCGCAACGGCAACGACTGGACGCCGCGCCTGGCCGGGCTGGTGAAGGCGCTGCGCAGCATGGACCTGCCCGACGGCTGGTACGACGGCGAGATCATCATGCCGGGCGAGGACGTGCCGGCGGACTTCCAGGCCCTGCAGGGCGCCTTCGACAGCCACCGCACCGAACAGATCGTCTTCTACCTCTTCGACCTGCCGTTCTGCGCCGGCCACGACCTGCGCGACGTCCCGCTGGTGGAGCGGCGGGCCGTCCTGCAGCGCATCGTGGAGCGCAAGCCGCATCCCAACGTGCGCTTCAGCGAAGTGTTCGACGTGCCGGCGAAGCAGATGCTCGACTCCGCCTGCCGGCTGGGGCTGGAAGGCGTGATCGCCAAGCGGCGCGACTCCGCCTACGTCGGCCGCCGCTCCAGCGACTGGATCAAGCTCAAATGCAAGCTGCGGCAGGAGTTCGTGATCGGCGGCTGGACCGACCCGCAAGGTTCGCGCACCGGCCTCGGCTCCCTGCTGCTGGGCGTGCACGGCGACGACGGCAAGCTGCGCTATGCGGGCAACGTCGGCACCGGCTTCAACGAAGCGACCCTGCGCCAGTTGCGCGAGGCGCTCGATGCGGTCGCGCAGGAACGCAGCCCGTTCCAGGGCGGCACCGGCATCCCGCGCGCGGCGCACTGGGTGCGGCCGGAGCTCGTCTGCGAGGTCTCGTTCGGCGAGTGGACGCGCGACGGCAAGATCCGCCACTCCGTGTTCCACGGCTTGCGGACCGACAAGCCCGCGCAGCAGATCGGCCGCGAACCGGTGGTGCATGCGCCGCCGCAGGACGCGCCGGCGAAGGAGCCACGCGCCGGCGCGCGGAAGGCAGGGGCCCCGGCCGCGCCGGCGAAAGCGTCGGCGCCAGCGGCCGCGACCACCCTGCCCGCGAACCTGCGGGTGAGCCATCCGGAGCGCGTCGTCGACCCGCAGAGCGGCATCACGAAGATCGAGCTGGTGCGCTACTACGCGCTGGTGGCGCCGCTGATGATGGAACACCTCAAGGGCCGGCCGATCGCCATGGTGCGCGCGCCCGACGGCATCGAGGGGCAGCTGTTCTTCCAGAAGCACCTGGACCGCTACAAGATGGCCGGCGTGGTGCAGCTGGATCCGGCGATCTTCCCCGGCCACCCCGCCATGCTGGAGATCGCCACGCCCGAGGGACTACTGTCGGCGGCGCAGATGAACGTGATCGAGTTCCACACCTGGAACGGCGTGAAGACGAGGATCGAGACGCCGGACCGCATGACCTTCGACATCGACCCCGGCGAAGGCGTCGCCTGGCCGCAGATCCAGGAGGCCGCCCAACTGGTGCGCGCCATGCTGGAGGAGCTGGGCCTGCCGTGCTTCCTCAAGACCAGCGGCGGCAAGGGGCTGCACCTCGTGGTGCCCTTGAAGAAGCAGTTCGACTGGGACACGGTGAAGGACTACTCGCAGGCCGTGGTGCAGCACATGGCGCGCACGCTGCCGGACCGCTTCGTCGCCAAGAGCGGCGCGAAGAACCGCGTGGGCCGCATCTTCATCGACTACCTGCGCAACGGCTACGGCGCCACCACGGCGTGCGCCTGGTCGGCGCGCGCACGGCCGGGGCTGGGCATCTCGGTGCCGGTCCGCTGGGAGGAGCTCATGTCGCTCAAGGGCGGCAACCACTGGAGCGTGCCCACCGTGCACGAGCGGCTCGACGAAGGCAACACGCCCTGGCAGGACTACGAAGCCAGCCGCGCGCCCCTCGCGGCGGCAATGAAGAAGCTCGGTTTCGAGCCGCGCTGAGTCCTCAGGCGGCCGGGACCCAGGGCAGCCGCAGGTCGATGCGCTCGCCCTCGCGCGACAGCTGCACGCCGTCGGCGGTCGCGAGCGCCTGCAGGTCGCCCCACGCCAGCTTGCGGTAGTTGGGCTCGCCCGCGAAGCCGCGTTCACCGCGGGAGGCCACCACGCGCACGGACACGCGCGCGAACGCGCCTTCGCTGGCGGCCGTGATCTCCAGGTCGGCCGGCGCCGCGGCATGGTCGGTCGCATGGACGATCGCGCCGCTGAGCGCCGCACGGATGCCCGAGCGCCGCACCACGCCTTCCAGCGGCGTGACCTCGTTGCGCAGGGCATAGCCCCGGAAGCCCAGGCTGGTCGCCAGCAGCCCGGCGCATTCGCGCACCGCCGACTCGACCGCGACCGTCACGGCGTCATCGGGTGCCAGCCAGCTCACGACGTCCAGGCTGGAGTTCAGCGCGGCCTTGGCGAAACCGTTGATCTTGCTGGCGCTGTCGTGGACGTGCGCGAGGTCGGGCTCGGGCGCGCGCAGGCGGCGCTCCATCACCTCGTAGATCATGCCGATCGGCTGCAGGTTCACGACCAGGTGGTGCCGCATCGACGGCGCCAGGCGGCGCAACAGTGCATAGCGGGCGGCCTCGGCCTCGGCGGAAGGAAAAGCAGCGCCCACGGGCGCGTTCGGGTCCGGCATCGGCCCAGCGTATTTCAGCGGTGCGGACCTGTCAACGCGAATCGCTGGCTCAACCGAGCCACTCGAGCCCGCGCCGGCGGTCGTGCCTGTCATTGAACGGCAACCGTTGCAGGAGCTGCGGCACTTCGCGGCCCGTCGCGGCCCGGGCCACCAGCAGCGTGCCGGCCAGCGAGGCCAGCACGCGGACCGCCGGCGAGGGGTGCCGCCGCGTCGCGAGCCACAGGCCCAGGCCGGCGGCCAGTGCGAACCAGTGTTCGCCCGGGAGGTTGGGACGTTCGGCGTCGAGGCGCTTGATCCTGTCGAGCAGGCCTTCGTTCATGCGGTTCCTTGCGGTGTGAGTGCCACGCCCGTGCGCGCGATGCGCATCGAGCCGTCCGGCTGCGCGTCGACGAGCCGCCCGTCGTCCAGCCGGTACTCGGTGACGCCGGTGGATTCCCAGTGCTCGCCGTCGGCCAGCGACGCGTCCGGCGCCAGGCGTTCGTACGCGCGGACCTTGTAGGTCCCGCCATCCGATCCCTGCGCCAGGAATGAATCGAGAAGATGCAGCCGCAGCTCCATGTTCACCTCCTTGATGCGATGCACGGATTGTCCCGCGCTCGCGCCGCGCGTGGCGGCCGCATTTGTACAAACTTACAAAGAGGGCCGCGCCGGCTGGCGCGTCAGAACGCGTAGGTGGCCGAGGCGCCGGCGATCCAGTGGCGGCCGGGCGCGGGTTCGAAGAAGCGCCCGTTGCCCTCGTTGACGATCACCGAGCCGGCGTAGGCACGGTCCAGCACGTTGTCGACCCGGATGAACTCGCGCAGGGTCCAGCGGTCCAGCTTCTGCTGCAGGCCGAGGCGCAGGTTCCAGAGGTTGGCCGCGGGCGCGAAGTCGGTGTTGGCGTCGTTCACCGCGATGCGGCCGACGTGGCGGAACTCCACCGCGGCCTCGAAGCCGGTGGGACGGTGCTTCCAGGCCAGTTCCGCGAAGGCGCTGGTCCGCGGGATGCCGGGGATGCGGCGTCCCGCCGGCACCGCGCCGAAACCGCTTGCATACGTCGCGTCGAGCCAGGTGGCCGCCACCAGGAGAGACCAGCCCGTGCCCCAACGTCCGGCGAGGCTGGCCTCGATGCCGCGCCGGCGGGTTTCACCCGCATTGCGGAAAGTGCTGCGCCCACCGGTGTTGCTGGCGACGACGATCTCGTCCTCGGTCCGTGCCTGGAACAGCGCGGCGTTGGCACGCCAGTCCGGCAGCGGCTGCGCCTTGACCCCGATCTCCCAGTGGCGGCTCGCGGCCGGCCGAAGGTCGAAGTTGAGGCCGGGCTGGTTGCCCGGACGGTAGGACAGCTCGTTGAAGGTCGGCGTCTCGAATCCCCTGCCCAGCGACGCATACAGGTTCAGGTCGTCGGTCGCATGGAACACCGCCCCGACCACGGGCGTGCTCGCCGAAAAGCGCGCCCCGCCGCTGTCGTCCGGGTTTCCGCCGGTCACGTAGCGGTCTTCGGAACGGAAGCGCACGGATGCGTGGCGCACGCCTCCCGTCAACGTGAACCGCTCCAGCGACCACTGCGCCTGCAGGTACTGGTCGAAACTGGAGACGCGGTTCTCCTCGTCGCGCCGCAGCGACCCTGCGACACCCAGGCGTGGGCCGATGAAGTTCTGGTAGCCGCGCCGGTGTTCGTCCAGCCTGTCGGCGGCCAGTCCGGCCGTGAGCACGAAGGGCATCCGCAGCCAGCGCGTGCGATGGGTCCACTGCGCGTCGACGCCGCCGAAGGTGCGATCGAGCGCGATGACGCCGCCGGCATGCGTGGCCGCGCCCTGGGGGCCGGGCGGGATCGCCTGGAACTGTTCGGTCGCGCGCCGGCCGCGCCATACCGTGACCTTGGCCGCGTTCGCATCGCTGAAGCGGTGCTCGAGCATCGCGCCGAGCTGCGCCTGCTCCATCGACTTGCGCGTGTCGTACTGCAGGGCCACGGGGGTCGCCCGTCGCGGGTCGGCCTCGTACTCGGCGCGGGTGAGTCCCAGTGGATCCTGCGTGCCGGGCATGTCGACGGCGTTGGCGACCAGCGTGATCCGCGTGTCCGCGCCGGGGCGCCACCGCAGCTTGCCGTTGAAGCCGGTCCGGCGCGCGGCACCGTGCTCGCGCGAGCCGTCGGTGTCGAAGCGCACCGCATGCAGGTGGTAGTTCCAGTCGCCGCTGTCGCCGGCCACCCGCACGTTCTGGCGGCGCGTGCCGAAGCTCCCGGCCGCGACGCCGGCTTCGAGCTGCACGCCGGGCAGGCCGTCGGCCGTGAAGACGCTGATCACGCCGCCCGAGGAGTTGCCGTAGAGCGCCGAGAACGGGCCCCGCAGCACCTCGATCCGGTCCGCCGTGCCGAGGTCGAAGTGCGAGACCTGGCCCTGGCCGTCCGGTGCCGTCGCCGGGATGCCGTCGGCGTACAGGCGCAACCCGCGCACGCCGAAGGTGGCGCGCGCACCGAAGCCGCGCACGGAGATCTGCAGGTCCTGCGCGTAGTTCTGGCGATGCAGCGCGAGCACGCCGGGCACCCGCGCCAGGGATTCGGACAGGTTGATGCCGAGCTGGCCGTTGCGAAGCGTCGCGCCGTCGACCACATCGACGGAAGCCGGCGTGTCGAACGACGCCTGCGGCACGCCCGGCAGGGGCGTGACCACGACCGGCCGCAAAGTGGGATCGCCGTCCGTGGCCTGGGCTGCGGCGGGAAGCGCAGCCAGCAGCGCCAGGGGAAGCAGTGCGAAGCGCCACGGCAGCTGTGGCAGGACGGTGTGCATCGGAGAGGAGGGGCCCACTGGCGGGCCAGGAGGAGATGCGGGCGGCGCCGGCCGGCAGGCCGGCGCCGCGAGACATGTGAAGGTCGATCCGGCCCACGGGAGACCCCGTGGGCCCGGGCTCAATACACCACGATCTTGCCGGTCGGCCGCGGGCTGTGGCAGTCGTTGAAGAAGTACTCGCCCGGCTGGTCGAACACGTGCGTCTGCGACTGCCCCGGCGCCAGGCTGAAGTTGAACCGGCCTTCGAAGAACTGCGTGGCGCACCGCGTGTTGGCGTTGTCCGCCGGATTGGTGAACGTCACCGTGGTGTTGACCGGCACGCGCATGTGCGTCGGCGTCATCGCGTTGACGGCCGTGGACTCGGTGGCGCCCGGGGCGTTGGCGGGGGTCTGCACGCGACCCAGGAACACCGTGTTCGGCGTCGGCAGCGCGCTGCCTTCCACCGCGGTTCCGGAGACCGGCCGCCGCACCTCCGGCGGCTTCGGCGTCGCCGCCTGGGCCACCTGCCCGCCGACCTTGAAGGCCCAGAGGTAGTCGCCGCGGGGCGCCGAATCGCCGTAAGGGATGCTCGTGCCCCCCGCATACACAGCCACGTACTGCTCGCCGTCGACCTCGTAGGTGATCGGGCTCGCGCTGATGGCCGCGCCGGTCTGGAAGCGCCACAGCTCGGTGCCGTCGTCCGCATCCAGCGCCAGCAGGTTGCCATCGGGCTGGCCGATGAAGAGCAGGCCCGAAGCGGTCGAGAGGATGCCGTTGCCGTGCGCCAGCGAATACGGCATGTTCTTCTTCCACTTGACCAGGTTGGTGGCAGGGTCGACCGCCACCACCGCGCCCGTCATGTACTCGCCGGGCGGGCGCAGGCCGTTGCTCGACTCGGTGAGCGAGTGCGCGGCCGCCACGTAGCCCATGCCGGTATACACCAACCCCGTCTTGGCGCTGTACGACATGTGGTTCCAGTTGGCGCCACCGCCGTGGCCGGGGATGGAAAGGATCGGGACGTCCCAGTGGGCGTCATACAGGCAGCCACGGACATAGTTCGGCACGGCACGGTGCGGCAACCCGGGGATCGCGGTGCCCAGCGGCTGGTCGACCACGCACGTTTCCGTCCAGGCACCCTGGCGCGGGAAAGGCTGGGTCGGCCAGCTGGCCTGCCGCGCATCCTGCTTGACCGGCAATTCGTCGATGCCCAGCGGCGCGCTCCCGTCCTTGCGGTCCAGGATGTAGAACATGCCGGTCTTGCTGCCGTAGATCACCACCTTGCGGTTGTCGCCGTTGATCTTGACGTCGGCCAGCACGGGCGACATCACGTTGTCCATGTCCCAGATGTCGTGGTGCACGGACTGGAAGTGCCACTTGTACTCGCCGGTCTTCAGGTCGAGCGCGACGATCGAGTTGGCGAAGAGGTTCTGCCCTGGCCGCGTGGAGCCGTTCTGCGAAGAGCCGCCGCGCACGTTGCCGAAGGTCCAGTACATCAGGCCGAGTTCCGGATCGATGGCCGGATGGATCCACGGCGTCGCCCCGGTGCGGTCGGTTTCGGGCGCGCCGCCCCAGGTGTCGTAGCCCATCTCGCCCGCGCGCGGCACGCCCCAGAAAGAGGTCAGCACCTTGCCCGTGGTGGCGTCGGCGGAGAAGGCCGCGCCGCGGTTGCCGTCGTTCGTGCCGATGTACAGGCGCTTGTCGTGGTAGACCAGCGCCACCTTCTGGATCGTGCCGAGGTAGCTCGCGTCGGTGTTGCTGGTCGGGTACTGCTTGATGAAGACGGGCTGCCCGGTGTCCTTGTTCAGGGCCACCACTCGGTTGCCGCTGGCCACCGTGTAGACGAGACCGAGGTCCTTGGCGACGGCCACGCCGCGGCGCGTGATGTTGCCGTAGGGCGTGGTCCACTTCCACTTGGTCGCGCCGGTCTTGCCGTCGACGGCGATGACGTTGCCCTGCGCGGACTCGATGTAGATCACGCCGTCGACCACCACGGTGGTGCTCTGGTTGTTGCCGGTGTTGATGCCGCCTTCGATGCGGTTCAGCCAGGCGCCGCCCAGGCTGGCGACGTCGCCCTTGTCGATCTGCGCGAGGCGGGAGTAGTTCTGGTTGCCCAGGTTGCCGCCGACCTTCGGGAAGTCCTTGTCGCCGGCGGTGCAGCAGTCCGAGAGGTTCGCGGCAGGCGGGCCGGCGGGCGGCTCGGGTTGCGGCTGCGGAGCCGGGGCGGCGGCGGACGGCGAATCGCTGCCGCCGCAGCCGGCCACGAACAGCGGCGTCGCGACGACGCCGCAGGCGAGCAGCATGGCTGCCATTGCGTTGAGCTTCATGGGAGGGTTCTCCGGTGTTCGGTGGCGGGCTTCACTGGGTGCAGAACGGCGTCAGTCCCATGGCGGACTTGATGCCTTGCACGACGAACTTCTGGAACTCGATGGCGCCGACGCCGCCGAGGTCCGCGGTGAAGGAATGCGCGTTGTGGCCCAGCGTGGTGACCCACGAACGGCCGCCGTCGTAGTACTGGCACCAAGCGACAGGGTGGAAGTCGGCGTGGCCGGGGTGCGGCGCGCCGGTCAGCGGCTTCAGGGTGGAGGTGTCCACCTTGGCGAGGAATTTCACCTTCGTGGGGAAGGGCTCGAGGTTGTACCACTCGTCCTGGAAGGAGAAGCGCACCGGCAGGCCCGCCGTCGACGGGTCCTGCGCGACGATCTCGACGTCGCCCGCGCGGTTCGGCCCGTGGTTGTAGAAGTTCGCGTTCCCCAGCAGGCCTTCGTAGTAGGGCCAGTTGTACTCGGCGCCGAAGGCGTTGTGCAGGGCCACGAAGCCGCCGCCGCGACGCATGTAATTGCGCAGCGCCGTGCGCGCCGCGTCCTGGCTGGTGGCCACGGCACCGTTCCACAGCGTGTCGCGATTGCTGCTGGCGAAGATCACCGCCTTGTAGTTGTTGATGCGGCTCGCCAGGATCGCGACGTCCTCGGTCCAGTCCGCAGTGATGCCCGCTTCCGTCATCATGCGCACCAGGCCGGCCTGCATGATGTTGTCCGGGTTCATGGGCGGGTTCAGGCCGGCCGCCATCGGCGTGCCGAGGTTCGCGTGGCGGGGACCGGCCGTGCGCGAGTAGATCAGCACGCGGTCCGGCGTGGTCGCGAACGCCCCCCAGTCGTGGTAGCACTTCGGATTGGTGCCGCGGCAGACGTTGTAGTAGGTGTCGAAGCTGTCGTCGTCTTCGACCGGCGGCGTCTGCTGCTGCGGCGGCGGGGGCTCGGGTGCCTGCGCGACGGGATCGCTGCCGCCGCCGCCGCAAGCGGCCAGCGCCAGTGCGATGGAAAGGGCGGAGAGGGATGCAAGCCGGAAGGCCAGGTCCTTGAGGGATTTCAAGAGAGTCTCCTTGTGTTGTTGGACAGGAAGCGCAGGGACGGGAGTGCTGCTCCGCAGGGGCCGGGTCGGAGCAGCCGGTGGGGTCGACCGGCCGTGTCGCGGGTTTGCGCCATGCGGCGGCCCGGCCCGGCCCACGGGGGAACGGGGCGCCGGCGGCGCGGTGAGTGGACTCGCCTACTTGCGGATGCGGGCGAGCTCGTCGTTGTAGAGCTTGACGATGGCGGGGTCGTACTGGCCGGCGAACTTCTCCACCACCGGCGCGGCGATCTCGCGCATGCGGGCCTGCTGCTGCGGCGTGAGTTCGTTGAACTGCGCGCCCTTGGCCTGCAGCTCGCCGACGGCCTTGGCCGCGGCGGCGCGGCTGGCCTGGCGCTGGTAGGCGCGCGCTTCGTTGGCCGCCTCCGTCATCCACTTCTGCTCGGTGGGCGTCAGCTGGTCCCAGAACTTCTTGCTCACGAGCACGATGTTGGCCGCGTACACGTGGTTCGTGGCGCTGACGAACTTCTGCACCTCGTAGAACTTGTTCGACAGGATCACCGCGTACGGGTTCTCCTGGCCATCGACTGCCTTGGACTCCAGCGCGCCATACAGCTCGGCGAAGGGCATCGGCACGGGGTTGGCCTTGAAGGCCTTGAAGGTCTCGAGGAACACGGGGTTGGGGATCACGCGCACCTTCAGGCCCTGCAGGTCCTCGGGGCGCGTGATGGGCTGCCGGCTGTTGGTGACGTTGCGGAAGCCCAGGTCCCAGTAGCCCAGGGCCACGAGGCCTTTCTCGGGCAGCCGGGCGATCAGGGCCTGGCCGAGCGGGCCGTCGAGCAGCGCGTCGTCCTGCTCGAAGGAGCCGACCGAGAACGGGAAGTCGACGAGCCCGAACTCCTTGACGATGCCGGCGAGCGAAGTGGTGGCCGGCGCCGACATCTGCTGCACGCCGCCTTGCAGCGCCGACTGCTGCTGCATCTCGTTGCCCAGCTGGCTGGCGGGGAACTCCTGCACCTTCATCTTGCCGCCGCTCTTGGCCGAGAGGATCTCGGCGAAGCGCTTGACGCCGAGGCTGACGGGGTGGTCGGTGTTGTTCAGGTGGCCGAAGCGGAGGACGCGTTCCTGCTGCGCGAAGGCCGGGATCGCCAGGCCCAGGCACAGGCCGGCGGCGGCGAGGGTGCGAAGAAGTCTCAAGGGTTGTCTCCAGGAAGGGCGGGGATCGGATCGCAGCAGATGGTAAGAAATCTGGAAACTGTTTCCATAGTGGAAATCCCTTGCCACTTTTCGCGTCCCTACGCTGCGTGGCGGGCTGGTTGCTCAGCGCAGCCGCGCGCGCAGCGGCACCCCGAGCAGCGTCACGCGGCCGTCGGGACCACTGCGCCAGAGGCGTTCGTTGCCGTTGCCGTCGTCCGCCACGAACAGCACCGACGCACCAAGCCCACGGAAGCCGAGCGGCACCGCATCCCGCGTGCCTGCGGCGAGGTCCGCGACCTGGCGCGTCCCCGCGGCGGTGCCGTCGCTGGTCCACGGCTCGACGCCGCTCGCGCCGTCGGTGGCCGAGAACCACAACTGCCTGCCGATGACCGCGAAGCGCGCCGGCGAGCCGCTTGCGGTGCCGGGCTGCAGGTCCTTGACGAGGACGGTGCCGGCCGCGGTGCCGTCGCTGCGCCAGAGTTCCGCGCCGGTCGCGCCGTCGGTGGCGGAGAAATAGAGCGCGCCCTGCATCGCGACGACCGGGCTCGAGACCGAACCGCCAGGTCCCACGTGGATGTCCTTCACCAGCTGCGTGCCGGACTCGGTGCCGTCGGTGGCCCAGAGCTCGATGCCGTGCACGCCGTCGTCGGCGGCGAAGTAGAGGCGGCCACCGAGCGCGACCAGGTGCGCCGGGCGCGAGGCCCCTTCGCCCGGCCGCAGGTCGCGGACGATCCGCGTTCCTTCGGCGGTGCCGTCGCTGCGCCAGAGTTCGAGCCCGCGCGCGCCGTCGCTGGCGGCGAAGTACACCGCGTCACCCATCGCGACGAGGCCCTGCACCGCGCCGTCCTGGGTGCCGGGGCGGATGTCCTTGACCATCCGCGTGGTGGCGGGCGTGCCTTCGGTGACCCACAGCTCGTGGCCATGTTCCGGCGTGGTGGCGGTGAAGAACATCCGGCGGCCCGCCACGGTGAGTTGCCGCACGACCGCGCGGCCGCCGGCGATGGCGGTCACGGGCGTGGTCGATTTCGCGTCGCCCTGCGTCTTCCACAGCTGGAAGCCGCCGCGGCCGTCCGCAGCGACGAAGTACAGCGCATCGCCGAACACCGTCAGCTCGCCGGGCATGGAACCCTCGGCGCCCGGACGCAGGTCCGCCACCTGCACGGTTCCAGCCGCCGTGCCGTCGGTGCGCCACAGTTCCAGGCCGCTGGCGCCGTCGGTGGCCGTGAAGTAGACGCGCCCGCGGAAAGCGGTCTGCCAGGCGGGGAACGCGCCGCGGAATCCGGGCCGGATGTCCTTGAGCATGCGCGTGCCGGCCGCGCTGCCGTCGGTGATCCACAGCTCCTGGCCGTGTACCGCGTGGAACGCCGCATAGACCATGCGGCTGCCCAGCGGCGCGAAGCCGGTCGGCGAGACGAACGCCAGCGGCTGGCGCTGCTCGGGGACAAGCTCGCGCTCAGGGTCCTGCGCGGCCGCCACGACGGGAAGGCACAACGCCAGCGCCGCAAGCGCGCGGGAAAGGAGGGAATGCAGTTTAGCCACCAAACCACCTCGCAGGGACGGTCACGAGCGGCGGGAACAGCACCATCAGGAACATGATGGCGAATTCCGCGGCCATGAAGGGAAGCACGCCGCGCGTGACGTCGTCCATCCGCATGCGGCCCACGCCCGCGACGACGTTCAGGACGACCCCCACCGGTGGCGTGATCAGGCCGATGGAATTGTTGATGATGAACATCACGCCGAAGTAGACCGGGTCGATCCCGGCAGCAGTGACGACGGGCATCAGCACGGGCGTGAGGATCAGGATGGTCGGCGTCATGTCCATCGCCGTGCCGACCGCCATCACCAGCAGCATGATGGCCATCATCAGCAGGATCTTGTGGTCCATCACCGGCTGCAGCAGCTCCACGACCTTCGACGGCAGGTTCGCGACGGTGATGAGCCACGCACTGACCATCGCGGCGGCCACGAGGAACATGACGAGGGCGCTCGTCTTCGCCGAGTTCACGAAGACCTGCCGCAGCGCGGCGAAGGGCAGCTCGCGGTAGACGACGGTGGCGACGAACAGCGCGTACACCGCGGCGACCACCGCCGCTTCGGTCGGCGTGAAGACGCCCATGCGCAGGCCGACCAGGATGATCACCGGCAGCAGCAGGGCCCAGCCGGCCTCGCGGGCTGCCGCCAGGATCTCGGCAGCCGACTTGCGCGGCGGCGGCGCGATCTTCTCCTTGCGCACGAGCCACGCCCACGTGACCCAGAGCGCGCCGCCGATGAGGAGCCCCGGCACGATGGCCGCCATGAACAGCTTCATGATCGAGACGTTCGCGGCGACCCCGAAGATCACCAGGCCGATGCTCGGCGGGATCACGGGGCCGATGATCCCGGTGGCCGCGATGAGGCCGCCCGAGCGCGCCTTGTCATGGCCGGCGGAGACCATCATCGGCAGCAACAGTGCGGTCAGCGCCGCGGCATCGGCCACTGCCGAACCGGACAAGGCGGAAAGCAGGCAGCCCGCCATGATGGTCACGTAGCCGAGACCGCCACGCACGTGCCCCACGAGCGCCATCGCCAGGTTCACGATGCGCCGCGACAGGCCGCCGGCGTTCATGATCTCGCCGGCGAGCATGAAGAAGGGCACGGCGAGCAGCGGGAAGCTGTCGGCGCCGCCGATCAGGTTCTGCGCCAGGATCTGCGCATCGAACAGGTCGAGCTGCCACATGAGCGCCACGCCGCTGGCGAGCAGGGCGAAGGCGATCGGCATGCCGATCGCGATGGCCAGCAGCAGCGAACCGAGGAACACCGCGATGGTCATGCGCCGCGCTCCAGTTTGCCCGCCGGCAAGTCCTGCCGCGGCGCGAGGACCTGCGCCAGCATGGCGGCTTCTTCCGACTCGCGCACTGCCACCAGCTGGTCGTCCGCCAGCCGGCCGGTCACCAGCTGCACCAGTTCGAGCACCAGCAGGAAGGCCGCACCGAGGGCGAAGACGATGGCGGCGGCGTACACCACCGCCATCGGCAGGCCCGTGACCGGTGCGGCGACGTCCCAGTTGATCTTCGCCTGCGCGACGCTGCCCTGGAACAGCAGCCAGAGCACGTACAGCATGAGCACGTGCGTGATGCCCAGGCAGGCCTTCCTGCCCGCCGGCGGGAGGCGGCCCACCAGGGCATCGACCCCGAGATGCGCGTGTTCGCGCAGCGCCAGCAACGCGCCGAGGAACGTGATCCAGATGAACAGCCAGCGGGAGACCTCCTCGGAGAACGTGATGCCTCCGTTGAAGCCGTAGCGCAGCACCACGTTGCCGAACACCAGCACCACCATCGCGGCAAGCAGCACCGCGATCAGGGCCTCGACGCCCGCCGCGGCGCGGGCCATCCATCGCTTCATGGGGTTCCCTCCACGCGGGCCCGACCCGCGGGCATCACTTCTTGTTCTCGCGGACGATCTCGACCAGCCCGCGCAGCGCGGCCAGGTAGGACTGCGGGCCGAGCCCCTGGACGGTGCCGCGCACGGCGGGGGAGATGATGGAGTGCGAGCGCCACGGCTCCCGCGCGGCGATGTTCGACATGTGCACTTCCACCACCGGGAACGGCATGGCCTTGATCGCGTCGTGCAGGGGCACGCCATGCTGCGTCAGGCCGGCCGGGTTCACCAGGGCCCCGTGCGCGTCGTCGATGTGCTCGTGCAGGAAGTCGATCAGCGCGCCTTCGTGGTTCGACTGCAGGGTCTGCACGGTGACGTCGAGTTCGAGGGCCAGCCGGCCGATGCGCGCATCGATCTCCGCCAGGGTGGTGTGGCCGTAGATGTGCGGCTCGCGGCGCCCGAACAGGTTCAGGTTCGGGCCATGCAGGACGAGGATGTTCATTGCAGATAGGGGCTTTGGCGTGCGCCTTGCGGCGTGCCGAGGAAGGATCGCGGCTGTGGCGCCAGGGCGCCGATGGCACGCATCCTAGGATATATGGAAACTGTTTCCACTATGGAAATCCCTTGCTGCACCGCAAACCGAGTCGATGTATCGTGGCGGCACCGAACCGCAGGGAGAGAAATGGCCGCCACCTTGGAACGCGCCTTCGAGGTGCTCGAATACGTCGCGCGGCATCCGCAGGGCTGCGCGCTGTCGACCCTTGCCGCCGAACTGAACATCCCGCTCAGCGCGTCGCACCGCCTGCTCGCGGACCTGGTGCGCTGCGGCTACATCCGCCAGGACGAACGCAGCGGGCAGTACGTCCTGACCATCAAGATGGTGTCGGTCGCCCTCTCCTACCTGAGCAGCTCCGGCATCGTCGATGTGGCGCAGCCGCTGTTGGAGGAGCTCGCCACCGAGGCCCGGGAACTGGTGCGCCTGGCGGTGGTCGACGGCGACGAACTCACCTTCGTGGCCAAGGCGCAGGGCGCGACGCATGGCCTGCGCTACGACCCGGACATGGGCCTGTCGGTGGCGTTGTCCTGCAGCGCCGCCGGACATGCGTGGCTGTCGACGATGAGCGAGGACGATGCCATGGCGCTGGTGGCGAAGAAGGGCCTCGGCAAGCCGAAGGACTTCGGCCCCAACGCGCCCACGTCGATCAAGGCCGTGATGACGCACGTGAAGGCCGCGCGCCAGCGCGGCTACAGCATGATCAACGAGATGTTCGCCCCGGGCATGACCGCGATGGCCGCCCCCGTCCTGGGCGCGACCGGCGCCGCCATCGGGGTGATCACCATCGCCGGGCCGCTGGTGCGCCTGACGCCGCAGCGCATGGAAGCCCTGGGTCCCACGCTCGTGCGGACGGCGGAAGAAGTGTCGCGCGCGAGCGGCGCGTCGGCGTTGTTCAAGAAGCGGGCGTAAGCCCGGGGACCGCGTGCCCGCGCTGCGGGCCCGCCCTCACTCCACCGTCACGCTCTTCGCCAGGTTCCGCGGCTTGTCGACGTCCGTCCCGCGCGCGCAAGCCGTGTGGTACGCCAGCAATTGCAGCGGCACGACGTGCAGCAGCGGGCTCAGCATGCCGTAGTGCTCCGGCATGCGGATCACGTGCAGGCCTTCGTCGCTCTCGATGCGGGTGTCCGCATCGGCCAGCACGTACAACACGCCGCCGCGCGCCCGGACTTCCTGCAGGTTGCTCTTGAGCTTTTCCAGCAGCGCGTCGTTCGGGGCGACGGTCACCACCGGCATCTCGCTGGTCACCAGCGCCAGCGGACCGTGCTTCAGCTCGCCGGCCGGATAGGCCTCGGCGTGGATGTAGCTGATCTCCTTGAGCTTGAGCGCGCCTTCCAGCGCGATCGGGTAGTGCATGCCGCGGCCCAGGAACAGCGCGTTCTCCTTGTTGGCGAAGTCCTCGGCCCAGCTGATCACCTGCGGCTCCAGCGCCAGCACCGCCTGCAGCGCGGTGGGCAGGTGGCGCATGGCCTTGAGGTGCTCGGCTTCCTGCGTTTCCGTGAGCTGGCCGCGCGCCTGCGCGAGCGCCAGCGTCAGCAGGAACAGGCCGGCGAGCTGGGTCGTGAAAGCCTTGGTCGAGGCGACGCCGATCTCGACGCCCGCGCGCGTGATGTACGCCAGCTTGCATTCGCGCACCATCGCCGAGGTGGACACGTTGCACACCGTCAGCGTGTGCTCCATGCCGAGCGAGCGTGCGTGCTTGAGCGCGGCGAGCGTGTCGGCCGTCTCGCCGGACTGGCTGATGGTGACGACGAGCGAGCGCGGATTCGGCACGCTGTCGCGGTACCGGTATTCGCTGGCGATCTCCACGCTGGTCGGGATCTTCGCGATCGACTCCAGCCAGTACTTGGCGGTGCAGCCGCTGTAGTAGCTGGTGCCGCAGGCGAGGATCAGCACGGAGTCGACGTCCTTGAAGACGCGGTGGGCGCCATCGCCGAACAGCTCGGGCATCACGTGCTCCACGCCCTGCAGCGTGTCGCCGATCGCGCGCGGCTGCTCGAAGATCTCCTTCTGCATGTAGTGGCGGTACGGGCCCAGTTCGGCGGCGCCGCTGTGCGCCTGCACCGTCTTCACCGGCCGGTTCACCGCCTTGTGCGCCTTGTCGACCACCCAGTAGCGCCCCAGCTGCAGGTCGACCAGGTCGCCCTCCTCCAGGTACACGATCTGGTCGGTCACGCCCGCGAGCGCCATCGCGTCGCTGGCCAGGAAGTTCTCTTCCTTGCCCACGCCCAGCACCAGCGGCGAGCCGGCGCGCGCGCCGACCACGCGGTGCGGTTCGTCCTTGCAGAACACGGCGATCGCATACGCGCCATGCAGTTGCGCCACGGCGGCCTTCACCGCGTCGAACAGGTCGCCTTCGTAGAGGCTGTCGACCAGGTGGCAGATCACCTCGGTGTCGGTCTGGCTGGTGAACCGGTAGCCCTTGGCCTTCAAGGCGGCGCGCAGTTCGTCGTGGTTCTCGATGATGCCGTTGTGGACCAGTGCGACGCGGCCGGGACCGGACGCGGCGTTCTCGCCCGGGCCATGGCTGAAGTGCGGATGCGCGTTGTGCACGGCCGGCGCGCCATGGGTCGCCCAGCGCGTGTGGGCGATGCCGGTGCCCCCCTCGATGTGGTCGGCCGCGACCTGCTCCATCAGCTCGGCGACGCGGGCGGTGCTGCGCGCGCGCTTCAGGCCGTCGGCGTAGACGGCGACGCCGCACGAGTCATAGCCGCGGTATTCGAGCCGCTGCAGGCCCTGGACCAGGATCGGGACGATGTTGCGCGTGGAAACCGCGCCGACGATGCCGCACATGACGCACCTCTTGCTGATGGAATGCAGCGACTGTAGGCGCCCAAAGCCGCAAGATGCATGCGAATTTCACCGTGAGATGAACTTTTCTTTCCCGCTTTACCGAAGCTGCAATAAAATTCCGCCGTGGAGCGAGAAATGGAATCCCTTGCCATCGACGGAACCGATCTGGCCCTGCTCCGGCAGCTGCAGGACGACAGCTCCCTCAGCAACCAGGACCTGGCGGGGCGCGTGCACATCTCGCCGGCGACCTGCCTGCGGCGGGTCAAGCGCCTGCGCGATGCGGGCCTGATCGAGCGCGAGATGGCGGTGCTGGCGCCCGCGCGGATCGCCGCCGCGGTGGGCCATGGCATGGAGGCGGTCGTGGAGGTTTCGCTGGACCGGCAGGGCGCCGAGGAGCTGCAGGCCTTCGAAGAGCGCGTGATCGCCGACGACGGCGTGCAGCAGTGCTACCGCGTGTCGCCGGGGCCGGACTTCATCCTCGTGGTCTATGCACGCGACATGCCCGACTACCTGGCGCTGGCGCAGCGCCTGTTCACGAGCGACGCCAACGTGCGCAACGTCAAGGCCTTCTTCTCGGTGCGGCGCGCGAAGTTCAGGCCGCACATCCCCTTGCCGGGCCGCGGCTGACCGCTACTTCTTCGGCGCCTTCCGGGGCCGCGTCCAGCCCGTGATGGTCACCTGCTTCGCGCGTGCGACGGTCAGCGCCTCGGGCGCGGTGTCCTTGCTGACCACCGAGCCGGCGCCCACCGTGCCGCCCCGTGCCACGCGCACCGGTGCCACCAGCACGCAGTTGCTGCCGACATGCACGTCGGCCTCGATGACCGTGCGGTGCTTGTTCGCGCCGTCGTAGTTCGCCGTGATGCTGCCGGCGCCGTAGTTCACGCGCTCGCCCACTTCGGCGTCGCCGAGGTAGGCCAGGTGGTTGGCCTTGGCGCCGCGCGCCATCGTCGAGTTCTTCACCTCGACGAAATTGCCGATGTGCACCTCGGCACCGAGCTTCGCTCCCGGCCGCAGCCGCGCGAAGGGCCCGACCAGCGCACCTTCGCCGATCTCCACCCCCGCCTGCTCGCCGTCGATGTGCGTGAAGGCCTGCAGCACGACGCCGGAGCCGATGCGGGCATTGGCGATGACGCAGTTCGGGCCGATGCGCACGTCGTCGCCGAGGGTCACGTCGCCCTCGAACACGCAGTTGACGTCGATCGCCACGTCCTGGCCGCAGCGCAGCGTGCCGCGCAGGTCGAAGCGCGCCGGGTCGGCCAGCCGCACGCCCTGCTCCATCAGCGCGCGCGCCTGCCGCAGCTGGAAGGCCCTCTCCAGCTCGGCCAGTTGCAGCGGGCTGTTGACGCCGTCGACTTCCACCTGCTCGGACGCGCTCGCGGCGACCACTTCGCAGCCGTCCGCGGCGGCCAGCTGCACGACGTCGGTGAGGTAGTACTCGCCCTGGGCGTTGTCGTTCTTCAGCAGCGACAGCCAGCGCTTGAGGCGCGCGGCCGGCACGGCCATGAAGCCCGTGTAGACCTCGCGGATCCCACGCTGGGCGGCGCTGGCGTCCTTGTGTTCGACGATGGCGCGCACCGCGTCGCCCTCGCGCACGATGCGGCCGTAGCCGGTCGGGTCGGCCATCTCCACGGTCAGCAGGGCCAGCCGCTCGCCGCCGCACTTGTCCACCAGCGCCTGCAGCGTCTGGGGGCGCACCAGCGGGACGTCGCCGTTGAGGATGAGCGCGATGCCGTCGTCGGGCAGGACGGGCACCGCCTGCTGCACCGCATGGCCGGTCCCCAGTTGCGGCTCCTGGCGCACGAAATCCGGCGCGGCGCGCCCGGCCGCGGCCGCGGATTCGCGCAGCCAGGCCTCGACGCCGTCCGCGCCATGGCCGGTGATCACGATGGTGCGCCGCGCCTGCAGCGCCTGCGCGGTGTCCATCACGTGCTGGATCAGCGGCCGCCCGCCCAGCCTGTGCAGGACCTTCGGCGTCCGGCTCTTCATGCGCGTGCCCTTGCCGGCCGCCATCACCACCACATCGACTGCTGTCATTCGCGTACCCTTCGTGATCATGATGAGATCCGTGGACCTCACCCGCATGGGCCGCATTATCCTTGGGCTCACCCTCGCGCTGGCGCTGTCGGCGTGCAGCGCCATCAAGCTGGGCTACAGCAACCTCCCCAACCTCGCCTACTGGTGGCTCGACGGTTACGTCGACTTCAGCGACGAACAGGCCCCGCTCGCGCGCGACGAACTCGCCCGGCTGCACGCCTGGCACCGGCAGCAGGAACTGCCGCAGGTGCTGGACCTGCTCGCCCGCATGGAGCAGTCGGCGGCGGGGGAGGTCAGCGCCGGCCAGGCCTGCAGCTACCTCGGCGAGGTGCAGCAGCGGCTCAAGGCGGTGCAGGAACGCGCCGAGGCGCCCGTGCTGGCGATCGCCGCCACGCTGACCGGGCGCGAGCTGCGCCACGTCCAGCGCAAGTTCCGCCGCAACAACGAGGCCTTCCAGAAGGAATGGATCCACGTGACGCGCGAGGAGCAGGTGTCCAGGCGCTTCGACAAGTCGCTCGAGCGGCTGGAGACCATCTACGGCCGGCTCGACGCCGCCCAGCGCAACCTGCTGCGCCAGCGGCTGGACCAGTCCGTCTACGATCCCGCGCGCAGCCACGCGGAAATGCAGCGCCGCCAGCAGGAACTGCTCACGGTGCTGCGGCGGGTGGCGCAACGCGGCACACCGCAGGACGAGGCGCGCACGCTCCTGCGCAGTTGGTTCGCCCGGATCGAACGGGCGCCGGATCCTGCCTATCGCGCGTACCAGGACACGTTGCGGCAGGAAGGCTGCGACACCTTCGCCGCCGTGCACCAGGCCACGAACGCCGCGCAGCGCGAACAGGCGGTCCGCCGGCTGCGGGCGTACCAGCGCGACCTGCGCGAACTGATGGCGCAGCCGTGAGGGCGGGGTCGGGCGCGGACCTGGCGCTCGTCTGGCGGCTCGGGGCCGCCACCACGCTGATCGTCGGTGCGTTCGCGATGACGGCGCCGGTGCTGGCGGTGCTGCTGCAGCAGGCCGGCGCGTCGGCGGCATGGGGGCCGCCGCGCTGTGGAACACCACCGAGGCGCTGCTCGCCGAACAGGCCCCGGTGGCGATGCGCGGCCGCGTGATGGGGCTCTACCAGACCGCCATGGGCGCAGCGCTGGCGGCGGGGCCTTTCGTGCCGGGCGTCCTGCGTTTACAGGCGCAGGACGTGCTCTGGCTCGCCGTGCTGCTCATGGCGGGTTGCCTGCTGCTCGCGCTCACCGCGCCGGCCCAGGAGCCGGTCGCAGGGGCGCGGGCGGCGACCGGCACGTGGCAGGCGCTGCGCGCCGTGCCGTGGCTCGTGGTGATCGCCTTCGCGGGCGGTGCGTTCGAGGCCGGGCTCGGCGCGATCAGCGCGGCGCACGCCTCCGGCCAGGGCATGAGCCTGCGCGCCGCCGCCAGCGTGGCCGGCGTGATCGGCATCGGCAGCTTCCTCCTGCAGTACCCGGCCGGCTGGGCCGCCGACCGCATCCCCCTGCGGAGCGTGTTCACCGCGGCGGCGATCGGCCTGCTGTTCGCGGGCGTGGCCGTGGGCTTCGCGGGCGAAGCGCCGTGGCTGCTGCCGGGACTGGCCGGCGTCCTGGGCTTCCTGGCGCTGCTCACGCTGGTGGCGGCACGGCGTGTCGCGCCGGCGGCGTGATCAGCGCTCGCCCTTGGAGTGCGACTTGCCTTCGCGCTCGGCCTGCTCGAGCTCGCGCGCTTCGGACTCCGAGCGCGGCTTCGCGGCTTCGGCATCCGACTGGACGTCGGCCTTGTCCAGGTACTCCTTGATGTTCTTCTGGTAGTCGCGGGTGGCGGTGTAGCTGCCCTCGCCTTCCACCTTGCCCGCGTCGCCTTGCTGGCCCTGGGCCTGGCCACGCGACTGGAAGTCGGTGCCGCCGGACTGCTGCTGCTGCGGGTCGCTCTCGCGCTGCGGCTGCTGCTGCAGGATGCGCGGCACGGACGGGTCGTTGGACATGGCTGTCTCCTCGTGGATCGGCGCGCGACAGGGGCGGCACCGGCTGTCCAGCTTAGGAAGGGGCCCCTGGGGCGAATGTCGTCCGCCACGGGGCCGTTCTGTAGTCGCCGGACTACAGAACGGCAGAGCCAGGCCCCAGGTCAGCCTTGCAGCGCCGCCCACATTTCCTTGTCGCGCTCGGCCGTCCAGATGCGCGGGTTCTTGATGCCCTTGGCCTCGTCGTAGGCGCGGCTCACGTCGAAGGGCAGGCAATGCTCGTAGATGAACACGTTGCCGAACACCGGGTCCATGGCCTTGCGCGTGTGCGCCATCGCCGACTTCAGGTCCATGTTCGCGGCCGCCGCTTCCTGGCCGCAGCGATAGAGCGTCTCCACCCAGCGCTTGGTGTAGTCGAGCGCCAGGTTCACCTGCGCGTTGCCCTTCATGGCTTCGCCGCGGCCCGGCACCAATGCCTCGGCCTGCAGTGCGCGCAACGCCTCCAGCGTGGCGGGCCATTCCTCCAGCTGGGCATCGCCGGTGTAGACGCCCGCGTTGTATTCGACCAGGTCGCCGGAGAACAGCACCTTCTCCTCCGCCACCCAGGCGATCGTGTCGCCGCGCGTGTGGCCATGTCCCGGCGACCAGATCTGCACCTTCACGCCGCCGAGGTCGACGGTGAGCTTGCCGGGCACCTCGCCCTTCACCGGGTCGCCGCCGCCGATGACCATGGTGGGCCAGGTCAGGCCCGGCACGCTTTCGGCATTGCGGAACAGGCGGGGGAACCGGTCCATTTCGGACTGCATGTCCTCGGCGCCGCGTTCGACGATCAGCTCGTAGGTGCCCTGGCTGGCGATGACTTCGGTCGCCCCTTCGGCGAAGTACGCGCTCGCGCCCAGCACGCGCACGGCGTGGTAATGGGTGAGCAGCACGTACTTGATCGGCTTGTCGCTGACCGTGCGGATGCGGGCGATCAGGTCGCGCGCCATCGCCGGCGTGGCGGTCGCGTCGCTGACCATGATGAACTGGTCGCCGATGATCACGCCGGAGTTCGGGTCGCCCTCGGCGGTGTAGGCCCAGCAATGCGGGGACAGCTGCTCGAAGGTGATCTTCTTGTCGGCCAGGTCGGCCTGGCTCGCGAACGCTTTGCTCATGGGACTCCTGCTTGCGCGTGGAAGCCGGATTCTACTTAGCGAAACGAATTACGCATTGTTGAACGTGCGCGCCCCCAGCAACCAGCGGGCTGCTTCGTCCACCAGACGGTCCACATGCTGCGTGGCATCGACCACGAGCACGCCCGGCTCACCCGACGGATCCTCCAGCGCGCTGAACTGGCTGGCGACCAAGCTGGGCGGATAGAAATGGTCGGTGCGCGCCGCGACCCGCTCCATCGCCTGGTGCTCCGACAGCGCGAGGTGCACGAAGCGCAGGTCCGCCACCGCGGCCCGCAGGATGTCGCGGTAGCTGCGCTTGAGCGCGGAACAGGTCAGCACCGCACCGTCGCGCTGCAGCCGCAGTTGCGTGGCGAGCTGCCGCAGCCAGTCCGCGCGGTCGGCGTCGGTGAGCGGCGTCCCCTCGCGCATCTTCAGGATGTTGCTCTCGGGATGGAAGTCGTCCCCTTCCACCAGCGGCAGCCCGAGGCGGGACGCCAGCTCGGCGCCGGCCAGGGACTTGCCGCAGCCCGCCACGCCCATGACGACGACGTGGAGCGGCGGGCGGCTTGCGTGCGGTTCGGCCATGGCGGCGATTATGGTCGCCGCCGGGCCTCACGCGGCGTCAGCCCGTGGCGCCGTGGGCGCGCCGGCCGGGGAAGGCGCGGTGCCCGCTGCGCAGCACTTCCCACGCCAGGCGTGCCACGCCGCTGGCCAGCTGGCCCGCCGCGCGCAGGCCCATGCCCAGCGCCATGCGGAGGTCAGCCAGCGGCTGCACGACGAGCGCCATGCAGAAGGCCGGTCGAACCGCGGCCGGCGCCGGAGCCGGCGCGAACACCGGGTCCCACGCGAAGTAGGAAGCCCCGCTGCAGTTCCAGGCCTCGATCACCACGCGCTGGCCGGCCCGCAGGTACATGGAACGGCCGACTTCCAGCACGTGGTCGCCGGAATCGGCGGGGCTGACGCCATGCGGTCCCTCGACCGTCGCCCAGACCCGGCCGTGGGCGATGCGCAGGATGCCGTCGCTGGTCGGGTGGAGCGTGATCGCGCGGCCGCGCGCCAGTTTCCAGGTGCCCGGCAGCGCGGTGGCCGGGGCGGACTGGAGCAGCTGGGTGATGGCGCGTGCGGTCATGGCGATCTCCTTGGGTGATGGCATTTCGGAATGGGATGATCTTTCACGCCCGCTTGGCGGTCCAATGAAATCCCGCTACGCTATTGATTCCCGAACCGCATCAATCGCCCGACGCCCCATGCAGCATTCGCAGACCCACCTGCGCACCCGCCCGATCTCCGCGGGGCACCTGCGCGCCTTCGAAGCCGTGGCCCGCCACCTCAATTTCCGGGCCGCCGCGGAGGAGATGGCGCTCACGCAGTCCGCCGTCAGCCGGCAGATCCAGTCGCTGGAGGAGGAGGTCGGGGTGAGCCTGTTCCTGCGCCACACCCGCGCGGTCGAACTCACGAGCGCCGGCGCGCAGCTGCTGATGGCGGTGTCGCAATCGCTGCCGCGCATCGACGGCGCGGTGCGCCAGATCCGCCAGAGCGCCGGCCGCCGCGCGGTGGCGCTCACCACCTTCGCGTCGTTCGCCTCCATGTGGCTGATCCCGCGGCTGGAGCAATTTCAGCGCGACAACCCGGACATCGACATCCGCATCGACGCCACCGACAACACGCTGGACCTCGAGGTCGCCGACGTCGACATGGCCCTGCGCTACGGTCCCATGAGTTCCATGCCGACCAACGCGGTGCGCCTGTTCGGCGAGCAGCTCACGCCGGTGGTCAGCCCCTGGCTGCTCAAGGGCGGCCACACCATCACCAAGCCGGCCGACGTCGCGCAGTTCACCCTGATCGAGGCGGGCGATGCGCACCACACGCACCTGGAGTGGCTCACGTGGCGCCGCTGGTTCGACGAGCACGGCTTGAGCAAGCTGCAGCCCAAGCGCTGGCTCTACTTCAACTACGCGTACCAGATGGTGCAGGCGGCGCTGACCGGCCAGGGCGTCGTGCTCGCGCGGCTGCCGCTCGTGGCGGAGAGCCTGGCCAACGGCGACCTGATCGAGCCGCTGCCGAAGCTGCGGATGGATTCGCCCATGGCCTACTGGCTGGTCGTCGGCCCGCGCAGCGCCCAGCGGCCGGAGATCCGCGCCTTCTGCGACTGGCTGATGGCGCAGAGCAAGGTCACCCGCCAGACCATCGGCGAGGTGCCCGACCCGGACACCGTGGACGACATCGATTGAAGCTCAGTCGTCGCCCAGGGGGATCGGCCAGACGACGCCCAGCTCGTTCAGCACGGCATCCAAAGCCACGTCGTGCGGTTCCGGCTCGAGGTCGGGCAGGAAGCCGTGCGCGAAGCCCAGGCCGACCGTGTACGGCTTGGGCTGCAGCTGGGCCAGGGTGCGGTCGTAAAAGCCCCCGCCGTAGCCCAGCCGGTAGCCGCCGACGCCGTAGCCGACGCACGGCACGAACAGCAGGGTGGGCACGATCACCTCGGTGTCCTTCGGCTTCGGGATGCCATAGGCGTCCTCTTCCATCGGGCAGCCGGGGAACCATGCGTGGAATTTCAGCGTCTGATGAACCTTGTCGACCACGGGCAGGCCGATGCGGCGCAACTGGGCCTGGTCGGTGAGTTCACCGTCCTCCTTCCAGCGGTGCAACGCCGGCAGCGGATCGAACTCGCCCTTGATCGGCCAGTACGCACCGATGACGGCATCGGTGCGCCCTACCAGCCAGATGCGCATCACGCGCTGCAACAGGTCGGACCGGTGTCCTCGGTCCGGCATGTTCAGGCGTTGCTCGATGAGCTGCTTGCGCAAGACCTTTTTTTCGTCCGACCTGTCCATAATTTCCCGATGAAGTTGAGAACGATTCTGGCATCCCTGACCGTCGCGCTGCTGGGATGCGCCCAGGCGCAGCCCCGCGACGACGTCTTCCTGCAGATGCAGGAGGCTTTCCGGCAGGGCAACAAGGTGCGCCTGGCGCAGCTGCTGCCCCAGGCGCAGGGCCATGCGCTGGAGCCCTGGGCCGCCTACTGGGAGCTGCGCGCCCGCCTGGACACCGCCGCCCCGGCGGAGATCCAGCAGTTCTTCGCCCGCTTCCCCGGCACCTACCAGGAGGACCGGCTGCGCAACGACTGGCTGCAGATGCTGGGACAAAGGCGCGACTGGGACACGTTCCTGCAGGAATACCCGAAGTACCGGATGAAGGACGACCGCGAGGTGCGCTGCTACGCGCTGCTGGCGCAGTCGATCCGTGATCCGAACGCCATTCCCGCCGCTTCCACCGAAGTGCGGCGCCTCTGGCTGGCCCAGCGCGACGCCGACGACGGCTGCACGCTCGCGGCGGCCAGCCTGATGGGCAAGGGCGGGCCGCGCGGGCTGAACACGGCCGACGCCTGGCGCAAGGCGCGCCAGTCGATCGAGGCCAACCGCCCCCGGGCCGCCGCCGCTGCCCTGGAAATGGTCAAGCCGGAAGCGATGCCGCTCTTCAACGAGCTGAACGCGTCGCCGAGCAAGTTCCTGGCCGGCAAGGTCACGGCCATCTCGCGCGTCCGCCGCGAGGTCGTCGGGCTGGCGTTGATCAAGCTGGCGACCACCGACATCGAACAGGCCGCCTCGCAGCTGGAAAACAAATGGGGGCCGCAGCTGCACCCCGAGGAACGCGACTGGATCTGGGGCGTCATCGGCCGCCAGGCGGCGCAACGGCTGCAGCCCGAAGCCAACGGCTATTTCACGAAGGTCGAGCGTGACAAGCACCTGAACGACGAGCTCCTGGGCTGGAAGGTGCGCGCCGCCCTGCGCGCGCCGAAGGGCACCGACTGGCGCAACGTGCTGGAAGCCGTCAACGCAATGGACGATGAGGCGCTGGCGGACCCGACCTGGGTGTACTGGAAGGCGCGGGCCCTGCTCGCCGGCCGACCCAGCGAGGCGCAACGCGCGGATGCGGTGAAGCTGCTCGAATCCATCGCTTCGCCACGCGGCTTCTACGAGCAGCTGGCGATGGAGGACCTGGGCCGCAAGATCACGGTGCCGGCGAAGCCCGCGCCGCTGACCGACGACGAGATCAAGGCCGCACGCCAGCACCCGGCGCTCAATCGCGCGCTGTTCGCCATCGCGCTGGGCCTGCGCTCCGAGGGCGTGCGCGAGTGGAACTACACCACCAACCTGCACACGCCCGGCGGCATGAACGACCGCGAACTGCTCGCGGCCGCGCAGTTCGCCTGCGACCGCCAGGTCTGGGACCGCTGCATCAACACCAGCGAGCGCACGAAGACGGAGTTCGACTTCGAGCAGCGTTTCCCCACGCCCTTCCGCGACGCGGTGGTGCGCCGCAGCCAGGAGATCAGCCTCGACCCCGCCTACGTCTATGGCCTGATCCGGCAGGAAAGCCGTTTCGTCACCGACGCGCGCTCCCACGTCGGCGCCTCGGGCCTGATGCAGGTGATGCCCGCCACCGCCCGCTGGACGGCCCGCAAGATCGGCATGAACAACTTCAACGTGAGCCAGCTGAACGAACGCGACGTCAACATCGCCATCGGCACCGGCTACCTGAAACTCGTGCTCGACGACTTCGCCGGCTCCATGCCGATGGCCGCGGCCGCCTACAACGCGGGCCCCAGCCGGCCGCGCGCATGGCGCAACGGGCCGGTGCTCGAAGGCGCCGCCTGGGCCGAGAACGTCCCGTTCAACGAGACCCGCGACTACGTGAAGAAGGTGCTGGCGAACACCACCTTCTATGCGGCCATGCTCACCGGGCAGCCCCAGTCCCTGAAGGCGCGCCTGGGGGTGGTCGGGCCGCGCGAGGGCTCCCAACCCGCCCCCAACACCGACCTGCCCTAATAGAATTTTTGGATGGGCACCTGGGACACCATCCAACACACCATCGCCGCGGAGTTCTCCGACCTCGGGAGCGCCAGGGAAGTCACGCAGCTCGTGGTGCGGCTCCTGGTGGCCGCCTTCCTGGGCGGGCTCCTGGGGCTGGAGCGCGAACTGCAGGGCAAGGCGGCCGGCATCCGCACGCACATGCTGGTCGCCTCCAGTTCCGCGCTGATCGTCGTGGTGCCGCTGCAGATGGGATTCGAGGGCGACGCCCTCAGCCGGGTCCTGCAGGGGCTGCTGGCGGGCATCGGCTTCCTCTGCGCCGGCGCCATCCTGAAGCTGGAACGCGAGGAACAGGTCACCGGGCTCACCACCGCCGCCAGCGTCTGGATGACGTCGGCCATCGGCATCGCCGCCGGCCTCGGGCGCGAGATGACGGCCGCCCTGGCCACGCTCCTGGTCCTCTTCATCCTGTGGCTGGAAAGGCCGTTGCAGCGCGCCGGGCTCAAGCCGACGCAGAAGCCCGACGACTGAGCATCAATTCCCGCGCGATTCGGCATCAATGGCGCGCCGGGCGGCGGCTAGCATCACGCCCACCTTGGCTACGGAGGGGCATCGATGCTCACGCTCTACATCGGCAACAAGAACTATTCGTCCTGGTCCATGCGCCCCTGGGTGCTGATGAAGCAGGCCGGCATTCCCTTCGAGGAGCGCATGCTGCGCTTCGACAGCTTCGAGGGCGAATCGCGGTTCAAGCAGGAGATCCTGAAGGTCACCCCCACGGGCCGCGTGCCGGTCCTGGTGGATGACGGCTTCGCGGTCTGGGACACCCTGGCCATCGCCGAATACGTGGCGGAGAAGTTTCCCGACCGGCAGCTCTGGCCGCAGGACCCGAAGGCGCGCGCGCGGGCCCGCAGCGTCTGCGCCGAGATGCATTCCGGCTTCGGCGCGCTGCGCAGCCACTGCCCCATGAACATCGAGGCCACGCTGGCGCAGAACGGGGCCATCGTCTGGCGCGACCAGCCGGCGGTGCGCGCCGACGTGCAACGCATCGTGGCGATGTGGACCGAGCTGCTGTCGGAGCACAAGGGCCCCATGCTGTTCGGCGAGTTCGGCATCGCCGATGCCTTCTTCGCGCCGGTGTGCATGCGCATCCGCAACTACGCCCTGCCGGTGCCGGGCCACATCACCGACTACATCCGCCGCGTCTGCGCCCTGCCGGGCGTGAAGGCCTGGATCGACGACGCGCTGCAGGAGCACGACTTCGTCGACTTCGACGAGCCGTATCGCATCAAGCGCTGAAAGCGCGGGGGCTACACTGCCCCCATGCGAATCTTCCGGGTCGGCGGCGCGGTGCGCGATGCCCTGCTGGGGCTGGCGGTGCACGACGAGGACTGGGTCGTGGTCGGCGCCACGCCCGAACAGATGATCGCCGCCGGCTACCTGCCGGTGGGCAAGGACTTCCCGGTCTTCCTGCATCCCGCGACCCGCGAGGAGTACGCGCTGGCGCGCACCGAGCGCAAGACCGGGCGCGGCTACCAGGGCTTCAGCTTCCACGCGGCGCCCGACGTCACGCTGGAGGAAGACCTCGCGCGCCGCGACCTCACCATCAACGCGATCGCGCAGGCGCCGGACGGCGCCCTGATCGACCCGTTCGGCGGGCAGCGCGACCTGCGGCACAAGGTGCTGCGCCACGTCACCGAGTCGTTCCGCGAGGACCCCGTGCGCATCCTGCGCGTGGCCCGTTTCGCGGCGCGCTTCCAGGACTTCACGCTGGACGAGGGGACGCTGGCGCTGATGCGCGCCATGGTGGCGGAAGGCGAAGCCGACCACCTGGTGGCCGAACGCGTCTGGCAGGAGCTCGCGCGCGGCCTGCTGGAAGGCCGGCCTTCGCGCATGTTCGAAGTGCTGCGCGCCTGCGGGGCGCTGCAGCGCGTGCTGCCGGAGTTGCAGGGGGACGCGCACGCGATGGCGGCGGTCGACCTGGCCGCGCAACGTCAGGCCCCCTTGCCGGTGCGCTTCGCCTGCGTGACGCGCGGACTGGGCGACGGCCCGGAAGGTGCCGCCACGCTGAAGGCGTTGTGCACCCGGTTGCGGGTGCCGAACGAGTGCCGCGAACTCGCGGAAGTCGTCCTGCGCGAACAGGCCGCGATCCAGGACAGCGATCCGCTGCCGCCGGCCGGGATCGTCCGGCTGCTGGAGCGCTGCGACGCCCTGCGCAAGCCGCAGCGCTTCGAGCAGGTCCTGCTCGCGTGCGAAGCCGATGCGCGGACGCGGCTCGGGCTGGCAGAGGGAGACTACCGGCAGGGCCGGCGGCTGATGGCGGCGCTGCATGCCGCCCGGTCGGTCGCGACCGCCGAGATCGCGAGCCAGGCCCAGGCCGCCGGCCTGGCCGGCGAGGCGATCGGCGAACGCGTCCACCAGGCGCGCGTGGACGCCGTGGCCGCCGTTCTCTAGCCGAGCAGCGCCAGGGCGGCGTAGTCGCCGACCTTGTCGCCCAGGCCGGCGGGCACCAGTTCGCTGCCGCCCGTCAACGCCGGCAGCTTGCCGCTCACCTGCGCCTGCAGCTGCGGCAGCAGGTAGTCCTTGTTGTTCGTGAACACGCTGCCCCCCAGGCTGATGCGCTGCAGGTCGAGGATCACGATCATGTTGTACAGGGCGCGGCCCATGATGCGGCACAGCTCGTCGACGGTCTTCTCCGCCGCGGCGTCGCCGGCGCGCGCGCGCTGCAGCAGCGTGGCGGCGTCCGCGCCGAACCGGCGCGCCACCGCATTGCCCGCCACGAGCGCCTCGAGGTCGCCGATGTTGCCGCAGCCGCACAGCGCGTCGTCGTTGTCGCTCACGAACATGTGGCCGCCGTGGCCGGCGTTGCCGTTCTTGCCGCGCAGCACGCGGCCGTCCACGCACAGGCCGGTGCCCACGCCGGTGCTCCAGGTGACGTACGCGCAATGCTCGTAGCCTTGCAGCGCGCCCCAGCGCCGCTCCGCCTCCAGCGCGGCGATGCAGTCGTTCTCCACGCGCACTTCGGCGAAGCGCTGGCGCAGCGGTGCTTCCAGCGTCGCCGTCATCCAGTCGTTGGGCAGGCCGCGGGCCGGCCCCGCCATCCCGCCGCAGATGTTGGGCCCGGCCAGTTCCACCAGCCCGGCGCGCAGCACGAACGGCCCGGCCGAGGACACGCCGGCGCGCTGCACGCGGCTGGGATCGATGTTCGCCTCGGCGCAAGCCTCGTCGACCATGCGCATCACCTGGCGCGCGACGGCGTCGTTGGGGCCGGTCTTCAGGGTGGGCTCGCTGCGCCGGGCCAGCAGGTCCAGCCCCGCTCCCGTGTTCAGGCTCACGGCGACCTTGGTGCCGCCGATGTCGATGCAGGCTTTCATGGGTTCACAGCAACTTCGCGATCCCGGCGGCCGCCAGGCTCAGCAGGATGGTGGTGGTGAACGGCAGGAACATCTGCCGCCCGAACAGCTTGAACCGCAGGTCGCCCGGCAGGCGGCCGAAGCCCAGTTTCTGCAGCGCCGGCGAGAACCAGCTGATCAGCAGCAGGGCGAGGAAGACGACGATCATCCAGCGGATCATGGGAGCAGTGTAGGGGCTCCCCACCGCGGCCGGGGCCGCCCGCCGGCGCGCCTCAGGCGACCGGCGTCCACTTCTGCGTGCTGCGCGCCGAGGCCAGCACGGCCTCGATGAAGCGCACGCCGCGCGCGCCGGCTTCCACGTCGGGGAAGTCGGCATCGATCGGATCGGCGGCCTGGCCGCTGCCCTGGGCGCGGATCGCGGCGGCCACGCCGAGGTACACGTTGGCGAAGGCCTCGATGAAGCCTTCCGGATGGCCCGGCGGGATGCGCGAGGCCCGTTTCGCGGCCTCGTGCAGCCAGGGCGCGCCCCGCGTGAGGAGCCGGGGTGCCGCATCGAGCGGGAAGTGCGTCAGCCGGTTCGGCTCCTCCTGCCACCACTCGATCGTGCCGAGCGTGCCGGAGACGCGCAGGCGCAGGCCGTTCTCGAGGCCGGCATTCACCTGCGAGGCGACGAGCACGCCGCGCGCGCCGCCCTGGAAGCGCAGCAGCATGTTGGCGTCGTCGTCGAGTGCGCGGCCTTCGACGAAGGCGGTGAGGTCCGCGCACAGGCTCTCGATGTGCAGTCCGGTCACCGTGGCCACGAGGTTCTCGGCATGCGAGCCGATGTCGCCCAGCGCGCCGGCGCCGCCGCTCTGCGCGGGGTCGCTGCGCCACGCCGCCTGCTTGTTGCCTTCGGCCTCGAGCCGGGTGGCGAGCCAGCCCTGGTTGTATTCGACGACGACCTTGCGGATCTCGCCCAGTTCCCCGCGGCGGACCATCTCGCGGGCCTGCCGCACCATCGGGTAGCCGCCGTAGTTGTAGGTGACGCCGAACACCGTTGCGCGCGAACGCACGGCGGCCACCAGTGCCTCCGCCTGCGCCGCCGTGTGCACCAGCGGCTTGTCGCAGACGACGTGGAAGCCGGCGTCCACGAAGGCCTTGGCCACCGGGAAGTGCAGGTGGTTGGGCGTGACGATGCAGACGACGTCCACGCGGTCGCCGGGCGCGCGCCGCTGCTCGTCCTCGAGCAGGGCCTGCCACGCCGGATGGTTGCGCTCGTCGGGCAGCCCCAGTGCACGGCCCGACGCGAGCGCCCGCTCGGGCGTCGAGGACAGGGCGCCGGCGACCAGTTCGTACTGGCCGTCGAGGGCCATGGCCTGCCGGTGCACGCCGCCGATGAAGGCGCCCTGCCCGCCACCGACCATGGCGTAGCGCAGCTTGCGGACGGCCTGGCTCACTGGTTCTCCCGGGCGAACGCGGCGTCGAAGGCGCCGCTGGCGGCCGCCGGGAAGTCCAGCCGCCGGCAGAAGGCCGCGCTTTCCGTGGCGCCGTGCACGCGGTCCATCCGGCTGTCCTCCCACTCGACGGAGAGCGGCCCGGCGTAGCCGATGTCGTTGAGCGCGACGATGATGGATTCGAAGTCCACCATGCCGCGGCCGACGCTGCGGAAGTCCCAGAAGCGGCGTGCATCGCCGAAGCTGGTGTGGCCGCCGAACACGCCGACGGTGCCGTCGCCCTTGCCCCACCACACGTCCTTCATGTGGGCGTTGTAGATCCGGTCGGGGAAGGTGCGGATGAACTTGACGTAGTCCACGCCCTGGTAGGCCAGGTGGCTGGGATCGAAGTTGAAGCCGAAGCGCCTGTGACCCTTCACGGCTTCGATCGCGCGCTGCGTGGACGCGATGTCGAAGGCGATCTCGGTCGGGTGCACTTCCAGCGCGAAATTGATGTCCTCGCGTTCGAATGCATCGAGGATCGGCGTGAAGCGCCGGCCGAAATCGGCGAAGCCCGCGTCCCAGTATTCCTGGGTCGTCGGCGGGAAGGCATAGGTGGCGTGCCAGATCGACGAGCCGGTGAAGCCGGTGACGGTCTTCACGCCGAACTTCCGTGCGGCCCTCGCGGTGTCCGCAAGTTCCTTCGCGGCGCGCTGGCGCACGCCTTCGGGGTCGCCATCGCCCCACACGTGTTCGGGCAGGATGGACTTGTGGCGCTCGTCGATGAGGTCGCACACCGCCTGGCCGACCAGGTGGTTGCCGATGGCCAGCGAGGTCAGGCCGTGCTGTTTCAGCAGCGCCCACTTGTCGCGCACGTAGGCGTCGCCCTTCAGCGCCTCCTGCACGTTGAAGTGGTCGCCCCAGCAGGCGAGCTCCAGCCCGTCGTAGCCCATGCGCTTCGCCAGCGGCGCGAGTTCGGACAGCGGCAGGTCGGCCCATTGGCCGGTGAAGAGGGTGACGGGTCTTGGCATGTTGCTGCTCCGCTAGCGGTACCAGGTCGCGCAGCATGCAGCGCGACCTCACTTGCGGCAAGGGTCCGGCTTCGCCGGTCCTTGCCGCACTGATCAGGCCACCTTGAAAAGTCGCGCAGCGACTTTTCAAGGTGAATGCCTTAGAACGGGCTGTTCGGGAAGTAGAAGTCCTTCGCGTTCGCCTTGGTGATCAGCACCGACGGGATGATGTTGTTGGCCGGCAGCTTCTGCCCCTTCAGGCGCGCCTCGCCGGTCATCTTGATCGCGTCGTACATGAACTTGGGCGAGTAGGACACGTTGGCCTGGATCAGCGGGTTGCTGCCGTCCATCAGCGTCTTGATCGCGCCCTTGGCGCCGGCGCCGCCGAACACCAGCTTGATGTCCTTGCGCTTGGCCTGCTCGATGGCCTTGAGCACGCCCACGGCCATGTCGTCGTCGGCCGCCCAGATCGCGTCGATCTCCTTGAAGCGCGTCAGGTAGTCCTGCGTCACCTTGAAGGCGTCGTCGCGGTTCCAGTTGCCGTGCTTGGCATCCAGCAGCTTGATGTTCGGGTAGTTCTTCATCACGGCGTTGAACGCGTCCATGCGCTCGTTGTCGAGCGTGGTCGGGATGCCGCGCAGCGCCACGATGTTGCCCTTGCCGTTCAGTGCCTTGGCGATGTACTCGGCGGGGATGCGGCCGAAGGCGGTGTTGTCGCCGGAGACGTAGGCGTCCTGCGCGCTCGTGTCGGTCAGGCCGCGGTCGACCACCGTCACGTAGATGCCCTTGGCCTTGACCTGCGCCACCGGCTTGGTGAGCGCGGCGGACTCGAACGGGAACACGACCAGCGAGGTGATCTTGTTGACGGTCACCAGGTCCTGCAGCTGGTTCGCCTGTTCGGAGGCATTGGCGGCGGTCTTCACGATCACCTGCATGCCCGGGTTCGCCTTTTCCAGGTCCTTCTTGGCCTCGTTGGCCCAGTACACGGCGCCGGCCATGAAGCTGTGGGTGGCGGCGGGCATGGACACGCCCAGGATCTCCTTCTTGGCCTGGGCGAGCGCCGGCGCGGTCGCCAGCATGGCCGCCATGGCCGCGGCGCCCAGCGCCAGCCTGCGGGTCATTTTCGTCATCTTCGTCTCCTTGGGGTTGGAATGGTGGCCTTGCGGCCGGTGGAACAACACGGTTACTGCCCTGCGCTCATCGCCGGCCCCGCTGCAGGAAGGCCACGATGATGATCACGAAACCCTGCACCGCGGCGTTGAGGTACACGCTGATGATGCTGGTGAGGTTGAGGATGTTGCTGATCACGGAAAGCAGGATCGCGCCCACCACGGTGCCGGCCACGCTGCCCGCGCCGCCCTTGAGCGCGGTGCCGCCGACGATCACGGCCGCGATCGCCTCCAGTTCCCACAGGAGGCCGGTGGTCGGCGAGGCGGAGCCGAGGCGCGGCACGTACAGCAGCGTGGCGATGCCGACGCACAGCCCGAGCAGCATGTAGGTGAGGATCTTGACCTTGTCGACGTCGACGGCCGCGTAGCGCGCGACCTGCTCGTTGGAGCCGATCGCCTGCACGTAGCGGCCATACGCCGTGCGGTTCAGGATGAAGCCGCCGGCCAGCGCCACGACGATGAAGATCCACACCGGGTAGGGCACGCCCAGCAGGCTGCCGTAGTACACGGGGCTGTAGACGTCCGCGAGCTCGTTGCCGAGCGTGATGGCGCCGCCGTCGGCGAAGTAGGTGAGGTAGGCGCGGAAGATGCCCAGCGTGCCGAGCGTGACGATGAAGGGCTCGATGCGGCCCTTGGTGATCAGCAGGCCGTGCGCCAGGCCGAACAGCGGCCCCAGCACCAGCGCCACCACCATGCCGATCATGACCACCAGCACCGGCGACTGCACGGTCGCGGCGAAATGGTTCATGACCAGGATCACGCAGCCGGCGATCAGCGCCGCCATCGATCCGACCGACAGGTCGATGCCGCCGCTGATGATCACGAAGCACATGCCCACGGCGATGATGCCGATGAAGGCCGTGCGCGTGAGCACGTTCAGCGCGTTGTCCGCGGTGGCGAACTCGCCATTGAGCAGGGTGCCGGCGATGCACAGCAGCACCAGGCCCACGACGGGGCCCAGGCCGTGCAGCTTGCCCCACAGGGCGGCGGCGCGCGCCGACGGCGCTTCAGCGGGTTCCGGTGGCATGGGCGATCAGTTCCTCTTCGCTCAGTTGGGTGTCCGCGAGCGTGGCGGTGAGCTGTCCGCCGCGCATGACGGCGACCCGGTGGCACAGGCCGATCAACTCGATCAGCTCCGACGAGATCACGATGACGGCACGCCCTTCGCGCGCGAGCCGCTGGACCAGGAAATAGATGTCCCGCTTGGCGCCGACGTCGACGCCGCGCGTGGGCTCGTCGAGCACCACCACGCGCGGCTGCGGCTGCAGCACCTTGGCCAGCGCCAGCTTCTGCTGGTTGCCGCCGGACAGCGCGGACGCCTTCTGGTCGACGTTGCCGGTGCGGATGCCGAAGGCCTGCACCGCCTGCTGCATCGCCTCGCGCTCTCGCGCCGGCTGCAGCCAGGGCCGCGCATAGTCCTTCAGGTTCATCAGCGTGAGGTTCTCGCGCAGGCCGAAGTCGACGTGCAGGCCCTTGCCCTTGCGGTCCTCGCTCAGGTAGGTGATGCCTTCGTTGGCCGCCTCGCCGGGGTTGCGCAGCTTCACCGGCTGGCCGGCGACGACGATGTCCCCGCTCGACGGACGCAGGCCGAGCAGGCCCTCGAAGAGTTCGGTGCGGCCGGCGCCGACCAGCCCCGCGAAGCCGAGGATCTCGCCCGGCCGCACTTCGAAGCTGACGTCGCGCGCCCAGCCCGGCACGGAGAAGCCGCGCACCTGCAGGATGGGGGCGCCCTCCGGCGCTGCCTCCTTGGCCGGGAACAGGTCGGAGATCTCGCGGCCCACCATCAGGTTGGCCATGTCGTGCCGCGTGACCGACGCCGTCGGCCGCCGCGTGACGAAACGGCCGTCGCGCATGACGACGATCTCGTCCGTCACGCGCTCCACTTCGTCGAGCTTGTGCGAGATGTACAGCAAGGTCACGCCTTCGGCCTTGAGCTGCGCCATCAGCGCGAACAGGCGCTGCGTCTCGCCGGGCGTGAGGGTGGCGGTCGGCTCGTCCATGATCAGGAGCCGTGCCTCGCGCGCCAGCGCCTTGGCGATCTCCACCATCTGCTTCTCGGCCACGATCAGCTGGCGCACGCGCGTGTCGGCGCTGCGGTCCAGGCCCACCTGCCGCAGCACGTCGGCCGCGGCCTGGTTCATGGCGGCGTCGTCCAGCAGCCAGCCGCGCTTCTTCTCGTGGCCGAGGAAGATGTTCTGCGCGATGGTCAGGTCTTCGGCGAGATTGAACTCCTGGTGGATCAGGACGATGCCGCGGGCTTCGGCGTCGCGCGAGCTGCGGAAATGCACGGGCTCGCCGTCGACGAGGATGTCTCCGCCGCTGGGCTCCAGGTAACCCGCCAGCATCTTCATCAGTGTCGACTTGCCGGCGCCGTTCTCGCCCAGCAGTCCGTAGATGCGGCCGGGCTCCAGCGCGAAGCTCACGCCGTGCAGCACCTGCACCGGGCCGAAGCTGCGCGAGACCTCGCGGAATTCGACGCGAACGCTCATGCGCGGCTCCCGTGCAGCCGCAGCGATTCCTGCATCGCCAGCGCGCCGGCCCCCACGAGCCCGGCCTGCGGACCGAGCGGCGTGTACTGGATCTCCAGGTGCCGCGTGGAGAGTGCGAGCGAGCGGTGGTAAACGCTCTGGCGCACCGACGCGAGGAACAGCGGCCCGATCTGCGTGACGCCGCCGCCGATGAAGACGTGCGACGGGTTGAAGAAGTTCACCACGGAGGCAAGCATCTGGCCGATCAGGCTGCCGGCGCGCTGGATGATCGCGTTGGCCGCGGCATCGCCGTTGCGGCTGGCCTGGCCGACGTCCATGGCCGTGAGGCGCCCGTTGGCGCGCAGCAGGTCCGCCAGGGCCTGGCTCTCCCCGGCCTGCGCGGCCTCGGTCGCCACGCGCGTGATCGCCGGTGCGGCGGCCATCGCCTCCACGCAGCCGAAGTTGCCGCAATGGCAGCGCGGCCCGGACTGGTCGACGCAGATGTGGCCGACGTCGCCGGCGGAGCCGTTGGCACCGCGGTACACCTCGCCGTGGCAGACGATGCCGCAGCCGATGCCGGTGCCGACCTTGATCACCATGAAGTTCTGCAGGCTGCGCTGCAGCCGCCACAGCTCGCCCAGCGCCATCAGGTTGACGTCGTTGTCGACGAACACCGGCGCACTGAAGGCCTCGCCCAGGTAATCGCGGATCGAGAAGCTGTCCCACTCGGGCATCAGCGGCGGGTTGACGAGCTGCGCGCTCGCGAAGTCCACCGGGCCCGGCACGCCGATGCCGACGCCGATCACGTTCTTCGGCGACAGGCCGCAGCGCGCCAGCAGCTCACGCATCAGGTCGCGCACGCGGGCCAGTACCACGCCGGGGCCGGCGCGCACGTCGGCTTCTTCGCCGTGGTGGGCCAGCACGCCGAGGTCCGGCCGCATCACCGCCACGTCGAGGCTGGTGGCGCCGAGGTCGACGCCGATCACGACGCCGAGCCCGCGCGCGAGCTGCAGGGTTTCGGGACGGCGGCCGCCGGAAGACGGCTGCAGGCCGGTCTCTTCCAGCAGGCCCTGTTCGATCAGGCCGGCGGCCAGGGCGTTGGCCTTGCTCTTGGAGCAGTCCAGTCGGCCGGCCAGCACATGGCGCGAGCTCCCCATCGACCAGAAAACGGTCTGGAGCATGTTCATCTCGGCCGGCGATAACTGGTCCCAGCGACGCACGCGGGTTGTCTCCTGTCCCGGCTATTCCCCCGGGTTGGTTCGGATGCTAGGACCCTGACTTTAGCCGGGCAAGACTGATCTTCGGCCAAAAGCAGGCCGAAGTGTGCGCAAAAGTGGCTGATCCAGGTCGGGTGGCCGGACTCACAGGCGGCCGGTGCGGTCGCCGGTGCGAAAACCGACGGCGTCCCAGAACGCCCCGTGGTGCAGGCCGACGACCTTGAAAAGCTCGCCCATCTCGTGCTCGGCGACCAGGCGCTGCGCCGCGGCCTGCTCCTGCAGGCTGGCGGCTTCCATGCGCTCGCCGATGCCGCAGTTGACGAGGAAGCGGCCCTGGCTGGCGAAGCCCAGGACCCCCAGGCCAGCGTCCTGCGCCGCCACCGCGATGCCGGTGAAGTCGACGTGCGCGGTGATGTCCTTCTCGCCGGGCGCGTCCAGCGGGTCCGGGTCCGCGAGATGCCCCCGGTGGCACATGAGCGTGCCCATGTGCCGCTGCGGGTGGTAGTACTCGGCTTCGGGGAAGCCGTAGTCGATGAAGAAGGCGGCGCCCACCTTCAGGCGCTCGCCCAGCGTGCGGACAAAGGCTTCGGCCTGGTGGTGGATCTCCGTGAGGTAGTCCTGCGTGCCGGTCGGCTCCACCGGCGGCCGCAGGTGCGTGAGCACGTCGGCCCAGGCCAGGCGGCCGTCCGCGATGGTCACGCCGCGTTCGTGCCACACGAGGTTCTTGCGCGCCAGCAGCTTGACCGGCATCGCATCCAGCACCTCGTTGCCGACGACCACGCCTTCCATGCGCTCGGGCAGTTCACTGGCCCAATGCACGCGCGGCGCGAAGGCGGCCAGCGCCTGCTGCTGCCGTGCGCGCAGGCTGGCCGACACCTCCACGACGGTGTAGCGCCGCACCTGGGGGCCGAGGGCCTGCAGCAGCTCCTGCGCCAGCGCGCCGGAGCCGGCGCCGAACTCCCAGAGTTCGTCGGTGCCGGTGCGCTCCAGCGCCTCGCGCAGCTGTACCGCCAGGCACTGCGCGAACAGCGGGCTCATCTCGGGCGCGGTGGCGAAGTCGCTGCCGGAGGCCGGCATCGTGCCGAACTTGCGCGACGCGTTCGCGTAGTAGCCGAGCCCCGGCGCGTACAAGGCCAGGGCCATGTAGCGGTCGAAGGGCAGCCATCCGCCGGCCCGCGCGACCTGCTCGGCCAGCAGCTTCTGCAGCGCGCTCGTTACACTCGTTCCATGCTCGTCCACCCACGGATTGTCCGCCAATGAGCGCCATGCCGGGTCGCACCGTGCTGGTCACCGGTGCCGCGCGCCGGCTGGGGCGCAGCATCGCGCTGGACCTCGCCGCGGCGGGCTGGCGGGTGGCGGTGCACTACCGGGGCTCCGAAGCGCAAGCGCGCGAAACCGCCGAGGCATGCAGGCAGCATGCCGATGCGGACGTGTTCGCGGCCGACCTTTCCGACGCGGCGCAGGCCGGCGCGCTGGTGCCGCAGGTGGTGGCGCGTTTCGGCACGCTCGACGCCGTGGTCAACAACGCCTCCCTGTTCGAGCACGACACGCCGCAGGACTTCAGCGCCGCATCGCTGGCCCGGCACATGGCGACCAACACGGCCGCACCGGTGCTGCTGGCGCAAGCGCTGGCCGCGCATGCCCACGACCGTGCCACGCAGGGCGTCGTCGTGAACCTGCTCGACCAGAAGCTGTGGAACCCCAACCCGGACTTCTTCAGCTACACGCTGTCGAAGGCCGCGCTGGAAGCCGCCACCACGCTGCTGGCGCAAGGCCTGGCCCCGCACCTGCGCGTGGTCGGCGTCGCCCCGGGCCTCACGCTCACCAGCCATCTCCTGCCGCAGGAAAAGTTCGAGCAGCTGCACAAGCTGTCGCCCCTCGGCCGCTCTTCCACGCCGGAAGACGTCGCGCACGCGGTGCGCTTCGCGCTGGAGAACCGCTCGCTCACCGGCACCACGCTGCTGGTGGACGGCGGCCAGCACCTCATGAAGTTCGACCGCGATTTCTCGCTGATGTAGATGACCAAGGCCGGCACCCAGATCCTCACCCTCGAAGGTCTCCGCTTCGATGCCAACCTGGGCATCCTGGAGCAGGAGAAGAACGCGCCGCAGCCGATCCGCGTCGACGCGGAGCTGAACCTCGGCACGCAGCCGCTGCTGCCCGCCGACGACGACATCACGCACGTCCTCGACTACCGCAAGGTGCGGCGCATCATCATCGAGGAGTGCACGGCCGTGCACGTGAACCTGCTGGAGACGCTGATCGGCAAGCTGGCGCACCGCCTGATGCAGCTGCCGGGCGTGCTCGGCGTGCGCGTGCGCATCGCCAAGCTGGAGATCTTCGAGGACTGCGAAGTGGCGATCCGGGTGGAGACGGGGCTCTGGTGAGCAGGAGCCCGGCCGCCGGCGAGCGCGTGAAGACGCTGTTCCAGGTCCTGGCCATCATCGCGCTGGCCGGCATCGTCTTCATGGTGTTCCACAAGGGCTACACCGACTTCAAGGCCCTGGAACGCGCCCATCCCCCCGACAGCTTCTGGCTGGAATACGTGCGCAACCTGTTCCGCAACCTGGCCGGATAGCCCGCCGCGCGCCCGGCGTGCCGCAATGCGAAAATGCCGCCATGAGCGCCGTCTGGATCGAACAGGAAGACCCCTCCCCGCCCGCCGCGGACCGCCGGATCGAGCGCGAGAACCACAAGCTCGAGAAGCGCCTGTGCCGCCTGATGGGCCAGGCCATCGTCGACTACAACATGGTCGAAGAGGGCGACAAGGTCATGGTCTGCCTCTCGGGCGGCAAGGACAGCTACGCCCTGCTCGACATCCTCCTGAAGATGCAGCAGCGTGCGCCGGTGCGCTTCGACATCGTCGCGGTCAATCTGGACCAGAAGCAGCCCGGCTTCCCGGAACACATCCTGCCGGAGTACCTGAAGGCCCTCGGCGTGCCCTTCCACATCGAGGAGCAGGACACCTACTCGATCGTCAAGGACAAGATCCCCGAGGGAAAGACGATGTGCAGCCTGTGCAGCCGGCTGCGCCGCGGCATCCTGTACCGGGTGGCCGACGAACTCGGGGCCACCAAGATCGCGCTGGGCCACCACCGCGACGACATCCTGCAGACGCTGTTCCTCAACATGTTCTTCGGCGGCAAGCTCAAGGGCATGCCGCCCAAGCTGGTCAGCGACGACGGCCGCCACATGGTGATCCGGCCGCTGGCCTACGTGGCGGAGAAGGACCTGGTCCGCTGGGCCGAGGTCCGGCAGTTCCCGATCATCCCCTGCACCCTGTGCGGCAGCCAGGAGAACCTGCAGCGCAAGCAGGTCGGGCTGATGCTGAAGGAGTGGGAGCGCAAGTTCCCGGGCCGCCTGGACAACATGCTGCACGCGCTGCAGAACGTCGTGCCGTCCCACCTGGCGGACGGAACGCTCTACGATTACAAGGGTCTCACCGCAAATGGCGTGGCCAGCGAGGACGGCGACCGGGCCTTCGACCACGAGGAACTGCCCGCCGCCGCGACGCTGCCGACGCTGCAGGTGATCAAGCTGTAAACGGGGCGCGCGGCGCCTCGCGTTGGGAGGTGCCATGCATTCGATCGTCCGCGTCCTGTCCGCTGCCGCACTGGCGGCCGTCCTGGCAGGTTGCGCCACCGGCTACCGGCTGGACAACCAGGTCCAGACCTTTTCCCAGCTGGCGGCCGTGCCGGCACAACCCACCTACCGCTTCGAGCGCAGCCTGTCGCAACAGGCCGACCCTGCGCAGCAGGCCCTGGAAGCGCTCGCCGATCCCGCCCTGCACCGGGCCGGCTTCCGGCGCGACGACGCCGCTCCGCGCTACAGCGTGCAGGTCTCGGCCCGCACCGACCGGACGATCTCGCCGTGGGCCGACCCGTGGGACCGCTGGGGCTGGGGAGGCCTGGGATGGGGCGTCGGGCTGAGCGGACGGCACATCGGCATCGGCTTCGGCGGGCCGTTCCCGCGCCAGGATTCCTACTGGTTCCACCGCGAGGTCAGCGTCATCGTGCGGGAACTGGCGAGCAACCGCGTGGTGTACGAGACCCATGCCGTGAACGACGGGCCGTGGGTGGACAACCGCTCGGTGATCCCGGCCATGTTCGATGCGGCCCTGCAGGGCTTTCCGAACCCGCCGCCCGGGCCGCGCCGGGTGGACATCCAGGTGGGCGCTGCGGCCCGCTGACCGGCACCAAGTTTTTGCGGAAGCCCCCGTCCGGCTCCCTACAATGGGCCGGATGGAAGCCACCCGCATCATTGCCGTCCGGCACGGGGAGACGTCCTGGAACGTCGACGCCCGCATCCAGGGCCAGCTCGACATCGCGCTGAACGACACGGGCCGGTGGCAGGCCCGCCGGGTGGGCTCGGCGCTCAGCGCGGAGCAGCTCAGCGCCATCTACTCCAGCGACCTCGGCCGCGCGCACGAGACTGCCCGGGCGATCGCCGAGGCCGCGGGCATCGCGGTCGTCCCGCATCCGGGCCTGCGCGAGCGGCGCTTCGGCCTGTTCGAGGGCAAGACCTTCGACGAGATCCACACCACCTGGCCCGAGCACGCGCAGAACTGGAAGAAGCGCATCCCGGACTGGACACCGCCCGAAGGCGGCGAGTCGCTGCTGGAGCTGCGCGAGCGCGTGACGCGCACGGTCACGGATCTCGCCGCACGCCATCGCGGCGAACAGATCGCCGTGGTGGCGCACGGCGGCGTGCTCGACACGCTTTACCGCATCGCCACCGGCCAGGAAGTGAATTCCCCCCGGACGTGGCAGCTGCCCAACGGCGCCATCAACCGCCTCCTCTGGACGCCGCAAGGCTTCACCCTCGTCGGCTGGTCCGACACGCAGCACCTCGAGCAACCCGCCGCCGATGAAAACACCTCCTTCTGAGGACCTCAAGCGCCTGGTCGGCGCGCCCGTCTCCGTCCTCGACACGCCGATGCTGGTGGTCGACCTCGACGCCATGCAGCGCAACCTCGGGCGCATGGCGGAATTCGCGCGCAAGCACGGCATCCGCTGGCGCCCGCACGCCAAGATGCACAAGAGCAGCGCCATCGCCAAGCTGCAGCTGCAGGCCGGAGCCGCCGGCATCTGCGTGCAGAAGACCTCCGAGGCCGAGGCGATGGCCGCCGGCGGCGTGTACAACATCTACATCAGCAACGAGGTGGTGGCGCCGGCGAAGCTCGCCCGCGTGGCCGACCTCGCGCACCAGCTGGCCGCCGAACAGGGACAGCTTGCCATCGCCGTCGACAGCGTGGAGGGCATCCGCCGCCTCGCCAACGAGATGAACGACCGCCGCCGCGGCGGCGCGCCCGCCGTGATCGACGTGTTCGTGGAGATCGACGTGGGCCAGGGGCGCTGCGGCGTCACGCCGGGGCAGTCCGCCGTCGACCTCGCGCTGGAAATCCGCAAGCACGCGCCGCTGCGCTTCGCCGGCCTGCAGGCCTACCACGGCCGCGCCCAGCACCTGCGCACGCCGCGCGAGCGGCGCGAAGCCGTCGCCACGGTGGTGCGCGACGTGCGCTTCACCAAGATGCTGATCGAGCAGGAAGGCCTGCCCGTGCCCCTGGTGACGGGTTCCGGCACCGGCAGCATGGTCGGCGAGGCGGCGAGCGGCCTGTACGGCGAACTGCAGGCGGGCTCCTTCCTGTTCATGGATGCCGACTACGCGCGCAACGAACGCGACCCGGCGCAGCCGCAGTTCGAGCATGCCCTGTTCGTGAAGTCGCAGGTCATGAGCTCCGGGCTGCTGCACGCCGTGTGCGATGCCGGCCACAAGAGCCACGCGATCGACTCGGGCATGCCCACCGTGCTGCCGATGGATCCGACCGGCGAGCTCGACTACCTGAACGGCGGCGACGAACACGGCATCCTGAAGCCGGCGCGCGGCAACCAGCGCGTGCCCCGGCTGGACGAAACGGTCTGGCTCATCCCGGGGCACTGCGATCCGACCGTCAACCTGCACAACCACCTGGTGGGCGTCTCCGGCGGGCTCACCCGCGGCAAGGTCGAGAAGATCATCCGGGTTGATGCCAGAGGCGCGCTGACCTGAGGCGCGGGAGAATCGGGACATGAAGCTGTCCCCGAGCCAGGTCATCGTTCTCGCGACGCCGGTCTTCCTGCTGATGATCGCGGCCGAGATCGCGTGGGGCCTCTGGCGCGGTCGCAACACCTACCGCCTGAACGACGCGGTCAACAGCATCAGCCTCGGGATGCTGAGCCAGATCAGCGCGGTGCTCACTCGCCTGTTCCGCATCGGCATCTACACCGCCGTCTATGGCTGGGTGTCGGTCTGGCACAACGACGACTTCTGGACCTCGCCCCTCGGCTGGCTCCTGGCGCTGGTCTTCTACGACTTCTGCTACTACTGGCTGCACCGCGCCGGCCACGAGGTGGCGGTGTTCTGGGCCGCGCACGTGGTGCACCACCAGAGCCAGGACTACAACCTGTCGACCGCGCTGCGGCAGACCAGTTCCGGCGCCCTGCTCGGATGGGTCTTCTACCTGCCGATGGCCATCGCCGGCGTGCCGCCGCTGGTGTTCGGCGTGGTGGCGCTGGTCGACCTGCTGTACCAGTTCTGGGTGCACACGGAACACGTCGGCAAGCTCGGCTGGTTCGACCGCTGGTTCTGCTCGCCGTCCAACCACCGCGTGCACCACGCGGTGAACGACCGCTACCTGGACCGCAACTACGGCGGCATCCTCGTGGTGTGGGACCGCCTGTTCGGCAGCTTCCGGGAGGAAGACGAGAAGTGCGTCTACGGCACGCGCGCGCCGCTGGAGAGCTGGGACCCGCTGTGGTCCAACGCCGAGGTCTACTGGGCGCTGGCGAAGGACAGCTGGCACGCGAAGTCCTGGGCGGACAAGGTGCGCGTCTGGTTCAAGCCGCCCGGCTGGCGTCCCGCCGACGTGGCGGCGCGCTTCCCCAAGCTACCGTTCGCGCTGGAGGAGGTGCGCCGCTACCATCCGCCGATGACGCGCGCCATGGCGTGGTTCGCCGGCGTGCAATTCGCGGCCATCCTCGGCGGCGTCGCCTTGTTCCTCTGGCACGCGGACCAGCTGCCGGTGTCGCAGTCGGCGGTGTGGCTCGCGGCACTGACGGCGTCGCTGTGGGCGGTGGGCGCGGCGATGCAGGGCCGCATCGGCATGGCCATGGTGCTGGTGGTGCAGGCCGCGGCGCTGTCGACGGCCACGGCGGCCCAGGGCTGGATCGAACTGCACCGCGTGTTCAAGCCGCTGGCCATGCTGCTGGCGATCGCCTTCGTGCTGGCGCGCAGCCAGCGGCTGCGGCACGAGCGGCGCCACCACCTGCTCCTGGTCGCCGCGCTGGTGATGTGCCTCGCCGGCGACGTGTTCCTGATGTTCCCCGGCTACTTCATCCCCGGGCTCGCCAGCTTCCTCGTCGGCCACCTGTGCTACACCGCGCTGTTCCGGCAGGATGCGCGCTGGTTCGCCAGCCTGCCGGCGCTGGCCGCCACGCTGCTGGCCGCGGCGGGCATGTATGCCTATCTCCATCCCGCGCTGGGGCCGGTGTTGAAGGTGGCCGTGGCGGCCTACGCCCTGGTCATCGCGCTCATGGCCGCGCAGGCGATCGGCCGCGCGACGGTCCTGCGGGATGCCCCCTCCGTGGCCGTCGCCGCGGGCGCCTTGTTCTTCATGCTGAGCGACACGCTGCTGGCGATCAACCGCTTCGCGCAGCCGCTGCCGATGGCGCAGTTCTGGGTGCTGGCCACCTACTACGCCGCGCAGGTGCTGATCGTGCGCAATGCGCTTTCCGGGGCGGCCGCGGTCACTTCGCCGGCTTCGCCTGCGCCGCCGCCCGCTGCTGCATCCGCTGCGACATGGACTGGATCTCGCGCTTGATCTGCTCGATGCGCGCCAGCGCCTCGGGCCCCGCTTCGCCGCGGTGCGCGCGCAGCTGAAGCTCCAGCGCTTCGACCGTCTTCGCCGTCACCTGCTGCATGTCGCCGAGCATCTCGGCGCGGGGATCGCCCTGCGCCTTCGGCAGGCGCTCCAGCTCCGCGCGTGACGCGCGCAGCGCCGGCAGGTGGACCTTCTCCACCCGCTCCATCAGCTGCTGTTCCGTCATGCGGCCGGCCTTCGCGGCGCGGGCGTCCTGCTCCAGCCCCTCGTGCGCGGACTTCAGCCGGGGCATGGCCTCCTGCACGGCCGCATCGCCGGCGAACAGCGCGCGATGGTTGATGCGTGGCGACGGCGTGGCGAACACGAGCCCCATGACCGCGAGCGCGGCGAGCCCGGCCGCCAGGCCGGCGCGACCGCGAACGGGCGTGTCCTCGCCCGACGCGACGACGGGCACCAGGAGCCACGCCAGCGAGGCCCCCGCCACGAGGCCACCGACGTGCGCCGCGTTGTCGATGCCGGCGCGGGTGAAGCCGTTGACCAGCGCGTAGGCGAGGAACACGCCTTCGCTGGTGAGGATGTTGCGGGTCAGGGCTTTCGGCAGCCGCTCGCGGTGGCGCCGCGATGCGACCACCACGGCGCCGAGCACGCCGAACACCGCGCCGGACGCGCCCACCGAAACGGCCGTCTGCGCGCCGAAATGCAGGCTCGCGGCCGATCCGGCCAGCGCGCTGGCCAGGTACACCAGCAGGAACTGCCCGTTGCCGTACAGGCGGTTCAGGAGCTTGCCGGCGCCCCACAGACCGAGCATGTTCATGCCCAGGTGGATGGCGCCGCCATGCAGGAAGGTGCCGGTGAGCAGGCGCCAGTACTCGTGGTCGCGCGCGACCGCCCAGGCGGAATTGGCGCCCCAGCGGAACAGGTCCGGCGAAGCCGGCGCCATCGGGGACATGCCCCTGGCGACGTTCGCGACCCACACGCCGACGTTCAGCGCCACGACCAGGTAAAGGGCCCAGGTGAGCGGCGTGTGCTGTTCCAGCGCGTCGGCGAACTCCGCCTCGAACCGAGCCTCCGCCTCCCGCGCCTGCACCGCCGCGGCCGCATGCGGGGCGGCGCGCTCCTTGAAGGTTTCGTATGCGGCCTGCGCCGCGATCTCGGCTTGTTGCGGCTTGAGCCCGTTGAGGGGGATGCGGCGCTCGGGCTTCTTGCCGGAGAGCCAGCGCCGCGTCTTCTGCAGCGATTCGGTGGCTTCCGGCGCGAGGGTGAGGACGACGAAGGTGTTGCGCTGCACCGTTTCGACGCCCAGGTCGCGCACATCCCGCCAGGGGACGGTGCGGTTGTTCAGGGCGTGCCCGCTGATGCCGCGCGGCCCCACGCGGATCACCCATTCGCCCAGGAACAGCGGCTTGCCGAACAGCCAGGCAAAGCCGGCGAAGAAGAGGAAGGCGAGCAACGGGCCGACCTTGGCTCCCCCGACGAACGCGAAGAGGAGCGACAGGAAGGCCAGGATCAGGAACACGATCGTGAGGGACCCGATCGTCGAGCGCCAGCTCGCCTTGAATTGCCAGATGCCGTCCTGCCCCATGCCTTCCATCCCATGCTTCCTTGAGGGGCCCATGCACCCCGCTGTTCGAACGACGGATGATGCCGCCCGTGCCTCGCGCCACCTCTGCCTCGAAGGGCTTGCGCGCAAGCGCGGCCTTGGCTAGGGGCGCGCAGCCTAGCTTCCGTCGAACAGTTCCCCGGCGCTCTTCGGCGGCACCACGCCGAGGTGCCGGTAGGCCGCCAGTGTCGCGATGCGGCCGCGCGGCGTGCGCTGCAGGTAGCCCTGCTGGATCAGGTAAGGCTCGATGACGTCCTCGATGGTGTCGCGCTCCTCGCCGATCGACGCCGCCACGTTGTCGAGGCCGACCGGGCCGCCGTCGAAGCGGTGGATCACCGCTTCCAGCAGCTTGCGGTCCATGACGTCGAAGCCCTGCGGGTCCACGTCCAGCATCGTCAGTGCCTTCTGCGCGATGTCGGTGTCGATGCGGCCGGTGCCCTTGACGTCGGCATAGTCGCGCACGCGGCGCAGCAGCCGGTTGGCGATGCGGGGCGTCCCGCGCGACCGCCGGGCGATCTCCGAAGCGCCCTCCGCGTCGATCGGCGCGTTCAGCAGGCCGGCGCTGCGGTGCACGATGCGCGTGAGCTCCTCCGCCGTGTAGAACTCCAGCCGCGCCACGATGCCGAAGCGGTCGCGCAGCGGGTTGGTCAGCATGCCGGCGCGCGTGGTGGCGCCCACCAGCGTGAAGGGCTGCAGGTCCAGCTTGATCGAGCGGGCGGCCGGGCCTTCGCCGATCATGATGTCGATCTGGTAGTCCTCGAGCGCGGGATAGAGGATCTCCTCCACCACCGGCGACAGGCGATGGATCTCGTCGATGAAGAGGACGTCGTTGCGCTCCAGGTTCGTCAGCAGCGCCGCGAGGTCCTTCGGCTTTTCCAGCACCGGGCCGGAGGTCGACCGGAGGTTCACGCCCAGTTCGTTGGCGATGATGTGCGACAGCGTGGTCTTGCCCAGCCCCGGCGGGCCGAACAGCAGCACGTGGTCCAGGGCCTCGCCGCGCTTGCGGGCGGCGCCGATGAAGATCTCCAGCTGCTCACGCGTCTTGGCCTGGCCGACGTACTCGGCGAGGCCCTTGGGCCGCAGCGCGCGCTCCATCGCCTCCTCGGCGGGGGAAGCCGGCGCGGCGGACACGACGCGCTTGTCCGGCGGCGGGGCGAAGTCGTCGACGGAGATGCTCATCGCGCCAGCGCCTTCAGGGCCTGCTTGATGCCTTCGCTCACGCCCACGTCCTTGGGCAGCGACTTCAGCGCGGCCTGCGCCTCCTTGTCGCTGTAGCCCAGCGCCACGAGCGCCTGCAGGATGTCACCCTGGGCATCGTTGACGATCACGGTGCCGATGGTGCCCAGGTCCGCGCCGATCTTGCCCTTGAGTTCCAGCAGCAGGCGTTCGGCCGTCTTCTTGCCGATGCCCGGCACCTTGACGAGGCGGCTGGCGTCCTGCTGCGTGACGGCCTGGCCGATGTCGGCCACGCTCATGCCGCTCAGGACGGCCAGCGCCGTCCGGGGCCCCACGCCGGAGATCTTGATGAGCTGGCGGAAAGCCTCGCGCTCCGCCCCGGTGCCGAAGCCGAAGAGGATCTGCGCGTCCTCGCGCACCACGAAGTGGGTCAGGAGCGACACCTTGTCGCCGAGCCCGGGCAGGTTGTAGAAGGTGCTCATGGGGACGTCGACCTCGTAGCCGACGCCATGGCAGTCCACCAGCACCTGCGGCGGGTTCTTTTCGGCCAGCGTCCCCGTCAATTTGCCTATCATTGCGATCCCTCTCCCGAGGAATTATCAGCTTGATTCTCCGCCACGCCTTCAGCCCCCTCAACAACACCCGCCTGTCCCACCTGTGCGGCCCGATGGACGAACACCTGAGGACGATCGAGGCGGCGCTGCAGGTCCGCATCTCCCACCGCCAGGAACACTTCCGCGTCGAAGGCCCGAAGGCCAAGGCGGAGCGCGCGCTCGACGTGCTGCAGGCACTGTACGAAATGGCGGGCCGCAGCATCGCCAGGGACAAGGTGCAGCTGCTGCTGGCGGGCGAGGGCGCGCCGCTGGTGGAGGACGACGACGGCTCCCTGGTGCTGCACACCCGCCGTACCGACCTGAAGGCACGCACGCCCAACCAGAGCGTGTACCTCGAGAACATCGCCAGCCACGACATCACCTTCGGCATCGGCCCCGCCGGCACGGGCAAGACCTACCTCGCCGTGGCCTGCGCGGTCGATGCGCTGGAGCGCAGTGCGGTGCAACGCATCGTGCTCACGCGTCCCGCGGTGGAGGCCGGCGAGAAGCTGGGCTTCCTGCCCGGAGACCTGACGCAGAAGGTCGATCCCTACCTGCGGCCGCTGTACGACGCGCTCTACGACCTGATGGGCTTCGACCGCGTGACCAAGGCCTTCGAGCGCAACGCGCTGGAGATCGCGCCGCTGGCCTTCATGCGCGGGCGCACGCTGAACAACGCCTTCGTGATCCTGGACGAAGCGCAGAACACGACGCCGGAGCAGATGAAGATGTTCCTCACCCGCATCGGCTTCGGCAGCAAGTGCGTGGTGACCGGCGACATCAGCCAGGTCGACCTGCCCAAGGGCCACCTGTCGGGCCTGGTGGACGCGGAACGGGTGCTCAAGCGCGTGAAGGGCATCGCGCACACCCGCTTCACCAGCGCCGACGTCGTGCGGCACCCGCTGGTCGCGCGCATCGTCGACGCCTACGACGCCGCGCGCAAGTGATGGCGCCGTCGCTGGACCTGTCGCTGCAGTTCGGCACCTTCCCCGGGGCGGCGGAACACCGCCGCGTGCTCACCGCCGCCCGGGTGCGGCGCTGGGTGGCGATGGCGCTCACCGGCCCGGCCGAGATCGCCGTGCGGATCGTCGGCGCGTCGGAAGGGCAGGCCTTGAACCGGCAATACCGGGGCAAGGACTACGCCACCAACGTGCTCACATTCGACTACGCGCGGCAGCCCGTCGTCGCGGCCGACCTCGTGCTGTGCGGCCCGGTGGTGGAGCGCGAGGCGCGCGAGCAGGGCAAGACGCTGGAGGCGCACTACGCGCACCTGCTGGTGCACGGCACGCTGCACGCGCAGGGCTGGGACCACGAGGCGGGCGAGCGCGAGGCGGCGGAGATGGAAGCGCTGGAAGTCCTGTTGCTCGGCGCGCTCGGCCACGCCAACCCGTACTGAGCACGCATGGCCCTGTCCCGCCGCGCCCGGCTCTGGCTGATCGCCGCGGGCGCCGTCATTGCCACCCTGCTGGCGGTGCTGCTGTACCAGAACCTCACGGTGGGCGAGAAGCGCATCCAGCACCAGCTGCCCCGCCTGTACGAGAGCGACGACGCGGAGTTCCGCCGCACCCTCAGCTCGCTGCTCGGCCCGCAGATCGTCGAGGGCAACCACGTGGAGACGCTGCTCAATGGCGACCGGATCTTCCCGGCGATGCTGGCCGCGATCCGCTCGGCGCAGCACACCATCACGTTCGAGACCTACATCTACTGGTCGGGCCGGATCGGGCGGGAGTTCGTGGATGCGCTGACCGAACGGGCGCGCGCGGGCGTGAAGGTGCACGTGCTGCTGGACTGGGTGGGCAGCATCAAGATGGAGCCGGAGCTGCTGGAGGAGATGCGCCGCGCCGGCGTGGAGGTCGAGCGCTTCCACGAGCCGCACTGGAAGAACTGGGAGCAGATGAACAACCGCACCCACCGCAAGCTGCTGGTGGTCGACGGCAGGGTGGGCTTCACGGGCGGCGTGGGCATCGCGGACCAGTGGCTGGGCGACGCCCGCAACCCGGACGAATGGCGCGACACGCACTACCGGGTGACCGGGCCGGTGGTCGCCCAGATGCAGGCGGTGTTCCTGGACAACTGGGTGCGGGCCAACGGGCGGGTGCTGCACGGCGAGGCCTACTTCCCCGCGCTGAAGCCCGCCGGCAACCTGGCCGCGCAGATGTTCAGCAGTTCACCGCAGGGCGGCAGCGACAGCATGCAGCTCATGTACCTGCTGTCCATCACGGCGGCGCGCAAGACCATCGCCTTGTCGAACTCGTACTTCGTGCCCGACGACCTCACCATCCGGACCCTGCTGGATGCGGCCCGCCGCGGGGTGAAGGTCCGCGTGCTCGTGCCCAGCGGGCACATCGATTCGGAGACGGTGCGCAAGGCGTCGCGCGGCAGCTGGGGGCCCATGCTCGAAGCCGGCATAGAGATCGCCGAGTACGCGCCCACCATGTTCCACGTCAAGGGACTCGTCGTCGACGGCACCTTCTCGTCGGTGGGCTCCACGAACTTCGACAACCGCTCGTTCCGCCTGAACGACGAGGCGAACCTCAACGTGCTGGGTGCGGACTTCGGCGGGGTGCAGCTGGAAGTCTTCGAGCGCGACTGGGCGCGCGCCCGCAGGATCACGCTGGCGGACTGGCAGCGCAGGCCGCTGGCCGAACGGTTCTGGGAGCAGCTCGCGTCGCTGCTGCACACGCAGCTCTGAGCAGGACTACCGCACCGTCATCGGGATGGTGACGGGGCCGTCGTTCACCAGGTGCACCTGCATGTCGGCGGCGAACTCGCCGGTCTGCACCACCGGGTGCGCGGCCCGCGCGCAGGCGACGAAATGTTCGTAGAGCCGCCGCCCTTCGTCCGGGGGCGCGGCGCCGGTGAAGCTGGGCCGGTTGCCGCCGCTGGTGTCGGCGGCCAGCGTGAACTGGCTGACCAGCAGCAGCCCGCCGCCGACGTCCTGCACGCTGCGGTTCATCTTGCCCGCCTCGTCGCTGAAGATGCGCAGCTTGAGCAGCTTGGCGAGCAGGCGCTCCGCCTGGGCATCGCCATCGCCGCGTTCGGCGCACAGCAGCACGAGCAGGCCGGGCCCGACCTCGCCGGTCGTCCGGCCCTCCACCACCACCTTCGCCTCGCGCACGCGCTGCACCACGGCCAGCATCAGATCAGGTCCTCTTCGTCGTTGGAATGCGCTTCCACGTTGGTGGGCAGCAGCTGGATCGTCGCCCGGAGGCCCGGCACCGCGCTCATGAGCGCCTGCTCCACGGAAGTCCGCACCGCGGCGGCGCGCCCCAGCGACACGCCGGCCGGCATGTGCATGTGCAGGTCGACGAAGCGGCGCTTGCCCGAGCGCCGCGTCGACACGTGGTCGAAGCGGATCGTGGGGTGCTCGAACTCGGCGAGCGTCTTCTCGATCTGCGCGATCAGCTCGGGCTCGAGCGCGCGGTCCATCAGGCCTTCGGCGGACCGCCACATCAGGTGCACGCCTTCGCGCAGGATATTGAGGGCCACGCCGATCGCGACGACCGGGTCCAGCCAGAGCCAGTCGGTCGCCGCCGCCAGGCCGACGCCGACGATCACGCCCGCCGAGGTCCAGACGTCCGTCAGCAGGTGCCGGGCATCGCCCTCGACCGCGATGGAGCGGTGCGTGCGCGCCGACTGGAACATCGCCCAGGCCAGCGCACCGTTGAACGCCGAACTCACGACCGACAGGACCAGGCCCAGCCCCAGTTGCTGCAGCGGCTGCGGTTCGGCGAGCCGCTGCACGGCCGCCCAGATGATGCCCCCTGCCGCCAGGAAGATCATCAGCCCCTCGAAGCCGGCCGAGAAGTATTCGGCCTTGTGGTGGCCGTAGGGATGGTCTTCGTCCGCCGGGCGCATCGCGATCTTCACCATCACCAACGCGAAGGCGGCGCTCGCGAGGTTGACGAGCGACTCCATGGCATCGGAAAGCAGGCCGACGGAACCGGTCAGCCACCAGGCCAGCGTCTTCAGGCCGATCGTCACGATCGCCACCGCCACCGACCAGCGCAGCAGGACGTGCGGTTCGAGTCGGCGGGCGGCGGCGGCGAGGGACATGCCGGGATTGTGCGGCAGCGCCGCCGCGCGACCGCTCAATGCGGCCGGCCGGGGTAGATCATGAGCGCGGGCTCCACCTGCGCCAGGTGCACGAAGTCCCTGTCGTTGTGCACGAGGAGTGCGCCGTGCTCCAGCGCGAGCGCGGCGATCAGGCAGTCGTTGGGCTTGCGGATGGTGAGCCCGGCGGTGCGTGCGGCGCGGTACAACTGTGCCGCCACCTCGTAAGTGGAGAGCTCCCGCGGCTGGAGGATCAGCGCCGACCAGAGCACCTTGCGCATGCGTTCGTAGTCCGCCTCCGCCCGGATGCCCTGCAGCACCTCCTGGAAGATCACCCCCGTGGTGGCGATCTCCTCGTGTTCGTCGCGGGCCTCGACGAACTGCGTCGCAGCGGTGGAAATTCCCCGCTGCGCATCGATCCACACGCTCGAGTCCAGCAGGAGCATCACTTCTTCCGCGGCCGCTTCGCGGGCGGCGGTGGCATCACCTTGTACGTGGCGATCCCCTGCTCGACGCGGTACTTGCCCGGCGGCTCGCCGGGTTCGGTCTTCGGGTCGTAGCCGGGCCAGAACGTCTCCTCCGTGGCGCTGCCCCAGACATCGCGCAGGCGCGGCCTGCCGGCCCGCGCCACCATTTCGCGCAGAGCGCGGTCGACCACTTCGCGCTTGGTCCGTGCGCCGGAAACCTTCATCGCTTCCGCGACGAGGTCTTCGTCGATGTCGATGTTGGTGATCATGAGGCGAATTGTACATTCGACCCACAAAGCACCCACACCGTCTATCGAAGCGTCACCCGGGCGAATTTCCGCTTGCCGACCTGGACCACGTAGGTGCCCGCGGCGAGCTTCAATCCCTTGTCGCTCACCACGGCGGAGTCCACGCGGACACCGCCGCCATCGATGAGGCGGTTGGCTTCGCTGGTCGACGGCGCCAGGTTGGCCTGCTTGAGCACCTGCGCGATCCCCAGCGGTGCGCCGGACAGCGCGACCTTCGGGATCTCGTCCGGCACCCCGCCCTTGCTGCGGTTCACGAAGTCCTGCTCGGCGCCGTCGGCGGCGGCGGGACTGTGGAAGCGCGCCGTGATCTCCTTGGCCAGGGCCACCTTCGCATCGCGCGGGTTGCGGCCGCCGTCGATTTCGCGCTTCAGTGCGGCGATCTCGTCCTCGCTGCGGAAGCTGAGCAGCGTGTACCAGCGCCACATCAGCGTGTCGGAAATCGACATCACCTTGGCGAACATGGTGTTCGCGTCCTCGGTGATGCCGATGTAGTTGTTCTTGCTCTTCGACATCTTGTCGATGCCGTCCAGGCCCTCCAGCAGCGGCATGGTCAGGATGCACTGCGGCTCCTGTCCGTACTCCGCCTGCAGGTGGCGGCCCATGAGCAGGTTGAACTTCTGGTCGGTGCCGCCCAGCTCGAGATCGCTTTTCAGGGCCACGGAGTCGTAGCCCTGCATCAGCGGGTACAGGAACTCGTGGATGCTGATGGGCGTGCCGGCCTTGAAGCGCTCGTGGAAGTCGTTGCGCTCCATCATCCGCGCGACCGTGTATTTGGCGGTCAGCTGGATCATGTCTCGCGAGCTCAACCGGTCGCTCCACTCGCTGTTGTAGCGAAGCTCGGTACGGCTCGGGTCCAGGATCTTGTCGGCCTGCGCGCGGTAGGTCTCCGCGTTCAGCTTGATCTGTTCCGCCGTGAGCGGGGGGCGGGTGGTGTTGCGGCCGGACGGGTCGCCGATCATCGAGGTGAAGTCGCCGATCAGGAAGATCACCTGGTGCCCCAGGTCCTGCAGCTGGCGCATCTTGTTCAGGACCACCGTGTGGCCGACGTGGATGTCCGGCGCGGTGGGGTCCAGCCCCAGCTTGATCCGCAGTGGGACGCCCGTGGCCTCCGACTTCGCCAGCTTCTGCTCCCACTCGTCCCGCGGGATCAGTTCCTCCGCCCCGCGCAGCGTGACGGCCATCGCCTTGCGCACGCCGTCCGTCACGGGCCACTGTTTTGTAACAACTGCTTGATTCATAAAGGAATTTCTGACGGAAGAGCTAGGAGGGCTGGCTATACTGCGGGTCGCCGATTCTAGAGCGGCAGGGTGTTCGCCATAGGCGCCGCCCGCGCCGACTTGCAGGAAGCCACCTGAGAGACGTGTAGGAGCTGGTCCTACATCCCGGGCAAGAATGGACAAGAAGTGAAGCAAACTTGGATCGCCGCTGGGGAGCGGCTTCTGTCCCGCGCCGCGCACGCGCTGGAACATCATCCCCGCCAGGTCACGGCGCTGGTCGCCGGCCTGATGCTGACCGCCGGTGGCGGCGCGTTCGCCGTCGCTTCGCTGGGCCCGGACCCGTCCACCCTGCCGGTGCGCGAGATCCTGGAAAGCGTGCAGCCGCTGCCCCTGGCGGAGCAGTCGGAGGCGCTGGACATCCACCGCTTCAGCCTGTTCACCGCCGAAGCGGTCCGCTCCAGCGACACGGCCGAATCCCTGCTGGCCCGCCTGGGCATCAACGACCCCGTCGCGGCGGCCTTCCTGCGCAGCGACTGGCAGGCCCGTCCGCAAGTGCTGGGCGCGCCCGGCCGCACCGTCACCGCCGAAGCCACCGACAGCCGCAACCTGGTGCGCCTCACGGTGCGCTGGGCCGCCGACGAGCACAGCTTCCGCCGCCTGGTGGTGGAGCGCCAGCCCTCCGGCAATTTCGCCAGCCGCATCGAAGCCGCCCCCCTGGTGGCCTCGCTGCGCGTGGGCTCCGGCACCATCCGCAGTTCGCTGTTCGGCGCCGCCGACGACGCCGGCATCCCGGACGCCGTGACCCTGCAGCTGGTCGACATCTATTCGGGCGACATCGACTTCCACCGCGGCCTGCGCCAGGGCGACCGCTTCGCCGTGGTCTACGAGACGCTGGAAGCCGACGGCGAGCCGATGCGCATCGGCCGCGTCGTCTCCACCCAGTTCGTCAACGCCGGCCGCCAGCTGCAGGCCCTGTGGTTCCAGGAACCCGGCCAGCGCGGCGGCTATTTCGACTTCAACGGCCGCAGCCTGGAGCGCACCTTCCTGGCCTCGCCGATGGAAGTCTCGCGCGTCACCAGCGGCTTCGCGATGCGCCTGCATCCCATCCACCGCACCTGGCGCGCCCATACCGGCGTCGACTACGGCGCGCCGACGGGCGCCCCGGTCCGCACCGTCGGCACCGGCCGCGTCGAATACGCCGGCGCGATGAACGGCTATGGCAACACGGTCGAGATCGACCACGGCAACGGCAACACCACCCTCTATGCGCACCTGAGCCGCATCGACGTGCGCAAGGGCCAGACCGTCGAGCGCGGCCAGCGCATCGGCGCGGTGGGCTCCACCGGCTGGGCCACCGGCCCCCACCTGCACTTCGAATTCAAGGAACGCGGCGTCCACCAGGATCCCCTGGCCGTCGCCCGCCGCCACCAACCGGCCACGGAGCTGAGCGCCCAGGCCCGCCCGAAGTTCGAGCTGGTCGCGCAATCCATGCGCAACCAGCTGGTGATGGCCGCGTCGGCCAACATGGTGGCTTCCGCGCGCTGAGGCGCCTGTCCGGGCGCTACGATGCGCCCATGGGTGATCTCTTCATCGGCCTGATGTCCGGCACCTCGCTGGACGGGGTGGACGGCGTCGTCGCCGACTTCTCTTCCGGGGTGCGCGTGCTGCGACATGCCAGTGCGCCCTTTCCCGACGAGCTGCGCGCCGTTCTGATGGCGTTGAACGCTTCCGGCCCCGACGAACTGCACCGCGGCTGGCTGGCGGGCAACGGCCTCATGCGCGTCTATGCGGAGGTCGTGCGCGACCTGCTGCAGGGCACCGGGCTGGCGCCGGACGCGATCGCAGCGATCGGCGCCCACGGGCAGACCGTGCGGCACCGGCCCCAGCAGTTCGACGGCACCGGCTACACCATCCAGCTGGCGCAGCCGGCCCTGCTGGCCGAGCTCACCGGCATCCGCGTGGTGGCCGATTTCCGCAGCCGCGACGTGGCCGCCGGTGGGCAAGGGGCGCCGCTGGCGCCGTTCTTCCACCAGGCGCTGTTCGCCAGGCCGGGCCAGACGGTCGGCGTGCTGAACATCGGCGGGATCTCGAACCTCACGGTGCTGCGCGCCGACGGCACGATGCAGGGCTTCGACTGCGGTCCCGGCAACGCGCTGATGGACGCCTGGACCGAGGAGCACACCGGCCAGCCCTACGACGACGGCGGACGCTGGGCCGCCGGCGGTCGCGTGCTGCCGGACCTGCTGGCCTCCATGCTGGCGGAGCCGTACTTCGCGCAGACGCCGCCCAAGAGCACGGGCCGCGACCTGTTCAACGCGCCCTGGTTCCGCGCGCACCTCCAGCGCTTTGCGGGCGCGGCGCCGGCCGACGTGCAGGCCACCCTCACGGAGCTGACCGCCCGGGCCGCCGCGGACGACGTGCGGCGCCATGCAGCCGGACTGGGCAAGCTGATCGTGTGTGGCGGCGGCGCCCTCAACGCGCACCTGATGCATCGCCTGCAGGCGCTGTTGCCCGTCGCGCGGGTGGTCTCCAGCGAAGCCGAGGGCCTGCCGCCGCTGCAGGTCGAAGCGACCGCGTTCGCCTGGCTGGCGCGCAAATGCGTGCGCGGCGAAAAGCTGGAGCTCCAAAGCACCACGGGCGCCCGAGGCGCCCGTGTGCTGGGGGGGATCTACCCGGCCTAGGCCGAGAAGCTCGAACCGCAGCCGCAGGTGCTCTGGGCGTTCGGGTTCTTGATGACGAACTGGGCGCCCTGCAGGTCTTCCTTGTAGTCGATCTCGGCGCCGACCAGGTACTGGTAGCTCATCGCGTCGATCAGCAGGGAGACACCGTTCTTGGTCATCACCGTGTCGTCGTCGTTGGCGATCTCGTCGAAGGTGAAGCCGTACTGGAAGCCCGAGCAGCCGCCGCCCTGCACGAACACGCGCAGCTTCAGGTCCGGGTTGCCCTCTTCCGCGATCAGGTCGGCGACCTTGGCCGCGGCGCTGTCGGTGAACAGCAGCGGTGCGGGCATTTCGGTGGACACGTTCTCGGCAACAGCGCTCATGGACTTTCCTTCGTCAGGGACTTCTCGACAGATGGTAAACCGGCCGGGCAGCCGGCGTCCATCAGGCGCTCTTTGCTGCCAGCTTCAGTAAGGGCTTTTCCTCGCCCTCGGCGGCGCCCTGCACGAGCGGCCGCAACTGACCCGAGATGGTGGCGCCCTGGTGCATTTCCAGGGAGACGTAGGAAACATCGCCCTCGATCCTGGCCTTGGGCTGCAGTTCCAGCAGTTCACGGGCGTGGACCGGGCCGCGCACGGTGCCGTTGATGATCACGTGGTCCGCCGAGATGGCGCCCTGGACCACTGCCTGCTCGGAGATGACCAGCATGCTGCCGGCGTCGTCGGCGCTGGACTGGATGTCGCCGAACACCTCGCCGTCGACGCGCAGGCCTTCGTTGAACTTCATGTTGCCCTCGATGCGCGTGCCCTGCGCAATGAGGCTCTTGATGGGGGGCTGGGACTTCTTGCCGAACATGGGATTCTCCTCAACAACGACTTCGGGACTTACAAGGAAAGGCTCTGCACGGCGCGGCTGGTGGACCCTTCCACCACGCGCGCGGACACATTCTTGACGACGGCCTGGGCGGGGAGGTCGACCATGCCCTCCACCCGGCGGTATTGGCGGAATTGCAACGCCTGCGGACCGCCGGGCAGCTGCATCATCCACGGCTTGCCGTCCAGGGTGCCGGAGAAGCTCACTTCGAGCCGGCCACGGAATTCGGGGGCGTTCTTCACCGGTTGCAGCACCAGCACCTGCCACTTGAGCTGGGTGCCCGACAGCACTTCGGCCTGCAAGCCGCGGATGGCGACCGACTCGGTGCCGCTGGCGGGCATGAGCTTCTCGAAGAAGCCGAGGTCCTCGCGCAGCGTGCGGTTCTCGGCCTCGAGATGCCGGATCTGGGTGGCCAGGCGCTCCTGCGCCGCCCGCTCGACCGTGATGGCGCTGCCGGAGGTGTTGAGGATGGACTGGATGCGGTCGCGCTCGCGCCGCAGGCTCGCGACTTCGTCGCGCAGCTGCGCCACTTCCTCGCCGGAACCGCCGTCGACGCCGGCGAGATCCTTGCCGAGTTCGAAGGCCCAGAGGCTGATGGCGCCGCAGAAGCCGAGCACGATCGCGGCTGCCGCCCACTGCAGGGGCCAGGGCATGGCGCTGCGCACCTTCATCCGGGGTGCGCTGATCGTCAGACGACGCCTGAGCAGCTTGAAACGCATGGATGAGGATGCTGCCCAAAGAACGAAGCCGCAGCAAGTGCGAACTTGTGCGGCTTCGTGTCGGAGAGCGGCGAACGCCTTGTCGGCGGGCGCCCCGTCAGCCTCGGTTAGGAAAGCCGCGGGCGGCTTTCCAACGGAAGCATTAGCGCTTGGAGAACTGCTTGCGGCGGCGGGCGGAGTGCAGGCCGACCTTCTTGCGTTCCACTTCGCGGGCGTCGCGGGTCACGAAGCCGGCGGCGGACAGCTGGGGCTTCAGCGCCGCGTCGTAGTCGATCAGCGCGCGGGTGATGCCGTGGCGCACGGCGCCGGCCTGGCCGGATTCGCCGCCACCGTGCACGTTGCACTGGATGTCGAACGTCTCGCCGTGGCCCGTCAGCATCAGCGGCTGCTTGGCGATCATGATCGACGTCTCGCGGCCGAAGAAGGCCTGGATGTCGCGACCATTGATCGTGATCTTGCCGGAGCCCTTCTTCAGGAAGACACGGGCCACGCTGCTCTTGCGGCGGCCGGTGCCGTTGTTCCATTCACCGATCATGTTCAGATCTCCAGGGGCTTCGGTTGCTGCGCGGTGTGCGGGTGCTCGGCGCCACCGTAGACCTTCAGCTTCTTGATCATGGCGTAGCCCAGCGGGCCCTTGGGCAGCATGCCCTTGACGGCCTTCTCGAGCGCGCGGCCGGGGTGCTTGGCCTGCATTTCCTTGAAGGTCTGCTGGCGGATGCCGCCGGGGTAGCCGGTGTGGCGGTAGTAGACCTTGTCGGTCTCCTTGGCGCCGGTGACGCGCAGCTTGGCTGCGTTGATGACGACGATGAAGTCGCCGGTGTCGACGTGAGGCGTGTAGATGGCCTTGTGCTTGCCGCGCAGTCGGAGGGCAGCTTCGCTGGCTACCCGTCCGAGCACCTTGTCGGTGGCGTCAATCACAAACCACTCGTGCTTCACGTCAGCGGGCTTGGCGCTGACAGTGGTGGTCATAAAGACTCTCGAGTTGCGGTTTGGCGGGCTCTTTTCCACGGTCGGTGTCCCTCTGGCGGGGATCTCTTAGGTGGTTGGCAAGGCGGCTGCCCTGTTTCCGTCGCGGAGCCACTGGAGCGCTGCGGAACCCGGCATTATAGCCAGGGTGCGCCCGCCGTGCTCCGAACCCGCGGCGGGGCCGCCCCCGGGGGTACCATCGAAGCATGTTCAGCTACCGCCACGGCTTCCATGCCGGCAACCACGCCGACGTCCTCAAGCACATGGTGCTGATCGCCGTCCTGAAGCACCTGACGGCCAAGCCGACGGCCCTGACCGTGGTGGACACGCATGCGGGCGCCGGCCTGTACCGGCTGGACGACGACTTCGCCGGCACCTCGGGCGAATCCCTGGACGGCATCGTGAAGCTGCTGGCCAGCCCGCTGGCCGCCGACCCGCCCGGGCTGGTGGGCGAGTACCTCGACATGGTCAGGCGCTTCAACCCCTCCGGCAAGACGAGGATCTACCCCGGTTCGCCCTTCGTCACGCAGGCGCTGCTGCGCAAGGAAGCCCGCGACAAGCTCTGGCTCTTCGAGCTGCACCCCACCGACAGCAAGGCCCTGGCGACGCACGTCGAGCAGCTGGAGGCGGGCCGCCAGGTCGGCATGAAGCGCGAGGACGGCTTCGAGGGCCTGCGGGCGCTGCTGCCGCCGCCGTCGCGCCGCGGGCTGGTGCTGATCGATCCCAGCTACGAGATCAAGAACGACTACGCGCGGGTGGCGGCGTGCATCCAGGAAAGCCTGAAGAAGTTCGCCACCGGCACCTACATGGTCTGGTACCCGGTGATCCCGCGGCCGGAGGCGCACGAGCTGCCGCGCCGCCTGAAGACTCTGTCCAACCAGGCGGGACGGCCCTGGCTGCATGCGGTGCTGAACATCGGGCAGTCGCCGGAGCGGGTGGCCGTGCCCGGGGAAACCGCGCCGCGCCCGGGCCTCACCGCCAGCGGCGTCTTCCTGGTGAACCCGCCGCACACCCTGAAGGCGGAACTGCAGCAGGTGCTACCGGCGCTGCTGGAGGTGCTCGGACGCGGGCGCGGCCAGATGCAGGTCGTCGAAACCGGCGGCTGAAGCCGCTTCACCTGCGGGCCAGCACCATCGTCCAGTAGGTGCCCCATTCGGTGCCGGGCTGCGCGACGCAGGCCACGCCCATGTCGACGTAGCGCGGGTCCATCAGGTTCTCGCAGTGCTCCGGGCTCGCGACCCAGCCCTGCACCACCTCCGCGACGCTGGTGTCGCCCGCCGCCAGGTTCTCGCCGACGCTCTTCCACGGATAGCGGCTGTTCGACACGCGCTGGCTGATGTCCACGCCCTCGGGCGTCCGGTGCGCGAAGTAGTTGCGCTTGGCCATGTCCAGGGAATGGCCCGAGGCGGCGGAGAACAGCGCCGGGTCCCAGCGCAGCGCCGGCGCCGGCGCCATGCGGCGCGTGCCGCATCGCTGGCCGCGGGCCCGCACCTCGTTGACCCGCCGCAGGACCTCCTCCGGCAGCGCGCGGATGCCGCAACTGGCCATCGCCGGACCCGCGCCCATGGCGCGCGTGTCGGGCGCGGCCGGCGCGGCGACGGGTTGCGGCGCCGGCCGCTCGCCGCACGCAGACAGCGTCATGACGAGGCAGAGGATGGCCAGCCGGCGATGCATGGCGCCAGCTTAGCGAGCCCCTTCGTAGCCGGGTGTTTCCGCGCGCCGGCGAAGCGCGCAGAATTGCACGGATGAGGGACATCGTCGAAGACGAGCTGGAAGCCGCGCTGGGCGGCGAATGGCGCGTGCGTCCCTTGCGCAACAGCGGTTTCTGCGACACCTGGGACGCGCGCGGCGAAGGCCACCGCCTCTTCGTCAAGAGCGGCACCGGCGCCGCCATCCCGATGCTGCGCGCCGAGGCGGAAGGACTGCGCGCCCTGCGCGGCACCGGCACCATCCGCGTGCCCAAGGTGCGGGCGTGGACGGAGCGCCCGGGCAGCTGCGTCCTCGCGATGCAATGGCTGGAGCTGGTGCCGCCCGACGCCGGCTTCGGCGCCCGGCTGGGCGAAGCCCTGGCGGCCCTGCACGGCGCGCCGCACGAAGGCTTCTTCGGCTGGCCGCAGGACAACCACATCGGCGCCACGCCCCAACGCAACGCGCCCACCGACGGCGCCACGGGACGCGACTGGTGCGAGTTCTTCGCCAGCGAACGGCTGGGCGCGATGCTGGAACGCCTGGAGGATGCCGTGCTGGCCGGCGCCGTGGAGCGCGTGATCGCGAGGCTGCCCGGCCTCCTCGAAGGACATGCGCCGTCCCCGGCGCTGATCCACGGCGACCTCTGGCACGGCAACTGGGGCATGCTGCCGGACGGCGCGCCGGTGCTGTACGACCCAGCCATCTCCTATTCGGACCCGGAGGCGGAACTGGCCATGATGGACCTGTTCGGCGCCGTGCCGGAAGGCTTCCACGAGGCTTACCGGTCCGCGGGCGGCGTGCGTCCCGATCCCGTCCGCAAGCGGCTGTACCAGCTGTACCACCTGCTGAACCACGTCGTGCTGTTCGGCGGCGCCTACCGCGACCAGGCCCTGTCCGCGGCAGGGTCGCTGGCCTGAGCGCCCGCCCGCCGCCGGACTGGGGCATCATCCGCGTTCAAGGAGTGAGCATGGAGCATCCCGATCCCGAAACCCCGGCCGCGACGGCCGAACCCCGCAACGCCTTCCTGGAAGAGAAGGCCTTCAAGTCCCGCACGGTGCTGCTGTTCGGCGCCATCTCCGACCAGTCCGCGAGCGACATCGCCCGCCGCCTGATCGCGCTGGACGCCGATTCGGCCATGCCGATCGACATGCTGGTGAGCTCGCCCGGCGGCCACCTGGAGTCCGGCGACGCCATCCACGACATCATCCGCTTCATCAGCGCGCCGGTGAACATGATCGGCACCGGCTGGGTGGGCAGCGCCGCGACGCACCTCTACCTGAGCGTGCCGAGGGAGCGCCGCTTCTGCACGCCCAACACGCGTTTCCTGATCCACCAGCCGTCCGGCGGCGCCGGCGGCCCTGCCAGCGACATCGCGATCCACGCGCAGGAGATCATCAAGGCGCGCGAGCGCATCGCCCGCACGATCGCGCGCGAGACCGGACGGCCGCTGGACAGCGTGCTGGAGGACATCGAGCGCGACCGCTGGCTGTCGGCCGAGGAAGCGATCGAGTACGGCCTGGTCGGCCGGATCATTTCCAACAAGGCCGAACTCAAGAAGTAGGTCTTGCTCCCTCTCCCCTTGGGAGAGGGCTGGGGTGAGGGCGCGCTGCGCTCAGCAATCCCTACCAAGGGCCTTGCAGAGCGCCAGCGTGGCCTGCGCCTGGTTCATCGTGTAGAAGTGCAGCCCCGGCGCGCCCCCGCGCGCCAGGCGTTCGCACAGCTGCGCCACGACTTCCTGCCCGAAGGCCTTGATCGACGCGGTGTCGTCGCCGAAGCTCTGCAGCCGCATGCGGATCCAGCGCGGGATCTCCGCGCCCGACGCATCCGAAAAGCGCAGCAGCTGGCTCGAATTGGTGATCGGCATGATCCCCGGGACCACCGGCACGTCCAGGCCCAGCTTGCGCACTTCGTCGACGAAGCGGAAGTACGCGTCCGCGTTGTAGAAGTACTGGGTGATCGCCGAGTCGGCGCCCGCGCGCACCTTGGTCACGAAAGCCTGCAGGTCGCTGTACGGCGACTTCGCCTGCGGGTGCGTCTCCGGATAACAGGCGACCTCGATGCGGAACGCCTTGCCGCTCTCGGCCCGGATGAACTCCACCAGCTCGCTGGCGTACTGGAACTCGCCGCCGCTGCCGTAGCCGCTGGGCAGGTCGCCGCGCAGCGCCACCAGCCGCGTCACCCCCATGGCCTTCAGCTGCGCCAGCTGGTCGCGTACCTTCGCGCGCGTCGCGCCGATGCACGAGAAGTGGCTGGCCGCCTCCATGCCTTCGGCGAGGATCTCGCTGACGGTCGTGAAGGTCCCGCTGTGGGTGGAGCCGCCCGCGCCGTAGGTGACGGAACAGAACTCGGGCTTCAGTGCATAGAGCTGCTTGCGCGCGGCGCGCAGCTTGTCGGCGCCTTCGGGCGTCTTGGGGGGGAAGAATTCGAGGCTGAGGGGAAGCATCAATGGCTCCTCGTCTGGGCATGGAGGAAGAACTCGCGGTTGCCGTCGCCGCCCGCGATGGGGCTGTCGTGCCAGCCGGTCACGGCCAGCCCGAGCGAGGCGCAGGCATCGCGCAGCCGCCGTTCGACCAGCGGATAAAGCGACGCGTCCCGCACCACGCCGCCCTTGCCGACCTGCGCCGGCTGCAGCTCGAACTGCGGCTTGGCCAGCATCAGCAGGTGGCCGCCGGCCTTGAGCAGCGGCGCCAGCGCCGGCAGCACCAGCGTGAGCGAGATGAACGACAGGTCGCCGGTCACGAAGTCGAAGCCGCGACCGACCTGCTGCGCATCCAGTTCGCGGGCATTCAGCTTCTCGATCGCGGTGACGCGCGGGTCCTGGCGCAGGCGCGGATGCAGCTGGCCACGGCCCACGTCCACGCCGGTCACGCGCGCCGCGCCGTGCTGCAGCAGGCAGTCGGTGAAGCCGCCTGTGGACTGGCCGACATCGAGGCACGTCCAGCCGGTGACGTCGAGCCCGGACGCCTTCAGCGCACCTTCGAGCTTCAGGCCGCCGCGCGAGACGTAGCGCGTCTCGGCGGTGTCCAGCAGTTCGACCGGCGCGGCCGGCGGCAGCTCGTCGCCGTTCTTGGCGACGCGCTTCCAGGCGGCGCCGTCGAACCACTGCACGCCGGACGCGATCAGGCGCTGCGCCTGCGAGCGCGTCGCGGCGAGTCCGCGTTCGACGAGGAGCTGGTCGGCACGCATGGAGGGCTTCTGCTCCCTCCCCCGCCGGGGAGGGCTGGGGTGGGGGCATCCCGGATCGGTCGAAGCGCCCCCATCCCGGCCCTCCCCCAAAGGGGGAGGGAGGCATGCATCAATACCGGTACGTATCCGGCTTGTACGGGCCGTTCTTGTCGACGCCGATGTAAGCCGCCTGTTCGTCCGTCAGCACCGTCAGCTGCGCACCCAGCTTGGACAGCTGCAGGCGCGCCACCTTCTCGTCCAGGTGCTTGGGCAGCACGTAGACCTTGCCGGCCTCGTAGGCGTCGGGCTTGGTGAACAGCTCGATCTGCGCGATCGTCTGGTTGGCGAAGGAGGACGACATCACGTAGCTCGGGTGGCCCGTGCCGCAGCCGAGGTTCACCAGGCGGCCCTTGGCCAGCAGGATGATGCGCTTGCCGTCCGGGAAGATCACGTGGTCCACCTGCGGCTTGATCTCTTCCCACTTGCACTGCTTCTCGAGCGCCGCGACGTCGATCTCGTTGTCGAAGTGGCCGATGTTGCAGACGATCGCCTGGTCCTTCATCTTCGCCATGTGCTCGAAGCGGATCACGTCCTTGTTGCCGGTCGTGGTCACGAAGATGTCGCACTTGTCGGCGGCATACTCCATCGTCACGACGCGGTAGCCCTCCATGGCCGCCTGCAGGGCGTTGATGGGATCGATCTCGGTGACCCACACCTGGGCCGACAGCGCACGCAGCGCCTGCGCCGAGCCCTTGCCCACGTCGCCGTAGCCGGCGACCACCGCGACCTTGCCGGCGATCATCACGTCGGTGGCGCGCTTGATGCCGTCGACCAGCGACTCTCGGCAGCCGTAGAGGTTGTCGAACTTGCTCTTGGTGACCGAGTCGTTGACGTTGATCGCGCGGAACTTCAGCAGGCCCTTCTTCGACATGTCCTGCAGGCGGTGCACGCCGGTCGTGGTCTCTTCCGTCACGCCGATGATCTCCTTCGCCTTGCGCGAATACCAGGTCGGGTCTTCCTTCAGCTTGGCGCGGATGGCCGCGTGCAGGATGCGCTCTTCCTCGCTGGAATGCGTGTCGATCAGCGACAGGTCCTTCTCGCAGCGCTGGCCCAGGTGCATCAGCAGCGTGGCGTCGCCGCCGTCGTCCAGGATCATGTTGGGGCCTTCGCCCGCGGTGCCCTTGGCGCCGAAGTCGAAGATGCGGTGCGTGTAGTCCCAGTACTCCTCCAGCGATTCGCCCTTCTTGGCGAACACCGGCGTGCCGCTGGCGGCGATGGCGGCCGCGGCATGGTCCTGCGTGGAGAAGATGTTGCACGAGGCCCAGCGGACCTGCGCACCCAGCGCCTGCAGCGTCTCGATGAGCACGGCGGTCTGGATGGTCATGTGCAGGCTGCCCGTGATGCGGGCGCCCTTCAGCGGCTGGGTCTTCGCGAATTCCTCGCGGATCGCCATCAGGCCGGGCATCTCGGTCTCGGCGATGCGGATTTCCTTGCGGCCCCAGTCGGCCAGGGAAATGTCGGTGATGGCGCTGTCGGCGGGGGCGACGGGCTTGAGGGCGGCGTTCATGGTGGCTCCGGAAGCTGAAGTGGGGGAACCCACGCTTCCGGGAGGGCTCACCGCACGGAAGAGTGGGTGAGCGTCGTTGCAGGTTCGCCGAGCCTCGCGTCCATGGGGACGCTGCAACGCTCCTCGGTTGGCGCGATTTTAACGGAAACCCGCCGGGAGGCCGTCCGTGCCCCACACTCGGGCCGCTTCCCGGTACAAAGGCACACATGGCTTCCTCCGCGCTTCCCGCACCCCCCATCGAGCCCATGCTCGCCAAGATCGCCGAGGCGCTGCCCACGGAAGAAGGCTTCCTGTTCGAGCCCAAGTGGGACGGCTTCCGTGCCCTGGTCTTCCGCGGCGCCGAGCAGACCTACCTGCAAAGCCGCGACCTGCGGCCGCTGAACCGTTACTTCCCCGAGCTGGAGAAGGCGCTGCACGAACTGCTGCCCAGGGGCTGCGTGCTCGATGGCGAGATCGTGGTGGCCGGGCCCGGCGGGCTCGACTTCGACGCGCTGCAGCAGCGCATCCATCCGGCCGCATCGCGCATCGCCAGGCTCGCGAAGGAGACCCCCGCGGGCTTTGTCGCCTTCGACCTGCTCGCGGCCGGTGGCAAGTCGACGATGGAGCTGCCGCAGTCGGAGCGCCGGGAGCGGCTCGAGCGCCTGCTCGGCAAGGCGAAGGCGCCCCTGCACCTGACGCCGGTGACGCGCGACCGCGCGCAGGCCGAGGAGTGGCTGCAGAAGTTCGAGGGCGCCGGCCTCGACGGCGTGATCGCCAAGCTGGAATCCGCGCCCTACCAGCCCGGCAAGCGGGCCATGCTCAAGATCAAGCACGTGCGCAGCGCCGACTGCGTCGTGGCCGGCTTCCGCTGGTACAAGGACCGCGACGATGCGGTCGGGTCGCTGCTGCTGGGCCTGTACGACGACGCCGGCGTGCTGCACCACGTCGGCGTGACGTCGTCGTTCACGATGGCGGTGCGCGAGCAGCTGGCCCAGGAGCTCGCGCCGCTGCGCAGCGGCGTCGAGGACCACCCGTGGCGCGACTGGGCCGGCGCGCAGGTCGGCGACGCGCAGCGCATGCCGGGCGCGCAGAGCCGCTGGAGCGGCGGCAAGGACCTGAGCTGGGTGCCGCTGCGGCCGGAACGCGTGGTGGAGGTGAAGTACGACCACATGCAGGCCAACCGCTTCCGCCATGCCGCCGTGTTCCTGCGCTGGCGGCCGGACAAGCCGCCGCAGGACTGCCGCTACGACCAGCTGGAGGTGACGACACCCTTCGAGCTGGCGAAGGTGTTCGGGGCCTAGGCCTTGCGCCGGAAGCAGCCGCTGGCGTGGTCGTCCACGATGCCGACGGCCTGCATCCACGCATAGACGATCACCGGGCCGACGAACTTGAAGCCGCGGCGCTTCAGTTCCTTCGAGATCTCCTGCGACAGCGGGGTCTCCGCGGGCAACGTCCGGCCGTCGCCCTTCAGCACCTTGCCTTTCGTGAACGACCAGCAGAAGTCGGCGAAGTCCTCCCCCTGCGCCTGCATGTCGTTGTAGATCCGGGCGGCGGCGATCGTCGCCTCGATCTTGGCGCGCGAGCGGATGATGCCGGGGTCGGCCAGCAGCCTCTCTACCTTCCCGGGCGTGAAGCGCGCGACCTTCGCCGGGTCGAAGTCCGCGAAGGCCTTCCGGAAGGCTTCGCGCTTGTGCAGGATGGTCCGCCAGGACAGGCCGGCCTGGAAACCCTCCAGCACCAGCATCTCCCACAGCATGCGCGGGTCGCGCTGCGGCACGCCCCATTCCTTGTCGTGGTACTTCGCCATCAGGGCGTCGTCGCCGTTGGCCCAGGAGCAGCGGTGCGGGGAGGTGTTCGCCATCCCGCCATGGTAGAGCCAGCGCGCCGGCGACTGCGCTATTGCGGCTTGTCCGACTTGGGCCGCAGCCGCGCCGGCACGTGCTCCAGGTTGATGCGCACCCGGTACCAGAGCGACGAAGTCCCGCGCATGCGGTCCACCAGCACGTCGGCGGGCTCCAGGTGCGCGGCCGCCTTCGGGTGCTTCGCCTTCCATGCCTCCGCCGCGGCAACGGCCTCGGCCTCGCGGTCCGCGCGCGCCACCTCGATCACGGGCTTTCGGGTGCGCGCGGTGGAAGGCGGCGCGCGGCGCGGCTCGCCCGCGGCCTTGCGGTAGTGCGGCGGCCAGGGCGCATCGCCCTGCCCTTCGGCCTCGTGCTTCCGCGAGAGTTCCAGCAGCGGCTCCAGCGAGCAGCGCCACTGGTCGATGTCGGCGTGCGGGTCACCGATCGTGCGGAAGCGTCCCGGCATCGTCTTCACGGTGAAGTCGGCCGGATCGCAGGCATCGAGTTCCGCCCAGCTCACCGGCGCGGAGACGCGCGCGTCGGGCTTCGGCCGCACCGAGTAGGCGGACGTGACGGTCCGGTCCTTCGCGTTCTGGTTGTAGTCGACGAAGACCCCCTGCCGCTCCTCCTTCCACCAGGCGCTGGTGGCGAGCCCCGGGGCCCGCCGCTCGACCTCGCGGGCCAGCGCCAGGGCCGCGCGCCGCACCTCGTCGAAGCTCCACTTCGGCTCGATGCGCACCAGCACGTGGATGCCGCGCGAGCCGGAGGTCTTCGGCCAGCCTTTCAACCCGAGGTCGGTGAGCACCTCGTGCACCACCTGCGCGACCTGCCGGATCTGCGGCCATTCGACCCCCGGCACCGGGTCGAGGTCGACCCGCAGCTCGTCCGGGTGCTCCAGGTCCCCGGCGCGCACCGGGTGCGGGTGCAACTCCAGGCAGGCGAGGTTGGCCATCCACGCCAGGTCGGACGCGTGGCGCGGCACCACTTCGCAGGCCGTCCGGCCCGAGGGGAAACGGATCTCCGTCACGTCCAGCCAGTCGGGCCGCTTCCCGGGCGCCCGCTTCTGGAAGAAGAACTCCTCGTGGATGCCGTTCGGGTAGCGCACCAGTACGCAGGGGCGGCCGCCGGCGCCGCGCAAGGCGCCCTCCGCCACGGCCAGGTAATAGTCACGAGGTCGAGCTTCGCCAGCCCCGCCTCGGGGATCAGAAGCTTGGACGGGCTGGTGATGACGACCTCGCGGCCGTCGATCTCCAGTGCCACCTGGTCCTTTGCCTTGGCCATGCGGGACAAGCTACACCGCCACGGCACAATACGGGGTCAGACACAACCGCCATCCATGCGCGGCTGTTCCAGCTGGAGCTCCCCCTTGTCCGCCTCCCCCTTTGGCGCCGAAGTCCGGCGCCGCCGCACCTTCGCCATCATTTCGCACCCCGACGCGGGCAAGACCACGCTGACGGAAAAGCTGCTGCTGTTCTCCGGCGCCATCCAGATCGCGGGCGCTGTGAAGGGCCGCAAGGCTTCGCGCCACGCGACGTCGGACTGGATGGAGATCGAGAAGCAGCGCGGGATCTCCGTGGCGTCGTCCGTGATGCAGATGCTGTACCGCGACCACGTGGTCAACCTGCTCGACACGCCCGGCCACAAGGACTTCTCCGAAGACACCTACCGCGTGCTGACCGCGGTCGACGCCGCCCTGATGGTGATCGACGCGGCCAACGGCGTGGAGGCGCAGACGCGCAGGCTGATCGAGGTCTGCCGCCAGCGCGACACGCCCATCATCACCTTCGTCAACAAGATGGACCGCGAAGTGCGCGAGCCCCTGGACATCCTCGACGAGGTGGAGCGGGAGCTCGGCATGCCCTGCGTGCCCATGACCTGGCCGGTCGGCAAGGGCAAGAGCTTCGGCGGCATCATGAACCTGCGCACGCAGGCCATGACCGTGTTCGAGTCGGGCAGCGAAAAGCGCCCGCAGGACCTCGACACGATCCCGCTGACGGACAAGGACGAACTGCGGCGCCGCTTCGCCGGCGAGTACGACGCGGCCGCCGAAAGCATGGAGCTGGCCGCCGGCGCCTCGCCCGAATGGGACCACGCGGCCTTCCTCGCCGCCAAGCAGACACCGGTGTTCTTCGGTTCGGCCGTGAACAACTTCGGCGTCATGGAGGTGCTGGACGCGCTGGTCGACCTGGCGCCGCCGCCGCAGGCGCGCAAGAGCACGGCCGTCGTCAACCGGCAGCCGGTGGAACGCATCGTGGAGCCGGACGACACCGCCTTCTCCGGCGTCGTGTTCAAGGTGCAGGCCAACATGGACCCTTCCCACCGCGACCGCATCGCCTTCGTGCGCATGGCCTCGGGCAAGTACACGCCGGGCATGAAGCTGAAGGTGCAGCGCACGGGCAAGGAGCTGCGCCCCACTTCCGTGGTCACCTTCCTGTCGCAGCGCCGCGAGGCCGTCGATGAGGCCTACGCCGGCGACATCATCGGCTTCACCACGCACGGCGGCGTGCAGCTGGGCGACACCATCACCGACGGCTCGGTGAACCTGCAGTACACGGGCCTGCCCTTCTTCGCGCCCGAACTGTTCATGGTGGTGGTGCTGAAGAACCCGCTGCGCACCAAGCAGCTCCAGCAAGGCCTCGCCCAGCTCGGCGAGGAGGGCGCGATCCAGGTGTTCCGCCCGCACGTCGGCGGGCCGATGCTGCTGGGCGCGGTGGGCCAGCTGCAGTTCGAGGTCGTGCAGCACCGCCTGAACGCGGAGTACGACTGCGACGTGCGGCTGGAAGGCTGCCCGTACACGGGTGCCCGCTGGATCACGGCCGACACGCCGGCGGAGCTGCGGTCCTTCACCGACGCCTACCCGCAACGCCTGGCGCTGGACGCCGCCGATGCCCTGGCCTTCCTCTGCACCTCGCCGTACGACGTGCGGCTGGCGCAGGAACGCTTCCCCAAGATCCACTTCCACCTGCTGCGCGAGCACGCGGGCCTGGCTTTACAGAAGGCCGCCTGAGGCCCGGACCCCACGGACCGGATGCCCGTGGCAATAATCCCGGCACTCCTTCCCGGATGACGTCATGCAACTGAAACCGCTGTCCCGTTCCCTGGCCGCGCTGGCCGCTTCCCTGCTCCTGCTGGCCAGCTGCGGGGGCGGCGGAGGCGACGGCGACGGCGCCGCTGCCGGCCTGATGCCGGGCGTGCCGCCCGGCGGCTCCGCGGCCTACGCCGGCGTGGCCGGCGATGCCCAGAGCTGCTCGCTCGATCGCCAGAAGAATTTCGTGCGCGCCTACCTCGACGAGGTCTACCTCTGGTACGACGAGATCCCGAGCGTCGATCCGGCGGCCTACAGCAACATCCCGGACTACTTCAACGCGCTGCTGGTGCGGACGCCGGACGCCTCCGGCCAGCCGAGGGACCGGTTCAGCGCCGTCCTGCCGTTGCCCCAGGCGCAGGACCTGCGCAAGTCGCTGGGCCTCGAGCAGGCCTCCGCCGGCACGCTGCTGAAGGCCCACACGAACTTCGTTCCCCTCACGCAGGTGGTCAACAGCGGCACGGGGCGCAAGGTCGGCTACATCCTCTTCAACGACCACGACGTCGGCGCGCAGGACGACCTGATCGCCGCGTTCCGCAACCTGCAGGGACAGGGCGTGCAGGACCTGGTGCTGGACCTGCGCAACAACTCGGGCGGCTACCTGTACATCGCCCTCGCGGCGGCGTCGATGATCACCGGCCCGCAGAACAACGGCCAGGTGTTCGAGCAGCTGCGCTACAACGCCAAGCGCACCCAGCTGACGGCGCAGAGCACGCTGCGCTTCGCCGGCACCGTGCAGTACGGCGAATCGCAGAACCCCGCCGGCACGCCGCTGCCGCAGCTGGCGCTGCCGCGCGTGTTCGTGCTGACGACCGGCGCCACCTGCTCGGCGAGCGAGTCGATCATCAACAGCCTGCGCGGCGTCAACGTGCAGGTCGTGCGCGTCGGCACCACCACCTGCGGCAAGCCGTATGGCTTCCAGCAGAAGAACAACTGCGGCTACGCTTACTTCCCGATCGAGTTCCAGGGCACCAACGCGCAGGGCTTCGGCGACTACACGGGCGGCTTCCAGCCGACCTGCAACGTGGCGGCGAGCGGCACGCCGGGAGACCCCGCCTCGGACACGCTGCTGCAGGGGGCCCTGACCTACATCGACACCGGCGCCTGCCCGGCCGGCACCGCCACCGGCGTGCAGAGCGCGGGCACGCCGGTGCTCGGTGCCAGCGAAGTGCCGCGCCGCCCGGGCTGGGCCGGCCGCCTGCTGCTGCCGCAGCAGCAGCCGCGTTGACGGCGCCGGCGCCCATGCAGCCGCTGCGGGCCTGGCCCGCGGCCGCGCGCGCCCGCATCGCCGGCGTCCTGACGGACATCGACGACACGCTGACGACCGAGGGCGCGGTCACGCCCGACGTGCTGGAGGCGCTCGCCGCGCTGGCCCGCGCCGGCCTGCACGTGATCCCCATCACGGGCCGGCCGGTCGGCTGGAGCGAACCCTTCGCGCGGGCCTGGCCGGTGGACGCGATCGTGGCCGAGAACGGTTCGGTGGCCCTCACGCACAGCGGGCCCGACGCGCCGCTGCGCAAGCTGTACGTGCAGGACGAAGCCGAACGCCGCGAGAACTTCGCGCGCATGCAGCAGGTCGCGCAGCGCATCGCGCGCGAAGTGCCGGGTGCCACGCTGTCGCAGGACAGCGCAGGGCGCGAGACCGACATCGCCATCGACCACAGCGAGTTCACGCACCTGCCGCAGGAGCGGATCGACGAAGTGGTGGCCCTGATGCGCTCCGAAGGCATGAACGCCACTGTCAGTTCGATCCACGTGAACGGCTGGTACGGCGGGCACAACAAGCTGGCCGGGGCGCGCTGGGTGGTGCGCGAACTGCTCGGACGGGACCTCGACGAGGAGCTGGACCGCTGGGTCTACGTGGGCGACTCGACCAACGACGTGCTGATGTTCGAGCATTTCCCGCACAGCGTCGGCGTGGCGAACATCCGCCGCTTCGAGGCGCAGCTGGCGTTCAAGCCGCGGTACGTCACGGAAGGCGAGCGCGGCGCCGGCTTCGCCGAATTGGCCCGGGCGATCCTCTCCGCGCGATAGCGCTCAGGCCACGATGGGCTGCAGCGGCAGCTGCTGCACGCCCGTCCGCTCCGCCATGCGCTTCCAGCACGCCCGCACGTACGCGTTCATGATCCGCCCGTAGGCGGGATGCCAGCGCCAGCCCCACTCCGGATGGAACTGGAAGCCCCAGGCGAAGACGCCCTCGTCGTGCCAGCGGAACGCCTCCACCAGCCCGTCGTCGGAATGCGCCTCGGCCACGAGGTCCTGGCCCAGCACCTTCACGCCCTGCGAATGCAGCGAGCTCACGGGGAAGCGGCCCATCCGCGTGATGCGTTCCAGCGCGCCGCCCGGCGTGCAGGTCACGAAGTGGCGCTCCACATAGGCCTCGTCCAGCGTCTCGTCGGGCTCCTCGTGGTGCTGGAGCATGCCTGGCACCTCGCGCAGCCACTGGTGCAGGCTGCCGCCCATGGCCACGTTGAGGTCGTGCGAGCCGCGGCAGAATCCGAGGACGGGCACGCCGCGCGCCACCGCCATGCGGATCAACGGCTGCGCCAGTGCGTCGCGCTCCTCGTCGAACTGGAATTCCCCGCGCGCCGGCGCCTCGCCGAAGTGCCGCGGATGCACGTTGGTGTCCGACCCGCCGAGCAGGATGCCGTCCACCGTGGCCAGCAGCCCCTCGAGCCGCTCCGGCGGGACGCGCGGGTAGCAGACCGGCTGCAGGCCCATGTTCAAGACCGTGCGCTGGCCGCCCTGGTCCAGCACCGTGTACTGCTGCGTGTGTCCCGCGGGGTTCTGCAGCTCCCGATGGCTCGCCACCACCCACACCAGCGGCGCGCGGGCCGCGGACGCGTCGCTCATTCCTCGTCCCTGCGCTGGCGGTGCTCGCGGCAGGACTGGGCAAAGGCCTCCAGCGTGCGCTGGTAGAACGGATGGCGCTCGTGCTGCCATTCGGGATGCCACTGCACGCCGTAGGCGAACGCCGGCGCGCCCATCACCCGCACCCCCTCGACCAGGCCATCGGGTGCATGCGCTTCGGCCACCAGGCCCTCGCCCAGCCGCCGGATCCCCTGGCCGTGCAGCGAATTCACCATCGCCCGGGTGCCACCGGCCCACTGCGCGAAGGCGCTTCCCTGCTCCAGCAGCACTTCGTGGCGTTCGGCGAACTGCACCGCGAGGTCCTCGTCGTGCGGCTCGCGGTGGTCCATCATTCCGGACTCCTCGTGCACCGTCTGGTACAGGGTGCCGCCGAGGGCAACGTTGATCTCCTGCAGACCGCGGCAGACGCCGAACAGCGGCACGGCACCGGCCAGGCTCTCGCGCACGAGCCGCATCGTCAGCTTGTCGCGGCGCGGGTCCAGCAGGTCGGTGGGCAGCGCGGTCGCGCCGAAATGCGTCGCTTCCACGTTGGAGGGCGAGCCGGTCAGCAGCACGCCGTCCACCAGCGGCAGCAGGCAGGGGATGTCTTCGGCTTCCGCCATGGGGAACAGCACGGGCTGCAGGCCCAGCTGGGTGACGGCCAGCGCATAGCGGTCGGCCAGCACCGTGTAGCCGCCGGGATCGTCCAGGTCGAGGTTGCGATGGCAGGCGGGCAGCCAGACCAGCGGCTTGTGGGGTGCTTTCTTGGCGGGCATGCGAGGGACCTCGCAGCCATGGTGCCAAGCCAGCGGCGGCGCCGAGCGCCGCCGTGGCTCTTCCGGCCGTCAGACGGCGACTACGATCAGTTGGGCTTGGCCAGCCCCAGCTTCTCCACCAGTGCCTTCTCGCGGTTGAAGGTCTCCTGCGCGAAGCGGCGGTACTGCGCCGAGTCCATGTAGTCGGGCAGCATGTCGTAGCGGGCCAGGGCCTGCACGTAGCTGGGATCCTCCATCGCCTTCTTGAAGGCGTCGTGCAGCTTCTTCGCGACGTCGGGCGGGGTGTCCCGCGGCGCGCCGATGCCGAAGGGCGAGTTCTGGACGATGTCGATGCCCAGTTCCTTGAGCGTCGGCGCGTCGGGGAACTTCTCCAGCCGCTTGGCGCCCCAGGTGTTCAGCACGCGCACCTTGCCGGACTGCACCAGCGGCGCAAAGCCGGTCGAATCGGCGGCCGCCATGATGTGGCCGCCGACGATCGCCTGCGACAGTTCGGCGCTGCCCTTGTAGGGGATGTGGTTCAGCTGGATGCCCAGGCGCTGCGCGATCAGCTCGGTGGTCAGGTGCGGGCTGGTGAGCGTGCCGGTCGAGCCGTAGGTCAGCTTGCCGGGATTGGCCTTCGCGTACGCGACGAAGTCGTTCCAGTTCTTGATGGGGCTGTCCGCCGGCACGATGATGCCGAAGGCGTAACCCGTGACGTTGATGACGTAGTTGATGTCCTTGACCGGGTCCCACGTCATCTTGGTGGTGTACGGCAGCCGGAACACGCCCAGCGGGATCTGCGCCAGCGTGTAGCCGTCGGCCGGCGAGGTCTGCAGCAGCTGCGCGGGCAGCGTGCCGCCGGCGCCGGGGCGGTTCTCCACCACCACCGTCTGGCCGAGGATCTTGCCCGCGTTGTCCGCGAGCTGGCGCATGGTGATGTCGGTGGGGCCGCCGGCGGGGAAGGCGATCACCAGCCGGATCGGCTTGTTCGGGAAATTGCTGGACTGGGCATGCACACCCAGACCGGTGGCGGCCAGCGAGGCTGCGGCGATCTGGATGAGTTGGCGACGGCGCATCGTGACTCCTGAATGCAAGGGAACGAAACCCTGCATTGGAGCGCAACCCGCGCCGCCGCGCATCGGGGCGGACCCGCTGCCGGTAACCCGCGTGACAGGTCAGCAGCCGCCCGGGCGGTTGCCCAGCATCGGGATGGAACCGGTGAAGGTGATCGAGCGGCCTGAGCCCTGGGTGGAGACCAGCACCGCGCCCGCGTAGTTCACGCGGTCGTTCGCCCGGTCCACCGTGGCGCCCGTCGTGCCCTCGAGGACGAACTCGACGCCGTTGATGCTGATGAAGGTCGTGCGCACCTGGGGGCTGTCCGGGAGGTAGCGGACGTCGCCGATCATCGTGCGGCCCGCGCCGGCCTGCACCAGTCCCTCGAACTTGAAGCGGCAGGTCTCGGGGTCGGAGCCGATCGGGTTGACCTTGGTCACGTTGTTCAGGCGCAGGTCGGACGTGGAGTACACGCCGTTCAGCGTGGCATCGCCCGCCGCGGAGACGGCGACGCTCGCCGCCTTGCCGGAAGACGAAGGACGGTCCTCGTCGACGATGATGCCCTCGTCGTCGCCGCCGCCGCAGGCGGACAGCAGGGCGAGGGACGCGGACAGCGCGAGGACTGGGAAGGTGCGCATGGCTTGGATCTCCGGGTGTAGAAGGGCACCAAAGGTAGAGGCGCCCGGACGCGGGACGTGTCGGCGAGCCGCCACCGCATCGATGCCCGTCGTCCTACATGCGAAAGGCGCACCGTGCGGGTGCGCAGCCTGGCTCAGCAACCCACCGGCTTGTCGGCGGCCCGCAGCGGGATGGTGCCCGTCAGCGTGAGGGTCCCCATCGTGCCCTCGACGCCGGTGAGGACCGCGCCGTCGAACGTCACCAGGTGGCCCGCGCGGTCGACGCTCGCGCCCGCCGTGCCCGCGAGCCGGAAGTCGAAGCCGTTGATGACGACCTGCACGCGGTGCAGCTGGGCGGTGCCGGGCAGGTACCGGATCTCGCCTTCGAGAACGCGCTGGTCGCCTGCCTGCGGCAGCCCCGCGAACCGGAAACGGCAGGTCTGCGGGTCCCCGCCGAACCGGAACACCGGCGACAGCCAGACGTTCGCGCTCGCGTAGGTGCCGTTGAAGGCGGGGTCCGTCGCGGCGCTGACGGTCACCGCCGCCGGCAGCCCACTGGAACGTGGGGGATGGAACGCGAACGGGTCGTCCTCGTCGAAATCCCCGACGCTCACGCCCACGCTGCCGCCGCCGCAGGCGGACAGCACGGCGGCCAATGCCAGGCAGAGGATGACAGGGCGTCCGCGCAGGTGCATGCCTGCAAGGCTACCGCTTTCACGCGCGTTGCAGGAAGCCTTCGAGGACGTTTACCGTGTGAAGGCCGAGGTCCGCCACCGCGTACCCGCCCTCGAACACGAAGGCGGTCGGCAGCCCGGCGGCGGCCAGGTCCTCGCCCACGCGCAGGTAGTCGGCACTCGCGAGCCGGAAGCCCGAGATCGGATCGCCTTCGAAGGTGTCCAGCCCGAGGGAGACCACCAGGGCCTCGGCGCCGTAGGCCGAGATGCGGCGCAGCGCGAAGTCCATCGCCTTGCGCCAGTCGGCGAACCCGGTGCCCTTCGGCAGCGGCAGGTTGAGGTTGCAGTCGAGGCCGGCACCGGCGCCGCGCTCGTCGGCATGGCCCAGGTAGTACGGGTACTCGGTGAGCGGATCGCCATGCACGCTGGCGAAGAACACGTCGGCGCGTTCGTAGAAGATCGCCTGCGTGCCGTTGCCATGGTGGTAGTCGATGTCCAGCACGGCCACCTTCCGCATCCCGCCGTCGCGCAGGCACTGCGCCGCCACGGCCGCGTTGTTGATGAAGCAATAGCCGCCGAAGAAGTCGTGGCCGGCGTGATGGCCCGGCGGGCGCGTCAGCGCGAAGGCGGAGCGCGCACCGGCAAGCAGTTGCCCGGCCGCCGCCGCCGCGCAGGCGCCGCCCCATCGCGCGGCTTCCCAGGTTCCCGCGGTGAGCGGGGAGCCGGCATCGAAGGAGAACAGGCCCATGCGGGCCGGGAAGCTCGCGGGCAGCACGTCGCTGCGGAAGGTGCGGATCGGCCAGTACGAGGGCAGCGCGTCGCGCCCGGCGTTGCGCGGGTCGAGCGCCACCCACTCGTCCCAGGCGGTCGAAAGGAACTCCAGGTAGCGCCGCGCGTGCACGCGCGCCAGGACGTCGATGCCGATCCCGGGCGCTGCAACGATGTCGCCGATGGCCCGTGCGCGCAACGCCTGCAGCACGAAGTCGGCGCGCTCGGGCACCTCGAAGCAGGGCACCAGCTCGCCGCGGAACATCTCGTGGCGGCCGTGGTGCAGCGGGTGGCGGTCGTTGTAGAAGACCTGCATGCGCGCCATTCTCCCGCAGCGCGCGCCGCGGCTGGGCGGGTCAGTAGCGCAGCTGCCCGCTGCCGTCGATGATGGCAAGCTCCACGAACGAGGAGCCGTTGTGCGACTGGGGCGTGTACTGCGCCTTGAAGTTGCCGAACGCGATCTCGCCGGACGTTTCCATGGCCTGGATGAACGATTCGGTGCTCAGGTTCCTGCCGGCGCGGCGCAGGCCTTCGACCAGCAGGTTGGCGTGGACCCAGCCCTCCAGCTGGCTGGGCGTGGGCCGGGCTTCCGGCATCTTGTCGCCCAGCACCTTCAGGTACTCCCGCACCACCGGCACCGCATTGTTCTTCAGCGACGGCATGATCTGCGCGAGGACGATGCCCCGCGCGCCGGCGCCGAGCTCCTTGTTCAGCAGGTCGACACTGGCGATGGAGAAGCCGTAGTAGTTCGGCCGGCTCGCGCCCTGGTTCATCGCCTTGACGAAGGACGGGAACGTGGTGCCCGCGGTCCCCATGATGACCGCCTGCGGTTCCGCGGCCGCGGCTTCCTTCGCGGCGGCCGCGAAGTCCGGCTGCTTCGGGTCGACCTTCACTTCGGCGGCCAGCTTCACCTGCTCGTCGGCGGCCGCCTTGCGCACTTCCTGCAGCAGCGTCTTGCCGAGCGGGTCGTCCTGGTAGAAGGCCACGACGCGGGTGATGCCGACGTTCTTCAGCTGCGACACAATTCGGCGCGCCTCGTGCGCGTAGCTGGCGCGCACGTGGAACAGGTGGCGGTTGTACTGGGCGCGCATCGAGGTCGCGCCGGTGACCGGGCCGAAGACGATCGTCCGCGACGACTCCGCCAGCGGCAGGATGGCGCCGACCTGCGCCGTGCCGGTGTTGTTGTAGACCACGAAGACCTTGTCTTCCTCGATCAGCTTGCGGGTGTTCTCCACCGCCCGCTTGACGTCGAAGCCGTCGTCGAGCGGCTTGTACGCGATCTTGCGGCCGTGGACCCCGCCCTGCGCGTTCACCACGTCGAAGTAAAGCTGCGAGCCGATCACGTACTCACGCGTCTGCGAGCCCAGCGGCCCGCTCAGCACCGCCGACGTCCCGATGCGGATCTCGCCGGCGGAAACGCCGGCGTCCGAGGACCAGCACGCGAAGGGGGCGGCAACGAGTGCGGCGATGGCGACCAACTTTTTCATGGCAGGACTCCTGTGGCAATTCGTTTATTCACGTAACGAGTTGCTACAGTTTCTGCGCCGTTCCCCGCAGGTGGGGCCGGGAAAACCCGATAGAAAGGGCGCGAGATGCTTCAGTCCGTGAACTAATGGGCGGCCGCCGCCGCCCACCCCGCCCACGTCAGCGGGCCAGCACCGGCGCCAGCACCTTGCCTGTGTGCGTGCCCTTTGCCACCACCGCCTCCGGCGGCGCCGCGGCGACGACCTTGCCGCCGGCGGTGCCGCCATCCGGTCCCAGGTCGATGATCCAGTCGGCCTCGGCGATGACGTCGAGGTCGTGCTCGATCACCACCACGCTGTGGCCGCCGTCCACCAGCCGGTGCAGCACGCGGATCAGCTTCTCCACGTCCGCCATGTGCAGGCCCACCGTCGGTTCGTCCAGCACGTACAGCGTGTGCGGCGCCTTCTGGCCGCGGCGCGTGATGTCGTCGCGCACCTTGGAGAGCTCGGTCACGAGCTTGATGCGCTGCGCCTCGCCGCCGGACAGCGTCGGCGAAGGCTGGCCGAGCGTCAGGTAGCCGAGGCCGACGTCGCGCAGCAGCTGCAGCGGATGGCTGATGTTGGGCATGGACGCGAAGAACTCCACCGCTTCGTCCACTTCCATCTGCAGCACGTCGCCGATGCTCTTGCCCCGCCAGGTGACGGCCAGCGTCTCGGGATTGAAGCGCGCGCCGTGGCACGCCTCGCAAGGCACCTTCACGTCGGGCAGGAAGCTCATCGCGATGGTGCGCACGCCCTGCCCTTCGCACAAGGGGCAGCGGCCTTCGCCGGTGTTGAAGGAGAAGCGACCGGGACCGTAGCCGCGCGCCCGCGCCTCCAGGGTGTCCGCGAACAGCTTGCGGATGGTGTCCCAGAAACCGATGTAGGTCGCCGGGCAGGACCGCGGCGTCTTGCCGATCGGCGTCTGGTCGACCTCGAGCACGCGGTCGATGGACTGGTAGCCGGCCAGCGACTTGCAGCCGACCCATTTCGGGCGCTTGCCGGCGTCGTCGGCATCGCGGCCGGCCTTGGTGGACCGTTGCTGCACCGCGGCCTGCACGTTGTGCAGCAGGACGTCCCGTGCCAGGGTGGACTTGCCGGAGCCGGAGACGCCGGTCACCACGACCAGGCGCCGCAGCGGCACGTCGACGTCCACGTCGTCCAGGTTGTGCAGGTCGGCCCCCTGCAAGCGCAGGAAGTTCGTGGCGGCGCCCGTGTGGTCCGGCCCGGGCAGCGCGGCCGCCTCGGCCATCCGCGCCAGCAGGGACTTCACCTTCTTGCCCCTGGCGACGGGCGCCGGCGCTTCCGCCACGGGGATCCCGGCCGGTTCGCGGCCCTGCATGGGATCGACGAGGCGACGCGACTTCAGCGGGTGCCGCATCGCGTGCAGCAGGTAGCGGCCGGTGAGCGAGCCTTCCGCCTGCGTGACCTCGTCGACGGTGCCCTGCGCGACCACGCGGCCGCCGCGCTTGCCCGCGGTCGGGCCGATGTCGATGATGTGGTCGGCGCGCCGGATCGTGTCCTCGTCGTGCTCCACCACCACCAGCGTGTTGCCCTTGCCGCCCAGCTTGTGCAACGCGTCCAGCAGGATCTGGTTGTCGCGCGCATGCAGGCCGATGGTGGGCTCGTCCAGCACGTAGCAGACGCCCTGCAGGTTGGAGCCGAGCTGCGCGGCCAGGCGGATGCGCTGCGCCTCGCCGCCCGACAGGGTGGGCGCGCCGCGGTCCAGCGTCAGGTAGTTCAGCCCCACCTCCTCCAGGAACTCCAGCCGCGACTGGATCTCGGGGATCAGGTCGCGGGCGATGCCCTGCTCGCGCGCGGTCAGCACGCCGCGGGCCTGCAGGCTCTGCACCCAGCGGCGCACGTCGCGCACCGACAGCGCCGCGATGTCCGCGATGCCGGTCTTGTCGAACCGCACCGCCCGCGCCTGCGCGTTCAGCCGCGTGCCGTGGCAGACGGGGCAAGCCTCGTCAGATACGTCCTCGATCTCCGCCTCCGCGAAGGTCTGCTCGCGGCCCTTGTCCTCCGCCGCGACCAGCGTGTCGTCGAGCGCCTTGCGCTGCTCGCGCGTGAGCTTCACGCCCGTGCCCACGCATTCCGGGCACCAGCCGTGCTTGCTGTTGTACGAGAACAGGCGCGGGTCCAGCTCGGGATAGCTCGTGGCGCAAGTCGGGCACGCGCGCAGGGTGGAGAACACCTCCACCTTGCCGATGCCGTCGTGCTTCGCCACGCCTTCGCTGAAGGCGGTGCGCAGGCCGTCGAGCGGTGCCAGCACGTGGACGATGCCCTTCCCGTGTTCCAGGGCCACCGCCAGCTTCTCGCGCAGCAGCGCCTCGTTGCCCGGGTGGATGTCGAGGTCGCACACCGGCAGCTCGATGGTGTGTTCCTTGAAGCGGTCGATGCGGGGAAAGCCCGTGGTGGGCAGGAAGTTGCCGTCCACGCGCAGGTGCGTGTAGCCGCGCGGCCGCGCCCAGTCGGCCAGTTCCGTGTACACGCCCTTGCGGTTCGTGACCAGGGGCGCGAGCAGGCCGATGTGCTGGCCGCGGTAGCGCTTCATGATGAGCGCCACGATGCTGTCCGGGTTCTGCGGCCGCACCTCCGAGCCGTCGTTCACGCAGTGCTGCACGCCCAGCTTCACGTACAGCAGGCGCAGGAAGTGCCACACCTCGGTGGTGGTGCCGACGGTGGACTTGCGCCCGCCGCGCGACAGGCGCTGCTCGATCGCCACCGTGGGCGGGATGCCGTACACCGCGTCGACCTCCGGCCGTCCGGCCGGCTGCACGATCGAACGCGCATAGGCGTTGAGCGATTCCAGGTAGCGGCGCTGCCCTTCGTTGAACAGGATGTCGAAGGCGAGCGTCGACTTGCCCGACCCCGAAACGCCGGTGATCACGCTGAACTTGTTGTGCGGGATGTCGACGCTGAGGTTCTTGAGGTTGTGCTCCTTGGCGTTGACGATCTGGATGGCGTTCGGCCGCGAAGCCCTATTGGGGTCAGATTCCAGTTTCGGCCGCAGCGCGCCCGGCAGCGCCTCCGACGCGCCCAGCGTGCCGTCGTACTCGCGCAGGGCCTTTGCCGTGTGCGACGTCGGGTGCAGCTTCACTTCCTCGGGCGGGCCTTCCGCCACGAGCAGGCCGCCGCCGTCGCCGCCTTCCGGCCCCAGGTCGACCAGCCAGTCGGCCGCGCGGATCACGTCCAGGTTGTGCTCGATGACGATCAGCGAATGGCCGGCCTCGAGCAGCTTGCGCAGCGCGCGCATCAGCTTGGCGATGTCGTCGAAGTGCAGGCCCGTGGTCGGCTCGTCGAACAGGAACAGCGTGCCCTTCTTCGCCACGCCCTGGCGGCTGTGGGTGGCGCTGCGCGCCGCCTCGGCCAGGAAGCCGGCCAGCTTCAGGCGCTGCGATTCGCCGCCTGACAGCGTAGGCACCGGCTGCCCCAGCTTCACGTATTCCAGGCCGACGTCCACGATGGGCTGCAGCGCGCGGATCACGTCGCGGTCGTTGGCGAACAAGGCGGCGGCTTCGCTGACCGTCAGCTCCAGCACGTCCGCCACGTTCATGCGGCGCGGCGCCACGGCGCCCACCGGCTGCCGCTCGATCGTGATCTCCAGGATCTCCGGCCGGTAGCGCTTGCCGTCGCAGTCCGGGCAGCGCAGGTAGACGTCGGAGAGGAACTGCATCTCGACGTGCTCGTAGCCGGAGCCGCCGCAGGTCGGGCAGCGGCCGTCGCCGGAGTTGAAGCTGAACTTGCTGCCGGTGTAGCCGCGCTGGCGCGCCAGCGGCGCGGTGGCGAAGATCTCGCGGATGCTGTCCCAGGCCCCGACGTAGCTGACCGGGTTGGAGCGCGCGGTCTTGCCGATCGGCGACTGGTCGACGAAGACGACGTCGCCCAGGTGGTCGGCACCGAGCACGCGGTCGTGCGCGCCGGGTGTCTCCGTGGCGCGGCCGAAGTGCCGCAGCAGCGCCGGCGCCAGGATGTCCTGCACGAGGCTGGATTTGCCGGATCCGGACACGCCGGTCACCACCACCAGCCGCTGCAGCGGGAACTCCACGGACACGTCCTGCAGGTTGTGTTCGCGCGCGCCCTCCAGCACCAGGCGCGGGGTGGACTCGGTCACCGCGCGCTTGAAGCCCATGCCGACGTGCTTGCGCGCGCCCAGGTAGGCGCCGGTCAGCGTGTCGGCATTGCGCAGCTGGTCGGTCGTGCCGTCGAAGACGATCTGGCCGCCACGCTCGCCGGGGCCGGGCCCCATGTCGATGATGCGGTCCGCCGCCACCATCACGGCCGGGTCGTGCTCGACGACCACCAGCGTGTTGCCGGCGTCGCGCAGGCGGTGCATGGCCTGCGTGATGCGGTTCATGTCGCGCGGGTGCAGGCCGATGCTCGGCTCGTCCAGCACGAACAGGGTGTTGACGAGGGAGGTGCCGAGCGCCGTGGTCAGGTTGATCCGCTGCACCTCGCCGCCGGACAGCGTGCGGCTCTGGCGGTCCAGCGTGAGGTAGCCGATGCCCACGTCCACCAGGTAGCGCAGGCGCGTGTTGATCTCCTCGAACAGCAGCTTCAGCGCCTGCAGTTCGCCGCCGCCGGCGTGCGCTTCCGCCTCCGGCTCCACGCGGTCGAAGAAGCGCCGCAGCCGCTCGATCGGCAGCATCATCAGGTCGTGGACGGACAGTCCGGGCAGCGCCTCCAGCTGCGCGCGCGTCCACTCCACGCCGACCGGCAGGAAGCGCTTCTCCGGCGGCAGCACGGCGTCCGCGTCGGCCTTGCTGCCCAGGCGCCACAGCAGCGCCTCCGTCTTCAGGCGCGCACCGCCGCAGGCCTCGCATGGCGTGTAGCTGCGGTACTTGGACAAGAGCACGCGGATGTGCATCTTGTACGCCTTGCTCTCCAGGTATTCGAAGAAGCGCTTGACGCCGTACCACTGGCGGCTCCAGTTGCCGTCGCGGTAGTTCGGCGCGCCGTGGATCACCCAGTGCTGCTGCTCCGGCGTCAGCTTGTACCAGGGCGTGTCGCGCGGGATGCCGGCCGATTCGGCGTGCCGCATCATGTCGTCCTGCGATTCGGACCACGCGGGCGTCTGGAAGGTCTTGATCGCGCCCGCGCGCAGCGTGAGCTTGTCGTTGGGGATCACCAGGCCGTAGTCGACGCCGATCACCCGGCCGAAGCCGCGGCAGGTCTCGCAGGCACCGACCGGCGAATTGAACGAGAACTTGGAAGGCACCGGGTCGCCGTAGCGGATGTCGCTGTCGGGGCAGTGCAGGCCGGTGGAGAAGCGCCAGATGTCCCGGGCGTCCTCGTCGCCCGCGTACACCGCGAGACGGCCGCTGCCGCGCTTGAGCGCCACTTCGATCGCCTCGATCGCGCGCGCCTTCTCCACGCCCTGGATGCGGAAGCGGTCCGCCACCACGTCCAGCACCTTGCGCGGCCCGGTCGGCGTCGCGACCTCGCGCTCCGCCTGCACCCGCGTGAATCCGCTGGCCGCGAGCCACTGCTCCACTTCCTCGGGCGTGGTGCCGCCTGGGAGTTCAACCGGGAAGGTCACCACCAGGCGGACGTCGGCGGCCTTCGTGCGCTCCATCAACTGCTCGTAGATGGTCTCCGGCGAGTCGTGCTTCACCGGCTGCGCGGTCTGGCGGTCGAACAGCTGCGCCGCGCGCGCGAACAGCAGCTTCAGGTGGTCGTTCAGTTCCGTCATCGTGCCCACCGTGGAGCGCGACGAACGCACGGGGTTCGTCTGGTCGATGGCGATCGCCGGCGGCACGCCTTCCACGCGGTCGACCGCGGGCTTGTCCATGCGCTCCAGGAACTGGCGCGCGTAGGCGGAGAAGGTCTCGACGTAGCGCCGCTGCCCCTCGGCGTAGAGCGTGTCGAACACCAGGCTGGACTTGCCGGATCCGCTGGGACCGGTCACCACCGTCAGTTCGCCGGTGTGCAGGTCCAGGTCGAGGTTCTTGAGGTTGTGTTGTCTGGCGCCGCGGATGCGGATCGATCCCTGGGACATGGAGGCCTTCTGGTGAGCAAGGCGGAACATTCTAGGGACGTGCCTGCCCCTGCGCCGCGCAGCCCGGCCATACCCTCGTCCTACCACGGGCATGGAAAACGTCCTACAGGAAAAGCTCATCCGTGGTCGGTAAGTTCGGGGCCTCCCTTCCCGGAAACCTGCCCATGGCCGCGTGGAAGAACTGGCTGCACCACAGCAACTTCGAATGGCATTTCCATCCCACCGCCGCCGGGGTGGAGACGGCGCGCCGCCAGCTGCTCGAGGCGCTGGACGACTGCCAGGGTTTCGAGTGCGACCGGCTGCGCTGGAGGCTGCACACGGCCGAACGCGCGCAGGAGCTCTGGCTGCTGAGGGAGTCGGTCTTCCAGGTGGTGGCCGGCCAGCATTGCCAGGCGCAGGCCGCCGAGCGCATCAACCGTCTCGTCCCCGCCTTCCAGACGGTGTTGCCGCCCGGCGTCGTTACCCGGGTGTAACAGACGGTTTACGGGTTCCTCCTCTTGGGGTATGGACGAGCAAGTCTTAGACTTCCTCGCGGCAGTACCACCAAGGTACCCAAGGAGCCCGAAGTGAGGAAGTACATCCTGGCGGCGCTGGCCGCCCTCGCGCCCGCATGGGCGTGTTCGCAGATCCTGATCGGCCAGACGGCCGGATTCACCGGCACCGTGGCCGCCGGCGTGAAGGAGACCACCGATGGCGCCAAGCTCTGGATCGACAGCGTCAATGCCAAGGGGGGCGTGAACGGGCAGAAGGTCGAACTCCTGTCCATGGACGACAAGTTCGATCCCAAGATCGCCGCGGCCAATGCCAAGGTGCTGATCGAGGAAAAGAACGTGCTGGCGCTGTTCCTGGTGCGCGGCACGCCGCACTCGGAGGCCATCATCCCGCTGCTGGACCAGCACGGCGTGCCGCTGGTGGCGCCTTCCACCGGCGCGATGTCGCTGCATCAGCCGATGCGCAAGCACGTGTTCAACGTGCGCGCGACCTACCAGCGCGAAGCCGAGAAGGCCGTGACGCACCTGCACACGCTGGGCATCACGCGCATCGCGGTGATCGTGGCCGACGACTCCTTCGGCGCCGACGGCCTGCAGGGCGCGCAGAACGGCTTCCAGAAGGCGGGCTTCCAGCCGGTGGCCGTCATCAAGGCCGACCGCATGAAGCCCGACTACGCCAAGATCATCCCCGAGGTGACGGGCAAGGAAGCGCAGGCGGTGGTCTGGGTGGCCTCGGGCAACGCCGTGGCCGACGGGGTGAAGGCGCTGCGCGCCGCGAAGTCGGCGGCGCAGGTGGTCACGCTGTCCAACAATGCGTCCGGCGGCTTCATCAAGAGCCTGGGCGACAACGCCCGCGGCGTGATCGTCACGCAGGTGTTCCCTTACGAGCGCTCCTATGCCTATGCGTTCATCAAGGAGGCGACGGCGCTGGCGAAGGAGAAGAGCATCGAGCTGAGCCCGGCGATGCTGGAAGGCTATGCCGGTGCGAAGGTGCTGGTGGAAGGCCTGCGCCGCGCGGGCCCGAACCCCACGCGCGCGAAGGTGCAGGCCGCGCTGGAAGGCCTGAGCAAGTTCGACATCGGCGGGCTGGAGGTGAGCTACTCGGCGGCCGACCGCACGGGCCTGGACTTTGCCGACCTGTCCATCATCGGCAGCGACGGGAAGTTCAAGCGCTGACGGGGGACTCCCCGAACCGCCGCGCCCCTCGGGACATCGTCATTCCCGCGCAGGCGGAAAGCCAGAGCTTCGGGAAAGCCGCCACCTGGCGGCTTTTTCATGCGAAGCGCTGGATCCCCGCCTGCGCGGGGATGACGAAATTCACCTCAACGCGGTGAAACCTTGGCGCGAAGCTCAGTGCTTCTTCTCGCCTTCGGCCGGAGCGGCCGTCTCCACGCCGTGCTTCTCACCGCCCATGTCGACCTTGTCGCCAGCCTTGAAGATGACGAACAGCGAGATGGCGGCGAAGGCGACGAAGCCGATGGCGATCTTCCACATGGGGGTGTGCTCCGGGAAACGGTTGCTTGGGCAAAGGGCCCTCCGCGCGGGAAGGCCCTTCACTCAGTCAACCGCGCGCATCAGTCGCGGGCGTAGATGTCGACGTCCTTGGTTTCGCGGATGAACAGCGTGCCGATCACCACCGTCGCCGCGGCGATGATGATGGGGTACCAGAGGCCGTTGTACATGTTGCCGGTGGCCGCCACGATCGCGAAGGCGGTGGTGGGCAGCAGCCCGCCGAACCAGCCGTTGCCGATGTGGTACGGCAGGCTCATGGACGTGTAGCGGATGCGCGTGGGGAACATCTCCACCAGCATCGCCGCGATGGGGCCGTAGACCATCGTCACCAGGATCACCAGGTACACCAGGATCGCGGTGACCATCAGCTTGTCGATCTTGGCCGGGTCGGCCTTGGCCGGATAGCCCGCCGCCTTCAGCGCGTCGGCCACCTGCTTCTTGAACGCGGCGATGGAGGCCACGCTGGCTTCGTCGAACTTGGAGTTGACGACGTTGCCCACCGGCGCGGTGATCACCGTTTCGCCGATCTTCACCGTCGCGGGCTGGCCCGCCGGGCCGGCGACGTTGGCGTAGCTCACCGAGCTCTGCGCCAGGTAGCGCTTGGCGATGTCGCACGAGCTGCGGAAGTCGATCTCGCGGGCGATCGGGCTGCCCTGGAAGGAGCAGTCGGCCTCCGGCGCCGTGACCACCACCTGGGTGCGGGCCTGCGCAGCGGCGAGGTCGGGGTTGGCGGCCTTGGTCAGCGCGTTGAACACCGGGAAGTAGGTCAGCGCGGCCAGCAGGCAGCCCGCCATGATGATCGGCTTGCGGCCGATCTTGTCGGAGAGCGCGCCGAACACGATGAAGAAGGGCGTGCCGATCACCAGCGCCGCCGCGATCAGCAGGTTGGCGGTGGCGTTGTCCACCTTCAGCGACTGCGTCAGGAAGAACAGCGCGTAGAACTGGCCCGTGTACCAGACCACGGCCTGGCCGGCGGTCAGGCCCACCAGCGCGAGGATCACGATCTTCAGGTTCTTCCACTCGCCGAAGGATTCCTTCAGCGGTGCCTTCGAGGTCTTGCCCTCGGCCTTCATGCGCTGGAACGCGGGCGACTCGGACATCGACAGGCGGATCCACACCGAGATGGCCAGCAGCAGGATCGAGACGAGGAACGGGATGCGCCAGCCCCAGTCGGCGAACGCCTGCTCGCCCATGGCCGTGCGGGTGCCCAGGATGACGATCAGCGACAGGAACAGGCCCAGCGTCGCGGTGGTCTGGATCCAGGCCGTGTACGCGCCGCGCTTGCCGTGCGGCGCGTGCTCGGCGACGTAGGTCGCGGCACCGCCGTACTCGCCGCCGAGCGCGAGGCCCTGCAGCAGGCGCAGGCCGATCAGGATGACGGGCGCGGCGACGCCGATCGTGGCGTAGCCGGGCAGGATGCCGACGATGAACGTCGACAGGCCCATGATCAGGATGGTCACCAGGAAGGTGTACTTGCGGCCGATCATGTCGCCGAGGCGGCCGAAGAAGATCGCACCGAACGGCCGCACCAGGAAGCCGGCGGCGAAGGCCAGCAGCGCGAAGATGAACGCCGACGTCGGGTCGAGCGCGGAGAAGAACTGCTTCGCGATGATCGCGGCGAGCGATCCGTACAGGTAGAAGTCGTACCACTCGAACACCGTGCCGAGCGAGGAGGCGAAGATCACCTTCTTCTCCTCGCCGGTCATCGGGCGGTCGGCGGCTGCGGGAAGCACTGCGGCCATTGCGTTGTCTCCGTTGTGTGGGTAGAGCGGCGCATTCTTCGCCCGCGCTCTGACCCAGCTCTGACGCGAATCCAACACCCGCTTGCGCGGAACTGAACGCACTCTGACGAACTCGGGTGAAACCCGCGCCTTCGCTTTCACGATGTGGGGAGTGCAGGCTTTCGCCGCGCTCGCCCGCAGCCTGCCGTGGCTCAGCGGCGGGTCTGGCCGGCCGGCAGGGCGGCAGCGTGTTCCCAGGCGCCGGACCCGAACCACGCATCGCCTTGCAGGTAGGCGCGCAGCATCGGCAGGCTGTCGAAGCCCCAGAAGAGTCGGCCGTCGACCTCGATGGTCGGCACGCCGAACAGGCCACGGGCGACCGCGGCATCGGTGTTGGCCTTCAGCTCCGCCTTCACGGCATCGCCGGCCGGGTCGCGCCGCGGCTGCAGCAGCGCGCGCGCCTGCTCCAGCCGCCCGGCATCGGCCGCGTCCGCGCCGCCGCGCCAGGCGTGGCGGAACAAGGTCTCCGCCACATAGCGGTTCACGCGGCCGTCCTCGCCGCACGCCAGCGCGAGGCGCAGCAGGCCGAGGGGGTTGAAGGGGTGGGCGGCCGGCAGCTGCAGCGGAATGCCGTGCGCGTGCGCGTGCCACAGCACCTGCCGGTAGGTCCAGTCGCGCTTGGGCGGAATCTCCGCCGGCCCGAGCTGGCCATGGTGCTTGAGCAGGCCCGCGAACAGCAGCGGCCGGTAGTCCACCGCATAGCTCAGTCCCTTCAGCGCTTCGGGCAGCTGCTCGAACGCGAGGTAGGCGTAGGGCGAGATGAAGTCGAAATGGAAGGTGAGTTGCTTCATGCCTGCGCGCGCTCCACGAGAGCCCGCCAGACCCGCCGCCTCTCGGCATCGGAGGCCAGGCCCCAGGCCGCGATCTCGTCGAGCGTGCGGAAGCAGCCTTCGCACCAGCCCGTCGCCGCATCCATGCGGCACACCGAGATGCAGGGCGATGGCACGCCCGCGCCGGCGTCGAGCGCGCGCCACTTCTCCAGCAGCAGTTCGCGCGCCGAATTCATCCGGCCGGCACCTGCACCACGTCGGCCACGGGCGCGCCGGTCAGCTTCTCCAGGTCCTGCGGCCGCAGCTTGAAGACGCCGTGCGGATGCCCGGCGGCGGCCCAGATCTCCTCGAAGCGGAACAGCTCGCGGTCGATCAGCGTCACCGGCGGCTGGGCATGCGCAACGGGCGAGACGCCACCGATGGTGAAGCCGGTCTTCGCCTTGACGAAGTCGGCATCCGCCCGGCCGGTCTTGCCGACGATGGCATCGACCTTCTTCTCGTCCACGCGCCGGTCCCCCGACGTCACGACCAGCACCGCGGCGTCATCGGACTTGCGGCGGAAGATGATGCTCTTGGCGATCTGCCCGACCTGGATGCCGAGGGCATCGGCCGCCTGCTGCGCCGTGCGCGCGGCGTCGTCCAGCATCAGGGGCAGGTGCGCATGCCCCGCCTCCTGCAGCACGCGGGCCACGCGCTGCACGGCTTCCGGAAGGGAGCGGAGTTCGGAACCGCACATGGTCGCGTCAGGCCGGCACGCGCTTGTTGAGCAGGGCCGTCGCCGCGCGCGAGTTCGGCTTGCGGCCCAGGAAGTCGCTGATGTACTGGCCGGCGTCGACCAGCTTGTCGAGGTCGATGCCGGTGTCGATGCCCATGCCGTGCAGCATGAAGACCACGTCTTCCGTGGCGACGTTCCCGGTCGCGCCTTTCGCGTACGGGCAGCCGCCGAGCCCCGCGATGGAGGAGTCGTACTGCCAGATGCCCATCTCCAGGCAGGCCAGCGTGTTCGGCAGGGCCTGCCCGTAGGTGTCGTGGAAGTGGCCGGAGACTTCGTCCAGCGGGTAATGCTTCAGCGCCGCTTCCATCGCCAGCTGCACCTTGCGCGGCGTGCCCACGCCGATGGTGTCGGCCACGCCGCAATGCTGCACGCCGATCTGCTTCATCAAGCGGGCGACCAGCTCGACCCCTTCGGGACTGACGTCGCCTTGGTAGGGGCAGCCGACCGCCACCGAGATGGCCCCGCGCACGTGGATGCCCTTGGCCCGCGCCGCCTCCACCACGGGGGCGAAGCGCTCGATGCTCTCGGCGATGGAGCAGTTGATGTTGCGCTGGCTGAAGGCCTCGCTGGCCGCGCCGAACACCACGATCTCGTCCGGCTTCGACGCGACCGCCGCGTCGAAGCCCTTCATGTTGGGCACCAGCACCGAGTAGCGCACGCCGGGCTGGCGGCGGATGCCGGCCATGACCTCGGCGTTGTCGGCCATCTGCGGCACCCACTTGGGCGACACGAAGCTGGTGACCTCGATCTCGCGCAGGCCCGCGGCCTGCAGCCGGTGCACCAGCTCGATCTTGACGGCCGCCGGCACCGGCGACTTCTCGTTCTGCAGCCCGTCGCGCGGGCCCACGTCGACGAGCTTGACCTTGGCGGGATATTTCATGGCCTCAGTATCCTTTCTTCCGGTCAACCACGCCGGCGATGGGTTCTCCGCGCTCGAAGGCGCGGATCTTGCGCGCGATCTGGGCGATGCTTTCCTCGCGCAGGGTGCGGGCGGAGGTGTGCGGCGTGACGGTCACCTTCGGGTGACGCCAGAACGGATGTTCCTTCGGCAGCGGCTCCGTGCGGAAGACGTCGAGCGCCGCGCCCGCCAGGTGGCCTTCGTCGATGAGCGCGAGCAGGTCCTCGTCGACCAGGTGCGCGCCGCGGGCGACGTTGATCACGTACCCGCCCGGGCGCAGCTTCGACAGGGTGCGGCGGTCCAGGATGTCGCGCGTGTCCGGCGTCAGCGGCAGCAGGTTGACCAGCACGCGCGTGCCCGCCAGGAAGGCGTCGAACTGCTCCGGCCCGGCGAAGCCCTGCACGCCGGGCACCTCCTTGCGGCTGCGGCTCCAGCCGAGCACCGGGAACTCGAAGCCGGCGACCGCCTGCGCCACGCGCTGGCCCAGGACGCCCAGGCCCATCACTCCCACGGGGAAGTCGGCGCGCAGCCGCGGCTTGCGGAAGCCCCACTTGCCCTCCACCTCGTCGCGGCCGTACGCATCGAGTTCGCGGAAGTGCCGGATGAGCGCGTGGCAGACGAACTCCGCCATCTGCACCGACATGCCCGCGTCGTCCAGCCGCACCACCAGCGTCTGCGGCGGGATGCGCAGCTTCATCAGCGCGTCGACGCCGGCGCCGATGTTGAACAGGCCCTTCAGGCCGGGCTGTTCGTCCAGGAACTGTTGCGGCGGCGACCAGACCATGGCGTGGTCGGCGGCCGGCGCGCCGGGACGCCATTCCTCCACCTCGGCCTCGGGCAGGGCGGCCCGCAGGCCTTCGATCCAGGGAGCGGTCTTGGTGTCGCTGCAGCAGACGGTGATGCGCATGCCGCGATTCTGCCTATGCCGCCAGCTTCAGCAGCTCGGCGCCCTCGGTCACCTGGTCGCCGGGCGCGTAGAGCAGCTCAGCGACGGTCCCGTCCCCCGGCGCGACGATGGTGTGTTCCATCTTCATCGCTTCCATCACGGCGAGCGCCTGCCCCTTGCTCACCTTGTCGCCCGCCTTCACCGCGAACGACACCACCTTGCCGGGCATCGGCGCGGTGAGCCGGCCGGCCTCCGCGGCACCCTCGCCCGCGTGCGCGAGCAGGTCCAGCGACACGATCTGCGTCGCCCCGTCGCGCGTGAACACATGGTCCGTCTCGCCGTCCGTGTACACGGTGGCGCGGGTGCGGCGCGGCCCGTACTGCAGCTCGATCGTGTCCGCCTCGCCGCGGAAAGCCAGCGGCGCGGGCTGGCCGTCGAGGGCCAGGATGTGGGCGCCGTCGTGCAGGGTCGTGAGTTCGGCCTTCGCGTGGCGGCCGCCGAACTCGAAATCGAAGCGGCGCAGTGCCGTGCCGTGCGACCGCCAGCCGTCGCGGCGGCTGAACGGGTCGGTGCCTTCCAGGGCACGTTCGTCCAGCAGCGTCCGGGCGACGGCCGCGGCGGCGGCGAGTTCCAGGCCCACGGGCTCCTGCCCGAACAGCACCGCCTGCTCGCGCTGGATCAGGGCGGTGTCCAGATCGGCCTGCGCGAACGAACGGCTGGCCAGCACGCGGCGCAGGAACTGCACGTTGGTGTGCAGGCCGACGATGTGCGTCGCCGCCAACGCCTCGTCGAGGCGGGCGAGCGCCTCGGCCCGGGTCGCGCCGTGGACGATCAGCTTGGCGATCATCGAGTCGTAGAAGGGCGAGATCGCATCGCCCTCGCGTACGCCGTCGTCGACGCGCACCGGCGCGCGTTCGAAGCCAGCGGCCCGCGGCTTGCGGTACACGCGCAACGTGCCGGTGGCCGGCAGGAAGTTGTTGTCCGGGTTCTCGGCGCAGATGCGGGCCTCGATCGCGTGGCCGTGGATGCGCAGGTCTTCCTGCTTCAGCGGCAGCGGCTCGCCGGCCGCGACGCGCAGCTGCCACTCCACCAGGTCCAGGCCGGTGATCGCCTCCGTCACCGGATGCTCCACCTGCAGGCGCGTGTTCATCTCCATGAAGAAGAAGTCCATCTCGCCGCCGCGCTGTTCGACGATGAACTCCACCGTGCCGGCGCCGACGTAGTTCACCGCGCGGGCGGCCGCCACGGCGGCTTCGCCCATGCGGCGGCGCATCGCCTCCGTCATGCCGGGCGCCGGCGCTTCTTCCAGCACCTTCTGGTGGCGGCGCTGCACCGAGCAGTCGCGCTCGAACAGGTACACGCAGTTTCCGTGCGTGTCGCCGAACACCTGGATCTCGATGTGCCGCGGCCGCGTCACGTACTTTTCCACCAGCACGGCCTCGTCGCCGAAGCTGTTGCGCGCCTCGCGCTGGCAGGAGGCGAGCGCCGCCGCGAAGTCTTCGGCCCTCTCCACCGCACGCATGCCCTTGCCGCCGCCGCCGGCGCTGGCCTTGATCAGCACGGGGTAGCCGATGCGGTCGGCCTCGCGCTGCAGCAGGGCCGGGTCCTGCTCCGAGCCGTGGTAGCCGGGTACCAGCGGCACGCCGGCCTTCTCCATCAGCTGCTTGGATTCCGCCTTGAGGCCCATCGCCTGGATCGCCGAGGGCGGCGGCCCGATGAAGACGAGGCCGGCATCCCGGCAGGCCTGGGCGAACGCCTCGTTCTCGCTCAGGAAACCGTAGCCGGGGTGGATCGCCTCGGCGCCGGTCGCCTTCGCGGCCTCGATGATGCGCTCCCAGCGCAGGTAGCTGTCCTTGGGCGCGCTGCCGCCGATGTGCACGGCCTCGTCGCAGGCCTCCACGTGCTTGGCGCGGGCATCGGCATCGGAGTAGACGGCGACGGTGCGCACCGCCATGCGCCTTGCGGTCGCGGCCACCCTGCAGGCGATCTCGCCACGGTTGGCGATCAGGATCTTGCGAAACATCAACCCAACTCCCGCGGCATGGGCCGCCCCTTGAAGAAACCACTCACCGCCTGCAGCACCTTGCGCAGGAACTTGAACAGCACCACCAGCAGGACCACGGCCAGCACGATGCTGACGACCAGCACCACCGCGAAGATGCCGGGGTGCGCGGCGGACAGCCACAGCAGGAAGACCACCAGCCCGTCCTCGGCCAGCGAGAGGATCGTGTTCGAGAACGGCTCCGGCGAGGTGTTCACCGCGGCGCGGGTCGTCATCTTGGTGGCGTGGCTCGTCGCCGCCAGGCTGCCGCCGACGAGCGCCGCGACCCAGCCCATCGCCTGGCTGTCCGCGCCGAGCGCGCCGGCCGCCAGTGCGGCCCCCGCGGGGATGCGGATCACCGTGTGCACGGCGTCCCAGGCCGAATCGACGAAGGGGATCTTGTCGGCGAAGAACTCGACGAACAGCATGAAGCCGCTCGCGCCCAGGACCGCCGGGTGCTGCAGCACCTGCAGGCCGGGCGGAAGGTCCATCCAGCCCATCCAGCCGGCCAGGCCGGTCAGGAACACCACGGCGTAGAGCCGGAAGCCGCTCGCCCAGCCCAGGGCCGCCGCCAGCGCGAGCAGCTGCGGGGTGTCGACGAGGCTGCCCAGGGACTCGAGCACGTCAGGCCCCCGGCAACCAGTTGGGCTTGCGCTTGGCCAGGAAGGACTGCACGCCCTCGCGGCCCTCGTGGCTGGCACGGATGTCGGCGATGGCTTCCACCGTGCGGCGGACCAGCCCGGCGTCGATCGCGTGGCCGGCCACGTCGTGCAGCAGCTTCTTGCAGGCTTTCACGGCCTCCGGGCCGGCGGTCACGAGACTGCGCGCGACCTCCGCCACCTTGCCGTCCAAAGCATCGGCGGCCACGACTTCATGCACGAGCCCGATGCGCTGAGCTTCCACGGCGCCGAAGCGCTCGGCGGTCAGGAAGTAGCGGTGCGCCATGCGCGCACCCATGGCGCGGATCACGTACGGGCTGATCGTCGCCGGGATCAGCCCCAGCTTGACCTCGCTCAGGCAGAACTGCGCCGGCTCCGCCGCGATCGCGATGTCGCAGGCGGACACCAGGCCGATGCCGCCGGCATAGGTGTCGCCGTGCACGCGCGCGATGGTGGGCTTGGGCATCCGGTAGAGCTGCTCGAGCATGCGCGCCAGCCCGGACGCATCGGTCAGGTTCTCGTCGCGGGAATAGCCGGCGATGCGCTTCATCCAGTTCAGGTCGGCGCCGGCGCAGAAGGCCGGGCCGTTGCCGGCTAGCACGACGCAGCGGACTTCGGTGCGCTTCTCCAGCTCGAACAGCACGGCGGTGAGCTCCGCGATCACCTCGTCGTTGAAGGCGTTGCGCAGCTCGGGACGGTTCAGCGTGACGGTGGCCACGCCATGGCCGAAGGAGAGTTCGAGGTGGTTCATCGTGGGGCCTTCAGAGGTGGGACGGGGATCGGCACGGCGTAGCCGTGCCGCGAAAGGAAGGCATCGACCCGGGCGTGCCACACGCCGGGCCAGTGGGCAAACAGCGCATGGCCGTCGCTGCCATGCGGGCCGTACTGCTGGAACTCGGCGGGCGCGCCGCCTTCCGCATAGGCGGCGAACCATCGCCGCGGCAGCTCGGCCCCGAAATAGCGGTCGTTCTCGGCGTACACCCAGAGGACGGGCACCCGGGCATGCCGCCCGTACTCGCGCAGCATGGCCTCCATCCGGTCGGGCCCGCAGGGCTGGCCCGGACGCGCCCGCGGATTGCCGCCGCCGCCACCGGCGAAATTGATGCCGGCCTGCACGCCGGCCAGGTTGGAAGCCGCGAGCGAGAGGGTGGTCACGCCCCCGAAGGACTGGCCGACCAGCAAGGTCTGGTCGGGCCGGACGTCGGGGCGGCCGCGCAGGTGCTCGACGACGGCCTGCACCTGGCGGGCGGCCGCGTCGTAGGCCGGGGCGAAGTCCCGGTGTTCGCAGGGGCCGCTGTCTTCGAGGTCGGGGCCGCCCGTCCTGCCGTAGCCCACCCGGGTGGGCACCGCGACCACGAAGCCGCGCTCCAGGAAGAACGGGACCACCTTGGGATAGCTGGCGCGCCCCAGGGCCTGCCGGGCCTTCGCGTCCGGGCTGCGGCCATGGCTGATGACGACGAGGGGCGCCGGCCCCGTTCGCGCATCGTCCCGGTAGAACAGGACTTCGACCGGCTGCTCCACCGGCTCGCCACGCAGCGTCGTGAAGCGCACGGGGACCCGCAGCGCCTCCTCCACCGGAGCGGCATGCCCCACCGCGCAGGCGGCCAGCAGCAGGAGCAAGGCGGCCGGTCGCATGGTCACATCCGGAACACGCCGAACTTCACGTCCGGGATGGGCGCGTTCAACGCGGCCGACAGGCCCAGTGCGAGCACGCGGCGCGTGTCGGCCGGGTCGATGACGCCGTCGTCCCACAGGCGGGCGCTGGCGTAGTAGGGGTGCGACTGGTGCGCGAACTGCTCCAGCAGCGGCTTCTTGAAGGCGGCCTCTTCTTCCGCGCTCCAGGCGCCGCCCCGGCCCTCGATGCCGTCGCGCTTGACCGTCGCCAACACGCTGGCCGCCTGCTCGCCGCCCATCACCGAGATGCGCGCGTTCGGCCACATCCAGAGGAAGCGCGGCGAGTAGGCGCGGCCGCACATGCCGTAGTTGCCGGCGCCGTAGCTGCCGCCGATGATGATCGTGAACTTGGGCACGTTGGCCGTGGCCACCGCCGTCACCATCTTCGCGCCGTGGCGGGCGATGCCTTCGTTCTCGTACTTGCGGCCCACCATGAAGCCCGTGATGTTCTGCAGGAAGACCAGCGGAACCTTGCGCTGGCAGCACAGCTCGATGAAGTGCGCGCCCTTCTGCGCCGATTCCGAGAACAGGATGCCGTTGTTGGCGACGATCCCGACGGGCATGCCCTCGACGTGCGCGAAGCCGCACACCAGCGTGTTGCCGAAGCGCGCCTTGAACTCGTGGAACTCGGAGCCGTCGACGATGCGGGCGATGATCTCGCGCACGTCGAAGGGCTTGCGCGCGTCGGTCGGGATCACGCCGTACAGCTCGCGGCCGTCGTACTTCGGCGGCACCGGTTCGCGCAGCTGCACCGGGGCCTGCTTGGGGCGGTTGAGGGCGGCGACGGCCTGCCGCGCCAGCGCCAGCGCGTGGGCGTCGTTCATGGCCAGGTGGTCGGCGACGCCGGACAGGCGCGTGTGCACGTCGCCGCCCCCGAGGTCCTCCGCGCTCACCACCTCGCCGGTGGCGGCCTTCACCAGCGGCGGGCCGCCCAGGAAGATGGTGCCCTGGTCCTTGACGATGATGGTCTCGTCGCTCATCGCCGGCACGTAGGCGCCGCCTGCCGTGCAGGAACCCATCACCACCGCCACCTGCGCGATGCCCTGCGCGGACAGGTTGGCCTGGTTGTAGAAGATGCGGCCGAAATGGTCGCGGTCGGGGAACACCTCGTCCTGGTTCGGCAGGTTGGCGCCGCCCGAATCGACGAGGTAGATGCACGGCAGGCGGTTCTGCGCGGCGATCTCCTGCGCCCGCAGGTGCTTCTTCACCGTCATCGGGTAGTAGGTGCCGCCCTTCACCGTGGCGTCGTTGCAGACGATCATGCAGTCGACGCCGCTCACGCGGCCGATGCCGGCGATCATGCCGGCGCAGGGGGCGTCCATGCTGCCGTCCTTCGCCAGGTACATGCCGTGCGCGGCCAGGGGCGCGATCTCCAGGAAGGGCGTGCCCGGGTCCAGCAGCATCTGCACCCGCTCGCGCGGCGGCAGCTTGCCCCGCGCCTCGTGCTTCTTGCGCGCCGCTTCGCCGCCGCCGGCGGAATGCACGGCCACCTGGGCGTTCAGGTCGTCGACCAGGGCCTGCATGGCGGCCACGCTGGCCTGGAAGTCGGCGGACCGGGGGTTCAGCTGGGAGGGCAGGACGGGCATGTCTCTCTTTCTCGCGAAGGCGCTGCGCGACGATAGCGCCAAAGGCGCGAGCTTAGGCAAAGTCGCCGTCGCGCGGCTGACCCACGGGGTGCAAATCCTGCCACTCGCCTACACTCCGCCCCATGGCTTCCCGCAGCACCAGCCGGCCCTCGGCAGCCGTCACACCCATGGCGTTCGCCCGGGCCATCGTGGCGGCGTACCGGCGCCACGGCAAGGACCCGGTGGCCGCCTTGCGACTGGCACAGATCACGCCAGCGCAGCTGCAGAAGCCGGACGGCCGGATGCGCGCGCGGCAGATGGAGACCCTGTCCGCCGCCGCCATGCAGGAGCTGGACGACGAGGGACTGGGCGCCTTTTCGCGGCGTCTCCCATGGGGCAGCTACGGCATGCTGGCGCGCGCTTCCCTCGGCGCCCCGAACCTGGGCGTCGCGCTGAAGCGCTGGTGCCGGCACCATGCGCTGCTGACCGATGACATCCGGCTGGAACTGCAGACCAGCGGCAGCACCGCGCAGCTCACCCTGCACGAGCCCGTTCCGTTGCCGCGCGAAGTCCGCGAGCTGAGCCTGGCCTTCCTGCTGCGCAACGCCCACGGGCTGGCGTGCTGGTACGTCGATTCGCGCATTCCCTTGCTCGCCGCAGCCTTCCCCTTCCCCGCACCGGCACATGCCGACGCGTACCCGCACATGTTCCCCGGGCCGCTGCGTTTCGACGCGCCCGCGGCCAGCATCGCCTTCGATGCGCGCTACCTGCAGTTGCCGCTGCGGCGCGACGAGAAGGCGCTGGCCCGGATGCTGCAACGGGCGCTGTCCATCACCGTGCTGCCCTACCGGCGCGACCGACTGCTGGTGCCGCAGGTGCGGCAGGCGCTCGCCGCGCACCCCGAGCGCGCGCACAGCGCCGAGGCGCTGGCCGGGCTGCTGCACGTGTCCGCGCGCACGCTGCACCGGCAGTTGAAGGAGGAAGGCGCCAGCCTGCAGCAGTTGAAGGACGAGGTGCGGCTGGAGCGCGCGAAGGACCTGTTGTGGCGCACCGACCGGCCGATCAAGCAGGTCGCGGCCGCGGTCGGCTTCCGCAACGAGAAGAGCTTCGCGCGGGCCTTCCGGCAATGGGTGGGGATGGCGCCGGCGGCGTTCCGCGCCACCGCCTGAAGCCGCTCAGGCGAGCGGGCGATGCATCAGCAGCTGGTGCAGCGGGAGCGGCTGGAATCCCAGCCGCCGCAAGGCGTCCCCGCCCAGGTCGTCGCGCTGCAGCTGCGGCACGTGCAGGCTGGCCTCCGGCCACTGCTGCCGCAGCGCACCGATCAGGGCCGGCGTGCCGCCCTGCCCCGGCTCCGTGTCGAGCAGACTGAGCACCGTCACCTGGTCCGGCGCGGTGCCGGCCGCCACCACCTGCGCGCCGTTGCAACGCCAGGCGTGCAGGTGCATCGGCTGCGCCCGCAGCGACACCGACGTGACCTGCAGCGGCAGGTCACCGCGGGCGCGTGCCAGCCCGTCGATCCACGCGAAGGCTTCGTCCAGTCCCACCGGCACCGCGCCGCTGGCCAGGCCGGAAGGGCCGACGCCCTCGCTGCCGTACCCGTGCAACGGCGCGACGCCGGCGAAGCCGCGACCGCGGTACAGGCGCAGGCCACGCTCGTTCTGCGCGAAACATTCGAGTTCCACCCGCCGCTGGCCCTCGCCTTTGGCGCGCGCGATGAAGTCGTCCAAGAGCGCGGGCGCCGCGCCGGTGCCGCGCGCGGCTGGCACCGCGCCCATCACGCCGAGGCGCCAGCTCGCCACGTCGGCGCGCGGCGCGACGAGCGCGAAGGCGAGGATGCCGGCGTCGCCCACCGCGACGCGGCTGCGGCCGATGTCCACGCCCTGGCGCGCGAGGAAGCGCGGCCACAGTTCCAGCGGCTGGCGGAACGGCCCGATCAGGTAGTCCGCGAAGGCCGTGGTGAAGGCCGCGTGCAGGTCGGCGGGCGCGACGTCGGCGGCGGGATGCAAACGAAAGTGCGGCATCCCCGGAGTATCGCGCCGCTACACTGGGCCGCTTTCGCGCATTCACCTTGAAGATCTTCTACGGCTGGCGGATTGCCGCGGCAGGCGCCGGCATCCACTTCCTCCATTCCGCGCTGTTGCTGCAGGCTTTCGGCGCCTACGTCGCGGTGCTGTCCGAGGAGAACGGCTGGAGCAAGACGGCGCTCGCCGGCGGCGCCGCGCTGCAGTCGCTCGAAGGCGCCCTGCTCGGCCCGCTCCTCGGCTGGATGGTCGACCGCTTCGGGCCGCGGCTGCTGGTGCAGGCCGGCATCGTGCTGCTGTCCCTCGGCTTCCTGCTGTTCAGCCAGCTGCAGACCATCGGCGACTTCTATGTCGCCCTCGTGGTGATCTCGGTCGGCGCCAGCTTCTCCGGCTACTTCCCGCTCTCGGTGGCGCTGGTGCACTGGTTCGAGAAGCGCCGGGCCCGCGCGCTGTCCTTCATGAGCCTCGGCCTCGCGCTGGGCGGCGTCGCCATCCCGCTGGTGGGCTGGGCGATGCAGACCTACGGCTGGCGCCGCACCGCGCTCGCGACCGCGGTGATCGTCCTCGTGGCCGGCCTGCCGCTGGCGCGCATCGTCCGGCGCAACCCGGCGGAGGTGGGCGAGACCATGGACGGCCTGCCGCCGCAGCCCGCGCCCGAGCCCACGCTCGGCGGGACGCTGCCGGCGCCCGCGCGCTCCTTCACCGCGCGCGAGGCCCTGCGCACCCGCGCCTTCTGGCTGCTGGGACTGGGACACGGGTTCGCGCTGCTGGTGGTGACGGCCATCAACGTGCATGCCATCTCGCACATGAAGGAGGGGCTGGGCTACACGCTGGCGCAGGCCTCCTTCGTGATCACGCTCATGACCCTGTCGCAGGCCGCGGGTGTGCTGCTGGGCGCCGCGATGGGCGACCGCTGGAACAAGCGGCGCGTGGCGGCGGGCTGCATGCTGGCGCACATGGCCGGACTGCTGATGCTCACCTACGCGGTGCACCCGGTGATGCTCGGCCTCTTCGCCGTCTCGCACGGCGTCGCCTGGGGCTTGCGCGGACCGTTCATGCAGGCGCTGCGGGCCGACTACTTCGGCCTGCAAGCGATCGGCATGATCCTCGGGCTGTCGGCGGTGATCATCGCGCTCGGTCAGGTCGCCGGCCCGATGGTCGCCGGCCTCTTCGCCGACCTCACCGGCAACTACCGCGCCGGCTTCACGGTGCTGGCGCTGGTGGCAGGATCCGGCTCCCTGCTTTTCCTGCTGGCACGCAAGCCGGCCTGAGGCGGTGGTTCACCGCCGAGCTTGCGTGCGCCGGCCGGTGCTCGCGCGCGGCTCCTACACGCGGCGGGATGCCTCTCGCCAATGCTTGGGCCAGACCAACGGAGAACCATCCATGCACGACATCCAGAAGACACTGCTCGCGGCGGTGCTCGCCGCCGTCGCCTCGGCCCCCGTGCTCGCCAAGGGCAACGACAAGCACGACGACCGCCACGGCCACGTGCAGAAGCACGAAGGCAAGCACCACAAGCATGCCGGCAAGCACGGCCGCGGCAACGACGACCGGTACCACGCGTACAGCGGCTACCACGGCGCCGGCTGCCCGCCGGGCCTCGCGAAGAAGGGCAACGGTTGCATGCCGCCGGGACAGGCGAAGAAGGTCGCCGTCGGCTATCCCCTGCCGGCCGGCGCCGTGTACACGATCCCGCGGCACGTGCGGGCGGACCTGCCACCCCCGCCCCCGGGCTACCGCTACGCCGTGGTGCACAACCAGGTGGTGCTCGTCTCGCGCGACCACCTCGTGGTGGACATCATCCGCAGCCTCCTCGGCTGACGTCCAGCACGAACACGTTCCAGGACCCGGCCAGCAGGCGCGCGCGCAGGCCGCCCGCGGCCAGCCTCTCACGTGGCATTCGACCGGAACCAACCGCGTCGGCACCAACAGTCCAGGCGCACGGGCCGCTGTTCGACCGGCCCCGCGCCGTCCTCCCAGTCGTGCCCGACACGAAATGGCCGCCGGGACAGCGCACGAGGGTGGCGCCCAGCTCGACGAAGTCGCGGTCGAACGCCAGCCGCGTGCGCATCATGCCGGGAACTTCAGTCCCACTGCGGCCGCAGCGTGAAACGCGCCTGCAGCGCTTCGCCGGGCGCGAGCCGCGCCCCGCCCAGCGGGCCTTCGCCGTACCGGGGCAGCAGGTTCAGCCAGTCCGTGCACTGGCTGACCGGCTCGGCGCAGAACGCGTCGGCACCGCGCGGGCAGTACAGCACGAAGTAGTCCAGCGGCGCATCGGCCTCCATCACCAGGCTGCGGGCGGGACCGTGCAGGTCCTGCGGCCAGTCGATGCGCGTCGAGCGCTGCCAGCCGGTGAAGTTGTTGTCCAGGTCCAGCTGCGCGAGTTCGACCCCGCGGCGCAGCGCATCGACCGGGCCGCCGCTTTCGAGCGCGACGGGCATCACTTCGGCGTCGCCGCGCCACATCGCTTCGGCGGCACTGTTGACGCGGGTGCCGGGATGGTGCGGGAAGTAGGGATGGTGGCCGATGCCCAGGGGCATGGCGGCGGTGTCGTCGTTGCGCACCTCCATGCGGACCTCGAGCGCGCGCTCCTTCAGCGTGAAGTGCTGCCGCGCCGAGAAGCGCCACGGCCACGCCTCGCTCGCCTCCACCGAAAGCGCCAGCACCGCGCTGTCCGGCCCGGAAGACGCGACCTGCCACGGCCGCAGCCAGCCGATGCCGTGCAGCGGGTGCGGCGCATCCTCGCCCGGATGGTTCGGCGGGAAGCGGATCTCCCGGCCTTCGAAGGCGGCGCGGCCGTCGCGGATGCGGTTGCAGAACGGCACCAGCGGGAAGCTCGCCATGTCCAGCGGGTTGCGGGCGGCCAGTCCCGTGGCCGTGGCGGGACGCAGCCAATGCAGCTGGCGGCGGCGGCGCCCTTCCTGCCAGTGCCGGCTGAACGCCGCGATGGAGCCGCCGGCGTCCGGCGCCAGGACCAGCTGCAATTCGCCGGCCGAGAGCACCACCAGCGGCGTGGTCACGTTCGATTCGTCGGTCATGGACTCCTTCAGTAGGCGAAGCTGCGGTAGGTTTCCTCGCCCTGCACGAGCGCGTCGTCGGGCACCACCGGATTGTGTCGCAGCAGGCTGCGGCCGAGCGGCGAGAGCCGCTCCCATCCGCTTTGCGGAATGCGGATCTGGACCTCCGGACGGAAGTACCACCGCCGGCTGTAGCCGATGACGACCATCGGCCGCGGCTGGTCCGTGAGGTTGGGCGTGCCGCGGTGCACCGCGCGCACGTCGCGGATCATCACGTCGCCCATCTTCATCGGATAGCGGTGCGCGGCGATCGCGCCGGACGCGATGCCGGCCAGCGCCTTCGCCTTGTCCATGCGATGCGTCCCGTGCGTGGTCTCGAACGGGCCGTTGTCCTGGCCGACGTCGCACAACGCGAAGTTCACCGCCAGCTGGAAGGACGGCGTGTCGTTGTTCCCGGTTTCCGGGAACAAGGCCGGCGTGTCCGCATGCCACGGCTGGTAGTCCGACCCCTTCAGCGGCGTGTCCGACGCCAGCTGGCACATCACGGGCTCGGGCCCGGCCACGCGCTCGACGATGGCCAGGATGTCACGGTCCTCGTAGATCTCCGGGTCGGCCCATGCGCCGGTGAAGGGCAGGGTCACGTAGAAGCGCTGCGCACCGCGGCTGGACGCCTGCGTCTCCCTGGCGATCTGCGCCTGGAGCAGCGGCGGGAAGGCGGCCGCCCACAGGGCCAGCTTCTCGCGCGGCAGGTGGTCGCGCAGGACGACCAGGCTGTCGCGGTTGAAGTCGCGGGCGAAGGCGTCGTGTTCGGCGGCGGTGTAGCGCATGGCGGAAGTGGCGTCAGGATGGAAGCACCCATGCTTCCACCCCCGCGGGCCCGGTGCAAGCTCAGCACCGGGAGGCGCGTTCAGCCCGCGATGCGGCCGGCCAGGTCCTGCGCCTGCTTCAGGTGCGCCTGCAGCGTCGGCAGCGTCTTGTCGATGAACGCCTGCAGGTCGCGGTCGGCCACGGTGCTGCGGCTTTGCTGGAAGGCGTTGATCGCGGCCATGTGGTCCTGCACGCCGGTGTTGCGGATGAATTCGCGGTCGAAGGCCGCGCCGGAGAGGCCTTGCAGCATGGTCACCTTCTGCTGCAGCGGGGCGGGCAGCCCCGGGGCGATCCGGTGGCCCTTGCGGCCGACCAGCGCCATCAGCTCGTTGTTGTTGGCGGTGTGGTGGTCCACCAGCATCTGGGCATAGGCGCGCACCTGCGGGTCGGCCGCGCGTGTCAGCGCCACGCGCGACGCTTCGACCTCGTACATGCCGGCGCCGGCGGCCTGCGCCACGAACTGCAGGTCCGCGGCAGACAGGCGGGCCGCGGCGGCGGGCGTGGTCGTGCTCGTGGCGGACGTGCTCGTGGTGGTGGTGACGGCCGCGGTGGAAGCGCCTGCGCCCATGCTGGTCTGCTGGCGCGACGCGCAGCCCGCCAGCGCGAGGGCGGCGACGGCGACGAGGGAGAGGGTGACGTGCGACTTGTTCATCGATGGCTCCTTGCGTGAATGCGACGCTGCGGATGTTCACCGGTGCAGGACGGCACCGACGTAGTGACAAGTCCGTTGGGCGATGTAGGAAACCGCAAGCGCCGCGCATTCCCTGGCTCTGCCGGGCGCGCGGCGCCGCCGCCTACAAACGGCCCGCCAGACAACGCGAGGGCGGCGCGTAGGACGCAGACTATTTGATCGAACGCCGTGCGCATGGTCGCGCAATCGGTGCCGAGAATGGGTCCCATGAAATCACTCGTCGTCTTCTCCCACCTCCGCTGGAACTTCGTCTACCAACGGCCGCAGCACGTGCTGTCGCGCCTGGCGCTGCGATGGCCCGTGATCTTCATCGAGGAACCGATGCCCGGCGCGGGCGAGGACCGGATCGAGTTCATCGACGCCGCGCCCGGCGTCGAGGTGTGGCGCCCGCACGTGCGCGGCGCGGCGCACGGCTTCCATGCCGAGCACAAGGCCGTGCTCCAGCGGCTCGTCGGGCAGGCGATGCAGAAGCAGGGCCTCCGCGACTACTGGATCTGGTTCTACACGCCGATGGCCCTGCCCATGGCCGAGAAGTTGCAGCCCGAGGGCATCGTCTACGACTGCATGGACGAGCTCTCGCTCTTCCGCGGCGCGCCGCGCGAGCTGATCGACCAGGAAACCGCGCTGTTCAAGGCGGCCGACGTCGTGTTCACTGGCGGCCGCAGCCTGTACAACGCCAAGAAGACGCGCCACCGCAACGTGCACTGCTTCCCGAGCAGCGTCGACGCGCTGCATTTCCGTCCCGGCACGGGAGACCACCCCCTGCAGGAGGACCTCCCCGCGCCGCGCCTGGGCTATTGCGGCGTCATCGACGAACGCATCGACCTGGAACTGATCGCCGGCGTGGCGGACGCGCGCCCCGACTGGCAGCTCGTGATGGTGGGGCCCGTGGTGAAGATCGACCCGGCCACTTGCCCGCAGCGTCCCAACGTGCGCTGGCTCGGCCAGCAGGGCTACCAGGACCTGCCTTCCTTCATCAACGGCTGGGACATCTGCCTGCTGCCCTTCGCGCTCAACGAATCCACCCGCTTCATCAGCCCCACCAAGACGCTGGAGTACATGGCGTGCGGCAAGCCTTCGGTCAGCACGGCCATCCGCGACGTCGTGGAGCCCTATGGCCACGTCGTGCCGATCCGCGCCGACGCCGCCGGCTTCGTCGAAGCGAGCGACGCGATCCTGCGGCGGACGCCGGAAGAACGCGCGGTGCATGACCGCGCGGTCGGCGAGATCATCGCGCGCACCTCCTGGGACGCAACGGCCGCGGCGATGGGCGAGTTGATCGCCCGGGCCGAGGCGGCGCGCGAGGCGCAGGAGCTCCCCGCCGTCGCCAGCATCGCCGTCGAACTGGCACGCGCCTCCGGCGCCAGCGCCGCCGCAGGCGCCGCCTGAACCTCCTCCGGCCGGGTCGGCCGCTGGCCGATCCGGCCGACCCGCAGCAGTACCGAGAACCTCCCATGGACAAGATCAGCCAACACCTCGAGCGGGCCGCCGCGGCCACCATTCCCGGCCGCGCCGGGTTCGACTACCTCATCGTCGGCGCCGGCTTCGCCGGCAGCGTGCTGGCCGAAAGGCTGGCCAACGTGCTGGGCCAGCGTGTGCTCATCGTCGACAAGCGCCCGCACATCGGCGGCAATGCCTACGACCGCTACGACGACGCGGGCGTGCTGGTGCACCCGTACGGACCGCACATCTTCCATACCAACTCGGAGGACATCTTCGAGTACCTCTCGACGTTCACGCAGTGGCGGCCGTACCAGCACCGCGTGCTCGCCAGCGTCGACGGCCAGATGGTGCCGATGCCGATCAACCTGGACACCATCAACAAGCTGTACGGCCTGAACCTGACCTCCTTCGAGGTCGAGAAGTTCTTCGAATCGGTCGCCGAGAAGAAGGACGAGGTGAAGACCTCCGAGGACGTCGTGGTCAGCAAGGTGGGGCGCGAGCTGTACAACAAGTTCTTCCGCGGCTACACGCGCAAGCAGTGGGGGCTGGACCCGTCCGAGCTGGACGCCAGCGTCACCGCGCGGGTTCCCACCCGCACCAACCGGGACGACCGCTATTTCGCCGACAAGTTCCAGGCCATGCCGCTGCACGGCTACACCCGCATGTTCGAGAGGATGCTGGCGCACCCGAACATCAAGGTGATGCTGAACACGGACTACCGGGAGATCGCGGACGTGCTGCCGTGGAAGCACATGGTGTACACGGGCCCGGTCGACGAGTTCTTCGACTGCAAGTACGGCAAGCTGCCTTACCGCAGCCTGCGGTTCGAGCACGTCAACATGCCCCGCGAGCGCTTCCAGCCGGTCGGCACGGTGAACTATCCCAACGACTACGGCTACACGCGCATCAGCGAGTTCAAGCACATCACCGGTCAGGAACACCCGACCACCTCGGTGGTCTACGAATACCCTTGTGCCGAGGGCGACCCTTACTACCCGGTGCCGCGGCCCGAGAACGCGGAGCTGTACCGCAAGTACGAGGCCGAGGCGGAAGCCACGCCGAACGTCACCTTCGTCGGCCGCCTCGCGACCTATCGCTACTACAACATGGACCAGGTGGTCGGCCAGGCGCTGGCCGCCTTCCGCAAGCTGCAGGCCGCGCACGACGCCACGCAACGCACCCTCGGCGAGGCCGCGGCCCTGGCGACGACCGCGGCGGCCGGCTGATGCCGCTGGAGCTCTGGGCCGGCCCCGAGTGCACCTTCAACCGCGTCGGCGACCGGTTCAAGGACCAGCTCGCGGCCAGCGGATTCGCCGAGCGGCTGGACGACCTGGACCGGCTCGCGGGGCTCGGGGTGCGGCGCGTGCGCTTCCCGCTGGTGTGGGAACGCACCGAATCCGAGCGCGGGCGCTTCGCCTGGGAGTGGAGCGACCTGCGCATCGCCCGGCTGCGCGAACTCGGGGTGGCGCCGATCGCCGGCCTGGTGCACCACGGCAGCGGCCCGCGCTGGACCGACCTGCTGGACCCGGCCTTCCCTGAACTGCTGGCCGGGTACGCCCGTGCCGCCGCGGAGCGCTATCCGGACGTCGAGGACTGGACGCCGGTGAACGAGCCGCTCACGACGGCGCGTTTCAGCGGGCTCTACGGCTTCTGGTACCCGCACCGGCACGACGACGCGAGCTTCGTGCGCGCGCTGCTGCACGAGCTGCGCGGCACGGTCCTCGCCATGCGCGCCATCCGCGAGGTGAACCCGCGCGCGCGGCTGGTGCAGACCGAGGACCTCGGGTTCATCACGAGTGCGCCTTCGCTGGCCGACCAGGCGGCGTTCGAGAACCTGCGGCGCTGGCTGACGTTCGACCTGCTCACGGGCCGGGTCGGCCCGGGCCACGGACTCTGGGACTACCTGCGGACCGCCGGCGGCGCGACCGAGGCGGAGCTCCTCTTCTTCCGCGATGCGCCGTGCCCACCGGACATCGTGGGCATCAACAGCTATCTCACCAGCGAACGGCACCTGGACGACCGGGTCGACCTGTACCCGCCGCACTACCTGGGCGGCAACGGCCGCGACCGCTATGCCGACATCGAGGCCGTGCGCGTGCTCGGCGCCATCGTCGGCAGCTTCGAGGCGCGCCTTCGCGAGACCGCGCAGCGCTATGGCCTGCCGGTCGCCATCACCGAGGTGCACCTCGGCTGCACGCGCGAGGAGCAGCTGCGGTGGCTGCACCATGCGTGGCGCGGCGCCGAGGCGGTTCGGGCCGAAGGGCACGACATCCGTGCGCTCACCTGCTGGGCGGCTTTCGGCAGCCACGACTGGAACAGCCTGGTGACGCGCGACGACGGGCACTACGAGCCCGGCCTGTGGGACGTCCGCTCGGACCCGCCCCGCCCCACCGCGCTGGCCGCGCTGGCGCGCGAGCTGGCCACCGGCCAGGCGCCGACCCATCCCGTGCTCGACGCGCCGGGCTGGTGGCAGCGGGAAGACCGCCTCGCCTACCCTGCGCACGGCGACGTGCAGGCGGCGCGCGTGCGCGGCCGGCCGCTGCTGATCACCGGCGCGACGGGCACGCTGGGCCAGGCCTTCGCGCACGCCTGCCGCTCGCGTGGCCTGCCGTACCACCTCCTGCACCGCGCGGAGCTGGACGTGGGGGACCCGGCCAGCGTGGAAGCGGCGCTGGAGCACTGGCAACCCTGGGCCATCGTCAACACCGCCGGCTTCGTGCGGGTGGACGACGCCGAGGACGACGGGCGCCAGTGGCGCGAGAACGTGACGGGGCCCCAGCTGCTGGCGCAGGCGTGCGCGCGCGAGGGCGTGCGCCTCGTGACCTTCTCCAGCGACCTGGTGTTCGACGGCCTCCACACGGCGCCGTACATCGAGCGGGACATGCCGCGTCCATTGAATGCCTACGGCCGCGCCAAGCACGAGGCGGAACGGCGCGTGCTCGCCTTGGCGCCCGGCGCGCTGGTGGTCCGCACCGCCGCCTTCTTCGGGCCGCACGACCGCCACAACTTCGTCACCTGCGCGCTCGGGGCGCTGCGGCGCGGCGAGCGCTGGCAAGCCGCGCAGGACCAGTGGATCTCGCCCACTTACGTGCCGGACCTCGTGAGCGCCACGCTCGACCTGCTCGTGGACGGCGAGTCCGGCATCTGGCACCTGGCCAACCGGGGCGTGGTGAGCTGGGCCGACCTGGCGCTGATGGCCGCCGGGGCGGCACGCCTGGACACCACGCTCATCGAGCCGGTCCCGGGGAACGCCCTCGGCCAGCGTGCCGTCCGTCCGCGCTACGTGCCGCTGGCCAGCGAACGCGGCGTTATCATGCCCGTGCTCGAGGACGCCCTGGGACGCTACCTTGCCGAAGCCGCCGCGCACGCCGCGCGGTCCACCGAAGCCCCTGCCCTGCCATGACCCTTTCGTCCCTTCCCTGCGTCGTCGTCGCCGGCGGCGCCGGCTACATCGGCTCGCACATGGTCCGCATGCTCTCGGAGTGCGGCTACCACGCGGTCGTGGTCGACAACCTGGCCACCGGCCACGCGGAGGCCGCACGTGACGCCACCTTCCGCCAGGGCGACATCGGCGACGCCGCGTTCATGGAGCCGCTGCTGCGCGAGTTCCGCCCGCAATGCGTCATGCACTTCGCGGCGGCCAGCCTGGTCGGGGAGTCGATGACGGCGCCGGCCAGGTACTGGCGCAACAACCTCGTGCAGACGCTGGGCCTGCTGGACACGATGCTCGCCTGCGACATCCGGCAGTTCATCTTCTCCTCCACCGCGGCCGTCTACGGCAACCCGGTCGAAGTGCCGATCACCGAGCAGCATCCGCAGCGGCCGATCAACCCCTACGGCAACAGCAAGCTGGCGGTGGAGACGGCGCTGCAGGACTACGCGCGCGCCTACGGGCTGCGCTCGATCACGCTGCGCTACTTCAACGCGGCCGGCGCGCATCCGGACGGCACGCTGGGCGAGCGGCACGAGCCCGAGACGCACCTGATCCCGCTGGTGCTGCAGGTGGCGTCGGGGCGCCGTGCGTTCATCTCGCGCTTCGGCTCGGACTTCCCCACGCCCGACGGCTCCTGCGTGCGCGACTACATCCACGTGCAGGACCTGTGCACCGCACACCTGCTCGCGTTGAAGAAGCTGGAGGAAGGTGCCGTGACCGCCGTCTACAACCTGGGCAACGGCAACGGACACTCGGTCAACGAGGTGATCGAGGCCGCGCGCCGCGTGACCGGCCACCCGATCCCGCTGCGCGACGATCCGCGCCGCGAAGGGGACCCGCCGGTGCTGGTGGCGGACGCGACCCGGGCGCGGCAGGATCTCGGCTGGATCCCCCAGTACCCCGACATCGAGCAGATCATCGCCCACGCCTGGCAGTGGGAGCAGAAGGGAATGGGGCACGGCTGAGGCCGACGGCCCTGTGGCGGCGCTGGCTCGGGCACTCAGGGCACCAGCTGCTTCCCCTGGTGCCCGGCGCCGTTGTACTTCTCCAGCACCGATTGCGCCACCTGCCGTTCCGCGCCGCTGCGGCAAAGCGCCACGCAGGCGCCGCCGAAGCCGGCGCCGGTGAGGCGCGCGCCGAACACGCCCGGCTCCGCCTGCAGCCAGCGCACCAGCAGGTCGAGTTCCGGCGTGGAGACGGAATAGTCGTCGCGCAGGCTGAAGTGCGATTCGTTCATCAGCTTGCCGAAGGCGACCGGGTCCGTGCACCCGGCGGCTTGCAGCACGCGCGCGTTCTCGGTGAACACGTGCCGCGCCCGCCGCAGCAGCAGCGGCGGCAGCACCGCGAGTTCGCCTTCCCGCTGCACGTCGCGCAGGGAGGCCACGCCCAGCATCCGCGCCGCCGCCTCGCATTCGCTGCGGCGCTCGTTGTACCCGCTGCCTGCCAGCGTCCGCGGCACGCCCGAATCCAGCACCAGGACCGTGCTGCCCGGCGGCAGCGGCACGTCGCGCCGCTCCAGCGACCGCGTGTCGATCAGCAGCGCGCGGTCGGTGCCGGCCAGGCTGGAGGCCATCTGGTCCATGATCCCGCAGCGCACGCCGGCGTATTCGATCTCCGCGCGCTGCGCGAGCTGCGCGACCTGCACGTCGTCGAAGGGCAGGTCCAGCAGCGTGCGCAGGCAGCGCAGCGTCGCCACCTCCAGCGCCGCGCTCGACGACAGCCCCACGCCGATCGGCACCTCGGAGTGGACCTCGATGTCGAGGCCCGGCACGTCCGCGCGTTCGGCCCGCGCGAGGGCGAGGCAGCCGAAGACGTAGCTGGCGAAGTGTTCGGCGGGGGGCGCGTCGAAGCCGAATGACACGCTCTGCCCGAGCTCGGCCGCATGCAGGTTGAACCGGTCCGTGCCATTGCGCCACATGGCCACCCGCGTGCGCTGCGCGATCGCCACCGGCAGCACGAAGCCGTCGTTGTAGTCGGTGTGTTCGCCCAGCAGGTTGACGCGCCCCGGCGCGTCGGCGACGGCGTCCGCCGGCCTCTCGTGCAGCGTCATGCGATCCTCGCTTCCACCTGCTGCAGCTCGCGCGCCTTCTCCTCCGGCAGCGCATCCATGGCGAAGAAGCCGGCGGCGAGTTCGGTTCCGGCCAGGTACTTGAGCCGGTCGCGCGTGCGGTAAGGCGGCCACAGCTGCGCGTGCAGGTGCGACTCGGGGTGCGGCCGGCCGTCGGTGGGCGCCTGGTACCAGGCCATCAGGTAGGGGAAGGGGCGCTGCCACAGGCCGTCGAACTTGAGCAGCACGGTCTTCAGCGCGCGCGCGAGGTCGGCGCGCTCCGCATCGCCCAACTGCGCGAAGCCCTCTACAGGCCGGGTCGGCGCGATCCACACTTCGTACGGATAGCGCGCGCAGGCCGGCACGAAGGCGACCGCGTGCGGCCCTTCGTAGAGCATGCGGGCGCCGTCGCGCCGCTCGGCCTCGATGTGCATCTCCAGCACCCCGCGGCCATGCTTCGCAAGGTGCTCCTCCGCCACCTGCTGCATGCGCGCGGGCACCGGCGGCACCACGGGATAGGCGTAGATCTGTCCATGGGGATGGTGCAGCGTCACGCCGACTTCGGCGCCACGGTTCTCGAAGGGCAGCACATACCGGATCGCCTCCTCCGCGCCGAGGCGTGCGGTGCGGTCGCCCCACACCTGCAGCAGCAGTTCGATGTGGTCCAGCGACAAGGCGCCCAGCGACGACCCGCGGTCCTGCGTGAACACCACGACCTCGCAACGGCCGTGCGCCGGCGCCGTCGGCACGATCAGCTGCGGCGGCGCGGGCACGGAGCCGCCCAGCGACGGGAAGCGGTTCTCGAACACGGCGATGTCCCAAGGCCCCTCCGGCACCTCGGTCGGGTTCGACGGGTCGGTCATCGGCGCGAGCGGGTTGTACTCGGGCGGCGGCAGGAAGGTGCGGCCCTGCCGGTGCGCCGCATACGTCACCCATTCGCCGCGCAGCGGGTGCCAGCGCAGGTGGGCGCCACCGGCCAGCGGGTCGCGGAACGGGCTGGGGGCGGCCAGGCCCGGCGGCAGCGGCCGCCGCGCATAGAGCGTCATGCGGCGGCCGTCCGGTTTCGTCAGCTCCAGGGCGTGCATCAGGCGGCCCCGGGGATGAAGGTGCGGGACATCGAGGTCACCTTGCGGATGCGCTCCAGCGGGATCTTCGGCGTGCGGTCCGCATGCAGCAGCCCGTTGGCCTCCTGGAAGGTGTCGGCGAACTGCGTGTAGCAGAAGCCCGAGAACAGCGCCGTGTGGACGATCGTCTCCAGCAGCTGCTCGTACATGCGCGCGAAGGCCTCGGCGTCGCCGATCTCCGTGTAGCCCCAGGTCTTCTTCACGCCCTCCTCGGCCTGCGCCTGGTAGGTGATGCCGCCGAACTCGGTCAGCATGATCGGCTGCCCCTGGTGCGGGTAGCCGTCGAGCGTGAGCACGCGGCCGCCGGGACGGCGCCGGTCGAACAGCTTCTCGGTCTCGATCTCCGGGCCATAGCGCTGGCGGATGTGCTCCAGGTTGGAGTCGTAGTCGTGGATGCCGATGATGTCGGTGGCCGAGGACTCCCAGCCGTCGTTGCCGATGACCGCGCGGGTCTGGTCCAGCGTCTTGGTCAGGTGGTAGAGCGCCTCCACGGCATGGCGGTGGGCCTGCACCGACGGCAGCTCGGGCACGCCCCACGATTCGTTGAACGGCACCCACACGATGATGCAAGGGTGGCTGTAGTCGCGATCGATCGCCTCGGTCCATTCGCGCACGGTGCGCTTGATGGCCGTGCGCGTGAAGCGGTAGGCGGAAGGCATCTCCTCCCAGACCAGCAGCCCGAGCCTGTCGGCCCAGTACAGGTAGCGCGGGTCCTCGATCTTCTGGTGCTTGCGCACGCCGTTGAAGCCCATCGCCTTGGCGAGTTCCACGTCCTTGCGCAGCGCGTCGTCGCCCGGCGCCGCCAGCAGCGTATCGGGCCAGTAGCCCTGGTCGAGCACCATGCGCAGCACGTAGGGCCGGCCGTTGAGCATGAAGCGGTCGCGCAGGACGTTCGCCGAGCGCAGCGCCGTGTACGACTGCACTTCGTCGACCATCTCGCCGTTCTTCCACAGCCGCAGCCGCGCGTCGATCAGCGTCGGCCGCTCCGGGCTCCACAGCAGCTCGTTGCGGAAGTCGTCGATGCCGGGGTCGGACAGCACCACGAAGCGGTCGACCTCGCCATCGACCACCCGGTAGCGGTCGCGGGCCAGCAGGCGTTCGCCGTGGCGCAGTTCCAGTTCCAGCGACAGGTCGTCGTCCACCTGGCCGCCCACGCGTGCCTCGACGCCGATCGCGAAGCCCTCGAGCCGCGGGGTCCAGCGCACCTTGTCGATGTAGGTGTGCGGCACGCGCTCGATCCAGACCGTCTGCCAGATCCCCGTCGTGCGCGGATACCAGATCGAATGCGGCTCGAGCTGCCAGTCCTGCTTGCCGCGCGGCTTGGTCAGGTCGTGCGGGTCATCCTCCGCCCGCACGGTGATGGTCTGGCGGCCGTCGGCCTTCAGCATGTCGGTGATGTCCGCGAAGAACGGCGTGTGCCCGCCCTCGTGCGTGGCCGCCAGGTCGCCGTTGACCCACACGCGGGCGGCATAGTCGACCGCGCCGAAGCGCAGGATCACGCGATCGTTGCCCGGCTTCAGCTCCACGTCGCGCTCGTACCAGCAGGCCTTGTGGAAGCCGCGGTCGCCGATGCCGCTGGCCTTGCTCTCCGGCGGATACGGCACGGTGATCTGCAGCGGCCATTCGGTCACGTCCGCGGGCGTCGCGAGGGCGGCATCGTTGTCGAAGCAGAAGCGCCACTTGCCGTTGAGGTTGATCCACTGGGCGCGCTGCAGTTGCGGGCGCGGATAGCCGTGTTGCAAAGCCTGACCTCCGGGGGAATGCATGGAGCGGACAAGCTTTGCGCGACGCGGCCTGCGTCCATGTCGGACAAGGGCCCGAATCGCCTCGCGGGGCGTGGCGCGCGGGCTAGTGGACGTGGCCGCCGGGCGCGGCGTAGCCCTCGCACTCCTGCCGCAGGCCGCGCAGCAGCGCACGGTGGCGCTCGTGCAGGGCGACGACCTTGCCGTTCACGCGTGCCGGCTCGCGCACGCTCCACAGCGCATGCGTGAGTTCCACCCGGCTGATCAGCAGCTCGGTCCAGCCGTAGCCCAGGCGCGGCAGGCCCGTGGCCAGCAGCTGCATGCGGTCGAAGGCGTCGGAGAGGTTGCGGTACAGATCCGGGTCCCAATGGCCTTGCAGCAGGTCCTGCAGGCCCGCCTCGTAGCCCGCAAGCTCGGCCGCCAGCTGCGCGGCGATGCAGGCTTGTTCGGGAGAGTGGGAGCGCGACATCGGCCGGCCACTTTACAGAGCGGATACACGGCCCGCAACGTGCTCGGCCGTTCCCGACCAAACTACCCGGCCATGCAGGGAATGTTCACGGGCGCCCGCCGGCGCTGCGCGCGTGCAGCGGGAACAGTCCCGCCAAGTCCTCCAGCGCCTGCTCCACATCGTGGTATTGGATGAAGATGCCGCCGGCGCCTTCCCAGAGATGGCGGTACTTGAGGTTGTCGTCGACGAGCACGTCGCCGTGCGCGCAATGGTCGCGCTTGTCGGCGGCCAGCGTGGTGATGATCTTCGTGCCGGGGAAGTGTTCGGCGGCCCAGCGCACCTTCTGTGCCGCGGCCCAGTTGCCGCGCGGCAGGCCGGTGAGGATCACGGGATGGAGGTGGCGCACCGCGGCGAAGAGCTCGGTCGCGCCGGGCATCAGCGGCAGCTTGCCGAAGAAATCCGGCGTCTGTGCGAGGCGTGCCCAGAACCGTCCACGCCCGTGCCGCGCCTCGTACGCCTTGGGCGTCATGCCGAGCACCTGCTCCGCGCCGCGGTCGAAATCCGCCAGCACGCCATCGCAATCCAGGTACAGCCGTCGATCCACCATGGCGCCATGGTGCCGCATCGGCCGGGGCGACCGGGCCGGGCGCCTTGAATCTCCCGGGTGGGACGCCGCCCTTTCACACGTCAGCCTGGTCCGGCAGGGGCCGGACCGGTGGCCTGCAGGTCTGAGGCAGTCGTGCGCCGCGCCGGCGCGCGGCTTCAGCCGCAGCGGGCGGCGGTCACGCGGCCTGCGGCATCGAGTTGCAGGTTCAGGCGGCCGCCGTCGAACTCCAGCGTGACCGCCTGGCCCGGCCGGATGGCGCGCACGCGGGTGGCCGAAGCACGGGCGCGCGCTTCCTGCGCCAGCGCCTCGGTGTACGCCTGCCCCACCGCGAAGCGGGCGGCGTCGGCCTGGCAGGTGCCGCCCGGCGCCGGGGCGGGGGAAGGTGCGGGCGATGGCGACGGCGCGGCGGGCGGCTGGGCACACGCGGCCAGCGCCACCGCAAGCAGTGCGCCGCAGGGGATCTTCAGATTCGGCATGGGGAGGTCCTGGTGATGTTGCAGCGTCAGTCCGCCAGCGGCAGGCGCACGGTGAACGTGCTGCCGCGGCCCGGACCATCGCTGTGGGCCATGATCGTGCCATGGTGCAGTTCGACCAGCCGTCGCACCAGCCACAGGCCGATGCCGAGACCGCCCTGGCCGCCGTGCGCCATCTGGCTGCCCTGCGCGAAGAGGTCGAACACCTGCGGCAGCACCTCGGCCGCGATGCCGCTGCCGTTGTCGGTGACCGCGATGCGCGCCCGGCCCGCGTCGCGGCGCACCTGCACGTCGATGCGCCCGCCTCGCGGCGTGTACTTGCTGGCGTTGTTCACCAGGTTGCTGAACACCTGCGCGAGGCGCGTGAGGTCGCCGCGCACCACCAGCGGTTCCGGCGGCAGGTCGAGCGCGAGCACGTGGCCCGCGGCGTCCACGGACGGCTGGCTGGCCTCGATGGCGTGGTTCAGCACCTGCTCCACGTCGAGCCGCTCGGTGCGCAGCTCCAGCTTGCCGCGGCTCACGCGCGAGACGTCGAGAAGGTCGTCGACCAGGCGCACCAGGTGCGTGAGCTGCCGCTCCATCATGTCGCGCGTGCGGGCGGCCGGCGGCGGCAGCTCGCCCACCCGCCGCAGGATCTCGAGGCCGGTGCGGATCGGGGCCAGCGGATTGCGCAATTCGTGCGCCAGCGTGGCGATGAATTCGTCCTTGCGGCGGTCGGCCTCCACCACGTCGGTGATGTCCGTCGACACGCCGCAGACGGCGTAGACCCGCCCCGCCTCGTCGTACAGAGGGAACTTGCTGGAGCGGAAGGTGACGTGCTGGCCCCGCAGCAGCACGCGCTCCTGCACGAGCACGGGCTCGCCCGACGCCGCCACCTTCTCGTCGTTGGCCCGCATCTCGGCGATGTGCTCCGGCCCGAACAGCTCGGCATCGGTGACGCCCTGCGTCTGGTCGGGGGCCAGTCCGTGCAATGCACGCCAGGCCTGGTTGGACAGGATGTAGCGGCCCTGCAGGTCCTTGGCGTAGACCAGCGCCCCCGCACCCTCGATGACCGATTCCGTCAGGCGTTGCGCCGCGCGCAGCCGGCTTTCGGCCACCATCTCGGTGGTGACGTCGCGCGCCGCGCAGATGCCGAGGCGCGGCACGCGCATCCCTTCGGCTTCCGCGAACACGATCTGCAGGCGGATGTGCAGCCAGCGCACCGCGCCGCTCGGCACCAGCGCGCGGACGTTGATGGCGAGGTGGCCGTTGCCGGCGGGGTCGAGCGTGCGGGCGATCTCGCGCAGGTAGCGGTCGCGGTCTTCCGGATGGATGCGGTCGAAGATCGCCTGCCGCGGCACCACCATGTCTTCGTCGCCCAGTTCCAGCAGGCGCGCGAGCTCGGCGGAGATGTGGTTCTCGTTGGTGAAGTAGTCGATCTCGGCCATCACGAGCCCGGCCGCCTGCACGCCCATCTCCAGCTTCAGGCGGCTCGCCTCGCGCTGCGCTTCGGCGGCCTTGCGTTCGGTGATGTCGCGCGCGATGCCGAGCAGGCCGACGAGCGTGCCGTCGGCGTCGCGCAGCGGCATCTTCCGCGAATGCCACTGCGTCAGCCGCCCATCGGTCGTGCGGAGCGTTTCCTCCAGCTCGGTGGCCTGCCCGCGGTCCATCACTTCGCGGTCGGTCGCCATGATGCGCCGCGCAAGCTCCTGGTCGTGCATGAACTCCAGGTCGGTGCGGCCCAGCACCTGTTCGGCCGTGCACGCCACCGCGGCCAGCGTCGCGGGGTTGGCGAAGTGGTACCGGCCCTGCAGGTCCTTGGCGAAGATGACGTCGTCCGTCGCCTCGGCAATGGCGCGCACGAGCAGGCCCGGGTCGCCGAACAGGCTGGTGCCGGAAGGGTCGGTCATGGTCGTTGCATTCTCATGCACAAGCGTGGCGCGGGGTGGCGCCGGTTCAGGGTGCGTTCATGGGATGTTGCCTAAGCTGACTCCATACACCAACCACTGGAGGTACCTCATGCGATCCACCGTCCGCAACCATTTCGCCGCCCTCATGATGCTCGTCCCCGCGGCTGCCGTCCTGGTCGCCGCACCGGCCCAGGCACAGCAGCGCGCGGTCGTGGCCCAGCCCGCCATCCGCGCCTTGGGCCTCAATTCCAACGCCGGCCTGGCACCGGGCGCCGTGCTGCGCGTGCAGCTGGTCGCCACGCCGGGTGCCCGCCAGGCCGACGTCGTGCTGGCCGACGGCGTGCGTGTCGCGCTGGCCGAGCAGGACGCCGGCAATTATGTCGGCACCCACACCATCCGGCGGGCCGACCGCATCGATCCGCTGCAGCTGATCGCGGCGCATGCCACTTTCGGCGGACGCACGGTCGTGCAGAACTTCAGCTTTCCGGCGTCGTTCCAGGCCCTCGCGATGGGCGGGCCGGCCGTCGCCGTGCCGACCGTGGCCATCGAACAGTTCACGGTCCGGCCGCAGGGCCGGCTGGTTCCCGGACGCGAGCTGCGCTTCCGCCTCGAAGGCGCCGCCGGCGGCCGGGCCTCGCTGGACATCCCTGGCGTGGTGAGCGACGTCGCGATGCGCGAGACGCGCCGCGGCGTCTACGAAGGCACGTACACCGTGCGCCGCCGCGACGACCTGCGGGCGTTCGACGCGGCGGTGGCCACGCTGCGGGTCGGCGGGCAGCGCGCGACCGCGCGGGTGGACCTGCCGGAAGCGCGCGCGGACCGCCGCGACGAGCAGGCGCCGCGCGTGACGCAGCTGGCGCCGTCCGACGGCGCACGCGTGGCCGAGCGCGGCCGCACCTTCATTCAGGCCCGGCTGAGCGACGACGGCAGCGGCGTCGACCCGGCGTCCGTGCGCCTGCTGGTGGACGGACTCGACGTCACGCGCAACGCCCGCATCGCGGCCGACGAGATCGGCTATCGCGAGGAACTGGGCCGGGGCCGGCACAGCGCCGAACTCGTCGTGCGCGACCGTGCAGGCAACGTGACGCGCACCGCCTGGACCTTCCAGGTGGTCTGACGCAACGCGACCGTGGGAGGCACGGTCGCCGCCCGGCGACGAGCGGCGGCCGCTGCTGCAAATCTCACGGCCGCCGCCATCTTTACGCTGGCGGCACACCGCCGCCAGGCTGGCGCGGAGCATCATTCCCTCGGGCCTGGGTGCACAGGCTCAGGATCTCTCGATTGGGGCTGCCGCAAGGCGGCCCCTCTTTTTTTGCGGCACGATCGCCGCATGCGCACCGGCATCGACTTCAGTTCCTGGCAGGCCCTGTTCACCACGCTGCTCGGGCTGGGCGTGGTGACGCTGGTGATGGTGGGCATCCGCCTGCTCGTGATGCAGACGGTGCAGCGCCGGCGCGAACGCGAGAACCGGCAGATCAACGAACGCCTGCGCACGCTCATCGCCGCGTACAAGACGCTGGGCGGCTCCTTCACGGGGGACCTGTCGGTGGACCCGACGCACCTGCGCACCGCGCGCGAACGGGGCGCTGCCGAAGCCAGCGAGACCGGCGGCGAACGGCGCCGGCGCATCCGCGATGCCGTGGAGGCCGCGCTCTCCGACGTCATCCTGCTCGGGACCGCGGAGCAGGGGCGACTGGCCGTCGCGGCGGCGACGGACCTCGTCGCGGGCCGCAAGGTCGAGACGGCGGAGCTGGTGGTGTCGCTCCGCAACTTCATCCGCGAGGCCCTGGATCTGGAAGCGGTGCCACCGCTGCACATCCCGCGCCAGGGGCCGAGCCGGAGCGTCGGCGCGGCAGGGCGCAGCGGCGCGCGCAGTCCGGGTGGGGAAGGCCGAGGCGCCGGAGGCGGCCGTGGCGGGGCGGGAGGCGGCGGTGCGGAAGGGCTTGGCGGCATGGCGATGGGCGCGGGTGCGGTCGGACGTTCGCGCGACGAGCCGCCCTGATCACCCGGCCGTTCCTACGGCAGCCGCCACGTTCGTCCGATACGGACGGAAAGCGGCCGTTCCAAACTGCCTCGTACACAGTCGCCGGCCACGGCCGCGCATCACACAACCGAACTGTACGGAGCACCTCATGAACAAGACCTCCCGCACACGAGCCCTCTTCCTGGCCGGCGCCATCGGCCTCGCCGGCGCGGCCCAGGCCGACGCCATCTTCTACCCCGACGGCACGATGGTGGACCTGGGCGAAAACGGCGCCGAAACCCTGGCACTGGACAGCACGCCTTCCATCGACACGAGCGTGCTGGGCGGCCCGGCGGCCGACGTGACCACGACCACCACCACGACCGTGGTTCCTTCGACCAGCTACGTCTACGTGCAGCCGAACATCCACTTCGACCGGCACGCGGTGGTGTCGCAGCTGCGCCATGGCCATGCCGCGTCCGGCACCCACGTGATGGGCAACCGCCACGCCGCTGCCGCGACCTTCGACGTGCCGGCGCGCGCCGGAGAAGCGAGCACGATGACCGGCGGCGCACCGAACGTGGTCACGGACAACCAGGCCTTCGTGGTGGGCAGCCGACACATCCCGTACAGCGCCATCACGGTCGGCGAGCCGTACTACGTGATGTCGTTCTGACGGCGCACGAACGGCAAGGGCCCGGCCTGCCGGGCCACACTTCCCCGATGCACACCGCGAGCGAAGCCTTCCGCAAGGCCAGGCCAGGGCCCTTCGTCATCGGCTGGAAGCTGGACCGCGAGGAGCGCGAGCTGCTGCTCGCCCGCTTCCCTCCCGCTTACGCGCGGCCCATCGCCGACCACGTCACCCTGCGGCCGCGCGTGCACGCGGGCACGGTCCTGCCGCCGGCGGTGCGCGCGGTCATCGTGGGGCGCGCCGACGACGGGCAGGGCCTCGAAGCGCTGGTCGTCCACGTGGATGGCAGCACGGAGCGGCCCGGCGGCGGCACGTACCACGTGACCTGGTCCCTGGAAGCGGGACGCAAGGCGGTGGAGAGCAACGACGTGATCGCCGCGCGTGGATGGCAGCCCGTCGACCCGCCGGTCGCCTTGCAGCTGGTGCCCGCGCGCTTCCGCTGACTTCAAGCGCCCGTCGCCGCCGGCTGCGCTTCGGCCGGCGCGGGGTCCATCACCTGCTGCGACTTGCCCTCGCCGATGCGCGCGCGGCGCGACTGCTGGATCACGTCGTGGACGAAGCGCAGCTTCTTCAAGGCGCCGGGCGAAAGCGCGAACGGATACGCGTCTTCCTGTCCCAGGCTGCGGTTCAGGCTGTTGACCAGCAGCGTGATCGGCACCCACTGCTGTACCAGCTCGTCGAAGTCCGGGCTGCGGGTCTCGAAGGGATTGGTGACCTCCTCGAGTTCTTCCTCGCCTTCGCCGGGGAGCGTGATGCGGGTGTTGTAGCCGGCCGCGGTCTCCAGCAGGTCGACCATGTGGAGGTAGTGCGTCCACGTCTCGGCCCAGTCCTCCCATGGATGCGAGGTGGCGTACGCGCTGACGAAGCTGTCCTGCCAGCCCTCGGGCTGCCCGCCGGATTCGTAGTGGGCCTGCAGCGCCTGCTGGTAGTCGACCGATTCGTCGCCGAAGATGGCGCGGCACGCCTCCAGCCGGCCGCCGTCGCGGATCAGCACGTCCCAGTAGTAGTGGCCGATCTCGTGGCGGAAGTGGCCGAGCAGCGTGCGGTACGGCTCGTGCAGCGCGACGCGGCGGGCGACGCGCTCGTCGTCGTCCGCTTCCGCGACGTTGATCGTGATCAGGCCGTCGGCGTGCCCCGTCATGACCTGCCGGCCCGGCTGGTCCTCCAGGAACTCGAAGACCAGGCGCTCGGGCTCCTCGATGCGCGGATCCGGCGACAGCAGCCCCAGCCGCACCAGCGTGTAGAACAGCCGCCGCTTGGCGATCTCGATGCGGGTCCAGCGCTGCAGGTTCTCGGGGGTGGAAAGGTTGGGCAGCACGCGCGTGAGGCGGCAGCTCGCGCAGAGGGGGTTCGGGTCGTCGGCGGGCACGGCGAAGTTGCAGGTGCCATGGTCCAGGCGGGTCTGGCACAGGCGGTACCTCCGCGGGGCCTTGCGGGGCTTCTTCGCGTACGGCCGGTACACCCCCTCCTCGCCTTCGACTTCCTCGATGGGCGCCAGGTTCATGCGGTCGGGCAGGAAAGCCAGCCGGCTGCTGCAGCTGAGGCATTGCACGTTCTCGAAGAACAGCGGCTGGCCGCATTTCTGGCAAAGGAAGGTGCGCATGGATCTCGGTCGTTGTCGTTGGGGCTCGCGCAGCACGCGCGAGGTCGAAGCTTAGGCGCTGCACGCGACCGGCGGGGTGGGGCACGCCCGGCTCGCGGCGTCGTCCGCAGCCGACAGCGAGGTTGGCCGCGGCCAGCAAAAAAGGCCAGCGCCGTGAGGCGCTGGCCCAAGGGAGGGGAGTCCAGCGGGGATCAGTTGCGGTCGGCGCGGGCGGCACGCGTGGAGCCACCGCCACCAGCGGCTGCGCCGCTCGAACTGCCCATGTCGCTGCTGCCGGACGCGCCGGTACTGCCGGCCATGCTGCCGCTGCCCGTGCTGCCCGACATCGAGCCGCTGCCCGTCGTCGCGCTGCCGGCCCCGAGGGCCGTGCCGGAAGAACCCGACGTGCTGCCCGTATCGGTGCTCGCGCCGGCGGTGCCGGACGCACCGGTGGTGCCCGTGCCGCTGCTGTTGGTGGCGCCGGCCGTGCCCATGCTGCTGCCGGTGGAGCCGGCGGTGCCGGCACCGACGCCGCTGCTGCCCGCCGCGCCGGCGGTGCTGCCCGCCGTGCCCGACGAACCGCTGGCGCCGCCGGAGGATTGGGCCACGGCGACGCCGCCGAAGGCCAGGGCGGCGGCGGCCGCAAGGACGGAGAGGGTGGTCTTGGTCGATTTCATGAGGGGTCCTTCCAGTGAGTGATGCTGCGAGTGGTGTTCGAGAGTGACGGCGTGGTGACCGCGTCACAGGGACACCTTAGGTGGGGCCCGGCGGCGCCCGGGTGGGGAGACCGCGTCTGGCGCCGTAGGCCCGAGGGCGACACGCGCGTAGGACACGCGGGCACGCGTAAACGGCTGTGCTTCCTGCCAGCCCATGCGTGAAGGGCGCACCGGCCGAGGCATGGCGCCATGCGTGCTCCTGCAGGAGAACGCAGTCCCATGTCGGACAAAAGAAAAAGCCAGCGGCGGCCGCTGGCTTGTGGACGGGACGTGGGCGTCAGTTGGGGTCCGCGCGCGGGGGCTGCATGTCGGAGCCGCCCGAGGTCGCGCCCCCCGACGAAGCCTCGCTGCCCGCACCCAGCGTGGTGGTGCTGGACCCGTCCGTGCCGGCCGAGCCCCTGTTGCCCATGGCCTGCGTGTTCACGCTGCCCGAAGACGGGTCCTGGGTGCCGGAGGCGCCGAGCGAGCCGTTGCTGTTCACGCTGGAGTCCGCGCTGTTCAGCGTCGTGCCGCTGTTCAGGCTGGTGCTGCTCCCGGTCTGGCTGCCGCTGGAATCGCCGGCCGACTGCGCGACGGCAACGCCGCCGAACGCGACCGCCGCGGCGGTGGCGAGGATCGAGAGGGTGTGCTTCGTGGATCTCATCAGGTCTTCCTTTCCATGCTGGGGAGCCCGGCCGCTCGCCGGGGGCGTGCATGACAGGTGGGGAGCCTCCGGGGGCCCCAAAGTGCGACACCGGCGGTCGGTCCGTAGGACATCCCGGCGCGGCGTTGCAGCGGTGAAGCAAGTCGCTATACCGCGCCGCGCGCCGCTGCCTTATGCTTCCGTGCATGAGCCTGGAGATCAAGGTCGAACACCGCGAGGGCTACTCCGTCGTCCGCGTGGAGGGCGAGCCCACGCTGGGCCAGTTCCTGTCCTTCCTGCAGCTCATCGGCGTCGAGACGTCCGGCTGGGCGGCGAAGCGCGTCATGTTCGACCTGCGCGGGGTGCGCACGCTGACCACCTTCACCGAACACTTCGCGGTGGGGGAAGAAGTGGCCCGCCAGCTGAAGCACCTGCACCGCATCGCCTCCGTGGTGCCCGCGGACCGCATCACGCGTGCCAGCGAAAAGACGGCGCGGCAGTCCGGCGTGAACCTCATGGTCTTCACCGACGAGGCCGAAGCGGTCGCCTGGCTGCGCGACTGAGGCCGCGCGCGGCCGCCGTCTATACTTGCGTTCCGCTCCGGGGTGCGACCGGCAGGTGCCGGCCGCTGAGATGGCGATGGGCCAAACCCGTGAACTTGATCCGGTTCGTACCGGCGTAAGAAGAGCCATGCACCCCTCCCCTTCCCAGCCCCTGCTCCGCGTCGGCATCGCCGGCGCCGGCCTGCTCGGGCGCCTGCTGGCGCTGCAGCTCTCGCGGGCCGGGCACGAGGTCCACGTCTTCGATCCCGCCGCGCACGCGGAAGCCCGGGGCGCCGCCGGCTGGACGGCCGCCGGCATGCTGAGCCCGCTGGCGGAACTCGAATCGGCCGACGCCAACGTCTTCCGCCTGGGCTGGCGCTCGCTGGAACTGTGGCCGCGCCTGCTGGAGGCGCTGCCGCTGCCGGTGGAGTTCCGGCAGGACGGCAGCCTGCTGCTGGCGCACCGCGGCGACGAAGGCGCGGCGCGGCGGGTCGTCGACCTGCTGCGGTCCAAGGCCGGCGCGATCGGCGACCACAGCCTGCAGCCCCTGGACGCCGCGGGATTGCGCGAACTCGAACCCTCCGTGCAGGGGCCGGCCCATGCCTGGCTGTTGCCGCGGGAAGGCCGCATCCACACCGTGCAGGCGATGCAGGCGCTGGCCGCCGGCGCGACCCGCGTGCAATGGCACTGGGGACGCGCCGTCACGCGAGCGGAAGCCGGTACGTTGGCCACCGACGCCGGCGAACAGCGCTTCGACCACGTGTTCGACGTGCGCGGCACGGGCGCGCGCCCGCAATTGCCCGTGCGCGGCGTGCGGGGAGAGATCTTCTGGCTGCAGGCACCGGGCCTCGGGCTGCAGCGGCCGCTGCGCCTGCTTCATCCGCGCCACCGCGTGTACATCGTGCCGCGCGCCCCCGACCTCGTGGTGGTCGGCGCCAGCGAGATCGAAAGCGAGGATCGCTCGCCGGTGTCGGTGCGCAGCACCGTGGAACTGCTGGCCGCGGCGCACAGCGTGGTGCCCGAACTCGCGGAAGCGCGCGTGGTGCACAGCGAGTCCAACCTGCGCCCCGCCCTGCCCGACAACCTGCCGCTGCTGCAGCAGGAGGAGGGGCTGACGCGCATCAACGGCCTTTTCCGCCACGGCTGGCTCATCGCCCCGGCGCTGGTGGAAGAGGCGCTTCGCGAGTGGACGCCATGAGCAAGACGATCACGGTGAACGGCGAACCGCGCAGCCTCCCCGACGGCGCCACGCTGGCGGACCTGGTCGCCGACCTGGGGCAGCCGCCGCAGGCGCTGGCGACCGCCGTCAACGGCGAGTTCGTCCCGCGTGGCGCGCGTGCGGGCGTCCACCTGGACGACGGCGACGCCGTGTTCACTTTCCAGCCCATCACAGGAGGTTGACGCATGACGCTGCGCATCGGCGACACCACACTCACCAGCCGCTTCTTCCTCGGCACCGCGGGCTATCCGTCGCCGCAGGTGCTGCAGGAGGCCATCGCCGCGTCGGGCACGCAGGTGGTCACGCTGGGGCTCAAGCGCCAGCTGGCGGCCGGCAACGCGACCAACGACTTCTACCGCATCATCCGCGCGAGCGGCGCCCGCCTGCTGCCCAACACCGCCGGCTGCCGCACGGCGCGCGAGGCCGTGACGCTGGCGCAGATGGCCCGCGAGATGTTCGACACGCCCTGGATCAAGCTGGAAGTCGTCGGCGACGACTACACGCTGCAGCCGGACCCGTTCGAGCTCGTGGAAGCCGCGCGCACGCTGGCGCGCGACGGCTTCGAGGTGTTCCCGTACTGCACCGACGACCTGGTGACCTGCCGCCGCCTGCTGGACGCGGGTTGCCGCATCCTCATGCCCTGGGGCGCACCCATCGGCTCCGGCCAGGGCCTGCTGAACCCCACCGCCCTGCGCACGCTGCGCGCGCGCCTGCCCGACGTGCCGCTGGTGGTCGACGCCGGCATCGGCTCGCCGCGCGACGCGGTGCAGGCGATGGAACTGGGCTACGACGCCGTGCTGGTGAACTCCGCGGTGGCGCAGGCGCACGACCCGGTGCGCATGGCGCAGGCCTTCCGCCTCGGCGTCGAGTCCGGCCGCATGGCGTACGAAGCCGGCATCATGGCGCGCCAGGAAATGGCGGTGCCCACCACGCCGGTCACGGGACAGCCCTTCGTGCTGTGAAGGTCGCCACCTTCAACGTCAACGGCGTGAAGGGGCGGCTGCCGCGGCTGCTGGAGTGGCTGGCGGAGACGGCGCCGGACGTCGCCTGCCTGCAGGAGATCAAGACGGGTGACGCGACCTTCCCGATCGCACCGATCCGCGCGGCGGGCTACGACGCGGTCTGGCACGGCCAGCGCTCGCACCACGGCGTCGCGATCCTCTCGCGCGTGGGCACGCCGGTGGAAGTGCGGCGGGGCCTGCCGGGCGACGACAGCGACCTCGCCTCGCGCTACGTCGAGGCGGACGTCGGCGGGCTGCGCATCGCCTCGGTCTACCTGCCGAACGGCAACCCGGTGCCCAGCCCCAACTTCGACTACAGGCTGCGCTGGATGGAGCGCTTCATCGCCTACGCGCAGGACCTGATGGCATCGGGATTGCCGGTGGTGCTGGCCGGCGACTTCAACGTGGTGCCGACCAACGCGGACATCTACAACGCCGGCAGCTGGCGCTTCGACGCCGTGCTGCAACCCGAGACGCGCGAGAAGTGGGCGCGGCTGATGGAGCAAGGCTGGGTCGATGCCACGCGCCACCTGCACCCGAAGGAGCGCATCTACACGTTCTGGGTGAACGAGGCGGCGTTCCGCCGCAACGCGGGCTTCCGCATGGACTTCCTTCTGCTGTCTCCCGCGCTGGTCGCTCGCCTGCAGGCCACCGGCGTCGACGCGGAGCACCGGGGGCGCGAGAAGCCCAGCGACCACGCGCCGGCATGGATCCGGCTGGCGCCCTCCAACGGCTGAGTCGCCGCGCGGGACGCCGGAGACGGCTGCCGTCCGACAGGCTGCCCGACGCCCGCCGGCTAGCATGGCTTGGACTCAGACCCCATAACGACATGCCATGGATGACATCGAAGCCCTCAGGACGGAGGTGCAGCACCTGATCGCAATGCACACCGCCTCGTACGTGACGCTCACTTCGCTGGTGGCGACGCATCCGCACCCCGAACACTTCCAGCTGCACCTGATCTCGGCGCTCGAGGGCGTCCTGGGATCGGAGCGGCTCGCGAAGTGGACGGACGACCAGAAGCAGATCGTGCGGCGCGTCGTCGAGACCTTCCAGAACGTGAAGCCCGCCGACCCGATCGACCCGCTGAAGGCCGCGCTGGGCGACCGCGATCCGCGCCAGCGCTGAGCGCTCAATCGGCCAGGAACAAGGCCTGCAGGTCGGACAGGAAGTCGAAGCCGCGCTCGGTCGGCTTCACGCGCGCCAGGTCGCGCTCCACCAGGCCTTTCGCCTGCGCTTGCTCCAGCGGCTTCGCGATGGCGGACAGCGGCAGGCCGGTGCGCTCGACGAAGTCCTGCAGCAGGAAGCCGTCCTTCAGCCGCAGCGCGTTGAGCATGAACTCGAACGGCAGGTCGCCGCGGGCGACCTCATCGTCCTGTGCCACGGCGTTGCCGGCCAGCGCGTTCTCCATGTACAGCCGGGGCTCGCGAAAGCGGACCTGCCGCACGATGCGGTGCGGGAAACTCAGCTTGCCGTGGGCGCCGGCGCCGATGCCCAGGTAGTCGCCGAACTGCCAGTAGTTCCAGTTGTGCCAGCAGCGGTGGCCGGGCTTGGCGTACGCCGAGACCTCGTAGCGCTCCAGGCCCGTCGCCGCGGTCATCTCGGTGATGCGGTCGAGCATGGCGTAGGCGAGGTCGTCCGGCGGCGTCACCGGCGGGAACTTGGCGAAGTAGGTGTTGGGTTCGATCGTCAGGTGGTAGATCGACAGGTGCGGGGGCGCCAGCGCGAGCGCCTGGGTCACGTCGGCCTCGAGCTGGTCCAGCGTCTGGCCGGGCAGCGCGTACATCAGGTCGAGGTTGAAGGTCTCGAAGGCCGTGGCCGCTTCGGTGACGGCGGCGATCGCCTGCGCGCCGTCGTGCACGCGGCCCAGCGCCTTCAGGTTCGCGTCGTCGAAGCTCTGCACGCCCACAGACAGCCGCGTCACGCCGGCGGACCGGAAGGCACGGAACCGGTCCTTCTCGAAGGTGCCGGGGTTCGCCTCCAGCGTCACCTCGCAGTCGGCCGCGAGCTTCAGGCGGGCGCGGATGTCCGAGAGCAGCCGCTCGATGCCCTGCGGCGAGAACAGGCTGGGCGTGCCGCCGCCGATGAAGATGCTGTGGACCTGGCGGCCCCACACCAGGGGCAGCGCCTGTTCCAGGTCGGCGCGGAGTGCGTCGAGGTAGCGTGCCTCGGGGAGTTCCCCCTGGTTCTCGTGCGAGTTGAAGTCGCAATAGGGGCACTTGCGCAGGCACCAGGGCAGGTGCACGTACAGCGACAGCGGCGGCAGCGCCGGCAGCTGCAGCGTCCCGGGGCGCAGGTAGTGCTGGACGTCCTTCATGTCAGAGCCAGCGGTCGCGAATGAGCTGCACCATCTGCTGCGCCGCCTGGCCGCGGTGGCTGTGCGCGTTCTTCACTTCGGGCGGCAGCTGCGCGAAGGTCTGGCCGAAGGCGGGGATGAACATCACCGGGTCGAAGCCGAAGCCGTTGCGGCCCACCGGCTCGCGCGTGATCTGGCCGACGGCGCGGCCGACCGCGATCAGGGGTTCGGGATCTTCCGGCGAACGCACAGCGACCAGCGTGCTGACGAGCGCGGCGCGGCGGTTGCCCACGTGCTCCATCTGCTCCAGCAGCGCCTTCACGTTCCAGTCGTCGCCCTTCGGATAGCCGAACTGCGTCGCGTAGTACGCGGTGTCCACGCCCGGCAGGCCGCTGAACGCGTCGACGCACAGGCCGGCGTCGTCCGCCAAGGCGGGCAGCCCCGTGTGCGCCGAAGCATTGCGCGCCTTGGCCAGCGCGTTCTCGACGAAGGTGCGGTGCGGCTCGTCCGCTTCGGGCACGCCGAGCTCGCCCTGGCGCACCAGCTGCACGCCGAGCGAAGCGAACATGGCCTGCAGCTCGGCGAGCTTGCCGGCATTGTTGGAAGCGAGGACCAGTTTCACGGCGCCTTCAGCGCGGCCGCTTGCAGCGCGACGAGTTCGGCGATGCCCTTCTCGGCCAGGCGCAGCAGTTCGTCCATCTCCGCGCGCGTGAAAGCGGCGCCTTCGGCCGTGCCCTGCACTTCGACGTAGTGGCCGGCGCCCGTCATCACGACGTTCATGTCGGTGTCGCAGGCGACGTCCTCGACGTACTCCAGGTCCAGCAGCGGCGTGCCGTCGACGATGCCCACCGAAATGGCCGCGACGGGACCCGTCACCGGCGACTCGGCCAGCTTGCCCCCGGCCAGCAGCTTGTTCACCGCGTCCTGCGCGGCGACGAAGGCACCGGTGATCGCCGCCGTGCGCGTGCCGCCGTCGGCCTGCAGGACGTCGCAGTCCAGCGTGATGGTGCGTTCGCCCAGCTTCTTCAGGTCGAACACGGCCCGCAGGGACCGGCCGATCAGGCGCTGGATCTCCTGCGTGCGGCCGCTCTGCTTGCCGCGCGCCGCCTCGCGGTCGCCGCGGGTGTGCGTGGCGCGCGGCAGCATGCCGTATTCGGCCGTCACCCAGCCCTCGCCGCTGCCGCGCTTGTGCGGCGGCACGCGCTCTTCGACGGAGGCGGTGCACAGCACGCGCGTGCCGCCGAACTCGATGAGCACGGAGCCTTCGGCGTGGATGGTGAAGCCGCGCGTGATGCGCACGGGACGGAGCTGGTCGGGCGCGCGCCGGCCGCTGCGTTGGAAAGTCGTCATCCCGGGATCATAGGCAAGCCCGAAAGGGCCCGCCCGGGGAAGGTCAGGCCTTCTTGGCGGCCGAGCGCCGGATGGCCTCGTTGATCTCGGCGATGGAGCGCTCGATGGCCGCGTCGTCGAGGTCGTCCACCAGCGTGTCGAGCACGCCGGCCTGGATGGTGGAGGCGAAGACGCCGTCCGAGATGCTGTCGGTGGAGATGCCGCGGGTGGACTCGTAGGTGTCCGGCGTCTCCCACTCCATGGCGATCACCGTGACGTTGTCCGAGTGTTCGCCACCGTTGCGCAGGGCGCCCTCGACGAGGTCGGGCACCGCTTCGGCGACGGGCTTGGCGCTCAGTTCGCGCACGATGTCGACGTCTTCCAGGCTGCCCCACAGGCCGTCGGAGCACAGCAGGATCTTGTCGCCCTGCTGCAGCTGCACCGGCCCCGTGACGTCGAACACCGGCTTGGTCGGCGAGCCGAGGCAGGTGAAGAGGATGTTGCGGTTGATCCGGTCCATGCGGATCACGCCGGCGTTCTGCTGTTCCAGGTAGCTGTGGTCGCGCGTGCGCGTGAGCAGCTCGTTCTCGCGCACGACGTACAGGCGCGAGTCGCCGCAGTGCACCCAGGTCGCGTGCTGGCCCTGCACGATCGCCGCGACCAGCGTGGTGCGCGGCGTGTCGAGCATGCCCTTTTCGCTGGCGTAGCGGATGATCTGGTGGTGCGCCGCCATCAGGGCGACGGACAGGAACTCGGTGACGTCCTTGACGATGGGACGCGCTTCCTTCTGGTACAGGGCGGAGATGGTCTGCAGCGCCAGCTGCGCGGCGACTTCGCCCTCGGGGTGGCCGCCCATGCCGTCGGCCAGCAGGAACAGCCCGGACTCGCGCGTGTAGCAATAGCCCATGCGGTCCTCGTTCTTCTCGCGACCGCCCTTGCGGCTGATCTGGAAGACCGAGAATTTCACTTGGCTTTCACTCCGCCGAAGCCCGTCTTCTTCATGCTTTTCTTGGTGTCCGTCACCATGTTGTCGAACTGGAGACGCATCTTCTCACCGACGGAGAGCTTCGTATAGCGCCGTTCGCCTTCCCGGCTCAGCTCCTTCTGGAGCGCGAACACCGATTGCGGGCGGGACAGCGGATCGAGCGACATGCACCATTCCACCACCTCGATCAGGTTGTCGGAATAGACACCGCGCAAACGCGACAGGGCAAGCGACAGGCGGTCCTTTTCCAGTCGCTGCGGCGCGTCATTCGGGGGGTAGCCCTGCATGCACGCGTAGATGCAGGCGCCGATGGCGTAGATGTCCGTCCAGGGGCCCATCGACGAGTCGCGGCGGTACATCTCCGGCGCGGCGAAGCCCGGCGTGTACATCGGGCGGATGAAGTTGCCTTCCTTGGACAGCACTTCGCGGGCGGCGCCGAAGTCGATCATCACGGCGCGGTTGTCGTCGGTGATGAAGATGTTCGCCGGCTTGATGTCCAGGTGCAGCATCTTGTGCTGGTGCACGATGCGCAGCCCGCGCAGGATCTCGTCGAACAGCGACCGGATGGTCGACTCGCGGAAGACCTTCTGCTTCTTCAGCTCGCGGGCGGTGATGATGAAGTCCTGCAGGGTCGCGCCCTCCAGGTAGTTCATCACCATGTAGACGGTCTCGTTCTCGCGGAAGAAGTTCAGCACGCTCACCACGGAGCTGTGCGAGATCTGGGCCAGCGAGCGGCCCTCTTCGAAGAAGCTTTTCAGGCCGAGGCGGTACAGGGAGAGCTTTTCGGGCGCGACCTGCGGCAGCAGCTCGCCCGGCGGGCGGGTGGCCAGGGAGGACGGCAGGTATTCCTTGATGGCGACCTGCTGGCCCTCGTTGTCGACCGCCAGGTAAACGACGCCAAAGCCGCCGGCGGAGAGCTTGCGCACCACCCGGTATCCGCCGATCACGGTGTCCGGCGGCAAAGGGGCCGGTTTCAGCTTTGACATAATTTGAAGAATGGGGCGCCGCGGCGCCCCTGGCTGACTCTGAAATCCCCTCAACGAACCTCGAGAATCCTCTGCATGCCAGTTTACAGCATGACCGGTTACGCCTCGGCGCAACAAAGCCCGGGATCGGCACCGGCCGGCACGGATGGCGGCAAGTCTGCAACACCCTCCCGGCTCGGGCTGGAGATCCGCTCCGTCAACAGCCGCTTCCTGGACCTGTCCTTCCGCCTCGGCGAGGAGCTGCGGGCCCATGAACCGGCCCTGCGCGAGCTGATCACCGCCCGCATCAAGCGCGGGAAGGTCGAAGTGCGGGCCAACGTGGAGGGGGTGGGCGCGGAAACCGTGCGCGAACCCACCATGGGCACCCTGCAGCGCCTGGGCGCGCTGCAGGACACGGTCAAGACCTGGCTGCCGACGGCGGCTTCGCTGTCGGTGGCCGAGATCCTGCGGCTCGCCTCGGCCGACGAGACGTCGACGGTGGACTGGACCGAGACCCTGAACCAGGTGGCGGCCCAGGCGCTGAAGGACCTGGTCGCCGCCCGCGAGCGCGAAGGCGCCCGGCTCGCCACCATGCTGCTCGGGCACCTGGAGCAGCTGCGCGCGCTCGCCGCGCAGGCCAAGCCGCTCGTGCCGCAGCTGGTGGAGCAGCAGCGCCAGCGCTTCCTGGAGCGCTGGAAGGAAGCGATGGCGCTGTCCGAAGGCACGGCGACGCCCGAAGCCGCGCAGGACCGGGCGCTGACCGAAGCCACGGCCTTCGCGATCCGCATCGACGTCGCCGAGGAACTGACCCGGCTGGCCGCGCACCTCGACGAGATCGAGCGGCTGGTGAAGAAGGGCGGCGAAGTCGGCAAGCGGCTGGATTTCCTGATCCAGGAACTGCATCGCGAAGCCAACACGCTGGGGTCCAAGTCCGCGCTGCTGGAGCTCACGAGGATCTCCGTGGACATGAAGGTCCTGATCGAGCAGATGCGCGAGCAAGTGCAGAACATCGAATAGCCCGCTTCCGGCGGCCAATACAATCCGGCATGGATTACCCCGGCAACCTCTTCGTGGTGGCCGCCCCGAGCGGGGCCGGCAAGTCCAGCCTGGTCAAGGCGCTGCTGGAGCTCGACGCCCGCGTCCAGCTTTCCGTCTCGCACACCACGCGCTCGCCGCGCGGCCAGGAAAAGCATGGCCGCGACTACTTCTTCGTCTCCGAAAGCGAGTTCGACCAGATGGTGCTGGCCGATGCCTTCGTCGAGTGGGCCAACGTGCACAAGCGGCGCTACGGCACGTCGAAGAAGGCGATCGAGGACCGCATCGCGCACGGTGCCGACGTGATCCTGGAGATCGACTGGCAGGGCGCGCTGCAGATCAAGCGCATCTTCACCAACGCGGTCCTGGTCTTCATCCTGCCCCCGAGCTGGGAAGAGCTCCGGTCGCGGCTGGAGCGGCGGGGCGAGGATGCTCCCGACGTCATCGAGATGCGGCTCGAGAACGCGAAGATGGAACTGGCGCAGGCAAGGGAATTCGACTTCGTTATAATCAACGAGTTATTTGAGCGCGCGCTTTTTGACCTCAAAGCGATCGTGCACGCCCAGCGGCTGAAGTACACGTCCCAGCGCCGCGCCCGCGCGGACACCTTCCAAGCCCTCGGCATCTAGCCCCCACACCGGAGAGACCATGGCCCGCATCACCGTCGAAGACTGCCTCGCGAAGATCCCCAACCGTTTCCAGCTGGTGCTGGCCGCGACCTACCGCGCCCGCATGCTGAGCCAGGGCCACGCGCCCAAGATCGAAAGCAAGAACAAGCCGGGCGTGACCGCGCTGCGGGAGATCGCCGAAGGCAAGATCGGCCTGGAGATGCTGAAGAAGGTTCCGGGCTGAGGTTTTCCTCGGCTCGCTGAGAAAAGCACCCTTTCGGGTGCTTTTTTTTCGCCATCGGCAGCAGGGCGGGCCGACTGCGCGCGATCTCTCTCGATGCCGGCCGTGCCATGGATCGCCGGCGTGATGAGGTTGGGGGTTGGGGGTCCGACCGCAGGGACGATTCGCGCTACCTGATACCTGGTGCACCTGACCGCTCGTCCGCATTGGAGGCTCTCACTCTCCATGGCCGCGGATTGCGCGAGCCTGGACCGGAGGGCGGGCCCCCGGCCCCCAACCTCGCCCTGGACGCCGGATCACCCCGGACAGCAAGCTCAAATACAGCAACAAGTCCCGCCACGAACGCCTTGCCCCTATCATGGGCCCATGAGCGCGGTGCTCCACCCGACTTCGGGAAGTGGAAAGCGGCCCAGCAGCCCGATCCTCCCCTCCCCCGCCGCGGCCAACGCCGCCGCGGCGAGCTTTGCCGCGCTGACCGCGCGCCTGGACTACCTGGGCGCCGAGGACGTCGACCTGGTCCGCAAGGCCTACCGCTTCGCCGACGAGGCGCACCTGGGCCAGATGCGCGCCAGCGGCGAGCCCTACATCACCCACCCGATCGCCGTGGCGGCGCAATGCGCCGAGTGGAAGCTGGACGCCCAGGCCCTGATGGCGGCGCTGCTGCACGACGCGATCGAGGACTGCGGCGTCAGCAAGTCGGAGCTGATCGAACGCTTCGGCGTCGCGGTGGCCGACCTGGTGGACGGCCTCACCAAGCTCGACAAGCTGCAGTTCAACACGCGCGAGGAAAACCAGGCCGAGAGCTTCCGCAAGATGCTGCTCGCGATGGCCCGCGACGTCCGCGTCATCCTGGTCAAGCTGGCCGACCGCACCCACAACATGCGCACGCTCGAAGACGTGCCGCGCGAGAAGTGGCACCGCATCGCCAGCGAGACGCTCGACATCTACGCGCCCATCGCGCACCGCCTCGGCCTGAACACCACCTACCGCGAACTGCAGGAACTCTCGTTCCGCTACCTGCGGCCGTGGCGCTACGCGACGCTGTCGAAGGCCGTGGGCAAGGCGCGCAGCCGCCGCCGCGACCTGATCCAGAAGGTGCAGCGCGACGTCGAAAGCGCTTTCGAGACCGCCGGCATGCGGGTGCGCATCGCGGGCCGCGAGAAGACGCTCTTCTCCATCTACAAGAAGATGGACGAGAAGCACCTGAGCTTCGCGCAGGTCACCGACATCTACGGTTTCCGCATCATCGTGCCGACGGTGACGGACTGCTACACGGCGATGGGCCTGCTGCACCAGCTGTACAAGCCGGTGCCGGGCAAGTTCAAGGACCACATCGCGATCCCCAAGATCAACGGCTACCAGTCGCTGCACACCACGCTGGTGGGCCCGTCGGGCGTGAACGTCGAATTCCAGCTGCGCACCGAGGCGATGCACCTGGTGGCGGAATCCGGCGTGGCCGCGCACTGGCTCTACAAGGCCAGCGTGCCGCAGGACGAAGGCACCGAACGCCTGGGCACCAAGTGGCTGCAGTCGCTGCTGGACATCCAGAACGAGACGCGCGACGCCGCGGAGTTCTGGGACCACGTCAAGATCGACCTGTTCCCGGACGCGGTCTACGTGTTCACGCCGAAGAGCCAGATCATGGCGCTGCCGCGCGGCGCCACCGTCGTCGACTTCGCGTATGCCATCCATTCGGACGTCGGCGACCACACCGTGGCGGCCCGCATCAACGGCGCGCAGGTGCCGCTGCGCACCGAGCTGAAGAACGGCGACGTTGTGGAGGTCGTGACCGCCCCGGTGTCGACGCCCAACCCGGCGTGGCTCGGCTTCGTGCGCACGGGGCGCGCGCGCTCCAAGATCCGGCACCACCTGAAGACGCTGGCGCATGCCGAGTCGCAGGAGCTCGGCGAGAAGCTGCTGACGCAGGCGCTGCGCGCCGAAGGCGTCGAGAAACTGCCGCCGGACGACGAGACCTACCACGCGATCTGGGACAAGCTGCTGCGCTTCACGGGCAACCGGAGCCGCGCGGAGCTGCTGACGGACCTGGGCCTGGGCAAGCGCATCGCCGGCATCGTCGCCAAGCGCCTGATGACGATGCTGGCCGAACGCGGCGAACGACCCGATGCCGTGCTCCTGAGCCGCGAGCGCTTCACGGCGCACGAGAACGTGTCGCAAGGCGGGCTGACGCTGGACGGCAGCGAGAACGCCTCGGTGCAGTTCGCCAGCTGCTGCCGCCCGGTGCCCGGCGACCCGATCCTGGGTTACCTGGGCCGCGGCGAAGGCCTGGTCGTGCACACCACCGATTGCGCGGTCGCCAAGCGGCTGCAGCACAAGGACGCCGAGCGCTTCATCGGCGTCGAATGGAGCGACGAGCCGCTGCGCGCGTTCGAGACCGGCGTGCTGGTCACCGTGGCCAACGGCAAGGGCGCCCTGGCGCGCGTGGCCGCCGCGCTGGCGAACGCGGAGGCGGACATCACCCATGTCGACATGGACGACGAGCGCGCGCAGGACGCGACCGACCTGCGTTTCGTCGTTTCCGTGCGCGACCGCGCCCACCTCGAGTCGGTGCTGCGCAACCTCAAGCGCACGCCGAGCGTGATGAGCGCGCGGCGCATCCGCCCGGGCGGCTGAGCGCGCTCAGTGCGGCGGCGGGTACGCCACCTTCAGCACTTCCACTTCCTTCGCGCCGGCCGGCGTCACCAGCTTCACGACATCCCCTTCGCGCGCCTTGAGCAGGGCGCGGGCGATCGGCGAGATCCAGCTCACCTGGCCCGCGGCGCTGTCGGCCTCGTCGATGCCCAGGATGGTGACGGTGCGCTCGGCGCCGGTGTCCTCCTCGGCGTAGGTGACGGTCGCGCCGAAGAACACCTGGTCGTGGCCGTGGTGCAGCGAAGGGTCGGTCACTTCCGCGATCTCCAGCCGCTTGGTGAGGAAGCGGATGCGGCGGTCGATCTCGCGCAGGCGCTTCTTGCCGTACAGGTAGTCGCCGTTCTCCGAGCGGTCCCCGTTGCTCGCCGCCCAGTGGACCACCTCCACCACCTTGGGACGCTCGTCGTCGATCAGCTGCAATAGTTCGGCACGCAGGCGCGCGTAGCCGGCCGGCGTGATGTAGTTCTTGCCGCCCGGGGGCAAGGGAGGCAGGCCGCCGCCTTCCTCCTCGTCGTCGCCGTCGGTTTCGCGGGTGAACGCCTTGCTCATGCGGGCAGCATAGCGGCGTCTCCTCCAATCTGGGTAGGCGCCGGCGGCGGTCCTTGCCCAGAATCCGCGGGATCGCTGCAGCTCCCTTTGCGCCGCCACCGTGAAGCCCCCCGAAGAGCCCACCTCCACCCTCGAAACGGCACGCTCGCGCGTGCCGACCTTGCGGCGCTCGCTCGTCGCCGTGCTGCCGTTCGGCGCGCAGGGCGATGACCCCGGCCTGCGCCTGCTGGGTTCGGAGCTGGCGGACGTCCTGCGCGAACAGCTCGGACGCGACCCTGCCATGCAGGCCATCCTGATCAGCTCCGACTTCCTCGCGAAGGCGCCGCCGCATGCCATCGAACTGATCTGCCGCGAACTCGGCGTCGGCTACGTGATCACGGGCAAGTGCCACTTCTTCGGCGAAGGCGCCTCGCTCTACGTCGAACTCGCCGACACGCGCCAATGGCACATCCGCTGGGCGAATTTCTATCGCGGCCAGGCGCACGCGCTGCTCGCCGGCGAAGGCGAGCTCATGACCGGCATGGTCCAGGCGCTGCGGCGCACGCTCGCCGAACACCCTCCGCGCTGAGGCCGTTCTCCTGTTCGGGGGATGCCCGCACTAGGCGCATTCCCTAGCATGGCCGCTGTCCAGAGAGGATGCAACACCATGGCCAGCTACTTCGTCACCTCCAGCGCGCAGTCCGACGGCCGCCATACGGTGCACGACCGGGACCGCTGCCCGCCGTCCCGCTTCGCCCTCGGCGGCATGGAGTACCTCGGCGAGTTCGGCGACGCGCAGCAGGCGGTCGTCGTCGCGCGCGTACGCTACGCCCATGCGCGCGGCTGTCCGTGCTGCGATCCGCGGGCTCCCCTGGCACCGCTGGCGCCGCGGCACGCCACCCAGGCCTGAGCGCACCGCGCCGGACTTCCGGCGGCGCCCAACGTCCTCGTCCGCGGGGAAGCGTCGGCCCCGTCCTACTTCATCAGTTCACGCGCTTGCCCAGACTGGGCGCGCATGCCGCTCAACCCCGTCGACATCCTGCTGGTCGTGATCGTGCTGGTCGGTGCCGTCACCGGGTGGTCGCGCGGCTTCGTGTTCTCGGCGCTCGACCTGCTCACCTTGGCCGCCAGCCTGGCCGTCGCCTTCGTGGGCTGGCGCCATGCCACCGACCTGGTGGCCGGCTTCGCCCCCGCGCTGGGGGTCTGGATCGCGCCCCTCGCCTTCGTCGGCATCTTCCTGCTGGTGCACCTCGTGCTCGGTACGCTGGTGCTCCGGCTGGCGCTGCGCCTGCCGCAGGCACTGCACCGCAACGTGGGCAACCGGCTGCTGGGCCTGCTGCCCGGCACCGTCAACGGCGCGATCCATGCCGTGGTCGCCGCCGTGCTGCTCCTGACGCTGCCGCTGGGCGCCCGCGTGGGCACCTGGTCGCACGAGAGCGCGCTGGCGCCGCGGCTGGCCGCGCCCGCCGAATGGGTCGAGGTGCAGCTGTCGCCCATCTTCAACCCCGCGGTGCAGCGGACGCTGCAGGCGCTGGTGGTCCAGCCGGAGTCCCGCGCCAGCATCCCGCTCGGCTACCGGCTCGCCAGCGCGCCGCCGCGGCCCGACCTGGAAACCCGCATGCTGGAACTGGTCAACGCCGAACGGCGTGCCGCCGGCCTGCAGCCGGTGCGGCCCGACCCGGAACTCACGCAGGTGGCGCGCGCGCACAGCCGCGACATGTTCGCCCGCGGCTACTTCGCGCACGTCTCGCCGGACGGCAAGGACCTCGGCGACCGCCTGCAGGCCGCGCGCGTCGGCTACCTCACGGCCGGCGAGAACCTGGCGCTGGCGCCGACGCTTGCCAGCGCGCACACCGGCCTCATGCACTCGCCCGGCCACCGCCGGAACATCCTGCGGCCGCAGTTCGGCCGGCTCGGCATCGGCGTGCTCGACGGCGGCCGGCGCGGACTGATGGTCACGCAAGCCTTCCGCAACTGACCGATGAAGGCCATGGAAGCCCTCGCCCGACACCCGCCGACCCGCGCGAGGCCGCGGAGTCGGCCGGCCTCGTCTACGTCACCGACGAGGAGCGGGGCATCCGCCGCGAGCGCAAGGGCGACGCGTTCGTCTACTACAAGCCCAACGGCGATCCCGTCACGGACGAGGCGACGCTGGAGCGCGTGCGCAAGCTGGCGATCCCGCCGGCGTACGTCGACGTGTGGATCTGTCCCCGGGCCAACGGCCACCTGCAGGCCACCGGCCGCGACGCGCGGGGCCGCAAGCAGTACCGCTACCACCCGCAGTTCCGCGAGCTGCGCGAGAGCACCAAGTACGAGCACATGATGGAGTTCGCGCGCGCCCTGCCGGCGATCCGCGCGAAGCTGGCCGAACACATGGCCCTGCGCGGGCTGCCGCGCGAGAAGGTCCTCGCCACGGTGGTCCACCTGCTGGAGACCACCCTGATCCGCGTCGGCAACGACGACTACGCGAAGACCAACAAGAGCTATGGCCTCACGACGCTGCGCAACCCGCACGTGAAGGTCGACGGATCGGAACTGCGCTTCCAGTTCAAGGGCAAGAGCGGCAAGACCTGGCGGCTGCAGGTGAAGGACCGGCGCATCGCCAGGATCGTGCGGGCCTGCCAGGACCTGCCGGGGCAGCGCCTGTTCCAGTACAAGGACGAGAACGGCGAAGTGCGCGAGGTGACTTCGGCGGACGTCAACGCCTACCTGCGCGAGGTGACCGGCACCGACATCACGGCCAAGGACTTCCGCACCTGGGCCGGCACCGTGATGGCCGCCCTGGCGCTGCAGGAGTTCGAGGCCTTCGACACCCAGGCCGCGCAGAAGAAGAACCTGAAGGCGGCCATCGAGCGGGTGTCGTCGCGGCTCGGGAACACGCCGACCATCTGCCGCAAGTGCTACATCCACCCCGAGGTGCTCAACGCCTACGTCGAGGGCAACCTGCTGCTGGAGATCAAGGACCAGGTGGAGGAGGAGCTGCGCGAGGACCTCGCCACGCTCAGGCCGGAGGAAGCCGCGGTGCTGGCGATGCTGGAAAGCCGCCTCCAGCGCACGCTGGAGGATTCGCTCAAGGACAGCCTCGCCGCCGCCGGCAAGGCGAAGCCTGCCGCGAAGAAGACCCGCAAGCCAGCGAAGAAGAAGGCGGCCGCGGCCTAGCCCGGGTGCCGGGCCGCCCGCACCTTCACCAGCACCCGCAGCACTTCGGCCACGCTCCACGCCTGCGCGACGCAGCCGCGCGGGGTGAACGGCGGCTCCGCATCGAAGATCTCGCTGATCGACCCGATGCACGCCTCGCCGAGGTGCGCCGCGAAGCCGTCGACGAGGTGCTCGATGCCGCGGTTGTCCTCGGGATGCACCTTCAGCCAGGCATCCGCGAACGGCCCGGCCAGCCAGCCCCAGACCGTTCCCTGGTGGTAAGCCGCATCGCGCGCGCGCAGGTCGCCGTCGTAGCTGGCCTTGTAGTCGGGGTGGCCGGGTGCGAGCGAGCGCAGGCCCACCGGCGCCAGCAGCAGCCGGTGGGCCACCTCCATCACGCTGCGCCAGCGCTCCGTGTCCAGCACGGGGTTCGGCAGCGCGATGGAGAACAGCATGTTCGGCCGGATGGCCGGATCGTCGCCCGCTTCGCCGTCGACCACGTCGAACAGGCAGCCGGTCTGCGGATTCCAGAAGCGGCCATTGAAGCTCTCGTGCACGCGCTGCGCGTGCCGGGCCATCTCGGCGCTGCGCTCCTCGTCGCCCTCTTCCCGCAGCCAGCGTTCCAGCAGGCGCAGCGCGTTGTAGAACAGCGCGTTCAGCTCCACCGCCTTGCCGCGCCGCGGCGTCACCACCCAGCCTTCGACCTTCGCATCCATCCAGGTCAGCTGGTAGCCTTCGGCGCCCTGCCGCAGCAGGCCGTCGCGCGGGTCGACGCCGATGTTGAAGCGCGTGCCGCGCAGGTGGTGCTCGACGATGGCGACGAAGGTGGGCAGCGCCTGGCGCAGCGTCAGCCGGTCGCCGGTCACCGAGACGTAGCGGTCCATCGCGTGGAAGAACCACAGCGTGGCGTCGGCCGTGTGGTACAGGCCTTCGTTCTGCCCCTCGGGGAACATGTTGGGGATCAGCCCGTCGCGCACGTAGTGCAGGAAGGTCCGCAGGATGTAGCCCGCCTCGGCGTGCCGGCCGGTGGCGAGCGTCAGCCCCTCCAGGCTGATCATCGTGTCGCGGCCCCAGTCGGTGAACCAGTGGTAGCCGGCGATCACGGTGCGGGCCTGGTCGCCTTCCGCCTGCGCCCGCGCGGCATCGGCCTGCCGGCTGAAGGGCGAGATGATGAACTGGTCCGCCGCCAGCACCAGTTCGGCGGCGCGGCCGCTGCGGGCATGCGGGTCGGCCTGCTCCAGCAGGCGCTCGCGCCGGTGGAACTCGGCCTGCACGGCCTGCTGCGGGGTGAGGGCCTGCACCGTGTCCCAACCTTCGGTGGACGCGATCAGCGTGCACTCTTCGCCGGGCGCGAGCTCGGCGCGGAAGCGGCCGGGCGTCCAGACCCGCCCGCGCGACGGGTAGCCGCGCGAGGCTTCGACGCGGTAGAAGAACTCGTCGTAGGCGCCGCCTTCCAGCACCAGTTCCGTGTCGCGGCCGTGCAGCATCATGCGCAGCGGCGGCAGGTGCGCGTCGCGCTGCGAATGCACCTCGAAGCGCCGGCCCAGCACGTGCAGCCGGCAGTCCTCGTCGCAGGGCTCCGACACCGGCATCTCGTGGCCCCGGAAGTTCAGGCGCGGCCGCAGGATCAGGCGCACGCCGTGGTGGCCGCCCGTCATCCGGTAGTTCACGTGCACCGTGTTCTGGCCGTACGGCAGCAGGATGCGTTTCTCGACGGCGACGTCGCCGACGCGGTAGCGCCAGACCGGCAGGCCCATCTCCAGCCGGAACTCGGTCAGGATCTCCGGCAGCTGGTAGGGCGTGTCGGCCCGTTCCTCGCCGGCCAGCCGCACCACGCGCTTGTCCGGCATCTGCAGCCATTCGCCGAGGTGGCTCAACATGACCGTGCGGCCGATCGGCGTGGGCAGCGCGGCGATCAGGAGACCGTGGTAGCGGCGGGTCGCGACGCCGGCGATCGAGCCGGAGGCATAGCCGCCCAGTCCGTTGGTCACCAGCCACTCGCGCGTGAGCAGGCGCTCTGGCTCCTCGGTGTTGCCCGGCCAGGGCATCGTGTTCAGGATGGCTTCAGCCAACGTCTTCGTCCTCCAGGGGATGCGGCACCAGCACCGCGGTCGCGTGCGCGGGCAGCCGCCAGCTGTGTTCGCCGTCGGGCTCGGCCATGCCGTTGCCCTGGTAGCGGGGGTCCTCGCTGTGCCACAACAGCTTCCAGCGGCAACCGGCGGGTGGTGCCAGCAGCGGCTCGGGCATCGGCACGAGCGGCAGCGTGGCGCCGAGGTTCGTGACGACCAGCCGGTCGTCGCCATCGGGCGCCAGGAACCGCAGCAGGAAGGCCTCGGGCCCCAGGACGGCCCCGTGCATTCGGCCGGCGTCCTGCGCCGAGAACACCGGGTCTTCGCGGCGCAGGCGCAGCAGGTCGCGGTGCAAGTGCAGGACGTGGGCGTTGCGCTCGCGTTCCGCGTGGTCCAGCTGGCAGGCCCGGAAGGTCGCCTCGTCGGCGGGGACCGCGAGCAGCCGCGCGCCGTGCGGGTTGCCGATGTTCGGGAACTGCGCGAGGAACTCGTGCCGTCCCTTGCGCACCAGCTCGTCGAGTCCGTCCTCGTGCGAAGCGAAATACAGGAAGGGCGCACTGGCCGCGAACTCCTGCCCCTGGAACAGCAGCGGCGTGCCGGGGGCCAGCAGCAGCAGCGCGGTGAGCGCGCGCAGCCGGCCGGGCGAGGTGAGCTGGTGCAGTCGCTGGCCCCTGGCGCTGTTCGCCACCTGGTCGTGGTTCTGCAGAAACTGGATGAAGGCATGCGCCGGCAGGTCCAGCGACGGATGGCCGCGGCGCTTCTTCTGCCAGGCGTAGTACTGGCCCTGGTACAGGAAGCCCCACTTGAGCGCGGAGACGAGCTCCTGGGGCGTTCCCCGTGTCTCCGTGTAGTAGGCCTCGCAGGCGCCGGTGGCCGCGACCGTGGCGCTGTGGTGGAAGTCGTCGTTCCAGAGCGCATCGAGCCCCTGGCCGCCGGCGTCCGGGGCTCGTGCGAGTTCGGCGTGCTGCGGCTCGTTCTCCGCCGAGATGTAGATGCTGCGCCGCCCCGCCGCCGCCCGCGCGGCCCGCGTGATGTCGGCCACGATGTGCGTCGTGCTGCTGTCGAACAAGCACTGCGTCGCGTCCAGTCGCAGGCCGTCGAAGTGGAACTCGTCGATCCAGTAGGCGGCGTTGCAGGTGAAGAATTCGCGCACCGGCGCGCTGTTCTCGCCGTCGAAGTTGATCGCGTCGCCCCACTCGTTGACGTATTTCCTGCTCAGGTACCAGGGCGAAAAGCGCGGCAGGTAGTTGCCGCTCGGCCCGAAGTGGTTGTAGACGACGTCGTGGATCACGCCCAGGCCCAGCGCATGCGCGCGGTCGATGAAGCGGCGCAGGTCGTCCGGCGTGCCGTACAGGCGCGTGGGCGCGAACAGGTTGACGCCGTCGTAGCCCCAGCCGAACGGTCCGTTGAATTCGTTGACCGGCATCATCTCGATGACGGTGACGCCGAGGTCGCGCAGGTACGGCAGGTGCGCCTGCGCCGCCGCATAGGTGCCCACCGGCGTGAAGGTGCCGATGTGCATCTCGTACAGCACCTGGCCCTTCGCGGTCACGCCGTGCCACGCGCCGTCGGTCCACTCGAAGGCCGACGGATCGACGACCTCCGAAGGTCCGTGCGGACCCTCGGGCTGCCGGCGCGAGGCGGGATCCGCGAAGGCCTCCCCACCGTCGAGCCGGAAGCGATACCGCGTGCCCGGCAGCGCCCTCTCCACCACGCCGCTGAAGTAGCCGCCGGCCTCTTCGCGCAGCGGCACCGACCCGCCTGCCTCCACCTGCACCTCCACTTTGCGGGCGGCCGGCGCCCACACGCGGAAGTGCGTGCCTTCGGAAGGCCGGTACTCGGCTCCGATGGGAAGACGCCGCGGGCTGGTCATCGTGGAGAGGGTCTGCAGGGCACGCGGAAATTGTGCAGTGCAGAACGCGGTTCGTGGGTCGATCGCAATGTCCGCCTGCAACCTCACGCAATGCAGGACCAGTCGTGCATCATGGAGCGCATCCAGGACAGGAGACAACGATGGGCCACCCTCATGCGCCGAGCCGTCGCGGCTTCCTCGCGGCTGCGCTTGCACTCTCCGCGCCCTGGGCCGGCGCGCAGTCTTATCCGAACAAGCCCATCCGCATGATGGTGGGCTACGCCGCCGGCGGCGGCGTCGACGCCCTTGCGCGCATGCTGGCGCAACGGCTGGCCCCGTTGCTGGGCCAGCAGGTGGTGGTGGAGAACCGCGCCGGCGCCTCCGGGATGATCGCGGCCGAAGCGGTGGCCAAGTCGGCGCCCGACGGCTACACGCTCGGCATGGGCGAGAGCGGCATGCTCATCAGCTCACATCTGCAACCGCGCGCCGGCTTCGATCCATTGCGCGCGTTCGCGCCGATCGCGGGCACCTTCATCGCGCCGCTGCTGATCGTGGCGAACAACGACACCGGCCTGGGTTCGCCCAGGGAACTGATCGCGCTGCTCAAGGCGAACCCGGGCAGGCTGTCGTACGCGACGTCGGGCGTGGGCACCGTGCACCACCTGGGCTTCGAGCTGCTGAAGGCGCAGACCCGGACCTTCGCCGTGCACATCCCCTACCGCGGGGCCTCGCAGATCCTCCCCGACGTGATCAGCGGCCAGGTGCCGCTTGCCGTCGTCAGCGCGGCGGGCGGACTGGCGCAGGCGAAGTCCGGACGGGTGCGGGCGGTCGCGATGATGAACCGCGCCGTGCTGCCGGGTGCCGAGAACGTGCCCGCCATGGCCGACGCGCTGCCCGGCTTCGACGTGGCGCCGCGGTTGATGCTGCTGGCCCCCGCGGGGACGCCGCCGGCGATCGTGGACCGCCTCCACGAAGCGGTGCGGTCGGTGCTGGAAAGCCCGGAGTTCGCCCGGGCAGCGGCACAGCAGGGTGCCATGCCGGCCTACATGGCGCCGGCCGCCTTGGCGGCGGACCTGGTCCGGGAGTCGGCCAGCTGGGCGCGCCTGATCAGCGCCCAGAAGATCGTGGTGCAGTGAGTGGCGCCTCGGCGTCCGGCGAGACGGGCGACCGGCGCTCGCGCCCGGCATTCCTCAACGAGCTGAAGAGGAAAGTGCCCTGGTGCAGGTCGACCCCCGCATACCACTGGCAATAAGCGGTGTCGCCACTGGCGGCGCGCACCACCATCGGCGGGCCGCCCGTCTGCAGGCGGACCACGTCGCCCGCTTCGAAAACCGGTTCACTTTCCACACCGGGATTCTGCCCTCCTGCCGCGGCCATGTCATCGCGGTGGCGTAGGACAGGGCCGGAAACCTCTCCAGCCGCCCGCCCGCGTGGCTAGGCACCCTGCTCCGCCACCCAGCGCACCAGGGCTTCGCTGTCGCTCTTGTCGAAGACGGCATCGGCACCCAGCCTTTCGCAATGCCACCGGATGCCGTCGGTGACGTAGCTGCTGAACACCACGACCTTCTTCGCCGCGGAAGCGGCACGTGGGATCACGCCGAAGCCGGAGCCCTGGTCCAGGACGAGGTCGATGATGGCGACGTCCCAGTCATCCGGGTGCTCGGCCAGCCACGACTTCGCTTCGGCTTCGGTGATGGCCGTGGCGACGATGGCCGAACCGCCGGCTGCGGCGAGGCGTTCCCGCAGCAGCACCTGCATGTCGTGCCGGTCTTCCACCAAAAACACCCGTGCGGCCACACAGCCTCCAACAGCATGCACAAGCTCGTCCCGTCGCGTCCGCGGCGATTCAGCGCGTGCCGATCGTGGCCACCGCCTTGGCGAACACGACGTCGCACAGCAGGCGCAAGGCCCGCACATGCTCCTGGCCGGCGTCGAGCGCCTGTTGCGTGACGGTACCCGCCGCATAGCCGGTCGCCAGCTGCTCGAGCGTGCGCTCCGCTTCCAGGAGAGCCCGGTGCGCTTTGAGCCAGTCCTGCAGCGTTGTTGAATTCGCGACCATCCAGGCACTCTCCGTCAGGCGGCCCGGCGGGGCCGCGCGAGGGATTGTGCACGAGGATGGCGCCCTCGCCGGCAAGGCGCCGGCGAGCCGGGTCAGTTCGTGGTCTTCTTGTTCGGCGCGCCGCCGGTCATGGTGCTGGCCTCGCCCGCGCGGTCCGGCACGTTGGTCGTGGCCGCGGCGCTGCCCTTGGTGGCGGCCTTGCCGCCCTTGGCCGACTTGCCGGCCTTGGTCTTGCCGGACGTGGTGGTGGCGTTGCTCGTCTTGGCGTTCGGCGCGCCGCCCGTCATGGTGCTCGCCTCTCCGGCGCGCTGCGGCGTGTTGGTGGTTTCCGCGGCCTGCTGGGCGTGGGCGGCGCCGGTGGCGAACGCGGCGGCGATGGCGATCTGGATGAGGTTCTTGACCATGCGATGTCTCCGGTGGTGATGTGTCAGCGCTGTTTGCGCAGCCCCCCAGTAGGCGCCTGCCATCGCGGCGAACGGTAGGACCGTGGCGGCTGTCGCGGTAGGAACACGGCCGCAGGTGCCCGGGGTCACGAAGGGGCCCGTCGCAGGGCAGTGCACGCGCAAGCTGCTGTAAATTGCTGCTTCGACCAGCGATCCAGGCAGCCGAGGCCACCCAGACCGCGTTTCTGTACGGAACCGCGCCTGCCATGCTCAACGCCTGCGAAGTCATCGTGCCCGGGATGTACTGGTACTACCAGAGCGTGGGCAGTCCCCCGCGCCTGGTGGAAGTCACGCGCACACCCGAAGGCCTGGTGGCCAATCTCGACGCCACCGATGGAGGGGACGGCCCGGTGCTGCTCGCCCGCCTGGACGGCGCCTTCGAAGGCCCGGTGCGGCCCGCCCAAGGAACGCCGCGGTGAGCCGGGAGTTCGCACCGGACGAACAGTTGCCGGTGTACCGGACGCGCGATGCCGTCGCGACGCTCACCGCCATGCGCGACCTGGTCGCGGACCTCGAGTCCGGGGCGATCGCCGAAGCCCTGTTCCGCGTCGAGCATCACGACGGGACGCGCTTCACCTACCACCTGAGCTATGCGACGCCGGCCCAGCGGAATGCCACCCTGCTCCTGATGCTGACGCTGCGTGCCGAGCTGCAGGGCGCCGCCTGAGGCGCGCCAAAGAACAAGGGCCTACGTCCGTGAAGACGTAAGCCCTTGATTTGACTCGCAAATTTTGGTGCGGCTGGCAGGATTCGAACCCACGACCCCTTGGTTCGTAGCCAAGTACTCTATCCAACTGAGCTACAGCCGCGAAGCCCCGGAGTATAGCAGCACTCGCGGGGGCCTTTCCGGCGCGGCTAGATCGCCCCGGCGGCGCGCAGCCGGTCCAGATCGGCATCGCCCCTTCCGAGTTCGCGCAGGATGGCCTCGGTGTGCTGTCCCACGGCGGGGATCGCGTCCATGCGGTAGTCGAAGCCATCGTGCACGCCCGGCGGCAGCAGGGCCGCCAGCGGTCCGGCCGGCGAAGCGACCTCGGCCACGCGGCCACGGGCCCGCAGCTGCGGGTGGTTCCACAGTTCGCCGACCTCGTTGACGTGCGCGTTGGCGATCTGTGCCTCGTCCAGCCTGGCGATCACCTGCTCGGCGGAAAGCCGGCCGAACGTGGCGAGGATCACGGCCTGCAGTTCGGCCCGATGGGTGTTGCGCTGGCTGTTGGTTGCGAAGCGCGCGTCCGTGGCCAGGTCCGGCTGCAGCAGCACCTTGTCGCAGAACAGCTTCCACTCGCGCTCGTTCTGCAGCCCGAGCATCACGGTCTTGCCGTCGCCGGCGGCGAAGGGACCGTAGGGATAGATCGTCGCGTGCGCGGCACCGCTGCGCGGCGGGGGCGACGCGCCGCCATAAGCGTAGTACATGGGGAAACCCATCCACTCGCCCAGCGCTTCCAGCATGGAGACGTCGACGTGCGAGCCGCGGCCGGTCTTCTGCCGCTGCAGCAGCGCGGCGAGGATGCTCGAATAGGCGTACATGCCGGCGGCGATGTCGGCGATGGAGATGCCGGCCTTGCTCGGTTCCTGCGGCGTGCCGGTCACGGAAAGCAGCCCCGCCTCGCTCTGGATCAGCAGGTCGTAGGCCTTCTTGTCGCGATAGGGCCCGTCGTTGCCATAGCCGGAGATGTCGCACACCACCAGCTTCGGGTGCCGCGCGGAGAGTTGGGCATACCCGAGACCCATGCGCTCCGCCGCGCCCGGCGCGAGGTTCTGCACCAGCACGTCCGCCCGCGCCACCAGGTCCTGCAGGACCTGCATCGCCTCCGGGTTCTTCAGGTCGAGCGTGAGGCTCTCCTTGGAGCGGTTCACCCAGACGAAGTGCGAGGCCAGGCCTTGGGCACGCTCGTCGTACGCGCGCGCGAAGTCCCCGCTGCCGGGCCGCTCCACCTTGATCACGCGCGCGCCCAGGTCGGCGAGCTGGCGCGTGCAGAACGGCGCCGCGATCGCATGCTCGATGGAGACGACGGTGACGCCGTCGAGGGGCCGTCCCATCAGAAGGACCTCGGCAGCCCGAGCAGGTGCTCGGCCACGTACGAGTAGACGAGGTTCGTCGAGATCGGCGCGACCTGGTACAGGCGCGTCTCGCGGAACTTGCGCTCCACGTCGTATTCGTGCGCGAAGCCGAACCCGCCGTGGGTCTGCAGGCACACGTTGGCCGCTTCCCACGAGGCCTTGGCCGCGAGGTACTTGGCCATGTTGGCCTCGCCGCCGCACGGCTGGCCGGCGTCGAACAGCGCGCAGGCCTTGAAGCGCATCAGGTTCGCGGCCTCCGTCTCGATGTAGGCGTCGGCGATGGGGAACTGCACGCCCTGGTTCTGCCCGATCGGCCGGTTGAAGACCACGCGGTCGGTGGCGTAGCGGCGCGCCTTGTCGACGAACCAGTAGGCGTCGCCGATGCATTCGGCGGCGATCAGCGTGCGCTCCGCGTTCAGGCCAGTGAGGATGTAGCGGAAGCCCTGCCCTTCCTCGCCGATCAGGTTCTCCACCGGGATCTCGAGGTTGTCGAAGAACACCTCGTTCGTCTCGTGGTTCACCATGTTCCCGATCGGCCGCACCGTCATGCCGCGGCCGATGGCCTGGTGCAGGTCGACCAGGAAGATGCTCATGCCTTCGCTCTTGCGCCTGACCTCGGCCAGCGGCGTGGTGCGCGCCAGCAGGATCATCAGGTCGGAATGCTGGATGCGCGAGATCCACACCTTCTGCCCGTTGACGACGTAGCGGTCGCCCCTGCGGACCGCGGTGGTCTTGAGCTGCGTGGTGTCCGTGCCCGTGGTGGGCTCCGTCACCGCCATCGACTGCAGGCGCAGCTTGCCGCTGGCGATGCCGGGCAGGTATTGCTGCTTCTGCTGCGCCGAACCGTGGTGCAGCAGCGTGTTCATGTTGTACATCTGGCCGTGCAGCCCGCCCGCGTTGCCGCCGGAGAAGTTGATCTCCTCCACGATGACCGACGCCTCGGCCAGCCCGAGGCCGGAGCCGCCGTACTCCGCGGGGATCAGCGCCGCCATCCAGCCGGCTTCGGTGAGGGCGTCGACGAAGGCTTCGGGGTAGCCGCGCTCGCGGTCGACCTTCTGCCAGTAAGCAGGGTCGAAGCGGCCGCACAGCGCGCGCAAGGCTTCGCGCATTTCCTGGTGGGCATCGGGGGTGGGAATCTGCGTCTTCATGGGGTCAACCGAAGGTGGCTTCCGCCTGCATCGTGAGCCAGCCCTCGTGGTCCTGCGCCCAGAGGCGCGCGCTGCGGCCGTCGGCCGCGGGTTCACCGTGGACGCGGAAGGGATGCAGGTCGAAGGTGGGGCGCACGGCCTTGAACGAGAAGCTGCGCAAGGGCGCGGAAGTGTGGCGGCGTGCCAGGTCGACCAGCAGCGTGGCGATCAGCGGGCCGTGGACGACCAGGCCCGGATAGCCCTCGACCTCCGTCACGTAGCGCCGGTCGTAGTGGATCCGGTGCCCATTGAACGTGAGCGCGGAATATCGGAACAGCAGCACGTCGTCCGGGACGATCTCGCGCGACCAGGTGCCCGGCACCGGTGCCGCCTGCGGCGGCGGCACCGGGTCCCCCGGGCGGGCGGCGGCGCGGTAGACGATGTCGTGCTCCTCGGTGAGCGCGACGCCCTGCGTGTTGGAGATCTCGTGTTTCACCAGCACGAACACCAGGTCGCCCGTGCGGCCGCTCTTGTGCGTGACGGAGGCGATGGTGGACGTGCGCCGGATCGCGTCGCCGACGCGCAGCCGCGCATGCCATTGCAGGCGACCTCCCGCCCACATGCGGCGCGGCAGCGGCACCGGCGGCAGGAACCCGCCGCGCCTGGCGTGGCCGTCGGGCCCGAGCTCGCTCTGCCGGTGGCCGGGCAGGAAATAGATCCAGTGCCAGAGCGGCGGGAGCGCGGTGCCGGCCGTGGGCAGGGGATCGTCGCGGTCCAGCGTCGCGGACAGGTTGCGCACGGGCGCGGCGGTCACCTCGTCGTGCAGCGTCTCGCTGCGGCCTTGCCAGCTGCGCAACGTGTCCAGCAGCTCGGGCGTGAGGTCGGTGGGATCGGGCATGGCACGATTAAACCAGCGCCGGCGCTGCTGTCCGCCGCGAACCCGGGAGGCCACGCTTACGGCCACGGCTTAGGGCGGTTACGCAAAAGCGGCGATGACGGCGCGGATGACAGGCGTAACAATAAGACACGACCTTCCGTCGACTGTTTCCGCCGGATCATGTTCTCTGTCTACCTGCATTCCCGCCATTGCGACTTCGCGGAAACGACACGCGTGCCCGAGGCCGCCTACCTGGGACGGCGCATCCGCCGGTCCACCCTGAAACTGGCAGCTTGCGGCTGCGACCGACCCGTGCTGGCGCGGATCACCCGCGCTTTCTGGATGCGGTTCGTGCCCCGTTTCCGCCACTATCTTTGCCGCGGTTGCGGAGACCGCGTCTTCCGCCCGAAGGTCCGGCCGCGCAGCGGCTATCCCTCGGTCTACCTGCCCGCGTCACGCTGAACGCGGCACCTCGCCACGCCGCGTTCACGACGTCTGGCGGCTGCCGGCGAACTCCTCGATGAAGTCGGCGAGCTGCCGGCTTTCCGCCTTGTGGAAGACGGCATCCGCGCCGAGGGTGCGGCAATGGCGGCGGATCACGTCCGTCACGAAGGCGCTGAACACGACCAGCGTGCCGCACTCCGGCCCCTGCTTCAGCCTGCGCACGATGCTGAAGCCGTCGCCCTGTTCGAGCGTGAGGTCGACGATCGCCAGGTCCCAGCCGCCGGTGTGGGCCTGCACCCAGCCGATCGCCGCTTCTTCCGAGGCCGCCACCCCGACGACCTCCGCGTCGGTGACGGAGCACACCAGGTCCTGGAGCGCGGCGCGCATGTTGACGGCGTCCTCGACGAGGAACACCCGCAGCGGAGTCGGCGCATCGCTTTGCATGGTCTGGGACTGGGCGCGTCGAAGGGAACTGGCAGGCCATTTGGCGCGCGGACGTCCAGGCTCTGCTGTACGCATGTTCCTACGCCCATGTAGGCGTGAAGGCGATGCGCCAAGTAGTTCACGCGAGTGCGTCCACGCCGAAACCTATGGTCTTACATGGATCACCGCAGGGCGGTGCGCAGGCTCCAGAGCCGCAAGGCCACGTGGATCTCGAGGGCGCGGACCGCATCGTTCCAGTCACCCAGCAGGCCCTCGATCGTCGCGAGCCTTTGCCGCACCGTGTTGACGTGGATGTCCAGCCGGCGGGCGGCGTCCTTCGCGTTCTGGTTGCAGTCGAAATAGCACAGGAGCGTCGCCGCGAGTTCCGAGTTGCGCTTGTGGTCGTGCGTGAGCAGCGCGCCGATGGTGGCGTCCAGGAAGGCCGCCAGCCCCGCCTGGTCCTGCGTCTCGAACAGCGTGGCGTACAGCGTCATCTCGGCCTGGGTCACGAGGCGCCCCTGCACGCCCATGCGCGCCAGCACGGGCAAGGCGCGGCGCAGCGCCAGGTAGGCGGCCGGCAGGTCCGTCGCCTGCGCGAGCGGGCGCGACAGGATGCCGCGGCAGCCGCCTTCGCCGCCCGCTTCCGCCAGGGCCCGGCGCACCTCCGCCGCGCGCGAGGCAGGACACAGGAGGGTCAGCACGCCGTCGATGTCGTCGAACACGGCACCGGCGGCGAGCTTGCCGGCCCGCAGGCGGCGCGCCGCGTGGCCGGCCTCCAAGTCGTCCCATTCCACCAGCACCAGCTGGCTGGGCTGCGTGAGGTCCACGCCGAAACCCTGCGCGCGCTCGCACAGCAACCGCAGGTCGTCTTGGCGCGGGGACACCAGGCCGCGCAGCAGCGCCGACAGGTCGCGCCGATGCGAAGCTTCCATGCGCTCGCGCGAGAGCAGCACGATGCCGATGAAGGTGCTGCTGCGCTCCAGGTTGCGGATCGCCATCGCGTCCAGGTCGCCCGGCGCGAAGAACAGCACCGAACCGAGCACGTCGTTGCCGCCGATCACGGCATTGACGCGGCAGGTCTCGCCGGCCTCTTGGTACGCGACCACCGAACGTCCCAGCTGGCGGCTCTGGCGCGCGGCCTGCGCCAGCGCGGCACTGTGGCGACCGTTGGGCGCGTACGTGGCGGCCCCGCACCCCGCATATTCCGCGGCCGTGCCCTGGCTGATGACCTGCGCGGCTTCATCGAGCACCAGGACGCTGCCGCCCATCAGCGCCGCGATCGCCTGGCACAGGTCGGACAGGGAAGCGCCGCGCGCCAGCAGCGACGTCATCTGCTCGTGCGCTTCGGCCGCGCGCTGCACGCTGCGCGCATGGCGCTCCAGTTCCGCCCGCGCCGCTTCGGCGCTGGCCAGCGCCGCCTTCGCCTGCTCGAAAGCCATCGCGTTCTTCACGGCGACGGCGGCGTGCGTAGCCAGCGTGCTCAGGATGGAGATGCTCTGCGCCGTGTGCGTGCGGTGGTAGCGGTCGGCGACGAACAGCAGGCCGATCACCTCGTCCTCCCACAGCAGCGGCACGCCGGCGACGGCGGCGATGCCTTCGTCGCGGAAGCTCGCGTCCAGCGCCTCGTCGTGCGGGAAGCGCTTGTCGTGCAGGTAGTCCGGCGTGGTGAACGGAAGCCGGGTCTCGACCACCACGCTCACGATGCCCAGGCCGCGGCCCGCGACCATGTGGCCGGTGCTCTGCGCCAGCGCCCCGTCGGCGGCCACGACATGGAAGGCGCCGAGCGCGGCGTCGTAGGTGGAGAGCCAGGCCACCTGCGAACCGAGCAGCTTGCGCGAACGCGAGACCACGGCGTGCAGCAGTTCGTCGAGGTTCAGCCGGCTGGAGAGGTCGCGCGCCGACTCGATCACGGCGAGCATGCCGCTTTCGCGCTGCTGCCACACCTCCAGCCGGTTGCGCACCGCCATGCCCATGCGGATGCGTTCGGCGAGCCCCGCCTTGGCGGGAAGGTCGTCCGGCAGTTCGCCGGCCTGCGCCAGCAGGGCCGCGAATTCCTCGGGCGACGCGCCCTGGTGCAACAGGTCGACCAGCTCGCGGAGCATCGCTTCCGCCACGTCCGCCTCGACGACGCCTGCCATGCCTGTCTCCTTCCAACGTCCACGTTTGCCAGGGCCGCAGGCTAGCAGAGGGCACCGCCCGCGCCCTCGTGGTTCGCCCTCGAAACCGCCGCGGGCACGCCCACCGCAAGGGTTTTCCCGCGGTCATCCGTGCACATAAGCCACCCGGCCGCGATGTGCGCGCGACACATTTTTTTCGCGCCTGCGCTCCACGACAGTCTGCGCATGCCCATCGTCGATTCCCTCCGGCCCGCCCCCGGCCTGCGCGTCCTGGTCACCGCCGGCGCCAGCGGCATCGGTGCCGCCATCGCCCGCGCCTACTGCGACGCCGGCGCCCAGGTGCACGTCTGCGACATCGACCGCTACGCGCTCGACCGCCTGGTCACGGAAAAGCCCGGCATCACCTCCAGCATGGCCGACGTCGCCATCGAGAAGGACGTCGACCTGGTCTTCGACGACGTCCTCGGCACCCTCGGCGGGCTGGACGTCCTGGTGAACAACGCCGGCATCGCGGGCCCCACCGGCGCCATCGAGAGCCTGGATGCGAGCCACTGGGAACGCACCATCGCCGTCAACCTGCACAGCCAGTTCCTGTTCGCGCGGCGCGCGGTGCCGCTGCTGAAGCAGTCGCGCGCCAACCCCTGCGTGATCGCCATGAGCTCGGTGGCCGGCCGCCTCGGCTACGCCTACCGCACGCCGTATGCCGTCACCAAGTGGGCGATCGTCGGCCTGGTGAAGTCGCTCGCCATCGAGCTCGGGCCCGCCGGCGTGCGCGCCAACGCGATCCTGCCCGGCACCGTCGAAGGCGAGCGCATGAACGGCGTGATCTCCGCGCGCGCCGCGGCGCTGGGCATCGGCGTCGACGCCATGCGCGAGGAGTACCTGCAGAAGATCTCCCTGCGCCGCATGGTCACCGCCGACGACGTCGCGGCCATGGCGCTGTACCTGAGTTCCCCTGCCGCCTGCAACGTGACCGGGCAGGCCGTCAGCGTGGACGGCAATGTCGAATACCTCTGAGAAGCGCAACGCGCCCCTTCCTTCAACCCCTGGAGACACCATGAACATGCACCGCCCCTTCCGCGTGGCCGCCGTCGCGGCCGCCTGCCTCGCCTCCGGCCTCGCATCGGCGCAGGTCAAGATCGCCGTCGTCGAGACCCTGTCCGGCCCGAACGCGGCCTCGGGCCTGATGTACCGGCAATCGGCGCGCTACGCCGTGGACCGCATCAACGCGGAAGGCGGCTGGAACGGCCAGCCGGTGCAATTGCTGGAGTACGACAACCAGGGCGGGCCGGCCGGCGCGGCCGACAAGCTGAAGGCGGCCATCGCCGACGGCGTGCACGTCGTGGTGCAGGGCGCCTCGTCCGCGGTGGGCGGCCAGATCACCGAGGACGTGCGCAAGCACAACCTGCGCAACCCGGGCAAGGAGATCGTCTACCTGAACGTCGGTGCCGAGGCGCTGGAACTCACCGGCGACAAGTGCCACTTCCACCATTTCCGCGTGGCCGGCAATCCGCAGGTGCGCGTGAAGGCGCTGGTGCTGGCGATGAAGCAGGCCAACGCGCTGGGCAACAAGGTCTATTCGATCAACCAGAACTACTCCTGGGGCCAGGACATGGAGAAGTCCATCGTCGAAAGCGCCGGCCTCGGCGGCTACGAGGTGGTCGAGAAGACGCTGCACGACACCAACAAGATCCAGGACTTCTCGCCCTACGTCGCCAAGATCGCCGCGACCAAGGCCGAGACGGTGATGACGGGCAACTGGTCCAACGACCTGCTGCTGCTGATGAAGGCCACCAAGGCCGCCGGCCTGAAGGCGCGCTTCGGCACCACCTTCCTCGACCAGCCGGGCAACATCGCCAACGCCGGCGACCTGGCCGTGGGCCACTTCGTCGCGCATCCCTTCAACGCCGAAGCCGGCGGCGCCGAGGGCGAGCGCTTCGTCAACGACTACAAGGCGAAGATGGGCCGCGCGCCGGTCGCGACCGATCCGCAGACGGTGTTCGGCCTCATGATGGTCGGCGACGCGCTCAAGCGCACCCCGGCGCAGGGCGGCGCGCTCAACGTCAACGCCTTCGCCCGCGCCATGGAAACCGCGAAGATCCGCACGCCCCTGGGCGAGATCAGCATGCGCGCGGCCGACCACCAGGCGCTGCTGCCGATCGTGGTGTCCACCGTGTCCAAGGACGCCAGGTACAAGGTGGACGAGACCGACATGGGCTTCAAGCCGGTGAAGGTGTTCAGCGCCGCCGAGGCCGCGGTGCCGCCGCAGGCCAGCTGCAAGATGCAACGCCCGTCCTGACGCGCGCGCATGGAGACGTTCCTCGTTTCACTGCTGAACGGCGTCATCTACGGGCTGCTGCTGTTCATGGTGTCCGCCGGGCTGACGCTGATCTTCGGGATGATGGGCGTCCTCAACTTCGCGCACGCCTCGTTCTACATGCTGGGCGCGTACTTCGCGTATGCGCTGAACCCGGTGCTCGGCTTCTGGGGCGCGCTGGCGGCGGCGCCGCTGCTGGTGGGCTTCGTCGGCGTGGTGGTGGAGCGCTGGTTCCTGCGCCGGGTGCACCACCATGGCCACGCGCACGAGCTGCTGCTGACGTTCGGGCTGGCCTTCATCATCGCGGAGGTCATCAAGCTGTTCTTCGGCAACTACCCGGTCGACTACCGCGTGCCGAAGATGCTGGACTTCGCGGCCTTCCGCATCGGCAGCGCCGACTACCCGTTCTACCGCGTGCTGATGGGCGGCGTCGCGCTGGCGATGTTCGGCCTGATCCACCTGCTGCTCACGCGCACCCGCGCCGGCATCATCGTGCGCTCCGCCATCTACAAGCCCCGCATGGTCGAGGCGCTGGGCCACAACGTGCCGGTGGTGTTCATGGGCGTGTTCGGCGTCGGCGCCGCGCTCGCGGGGCTGGCCGGTGCGGTGGCCGGCGCGTTCTACACGACCAGCCCGAACATGGCGCTGGAACTCGGCGTCATGGTGTTCGTGGTCGTCGTGGTCGGCGGGCTGGGCTCGCTCGGAGGCGCCATGCTGGCCTCGCTGCTGATCGGCGTGATCACCTCCATGGCCGTCGCCGTCGACGCGACGCTGGCGGACTTCTTCGCGCTGTTCGGCGGCCGCGCCTGGGCCGAAGGCATCGGCGGCCTGCTGTCCCTCAAGGTGTCGAGCCTCGCCGCGACCATCCCCTTCGCCCTGATGTTGCTGATCCTGCTCGTGCGCCCCAGCGGCCTGCTGGGCGAAAAGGCCTGAACCCGTGAACCGACGATCCCTCTCCACGGCCCTCGGGCTGGGCGTGCTGCTGCTGGTGGCGCTGCCCTTCCTCCTCTCTCAGGGCCTGCTGAACGCGGCGATCCAGATGCTGATCGCCGCCCTCTTCGCCTGCGCGTACAACGTGCTGTGCGGCCAGGCCGGCATGCTGTCCTTCGGCCATGCCGCGTACTTCGGGGTCGGCGCGTTCGCGACGATCCACGCCATGAACGCGTTCGCGGGCACGGGCCTGCTGCCCACGCCGCTGCTGCCACTGGCCGGCGCGGCGGCCGGGCTGGTCATCGGCGCCATCGCGGGCTGGTTCGCGACGCAGCGCACCGGCACCTACTTCGCGATGATCACGCTGGCGATCGCCGAACTGCTGCACTCGCTGGCGCCGCACCTGAAGTCGCTGTTCGGCGGCGAGGCGGGCGTGTCCGGCATGCGGATGCCGTCGCTCGGCGTCACGTTCGGCTCGACGACGCAGGTGTACTACCTGGTGCTCGCCTGGGTGCTCGCCTGCCTCGCGCTGCTGTACTTCTTCACCCGCACGCCGCTCGGCCGGCTGGCCTTGGGCCTGCGCGAGAACAGCCACCGGCTGGCCTTCCTCGGCTACGACGTGCACAAGCTGGGCGTGATGGTGTTCGCGATCTCGGCGATGTTCTCCGGCATCGCCGGCGGGCTGCAGGTCCTCAACAACGAGGCCGCCAACTACGTGGTGTTCGATGCGGCGGTCTCGGCCGCCGTGGTGCTGAACACCTACATCGGCGGCACCAAGGTGTTCCTCGGCCCGGCACTGGGCGCCGCGCTGATGACCTTCTTCGGCTACGCGGTGTCGGACCTCACCCGTTCCTGGCTGCTGTACCAGGGCGTGCTGTTCGTGCTGGTGATGATGTTCATGCCCGACGGCCTGGCCGGCCTGGCGACGAAGGCCGCCGCATTGCGGCGCCGGCATGGTGGCGCGGCGCTGCTGCCGGTCCTGCTGGTGGCGTTGGCCGCGGGCGCCGCATGTTCGGCCGGCGTGGCCGGCATCGTGGAGTCGCTGCACCGCACCTTCTCGCCGGACGGCCGTGCACCCGTGCCGCCGCTCGCCTGGGCCGGCGCCATCGCGCTCTTGGCCGCCGGTGCCGCGCTGGTCTGGACGGTCCGCCGGCTGCTCGCGCGCCTGGAAGGCCGCGCCGATCGCCCGGCGGCCGCGCTGCCCGCCGCCGAAGGGGAGCCGGCATGACCCAGGGCATCCTTTCGCTGCGCGGCCTGCGCAAGTCCTTCGGGGACACCGAGATCATCCGCGGCGTCGACCTGGACCTGGTGCCCGGCGAGCGCCATGCGCTGATCGGCCCGAACGGCGCCGGCAAGTCGACGGTGTTCCACCTCGTCTCCGGCCACCTGAAGCCCAGTGGCGGCAACGTGGTGTTCGACGGCCGTGACATCACCGGGCAGTCGCCGCAGGCCATCAACCGGCAGGGGCTGGCGCGGTCCTTCCAGATCACCAACATCTTCCCGAAGCTCACGGTGTTCGAGAACCTGCGCCTCGCGGTGATGCGGCCCCACGGCCTGCAGTACAACGTCTGGAGCCTGGTCGACCGGCATCCCCGGGCCCGCGAAGGCGCGGAGCGCCTGCTGGAACAGGTGCGGCTGCAGCATCGCGCGCAGACGATCGCCGGCGAGATGTCGTACTCGGAGCAGCGCTCGCTGGAGATCGCGATGACGCTCGCCTCCGACCCGAAGGTGATCCTGCTCGACGAGCCCATGGCCGGCATGTCGAACGAGGAGACCGCCTACACCGCCGACCTGATCCGCGAAGCCTGCCGTGGCCGCACGCTGCTGATCGTGGAGCACGACATGAAGGTCGTGTTCGCCCTGGGGGACCGCATCAGCGTGCTGGTCTACGGCCAGGTCATCGCCACCGGGACGCCCCAGGAGATCCGCGGCAACGCCGCCGTGCGCGAGGCCTACCTGGGCGAGGAGGTGGCCGCATGAGCGCCCTTCTTTCCGTGCGCGACGTGCACGCGCACTATGGCAAGAGCCACATCTTGCACGGGGTCGACCTGCAGGTGGGCGCCAACGAGGTGGTGAGCCTGCTCGGTCGCAACGGTTCGGGCCGCTCCACCACCATGAAGGCGATCATGGGCCTGGTCCCGCCCACGCGCGGCAGCATCCGCCTGCGCGAGCGCGAGCTGGCCGGCGCCCGTCCCTACGCCATCTGCCGCGCCGGCATCGCCTACGTGCCGGAGGAGCGCGAGGTGTTCGCCAACCTCACCGTCGACGAGAACCTGCGCATGGGCGAGCAGCCGGCCGTGGCGGGCGCCACGCAGTGGACGGCGGAGCAGATGTTCGACTACTTCCCCCGGCTGAAGGAGCGGCGCAACACGCGCGCCGGCAGCCTGTCGGGCGGCGAGCAGCAGATGCTGACCATCTGCCGCTCCCTGCTGGGCAACCCCCTGGTGATGCTGGTCGACGAGCCGACCGAGGGTCTGGCGCCCAAGATCGTCGCCGCGGTGGCCGACTGCATCCGCGACATGCACCGGCGCGGCGTCTCCGTGGTGCTGGTGGAGCAGAAGCTGGCCATTGCGCTCAAGGTTTCCACGCGCGTCTGCGTGATGGGCCACGGCCAGATCGTCTTCGAGGGCACGCCGCAGCAGCTGGCCGCCGACGAGCAGCTGCAGGCCGAGTGGCTCGCCGTCTGAAACCGATCCACGAGAAGGAACTCTCATGAGCAAGCCCGCCGACAAGGTGATCATCAGCTGCGCCGTGACCGGCTCGGTGCACACGCCCGCGATGTCGCCCTACCTGCCGCTGACGCCGGACGACATCGCGCAGCAGGCGATCGAAGCCGCTGAAGCCGGCGCCGCCATCCTGCACCTGCACGCGCGCGACCCCGCCGACGGCCGGCCCACGCCGGACCCGCGCGTCTTCGACCGCTTCGTGCCGCGCATCCGCGACGCGACCGACGCCGTCATCAACATCACCACCGGCGGCAGCACGCGCATGACGCTGGAGGAGCGGCTGGCCTATCCGCTGCGGGCCAGGCCCGAGATGTGCTCGCTGAACATGGGCTCGATGAACTTCTCCATCCATCCCGCCGCGCGCAAGATCAAGGAGTGGAAGTACGACTGGGAGAAGCCCTACGTCGAGGGCATGGAGGACCTGATCTTCCGCAACACCTTCCGCGACATCAAGCAGGTGCTGAAGGTGCTGGGCGACGACTGCGGCACGCGCTTCGAGTTCGAGTGCTACGACCTCGGCCACCTCTACAACCTGGCGCACTTCGTGGACGAAGGCCTGGTGAAGGGGCCGCTGTTCATCCAGTCGATCTTCGGGATCCTCGGCGGCATGGGCCCCGACCCGGAGAACCTGGTCGTGATGCGCACGACGGCCGACCGGCTGTTCGGCCGCGACAACTACCGCTTCTCCGTGCTCGGCGCCGGGCGCCACCAGATGCCGCTGCTCACGATGGCCGCCGTCATGGGCGGCAACGTGCGCGTGGGCCTGGAGGACAGCCTCTATCTGGGCAAGGGCCAGCTGGCGAAGTCCTGCGCGGAGCAGGTGCGCAAGATCCGCCGCATCCTCGAGGAGCTCTCGCTGGAAGTGGCGACACCCGACGAGGCGCGCGCGATGCTGGGCCTCAAGGGCCGCGACGCCGTGACGATCTGAACCAAGGAAGAAAGGGAACCATGAGGAAGTTGTTGCAGGACAGGGTGGCGATCGTCACGGGCGCCGGCGGCGGGCTGGGCCGCGCGCACGCGCTGGAACTGGCGCGGCACGGCGCGCGCCTGGTGTTGAACGACCTGGGCGGCGAACAGGAAGGTTCGTCCTTGCAGAAGGTCGCCGAGGAGATCCGGCGCGCCGGCGGCGAGGCCATCGTCGACGGCGGCGACGTGCGCGACTTCGCGCGGATGCAGGCGATGGCCGGCAAGGCGCTGGCGCGGTGGCAGCGGATCGACATCCTGGTGAACAACGCCGGCATCCTGCGCGACAAGTCGTTCGCCAAGATGGACCTGGACGACTTCCGGCTGGTGCTCGACGTCCACGTGATGGGCGCGGCGAACTGCACGAAAGCGGTGTGGGACACCATGCGCGCGCAGAAGCACGGCCGCATCGTGATGACGACGTCGTCGTCCGGCCTCTACGGCAACTTCGGCCAGGCCAACTACGGCGCCGCCAAGATGGCGTTGGTCGGGATGATGCAGACGCTGTCGCTGGAAGGCGAGAAGCACGGCATCCGCGTCAACTGCCTGGCACCCAGCGCCGCCACCGGCATGACGCAGGGCATCCTGCCCGAGCACGCGCTGGCCGGCCTGCGGCCCGAGAAGGTCAGTCCCGGCCTGGTCGCGCTGGTGGGCGACGACGCGCCCACGCGAATGATCCTGCTGGCCGGCGCCGGCAGCTACGAGTGCGCGCACGTGACGATGACGCGCGGCATCCATGCCGACGGCGCGGACGCGGCCGAGCAGGTTTGCCGCCGACTGGACGAGATCCGCGACCGGCGCGGCGAAAGCGTGCCGGGCTCCGGCTGGGAGCAGTATCAGCTCGAGCTTTCCAAGGCCGGGCTGGGCATGGACGACGCGCACACACAGGTGCTCGCGCCGGTGTGAAAGGGTGACATTGGTGGGCGCCGTGCGCGCCGCGAGACTGGTGCCGGGCCGGCCATGCATGGCCCGGCGTCGTGAAGAACCACAGGAGACAACATGCAAGAGACAAACGCTTCCAGGGGCGGCACGCCCTGGATCACCGCCGCGGCCGCGCTCGCGGCCATCACCGTCGTGGCTTGCGGAGGCGGCGGCAGCGACCCGGTCGCGCAGCCCCCTGCGCCGCCGCCAGCCCCGGTGCAGATGGCCTGCGCCGACCTCGCCGGCCTGGCCATCCCCGCGGCCGAGATCGCCCTGCCGACGTCCGGCGGCACCGTCACCTCCGCCGTGGTCGTGCCGGCGGCCGGCACCGGCGCGAACCTCGTGCCGGAACATTGCCTGGTCAACGCCAGCCTCGCGCCGGTCGATCCCGCGGCCACCCCCATCCTGCTGCGCGTCGCGCTGCCCACCACCTGGAACGGCAAGGCGCTGATGTTCGGCGGCGGCGGCTTCGACGGCACGATCCCCGCCATCACCGGCAACATCTCCAACGGCCCGACCGACCAGCCGCGGCCCATCGGGCGCGGCTACGCCACCTTCGCCAGCGACTCCGGCCACCAGGCCAACGAGTACGGCTCGCAGGACGGCCGCTGGGGCCTCAACGACGAGGCCGTCGCCAACTTCGGCGGCGATGCCCTGAAGAAGACGCGCGACGCCTCCATGTTCGTGATCAAGAAGCGCTATGGCACGGCGCCGGTGAAGTCGTACTTCGCCGGCGGCTCCACCGGCGGCCGCGAAGCGCTGACCTCCATCCAGCGCTGGCCCGCGGACTGGGACGGCGCGATCGCCTGGTACCCGGCGTGGAACGACGCCGGCGCGCTGCTGGCGGGCTGGAAGCTCACGCGCACGCTGGCCCAGGCCGGCGCCTACCCGAACCAGGCCAAGCGCGGCGTGGTCTACAACGCGGCGCTCGAAGCCTGCGACGCGCTCGACGGCGTGACGGACGGCCTCATCAGCAACCAGAACGCGTGCAACGCGAGCTTCGATCCGATGACGGCGACCGTCGGGGGACAGCCGCTGCGTTGCGCGGGCGGCGGCGACACGGGCAACAACTGCCTGTCGGACGTGCAGATCGCGGCGCTCGAGTCCATGAACCGCGACACGGTCTTCAACTTCCCGCTGGCCAGCGGCGAGACGCGCTACCAGGGCGTCAACGTCTGGGGCGCGGACCTCGGCATGCTCACGCCGGCGGCGGTGCAACCGGTGGTGACCTTCCTCGCACTGGGCACGACGCAGCCGGCCATGCCGATGCCGCGCACCGCGCCCTACGTCAGCGTGCTGGTCGACCAGTGGATCAAGTACTCGGTGACGCGCGACGCGAACTTCGATTCGCTGACGCTGGACCCCGAGAACCCGGGGCCCTACGCCGGCCGCATCAGCGACCTCAGCCAGCAGCTGGACACCAAGACCGACATCTCCGGCTTCCAGGCGCGCGGCGGCAAGCTGCTGCTGGCGCACGGCACCGCGGACATCCTGGTCAGCACGCGCGCCACACAGGAGTACTACAGGCGGCTGCAGGCGCAGTTCGGCCAGGCCAAGCTGGACACGTTCGCGCGCTACTACGAGGTGCCCGGGCTCGGGCACGCGATCAGCTCCGTGTTCAACGCCGCCTGGGATTCGCTGACCACCCTGGAGCAATGGGTGGAGAAGGGCACCGCGCCCGGCCCGCAGGTGACGACCGATACCGTCGGCGTCCCCGGCCGCACCCGCCCGATGTGCGACTACCCGAAGTGGCCGCGCTACAACGGCAGCGGCGACGTCAACGCGGCCAGCTCTTTCACCTGCGTGTTCTGAGCCGGCACCGGCCAAGGAGGCGAACATGACCCTGGGTACACGGCTCAAGGCGGCGCTGGCCGCGGGGGTGGTCCTGCTGGCGGGATGCGGCGGCGGCGGTTCGTCGCAGCCGGCGCCCGGCGGCGGCGGCGGCGGCGGTGGCGACGCGGCCACGCCGCCGGCGATGCAGCGCGCCACCGCTTTCGGGCCGGTGGTCGGCACCGACGATGCGGCCACCAGCGGCACGCTGCAGTGGAAGGGCGTGCCCTATGCGAAGGCGCCGGTCGGCGCCCTGCGCTGGATGCCGCCCGTGGACCCCGACCCGTGGACGGAAGCGCGCAGCACGCAGGCCTTCGCCAGCGCCTGCGCGCAGTCGGGCCGCCTGTACGGGCCGGGGCAGAACAACCGCTACGACGCCACGATCGGTACCGCGCTCGGCACGACGGTCGGCTCCGAGGACTGCCTCTACCTGAACATCTGGGCGCCCGCCGGCGCGGCCGCGTCGCCGCGCCCGGTGATCGTCTGGGTGCACGGGGGCAGCAACATCACCGGCTACACCGCCGACCCGGTGTACGACGGCGCGAACCTGGCGCGGACCGCCGACGTCGTGGTGGTTTCGGTCAACTACCGCCTCGGCGTGCTCGGCTTCCTCAACGCGCTGCAGCTCAAGACCGGCGACCCGCTGGTCGATTCCGGCAACTTCGCGCTGCTGGACCTCATCAAGGCGCTGAAGTTCGTGCAGGGCAACATCGCCGCGTTCGGCGGCAACCCCGCCAACGTCACGCTGATGGGCCAGTCGGCCGGCGCCGTGAACGTGCTGGCATTGCAGGCGTCGCCCGTGGTGCGCGCGGCGAGCCCGCAGCTGTTCCACCGGCTGGTCGAGATCAGCGGCGGCATCTCCACGCCCAACACCGTGCCGCCGGGCGTGATCGCCACCATCTACCCCGCGGCCATCTGGGCGCAACAGGGTGCGACGCTGCTGCAGTACGCGCTGGTGAACGACGGCACGGTGCCGGACCTCGCCGCGGCCGCGACCTACGTCGCCGGACGCAGTCCCGCGGAGATGGCCGCCTACCTGCGCAGCAAGTCGCCGGATGCGCTGTTGTCCATCGTACGCACGCAGTTGCCCGCGCTGGGCCTGCAGAACTCCAACCCGATCCCGGACGGCAACGTGCTGCCGCTCGACCCGATCATGGAAATCCGGGCCGGCCGCTACCTCAAGGTGCCGGTACTGGCGGGCATCACCCGCGACGAGACCAAGCTCTTCCCCAGCCTCTTCCCGCTGATGGGCCTGCCGAGCGGCCGCCTCCTGACCGACACGCAGGTCTTCCACATGGCCTTCGGCTACAACCCGAACGCGGCACCGGCCACGACGCTGGCCGAGTGGATCCCCGCGCAGTACCTGCCGGTGACGGCGGCGGGCACGGGCTTCAACTTCTGGGCGGACATCCTGAACCAGTTCTGGTTCATCCCCGGACGCGACGACCTGCTCAACTCCCTGAGCCTGCAGCAGTCGCAGGTGTGGCACTACCGGTTCGACTGGGACGAGCAGCCGGCCCCGTTCAACGACATCTTCGGCGCCGCGCACGCCTTCGACCTGCCGTTCCTTTTCGGCAACTTCGGACCCTCGCTGTACGCGAATTTCACCAACAGTGAGGCCAACCGGGCTGGACGGGAGCAGCTGGCGGAGGCCATGATGAAGAGCCTGGGCGCTTTCGCGCGCAGCGGCGACCCGAACAACGCCGCGCTGGGCGTCCGCTGGCAGCAGTGGCCGCGCAAGGTGGTGTTCGACGCAAGCCTGAGCGCGAAGCAGATCACGGCGCAGTAGACGCCGACCGCGCGCACAGGCCGTTGGGACGGGCCGGCCCTGCCGGCCCGAGGAGGAGATGCGATGACGAGAGCATTGTTCGCGCCCGCCCACTGGGTGCTGGGGCACCTGCCCACCGGCGTCAGCGTCGCGGGCGGATGCGCCCTGGTCGTGGCGCCGGCCATGGTGGCCCTGTACGCGCACGAAGCGCTCACGCCGCAAGCCCTGCAGGTCGTGGTGGCTGCGCTGTGCGTGCTCGCCGTGTACGGCGTGCTGGCGCTGCGCACCTTCGCCGCCGCCGACATCGGGCAGATCGTGCGCATCACGGACCGGCTCGCCAGCGGCGAACTGATCGACAACGTGCGCGCCATGCAGCCGGGCACCACCGATGCGGGCCGGCTGTGGGAATCGGTGCTGCGCATGAACACCACGCTGGGGCACATCGTCCGCCAGGTGCGCACCAGCGCAGATGCCGTGGTGGCCGGCTCGTACACCATCGCCGAAGGCAACGCGCAGCTGGCGCAGCGCACGCAGGAACAGGCCGTGTCGCTGGAAGAGACCGCCAGCGGCATCGAGCACCTCGCCTCCGGCGCGCGCCGCAACGCCGAGAGCTGCGACCGCGCCAACGATCTCGCCGGCCAGTCCCGCGAAGTCGCCGCGCAAGCCTCCAGCCAGATGCAGCAGGTGGCGGCGACCATGGACCGCATCTCGGCGAGCTCGCGGCGCGTGGCCGAGATCCTGGGCGCGGTCGAGGGCATCGCCTTCCAGACCAACATCCTCGCGCTGAACGCCGCCGTCGAAGCCGCGCGGGCCGGCGACCAGGGCCGCGGCTTCGCCGTCGTGGCGGCGGAAGTGCGCACCCTGGCGCAGCGCAGCGCGCAGGCGGCCAAGGAGATCAAGTCGCTGATCGACGAATCGGTGGGCAACGTCGCGGCCGGCCAGCAGCTGGTGGACGCCGCGGAGCACACGATGGGCCAGGTGGTGGAGAGCGTTGCCGCCGTCACGCAGGAGCTGGGCGCGATCGCGCGGGCCTCGCGCGACCAGAGCGCCGCCGTGCAGGAGATCAACCAGGCCATCGCGCAGGTGGATGCGGTCACGCAGCAGAATGCCGCGCTGGTGGAGGAGGCGGCCGGCGCGGCCGAATCCTTCCAGCACGAAGCAAGGCAGCTGGCCGACGTGGTCGGCCGATTCAAGACGGACCGCAACGACGACCGCGGCCGCGTCATCGCGCTGGTCAAGCAGGCCGTGGAGCACGTGCGCCGCTTCGGCGTGCGGCGCGCCTGCGCCGACTTCAACGACCCCCGCGGGGACTTCGTGCGCGGCGAGGATTACGTCTTCGCGCTGGCCGGCGACGGCACGCAGCTGGCCTTCGCGCCGGACCCCAACGTGGTCGGCCGCAACAACGTCGACGACATGGACGCGGACGGCAAGGTGGTCGGCCGCGAGATCCTGAAGGTGGCGAAGGACCCCGGCTTCGGTTGGGTGGACTACCAGTTCGTCAACCCGAAGACCGGGCAGACGGAACCGAAGTCGGTCTACGTCGAAGGGGCGGACGGCATCGTGCTCGGCTGCGGGATCTACCGCAACCGCGCCGGCCAGGCGCAAGCCCAGCAGCACCAGGTGCTGCGCATCCCCGCGGCGCCACACGCGCCGATGCGCCTGGGCAGGTAGGCGGAATCCTTAACGGAGGCGCGCATTGCAGTAGGATGGGCCCCCCACCGATGCATCCGCCACCCCTCCAAGAGGTTCGCCACCTCCTCGCCACCGGCGGGCTCCAGCCTGCCCTCGCCTACCTCAACCAGCGCGTGCCGCACCGCTTCACGGCCGTCTACAAGGTCGAAGGCGGCGTGATGCGCAACATCGCGATCGTCGACAAGCAGGGCGAAGTGGTCCCTGAGCACCTGCTGGAGGTGCCCTTCGCCTCCAGCTACTGCCAGTTCGTGCTGCGCGACGGCTACTTCAGGTTCCACGGCCTGCGCGACGACCGGCTCGAAGGGCATCCCTACCAGGGCATCGTGAACTCGTACGTGGGGCTGCCGCTGTCCACCGACGGCGACCAGGTGGTGGGCACCTTCTGCCACTTCGACTTTCCCGCGCAGGCGATCGCCGACGCGGAGTACGAGCTGATGCAGCAGGTGGCGCCGGACCTCGCCACCTACGTGCCCTGACGGCGGAGGCGGCCGCTAGCCGGCGCTGAGGCTCTCGGCGATCTTGCGGCCGGTCTCGGCTTCCGACTTCGGCACCGAGACCTGCGCGTTGCACGTCCCACGCGGGCCCTTGATGGCGATGTAGAGGTTCAGGTTGCCGGGCTTGCCGCCGATGCCGCTGAACTCGTAGTAGTGGCGCGAAGCACTGTCCTCGATCATCTTCTCGACCTTCAGCGAGCCGACGATCATCTTCTTGGACTCCGCGAACGGCATCTTCACGCCGTTGACGGCCGCCGAGCTTTTCTTGTCGGCCGTGTTCGCGATACCCATCGGCTCGCCCATGATCGACTGCTGCTTCCAGCCCTCGGGGATGGCCACCTGGCAGGTGCCACCGGATTCCTTCATCAACTTCCATCCCTTCGGGACGGCTTGGGCCTGGGCAGGGCCCGCGAGCGAAACGGCCGCGGCCAGCGCGGCGCCCAGTACTGCTTTTCTCAATGGGTTTCCTTCGTCATGCAGGGAAATCGAGGCTCAGTCGAACCGGACGGCCTTCACGTTGTATTCCTGGCCGATGGTCTGCTCCCAGACCGCCACCGCGCTGCCTGTTCCGTCGATCGCGACGAATGGGGCGCTCGATGTCGCGGAAATCGCCTCCGACAGCTGGCCGATGCCTGTCCAGGCTTTTCCCGCCACCTGCCGCGCGGCGAACACCGCCTCGTTCGCCCCACCCTGGTACTGGCGCCACACCACGAGGGCATTGCCGCGTGCGTCCACGGCAACGTGGACCTGGGATGCATCCCGATCCAGGTCTTCCACGCGCTCGGGCGCCTGCCAGCCGCCGCCCGGCGTGTAGCGGCGCGTCCAGACGTCGGAATAGGCGTCATCCTGGATCCAGGCGACCACGGCGCCGCCGTTCGCGTCCATGGCCACCCTGGGGTCCGACGCGTTGTTGTCGGAATCACCATTGATGCGGACGACCCCTTTCCAGCCCGTGCCCGGGCGAAAACCGTTGGCCCAGACTTCCCGCAGGCCCTGCTCCCACACCAGGAAGAAGCTGCCGTCGGCAGAGGCGGCGATGGAGATCGGCTGATCGATCGATTGCGTGGCTGCCTCGACGGCGACGGGCGCCGACCAGCCGCCCGTGCGCCCCGAATCGACTGCGAAGACGTCATGAACCCCGGAACCGCCGGCCTGGTGCTGCCGCCATGCGACGATCGCGTGGCCCGAAGGCTCCAGGGCCACCACCGGGTCGGCCGATGCATTGGGTTCGCTCTCGAGCCGCTGCGCGCCTTGCCAACCGCCCGCAGGCGTGAAACGGTTCGCGTACACGTTGGACTCGGCACCGTCGTTCTGGATCCACACTGCCACGGCCTCGCCGCCGGAATTCATGGCGATGCGATGCGCGTTCACGCTCGCGTTCTGCAGCAATTGCGCCGTGCCCCAGCCGGAGCCCACCACGTAGCGATTGGTGCGCAACTCGTAGACCGAGCTGTTCCACTGCCGCCAGGTGACGATCGCATTGCCGGCGGCGTCCATGGCGATCTCCGGGTCGTAGGCGACACCGGAGTCGGCTTCGATGGTCTGCGGCGTGCTCCAGCCGGTGCCCGGCTGGTAGCGGCTGGCCCAGATGCTGCCGATCGAATCGGCCTGCCGCCATACCGCGATCGCATTGCCGCTCGCATCCGCGGCGACCCGCGGCTCATAGGCGGAATCCACGCGATCTTCGAGGGACTGCGGCGCGCCCCACGCACCGTCGGCGGTCGTGAAGCTGATCGACGGACCCTGGCCGACCCGCACGGTGTACCTGGCGACGGGCACAAGACGCGCCGCCGGGGAGATGCGCAGGTACCGGCCGTTCGCCGAAACCGTTGCAGCCACCGTCGCGCCTTCAAGAAGGAACTGCACGGTGTCCGCCTGCACGGGGGCCGACATCGTGAGTTCCGGGCGAACCCCCCGGTCCACGTCCGTCGCACCGTTGGCCGGCGAACTGCTCACGATGGAAAGGCCCCCCGCATCCGGCCCCGGTGCCGGCCCGTCGCTGCCGCCGCACGCGACGAGCAACAGCGATGCCGCGGACGCGACAAGGCCTGATCGCCAGTGGCTGGCGGATGGCACGGGCACGGGCGTGCGCTTCTGGGGATGGGAGAGCGGACTCATGGATTCCTTCGCATGCGGTCGTCGAACTTCCGGCAAGGGAAGTGCAGCGGCGCAGTATCGGGAGCGGGGCGGGCGACCAGAAGTGACCGAGGTCACCTGCGGCGAGCCTGCCGCGTCGCATCCGGCGAAAAGGACGAATAGTTCGCGCCCAGGTGCGGGGCCGACGGAGGAATCGGCAAGCGACTGGGAGGCCGTGGACGTCACCCGGAAGTTGAGGGAGCCCCCGGACGGCCTGTTCACCAAGCCAGGGTGGATCTGGCTGCCGGCGGACACCTCGGAGAAGCCGGAGTACGTGAAGGTCCGGATCAACGACTTCTCGGTGCTCGGGCACTAGCGGGCGGGCGCTCCCGCTTCGAGCCGCGTGCGCAGCGTCTCGAGGAAACCTTCCAGCTGCCGCTGGTAGTACCACTGCACCACCGGACGGAAGAAGGCGAGCAGCGGCAGGTTGCCGACGTCGCTGCGCAACGCGTAGGTGAAGACGGCGCCCTCGCCGGACGCAGCCACCGTCCGCTCGACGGCCACCGGCGCGGGACCCTGCACGGTGCGGCTGAGCACGCGCTGCGGCGGCTGGAATTCCGTGATCTCCGTGACGGTGACCAGCGTCTGGCCGAAGGCCTTCAGCGTTTCCTCCGTCCGGGCACCGGCGCGGGCCGGCCCCGGCGTCGTGCGGCGGATGCTCACGATGCCGCCGCGCCAGTGGATGTCGTTCTCGACGTCGGAGACGTAGCGGAAGACCGTGTCCTGGTCGCGCTGGATCAGGACGGAAGCACGCACGGCCACGATGCTTTCCGCGGCGCGCGCGGACGGGAACCAGGCGAGGAGGCAGGCCGCGAGGGCGGCATAGAGGGAATGACGGGTGTTCTTCATGGGCGCGGATTTTTCGCGCCGGGCCGGGCCCCGTATTGATCGAACGCGACGCGTGGGCGCCGCGCGTTTCAGGCGTAAGGGCGCCCGCCGGCGTCCGCCCGGCCGAAAGCGATGGAGAGCGGCGTCGGAGGCAGGCGCGTGAATTCGCCCGGCGTCATCTGCGTCAGCCGCCGGAACTCCCGCGTCATGTGGGCCTGGTCCGCATAGCCGGCGCCGGCCGCGACCTCCGACAGCTTGTGCCCCCGCCCCGCGAGCCGGCAGGCATGCTGCAGCCGCACCGCATGGGAGAACCCCTTGGGCGTGGTGTTCATCCAGCGCCGCATGTCGCGCTCGAGCTGCCGGCGGGTGATGGCGTAGTTCGTGGCCACCGACTCGATGGAGCCGCAGCCGTCCCGCATCAGCTCCGCGCAGGCGCGCGCAGTGCGCAGGGCGGCGGGCGGCATGGCGCGCCGCCGGAGCAACCACGACTCGAGCCAGCGGCCGACGCGGTCGAGGCTCTCGTGCAGGCCGGCGTCCGCCTGCGCGGCCTGCGAGAGGCCGCGCGAACCCTGTCCGCCGATCACCGCATCGAGGCCGATGCAGTCCGCCTGGCCCTGCATGGCCTGGCCGCAGGTGAGTTCCAGTGCGCCCAGCGGCGTGAGCAAGGCGAAGACGCCCACGAAAGGCCCGGCCACGTCGCGCCGGGCGGGCTCGCCCCGGATTCCGCTCAAGAGGCTGGTGCCGACGTCGGAAGGATGCCGCGCGTCGCCGCCGAAATGCACGTGCACGACCGTGGCGCCGGTGGGCACGGCCAGCATGGAACGGGGACGGCGGAGGTCCGCATGGACGGCGACCAGGCCCGTCACGAGCTCGCCGAGCGGGCCGTCGACGCGCCGGGCGGCGACGGTCCACGTGTCATCGGTTTCGGGCGGCTCGCGGGTCATCGCGCGAGTGTCGCCGAATGCGACGCGCAGGGATTGGAAGAACGCGACATGGCGGTTCGCTCGCCTTTTGCGCCGGCTTCATCGACGTCCCCGACTCGCAGGCCAACCTGCCCCGGGTCTCCGCCGCCTGATCGGCGCACCGCGCACTGCGCGTTCAGCTGCGCGGCAGGGGACCCCTGCGCCTGCCGGCCCAGGTGCTGAACGACCTGCACGAGGTGGCGGCGCACGTCGCGGCGAACGTGCGGCATGCCGCGCTGCGGCGCTTGCGCCAGGAGTGCGCGTCGCGCCTCAGCGCCTGAGGCGCGCAGCACGTGGCCGCGTCGGGCCCTGCGCGTTCGACCGGCTAAAGTGTGACGTGGAGGTCCCTTCCATGACCATCGACCAGCGCCTCAAGGACTTGGGGATTGTCCTGCCGCCGGGCACCGCGCCGGCGGCGAACTACGCCAATGCGGTGCGCACCGGCAACCTTCTCTTCATCTCGGGGAAAGGACCACTGCCCGAGAACGGGGTGCTTCCCAGGGGAAGGCTCGGCCGGGAATTCTCGGTGGAGCAGGGTTACCGTTTTGCCCGGTCGGCCGGTCTGGACGTATTGGCGGTCATGCACGCCGAGCTCGGGTCGCTCGAGCGCGTCGTGCGCATCGTCGAGGTGCAGGGATTCGTCAATGCGGAGCCTGACTTCGAGGAACACGCCAAGGTCTTGAATGGTTGCTCCGACCTGATGGTCGAGGTGTTCGGCGAGAGGGGACTCCACGCGAGATCGGTCTTCGGCGCCACGTCCTTGCGCGGCGCGCTTCCCATCATCCTCAGGGCGGTGGTGGAGTTCTCCCGGGATGGCTAGCCCGGTGCGTCTTGCCTGGGGTTGCGTGCCACACCAGAGTGCGAGGAGCCATAGGCCAATCGCTAGCGGCCGCTGCTGTGGAATGTGTCAGCCTATGGGATCTCAGGAGGCCCCATGTTGTTCCGACCCGCCGCTGCCAACCGAACGTCCACAGGAGAGGAGTCTTGGGACGCGCGAACCGTGCCCATGCCGCTCGCCTCGGAGCCGGTCACACCGCTGCGCAGCCGGCGACACCTGTTGGAAAGGTTGCGCGCCGCAGTTCGCCTGGAGCGTGCCTGGGCGGATACGGTTTGCATGTCGGGTGAAGTTAGCCCGACGTCATGATCGCAAGCGGCAGGGTTGCCGTGGTAGGCCGTGCTGGACTTGAACCAGCGACCAAGGGATTATGAGTCCCCTGCTCTGACCAACTGAGCTAACGGCCCGCCTGCGGGGATTGTAGGGCGGGTGTCGCTGGCGCTCCCGACATGGGAGACATGGGAGCCCTGGATCCCCGCCTCCGCGGGGGTGACGTTCACTTGTGGCTCAGCGCATTCGTCACCAGCTTCGACGTGATGTCCACGATCTGGATCATCCGGTCGTAGGCCATGCGCGTCGGGCCGATCACGCCCAGGGTGCCGACCACCTGGCCGTCCACCTCGTAGGGCGCGCTCACCACGGACAGTTCCTCGAAGGGCACGATCTGGCTTTCGCCGCCGATGAAGATGCGCACGCCTTCGGCCTGGCTGGAGACGTCCAGCAGGCGCATCAGCTGCGTCTTCTGCTCGAACAGTTCGAAGGCGCGGCGCAGGTGCGTCATGTCGCTGGAGAAGTCGCTCACGGCCAGCAGGTTGCGTTCGCCGGAGATGACGACCTCGTCCTGGTCCTGCTGCAGCGCTTCGGAACTGGCTTCCACCGCGGTCTGCATGAGCGTGACGATCTCGCCGCGCAGCTCGTCGACCTCGTTCTTCAGGCGCTCGCGCACCGCCTCGATGGTGAGACCGGCGTAGTTCGCGTTCAGGTAGTTGGCGGCTTCGGCCAGCTGCGACTGCGTGTAGTCGGCCGCGGTGTGCACCACGCGGTTCTGCACGTCGCCTTCGGGCGACACGATGATGACCAGGAAGCGCTTTTCCGACAGGCGCAGGAATTCGATGTGGCGAAAGACCGAGCTGCGCCGCGGCGCCACCACCACGCCGACGAACTGCGACATGTTCGACAGCATGTGCGCGGCGTTGGCGATCACCCGCTGCGGCTGGTCGGGCGGCAGCGAGACCGGCGCCGACAGCGACTCGCGGCGCGCCGTGAGCATGGTGTCGACGAACAGGCGGTAGCCGCGCGCGGTGGGAATGCGGCCGGCGGAGGTGTGCGGGCTGGCGACCAGCCCCAGCTCCTCCAGGTCGGACATCACGTTACGAATCGTGGCCGGGGAGAGCTCCAGGCCCGAGGCGCGGGAAAGGGTGCGCGAACCCACGGGTTGCCCCTCGGCGATGTAGCGCTCGATCAGGGCTTTCAGCAACAGCTTGGCGCGGTCGTCGAGCTTCATGGGGATGCGGGGGACTGCCTGCCGATTTTAATGATGTAATTTGAAGATGAATCCCATCTTCCGGCAGGTTGGTCTGTTCGGCAAGTACCACGCCGCGCCAGCGCCGGCGATGGCCGCCTCGAGCCGTGCGGCGCTGGGGGACATCGCGCGTTTCCTGGCGGACCAGGGCTGCGGGGTGGTGGTGGAGGACGACACGGCCGCCAATGCCGACATCACGGGCTTCCCCACCGCGGACATCGCCACCATCGGCGCGGAATGCGACCTGGGCCTGGTGGTGGGCGGCGACGGCACCATGCTGGGCATCGGCCGGCAGCTCGCCCGCCACGACGTGCCCCTGATCGGCATCAACCAGGGCCGGCTGGGTTTCATCACCGACATCCCGCTGGACCAGTTCCGCACCGTGCTGCCGCCCATGCTGGCCGGCGAATACGACGAGGACCCCCGCACCCTGATGCAGGCCAGCGTGCTGCGCGACGGCAACACCGTGTTCGAGGCGCAGGCCATGAACGACGTGGTGGTGAACCGCGGCGCGACCTCCGGCATGGTGGAACTGAAGGTGGAGGTGGACGGCCGTTTCGTCGCCCGCCAGCGTGCCGACGGCCTGATCGTCGCCTCGCCCACCGGCTCCAGCGCCTATGCCCTCTCGGCCGGCGGCCCCCTGCTGCACCCGTCCAACCCCGGCTGGGTGCTGGTGCCGATCGCGCCGCACACGCTGTCGAACCGGCCGATCGTGCTGCCGGACAGCGTGGAGATCGTGATCGAACTGGTGGCCGGCCGCGATGCCAGCGCCAATTTCGACATGCAGTCCCTGGCTTCACTGCAGCACGGTGACCGCATCACCGTGCGGCGCTCGCAGCACAAGGTACGCTTCCTGCATCCCAAGGGCTGGACCTACTTCGACACGCTGCGGCGCAAGCTGCACTGGAACGAGGGCGGGGTTTAGGCAATGAGCTTGAAACGTATTGCATTGCGCGATTTCGTGATCGTCCGCGAGCTCGAACTGGAGCTCGCGGACGGCTTTTCCGTGCTGACCGGCGAAACCGGCGCCGGCAAGTCCATCCTGGTCGACGCCCTGCAGCTCGCCCTGGGTGCGCGCGCCGAATCCACCGTGGTACGCGAAGGCGCCGCCCGCACCGAGATCAGCGCCGAATTCGACCTGCCCGCCTCGCTGCGCCCTTGGCTGCAGGAAGCCGGCTTCGATGCCGAAGACACCCTGCTGCTGCGCCGGAGCATCGACGCCGCCGGCAAGAGCCGCGCCTGGATCAACGGCAGCGCCGCCACGGCCACGCAGCTGCGCGAAGTGGGCGAACAGCTGGTCGACATCCACGGCCAGCACGCCTGGCAGAGCCTGACTCGGCCGGCCTCCGTGCGGGTGCTGCTCGATGGCTATGCGGGGCTGGACACCGCGCGGCTGGAACAACTGTGGTCCGCCTGGCGCGCCGCGCAGAAGACGCTGGCCGACGCCCGCAGCGCGCAAGACTCGCTGCAGCGCGAACGCGAGCGCCTCGCCTGGCAGATCGGCGAAGTCGACAAGCTCGCGCCCGGCGCGGACGAGTGGGACGAACTGAACGCCGGCCACACGCGCCTGTCGCACGCCCAGGCGTTGATGGATGCCGCGCAGTCGGCCCAGCAGCTGCTGGACGGCGAGGACGGCAGCGCCCGCGGCAGCCTCTCGCAGGCACTGGAAGCGCTGCGCGACCAGGAACACCTGGAGCCGCAGTTCCGCGAGATCGCCGAAGTGCTGGCCTCCAGCCTGGCGCAGATGGAAGACGCGTCCCATTCGCTGCACACCTACCTGCGCAAGACCGACCTCGACCCCGAGAGGCTGGCGGAACTGGACGAGCGCATGTCGTCCTGGCTGTCGCTGGCGCGCCGCTACAAGCGCACGCCGCCGGAACTGCCGGCGCTGCTCGCCTCCTGGAAGGACGAACTGGCCCGCCTCGACGCCGCCGCCGACCTGGCCGCGCTGGAGGCGGCCGAGAAGAAGCAGGCCGACGCCTTCCTGGCCGAAGCGCGTTCGCTGTCCAAGGCACGCGCCAAGGCCGCGCCGCAGCTCGCCAAGGCGGTCACGCTGGCGATGCAGGGCCTGGGCATGCAGGGCGGCCGCTTCGAGATCGCGCTGGAGAAGCTGGAAAGCCCGACGGCGCACGGGCTGGAGGAAGTGGCTTTCCTGGTGGCCGGCCATGCGGGCAGCACGCCGCGGCCCGTCGGCAAGGTGGCGTCGGGCGGCGAGCTCTCGCGGATCGCGTTGGCGATCGCCGTCACCACCAGCCGCATCGGCACCGCGCAGACGCTGATCTTCGACGAGGTCGACTCCGGTGTCGGCGGCGCCGTCGCCGAGACGGTGGGCCGCCTGATGAAGCAGCTGGGACGCGACCGCCAGGTGCTGGCCGTGACGCACCTGCCGCAGGTCGCCGCCTGCGCCGACCACCACCTGGTCGTGGCGAAGCAGGCCGAAGGCAAGGGCGTCGCCAGTTCGGTCGCGCCGGTTGAAGGCGAGAAGCGCGTGGCCGAGATCGCGCGCATGCTGGGCGGCGAGCGCCTGTCGGGCACGACGCTGGCGCACGCCAAGGAAATGCTCGGCGACGCCGCAGCGGCGGGAAGCTGACCGGCATGGCCCTCGAACTGGTCCTCATCACCGGAATGTCCGGCTCCGGCAAGTCGGTGGCGCTCCGCGCGCTGGAGGACGCGGGCTACTTCTGCGTCGACAACCTGCCGCCGGAGCTGCTGCTGTCCTTCGTCGACCTGCAGCACCAGGAGACACGGCGGCGCGTGGCGATCGCGATGGACGTGCGCAGCGGCACCTCGCTGCCGCAGGTGCCGGCGCAACTGCGCGAGCTGATGGAGCGCGGCGTGGCCGTGCGGCCCCTGTTCCTGGATGCGACCACCGACACGCTGGTGCGCCGCTTCTCCGAGACGCGCCGGCGCCATCCGCTGTCGAAGTCCATCAGCGAGACCGGGGCCGACCTGCACCGCGCGCTGGTGGAAGCCATCGAACTGGAGCGCGAGGAGCTGGCGGAGTTGCGCGAGCACGCGCACGTGATCGACACCAGCGTGCTGCGCGCGTCGCAGCTGCAGGACTACGTGAAGGCCCTGCTCTCCGCGCCGCACGCCCAGCTGACGCTGGTGTTCGAATCCTTCGCCTTCAAGCGCGGCATCCCGGTCGACGCCGACTACATCTTCGACGTGCGCATGCTGCCCAACCCGCACTACGAGCCGGAGCTGCGCGACCTGACCGGGCGCGACGCGCCGGTGGCCGAGTACCTGGCGGCCAGCGAGCAGGTGCAGGACATGTACGCGGACATCGCGTCCTTCCTCGACCACTGGCTGGAGCCGCTGGCGCAGAACCACCGCAGCTACGTGACGGTCGCCATCGGCTGCACCGGGGGCCAGCACCGCTCGGTGTACCTGGTGGAGAAGCTGGCGGAGGAGTTCGGCGGCCAGTGGACGACGCTCAAGCGCCACCGGGAGCTGGGCAAGACCTAGGCGTTCTCGAGGAAGCGGCGCACCGGCGACGGCAGTCCGAGCGCTGGCCATTCGCCCGCGGTGAACCACTTGCCTTCGGCAGGCGCCCACTCGCGCGGCAGCACGGCCTGCACCGGGTGGAGGTGCAGGTCCTTGTGCGTGAGCACGTGCACGAAAGGCTCCACTTCGCGAACGCGTGTGGCCGCCGGCAGCAAGGCATCGAGCGCATCGCGGCTGCCGAACACCGGCAGGCAATAGAGCCCCGCCCACACACCCGGCGTCGGCCGCCTCTGCAGCCACACCGAACCATCGCCCGCCTGCGCGTGCAGCAGCCACAGCGACTCCGCGCTGCGCTTCGACTTGCGCGTCTTCACGGGGTAGTCCGTCGGATTGCCCGCCGCGGCCGCGGCGCACAGCGGCTGCACGGGGCAGATCAGGCAGCTGGGGTTGCGCGGCAGGCAGACCGTCGCGCCGATGTCCATCAGGCCCTGCGTGTAGCGCGGCATGCTTTCCTGCAGGTCGCGATCGGGCAGCAGGGCGCGCGCGTGGTCCCACAGTGCCCGCTCGTTGGCGCCGGCGCTCAGGTCCGCGCCGAAGGCGAGCACGCGCGTGAGCACCCGCTTGACGTTGCCATCCAGGATGGCGGCGCGCTCGCCGAAGCAGAACGAGGCGATCGCCGCCGCGGTGGATGGCCCGATGCCGGGCAGCGTCTGCAGCACTTCGGCGGTTCGCGGGAAGGCGCCGCCGTGCAGGGCCACGACGTCCTGCGCGCAGCGGTGCAGGTTGCGCGCGCGGCTGTAGTAGCCCAGGCCGCCCCACAGCGCCAGCACGTCGTCCAGCGGCGCGGCGGCGAGGGCCTGCACGTCGGGGAAGCGTGCGAGGAAGCGTTCGTAGTAGCCCAGCACCGCCGCCACCTGCGTCTGCTGCAGCATGATCTCGGAGAGCCAGACCCGGTACGGGTCGCGCGTGTTCTGCCAGGGAAGTGCGTTGCGGCCGTGGGTGCGCTGCCACTGCACGACCCGGCCGGCGAAACCCGCCGGGAGCGCCATCAGGCCGCCGTCTTGAGCGCTTCGGCGTGCGCGTTGCGCGCCGCCATCGAGCTGTTCGTCAGGTGCGTGGTCAGCTCGGCCAGCTTGGCGTCGAGCGAGTCGAGCGCGTTTTCCTGCGACTGGATTTCGGCGATGCGGTCGTCGAGGCCACTGGCCGCCTGCTGGATGCGTTCGATCGCCTCCAGCCGCCGGCCGAAGTTGCGGCGGCGTTCGCGCAGCTGCGCATCGAGCTGCGCGGCAGCCGACTTGTTCCACAGCTCCACTTCGCCCAGCGCGGATTCGTAGATCACGCGCAGGCGGGTGGCCAGCGCGCGGACCAGGCGGTCTGCGAACTCGGGCTGCGCCAGGCGCAGCGCGTTGCTCACGCCCAGGTACTGGTTGTGGCTGCGCTCGACCAGGTCGAGGTCGCGTTCGTAGCGGGCCAGGTCCGGTTCGCGCGGCGCCTGCAGCGAGAAGCCGTACTCGGCGTTCAGCTGGCGGAAGGTGCCCGTCAGCATGGTCTGGATCTCGCCGCTCACCTTTTCGGCCTTGCGCAGGCCTTCGCGCAAGCGGTCGAAGGTCTGCGAGTACGCCTTGCGCACGCCCAGCTTCAGGCCGGGGGTGCGCAGTGCGGTCGTGAGTTCGGCCATCTCGGACTTGAGCGTCGCCGTGCCCAGCAGGTTGAACACGTCGCGCAGCAGCTTCAGGTGCACCGAGCGCACGGCGTGGATCTTCGCGCCGCTGGCGTCGAAGTCGGCCTGCTCCTGCTCGATGCGCGCGCGCATGTGCTTGATGACGGAGATGTTCTTGCCGCGCAGGCCCTTCAACTCCACCATCTGCTCGGCGAGGTCGCGCCGGCGGATGCCCAGCACGCGCATGGCTTCCGTGCGCAGTTCGCTGATGTTGGTGCCGACGGAGCCGCGCAGGATCTTCTGCCGCTGCCCCATCACGCCGTTGGCGAGCGCCTGTTCCAGCACCGGCAGCTGGCTGGCCTTGAGCAGTTCGGCGTTGTTGTTGACCTTGGCGACCAGGCCCTTCTGGCCGGACACCGGGATCACCTGGTGTTCCTGCAGCCCGAGGATCTCGGCCGTCGTGCTGCGCTGGCGGTCGATCTGCGCCTGCACCTGTGCGGGCGTGCTGAGCGCGTCCCACATGGTGTCGATCTTGTTCAGGACGACCAGGCGCGAATCGGCGCCTTCGTCCTCGGCGATCAGGTGCTCGCGCCAGATCGCCAGGTCGGACTTGGTCACGCCGGTGTCGGCGGCCAGGATGAACACCACCGCGTGCGCCTGCGGGATCAGGTTGACGGTCAGTTCCGGCTCGGCGCCGATGGCGTTCAGGCCGGGGGTGTCCAGGATCACCAGCCCCTGCTTCAACAGCGGGTGGGCGATGTTGATCAGGGCGTGGCGCCAGCGCGGCACTTCGACCAGCCCGTCGGCCCCCATCATCGGGTTGTCCTCGGGCGCGTCGTCGTGCCAGAAGCCGAGGGCGCGCGCCTGTTCGAGCGTCACGCGGTTGATCTCGGAAACCTTCTCGAAGGCTTCGGCCAGCTGCGCGGGATCGTTGACGTCCAGGTCCACCCGGTGCCACTTCTCCGGCACCATGCGCCACTCCATCAGCGGCTGCGTCTGCAGGCGCGTTTCGATGGGCAGCAGCCGCAGGCAGGGCGGCACTTCGGAGTCGTAGCCCAGCTCGGTCGGGCACATCGTCGTGCGCCCGGCGCTGGCCGGCATGATGCGGCGCTTGTAGCCGGCGAAGAAGATCGCGTTGATCAGCTCCGACTTGCCGCGCGAGAACTCGGCGACGAAGGCCACCATGACCTTGTCGGTGCGCATCTGGCTTTCCAGCCGGCGCAGCCGCTCTTCGACGGCGCTGTCGATCAGGTCGTGGTCCTTCAACCACTCGGACAGGAGTTTCAGCCGCAGGGCGAACTCGCGCCGCCATGCGCCGTGCTGGTCGAATTGCTCGTTGAAGGAAGTAGCCACTTAGTCCCAAGACCTCGCGATGACTATAGCATCGGCCCTTCCCACGGATCAGTTTTTCTGGCAGTGCGGGCAGTAATACGTTGCGCGTTGTCCCTGCCGGATCATGCGGATGGGCGTTTTGCACACCCGGCACGGCTCGCCGGCACGGTCGTAGACCATGGCTTCCAGCTGGAAGTAGCCGGCCTGGCCGTCGGCGTTGGAGAAGTCCCGCAGCGTGCTGCCACCCTTGGCCACGGCACGGGCCAGCACCTCGCGGATGGCGGCATGCAGGCGCGCGGCGCGCGGCCGGCTGATGCGCGCCGCCGGCAGCGTGGGGCGGATGCCGGCCAGGAACAGCGCCTCCGAGGCGTAGATGTTGCCCACGCCCACCACCACGTCGCCGGCCAGCAGCACCTGCTTGATCGGCGCCTTGCGCTTCTTCAGCGCCGCGTGGAAGGCCGCCGGGTCGAAGCCCTCGTCCAGCGGTTCGACGCCCAGCCCCCCGAGCAGCTTGACGGCCTCCGGCGCCGCCTCGCCCGCGCAATGCACCACGGCGCCGAAGCGGCGCGGGTCGTTCAGCCGCAGCACGCCGCGGCTGGTGACCAGGTCGAAGTGGTCGTGCAGCGCGGCCTCCGGCATCGCGGCGTCGAAGCGCAGGCTGCCGGACATGCCCAGGTGCAGCAGGAGGACGCCCTCGTCCAGGTCCAGCAGCAGGTACTTGCCCCGGCGGCGCACCGCGCGCACCGTGCGGCCGACGAGCGCCTGCGGATCGCAGCCGAGCGGCCAGCGCAGCGGCTTGCCCATGCGCACGGCCTGCACCCGCGCCCCCACGATGCGGTCGGCAAAACTGAGGCGCGTGACCTCGACTTCGGGCAATTCAGGCATGCGACAGGAATGGATCCGCGGCGTGGCGCGGCTGGAGGGGACGACAAAGTATCATGGTTCGATGATGCGATTCCGTCAGTCGGCGCTCACCGCGCTCCTTGCCTGGTGCGCGGCCAGCACCCCCCTGTTCGCGCAGCCCGCCGGCTCCGCCACGCCCGCGAGCACCGTGCAGGAAAACGCCAGCAGCGGGCTGGACGCGGCGCTGTTCTACCAGCTGCTGCTCGGCGAACTGACGGTACGCGGCGAGGAGCCGGGCGCCGGCTTCGCGCTGATCCTCGATGCCGCCCGCAAGACGAACGACCCCGCGCTGTACCAGCGTGCCGTGGAGATGGCCTTCCAGGCCCGCTCCGGCGAAGGCGCGCTGACCGCCGCCCGCGCATGGAAGCAGGCCCAGCCGCAATCGCGCGAGGCGAACCGCTACGTGCTGCAGATCCTGGTGGCCCTGAACCGGCTGCCCGAAAGCCTGGAGCCGCTGCGCGCCGAGATCGCCCTGTCGCCGGCCACCGACCGGCCGGCCATCATCACCTCGCTGGCGCGGACCTACGGGCGCGCCGCCGACAAGAAGCAGGCTGCCGCCATCGTCGAACAGGGCCTGGCCGACTGGCTGAACAAGCCGGAGACCGGCGCCGCGGCATGGGCGGCCGTGGGCCGGCTGCGCCTGGGCGCCGCGGACACCGCGGGCGCGCTGGAGGCCGCGCGCCGGGGCCAGGCGCTGGACGTGAAGTCCGAAGGACCGGCCCTGCTGGCCCTCGAGATGATGGAGCCGAAGCAGCCGCAGGCCGAAGCGCTGGTGCGCAAGTACATGGAAGGCACGCCGCTGCCCGAAATGCGCATGGCGTACGCACGGGCGCTGCTGGATGCGAACCGGCAGGCCGAAGCGCTGGCGCAGCTGCAGGTGATCACCCGCGAGCGGCCGGACTTTCCCGAAGGCTGGCTGGCGCAGGGCACGCTGCTGGTACAGGACAACCAGCTCGCGCCGGCCGAAGCGGCGCTGAAGAAATACCTGGAGCTGTCGCAGGCCCAGTCCGGCGAGGAACGCAGCCGCGGGCAGGCGCAAGCCTTCCTGTCGCTTGCCCAGATCGCCGAGAAGCGCCGTGACTTCGCGCAGGCCGGCGCGTGGCTGGACCGCATCGAGAATTCGCAGGACCTCGTGCAGGCGCAGAACCGGCGCGCCTCCATCCTGGCCCGCCAGGGCCGCATGGACGAGGCCCGCAACCTGATCCGCGCCCTGCCGGAACGCACGCCCGCCGACGCGCGCATGAAGGTGATGGCCGAAGTGCAGCTGCTGCGCGACAACAAGCAGTACAAGCCGGCTTTCGACCTGCTCGCCCAGGCGCTGGCGAAGGACCCGTCGGATGCGGATCTCGCCTATGACCAGGCCATGATGGCCGAGAAGCTGGGCGACTTCGCGGGCATGGAAAGGCTGCTGCGCGAGATCATCGCGAAGAAGCCGGACTACCACCACGCGTACAACGCGCTGGGCTTCTCCCTGGCCGAACGCAACCAGCGCCTGCCGGAAGCCAAGCAGCTGATCCAGAAGGCGCTGGAGTACGCGCCCGGCGATCCCTTCATCACCGACAGCCTGGGCTGGGTCGAGTTCCGCATGGGCAACCGCGTCGAGGCGCTGCGCATCCTGCAGGGCGCCTACAAGGACAAGCCGGATCCCGAGATCGCCGCGCACCTGGGCGAGGTGCTGTGGAGCCTGGGCCAGCGCGAGCAGGCCCAGTCGATCTGGCGCGAGGGCTTGTTGCTGAATGCGGAGAACGAAACGCTGCAGGAAACCTTGAAGCGGCTGAGGGTGCGTCCGTGATGCGCCTGCGCCACGCGGCCTGGGCGCTGCTGTGCGCCCTTTTCCTCGCCGGCTGCGCCACCCCGCAACGCACGCCCGCGGCCCCCGGCGTCCAGGCGTGGGCCGGCCGGCTCGCGCTGACGGTCGAAGGCCAGGCGAGCCAGTCCTTTTCCGCCGGCTTCGAGCTCAAAGGCGCGCCCGAGACGGGCGAGCTCACCCTGTTCAACCCGCTCGGTGGCACGCTGGCCGCGCTGTCCTGGTCGCCCGGCACGGCGACGCTGCGCCAGTCCAACGGCAGCACGCGGCAGTTCCCCTCGCTGGAAGCGCTGGCGCAGGAAGCCACCGGCGCGCCGCTGCCGATCGCCGCGCTCTTCGACTGGCTGGCGGGCCGGCCCACGCCCGTGGCCGGCTGGCAGGCCGACGTGACGCAGGTCGCCGAAGGCCGCTTGCGCGCGCAGCGCAGCGAACCGCCGCCGGCCGCCGACCTGCGGGTGGTCTTCGAACGTTGAGGCCGCGGTGCGCGCACTGCACGACGTCCCCGCCCCGGCCAAGCTGAACCTCTTCCTGCACGTCACGGGCCGCAGGCCCGACGGGTACCACCTGCTGCAGTCCGCCTTCATGCTGCTGGACTGGCACGACACCCTGCATTTCGAACTGCGCCCGGGCGGCCAGCTGAGCCGCGAAGACCTGGCGGCGCCGCTGCCGGCCGACGACCTGGTGTTGCGCGCCGCACGCGCGCTCCAGCAGGCCACCGGCACGTCGCACGGTGCGCACGTCGCCATCGAGAAGCGGCTGCCGGCCGAAGCCGGGCTGGGCGGCGGCTCCTCCGACGCGGCGAGCTGCCTGCTGGCGCTCAACCGGCTCTGGCAGACCGGGCTGCCGCTGCCCGCCCTGGAAAAGATCGGCCTGGCGCTGGGTGCCGACGTGCCCTTCTTCCTGCGCGGCCGCAACGCCTGGGTGGAAGGCATCGGCGAGCGGATCACGCCGCTGGCGCTGCCGAGCGCGCGTTTCGTGGTGGCGAAGCCACCGCGCGGCCTGGCGACCAGGGACATCTTCAACGACCCCGTGCTGAAACGGGACACGGGCAGTGCTACAATCTCGGGCTTTGCTGCAAACCCCTACGGTTTTGGTCACAACGACCTGGAACCGGTGGCCAGGCGGATCTGTCCCGATGTGGAACAGGCCCTGCAATGGCTGGGTTCGCAGGGCTTGCGAGGCCGGATGACCGGCTCGGGCAGCGCGGTCTTCGCGCTGTTGCCGCCGGGTCACCGCCCGGTGCAGGCCCCGGCGGGCTGGGTGGTCAAGGAATGTGGCAATTTGGAGGTTCATCCCCTGGTGGGATGGGCACCCAGCGACGATTCGGTTCGGGGCTGATTTTTTCGGCCACGGACCCGTGTAGGGGAGTCGCCAAGTTGGTTAAGGCACCGGATTTTGATTCCGGCATGCGAGGGTTCGAGTCCTTCCTCCCCTGCCAAACCGTTTAGTTGGGTCACAAGGCCGAAGCGTTCCTCATGCAGGTATCTCCTCCCACTCCCGATTTCATGGTGTTCACCGGCAATGCCAACCCGGCATTGGCGGAAGAGATCGCCGGCCACCTGGGCATCTCGCTCGGGGCCGCCTCGGTCAGCCGCTTCTCCGACGGCGAGGTGACCGTGGAGATCAACACCAACGTGCGGGCCCGGGACGTCTTCGTGGTGCAGTCCACCTGCGCCCCGACCAACGAGAACCTGATGGAGCTGCTGATCATGGTCGACGCGCTCAAGCGCGCCTCGGCCGAACGCATCAGCGCCGTGATCCCGTACTTCGGCTACGCCCGCCAGGACCGCCGCCCGCGTTCGAGCCGCGTGCCGATCTCGGCCAAGGTGGTGGCCAACCTGCTGGAAACGGTGGGCGTGGCGCGCGTGCTGACGATGGACCTGCACGCCGACCAGATCCAGGGCTTCTTCGACATCCCGGTGGACAACATCTACGCGTCCCCGGTGCTGCTGGGCGACCTGCGGCAGAAGAACTACGACGACCTGATCGTCGTGTCGCCGGACGTCGGCGGCGTGGTGCGCGCCCGCGCGCTGGCCAAGCAGCTGAACACCGACCTCGCCATCATCGACAAGCGCCGCCCGAAGGCGAACGTCTCGGAAGTGATGCACGTCATCGGCGAGATCGAAGGCCGCAACTGCGTGATCATGGACGACATGATCGACACCGCCGGCACGCTGGTGAAGGCGGCCGAGGTGCTGAAGGAACGCGGCGCCAAGAACGTCTACGCGTACTGCACGCACCCGATCTTCTCGGGCCCCGCCATCGAACGCATCGCCAAGGGCGACGCGCTCGACGAGGTGGTGGTCACGAACACGATCCCCCTGTCGGACAACGCGCGCGGTTGCGCCAAGATCCGCCAGCTCACGGTCGCGCCGCTGGTCGCAGAGACGATCCAGCGCATCGCCAAGGGCGAGTCCGTGATGTCCCTCTTCTCGGACCAGGTCAACCTGTTCTGAGTTCGCCGCCCCTTCGCGGGGGCATTTTTGAAACGGGATCGCACTGGTCGCGGTCGGTCCCTGATTTGGAGCCAGTCATGAAATTCACCGCTTTCGAGCGCAAAACGGAAGGTACGGGTGCGAGCCGCCGTCTCCGCAACATCGGCAAGACCCCGGGCATCGTCTACGGCGGCGAAGGCCAGCCGCAGCTGATCGAGCTGGACCACAACGCGCTGTGGCACGCCCTGAAGAAGGAAGCCTTCCACTCCTCCATCCTCGAAATGGAACTGGGCGGCGCCACCAGCAAGGTGCTGCTGCGCGACGTGCAGTACCACCCGTTCCGCCAGCAGGTGCAGCACGTGGACTTCCAGCGCGTGGACGCCAACACCCGCATGCACATGAAGGTGCCGCTGCACTTCAAGGGCGCCGAGGAATCGCAGGCCGTCAAGATCGACAACTGCATGGTCAACCCGGTGGTCAACGAGCTGGACGTCTCCTGCCTGCCCTCCGACCTGCCCGAGTTCATCGAAGTCGACCTGTCCGGCCTGAAGAAGGGCATGTCCCTGCACCTCGCCGACATCAAGCTGCCCAAGGGCGTGAAGGCCGTGACGCACGGCAAGCCGAACCCGGTGATCGTGTCGGTGGTGGTCAACAACGTGGCTGAAGAGCCCGCTGCCGACGCCGCCGCCGAAGGCGCCGCTCCCGCGGCCGACGCCAAGGCCGCACCGGCCAAGGGCGGCAAGGACGCCAAGCCGGCCGCCAAGGCCCCGGCGGCCAAGGCGCCCGCCGCCAAGAAGTAAGGATCCCGTCGTTCCCGCGCAGGCGGGAATCCAGGTCGCCCTGGGTCCCCGCCTGCGCGGGGATGACGAGAACACCAAAGCCCGCGCATGCGGGCTTTTTTTCGTCCCGGCGTGGTGACAATAGTCGTGTCGCGCCACCGCGCTTTCCATCTACCTTCCGATCATGATCAAGCTGTTCGTCGGCCTGGGCAATCCGGGCACCGAGTACGAAGGCACGCGCCACAACGCCGGCTTCTGGTGGGTGGACGAACTCGCGCGCGAATTCAAGGTGAACCTGGTCCACGACCGCGGCTACCACGGCCTGGTGGCACGGGCGAACGTGCACGGGCAGACGGTCTGGCTGCTGGAGCCCCAGACCTTCATGAACCTGTCCGGCAAGTCGGTCGCCGCCCTGGCCCGCTTCTACAAGATCCAGCCGGACGAGATCCTCGTGGTGCACGACGAACTCGACGTCGTGCCCGGGCAGGCCAAGCTCAAGTTCGGCGGCAGCCACGCCGGCCACAACGGCCTGCGCGACATCCACGGGCAACTGGGCACCGGCGACTACTGGCGGCTGCGCATCGGCATCGGCCACCCGGGCGTGAAGTCCGAAGTGGTGAACTGGGTGCTGAAGAAGCCCGCGCCCGAGCAGCGCACCGCCATTGAGGACTGCATCTCGCGCACGCTCAAGGCCGTGCCGGCGCTGCTGGCCGGCGAGATGGAAAAGGCCACGCTGATCGTCCACACCCACTCGGCCCCGCGGCCCAAGCCGCCGCGGCCCGAGGGGACCTAGCTTCCACCCACCGCGAAGGAGCCCAGACCGTGCACCACTCCCGACCCCTCCTCATGGGCTCCGCCCTGCTCCTGGCCGCGCACGCGGCCGGTGCGCAGACGATCTACCGCTGCGGCAACAGCTACGGCACGCAGCCCTGCGCCGGCGGCACCATCGTGGAAGGGCAGCCGAACGCGAGCCCCGAGGAGGCCGCCCGGGCGCGGCGCGGCGCCGAAGCGGACGCGAAACGCGCCGACGAACTGCAGAAGGCGCGGCTGGCGCAGGAGCAGGCGGCGCCCAAGGCGGTGGTGATGGGGCCGGCGCAGAAGCCGTCGGAGGTGAAGCCGCCGAAGAAGGCCGGGAAGGACGGCAAGCCGGGCAAGCCGCCCGGCGACTTCACGGCGATGGGGCCGAAGCCGGCAAAGCCGGCCAAGTAAGCGTCATTCCCGCGAAGGCGGGAACCCAGGGCTTCCAGCCTGCGGCTCCGGCTGTCCTTGCGGCACCTGCTTCGCCTGCGCCACCAGCCGCTGGTATTTCTGCCAGAGCGTCTCGCGGTCTTCCACCCGTTGCGGGTTGACCGGGATGCAGGCGACCGGGCACACCTGCACGCACTGCGGCTCGTCGAAATGGCCGACGCACTCGGTGCATTTGTCCGGATGGATCTCGTAGATCTCCGGCCCGAGCGAGATGGCCTCGTTCGGGCACTCCGGCTCGCACACATCGCAGTTGATGCATTCGTCCGTGATCATCAGAGCCATGCGCAAGGTCTCCCGGGAACTTGTGTCATTATCCCCGGCTGCATGAGCCTGTTCCTGTTCAAGCGCCTGATCACCCTGATTGCGACGCTGGTAGGCACCTCGGTGGTCGTCTTCCTGGTGCTGGAGATCCTGCCCGGCAACGCGGCGCAGATCATCATGGGCCCCGATGCCGCCCCCGAGGCGGTCGAAGAGCTCACCCGCAAGCTGGGCCTGGACCAGCCCGCGATGCAGAGGTACTGGGACTGGATCGCCGGCATGCTGCGCGGCGACCTGGGCCTGAGCTACGCGTACAGCACGCCCGTCGGCGAACTCGTGCTGGAGCGCCTGGCGCTGACCGTGCCGCTGGCCGTGATGGCCATGGTGCTCACCACCGTGCTGGCGCTTGCCGCCGGCATCTACGCGGCGTCCCGCCACAACAAGCTGGGCGACGTGGGCGTGATGGGCCTGACGCAGATCGGGATCGCCATCCCCAACTTCTGGTTCGCCATCCTGCTGATCCTGCTGTTCTCGGTGCACCTGAAGTGGTTCTCCGCCGGCGGCTTCCCGGGCTGGGAGGAAGGCATCCTGCCGGGGCTGCGTGCCCTGCTGCTGCCCGCGCTCTCGCTCGCGGTGGTGCAGGCCGCGATCCTGGCGCGCTTCACGCGGTCGGCCGTGCTGGACGTGCTGCGCGAGGATTTCGTGCGCACCGCGCGGGCCAAGGGCGTGTCGCAGCGCGGCACCCTGTGGGGCCACGTGCTGCGCAACGCGCTGATCCCGGTCGTCACCATCATGGGGCTGCAATTCGCCGAGCTGCTGGCCGGCACCATCGTGGTGGAGAGCGTCTTCTATCTCCCCGGCCTCGGCCGCCTGATCTTCCAGTCGATCTCCAACCGCGACCTGATCGTCGTGCGCAACTGCGTGATGCTGCTGGCGGCGATGGTGGTGATCGTGAACTTCATCGTGGACATCCTCTACGCGACCATCGACCCCCGCGTGAAGGCGAGCGACATATGAGCGCCGTGCTCGATCCGGTGCCGCTCGCGCCGCTGCAGGGCCCCGGCTTCTGGAAGCGGGCGCGCCGCAGCCCCAGCTTCATGGTCGGCCTGGTGCTCAGCCTGCTGCTGGTGTTCGCCGCCGGCCTGTCGTACCTCTGGACGCCGCACGACCCGTACAACGTCGACATGGCGCTGAAGCTGCGGGCGCCGGACGCCACGCACTGGCTGGGCACCGACCCGTACGGCCGGGACGTGGCCTCGTTGCTGCTGGTGGGCGCCCGGGCGTCCATCGCGGTCGGCCTGATCGCGGTGAGCATCGGCCTCCTGCTCGGCACGGCGCTGGGGCTGCTGGCGTCGGCCAGGCGCGGCTGGGTGGAGGAGGGGATCATGCGCCTCTCCGACTTCGGCTTCGCCTTCCCCGCGATCCTGTCGGCCATCATGCTCACGGCGGTGTTCGGCCCGGGCATGGTCAACGCGATCATCGCGATCGGCATCTACAACATCCCCACCTTCGCGCGGATCACCCGCGCCTCCGCCAACGCGATCTGGGGCCGCGAGTTCGTGCTGGCCGCGCGCGCCTGCGGCAAGGGCGCCTTCAGCATCACGGTGGAGCACGTGCTGCCGAACATCCTGTCGGTGCTGATCGTGCAGGCGACCATCCGCTTCGCGATCGCGATCCTGGCCGAAGCCGCGTTGTCCTACCTGGGGCTCGGCACCCAGCCGCCGCAGCCCTCCTGGGGCCGCATGCTGAGCGAGGCGCAGACGCTCCTGTTCCAGGCGCCGATGCTGGCCGTGTTCCCTGGCGTGGCGATTGCATTGGCCGTGCTGGGCCTGAACCTGCTGGGCGACGGCCTGCGCGACCTCTTCGACCCCCGCCTTGCGCGCAAACGCTGAATGCCGCTCCTCCAAGTCCAGGACCTCTCCGTCGAACTGCAGACGCACCGCGGCCCCGCCTTCGCGGTGCGCGACGTGAGCTTCTCCCTGGAGCGCGGCGAGACGCTGGGCGTGATCGGCGAATCCGGCTGCGGCAAGTCGATCACGGCCATGGCGCTGATGGGCCTGCTGCCGGAGAATGCGCGCGTCACGGGCAGCATCCTGTTCGAAGGCCAGGAACTGGTGGGCCGCGGCGAACGCGAGATGTGCGCGCTGCGCGGCGACCGCATCGGCATGATCTTCCAGGAGCCGATGACGGCGCTCAACCCCGTGCACAGCGTGGGCCGACAGGTGGCGGAACCGCTGCGGCTGCACCGCGGCCTGTCCGCCGGCGCCGCGCGCAAGGAAGCCATCGCCCTGCTGGACCGCGTCGGCATCCCCGACGCCGCGCGCCGCATCGATGCCTATCCGCACCAGTTCTCGGGCGGCCAGCGCCAGCGCGTGACCATCGCCATGGCGCTCGCCTGCGGGCCGGACCTGCTGATCGCCGACGAGCCCACCACGGCGCTGGACGTCACCATCCAGCGCCAGATCCTGGACCTGATCCGCGACCTGGTCGCCGAACGCGGCATGGGCCTGATGCTGATCTCGCACGACCTCGGCGTGATCGCCCAGAACGTGCAGCGCATGCTGGTGATGTACGGGGGGACCGTGGTGGAGAGCGGGACGACGCAATCGGTCTTCGCCAACCGCATGCACCCGTACACGCTGGGGCTGTTCGGCGCACGCCCGGGGCTGCGCACCGCCCGCGGGCAACGCCTCGCGACCATCCCCGGCACCGTGCCCGAGCTGGTCGACCTGCCGAAAGGCTGCCCCTTCGCGGGGCGCTGCCGCTTCACCATCCCGGAGTGCAACGCACAGGTGCCGCCGCCCTACGAAGTGGTGCCCGGCCATCACGCGCGCTGCATCCGGCTGGACGTCGTCGCGGCCGAGAAGATGAAGGTGGCTGCATGACCGCTCCGCTGCTCCAGGTCGAGAACCTCGTGCGCGAGTACACGCTGCCGCGCGAGAAGCTGCTGCAGCCGCCCGGCAAGGTGCACGCGCTCAATGGCGTGAGCTTCACGATCGAGGCCGGGCGCAGCCTTGGCGTGGTCGGCGAATCCGGCTCGGGCAAGTCCACGCTCGCCCGGCTGGTGATGGCGCTCGACCAGCCCACGTCCGGCCACGTGCGCATGCTGGGACGGGACCTGCACGCGCTGCCGCGCGAGGAACTGCGGCTGGCGCGCCGCGACTTCCAGATGGTGTTCCAGGACCCGTACGGTTCGCTGGACCCGCGGCAGACCGTCGAACGCATCGTGAGCGAGCCCCTCGCAGCACAGGGCTCCGGCCGCGACGAGCAGCGCGAACGGGCCCGCGAGGCCCTGCAGGCGGTGGGCCTGCGCGCCAACGACCTGGGCAAGTACCCGCACGAGTTCTCCGGCGGCCAGCGCCAGCGCATCGCCATCGCGCGGGCGCTGATCACGCGGCCGCGCCTGATCGTCGCCGACGAGCCCGTGAGCGCGCTGGACGTCTCGGTGCAGGCGCAGGTGCTCAACCTGATGCAGGACCTGCAGCAAGAGTACGGCATCACGTACATGCTGATCAGCCATGACCTGGCGGTGGTGCACCACCTGTGCGAGGACGTCGCCGTGCTCTGGCAGGGCCGCATCGTCGAACAGGGGCCGCCCGAGCGCCTCTTCACCGCCGCGGAGCACCCGTACACGCGCGCGCTGCTGGAGGCCGTCCCGCAGGCGGAACCGCCGCCCCTGGCGGTCAACCCTCTTGATTCGCCTGCCTGATCTCGGGATGATGGCCCCGAACCTCTTTCCCTCTCCCTGACTCCCTGGAGCGCCTCCACCATGATCGACCGCCGCAGCGTCCTCACGCACACCGCTTCCCTGGCCGCCCTGGCCACCCTGCCCGCCGGCGTGCTGGCGCAGAACCGCAAGGACTCCATCGTGATGGCCATGACGCTGGAGCCCACCCCCGGCCTGGACCCCACCGGCGGCGCCGCGTCCTCGATCGCCGAGATCACGCTGTACAACATCTACGAGACGCTCACCAAGATCAATCCGGACGGCTCGGTGACGCCGCTGCTGGCCGAGAGCTGGGAGGTCTCGCCCGACCTCACCACCTACACCTTCCGCCTGCGCAAGGGCGTGAAGTTCCACAACGGCGAGCCGCTGACCGCGCAGACCGTGAAGTTCGCGTTCGACCGCGCCGGCGCGGAAAAGAGCACGAACAAGGACAAGCGCACCTTCGCCAACCTGGTGACGCAGGCGGTCGACGAGCACACCGTCGTGATCCTGACCAAGGAGATCGACCCGGACTTCCCCTTCATGCTGGGACAGGCCACGTCGGTCATCGTCGAGCCCAAGAGCGCCGACGGCAACATGACCAAGCCGGTGGGCACCGGCCCCTACACCCTGGAGAACTGGGTGAAGGGCTCGTCCATCACGCTGCGCAAGTGGCCGCAGTACCGCAACGCCGCGGCCATCAAGCTCAATCGCGCGACCTTCCGCTTCATCGCCGACCCGGCGGCGCAGGTCGCCGCGCTGCTGGCCGGCGACGTCGATGCCTTCCCGCGCGTCACGCCGCGCAGCGTCGAACAGTTCAAGGGCAACAACCGCTTCCAGGTCGTGGTGTCCGGCTCGCGCGCCAAGACCATCCTGGCGATCAACAACAAGAAGAAGCCTTTCGACGACGTGCGCGTGCGCCGCGCGGTGGCCATGTCGATCGACCGCAAGGCCGTGATCCAGGGCGCCGGCGACGGCTACGGCGCGCCGATCGGCAGCCACTACCCGCCCAGCGCGCCGGGCTACGTCGACACCACCGGCATCAACCCGTACAACCCCGAGCGCGCCCGCGCCCTGCTGAAGGAAGCCGGCGTGACCGGTCCGCTGGAAGTGACCATCACCCTGCCGCCGCCGCCGTATGCGCGCCAGGGCGGCGAGGTGATCGCCTCGCAGCTGTCCAAGGTCGGCATCACGGCCAAGCTGCAGAACGTCGAGTGGGCCCAGTGGCTCTCCAACGTGTACGGCAACAAGAACTACGACATGACGATCATTTCCCACGTCGAACCCTTCGACCTGGGCAACTTCGCCAAGCCGGATTACTACTGGAACTACCAGTCGGCCAAGTTCAACGACCTGTACGGCAAGTACAAGACGACGTCCAACGCACAGCAGCGGGCGAAGATGCTCGGCGACCTGCAGCGGCTGCTGGCCGAGGACAGCGTGCACGCCTTCCTCTACCAGAACCAGTGGGTGACGGTCGCCAACCGCAACGTGCGCGGCCTCTGGGCCAACATGCCGATCTTCGTGAACGACCTGTCGTCGATGTCGTGGGCGTGAGCGGGCATGGCTGAGCCGCTGCATGAACTTTCGGCTCCCACGCTCGTAGGGCTGTACCGCCGGCGCGAAGTGTCGCCGGTGGAGGTGGCGCGCAGCGTGCTGGGGCACGTGGAGCGCTGGGAGCAGTACGTCCACGCGCTGTACCTGCTGCGGCCCGACCAGGTGATGCAGCAGGCGCGCGCCAGCGAGGCGCGGTGGCTGCGCGGCGAGCCGCAGGGCCTGATCGACGGCGTGCCCGTCACGATCAAGGACAACATCGCCACGAAGGGCGACCCGACCCCGCTGGGCACCGCCGCCACCGAGCTCGTCCCGGCCACGGCCGATGCGCCGCCGGCGGCGCGCGTGCGCGAGCATGGCGGCGTGGTGCTCGCCAAGACCACCATGCCGGACTACGGCATGCTGTCTTCGGGACTCTCCAGCTTCCACAAGCTTTCGCGCAACCCGTGGGACCTGGCGAAGACCCCCGGGGGCTCCAGCGCCGGCGCCGGCTCGGCCGCCGCGGCCGGCTACGGCCCGCTGCACATCGGCACCGACATCGGCGGCTCGCTGCGGCTGCCGGCCGGCTGGTGCGGGATCTTCACGCTCAAGCCCAGCCTCGGGCGCGTCCCGATCGACCCGCCCTACATCGGCCGCGCGGCCGGGCCGATGACGCGGACGGTCGAAGACGCCGCGCTCTTCATGCAGGTGCTCTCCGGCGCCGACGACCGCGACAGCATGAGCCTGCCGCCGCAGGACATCGCGTGGTCGGCCTTCGACCGGGGCGCGGAGAAGCTGCGCGGCCTGCGCATCGGCCTGCTGCTCGAAGCCGGCTGCGGGCTGGCCGTGGAGCCCGAGGTGCGTGCCGCCATCGAGCGCGCGGCGATGATCCTCGAGCGCGCGGGCGCGGTGGTCGCGCCGCTGAAGCCCTTCATGACGCAGGGCATGCTGGACGGCATGGACCACTTCTGGCGCATGCGCTCGCACGTCGACATGCGGACGCTGGCACCCGAGGTGAAGGCGCGCGTGCTGCCCTACATCCAGCAGTGGGCGGACAGCGCCGCCGGCATGACCGGCGAGGCGGTGTACCGCGCGTTCCACCAGTTCCACCTGACGCGCGTGGCCGCGGTGAACGCCTGCCGCCCCTTCGACTACGTGGTCTCGCCGGTCTCGCCGGTGCCGGCGCCGGCGGCGGAGCTGCCGTCGGCGACCAACGACCCGCTGCGGCCGCTGGAGCACATCGGCTTCACCGTGCCCTTCAACATGTCGGAGCAGCCGGCCGCGTCGATCAACTGCGGCTACACGTCCGGCGGCCTGCCCATCGGCCTGCAGATCGTGGGCAAGCGCTTCGACGACCTGGGCGTGCTGCAGGTGGCGCGCGCCTTCGAGATCGTGCGGGAGCCGCAGCGGCCGTGGCCGCTGCCGCCCTCCGAAGCGATCCACCATGTGGACTGACGCCCTCGGCCATCCCGTCACGCTGGACAGCGAGGCCAGCCTCGGCCCGCTGAACGATTTCGTCGAGGGCTTCATCGCCAGCGAGGCGCGGGCCGCCAACATCCTGCAGGCGCAGGAGGACGCGAGCCCCATCGTGCAGGCGTACTGCGCCGCGCTGCACATGTTCGCGGAGACGGGGGACGCGCCCGACAACGCCCGGCCGTTCCTGCGGCGGGCGCAGGCCGGTGCCGCCCGTGCCACGCCGCGAGAGCAGCTCTTCATCGCCGCTGTCGCCGCCTGGATCGACGGCGAGACCGGCCGCGCGGTCACGCTGCTGGAGGAGCAGGCCCGCCTCTTTCCACGCGACCTCGCGTCGCTCAAGCTCGCGCAGTACCACCTGTTCAACCGCGGCGACTCGCCCGGCATGCTGCGCGTGGCGCTGCATGCGCTGCCCGCCGCTGCCGACGTGCCTTACCTGCACGGCATGCTGGCTTTCGCGTGGGAGCAGTGCCACTTCCTGCCGCAGGCCGAAGCGGCCGCCCGCCGGGCCATCGCGCTGCGGCGCAAGGAGCCGTGGGCCCACCACGCACTGGCGCACGTGATGCTGACGCAGGGACGGCTCGCCGAGGGCCATGCCTTCCTGCAGGACGTCAGCGCGACCTGGACCGGCCTCAACTCCTTCATGGTCACGCACAACTGGTGGCACCAGGCGCTGTTCGCGCTGGACCTGGACCGCGCCGACGAAGTGCTGGCCCTCTACGACCACCACGTCTGGACCGAAGCCAGGGACTACAGCCAGGACCAGATCAACGCCGTGTCGCTGCTGGCCCGCGCGGAGCTCGCCGGCATCGACGTCGGCACCCGGTGGGATGACCTTGGCGGCTTCCTCGCGCGGCGCGGGCACGACCACGTGCTGCCGTTCCTGGACCTGCAGTACCTGTACGGGCTGGCGCGCTCCGGCCGCGTGGACGCGGCCCGGGCGCTGCTGGCCTCGATCGAACGGCACGCCTTGCAGCGCGAGGGCGCGGAAGCGGTGATGTGGCAGCGCGTGTGCGTGCCCGCGGCAGTCGGCCTGCTGGCGCACGCCACGCAGGACTGGAAGACGGCGGTCGAGGCGCTCGGCCACGCCCTGCCGCGCCTGGTGGAGATCGGCGGCAGCCACGCCCAGCGCGACCTCTTCGCGCAGGTGCATCTCGATGCCATGGTCCGCAGCGGCCACCTGGCCGGCGCACAGAACCTGCTGCAGCCGCTGGTGAACGCGCAACCCGAGTCGCGGCGCCTGAAGCGCCAGGCCACGAAGCTCTACGCGGCCCTGGGCTTGCCTTCGGTCTCCAGCAGCTTCTGCTGATCGTAGACCGGCTGCGGCGGCAGGTCTTCCAGGTGCCGCGTGTCGGCCCAGGACAGGATGTCGATGCCGCCCTGGCGCACCTTGATCCGGTTGAAGCCCGCGTTGGGGATCTCGCTCTGGCGCGGCCCGTCCAGGCCCAGCGAGCGCGCGGTGCGGTAGATCATGTCCAGGACGCCGCCGTGGGTGACGACCACGACCGTCTGCCGCGGGTGCGAAGCGCAGACGCGGTACACCGCCTCCATCACGCGCGCGTGGAACATGCGGGTGGACTCGCCCTCCGGCATGGCGAAGTCCTGCTCGAAGCGCATCCAGCCCGCCCATGCGTCCGGCAGCTCGCGCTTGATGTCGTCGACGCGCATGCCGTCGACGCGGCCGAAATGCTGCTCCCGCAGGCCGGTCTCCGCCACGGCCGGCAGCGACAGCGTGCCGGCGATGGGCTCGGCGGTCTGCTGCGCGCGCAGCAGGTCGCTGGCATAGACGGCATCGGCCTTCTCGCCGGCCATGCGGGCGGCCAGGCGGCGCGCCTGCTCGAGCCCGATCGCGTTCAGCGACACGTTCACATGCCCCTGGAAGCGGAGCTCCCGGTTCATGTCCGTCTCGCCGTGGCGGATCAACACCAGCTCGGTCATCGCTGCACCTTCCTCCTGCCACGATTATCCCGGCGGCCGCGCGGTGCAGAATGCCTGCCTCACCGTCCACCGCGACTTATTCCCAGCCATGCCTTCCCTGATCCTGGTTCCGGGGCTTGCCGGCAACAGTGCCATGTGGCGGGCGCAGCTCGCAGCATTGGCCGACTGGCGGCCGCAGGTGACCGACGTGCCGTCGCGCGCCGGCAGCATCGAGGCCATGGCCGCCCTGCTGCTGCAGGAACATCCCGGCCGGCTGGTGCTCTGCGGCGCCTCGATGGGCGGGATGGTCGCGATGGAAGCGGCGCGCCAGGCGCCGGAGCGCATCGCGGGGCTGGCCCTCCTCGGCACCGATGCGCGAGCCGATTCCCCCGAAATGATCGCCATCCGCACTGGCGCCATCGAGCTGTTCGCGCAGGGCCGCGCCCGCGAGGTGATCGAACCGAACATCGGCATGGCCTTCCACCCGGACAACGCGGCGGCCCTGAGCCAGGACTACCTGGACTTCGTGCTGGGGGCCGGCACGGAACAACTGATCGCGCAGAACCGGGCCGTCATCGCGCGCCCCGATGCGCGCGAGCACCTGCCGCAGGTGCGCTGCCCCGTGCTGGTGATGTGCGGCGACGCCGACCGGCTGACGCCACCCGAGCGCTCGCGCGAGATCGCGGCGCTGGTGCCGCACGCAAGGCTGGTGATGGTGCCCCGCTGCGGGCACATGCTCACGATGGAGCGCCCGGAGCAGGTGAACGCGGAACTGGCGCGCTGGCTGCAGTCCCTCTAGGGCTCACTCGCGCCCGAGGCTGCGCACCTTCTCGATCAGGCGCTGCTGCACGCTGGGCGACACGAACTGGTGCACCTCGCCGCCGAGCACCGCGATCTCGCGCACGAAGGTGCTGCTGATGAACTGGTACTTGTCGCTGGGCGTGAGGAAGACCGTCTCGACCTGCGGCATCAGGTGCCGGTTCATGCCGGCCAGCTGGAATTCGTAGTCGAAGTCGGTGACGGCGCGCACGCCGCGCACCATCGCCTTGCCGCCGCGCTCCACCACGAAGTCGCGCACCAGGCCGCTGAAGCTCTCCACCTGGACCTGCGGATACGCGGCCAGCGCCTCGCGCGCCATCTCCACGCGTTCCTGCATCGTGAACAGCGACTTCTTGTGGTGGCCCGCCGCCACGGCGACGATCAGCCGGTCGAACAGCTGGCAGGCGCGCCGCACCACGTCCTCGTGCCCCAAGGTCATCGGGTCGAAGGTGCCGGGATACACGGCGAGGACGTGGTTGGCCATGAAGACTCCTCAACGACCGGGTGGCAGCGGATTGCTGCGGCGCATTATGCAGTGCGGCGCAGCAGGTGCCCGTGGACCGCGCCGGCCTTCATGTGGCGCACCGGTTCCAGGCCGTGGCGGGCCAGCGCGTCCCCGTCCCAGGCCGTCGGCGCCTCGAGGTAGACGAGCCCCTGCTCGCGCACCGCGGGCCGCGCCGCGGCCAGGGCCTTGTCGAACAGGTCGGCGTCGAACGGCGGGTCGAGGAAAACCAGGTCGACGCTCGCCGCCGGCAGCCCCGCCAGCACGCTCAGCGCGTTGCCCCGCTGCACCCGCACGTTCGCGGCCTGCAGCTTCTGGACGATGGCGCGCAGCTGGTCGACCAGGCTGCCCTCGGCCTCCACCAGCAGCACGTCGGCCGCGCCGCGCGAAGCGGCTTCCAGCCCGAGCGCGCCGGTGCCGGCGAAAGCGTCCACGCAGCGCCAGCCCGTGAGGTCCTGCCCCAGCCAGTTGAAGAGGGTTTCGCGCACGCGGTCCGGCGTCGGGCGCAGCCCGGGACGGTCGGCGACGGGAAGCGGCGTGCGTTTCCAGTGGCCGCCGATGATGCGCACCTGGTGCGGCAGGCTGCGGCGGGCGGGCGGGGAAGGTCGCGGCATCGGGCGAGCTTACCCGCAGGCAGGCCAAAAAAATGGGACGCGGCCTGGGGCCGCGTCCCGAGTCTCTCCCTGTGAACCTTGGCTGGCCCTGCGATGCGTGACAGCTCCAGTGCATTGTTCCGCCGCGCGCGCCGCGCTGGCAACAGGGCCCCCTGTCAACGTTGACAGGGTGGGAGCGGTTTGCGCCCCTTACTGTCGGGCCGTCGCCACGTCGCCGCCGACGACGACGGTCACCATCCGGTCCGGCTGGACCTTGCGGGCGAAGGCGGCCTTCACGTCGGCGGCCGTCACCTTCTTCACCTGCTCGGTCCAGGTGTCCAGGTAATCCAGCGGCAGGTCGTAGAGCGCAATGCCGGCCAGGTTGTCCAGCAGCTTGCGGTTGCTGTCCAGGCGCAGCGCGAAGCCGCCGATCATGAAGTCCTTGGCCGCCTTCAGCTCGGTGTCGGTCGGGCCTTCGGCGACGAAGCGGCGCACCACGTCGCGCGACACCTGCACGGCCTGCGCCGCCTGGTCCGGCCGCGTCTGCAGGCCCAAGGTGAAGGCGCCGTTGTGCAGCCCCGGCGAGAAGTAGCTGTAGACGCTGTAGCTCAGGCCGCGCTTGTGCCGCACCTCCTCCACCAGCCGGGACACGAAGCCGCCGCCGCCCAGGATGTAGTTGCCCACCAGCAGCGGGAAGTAGTCGGGGTCCAGCCGCTTGTAGCCCGGCTGGCCGATCAGCACGTGCGCCTGCGCGGAGGCGAATGGGATGCTGCGCTCCACCGGCGCCGCGAGCGGCGCCACGTCGGGCACGGCGGGCAGCGGCTCGCAGGTGCCGGCGGGCAGGCGCGCGAGCAGGCTGGCGACGATCTGGTCCGCCTGCGCGCGGGTCACCGCCCCGACGACGCTCGCCTTCGCGCGGCAGGCGCGCACGTACTGGCGGTGGTAGTCGCGCATGTCCTGCACGCTCAGGCGGCCCAGCGTTTCCTCGGTGTTCTCATAGCCATACGGATGCGTGCCGTACACGGCCTGGCTGTACGCGCGGCCGGCGATGGTGCCGGGACGCGTGTTGGCTTCGCGGATCGACGCGATCATCCGCTGGCGGTCACGCTGCCACACGGTGTCGGGGAACGATGGTTCGCCCAGCACCCGCGCGGCCAGCTGCACCGCCCGCGGCAGCAGGTCGGGAGAGGTCAGCGAGCGCAGCGTGAAGCTCATGCGGTCGGCGCCGGCGCTGCCGCCGAAGCCGGCGCCGAGGTCGGCCCAGGCCTCGCCCAGCTGGTTCTCGTCGAGGGCCGGCAGGCCGTCGCGGGCCTCGACGCCGCTGCCGGTCATGCTGGCCGCGATCGGCGCCAGACCTTGCTTGCCGGGCGGGCTGCGCCGGTCGCCGGCATCGAAGTCCAGTTGCACGTCGACGATGGGCAGGCCCGGGGCTTCGATCAGCCAGACCTGCGCCCCGCTCGCCTGCTGCCACTTCTGGATCGGCAGGGCGGCCTGGGCCGGGAGGACGAACGCGCACAGGAGCGCGGCCACGGAGGCCGCGCGCGCGAGGTGATGCTGCAGACGCATGCGGAATTCCTTCAATGGCGGCCGCCGGCGGCGGGCACGCGGGGTTTGCGGTTCGGGTCCAGGGGCAGCGGGCGCAGGATGCCGGCGGTCATCTGGTCGTCGCCGAAGTAGCGCGCGGCCACCGACCTGACCTGTTCGGCCGTCACCTCGTTCAGGCGCGCCATCAGGCGCTGGTCGGAATCGAGCGGCAGGCCGAGCACCCAGTACTGGCCGATCTCGCGCGCCTGGCCCATCACCGAGTCGAGCTTGTAGATCTCGCCGGCGGTCCAGCGCGTCTTCACGCGCTGGAGTTCGGCTTCGCTCACGCCCTCGTCGGCGATGCGCTTGACCTGCGCGCGCAGCGCGGCCTCGAGCTGCTCCGGCGTCTTGCCCGCCGCGGGCACGCCCGTCAGGGTGAAGAGCTGCGGCCCGCGGCCCCACAGTCCGTTGCCGGCATCCACCCCGTCGGCGACGCGGTCCGGGCCGCGCGTGAGCGCCCGTTCCAGCCGCGCGCCGTCGTAGCCATCCAGCACGGCGGCCAGCACGGAGAGCGCCAGGGCGTCGTCGTTCTCCGGCGTGCGCTCGAAGGAGCGCAGCGCCGGCACCTTGAAGGCGAGCGCCACGTACGACTGGTCGGCCGGCGCCTTGAAGTCGACGCGGCGGATGCCCTTCTGCTCCGGTTCCTCGCGCGGCTTGCGCTCGGGCACCGGGCGCGCGGGGATCGTGCCGTAGTACTTCTGCGCCAGGCGCAGCACCTGCTGCGGGTCGACGTCGCCGGCGACGATCACCGCGGCGTTGGCGGGAACGTACCAGCGCCTGTAGAACTCGCGCGCATCGGCCGGCGTCATCGCGTCGAGGTCGCTCATCCAGCCCACGACCGGGCGACGGTACGGAGAGGCCTGGAAGGTCACGGCACTGAGCTGCTCGAACAGGAGGCCGCGCGGGTTGTCCTCGGTGCGGCTGCGCCGCTCCTCCTTCACCACTTCGAGTTCGCGCTTGAACTCCTCGTCGGCCCACTGGTTGTGGACGAAGCGGTCGGCCTCCAGCCGCATCACGTCCTCCAGCCGGTTGGCCGGGATCTGCTGGAAGTAGCCGGTGATGTCGCGGGTGGTGAAGGCGTTCTCGCGGCCGCCGAGGGCCGCGACCACGCGCGAGAACTCGCCCGGCTTCGTGGTTTTCGTGCCCTTGAACAGCATGTGTTCCAGCACGTGCGCGACGCCGCTGGTGCCGTCCACTTCGTCCATCGCGCCCACGCGCACGTAGAGCATGTGCACCGCGGTCGGCGCGCGGCGGTCGGGCTTCACGATCACCGTCAGGCCGTTGGGCAGCTGGAACTGCTGGGGTTTCTGTTGCGCGGGCGGCGCTCCGGAGAGCTGCCCTTGCGCGGGTGCCAGGAAGACGAAGGAGGTGGAAAGGAGGAGGAGGAACGAGCGCAGGAGCTGTTTCATAGAATCGTGTGATTCTAGAAACCCCCCTGATGTTCAGCTTCTTCCGGAAAAAACCTCCGGCCACCCCCGCTCCCACCGCCGCGCCGGCCGTTGCCCCGGCACCCGTGCCCGTCGCGGCACCGGCTCCGGCACCGGCCACGCCTGCCCCTTCGCCAGAGCGCGCCCCGGCGCCCGCGGGCGGTGGACTGATCGGCAGCGCGCTCGTCGCGCCGCTGCAGATCCCCGTCCCGGCCGAGGTGCCGCCGGAACGGCAGAGCTGGATGGAACGGCTGAGCGCGGGCCTGCGCAAGACCGGGACCAGCATCTCGCAGGTCTTCACCGGCGCGCAGATCGACGACGCCCTCTACGAAGAGCTGGAAGCGGCGTTGCTGCTCGCCGATTCCGGCGTCGCCGCCACCGAGTACCTGCTGGCGGAAGTGAAGCGCAAGGTCGCCGCCAGCGGCGCCACGCGCCCCGTGCAGGCGAAGAACATCCTGGTCGACGCCCTCACCCAGTTGCTCCGGCCGCTGGAGAAGCCGCTCACCATCGGCGAGCACCAGCCCACCGTGATCATGGTCGCGGGCGTCAACGGTGCGGGCAAGACGACGTCCATCGGCAAGCTGACCAAGCACCTCGCCGATGCCGGCGAGACGGTGCTGCTGGCGGCGGCGGACACCTTCCGCGCCGCCGCGAAGGAGCAGCTCGCCGTCTGGGCGGACCGCAACAAGGTGGAGATCGTCAGCCAGGAAGGCGGCGATCCGGCCGCCGTGGCGTTCGACGCGGTGTCCGCCGGCAAGGCCCGCCGCAGGGACGTCGTGATCGTGGACACGGCGGGGCGGCTGCCGACGCAGCTGCACCTGATGGAAGAACTGCGCAAGATCAAGCGCGTGGTGACCAAGGCGGAGGCGAGCGCGCCCCACGAGGTGCTGCTGGTCATCGACGGGAACACGGGGCAGAACGCGCTGGCGCAGGTGAAGGCCTTCGACGCCGCGCTGGGCGTCACGGGCCTGGTGGTCACCAAGCTCGACGGCACGGCCAAGGGCGGCGTGCTGGCCGCCATCGCGCAGGAGAAACCGGTGCCGGTCTACTTCATCGGCGTGGGCGAGAAGCTGGAGGACCTGGAAACCTTCAGCGCGCGGGAGTTCGCCCTGGCGCTGCTGGCCTGACCGCGGCGCGCACCCAGTCCGCATAGGCCGCACTGCCCTGGCCAGGCCAGGCGACGAACTGCGGCAGGTCATAGGGATGCTTGTCGCCCAACAGCGCCTGCAGGCCGGGCAAGGCCGACGCCAGTGTCTTGATGGTCAGGCGCACCTCGGCGTCCTGCTGGGCCTTCCCTTCCCAGCGATAGTAGGAAGTGAGCCCCTCCTCCAGCTGGACGCAAGCCGCCAGGCCGGCCTCGAGGATCGCGTGGGCCAGCGCCTCGGCCTCGGAGCGGGAGCCGACAGTGGTGGTGACGGTGACGATCTCGCGTTCCGGACTGGCCTGCATGGGTGCGCTCCGTGGAGGAAAGCGGGAATTTTGCGCCGGCGAGCCGCCGGGCCCTTGGAATTCGCCGAGGCACATCCATCTTCTCCGTGAGCAAGCTGTTCCTCGAGCTCGGCGTCCGCGTGGCGTCTTCCACCAGGGACACTTGTCCCCCCGGAAGCCGTTGACGACGGCCTGTCGCGGCTCGCGCCTACGGAACCCTTTGCTTAGCACTCCGTCTAACAGAGTGCTAATATTTCACGAGCAGAAGGAGTTTCCGGTATGTCCTCATCCATTGGAGCCTCGGGTACCACGGCATTGGCGGTCGCCAATCCCTGGGCCGTCGTTCCTTCGCTGGGCAACCTGGACGCATACATCTCGGCGGTCAACCGGCTGCCGATGCTGACGGCGGAGGAAGAACAGGAATACGCGAAGAAGTTCAGGGACGAAAACGACCTGGAAGCCGCCGGGAAGCTGGTGCTGTCGCACCTGCGGCTGGTGGTGTCCGTATCGCGCAAGTACCTGGGCTACGGCCTGCCGCACGGCGACCTGATCCAGGAAGGCAACATCGGCCTGATGAAGGCGGTGAAGCGCTTCGACCCGAACCAGGGCGTGCGTCTGGTCAGCTACGCGCTGCACTGGATCCGCGCGGAGATCCACGAGTACATCCTGAAGAACTGGCGCATGGTCAAGGTCGCCACGACCAAGGCGCAGCGCAAGCTGTTCTTCAACCTGCGCTCCATGAAGCAGGGCTTCAAGGACGAGGCCGGCGCCGAGACGCACCGCGACACGTTGACCGACGCGCAGATCGAGGTCATGGCGCGCGAACTGAACGTCAAGCCGGAAGAAGTCATCGAGATGGAGACCCGCATGTCGGGCGGCGACGTGGTGCTGGACCCGGGCCCCGCCGACGACGGCGAGGAAGCGTACGGCCCGATCGCCTACCTGGCGGACGCGACGCACGAGCCGACGGCGGAGATCGAGAACCGCGAGCGCGACACCATGGCCAGCGAAGGCATCGCGCAGGCGCTGGAGCAGTTGGACCCGCGCAGCCGCCGCATCGTCGAAGAGCGCTGGCTGAAGGTCAACGACGACGGCTCCGGCGGCATGACGCTGCATGAACTCGCCACCGAGTACGGCGTGTCGGCCGAGCGCATCCGCCAGATCGAGGTGGCCGCGATGAAGAAGATGAAGAAGGCGCTGTCCGCGTACGCTTAAGTTCTCGCGCCTCCCGAAAAGCCCGGCATCGCCGGGCTTTTTTGTTGTATCCGCGCGTAACCGGAGCTTTTTCCCTTGTAGCCCATCCGTGCATGGGGACAATGGGCGCATGAGGAGGAGTGTCCTGCGCGCCTTCGGCGCTGTCTTGCTCTGGTGCGCCTCCTCCTGGGGCGCCGCCGCGCATGCGGCCGCCTCACCGCCGCCCGCCGACCCCTCCGGGCTTGCACCCATCGCCCTGGCCGGCGACCAGCCGGTCCACCTCTACCAGCGCAGCAGCTACTGGGTCGACCCGGCACGGCGCGTCCGCCTGGAAGACATCGAGGCGTCCTCGCAGGACATCCGCTGGAACCTGCGCCGGCGCGACCAGCAGTACAGCCTGCAGGACGGCGTGTTGTGGATCCGCTTCGACGCCGTCGTCCCGCCGGGGGAGCAGTGGTACCTCGAGGTCGGGACGGGGGTCTATGGCCAGGTCCAGATGTTCCACCGTGACCGCGACGGCCGGCTCGTCATGCAACAGGCCGGCACCCAGGTCCCCGTGGCGCAATGGTCGGTGCCCGGACGGCTGCCGACCTTCGCGCTCGCCAAGGACGACCCGCAGCCGGTGCGCTACTGGGTGCGGGTCGAAGACGAGCGCGCCGACTTCTCCGCGCCGGTCACGCTGTTCCGCCAGGACGCGCTGATGCAGAGCCGCGAGCAGGAGCAACTGCTGTTCGGAGCCTTCTTCGGCCTCGCGGCGCTGGTGGCGCTCGCCTCGATGGCCAACGGCATCGCCTTCCGCGACCGGGCCTTCCTCTCCTTCGCGATGTTCATCGTGCTGCTGGCGTGCAGCCATCTCGGCCGCGCGGGCGTCGGGGCACAGTACCTGTGGCGTGAGTGGCGGATCTGGAACGACACCGTGACGGCGCTGTGGCCCGGCGTCGCCACGGCCGCCGCCTTGTGGTTCGTGAAGGTCGTGACGGACCCGGCGCGGCTCTCGCGCGCGCTCGACCTGGCGGTGTGGGCGCTCATCGCCGCCCTGCTCGGGGCCGTGGCGCTCGACGTCCTCATCACCAGCAAGGTGAGCATGACGCTCGTGCTGGTCCTCACCGGCCTGGCCCTCCTCGCCATCCTCGGGATGGTCGTGTGGGGCTGGCTGGACGACACCGAACCGCACCTGCGGCTGGTGGCATGGGGCTTCCTGCCCTTGCTGGTGCTCGCGCTGTTCCCGTTGGCGCGCGGCTTCGGCCTGATGCCGACCAATGTGCTCACGCGCCAAGGCCTCTTCCTGGGCATGGCCCTGCTGTTGCCCATCCTCTACTACGCGTTGAACCTGCGGCTGATCGCGCGGCGGGAGGACCAGATGCGCACCAGCGCGCTGTCGCGCAACGACGCGCTCACCGGGCTGCCGCACCGCCAGGGTTTCATCGAGCGGCTGGACACCAGCCTCGCGCATGCGCGCGGCCAGCGGCAGCAGCTCGCCGTGCTGGGCGTCCGCATCTCCAACCTCGACGCGATCGCCGAGGAGTTCGGGCGCGAGGCCGCGGAGAAGGCGCTGGTGATCGCGGGCTCGCACCTGCGGCGCGTGATCGTCGACTTCGACATGGCGGCGCGCGTGGGCGAGCGCGAGTTCGCCGTGCTGCTGGAGGCCCCGATGACGCCGGAGGCGGCCGCGTCGCGCGCGCAGCAGGTGGTGGCCAGCGGCCTGCGCCAGGTCGAGGCGCTGCCGGCGGCGCTCACGCTCAAGTTCCACGTGACCATCGCCATGCTGCCGCACCCGCACATGGACGGCGCGGCCAGCCTGCGCTGGGCGCTGGAAGGGCTGGACCAGATGCCGGATGCGCGGAAGCTGATCTATCCGTTGGCGGCGTTGGCTTGAGGCTGGTTTCGCTCACGGCGTTGTCCAGGGAGAGTGTGTGTTCGGGGCGAGGTCGGGGGCCGGAGGCCCGACCTCAACACGCGGCGGTTCAGGCCTGAACGCGTGACAACGGGGGAGTTCGGGCGGAGATTGCCCAGGGTCGGGGGTTCGGGTACCCGATCGCAGGGACGATTCGCTCCCCCACGGAAAGTCGATCCCAAAGCCGCTCGTCCGCATTGGAGGCGCTTGTTCTCCATGACCGGCGATAGAGCGAGCCTGGACCGGAGAGCGGGTGCCCGGACCCCCGGCCCGCCCTGCCTGCTGGCAGCGAAAAACTCAGGCGAGCAGCAGCTTCAGGTCGTCGGCCAGCGCCTGCGGCCCGCTCCCGTACCGGCTGTACAGGCGCAGCCTGCCCTGCGGGTCGTAGATGTAGCTCGCCGCCGAGTGGTCCATCAGGTAGCTGCCCGGCGTCTTGCCTTCGGCCTTCTTGTAGTAGACCTTGAAGTCCTTCGCGACCTGCGCGGTCTGCTCCGGCGAGCCGCGCAAGGCGACGAAGTCGGTGCCGAAGTTGCCCACGTAGGCCTTCAGGATCTGCGGCGTGTCACGCTCGGGGTCGACGGTGATCAGCACGCCCTGCACCTTGGCGCCGTCGGCGCCGAGCAGCTTCTTCGCGGCGGCGATCTCCCCCAGCGTGGTGGGGCACACGTCGGGGCACTGCGTGTAGCCGAAGAACACCACGACGGCCTTGCCGGCGAAATCCTTGAGGCTGCGCACCTTGCCGTCGGTGTCGGGCAGCGCGAAGTCCTTCGCGTAGTCCGCCCCGGTGATGTCGACGGCCTTGAACTGCGGCTTGCTTTCGGCGCAGCCGGCAAGGACGGCGAGGCCGCCGGCGAAGGTCAGGAGAGCGTGGCGTCGCTGCATGGCGTCCTCAGAAGGGCAGGTAGTGGTCCAGCAGGAGCGCCGCGAACAGCACGCTCAGGTGGATCAGCGAGAAGCGGAAGGTCTTGCGCGCGAGCGCGTCGGAGTACTCGCGCCACAGGCGGAAGCCGTACCCGATGAATCCGGCGCTCAGGGCGAGCGCGGCCACCAGATAGGTCCAGGAACTCATGCCGTACGCGAAGGGCATCAGGCAGGCCGCGAACAGCACGATCGTGTACAGCAGGATCTGCAGCCGGGTGAACTCGTTGCCGTGCGTGACGGGCAGCATCGGCAGGCCGGACTTGCGGTAGTCCTCCACGCGGTACAGCGCCAGCGCCCAGAAGTGCGGCGGCGTCCAGAGGAAGATGATCAGGAAGAGGATGAGCGCTTCGGGTCCGACGTCGCCGCGCAGCGCGGCCCAGCCGAGCACCGGCGGCATCGCGCCCGAGGCGCCGCCGATCACGATGTTCTGCGGCGTGAGCGGCTTGAGGATGACGGTATAGATCACCGCATAGCCGACGAAGGTCGCGAGGGTGAGCCACATGGTCAGCGGGTTCACCCACGCGTACAGCAGCCACGAGCCGAGCGCGCACAGCGTCGCGGAGAAGACCAGCGTCTGGCGATCGCTCAGTTCGCCTTTCGCCGTGGGACGCCAGGCGGTGCGGCGCATCTTCGCGTCGATGCCCTTTTCCACCAGGCAGTTGAAGGCGGCCGCGGCGCCGGCCACCAGCCAGATGCCGAGGCAGGCGAGCAGCGCCACGCGCACTTCCGGCCACGAAGGCAGGCCGGGCACCGCCAGCACCATGCCGATCAGCGCGCAGAACACGATCAGCTGGATCACGCGCGGCTTCATCAGCGCGTAGAACTGGCGCGCGACGGTGGCGTTCATGCGGAGACTCCGCGCACGCCGGCGGGCACGGCGGCCGTCTTCTCGGCACGGCTCTCACGCAGCGACCAGGTGAGCGCGACCACCAATGCGGCGGCGCCGCCGGTGTGCGCCACCGCCGCGACGATGGGCCAGCCCAGCACCACGTTCGACAAGCCGCTGGCGAACTGCCAGAGCGCCAGGCCCGCCAGCACGCGCGCGGCATGGTGCAGCGGCCCCCCGCGCAGCTTCCACGCGACGAGCCCCAGCACGACGAAGAGGACGTACGCCACCAGGCGGTGCACGTAGTGGATGGCGGTCAGCGCCGCGAAGGTCACGTGCTCGCCGCCGCCCGTCCGGCCCAGCTCGCGCCACAGCTCGAAGCCCTGGCGGAAATCCATCGCCGGCCACCAGGTGCCCTGGCAGGTCGGGAATTCGCTGCACGCGAGCACGGCGTAGTTCGTGCTGACCCAGCCGCCGAGCGCCACTTGCAGCCACAGGAGCGCGAACGCAGCGACGATCCAGGCGCGCGCCGACGGTGCGATCCGGTGTGCCCCCGCGCCGCGCTGCGCCTGGCGATACGCCACCGCCTGCATGGTCAGCAGCGCCAGCAGCACGAGCCCGCCGAGCAGGTGCAGCGTGACGATCGCCGGGAACAGCTTCATCGTCACCGTGAGCGCGCCGAAGGCCCCCTGCACGCAGACCCAGACGAAGGTGAGCGCCGGCCACACCGGGCTCACCGGCAAGCCGCGCTTGCGGTGCAGCCAGGTGGCGACGGCCAGCGTCGTGATCAGCACGCCCACGCCGGTCGCCAGGTAGCGATGGATCATCTCGATCCAGGCCTTGCCGTGCGTCACGGGTCCCGTCGGCATGCGCGCCTCTTCCGCGCGGATCTGCGCCAGCGCGCCGGTCGGGCTGGCATTGCCGTAGCACCCCGGCCAGTCGGGGCAGCCGAGGCCCGAATCGGTCAGGCGCGTGAAGGCGCCGAACAGAACGAGGTCGAAGGTGAGGAAGAGCGTGAGCACCGTGAGGGCGGCCAGCCGGTGCGCCGGCGTCGTCCCCCGGTTGCGCAGCCAGATCCACGCGAGCGGCCCCGCGGCGATCGCGATGCCGAGCAGCGCGATCCACAGCACCGGCGCGAGGTCATACAAGGGCTGGGGTTCCATGACTCAGTCCAGTGCCGCCGCGGAACCGGCTTTGCCGGGCCGCTGGGGGCGCCCCCTCGAGGGGGAGACGCCGAAGGCGTTTCGGGGGTGGGTCATTTTTCTCGGCCCGCCTTGTCCCAGCCTGCGGAGCCCCGCATCAGGCGCTCCAGGTCGCGCCGCACCTTGGTCGCCGAGGCCGCGTCGTCGCCGGGCGGGAAGCGCATCATCCAGTGCCCCTGCGGGTCGACGACATAGAGGTGGTCCGCAAGGCGCCCGCCCGCTGCCGGCGCGAGCCACTGCGCGACCTGCTGCCCGTCGACGCGCAGCACCGTCGCCTGTTGCAGCGCCGGCTTCAGCGCGTCGCGCACCGGCACGTCGTCGTTCACGATCCAGACCCAGTCAAGCCGGTCCTTGTCCTTGCCCAGGCCCTCGCGCAACTGGCGCTGCAGGTAGAGGTGCCGCTCGCACGCCGCGTCGCAGGCGCCGCTGGCCACGCTGACCAGCAGCCACTGTCCCCGCAGCGAAGGCAGCGGCACGGCCTGGCCGTCCAGCGTGGTGGCCGTCACGTTCGGCAGCGGCCGCTGCGGCTCCACCAGGGCGCCGTAGTTGCGGCGGCCCTCGGGACGGATCACGTAATAGGTGAAGAAGGAGGCGATCACCGGTGCCGCGCACACCAGCATCACGAGCAGCATCTTCCAGCGCCCGCTGCGCGTGCGCTGCCCGTCCTCGAGCGCAGCCTCGCGCGGCTCGGGCAGCGAGTGCACCGTCAGCCCGAGGGGCTGGTCAAGGACGCCTGGCTTGGCGGCGGGGTTGGACGAATTGGAACCAGACATAGAGGATGGCGATCAGCGCGGCGAGGGCCCACCACTGGAAGGCGTAGCCGATGTTCTTCTCCGCGCCGCTGGCCGGCCGCGGCCACGCGCGCGACAGGCCTTCGGAGGACGGGCCCACCTGCTGCACGGACAAGGGCAGCAGCGCCAGCCCGGTCTCCGCACGGAAGCGCGCCAGGTCCAGATTCTGCCGGATCGGGCCCTTCTCTTCCGTGTCGAAGGCATATAGCTTGGCGGGCGGCGGGGCCAAGCGGCCCCGCACTTCGACCGTGCCGGCGGGCGTCTGCACCGGCGGCAGGGCGTCGCGCCGGGAGAAGTTGCGCTGGGCCCAGCCGCGCTGCACCAGCACGACGCCCTGGCCTGCCTCCAGGCGCAGGGGCGTCACGACGTAGAAGCCGGGCACGCCATGCATCTGGCGGTTGTCCAGGAAGACCGTGTTCGCCGCCACCCATTCCCCGCGCAGCACGATCGCGCGGTGCAGGAGGTCCGCCCCCTCGCCCGCCGCCTTCAGGTCCGCGGCGGACAGCGGCGGCAGGGCGCCGCGCGACGCGATCGCCTCGTGCAGCGCCGTGCGCTGCTGGGCCCGGCCCCACTGCCAGAATCCCAGGCTGGTCCCGGCCGCCACGCCGGCCAGCGCCAGGAGGGCGATCAGCAGCCGCTTCAGCATGGCACCAGGGGCGCGCCGATAATCGGGGCCATGAATTACCTCGTGCTCCTGGCCTTCCTGGCCATCGTCGCCAGCCTGGGCTCGGCGCTGTACTTCATGATGAAGGACGGGCAGGACGGGAAAGCGAAGACCAACAACATGGCCCGCGCGCTGGCGTTCCGCGTCGGCTTCTCGATCCTGCTGTTCGTCTGCATCCTGCTGGCGTGGAAGCTCGGCTACATCGAGCCGACCGGTCTTCCGCTGAAGTAAGGTGGGTTGAAGGACGAAGGGCCGCTCGCGCGGCCCTTTTTCGTTCCCGCCGGCCCCGCGCAGGCGGGGCGATGACGGAACTAGCGCATCCAGTACACCAGGATGTACAGGAACAGCCAGACGACGTCGACGAAGTGCCAGTACCAGGCGGCGCCTTCGAAGCCGAAGTGCTTCTCCGGCGTGAAGTGGCCCTTCATCAGGCGCAGGGTGATGAACAGCAGCATCAGCATGCCGACCAGCACGTGGAAGCCGTGGAAGCCGGTGAGCATGAAGAAGGTGGAGCCGTAGGCACCCGAGCTGAGCTTCAGGTTCAGGTCGGTGTACGCGTGGTAGTACTCGTAGCCTTGCACGAAGAGGAAGGTCAGGCCCAGCAGCACCGTGGCCCACATCCACAGCACGGTGGTGCCGCGGTGGCCGGCGCGCAGCGCGTGGTGCGCGATGGTCAGCGTCACGCCCGAGGTCAGGAGCAGCGCGGTGTTGATCGTGGGCAGCCAGAACGGGCCCATGGTCTGGAAGGGCTCGATGATGCCGGCCGGCGATGCGGTCGCTCCCGGGGCGCTGCTCGGCCAGACGGCCTTGAAGTCGGGCCACAGGATCGCGTTGTCCAGGCCGCCGAGCGCCGGCACGGAGTGGGCGCGCATCCACCACAGGGCGGTGAAGAAGGCGCCGAAGAACATCACTTCCGAGAAGATGAACCAGCTCATGCTCCAGCGGAAGGACAGGTCGATCTTGCGACCGTACTGGCCGGTCTCGCTCTCGCGGACGGCGTCGCCGAACCACTGGAACAGCACCCAGAACAGCCACAGCATGCCGCCGAGCACCAGCCACTTGCCCCAATCGGCGTTGTTGATCCAGTTGGCCGCGCCGAAGATCACGAAGAACAGCCCGAGCGCCGCCGACGCCGGGTGGCGCGAGGGCTGGGGCACGTAGTAGTGGGGCGTCGTCCCCGGTGCGCTGGTGCTCATCTTGACTCCTGATCCTCTAACTTCTCGATTTCAGATTCTGTGTTCAAACCACCCAGTTCACCAGGGCGATCAGCCCGCCGATGAACAGCAGCACCAGCACCAGCGCGACGCCGATGATGGCGAAGGGGCTCAGCTTGCCCAGGTCTTCCTCGTAGCCGCTTCTCTTGCGCACGCCGAAGAAAGCCCACAGGACCGCCTTGACCGTGTGGAGGATGTTCAACCGCCGGTGCCCTCCGCCGGCGCCTGCGCCGTCGGCGCGGCCGGCACCTTGCCGCCCACTTCGAAGAAGGTGTACGACAGCGTGATGGTGGTCACGTCCTTGGGCAGCCGCGGGTCGATGACGAAGGCCACCGGCCACTGCTTGCGCTCGCCCGGCTCCAGCACGTACTGGTTGAAGCAGAAGCACTCCAGCTTGTTGAAGTGCGCCGTCGCGTTGCGCGGCGCGTAGCTGGGGATGGCCTGGGCCGCCATCTTGCGGTCCTGCACGTTCTGGAACTCGTACATCACCGTGGCCAGCTGGCCGGGATGCACCTGGATCGATGCCTTCTCCGGCTTGAACTGCCAGGGGCCGCGCACGTTGGCGTCGAATTCGACGGTGATCGTGCGCGAGGTGTCGACCTGCGTGTTGGCCGCGGCGCGCGAGCTGCCCGGCACCTGCTTCTCGCCGACGGCCAGGATGTTGATGCCCAGCGCCTCGCAGATGTGTTCGTAGATGGGCACCAGCGCGTAGCCGAAGGCGAACATGCCGGCGGCCACGACCGCGAGCTTGCCCACCATCTTCCGGTTCGCGGCGCGGATGCTCATGGCCTCAGGCCTTGCCCAGCAGCACGAACTTGGCGATGAAGCCGAGGAAGAACACCAGCGCGATGGACGCGAGGATCAGCGCCAGGCGCCGGTTCTTCTTCTGCTGCTCGTCGGACACGGCCATCCTCGTGCTCAGTGCGCGGCGGCGCCGGAGTTCGGGTTGATCGCCTTGCCGGGGGCGTCGAGCACGCGGGTCGCGCTCGGGTCCAGGCGCGGGGGCACCTCGAAGGTGTGGAAGGGCGCCGGCGAAGGCACTTCCCATTCCAGGCCCTCGGCGCCGCGGCCGTCGGCGTCGTTCCACGGGCGCTGCGGGGCGGGGGCGCCGTGGCCGCGCATCGTGGGCAGCACGATGAAGAAGAAGAAGTACACCTGGGCGAGGCCGAAGGCGAAGGCGCCCACCGAAGCCAGCGCGTTGAAGTCCGCGAACTGCATCGGGTAGTCGGCGTAGCGGCGCGGCATGCCGGCGAGGCCCAGGAAGTGCATCGGGAAGAAGGTGACGTTGAAGGCGATCAGCGTCCACCAGAAGTGCAGCTTGCCGCGGCCTTCGTTGTACATGACGCCCGTCCACTTCGGCGCCCAGTAGTAGTAGCCGGCGAACAGCGCGAACAGCGAGCCGGCCACCAGCACGTAGTGGAAGTGGGCCACGACGTAATAGGTGTCCTGCAGCAGCAGGTCGATCGGGGCCATGGCCAGGATCAGGCCGGTGAAGCCGCCGATGGTGAACACGAAGATGAAGCCGACCGAGAACAGCATCGGCGTCTCGAAGGTCATCGAGCCCTGCCACATCGTCGCGATCCAGTTGAAGATCTTCACGGCCGTGGGCACCGCGATCAGCATGGTCGCGTACATGAAGAACAGCTGGCCCGTCACCGGCATGCCGGTGGTGAACATGTGGTGCGCCCACACGATGAAGGACAGGATCGCGATGGAGCTGGTCGCGTACACCATGGAGGCGTAGCCGAACAGGCGCTTGCGCGAGAAGGCGGGCACGACCTGGCTGATGATGCCGAAGGCCGGCAGGATCATGATGTAGACCTCGGGGTGCCCGAAGAACCAGAAGATGTGCTGGTAGAGCACCGGGTCGCCGCCGCCGGCCGGGTTGAAGAAGGTCGTGCCGAAGTGGCGGTCGGTCAGCGTCATGGTGATCGCACCGGCCAGCACCGGCATCACGGCGATCAGCAGGTAGGCGGTGATCAGCCACGTCCAGCAGAACATCGGCATCTTCATCAGCGTCATGCCGGGGGCGCGCATGTTGAGGATGGTGACGATGATGTTGATCGAGCCCATGATCGACGACGCGCCCATGATGTGCATCGCGAAGATGCCGGCGTCCATCGACGGGCCCATCTGCAGCGTCAGCGGCGCGTACAGCGTCCAGCCGGCGGCGGGGGCGCCACCGGGCATGAAGAACGACAGCACCAGCATCAGGCCCGCGGGGATCAGCAGCCAGAAGCTGAAGTTGTTCATCCGCGCGAACGCCATGTCGGGCGCGCCGATCTGCAGCGGGATCATCCAGTTCGCGAAACCCACGAAGGCCGGCATGATGGCGCCGAACACCATGATCAGGCCGTGCATGGTGGTGAGCTGGTTGAACAGCTCCGGGTTCACCAGCTGCAGGCCGGGCTGGAACAGCTCGGCGCGGATGCCCATGGCGAGCAGGCCGCCGAACATCAGCATGAAGAACGAGAACAGCAGGTACAGCGTCCCGATGTCCTTGTGGTTGGTCGCGTAGACCCAGCGCCGCCAGCCGGCGGGCGCGTGGTCATGGTGATCGTCGTGGCCGGCGTGCCCGTGGCCGTGGGGATCGAGAACTGCGCTCATGGGGTTTCCTCTTGATTCCTGCCGCCGCTTACTTGCCGCGCTGCGCCAGCACTTCGGCCGGCTGCACCACCTGGCCCGTCTTGTTGGTCCAGGCGTTCTTCGTGTAGCTGATCACGGCCGCGATGTCCGTATCGGAGAGCTGGCGCCAGGCCGGCATGGCGGCACGGCCGTTGAGCAGGATGGCGATTTCCTTGGACTTGTCGGCATCCAGCACGATCGGCGAGGCGTCCAGCGCCTTGATCGGGCCCGCGCCCTTGCCGTTGGCCTGGTGGCATGCGGCGCAGTTGGCGGCGTAGACCTTCTCGCCACGGGCGACGATGTCGGTCAGCTGCCAGACCTTGGCGGGGTCGTCCTGCTTGGCGGCCATCAGCTTCTTCTGCTCGCCGGACCAGGCCACGAACTCCTCCTGGCTCACCACCTTCACGTGGATGGGCATGTAGGCGTGTTCCTTGCCGCACAGCTCGTAGCACTGGCCGTAGAAGTCGCCGGTCTTCTCGCTGCGGAACCAGGTGTCGCGCACGAAGCCGGGGATCGCGTCCTGCTTCACGCCGAAGGCCGGCACGCCCCAGGCGTGGATCACGTCGTTGGCGGTCGTGATGATGCGGACCTTCTTGTTGACCGGCACCACCAGCGGGTTGTCGACCTTCAGCAGGTAGTCGTTGGGCTTCTGCGCGGCATTGCCGCCGTCGTTGGACATCTCGCGGTGGGAGGCGTCCAGCGTGGACAGGAAGCTCACGCCCTGGGCGTCGCCCGTCAGGTAGTCGTAGCCCCACTTCCACTGGTAGCCCGTGGCCTTGATGGTCACGTCGGCGTTGCTGGTGTCCTTGGCGGCGACCAGCACCTTGGTGGCCGGCAGCGCCATCACGATCACGATGATGAAGGGGATGATGGTCCAGATCACTTCCACCGTCACCGACTCGTGGAAGTTGGCCGGCTTGTGGCCGACCGACTTGCGGTGCTTCCAGATGGAATAGAACATCACGGAGAACACCAGCACGAAGATCACGATGCAGGTGATCAGCATGAACCAGTGCAGCCACGACTGCTCGACGGCGATGCGCGTCGCGGCGGCATGCAGGTTGAGCTGGCGCACGGCCGGGCCGCCCGGCAGGTCCTGCACCTGGGCCTGGGCGGTGCCCAGGGCACCGGCCAGCGAGAGCAGCGCCGCGATCTTCGAAATACTCTTCATCGTTTTCAGCCTCAAGCCTTCAAAAAACCGTCCGTGGACCCCGGGGCTACGCCTCGCGCAGCGCCCTGCGGATCTCCTGCGCCAGCACCGGCCGCAATTCCGGCCGGACATAGCGCCCCACGATCACCCGCCGACCCTGCCCCGACACTTCGATCAGGGAGCGGTCGTCCGCGCCGGGTTCCACGCGAACCCACTCGCGGTTGAATTCCGCCCTTTCGAGGCGACCGCCGTTTTCCAGCTCCACCACCAGCCTGCGGCCCTGCAGCAGGATGTGCTCGCGGTCGGCGGCGTGGCGGGCATACGCCAGGAACGCGGCGCCGACGGCCAGGACCTCGAGCCAGGCGAAGGGGAGGATCATCACCGCACCCCGGAACCAGAAGAACGTCCCGATCCCGAGCGACACGACGCAAAGCGAGGCGTAGAGCCAGCCCAGCTGGGCCGGCGTCACCGAGCAGTTGCGCCCCAGGAACCAGTGGATGGCCTGGCCCTGGACGGTGGCGAAACGGAATACGGGGTTCGGCACGGGCGACGCACGAAAATCAACCGCGCATTGTAGCGGCTCCTCATCTGCCACTTTCCGCGCGGGCGGCCCTTGACCTGCGGCAAGTGGCCTGCAACAGACGCCCTTGCGGCGGCTATTCCCGACCGCGGCGCTCGGACTGCAGCATGGCGCGCATGTCGGCCATGGAAATGGCGCTGCTTTCGGCGAGCTTCGCGCGCGGCAAGGGCTTGAGCGCGTGGCCGTAGACCACCTCGAAGGTGAGGGCCAGCTGCCCGTCCGGCCCGCGCAGGGCGCGGGAGATCAGCGCATGGAGCGCGTCGCGCCAGCGGCGCCCGCGCAGGCCCGGGAAGCGTGCCGGATGCAGGTTCGCCCCCAGTTCGCGCAGTTCCCGCAGCAGGCGCTGCGGCGTCTCGAAGCTGAGCGTGATCCGTTCCATGTCCATCACGGGCTCGGCGAAGCCACCCTGCACCAGCATGTCGCCCCAGTCGTGCATGTCGGTGAACTCGTGCGCCGGGGGCGGCCAGCCGGCCTCCGCGTAGGCGCTGCGCAGCTCGCGCAGGGTATCGGGCCCGAGGCAGGAGAACATCAGGAAGCCGTCGACGGCCAGCGCGTCGTGCCACTGGCGCATCAGGGCCTGAGGATCGGCCTCCATGTGCAGTTGCATGTTGGACCAGAGCATCTGCACGCCGCCGGCCGGCACGGGGCCGAAGGCGGTGCGCGCGCCGCCGCCGAGGCGCCGCCACCAGGGCGATCCGAGACGTTCCCGCGCGATGGCCGCCCGCGCGGGATCCGGCTCGACGACATGCGTGCCGGCCTGCGGGTAGCGCTTTCCCACGAGCGCATGCGCCTCCAGGCCGCCGCGCACCGGCTCCCAGTCGGCCCAGGCCGCGGGCGCCCGCTTGATCCACTCCAGCCGTTCGGCCATGCGGCGGCCCACTTCCTCGTGCAGCCAGGGGCTCGCGGCGGGCGCGGCCCGCTGCCAGCGCGCGGCGGCGGCGGGGTGGATGGTGGGGGGCCGATCTGGGGATGCCATGGCAGGGGGTGCCGAGTATATTGAGCCGCATGCGCACCGCCTGGCTGCAGCGCTGGACTTCCGCCCCGCCCAGCCGTTGCGCGGTGTGCGGCGCATGGCCGGCCCAGCCCCTGTGCGATGGCTGCGTCGTCCGCTTCGGCCAGCCGCGGCACCGCTGTCGTACCTGCGCCCTGCCCGTCCCCGAGACCGTCGCGGCCTGCGGCGCCTGCTTGCGCGAGCCGCCGCCGCTGGACGCCTGCTTCGCCGCGGTGCCTTATGCCTATCCCTGGTCCGGCCTCGTGGCCCGCTTCAAGTTCAGCGGCGAAGCCGGTTGGGCCGGCGCGCTGGCCAGCCTCATGGCACGCACCCCCGGCGTGGACGATGCGTTGACCCAGGCCGACCTGCTGCTCCCCCTGCCACTGGCGCCCCGCCGGCTGGCCGAGCGCGGCTTCAACCAGGCGCTGCTGCTGGCCCGCGCCCTGGCCCGCGACAAGGTCGAGACGCAGCTGCTGCTGCGCCTGCGCGAAACCGGCGCGCAGGCCACCCTGGACCGCCGCGCCCGCCGCGCCAACGTCCGCGATGCCTTCGGCGTCGACCCGCTGCGCGCGGCGGAACTGCAAGGCCGCGCCGTGCTGCTGGTCGACGACGTGATGACCAGCGGCGCGTCCCTGCATGCAGCGGCCTCGGCCGTGCGGCGGGCGGGAGCGCGAAGTGTCTCGGCGGTCGTGCTCGCCCGCACCGAGGAGGCCTGACGCGACAATCGCGTCCATGTTCCACATCGTCCTGGTCGCGCCGGAGATCCCGCCCAACACCGGCAACGTGATCCGCCTGGCGGCCAACACCGGCTGCACGCTGCACCTCGTCGAGCCGCTGGGCTTCTCGATGGACGACAAGCACATGCGGCGCGCGGGGCTGGACTACCACGAGTACGCGGAGGTGCGTCGCCATGCCGGCTGGTCCGCGTTCGTCGCGGCCGAACGACCGGCACGGGAACGGATGTTCGCGCTGAGCACGCGCGGCACGCAGGGCGTGCACGCGGTCGCGTTCCTTGCCGACGATTGGCTGGTCTTCGGCTCGGAAACGCGGGGCCTCGCCCCGGAGCTGCTGGAAACCTTCGCGCCGCCGCAACGGCTGAAGTTGCCGATGCGGGCGGGACAGCGCAGCCTCAACCTTTCGAACGCCGTGGCCGTGACCGTCTTCGAAGCGTGGCGGCAGCACGGGTTCGCCGGCGCTGGCTGAGCGCTGTGCATCGTGCGACACAGGCAATGTCTCGTTTCGCGCAGCTGTGTTTGAAACGCGACGCACTGTCCCGCATCTGCCCTTCAACCGGCCCTTTCAGGGCAGGCCAGGCAACCCTAGACTCCTTTACCGGCCCGCTTCGTGCGGGCTTTTTTTTCGCCCGACCGAAGCAGTCTTTTCAGGATGTACGGCCGCGCTGCGTCACACGTAGCGCCGCGTCAGCGATTCGGCGATGCAGGCCGGCTTGTCCGCGCCTTCCCGTTCGACCGTCACCAGCCAGGTCATCTGCATGCCGTTGTCCGGCAGGTCCTGGCATTCCAGCAGTTTCATCGTGGCGCGCAGGCGGCTGCCCGCGGGCACGGGCGAGGTGAAGCGCACGCGGTTCAGGCCGTAGTTCACGCCCATGCGCGTGTTGCGGATGTCCAGGGCCGATTCGAAGAAGCGCGGAAGCAGCGACAACGTGAGGAAGCCGTGCGCGATCGGTGCGCCGAAAGGGCCGGCCTTGGCGCGTTCCACGTCCACGTGGATCCACTGGTGGTCGCCGGTCGCTTCGGCGAACAGGTTGATCTGCTGCTGCGTGACGGGGATCCAGTCGCTGGTGGCGACCTCCTGGCCGACCAGTGCGCGCAGCTCGGCGAGCGATTCGAAGACTCTCATCGCCCCATTACAGCACCGGGGTGCCCGCCTCAGGCGTCAAGCCAGCGACAGATGCCCTGCCATTGCTCCAGGTCGCGCTCGACCTTGCCGGGCGCCACGTCGAACAGCGTGAGCCCGCGGGCCGCCAGGTGCACGTAGTTCTGGGTGGGGCGCACGAACCCGAGCACCGGCAGGCCGAGGGCCTCGACGAACTCCTGCAGCTTGTCGGCGGCGATGGTGCGGGAATCGACCCGCGTCCCGACGATGCCCACCTGCATGCGGCTGGCCTTGCGGTGGTGCGCCAGTTCGTCGAGGAAGCTGCGGGTGGCGTACATGTCGAAGATGCTGGGCTGCAGCGGCACGATCACCTTGTCGGCGGACCGCAGCGTGTCTTCCATCCACTTGCCGTGCATGCCGGCCGGCGTGTCCAGCACCACGTGCGTGGTGCCCTTGGGCGGCTTGGCGATCTGCCCTTCGCCGACTTCCCAGCTGGTGATGGGCCGCGCCTCCGCCGGCCGCAGCCGCAGCCACAGGCGCGAAGATTGCTGGCGGTCCGCATCGCCTAGCATCACCTGGTGGCCGCGGCTGGCAAAGTAGCCGGCGATGTTGGTGGCCATGGTGGACTTGCCCACCCCACCCTTCGGGTTCGCAACGACAACGACCGGCATGCGGGCTCCTGTGCTGCGCGGCCGGGAAGGCCGCATCGCTTATGTTACCGCCCATGGATGAGTTCGCAAAACCCGCGCCCGGCGTCTACCTGGTCGCCGCCCACCCCAACTGGGGCGAATCGAAAGTCAACCGCCTGCTGCTGGCCGCGGCGGGCCAGCTGCCGTGGGTGCGCGTGCGCGACCTGTACGGCAGCTATCCGGACTACGACATCGACGTCGCCGCGGAGCAGGAGGCCGTCGCCGCAGCCCGCCTCGTCGTGCTGCTGCACCCGATCCAGTGGTATTCCATGCCCGCCCTCCTGAAGCTGTGGCTCGACGAGGTGCTGCGCTACGGGTGGGCGTACGGCCCCGGCGGCACGGCCCTGCAGGGAAAGGACCTCTGGCTGGTGGCCACCACGGGCGGCAGCGAGCATTCGTACCACCCGCAGGGCTACAACCGCTACTTCTTCGACGCCTTCCTGCCGCCCTACGAGCAGACGGCCGCCCTGTGCGGCATGCGCTTCCTGCCGCCGATGGTGCTGCACGGCGCGCACACCGCGCCGCCGGGCGCGATCGAAGCGCATGTGTCCACCTTCGGCCAGCGGCTGGGGACCTATCCCGACTGGCCGGAACTGGAAGACCTGCCCGCCTGCCCCGCCTGCGACGTGCCGCAGTCCGACCGCCCCGCGGTGCACGACCAGGCGAGCCGCTGATGGAACACCACGCGCCCGCCTGGCTGTCCTACAGCTTCATCTACCTGGCCGCGGCGGTGATCGCCGTGCCGCTGTCGCGCGCGCTCGGACTGGGCGCCATCCTCGGCTACCTGGCCGCGGGCATCGCCATCGGCCCCTGGGGCCTGAAGCTGGTGCCCAACGTGCAGGACGTGCTGCACTTCGCCGAGTTCGGCGTGGTACTGATGCTGTTCCTCGTGGGCCTCGAGCTGGAGCCGCGGCGGCTGTGGAACCTGCGGCGGCCGATCTTCGGCTGGGGCAGCGTGCAGCTGTTCGGGTCCGCGGCGGTGATGACCGCGATCGCGGTCTCGTTCGGCATCGACTGGCGCATCGCGCTGGTCGGCTCGCTGGCGCTGGCCGACTCCTCCACCGCCACCGGCCTGCGCGCGATGGCCGACCGCAACCTCATGCCCACGACGTCCGGGCGCAGCGCGCTGAGCGTGCTGCTGCTGCAGGACGTGGCCGCGATCCCGGTGCTCGCGCTGCTGCCGCTGCTGGCGGTGAGCGAGGTGCATGCGCAGGGCAGCGGCTGGTGGGGTGCGGCCCGCATCGTGGGCGTCATCCTGGCGATCGTTCTCGGCGGGCGGCTGCTGCTGCGGCCGGCGCTGCGCTGGATCGCGCGCAGCGAATCGCCCGAGATCTTCACCGCGGCGGCGCTGCTGCTGGTGGTCGCCACCGCTTACGTGATGCATTCGGTCGGCCTGTCCATGGCGCTCGGCGCCTTCCTCGCCGGGGTGCTGCTGGCGGAGAGCGAATACCGGCGCGAGCTCGAGACCGACATCGAGCCCTTCAAGGGCCTGCTGCTCGGCCTGTTCTTCATCGCCATCGGCATGACGATCGACTTCGCGGTGGTGATCGAAAGGCCGCTGCTGATCGCCGGCATCGTGTTCGGCTTCCTCGCGGCCAAGGTGCTGGTGCTGTGGGCGATGGCGCGCTTCATGGACATCCCGCTGGCCGAGCGCCCGATCTTCATCGTGCTGCTGGCGCAGGGCGGCGAGGTCGGCTTCGTCGTGCTGCAGACGGCGACCGGCGCCCGCGTCATCGATGGCGGCACGTCGTCCGTGCTGGTGGCCGCCATCACCCTGTCGATGCTGCTGACGCCGCTGATGCTGCTGGCCGCGGACCGCTGGGCCGCGCGGATGTCCGCCGGTTCGGCGCGCAAGCTCGACGAATTGAGCGAGCCGCAGCACGCGCCCGTCATCATCGCGGGCTTCGGCCGCTACGGCCAGATCGTCGGCCGCCTGCTCGACGCCGAGGGCATCCCGTCCACGGTGCTCGACCACGATGCCGACATGGTGGAGGCGGCGCGCGGCTTCGGCTACAAGGTGCACTACGGCGACGCCTCGCGGCTGGACCTGCTGCGCACCGCCGGCGCGGGCGCGGCCCGGGTGCTGGTGATCGCGGTGGACGACAAGGAACAGTCGCTCAAGATCGTCGACCTCGCCAGGGAACACTTCCCGCACCTCACGCTGGTGGCCCGCGCACGCGACGTGCCGCACTGGAACGCGCTGCGCGACCGCGGCGTGATGAACGTCGAACGGGAGCTCTTCGAATCCAGCCTGCGCAGCGGGCGCACCGTGCTCGAAGTGCTGGGCCAGCAGCCGCACGAGGCGCGCCGCCAGGCGATGCGCTTCCGCCGCCACAACCTCGCCCTCTTCGAGAAGATGCACCCGCTGTACAAGGACCGGGCACGGATGGTCGCCGTGGTCAAGGAAGGCCGCCAGCAGCTGGAGGAACAGATGGCGCGGGAACGCGCGGAGCGCGAGGAGCGCAGGAAGCGCGGGGAGGACCGCGCCGCCGGCTGGGAGCCCGCGCGCGGGGATTGAGCGCGGTATAAAGCGGCCTCGACACGGGCGAAACGCCGGAGGCACATGGCAGCGAAGATCCTGATGGCGGCCAGCGGCGGCATCGTGCTGCTGTTCGGCGTGATCCACCTCGCGTACACCTTCTGGGGCTCCGCCCTGCTGCCGCGCGATCCGGCGGTGATGGCGGCGATGAACGAGGTGCACATGGGCATCACGAAGGAGACGACGGTGGGCCGCGCCTGGATCGGCTTCAACGCCAGCCACAGCATCGCGCTCATCCTCTTCGGCCTGGTCTACGCCTTCCTCGCGCTCGCACACGGGAAGCTTCTCTTCGACTCCAACTTCCTGCTCACGGTGGGCTTCGCCGTGCTGGCCGCCGTGGTCGTGCTGGCGAAGCTCTACTGGTTCAGCGTCCCGCTGGCGGGCGGCACGCTGGCCCTGGCCTGCTATGTCGCCGCCGTCGTCGCAGCACGTCTCTGAGGACCCGCCCATGCAGATCGCCGCCAAGGTCGTCAATGCCCCGGGAACCCACTCCGCCGTCGTGCGTACCGGCGACAAGGCGCAGGAGCTTCCCGTCGCCGCCCGTCCGTCGGGCGGCTCCTCGGTCAACGGAGGCGAGTTCCTGATGCTCGCGCTCGCCACCTGCTACTGCAACGACCTGTACCGGGAGGCCGTGCGGCTGGGCATCGAGCTGCGGCAGGTGGAAGTGGAAGCGACGGCCACCTTCGCCGGCGTCGGCCTGGCCGCCTCCGACGTGCGCTACCGCGCGCGGGTCGACTCGCCCGCGCCGGCCGCGGCGATCGAGCGGCTCCTGCGGGAGACGGATGCCGTGGCCGAGGTGCACAACACCCTGCGTGCCGTCGTGCCGGTCCGCCTGGAGACGCCATGACCGGGCGATCCGCCCCGTGCGGGAGGGATGTCGATTCCGGGGTTGCAGCTTCGTCGTGAGGATGTGACACCCCTCGTACCGATCGAAAGGAGCCTCCCATGGCCACTGGCACCGTCCGCCTCCACCGCGTCCTGCGCGCCCCGCCGGAGCGCATCTACCGCGCCTTCCTCGAAGCCGACGCCGTCGCGCGCTGGCTGCCGCCCTTCGGCTTCACGTGCACCGTGCACCACCTGGACGCACGGGTCGGCGGCACGCACAAGATGTCGTTCCGCAACTTCTCGTCCGGCCACTCGCACTCCTTCGGCGGCGAGTACCTGGAACTGGTGCCCGGGCAGAAGATCCGCTACTCGGACCGGTTCGACGACGCGAACCTGCCCGGCAACATGACCACGACGGTCACGCTGAAGGCCGTGTCCTGCGGCACGGAGCTGTCGGTGGTGCAGGAAGGCATCCCGGACGTCATCCCCACCGAGATGTGCTACCTGGGCTGGCAGGAATCGCTGGTGATGCTGGCCAGGCTGGTCGAGCCGGACATCCCGGGCTGACGGTGTGGCCCCGGTCATCCGGCGTCTTGGCAGGGGACGGCGGCGCATCCACAATGCCGCCATCTTTCCACGGAGCCCCGTGCCTTGAAGACCCTGATGTTCTACGAACTGGCCGCCGATGGTCTGGCGAAGGTGCCCGAGCACTATCCCGCGCACGTGGCGCGCCTGCAGGAGTTCCACCGGCGCGGTGTCCTGCTGATGGCGGGCCCCTACGGCAACCCGCCGGTGGGCGCCCTGTCGGTGTTCACCACGCGCGAGGCCGCGGAGGAGTTCGCGCAGGGCGACCCTTTCGTGGTGCACCGGATCGTCGCCCACCGCACGGTCCAGGACTGGAACGAAGGGCTGGCGGGTTGAGCCTGGCCGGCCTGCCGAACCTGGGGCCGAAATCGCGCGACATGCTCGAGCGCGCGGGCATCGTGTCGGTGCCGCAGCTGCGCCGCCTCGGTGCCGTCGCCGCCTACGCGCAGGTGCAGCGTTCCGGCCAGCCGGCCAGCCTCAACCTGTTGTGGGCCCTGGAAGGTGCGCTGACCGGCACACCCTGGCAGCAGGTGGCGCGCGAGCACCGCACCAGCCTGCTGCTGGCGCTGGACGGGCACCAGTCCCGGGACCGCGCGTGAACCGCCGCGTCATGGCTCTGGCCCTGCTGCTGGCCTCCACGCCGGGCTTCCCGGCCGGCGCACAGGCCCCGGCGGCGCACGCCTGGGCGAGCAGCGTGCTGCACATCCTGCGCGCGAACATCCGGCATGCCGAGCCCCGGCCGCAAGGCGCCGAGGCGGAACTCGCCCTGCAGGTGGACGCCACGGGCAAGGTGACCCGGCACTTCCTGCACACCCGCAGCCATTCGGCGAGCTGGGACCAGGCCGTGCTCGATGCGGCGGCCCGGACCCGCCGGCTGCCGCCACCGCCCGCCGACGCGCAGAAACCGTTCCGCCTGTTGCTGGTGGTGCGCGCCGACTGAAGCACACCGTCGAAGCCTCCCCGGGCAGCGGGTGCCGCTTCTTCCCGCCTTCACCGTGCTTCCCTCCCGGCTTCACATCCCTGCGGCATGCTGGCGCCCGTCCCTCGGAAAACCATCCGCATGCCGCATCTCACTCCGCGATCCGCTTACCGGCTGGGCCTGTGCGTCGCCATCGTCACCGCGCTGGCGCTCGCCTGGCTGAGCCTGGGTGTCGGCCTCATCGGCCGGGACGGCGACCCGGCCAACATCATGTATCTCGGCGTGATCGCGATCGGCGTGGTCGCCGCCATCGCGCTCGTCGCCCGGCTCGGGCTGCCGTACAGCCCGCCGGCCGAGATCGTGCTGCTCAATGCCTTCTTCGTCGCCATGTTCTGCGCGGCCGCGTGGCTGTTCCGGCGCGCGGCGACGTGACGCGGTTCACCCGAGGAAACCGTCCCACACCAGCTTCACGCCCGTGAGCAGCATGCCGATGTGGATCAGGCGGTAGAACAGCTGCGGCCGCATCCGGCGCGCCATGCGCACGCCCACCAGCACGCCGACCGGGGCCAGCGGCAGCAACGCCAGCGAGGTCGACATGTTGCGCAGATCCAGCAGGCCGAGCCAGGCGTATGGGATCCACTTGCTCAGGTTGATGACGAAGAAGAAAACGCTCATCGTCGCCGCGAAGGTGACGGGCGCCAGCCGCAGCGGCAGCACGTAGGCGTTGATCGGCGGCCCGCCCGCGTGCGCCACGAAGCTGGTGAAGCCGGAGGTCGCGGTGAGGATGCCCCCCAGCCAGCGTGGCGGGGGTGGGCTGTCGGCCCGCGGTGGGAACAGCACGCGTTGCGCCAGGAACAGCAGCGTGAAGACGCCCACCAGCCCCGCGACCCAGCGCGGGTCCAGCAGCTTGAACGACAGCGTGCCGATGACGGTGCCGACGAGGCCGGCGGGAACGAGGAAGCGCAGCAGCTTGCCGTCGAAGTCCTTGCGGTAGGCGGCGATGCCGATCAGGTCCATGACCAGCAGGATCGGCATCAGGATGGCCGCGGCCTGGGGCACCGTGACGCTCAGCGCCATGATCGGCACGGCGAGCGAGCCGAAGCCGGAGCCGAAGCCGCTCTTGCTCAGGCCGAGCAGCAGGACGGCGGGGACGGAGACGGCGTAGAACCGCCAGTCGGTGATGAGGGGGAGGTCCAAGCCCCCGATTGTCACCCGACGCGCTGCTTCAGCGCCTGCAGCGACACCAGCAGGTCGCCGATGAACCTGGCCGTGGTTTCGTCGGTGAGCTCGCCCTGCGCGTTGAATTTCGCCTGTGCATTGCCGATGAACACCTCCGGCTTGTTGACCGTGAAGGTGTTCATGTAGACCAGGATCTTGCGCAGGTCGTACTGGCCCCGCGCGGTGCCCAGCGGCCCGCCGCTCGCGCCCATGATGGCGACGACCTTGCCGTCGAAAGGCGGCTCGGGCGGGCGCGACATCCAGTCCAGCGTGTTCTTCAGGACGCCGGGCACGGAGAAGTTGTACTCGGGCGAGACGAGCAGCAGCGCATCGGCGGCGCGCACCTGCGCCTTGAGCTCCACCACCGCGGCGGGCTCGCCCCCGGTGCGGACGTCGTCGTTGTACAGCGGGATCCTGGAGATGTCCGCGATGGTGACGGTCATGCCCGCGGGCGCGAGCTTCTGCGCGGCGCGCAGCGCCATCGTGTTGAAGGAAGCCTGGCGCAGGCTGCCGGAGATGCCGAGGACGTTCATGGTTTCTCTGCTGTGGAGGGAAAGCTTGGTTCGGACATCAGCGTTCCAGCGCGCCGCCGGCGAGCCACTGCGCGCCGCGGCGGTACAGGTCCTGCACCTGCGGACCCTTGAGCATGGGCATGTCCATCTTGACCTGGTAGCCGATGCGCGTCTGGATGTACGCGAGGTGGCGGTAGCCTTCGGGCATCTTTGCCAGGAGGTCCGTATCCAGCTTGAGTTGCGCGGTCGGGTCCACGGGGTCGATGCGGTCCTTCTCGTAGATCGGCTGGCGGTGCAGCACCTTCCAGGCGCCCTCGTGCCTGGTGACGAAGTCGTGGAAGCGGCCGGTGCACACCACGTCGCACAGCACCGGGCCTTCGGCGCCTTCCACCATGCCGCGCTGCGAGATCGTCATCTTGGTCTGCGCGATGGCGCGGTCGCCCTGCACCTCGATCGCGGAACCGCCCAGGAAGTGCAGGATGCTCACGCCCTTGTCCCAGCCTTCCCGCGTGACGCGGATGAAGTCGCGGAACGGCCCCTGGAACCAGGTGGCCATCATCACGCCGTCGGGATGCCACACGGTGGCGAAGCGCTCCCAGTCGCCGGCATCGCGCCACACCGCCCAGCGCTCGACCAGCTCGCGGATCAGGAGCTTGTCGGTCATCGCGTCGTCCATGGGGTCTCCTTCAGTGGGCCTCGAGGCCCAGGTACGCCCGCTGGATCTCCGGCCGGTCCATCAGCTCGCCGGCCAGACCCTCGGCCACGATGCGGCCTTCCTCGAGCACGTAGGCGCGCCGCGCGATCTGCATCGCCATCGCGACGTTCTGCTCCACCAGCAGGACGGAGGTGCCGCCCTCGTTGATGCCGCGGATGGCGGTGAACATGTGCTGCACCACCAGCGGCGCCAGGCCCAGCGAGGGCTCGTCCAGCAGCAGCAGCTGCGGGCGGCTCATCATCGCACGGCCGATCGCCACCATCTGCTGCTGGCCGCCGGACAACGAACCGGCGGGGTCGTGCAGCTTCTGCTGCAACGCCGGGAACAAGGTCAGGACATGCTCCAGCGTCTGCGACCGATGCGCCTTCGCCGCCGGCAGGTAGCTGCCGATCTCCAGGTTCTCCAGCACGGTCATGCCGGTGAAGAGGCGCCGGCCCTCGGGCACGATGGCGATGCCGGCGCCGCAGAAGCGGTGCGGGGCGAGCTGCGTGATCTCCTGGCCGTTGAACGCGAGGCGTCCGCCGCGCGCCCGGTGCAGCCCGGCGATGACGTTGATCAGCGTGCTCTTGCCGGCGCCGTTGGGCCCGACCACGCACACCAGTTCGCCCGGCTCCACCTTCAGCGACACGTCCCAGATCGCGGGGGCGGCGCCGTAGTTCACCTGCAGGTCGCTGACTTCAAGCATAGGCCGGCTTCCCCAGGTAGGCGTTCACCACTTCGGCGTCCTGCATCACATCGGTGGCGGCGCCCTGCGCGATCAGCTTGCCGTGGTTCAGCACCACGATGCGGTCGGTCAGCGCCATCACCGCGCGCATCACGTGCTCCACGAACACGATGGTCGACCCCTGGTCCCGGATGCGGCGGATCAGCTCGATGGCCTCGTTGATCTCGCTGGGCGTCAGGCCGGACAGCACTTCGTCCAGCAGCACCAGGCGCGGCCGCGCGGCGAGCGCGCGGGCCAGCTCCAGGAACTTGCGCTGGTGCAGGTTGATGTCGTCGGGCAGCGCATGGGCGCGGTCTTGCAGGCCGGTGAACTCCAGCCACTTCCAGGCCTCGCGCGTGGCCTCCTCGCGCCCCAGCGAGGCGCCGCCGAACATCGCCACCATCGACACGTTCTGCAGCACCGTCATGTGCTTGAAGGGCCGGGGGATCTGGTAGGTGCGGGCGATGCCGGCACGCGCGATGCGGTGGGCCGGCAGGCCGGTGAGCGCCTGCCCGTCGAACAGCACTTCGCCGCCGGAGAGCGGATAGTGGCCGCTGACCACGTTGATGAAGGTGGACTTGCCCGAGCCGTTGGGCCCCAGCAGGCCGAGGATCTCGCCCTGGCGCACCTGCAGCGTGACCTGGTCCAGCGCCTGCACGCCCTTGAACGCCTTCGACAGGCCGCGGACTTCGAGCAGCGGCTTGCCGGCCACGACGGCGGGCGCCTGGCGTCCGGGCGCCTGGGCCGGCGGCGGCTCCGCGGCCGGTGCGGCATGCGCCGCCTGCCGCGCGCCCTCCGCGGCCACCGGCCTCTTCTTCCACCGCTTCAGGATCGCCCCCAGGATGCCGTCGGGCATGAAAAGGATCACCACCACGAGAATCGCGCCCACCGCCGCCTTGCCCGCGACCGCGTGGTCGCCGGCGGTGAAGGTGTAGAGCAGCCCGGTGATCGCCGCGGCGCCGACGATCGGCCCCGCCCAGTGGCGCGTGCCGCCCAGCACGCTCATGAGCACCACGGTCAGCGGCACCGTGATGTTGAAGGTCTCGCCCGCCGTCACGTACTGCACGAACAGCGCGTGGATGCCGCCGGCCAGCCCGGCCAGCGCGCACGAGATCGCGAACGCCACGAGCTTGTAGCGGAAGGTCGGCACGCCCATCACCTCGGCGACGTCCTCGTCGTCGTGGATGGCGAAGAGGCCGATGCCCAGCTTGGACGCGTACACGCGATAGGCGATCAGCGCGGTCGCCACCGCCGCCATCAGGATCATCAGGTACAGCGACGACGCGGGCGACGGTCCGAGCTTCGGCGTCTCCACCGCGTTCAGGTAGACCCCCGGCCCGCCGTCGACCGGCGAGTTCAGGATCACCGTCGCCACGACGAAGGTGACGGCCAGCGTGAGCAGCGCGAACAGTTCGCCGCGCACCGACTTCACGCGGAACACGACGAAGCCGAGCCCCACGCCCAGCAGCGCCGGCAGCAGCGCGGCGAAGGGCAGCGTGGCGAGGAACGGCCAGTCCAGCTTGCCGGCCAGCGCCGCCGTCGTGTACATGCCGATGCCGAAGAAGGCGCCGTGGCCGAACGAGAAGTAGCCCGAATAGCCGGACAGGATGTTCCACGACAGCGCGAGCACCGCCCAGTGGCACACCAGGTAGAGGATGGATTCGTAGAACTGCGGCAGGCCCAGCCAGGGCAGCGCCGCCAGCACCACGCCCACGCCGAGGATCGCCGCGATGGTCCTGTTCATGCGCCGGCCCTCGCGGGTCGGAAGAGGAGCATCACGATCAGCAGCGAGAAGGACACGATCGGCGCCCACGAGGGCGAAGCGACGGCCATGGTGATGGCCTCGCTGACGCCGATGATCACGCCGGCCACCAGCGGCCCGAGGGCGCTGCCCAGGCCCCCCAGCATCACCGCCGCGAACACCACGCCGACCCAGGCGAAGATCTGCGAAGGCGCCAGGGTGAACATCAGCGCGAGGCAGACGCCGGCCACGCCCGCCAGCGCCGCGCACGCGCCGGCCAGGTACAGCGACAGCGAGCGCGCGTTCACGCCGAAGGCGGCTGCGATCGGGCCGTCCTCCGCCATGGCCCGCAGCGCCTTGCCCAGGTCCGTGTAGCGCATCGCGGCCCAGACGCCGAATGCGATGGCCAGCGACAGCACCAGCGTCACCAGCTCCGGCACCGGGACGTACAGCGTGCCGATGGTGAACTTCATCTGGTTGTAGCCGGACTCCAGCCGGCGGTAGTCCGCCGTCCAGATGCCCTGGATGCCGCTTTCGATCACCACGGTGATGCCGAAGGTGACCAGCAGCGAACTGAAGGGCGAGATCGCGAAACGCGAAAGCACCCACTGCATTCCGACGCCGACCAGGAAGAACAGCGGCGGCACGATCAGGAGCGCGAACAGCGGGTCCATGTGCCACACGGTGGCCATCTGGTAGCTCAGGTAGCCGCCCAGGAAGACCAGCCCGAAGTGCGACAGGTTGATCTGGCGCAGCAATCCCCACGTGAGGCCGAGCCCCAGGCCGATCAGCCCGTAGAGGCTGCCGATGAAGATGCCCGAGAGGATGGACTGCGCCAGCAGGTTGAAGCTGGGAAGCGTCATTGCGCCCCTTCGCCGGTCAGCGCATCTGGAAGCGCGCGCCCGGGGCCGCGGCGGCCTCCGGCCACACCACCTTCCACGCGCCGCCCTGCACCTGCTTGATCTTCATCAGGTCGTCGCCGTAGTTGCCGGGGCCGTCGAAGCGCAGCCGCCCCTGGATGGTGTCCACGCGGCTCTTCTTCAGCCACTCGGCGATCTTCTTGTCGTCGAGGCTGTTCGCGCCGCGCACGCCGGCTTCGAGGATCTGCCAGGCGGAGAACGAGGCCGCGGCCTGCACTTCCACCGTGGTGTCCGGGAGGCCTGCCGCCTTGGCGCGCTCGTTGAAAATGGCGACGAACTCGGCGGCCGTGCCCTGGTTGGTGAAGGGCGGGTGCTCCTCGAAGATCGTCAGCGCCAGCGCCTTGTCGCCGTCGGGCGACTTGGTCATGGGGCCGGGCGCCGGGTACAGGTGGAAGTGGATCGGCGGCACGTAGTCGATCTTCTTCATCGCATCCAGCAGCATGTTGCCTTCCAGCGCGATGTCGCCGATCCACACCATGTCCGGCTTCGCATCCTTCACCCGCGCGGCGATCGGGCCGAAGTCGCGGTTGCCGAAGTCCCACTCGAGGAACAGCACCTCCTGCAGGCCGCGCTTCTTGGCGACCTCGCGGCCGCCCAGCGACATGAAGTGGATCGACGGGAACTTGCTGGTGACGATCGCGATGGTCTTGGGCGGCTTGCGCGAGGCGGCAAGCATGTCGAACAGCGTGTTCGACACGGTGGTCTGCGGCGTCGGGCCCAGAGACCAGGCCGGGAACTGCATGTCGTACTTGGCCAGCGACGGGATGCCGAAGGTGTGGTGCACCAGCACCTTGTTGTAGCGCTGCGCCACGCCCATGGCCGACAGGATGGCGCCGGTGGCGTACGGGCCCATCAGCAGGTCGACCTTGTCGCTGGTGACCAGCTGCTCGTACAGCGTGCGCGCCAGGTCCGGCTTGGACTGGTCGTCCTTCACGATCCACTGCACCTGGCGGCCCAGCAGGCCACCGCGCTTGTTCAGGTGCTCCACGTAGATCTCGCCCACCAGCTTGTGGGTGAGTGCCGTGGCCGACAGCGGGCCGGTCAGGGCCAGCGTGCTGCCGATGCGGATCGGCTGGCCGGCGGCGGGCTGCGCCAGCACGGGCAGCGCGAGGGCGGCCCCGGCGGCGCCGGAAGCCTGGAGGATGCGGCGGCGGTTGAAAGTCATGGCTTGTCTCCTGGTCGTTGGTCTGCGGTCGAACTCAATCCACTTGCGCGCCCGAGCGCCTGACCAGCTCGGACCATTTCGCGATCTCGCTGCGGCCGAAGGCCGTGAGCTCCTCGCCGCGCAGCACGGGCACTTCCAGGCCCTGCGCGGCCAGCTTGGCCTTGACCTCGGGGTGGGCGACCGCCTGCGCGACGGCATCGCGCAGCTTCGCGAGCACCGGGGCCGGCGTGGCCGCGGGCGCGTACAACATGAACCAGGCGACGAGGTCGAAGTCGCCGCCGCCCTGTTCGGCGATCGTGGGCACCTCGGGCGCGGCGGCGCTGCGCTTCGCGCTCGACACGCCCAGCGCGCGCAGCTTGCCGGCCTTGACCTGCGGCATCACCGCGGCCGGGTGGTAGAACATGAAATGCGCCTGGCCGGACATCACGTCGGACATCGCCAGGCCGCCTTCCTTGTAGGGCACGTGCACCATCTCGCCGCCCAGGCGCGCCTTCAGCAGTTCGCCGGCGAGATGGCCGGACGTGCCGTTGCCCGCCGATGCGAAGCTCACGCCGGGTGCCTTCGCGGCGGCCGCCTTCAGGTCGGCCAGCGACTTGAAGGGCGAGTTCGCGCCGACCACCAGCAGCGTGGGCGTGTAGCCGGCGAAGCCGATGGGGGCGAAGTCCTTCTGCGCGTCGTAGGGCATGCGGCGGTACAGGCCGGGGTTGATCGCATGCGTGCCGACGGTCCCCATGACGAGCGTGTAGCCGTCGGGTGCCGCCTTCGCCACCAGGTCGGTGCCGATGTTGCCGCCGGCGCCCGACTTGTTCTCCACCACGATCGCCTGGCCCAGCGGCCGGGCCAGCGCCTCCGCATAGACGCGCGCGATGATGTCGGTGGTGGTGCCGGGACCGAAGGGCACCACCAGCCGGATCGGGCGGTTGGGGTAGTCCTGCGCGGCCGCGGCGAACGGTGCGGCGACGGCAAGGGCGGCCAGCGAGGCCAGGAGGTTGCGGCGGGTGCTCACTGGCTCGTCTCCTTCTTCGCGGCACCGGCGCGCGGCTTCCAGCCGTGCGCCAGTTCGTCGTTGTGTTCGCCCAGCACGGGCGGGGCGGTCACTTCCAGCGGTCGCTGGCCGTCGTACGAGACCGGCGAGCGCACGGTGCGGAAGGTGCCGACGACGGGATGCTCGGTTTCCACGAACAGCTGCAGGTGCTGCGCCTGCGGATCGTCCGGCACCTCCGCCGTGGTGTACATGGGGGAATACGGCACGTCCTGCGCCTCGAGCCGGCGGCACCACTCCGCCCGGTCGTGCGCGCGGAAGATCGGCTGGAGCACCTGGATCAGGTCTTCCTGGTGGTCGATGCGGCCCTGGCGGCTGGCGAAGCGCGGGTCCTGGAACAGGTCCGGCTTCTCCATGGCGTCGGCGAGCCCCTGCCAGAACTTCTCGGGCGAGGACATGTGCAGCGCGATCCACTTGCCGTCCCTGCACTCCAGCACGTACGACTGGGACACGCTGGGCCGGCTGAACGGGCCCATCACCTCGTTGGCCGAGAACAGGTGCTGGAAGGCGTCGAGGTTGAAGTGCGTCATGGCCTCGAACATCGACAGGTCCACCTTGCGGGCGGTGCCGCGCTTCTCGCGGTCGTACAGCGCGCCCAGGATGCCGTAGGCCGCGTAGAAGCCGGTCACCAGGTCGGCGATCGCCGGGCCGACCACGCGGGGGTTGGCGGGGTTGACCAGCAGGCGCAGGTAACCGCTGGCCGCCTGCGCGACGCTGTCGTAGGTCGGGCGGTGCGCGGCGGGGCCGGTCGCACCGAAGCCGCTGATGGCGCAGTAGATCAGCTTGTCGTTCAGGCCGGAGAGCCGCTCGAAGCCGGTGCCGATCTGCTCGGCGAAGCCGGGACGGAAGTTCTGGATGTAGACGTCCGCCTCCTTCACCAGGACATCGAACTTCTCCAGGTCGGCGGGCTGCTTGGTGTTGAGCGTGATGCTGCGCTTGTTGCGGTTGACGGTCTGGTAGTGCGGCGAGTAGAGCCCGCCCTTGAAGGCGCGGAAGGGGTCGCCCGTGCCGGGCAGTTCCACCTTGACGACGTCGGCGCCCAGGTCGGCCAGCAGCATGGAGGCCGCAGGCCCGGTGATGAAGGTGCCGTGCTCCAGCACGCGCACGCCGTCCAGGACCTTGATCACCGGCCACCCTCCGCCGGCTGGCCGCCGGTGTACTCGTACTCGCGCGTCGCCTGGTACGACAGCGCGAAGCCGATGGGGTCGGTGAGTTCCTCGTTCAGGTGCGCGATCAGGCTCGCCGTGCGCGCCAGCATCGGCACGCCGCGCAGCGCGGCGACCGGGTAGCCGACGCCGAGCAGCACCGCGGGGATCGCCCCGGAGACGTTCAGCTTGAGGTCCTTGCCGACCACTTCGGGAATGACCTCCTCGACCACCTTCGCGATCTCGACGAAGCGCTGGCCGCCGCCGGCCTGCTGCGAGACCTGGAACAGCGCGTCCACGCGCGGATCCCGCCGCTTGTGTTCCGGGTGGCCGTAGCCGGCGATCGCCTGCTTGCGTTCGCGCCTGCCCGCCACGATGGCCTTGGCCGCGGCGCGCAGGTCGCCGTTGCGCCGGCCGGCTTCCTCGTCGATCTCCACGTACAGCCGCCCCGCCGTCTCGGACGCGCCCAGGATCACCGAGCCGGACCCGAGCAGTCCCGCCGCGACCGCGCCCTGCATCGCATCCGGCGCGGCCGCCAGCGTCATGCGCGCGGCCTGGACGCTGGGCACCAGGCCATGCTCGGCGATCGCCACCAGCGTCGCGTTGAGCACCTGGCTCGCCGCCGCATCGGGCTTGCGCCCGGTGAGCAGCAGGAAGAAGTAGTCGCCGAAGTTCACCTGCCCGATCAGGTCGCGCGCGAGGTCGTTGCCGCGCACGACGATGGTGTCCTCGTCCGAGGTGCAGATGCCCGAGCGCGGCACCGTGGCCTTGCCGATTTTCAAGTGGGTCTCCCTGGGGAATTGCGGTGGCGCTCAGCGCGCCGAGGGCACCAGGCGGAAGTCGTACTTCGCGGTGTAGAAGGGCTTGTCCATGGTCCGGCCGTCCGGTGCCTGGCCCGGCGGGTGCTTCGGGAAGTCGACGACCAGGCTGTTGCGCACGCCGAAGACGGCGTCCGAGTCGAGGTAGGGGCTGTCCTTGACGAAGATGTGCGTCACCAGCCGCTCGTGCCCGGGCGCCTGCAGCATCATGTGCATGTGGCCGGGCCGGTTCAGGTGCCTTCCCATCTTCGCCAGCATGGTGCCGACGGGGCCGTCGCCCGGCACGGGATAGAACGTCGGCTTGATCGACCAGAAGCGGTAGTTGCCGTCCCGGTCGGTGCGGAACTGGGCGCGCAGGCTCATGCTGTCGCCCTTCTGCATGTCGTAGAAGCCGTCGTGGTCGCCCGACCAGACGTCCAGTTCGCAGTCCGCGATGGGCTTGCCGGCGGTGTCGGTCACGCGCCCGTGGTACAGCGTCGGTTCGCCGTGGCCTTCGCCGATGTCGTCGCCGAGCTCCCGCTTCGGCGCGCCGGGCCAGAAGAACGGGCCCTGCACCGTGGCCTCGGTCGGCTTGTCCCCCGGCCGGTCCGCCAGCGCCTTCGCGCCGCGCGCCTGGTCGAGCGCCACGACCAGCATCGACAGGCCCAGCGTGTCCGACAGCAGGATGAACTCCTGCCGCTTCTCGTCGCACTTCTGGCCGGTGGCGGTGAGGAACTGGAGGCCGGCCATCCACTCGTCCGGCGTCAGGTCGACCTCGCGGGCGAAGGCGTGCACGTGCTTCACCAGCGCCGTCATCACCTGCTTGAACCGCGCGTCCTTGCAGTCGCCCATGCGTGCGATCACCGCCTCGGCGAAGTCGCTCACTTCCAGTTGCGCCATGCTTGTCTCCTTGCGTCTCCGGCCGGAGTCTAGGCAGCGGCCACCAGTCCGCAAAGTGATGAATTTCAACCGTTATGATCGATGCCATCGATCGCAATACGGGGGAACCCGGGCATGGAACTGCGGCACCTGCGCTACTTCGACGCGGTGGCGGAAACGCTGAACTTCACACGCGCCGCCGAGCGGCTGCACGTGACGCAATCCACCCTGTCGCACCAGGTGCGGCAGCTGGAGGAGGAACTGGGCACCGCCCTGTTCGACCGTTCCGGCAAGCAGGTGCGCCTGACCGAAGCCGGCGAGGTGCTGCGCAGCCACATGACGCCGGCCATGCAGCAGATCGACCTGGGCCTGCAGGCGTTGCGCAGCCCGGGCGAGGCGATCACCGGCAGCATCCGGCTGGGCACCACGCCGAGCTTCAACACGCAGATGGTGCCGACCTGCGTGGCGACGCTGCTCAAGTCCTACCCCGGCCTGCAGGTGACGGTGGAGGAACTGGCGGCGGGGCAGATCCTCAAGCGCCTGCGCTCGGGACACCTGGACATGGCGGTGTCCTATCCGCCCGGCGAAGGCAGCGACCTCTGGTTCGAGCCGCTCTACAACGAGGAGCTGCGCCTGGTCGTCGCGCGCGAGCATCCGCTGGCGCGCCGGCGCAAGGTGCGGATGGTGGAGCTGCACAACCTGCGCATGGTGCTGCTGCCCGCGCAGTTCCTCACGCGCAAGCTGCTGGACGACTGCTTCGCCGCTTCGGGCGCGCGGCCGGTGGTCGTCGCGCAGCTCAATTCCGTGTCGCCGATGATCGAGCTGATCCGGCAGACCGACCTGGCCGGGATCATCCCGGAGAGCGCCGTCGGCCAGCGCGAAGGCCTGCGCGTGATCCCGCTGGAGGATCCGACGCCGATCCGCACGCCGGGCATGCTGTGGCCGAAAGGCGCGTCGCGTTCGCCGGTGCTGAAGCACTTCGCCGAGATCATCCGGCGCGCGGCCGGCGAGGCGGCGTAGCGCCGCACCGAAAGCGTGCGCCGGGCCCGGCATGGAACCTGCTGAGGCCTGCGCATGCAAAAACGCCACTTCACCCTGGGCTTCGCCCTCGCCGCCCTGTTCGCCGCCGCCGGCGCGCAGGCCCAGTCCGCCCTGGACGACGTCCTGAAGTCCAAAACGATCCGCATCGCGGTGCCCACCGACTTCCCCCCTTATGGCTTCGTCGGCACGGACCTGAAGCCGCAAGGCCTGGACATCGAGATGGCGCAGTACATCGCGGCCAAGCTGGGCGTGAAGGCCGAACTGGTGCCGGTGACCACCGGCAACCGCATCCCCTACCTGCAGACGCGCAAGGCCGACCTGGTGATCTCCACGCTGGGCAAGAACCCGGACCGCGAGAAGGTCATCGACTTCACCGTCGCCTACTCGCCGTTCTTCATCGCGGTGTTCGCCGCGAAGACGCTGCCGGTGAAGGCGCCGGCCGACCTGGCCGGCAAGTCGATCTCGGTCACGCGCGGCTCGGTCGACGACATGGAGCTGACCAAGGTCGCGCCCGCCGCCGCCGAACTGCGCCGCTTCGAGGACAACAACGCCACCGTCTCGGCCTACGTCGCTGGCCAGGTGCAACTGCTCGCCACGAGCGCGCAGGTCGCCGCCGCCATGTCGCAGAAGAACCCGCAGCTGGGCACCGAGCTGAAGTTCGTGCTGAAGAACTCGCCCAACTACATCGGCGTCGGCAAGGGCGAAGACAAGCTGCGCACGCGCGTCAACGAGATCCTGATGGAAGCGCGCCGCAGCGGCGAGATCGACCGGATGTCGGTGAAGTGGCTGGGCAGCCCCGCCGGGGAGCTGCCGAACTGAGATGCGTGTCACCCTCGACTTCGCGGCGGTCCTGTCGCAGTGGCCGCTGCTGGTCAAGGGCGCGGTCTGGACCCTGGCCCTCACCGCCATCAGCGCGGTGCTCGGCGTCGCCATCGGCGTGGCCTGCGCCTGGGCCCGCACGCACGGCGCGCCGTGGCTGCGCGCCATCGTGGCCGCGTACGTGGAACTGGTGCGCAACACGCCCTTCATCGTGCAGCTGTTCTTCGTCTTCTTCGGGCTGCCGGCCCTGGGCCTGAAGCTGTCGCCCGAAGCGGCGTCGGTGATCGCGATGGTGGTGAACCTCGGGGCCTATGCCACCGAGATCGTCCGCGCCGGCGTGGCCGCGACGCCGCGCGGGCAGCTGGAAGCGGCGGCGAGCCTGGCGTTGGCGCCGCGGCAGATCTTCCTGCGCGTGGTGCTGCCGCCGGCGCTGCGCAAGGTGTGGCCCGCCCTCGTCAGCCAGGTCGTGATCGTGATGCTCGGCTCCGCGGTCTGCGGCCAGATCTCCACCGAGGAACTGAGCTACGCCGCCAACCTGATCCAGAGCCGCAACTTCCGGTCCTTCGAAGCCTTCATCGTCGCCACCGCGCTGTACCTGGCGCTGGCCGTGCTCACGCGCCAGCTGCTGCAGTGGCTCGGCCCGCGTTTCCTGTTCGGGCGCTGAGATGGTCGACTTCTCGCTCTGGGACGTGGTGCGCAACCTGCTGCTGGCGGCGCGCTGGACCGTCGCGCTGTCGCTGATCGCCTTCGTCGGCGGCGGCGTGGTCGGCCTGCTGCTGCTGGTCGCGCGCCTGTCGCCCTCGCGCCCCGCGCGGCTGGCCGTCGCCGGCTACGTGCAACTGTTCCAGGGCACGCCGCTGCTGATGCAGCTGTTCCTGGCCTACTTCGGTTTCGCGCTGTTCGGCTTCGACACCTCCGCCTGGACCGCCGCCGCGGTGGCGCTCACGCTTTACACCAGCGCCTTCCTGGCCGAGATCTGGCGCGGCTGCGTCGAATCGGTGCCGCGCGGACAGTGGGAGGCGGCGCGCAGCCTCGCGATGAACTTCGGCGAGCAGCTGCGCCACGTGGTCCTGCCGCAGGCGCTGCGCATCGCGGTGCCCCCTACCGTCGGCTTCCTGGTGCAGGTGGTCAAGGGCACGGCGCTCGCCAGCGTGATCGGCTTCGTGGAGTTGACCAAGGCCGGCACCATGATCACCAACGCCACCTTCAAGCCCTTCCTCGTCTACGGCTGCGTCGCGCTGCTGTACTTCGCCCTGTGCTTCCCGGTCAGCCTGTATGCCCGCCGCCTCGAGAGACAACTCCATGCCGCCCATCGTTGACATCCGCGCGCTGCGCAAGTCCTTCGGCGCCAACGAGGTCCTGAAGGGCATCGACCTGGCGGTGCAGCCGGGCGAGGTGCTCGCCATCATCGGCAGGAGCGGCTCGGGCAAGAGCACGCTCCTGCGCTGCGTCAACGGGCTGGAGACCTTCCAGGAGGGCGCGCTGTCGGTGGCGGGCCAGCCGCTGCGGCATGGCGACGCCGGCGCGATGCGCGCGCTGCGGCAGCAGGTCGGCATGATCTTCCAGGGCTTCAACCTGTTCCCGCACCTGAGCGTGGGGCGCAACGTGATGCTGGCGCCCACGCTGGTGAAGAAGAAGGCCAAGGCGGCCGCCGCGGAGCAGGCGCGCGCGCTGCTGGAGCGCGTCGGCCTCGCCGAGAAGTTCGACGCCATGCCCGACCAGCTCTCCGGCGGGCAGCAGCAGCGCGTGGCGATCGCCCGCGCGCTGGCCATGGAGCCGGCGGTGCTCCTGTGCGACGAGATCACCAGCGCGCTCGATCCCGAGTTGGTGGGCGAAGTGCTGCAGGTCGTCGAGTCCCTCGCCGCCGACGGCATGACGCTGCTGATGGTGACGCACGAGATGGGTTTCGCGCGCAAGGTCAGCGACCGCATCGTCTTCATGCACCAGGGCCGGGTGCACGAAACCGGCGCGCCGCAGGATCTGTTCGGCAGCCCGGCGACGCCGGAGCTCAGGACCTTCCTGGCGTCGCTGCACTGAGCGCGGGGCGCTTCGCGCGCTCCAGCACCGCGCGCGTGTCGCGCATCGGCGGCGCGCCGAACATGCGCGCATAGTCGCGCGTGAACTGCGGCACGCTCTGGTAGCCCACCTCGAAGGCCGCCGTGCTGGCGGCCAGCCCCTGGTCCCGCATCAGCCGCCGCGCCTCGACCAGCCGCAGCTGCTTCTGGAACTGCAGCGGCGTGAGCGAGGTGAGCGCCTTGAAGTGGCGGTGGAAGGCAGTCAGGCTCATGCGCGCCGCCGCCGCCAGCTGCTCCACCGGCAGGTCGGTCCGGTACTCCGAGCGCAGCAGCCGCAAGGCCTCGCCGAGGCGGCGGGCGTGACCGCCGGGTGCGGCCATGCCGCGCAGCACTTCGCCATGACGGCCCGCCAGCAGCCAGTAGTGCAGCTCGCGCGAGATGCCGGGATGCAGCAGGTGCGCGGCTTCGGGGCGGTCCAGCAGCTGCACGAGGCGTGCCGCGCAATCGAGCACCGCGGCATCCGCGAGCTCCACGTGCACCTGGCTGCCGCCGCGCGGCGCGGGGGGGGCCGGCAACTCCGCGCACAGCTCGGCGAGCAGCCCCTGGTCGAACTCCACCGCCACCGCGCAGTAGGGCTCGGCGGCGCTGGCGCGGACGATGCGGCCGGTGACGGGCACGTCGGCGGTGACGACCACCGATTCGCCGGCTTGGACCTGCCGCACTTCGCCGCCCACGGTCAGCTGCTTGGCGCCTTGCAGGATCAGGCAAACGAGCGGCCGGTACACCGAATGCAGCGGTCCGGACGGCGCATGCACGCACATCATCCGCAGGCCCGGGAGCGGCGTCGCCGCCAGCCCGTCGCTTGTCGCATGCGACGCGGTGTAGGCCAGCACGGCGGAACGGAGGGTCTGCATGGCGGGCAGCTTAGCAAGGCACCGGGCCTTGCGCACCGGCCGCGGCAGGATCAGGCAAGTTTCCGGCGCTCGCGGGCAAGCCACGGCCGCGGCCCCTCCCTATCGTCCATGGACCCATCCACAGACAGGAGAGTCCCATGAACGAACGCATCCCCATGTCCCGCCGCGCCGTCCTGGCCGCCACCGCCGCCGCGGCCGGCGCCGCAGCCCTCCCCACCGCCGCGCAACCGGCACCCACGACCCGCCATCGCGTCGCGATCGTCACCGGCTCGTCGCGCGGCATCGGCGCCGCCACCGCGAAGCGGCTGGCGCGCGACGGCCATGCCGTCACCGTCAACTGCGTGGCCAACCGCGAACTCGCCGCGGGCGTGGTGCGCGACATCGAGCGGGCCGGCGGCCGCGCGATCTGGGTCCAGGCGGACGTGAGCGACCCGCGCGCGGTGCAGCGCCTGTTCGACGAGAACGAGCGCGCCTTCGGCGGAGTCGACGTCGTGGTGAGCAACGCCGGCGTGATGCGCCTGGCGCCCTTCCGGGACATGAGCGACGAGGACTTCGCGCGCATGATGGACGTCAACCAGAAGGGCAGCTTCCAGGTGCTGCGCGAGGCGGCGCGGCGCGTGCGCGACGGCGGCCGCATCGTCACGCTGTCGTCCAGCATCACGCAGCTGCGCACCGGCACCTACGGGCCGTACGCGGCGACGAAGGCCGCGCAGGAGATCTACGCCGCCATCCTCGCCAAGGAGCTGGAAGGTCGGATGGTCTCCGTCAACGCGCTCGCGCCGGGCGTGGTGAACACGACGCTGTTCACCGACGGCAAGACGCCGCAGCAGATCGCCGGCTTCGCGCAGCGCACGCCGCACAAGCGGCTGGGCGAGCCGGGCGACATCGCGGACGTGATCGCCGGCCTGTGCAGCCGCGACGGCGCCTGGATCAACGGCCAGACGGTCTTCGCCAACGGCGGCATCGTCTGACGCGTCGGCCTCGCCGTCAGGCCGGCGCGGACTGCGCCTGCAGCGTCGCGGCGAGCTGGCGCGCGGCCTTGGCGCTGGCGTTCCGGCCGGCGATGGCCAGCGCGGGCTTGCGCGCCAGCATGCCTTCGAACACCGCCCGCACCTCGTCGGCCCGCAGGCTCTCGATCAGCGACAGCGTCTCCTGCGGCGGTGCCACGGCGCCGTCGACGAACAACTCCTCCACCGCCCGCTCCAGCGTCGCGTAGCTGCGCTCCAGGCCGCGCACGCGCGACACCATCAGCTGGTTCTTCGCGCGCTCCAGGTGGACGGGCGCGATGGCCTGCGCGTGCTCGCGCAGCAGCGTGCCGGTCGCGGCCAGCACCTGCTCCAGCTTGTCGGGCGCCGTGGTGGCGTGCAGCAGGAAGTCGTTCCAGGCCGCGCCGTGCTCCATCGACGACCCGACGCTGTAAGCCAGGCCCAGCCGCTCGCGCACGGTGTCGGTCAGCGGCGCGGACATGCCGCCGCCGAACAGCATGGCGGCCGCCGACGCGGCGATGCGCCAGCGCGGGTCGCGCAGTTCGCCGGGCTGCGCCGGCCCCAGCGGCCAGGCGACGTTCAGGAACACCTGCGAGACCTGGCCGAAGCGCCGGCCGAGCGCACCCGACACCGGCCGCGGAGGCAGCGGCGCGTCCTCGCCGTCCGCGGCGGGCTGCGTGCGCATGCCCGCGAACAAGGCCTCCGCACGGGCGAAGAACGCCTCGGGGTCGATGTCGCCCGCGGCCGCCACGATCGTCTTGCCGGCCACATAATGGCTGCGCACGTGCGCCACCAGGTCGTCGCGGGTGAAGCGCGCGATGTTCTCCACCGTGCCGATCACCGGCATGCCCAGGGGGGCGTCGCCCCACAGCGCGCGGTCCAGCAGCGTGCTGGCGCTCTCTTCCGGGTCCTCGTCGTACTCGATGGCCTCCTGGCGGATCACCTCCAGCTCGCGCGCGAGCTCGTCCTCGGGGAACACGCTGTTCAGGACGATGTCCGCCACCATCTCCAGGAAGGCGTCCGCATGCCGGCCCAGGCCGCTCATGAAGTAGCCGGTGGTGTCCTTGCTGGTGAACGCGTTGACGTCGGCACCCAGCCGCTCCGCATCCAGGTTGATGGCCTGGACGTCCCGCGTGGCCGTGCCCTTGAAGGCCATGTGCTCCAGCACGTGGCTGATGCCGTTGCTTTCCGGGCTCTCGTCGCGCGAACCCACGCGCAGGAACACGCCCACGCTGGCACTGCGCAGGTGCGGCAGGCGCACGGCCAGCAGGCGGACGCCATTGGGCAGGGTTCGGACGAGAGGGGCGGGCGGGGTCGGCGGGTGCATGGTGGGCGCTCAGGATACCGCGCGGCCGCGCCGGACCGGGGCACCCGTAACACCTGTGCCGCTCCCGTTCAAGACCGCGACCCGCGCCACTGTCCCAATCCGGGGATGACTTCCTCCGACATCGCCTCCACCTCCGCCGGCCTGGCCTTCGGGCACAGCCGGGTGGCACGCTGGGCCGCCGCCGGCCTCCGCGCTGCCCACGGCCTGGCCCCCGACCTCGCCGCGCGCCTGGCCGTCCACCTCTTCTTCACGCCCTTCCCGACCAAGCTCTCCACCCGGCGCCGGGTGCCGCCGGCGTGGCGGGCCGAACGGCTCTCCACGGGACAGGAAGGCTTCGTACTGCTGCGCCACCGGCCCACCGAACAGGCGGACCTGCGGCGGCCGCGCGTGCTGCTCGTGCACGGCTGGGCCGGCGACGCGCTGCAGATGCGGCCGCTGGGCGAGGCCGTGGCCGCCGCCGGCTTCGAGCCCGTGCTGATGGACCTGCCGGCGCACGGGCGCAGCACCGGCTGGCGCTGCACCATGCCGCAGATCGTGCGCGGGCTGTTCGAGGCGCAGGCCCGCTGCGGCCCCTTCGACGCCATCGTCGCGCACTCCATGGGCGCGGTGGCGGGCCTGCATGCGATGGCGCACGGCCTGGCCGCCGGCCGCATGGTGGCGCTGGCGGCGTCGTCGCCGCCGGCCGCGGTGCTGCAATGGTTCGGCGATGCCTTCGGACTCGCGCCGGGCCTGCTGGCCCGCATGCGGCAGCGCATCGAAGAGCGCGAGCGGATGGCGCTGGAGCAGTTCGGGCCCGACTTGCTGGGCGCGCGCGTGCAGGTCCCGGTGCTGCTGGTGCACGACCGCGGCGACCGCATGGCGCCGGTGACGAACTCCACTGCGCTGGCGAACGCCCTGCCCGCGGCCACCCTGCGCATCACCGAGGGCCTGTCGCACCGGCGCATCCTGGCCGATGCGCAGGTGGTCGAATGGACGCTGTCCCACCTGGCCGGCCGCGAGGGAAGCGATGGCCGCGCCGATTGAAACCTACCGCGGCTTCGTCTACCCTTGGTGCATCGACCACATGGGGCACCTCAACGTGCAGTCGTACGTCGCGCGTTTCGACGAGGCCTCCTGGCACTTCCTGGCGGCGCTGGGCCTCACGCCCGCCTTCCTCGCGGCGCAGGACCGCGGCCTGGTGGCGCTGGACCAGCGCATCCAGTACCGGCGCGAGGTGCACGCGGGGTCGCTCCTGGCGGTCTCCACCGGGCTGCGGGAAGCCGGCGCCAAGACCCTGCGCTACCAGCATCGCATGCGCAACTGCGAAGCCGAAGGCGAGGTCGCCACGATGGACCTGCTGGTCGGCTACCTCGACAAGTCGTCGCGACGCCTCGTGCCGCTGCCCGAGGCCGTGCTGGCGACGGCGCGCGACTGGCTCGCCGACCCGCCCGGGCCCGCGCCATGACAGCCGCAACGCCGCCGCTGGTGGCCGCGCTCGGCTGGCTGCCGACGGCCGGTCCGCGCGGGCAACCGCAACTGGCCCTGCCCACCGACCTGTACATGGTGACGCTGCATTGCGGCGAAGACGCGCGGGGCGGCGCGGCACCCGGCATGGAGCTGGCCGTGACCCTGCTGCGCACCCGGCCGGAGCGCTTCCGCTCCCGCAGCGCCGGCACGCTGGCTTTCGCGCTGCTCACGCCGGCGGGCCTGCTGGCTTTCCTGCGCGCGCCGCTGGAGGGACTGGCCGACCGGCGCCTGCCCCTGGCGGCGTTCTGCAGCGCGGACGAGTTGCGGCGGCTGCGCGACGCGCTGCTGGCCTCTCCGGACCCTGCCTTGCGCATGCAGCTGTTCGCCGGCTGGATCGAGCGACGTGTCGCGCAGCGCCATCGCTACGGTGTCGCGCAGCAACGGCTGGCCGAAGCCGCCGCGCTGATCCAGGACCTGCAGGGACCGCTCGACCTGGCGGGGGTGCGGCGCGAGCTGCGGGTCTCGCCGCGGCAACTCGAACGCGACTTCCGCGCCTGGCTCGGGGTGTCGCCCGCCACCTATGCGCGCACCGTCCGCTTCCAGCGCGCCGCGTGGCTGCTCGCCGGCGGCGGCGCGCTCGCCGACACCGCCGCGGCGCTGGCCTTCGCCGACCAGCCGCACCTCACGCGCACCATCCGCCAATTGAGCTCGCTCACCCCTCGTGCGTTCGCGCGCGCCGCGGCCTCGTGCCGCACGCCCGGATCGCGCCTCCTCGCGGGGCGCGTCATCGTCGTGGACGCCGACTGAACGCGTTGCGTGCCGGCGGCACGCGGACCGTGGCTCAGGCGCGCGTCCTACGCCATGACCGGCCTGCCGGAGGACCCCGGACGCCTTGCCGCCCCGAACAATGCGTTCACTTTGGCAACAGGGCGGCGCCGACGCGCAGTCCGCACACACGGGGGTCCACCATGGCCGACGAAGCAGACATCGCATTCGATTCCGAGCAGCGTCACCTGTCGCACGCCCTGGCCGCGCAGCGCCGCCGCGGCACCGTGCTCCAGCCGATCGGCAGCTGCCACCACTGCGGCAACGCGGACGCCATCGGCCAGCGCCTGTTCTGCGACAGCGACTGCGCCGCCGACTGGGAATACGAGGACGGATTGCGGCGCCGCCTCGGGTTGGCGCCGACGCGTCACTAGCCGCGCGTCCAGCCTCCGCCGCGCACCAGTTCCAGCACCGCGTCGGCGAAGACGCGCGGCGCCTCCTGCGGCATGTTGTGCCCCACGCCCGGCACGATGCGATGCGAGCGCGGCCCCTTGAAACGATGGGCATGCGCGGCCGCCGGTGCCGGCCCCCGCACGCCGTCGTCCTCGCCGTCGAACGTGATCGCCGGCACCGCGATCGCCGGCTGCAGCGCCAGCCGCGCCTCGATCGCCGCGTATGCCGGGTCGCCCGGCACCAGCCCGAAGCGATGCCGATAGGACTGGATCACCACCTCCACGAAATCCGGGTTGTCGAACGCCTCGGCCGAGCGCGCGAACGTCGCCTCGTCGAAGTTCCACGTCGGTGACCACAGGCGCCACAACAGGCGCGTGAAGGCGCGGCGGTCCTTCGCCAGCCCCGCGCGCCCCCGTTCGGAGTGGAAGTAGTACTGGTACCAGAGGCGGTGCTCGTTCTCCGGCGTGTCCGGCTCCATGCCGCGCGCGATGTCCTGGATGTTGTAGTTGTTGTACGAGACCAGGCCCGCGCAACGGTCCGGCCACAGGGCCGCCACCACGCAGGCGGCGCGCCCGCCCCAGTCATAGCCGGCCAGCACGGCCCGTTCGACCTGCAGCGCGTCCATCAGCGCCAGCAGGTCGGCGCCCAGCGCCGCCTGCTCACCGGAGCGCGGCGTGTCGGCGCGCAGGAAGCGGGTCGGGCCGAAGCCGCGCAGGAAGGGAACGATCACGCGGCAGCCCGCATCGGCCAGCAGCGGCGCGACGTCCGCGTACGCATGGATGTCGTAGGGGAAGCCGTGCAGCAGGAACACGGGCGGGCCGTGCTCCGGCCCGCAGCCGTGCCAGGCCACGTCGAGGATGCCCGCGGGAGTGTGGCGCAGGGGATGCAGCGTTCGCATGGCGGCAGCTTGCCACAGCGCGTCGCCTGTTGTGGGCCTGCATCAATGTCAAACGCGGTTACCGGAATGACCGCTCCGCCCCGACCAGCGGCGTTTCCGGGGCCTGCGCGGTGTTGCGCGATCCGCATTCTCCTTAGTTCTCCCACGGATGAGCATGGTTCACTCGCGGCACGGGAACACGGCAGCAAGCCGGCGAAGGAGGGAGCGATGGGAGCGATGCGACACACCGTGCGCACTGGAAGGAAGCTGGCCCTGGCGGCCGCGCTGGTCACCGCCTGCGGGGCGGCCAGCGCGCAGTCGGGCGAAGAGAAGGCCAGGAACGCCGCCATCGCGGACGGCCTGTCCACGCTCATGGGACTGGCCGCCGGTGGCGTCGAGGCGAACCCGATCGGGCCGGTGCTGGCCATCGGGATGAAGGCGGTGGCGTTGCGCTATGCGGAGACGCTGCCCGACACCGAACGCCCCGCGGTGTACGCGGCGGCCACGGCCATGTGGGGCGGCGCGGCGGCCAACAACGTGTGCGTGACCGCCGCCCTGCTCACCGGCGGCTCGTTCGCGCCGGCCTGCCTGGCGCTCGGCGCGGTGTGGGCCATGAAGACCTGGAAGGACACGGAGCACGAGCGCCTGTTCTGGGAAGGCTGCGCGATGCTGCGGCAATACGCCGGCGAGCCCGCGCTGCAGTGCATCTACACGCCGCCGGGGACCGTGATGGTCTACGAGATCCCGGCCGAGCCGCCGGCGCAGCCGGTCGCCCGGCTCGAGATCGACCCGGAAGACGACTGAACCCGTTCAGACCAGGCGCTGGACCGGCCTCCTGCGCCAGACGCCGAAGTAGTAGGCGCACTGCAGGAGGGCGCCGCAGCCGTAGGTGACGAGGTAGGTCACCCACAGCCAGCGGACGCCCAGGGTGCGGTCGACGAGCCAGCCGACCGGGAACTGCAGCAGCGCGATGCAGCCCAGCGAGATGAACATGGGCACGCGCACCGTGCCGGCGGCGCGCATCACGCCGCTGAAGACGCTGCCGACGCCGAGGATCAGGCTGCCCCACACGGCGATGCGCAGCAGCTGCGTGCCGAGTTCGACGACGGCCGGATCGCGGGTGAACAGGCGCACCGCGGACGGCGCGGCCACCGCCAGCACCACGGCGATCGAGCCCGTGAGCACCACGTTCAGCGCCAGCCCGACGCGCGCCACCTGGTGCACCTGCCCGGCGCGGCCGGCGCCGATGGCCTGGGCCGCGAACACCGAAGCCGCGATCGCGATGGAGAAGGCCGGGAACTGGACGTAGGCGACCACCTGCCCCACCGCACCCCAGGCCGCCACCGCCGATGCACCGTGGGCGTTGACCAGGGAGAGCAGGCCCAGGTCGGCCAGCGAGCCCGTGACGAAGAACAGTCCGGTCGGGATCCCCAGCCGCGCCACGTTGCGCAGCAGGTCCGGCCGCCAGCGCAGCAGCCCGCGCAGGCCGGCCGGCGCGAGCAGGTGCGCGCGGCGGGTGAGCCGCCAGCCGAGCCAACCCAGGGACAGGGCGGTGGCGGCCAGCGTCGCCCAGGCCGCGCTCGCCACGCCGAGCCCGGCGGAAATGAGCGCCGGCGTCAGCACGAAGGACGCCGCGCAGGTGACCACCAGCACGCCGAGCGGCGTGAGCGTGTCGCCCAGCCCGCGCAGCAGCGCTGCCGACAGCATGGAGACGAACAGCACGGGCAGCGCGAGGAACATGACGCGCCCATAGGTCACCGCCTCGGCGACGATCTCGCGCGGCGTGCCCATGCCCTCCAGGATCCAGGGCACCGCGACCACGCCCAGCGCGCCGACCGCCGCGCCCAGCGCGGCGCCGCCCAGCAGCACCGTCCCCGCGATCTCGCGCACGCGCTCCGGCTGCTTGCCGCCCCAGGCCTGGCCCACCAGCACCGACGCGCCGGTGCCCAGGCCGATCACGAAGGCGAAGAAGAACATGAGCAGCGGGAAGAAGGCGACCGCGGCGGCGAGCGCCCGCGGCCCGAGCATCTGCCCGAGGAACACGCTGTTGAAGGTGCCGGAAAGCGCCTGCAGCACGTTGGTGAGCACCAGCGGGCCGAGGAACAGGACGAAGGGGCGCCACAGCGGCGCCGGGCCGTCCGGCAGGACGACGGCTTGCGAGGTCATGGCGCGATGGTAGTCGCGCGGCTTTCAGTGGGCGAGGCCCATCGCCCGCGTGATCTTCTCGCCCGAGGCGCGCAGCTTGCGCAGGTCGGCGGAGAGATCGCCGGCCAGCAGCTGCCCCGAACGCTTCTTCCAGCGGCCTGCCACCATCACGCTGTCGATGTTGGCCAGCGACGCCTGGAACACGACGCTGCTCACCGGGTCGTGCACCGGCTGCATGTTCAGGTCGCTCGCCCGCACCAGCACCAGGTCGGCCTGCTTGCCGGGCGCCAGCGATCCGATGCGGTCCTGCATCTGCAGCATGCGGGCGCCTTCCACGGTCACCCACGAAAGCGCCTCGCGCGCCGTGATCGTGGACGTGGGCGGAATGGTGCCGTGCTGCTCGCGGTGCGCCACGTTGTCCAGGCTGCGCTGGATGCCCAGCGCGATGCGCGCCTGCGTGAGCATGTCGCCGGAGAGCACGCTTTCCAGGTCGACGCCGAGCGAGGGCGCGCGGCCGAACTGGCGGAGGCGGCCCGTCAGCGGATGGCCGTGGCCCTGCGACATCTCGCTTTCGGCCGCCGCCGAAAAGCTCATGCCCAGCGCGCAGAAGCGCTCCAGCTGCGCGTCGGTGAGCGCATGGCCGTGCACGATGTTGATGTTCGGGCCGAGCAGGCCGGCCGCCTCCAGCTTCGCCCAGCCATCGGGCGTGCGGGCCGGGCCGCCGCCCTGGTGCAGCGACGCGATCAGGCCCAGCTCGCGCGCCATGCGGAAGTCGTGCAGGGCGACGTCGAGCGTGGCGTAGTGCGGCCCGAGGACGGCCGCCTGGATCGACAGGAGCGGCTGGCCCTGGTGCGCCCGCAGCAGGCGCTCCACTTCCCGGCGCGGATGCGGCACCTCCCAGAACGGCACCTGCCCCGGCTTCGGGTCGGGCTTGGGCGTGCCGTGGAAGAAGGCCGCGCGGATGCCGGTGGAGAGCAGGCCCTCGATCGCCGCGTCGTTGTGTTCCGGCGTGGGGTTGTTGTGGCACCAGTCCGCCAGCGTGGTGGTGCCGCAGTTCAGCTGGTTGAGCGCGCCCATGCGCGTGGCGATGAAGAGATCGTCGGCGGCGAACGCCGTGGCCAGGCCCGCGTGCATCTTCTGGAAGTACTCGAGCAAGGTCCAGTTCGCCGCCACGCCGCGCAGCGCGGTCTGCCAGGTGTGCATGTGGGCGTTGACCAGGCCGGGGAGCGCGATGCAGCCGGTCGCATCCACGACCTCCGCGTCGTCGGCGGAGAGCGCCGGCGCGATCGCGGCGATGCGATCCCCCTCCACCAGCAGGTCGCCTTGCGGCAGTTCGCCTTGCGGCTCCATGGTGACGATGGCGGCGTTCCGGATCAGCGTGCGGGCCATGTTCAGTCCTCCACCGTGTAGTCGACCTGGTGCCGCGCGATGCGCAGGTCGCCCAGTTCCTGCTTCACCCGCAGGTGCTCCGGATGCGTGCCGTAGGCGTCCAGCGCCGCCTGCGACGCGAACTCGCTGAACAGCACGACGTCGCACGCGTAGTCGGCGCGGCTGGTGTCCACGCCGATCTCCAGCCGCAGCAGCCCGGGGATGCGGCCGCGCAGGGATTCGAAGCTGTGGCGCAGGCGCGCGATGCTGGCGTCCTTCTCCGCACGCGTGGCGCCGCGCACGTCCCACATCACCAGGTGGCGGATCAAGGCGCGTCCTTCGCCGGGTTCAGCACGAAGTCGTACTCCACCAGGTAGTGGCCTTCCGGCTGCTTCTTCCACGCGGCCACCAGCGACTGGCGCACGCCGAACACGGCATCGGAATCGAGCCAGGGGTCGCCGTCGCGGAACACGTGCGTGGTCAGCGTCTCGTAGCCCGGGGCCCGGATCATGAAGTGCAGGTGCGCCGGCCGCCAGGGATGGCGCTTCGTGGCGCGCAGCATCTCGCCCACCGGGCCGTCGTCAGGGATCGGGTAGGCCTCGGCCAGGATGGAGCGGAAGTGGTACGCCCCGCGGCTGTCGGCGTGCAGCACGCCGCGCGCCTGGTGCGCCGCCAGCCCCTCGCGCTGCACGTCGTACTTGCCTTCGGCGTCGGCCTGCCACACGTGCAGCTCCGCGCCCGGCACCGGCTCGCCGTCGCGCCCGCGCACCGTCCCGCGCACCACGCACGGCACGCCCGCGGCGCCCTGCGCAACGTCCTCGCCGAGGTCGAAATGCGGCGCCCCTTCGACGTAGAACGGACCGAACACCGTGGCCTCGGTGCAGCCGGCCGGCTTGTCGTTGTTCATCGCGACGGTCAGCATCGACAGCCCCAGCGTGTCCGACAGCAGGATGAACTCCTGCCGCTGCGCGTCGGTGATGTGGCCGATGCGGGTGAGGAATTCGATGCCGCGGAACCATTCGCCTTCGGTCAGCTTCACCTCGCGCGCGAAGCTGTGGAGGTGCTGCACCAGGCTGGTCATGATCTCCTTCAGGCGCGCATCCGGCGTGTCGGCGAAGCGCGCCAGCACGGCCTGGGTGATGTTGTCCTGGGTCAGGTTGCGCATGCGGTCTCCTGGGGCCACTCTAGGGGGCGTCCATAATTTGCCGCAAGGGCGCGGCGACAAATGAGTTTTCCGCCGTGTGCAAGAAAAGCTGCAGGAGACTCGCAGGGTGGATCGCTGGACCGAAATGGCGTTGTTCGTGCAGGTGGCCGAAACCGGCAGCCTGAGCCGCGCCGCGGAGGAGCTGGGCGTGTCGAACGCGGCGGCCAGCCGCCACCTGTCGGCGCTGGAGGAGCGGCTGGGGGCGCGCCTGGTCGAACGCAACACGCGCCGCCTCTACCTGACAGAGACCGGCCAGGAGTTCCTGCGCCGCAGCAAGGCACTGCTGGCGGAGCTGCACGACGCCGAATCGGCGGTGAACGCCTCCACGCAGAACCCCACCGGCACGCTGCGGGTGAGCGCGTCGCTGTCCTTCGCCATGCACCACATCGCGCCGCTGCTGCCGGAGTACACGCGGCGCTACCCCCAGGTGACGGTGCATGTGGAGACGGCCAACCGCTACCTCGACCTGATCGACAACAACATCGACGTGGCGATCCGCACGCGCGAGGCGGAGCCGGACTCCAACATCACCGTGCGACGGCTGGCCGAGACGCGGCGCATCCTCGCGGCCTCGCCCGGCTACCTGGGCCGCGCCGGCACGCCGAAATCGCTGGAAGACCTGGCGCAGCACGCGCTGCTGGTCTACACCTACGCCAACAACCCGCACGAGCTGCGCTTCACGCGCGACGGGCAGGCGACGACCGTCGCGATCAAGGGCGTGCTGGAATCGAACGACGGCCAGGTGCTGCGCGCCGCCGCGCTGGAAGGCCTGGGCATCCTGGTGCAGCCCACCTACATCCTCTACGACGACATCGTGGCCGGCCGGCTGGTGCCGGTGCTCGACGCCTGGGACCTGCCGCGCCTGACCGTCAACCTGGCCTATCCCAGCCGCAAGCACCTGACGGCCAAGGTGCGCACCTTCATCGACTTCCTCGCCGAACACTTCGACCGCATGGAATACGAGCGCAAATGGACGGCGCGCTTCAGCTTCTGACCCGCCATGAACCCTCTTGATTGCGACGTGCTGGTGGCCGGCGGCGGCCCGTGCGGCCTGGTGCTGGCCAACGAGCTGGGCCGGCGCGGCATCCGCACGCTGCTCGTCGATCCCAAGCCCTCCACCGCCTTCAACCCGCAGGCCAATGCGACGCAGGCCCGCACCATGGAGCACTTCCGCAGGCTGGGCTTCGCCGATGAAGTGAGGGCGCTCGGGTTGCCGCCCGACCACCCGACCGACATCGCCTACTTCACCCGCTACACCGGCCACGAGCTCGCACGGCTGTCGCTGCCCACCGCCGCGGAAGCCGTGCGCCAGGTGCGCGCCATGGGCGGCTCGTGGAGTGCCGCGGAACTGCCGCACCGCGTCTCGCAGAAGTTCGTCGAGGCCGTGCTGCGCCGGCATGCCGAGGCGCATCCAGGCAACGACGTGCGCTACGGCTGGAAGCTGGTCGATTTCCACGACGCCGGCACGCACGTGGACGCCACCGTGCAGCCCGTCGACGGCGGCGCGCCGCAAGCCGTGCAGGCGCGGTACCTGGTCGGCGCCGACGGCCCGCGCAGCCTCGTGCGCGGCAAGCTGGGCATCGTCTGGGGCGGTGCCAGCGGCGTGCGGCGCGACTTCATGGGCGGCCAGATGTTCGCGGTGTACCTGCGCGCGCCGGGCTTCTACGAAGTGCTCCCGCACGCGCGCGCCTGGATGTACGTGTCGGTGAATGCGCAGCGGCGCGCCTTCATGGCTTCGGTCGACGGCCGCAGCGAGTTCGCCTTCCACGCCGCCGTGCACGAAGGCGAGGACGCGGAGGCGTGGACGGAGGCCGACGCGCGCCGCGTGTTCGCCGAAGCCCTCGGCCGCGAACTGCCGGTCGAGGTGCTGTCCTGCGGCACCTGGACCGCCGGCCATTCGCTGGTCGCGCAGTCCATGCAGCGCGGCCGCGTGTTCATCGGCGGCGACGCGGCGCACCTCTTCACGCCGACCGGCGGGCTGGGCTACAACACCGCGGTGGAAGATGCGGTGAACCTCGGATGGAAACTGGCCGCCGCCGTGCGCGGCACCGCCGGGCCCGGCCTGCTGCCATCCTACGAGCGCGAGCGCCGGCCGCTCGCGCTGCGCAACACCGCGTATGCGCGGCACTTCGCCGATTCGGTCGGACTGTTCCAGGCCCGCGCGGAACTGGAGGAAGACAGCGCCGCGGGAGCGGCCGCGCGCGCCGACGCGGCACGCCACCTGGAGGCGCACGTGCGGATGGAGTTCAACATCCCGGGCGTCACCTTCGGCGGCCGCTACGACGGCTCGCCGCTGATCGTGCCGGACGGCAGCACGCCGCCGCCGGACACGGCCAACGCCTACGTGCCGACGGCCTGTCCCGGCGGCCGTCCGCCGCACGCGTGGCTGGAGGACGGTCGTTCGCTGTTCGACACCTTCCACGCCGAGTGGACGCTGCTGGCGCTGGGGCCGCAGCCGCCGGCGACCGCATCCTTCGAGGCGGCGGCCGGCGAGCTGGGGCTCGACCTGCGCGTGGTGCGCCACGCCGACCCCGCGCTGCGCGCACTCTACGAGGCGCCGCTCGCGCTGGTGCGGCCGGACCAGATCGTTGCCTGGCGCGGCGCCGAGGCATCCCTGGCCGCCGCCGTGCTGCGCCAGGCGAGCGGGCACGCATGACGCCGCGAAACGCAGCGCACGTGGCGATCGTCGGCGGCGGCCCGGCGGGCCTGATGGCCGCCGAAGTGCTGTCCGAAGCCGGCGTCGCGGTCGACCTCTACGACAGCATGCCTTCGGTGGGACGCAAGTTCCTGCTGGCCGGGCGCGGCGGGCTGAACCTGACGCACTCCGAGGAAGGCGAGGACTTCCTGCGGCGCTATGGCGACCGCAGCGAGGCACTGCGCACCGCCATCGCCGGCTTCGACAGCGTGGCCGTGCGGCAGTGGGCGGAAGGCCTGGGCATCCCGACTTTCGTCGGCACCTCGGGCCGCGTCTTCCCGCAGGACATGAAGGCCGCGCCGCTGCTGCGCGCCTGGCTGCACCGCCTGCGCGCACGCGGAGTGCGCATCCATGTGCGGCACCGCTTCACCGGCTGGACGCCGGAGGGCGCGTTGCGCTTCCAGGCGCCCACGGGTGAAACGAACGTCACCGCGGACGCCACCGTGCTCGCCCTGGGCGGCGGCAGCTGGCCGCGCCTCGGCTCCGACGGCGCCTGGCTGCCATGGCTTGCCGGGAAGGGCGTCGCGGTGGCGCCGCTGCAGCCTTCGAACTGCGGCTTCGACGTGGCGCCCACCGCACCCGGCCGCACCGGCTGGAGCGAACACCTGCGGCAGCGCTTCGCCGGCCAGCCCGTGAAGCCGGTCGCGGCCCGCTTCACCGACGCCGCCGGGCGCGAGCACCGGCAGCAGGGCGAGTTCGTGCTGACCGACACCGGCATCGAAGGCAGCCTGGTGTACGCGTTCAGCGCGCATTTGCGCGACCGCATCGCCGGCCAGGGGTCCGCGACCTGGCAGGTCGACCTGCTGCCGCAGCACACCCCGGCGCAGGTGCTGGCCGAGGTGGCGCGGCCACGCGGGCCGCGCAGCCTGTCGACCCACCTGAAAAGCCGGCTGGGCCTGCAGGGGCTGAAGATGGCCTTGTTGCACGAGGTGCTCACCCCGCAGCAACTGGAAGACCCCGTTCAGCTGGCCGCCGCGATCCAGGCCCTGCCGATCGTCCTGGCGCGCCCGCGTCCGATGGCGGAGGCCATCAGCACCGCCGGCGGGGTCCGTTTCGACGCCCTGGACCGGGGCCAGATGCTGACCGCCCTGCCCGGCACCTTCTGCGCCGGCGAGATGCTGGACTGGGAGGCGCCCACCGGCGGTTACCTGCTGACCGCCTGCATGGCGACCGGCCGCACGGCTGCCGCGGGGGTCTTGTCCTGGCTGGCCGGGCGGGAACCGGGCCACAGTGGATAATCACGGGTTCTCCCACCCACCGAGTACCACCAGCCATGGGCAACAAGATCGTCACCGAAGCGGACCGCAAGGCCACCCCGCGCGCCAAAGCCCCCAAGGGCGTCACCCTGACCGCCGGCCACGGCCAGAAGGTCAGCCTGGAGCGCGGCTCGCACACCCGCAGCAAGAAGAACCCGGGCAAGCGCCCGCACAAGGGCGGCTGATCCGCCGGAGACCCGCCGACCGCCGCCTCCGGGCGGCGTTTCGCTTTCAGGACCTGTCCGCACCGTGCTGAGACTCACCGAACTGCGCCTGCCGCTGGACCACGCGGAGGACGCCCTGCGTCCCGCCGTGCTGCGCAAGCTCGGCATCGCGGACGCGGACCTGCTGTCCTTCACCGTCTTCCGCCGCGCCTACGACGCGCGCAAGAAGACCGCCATCCTGCTGATCTACACGGTGGATTGCGAGGTGCGCGACGAGGCCGCGGTGCTGGCCGCGAAGCAGGGCGACCCGCACGTGCGGCCGGCGCCCGACATGACGTACCGGTTCGCGGGCCACGCGCCGGCCGATTTCTTTGCCGGCGAGCGCCCGCGCCCGGTGGTCGTCGGGTTCGGTCCCTGCGGCATCTTCGCCGCGCTGGTGCTGGCGCAGATGGGCCTGCGCCCCATCGTGCTGGAGCGCGGCAAGGAAGTGCGGCAGCGCACGCAGGACACCTGGGGCCTGTGGCGGCGCGGCGTGCTGGACCCGACCTCGAACGTGCAGTTCGGCGAAGGCGGTGCCGGCACCTTCAGCGACGGCAAGCTGTGGAGCCAGATCAGCGACCCGCGCCACCTCACGCGCAAGGTGCTCACCGAATTCGTGAAGGCGGGCGCGCCGGAGGAGATCCTCTTCGTCAGCAAGCCCCACATCGGCACCTTCCGCCTGGTGAGCATGGTGGAGAAGATCCGCGCCGACATCGTGGCGCTGGGCGGCGAGATCCGCTTCGGCCAGCAGGTGGCGGACGTGCTGATCGAGGGCACGGGGGAAGACAAGCAGATCCGCGGCGTGACGCTGGCCTCCGGCGAGCAGCTGCGCGCCGACCATGTGGTGGTGGCGCTGGGCCACAGCGCGCGCGACACCTTCCAGATGCTGCACGCGCGCGGCGTCTACATGGAGGCCAAGCCGTTCTCGGTCGGGTTCCGCATCGAACATCCGCAGGGCGTGATCGACCGCGCGCGCTTCGGCCCGAACGCGGGCAACCCAGTCCTCGGTGCGGCCGACTACAAGCTGGTGCACCACGCGAAGAACGGCCGCGGCGTCTACAGTTTCTGCATGTGCCCCGGCGGCACGGTGGTGGCGGCGACGTCGGAACCCGAGCGCGTGGTCACCAATGGCATGAGCCAGTACTCGCGCAACGAACGCAACGCGAACGCCGGCATCGTCGTCGGCATCGACCCGCAGGACTACCGGCAGGACGGCCGCGGGGACGGGCCGGTCAGCCCGCTCGACGGCATGCAGTTCCAGCGGTTCTGGGAATCGCGCGCGTACGAACTCGGCGAAGGCGGCTACGTGGCGCCCGGCCAGCTCGTGGGCGACTTCCTGAAGAAGCAGCGCAGCACCGCGCTGGGCGGCGTGCTGCCGTCGTACAAGCCGGGCGTGAAGATGACGGACTTCCAGCAGCGGGGCCGCGAGGTGCTGCCGCCCTACGTGCTGGAGGCCATCCGCGAGGCCCTGCCCGCGTTCGAGCGGCAGATCCAGGGCTTCGCCATGCCCGACGCGGTGCTCACCGGCGTGGAGACGCGCACCTCGTCGCCGCTGCGCATCACGCGCAACCGCCAGCACCAGAGCCTGAACGTGCGTGGCTTGTATCCCGCAGGCGAAGGCGCGGGCTACGCCGGCGGGATCATGTCGGCGGGCGTCGACGGGATCGAGGTGGCCGAATCGGTCGGCCGGGCGATGCTGGGTGCCTAGGCCGCAGCGGGCCGCACACCGTCGAACGCATCCTGCAGCAGCTGCCGGATCGCCGCCTTTTCCAGCGGCCGCGGGTTCGGATACTGGTTCTGCAGCGCGATCTCGCAGGCCCGGTCCAGGTCGCCTTCCTTCATGCCGATGTCGCGCAGGGCGACCGGTGCGCCGTTGTCCTTCGCCAGGTCGTACACGGCCTGCGCCGCGTCCTTGCCCTTGAGCGCGCGCTGGATGCGGTTCATGGCACGCGGCGCGGCTGCCGCGTTGTACGCCAACGCATGCGGCAGGACGACGGTGTGCGTCTCCGCGTGCGGCAGGTTGAAGCTGCCGCCCAGCGTGTGGCACAGCTTGTGGTGCAGCGCCATGCCGACGTTGCCCAGCACGATGCCGCACAGCCAGGCGCCATACAAGGCGTCGCCACGCGCTTCGACGTCCGCCGGGTTGGCGCGGATCCGCGGCAGCGCACGGCCGAGGGCGCCGATGCCCTCCTCCGCCATCAGGTCCATCACCGGGTTCGCCTCCACCGAGTACAGGCCCTCGGCCGCATGCGCGATGGCATTGAGACCGCTGGTGACGCTGAGGCCGACGGGCAGCGTCAGGGTGAGTTCCGGGTCGTAGATCACCGTGCGCGGCAACACCTTCGCATCGCGGCCGGTCTTCTTCATCCCGGCCTCGGTGATGCCGTAGATGGGCGTCATCTCGCTGCCGGCATAAGTGGTGGGGATGGCGAGGATCGGCAGGCCCGAGTCGAGCGCGATCGCCTTGCCCAGCCCCGTGGTGGAGCCGCCGCCGACGGCGACCGCGCAGTCCGCGCCGAGCGTGCGGGCGACCTCACGCGCTTCGCGAGCGGTCTCGATGGGCACGTGCATCACCGCACGGTCGAAGATGCCGGCGGCGCGGTCGCCGAGCAGGTCCGCGACGTGTTCGGCCGACGCGCGCTGCTCCGGCGTGGACAGGACGAGGGCGCGGCGCGCGCCCAGCGCCTGGATCTCGCGGCCCAGTTGCGACAGCGTGCCCGGGCCGAAGACGACGCGGCCCGGCTGTCCGCTATAGACGAAAGCTCTCACGGTGCCCCCTCCTGCATGCGCTCGCCCGTACTTTAGGCGCTGGCACGCCGGAGGTCAGCCCGGCAGGGAGAATTCTGTTTTGCGGGGGGCGGAAGTCGGAGGCGATCGCGGGTCCAGGGCGAGGTTGGGGGCCGGGGGCCCGCCCTCCGGTCCAGGCTCGCGCAATTCGCGGCCATGGAGAGCGAGAGCCTCCAATGCGGACGAGCGGTCAGGTGCACCAGGTATCAGGTAGCGCGAATCGTCCCTGCGGTCGGACCCCCAACCCCCAACCTCATCACGCCGTCGTTCGGGGCGGAGCGGAAATGTCGAGGGTTCGAGCGCCGTTGGCCTGGACCGGAGAGCGGGTGCCCGGACCCCCGTCCCGCCCTGTCACTCGCAGCGACCGCGAAGCGGCCCTAGCCCTCGCCCCTCACTCCCAGTAGCCGACCGCCACGTAGGCGTCCTGTCCCGGCACGCGGCGCGCCATGAGGCGGCCGTTGTCGATCTTCTTGGTGCTGGGATTCGCCCAGCGGTATTCGACGAGCGACTCGCCGGAAGCCTTCACGTTGGCGATCGTCTCCTGCACGAACGGCTTGCCGGAGGCATCGCGCGCCTCGATCATCGCCTTGCCGGCGAGGCGCGGGTTGTCGGCGTGCGCAAGCAGCGTGCCGCCTTCGAAGTTGACCAGCACCACATAGGCGTTGCCACGTTTCCACTTGCCACCGGCATTGAATTCGGTGGCTGCGGCGGCGAGGCCCTTGCTCACGACGGTGGCGTGGGCGTCGGCCAGCATGGCTTTCGCTTCGGCCGTGTCGGCTGCGGCGACGGCGGCGGATGCGGACAGGACGACCGCGGCTGCGGCCCGGATCAGGTGCTTCATGGTTCCCTCCAACGACTTTTCGTGCGGCCGGCGGTGACGGCCGCGGCTCTCGGAAGGAATGTATCTCGATGTAAACAAACGCCGCGTGAACAAAGTGGCACCGGCGACGGTTCCGTGCCGCCTTTACCGTGCGGCCGTCACTGCGGCTTGAGGTTCGCTGCCTTCGCGATCTGCGCCGCCGAGTCGATCTCGGCGCGGATGTACGCGTTGAAGGCCGCCGGCTCCATCAGGAAGGGGTCGGCCCCCAGCTTCACCAGCCGTTCCTTCACTTCGGGCGACGCGAGCGCCTTGGCCGCTTCTTCGTGCAGGCGCTTCACCATCGCGGGCGGCGTTGCCGCGGGCACGATCATGCCGACCCAGAAGGTGTAGTCGGACCCCGGCACGCCCGCTTCGACGGTCGTCGGCACGTCGGGCAGGGCGGGCGAGCGCTGCGCCGTGCTGACGGCCAGCGCCTGCAGCTTGCCGTCCTTGATCAGCGGCAAGGCCGACGACAGCGGCGCGAAGAAGAAGTCGTTGCGGCCGCCGATGACGTCGGTGATCGCTTCCGGCGTGCCCTTGAAGGGGACATGCTGCGCGTCCACGCCGGCGCGCAGCCGGAACTTCTCGGCGTTCATGTGCGTCGCGCTGCCGAGGCCGGCCGACGCGAAGTTCAGCTGGCCGGGGCGTGCCTTCGCGGCCGCGACGAGGTCGGCGACGCTCTTCCAGCCGCGCGCGGGCGACACCACCAGCACGTTGGGCAGCGCGGCGAGCGGCGTGACGCCCGTGAGGTCCTTGAGCGTGTCGTAGGGCAGGTTCGGGTAGATCGCCGGGTTGAGCGCGTGCCCGGACGAGTGGATCAGGATCGTGTGGCCGTCCGCCTCGCCGCGCGCCACCTGTGCCGCGCCGATGGTGCCACCGGCGCCCGGCCGGTTCTCCACCACCACCGGCTGGCCCAGGCCGCGGGCCATGGCTTCGCCGACCGTGCGCGCGATGATGTCCGTGCCGCTGCCGGCGGTGAAGGGCACCACCAGCTTGACCGGCTTGTTGGGGAAGGCCGCCTGGGCCAGGGCGCCGCCGGCCAGCAGGGCCGCCGCGAGGGTGGCGAGGATCCGTTTCATGCCTTGTCTCCTTGGGGTGGGAAAGGATGCGGACGGTGTCGCGGCTCAGGACTGCAGGCCGTCGTCCACCTTCACGTTCTCGGGCTTCAGCTCGAGCCCCGCGTCCTTCGCGGTCTCGGCCAGCAGCACGGCGAAGTCGATGTCCTCGTAGCCCCGGCCCACCATGCGCGCGACGGACTCGCGCGTGGCGGCGGCGGCCGGCATGGCGACGCCGTGCGCCTTGGCCGCACCCATGCCGAGGTCCATGTCCTTGAGCAGCAGCCTGGGCGTGAAGGTGACCTGCTCGAAGGTGAGGTTGGTCAGCACCGGCGTCTTGTAGCGGGTGTACATGGAGCCCAGCACCGAGTCGTTGATGCTCTCCAGGAACACGTGGCGCGGGATGCCGGCTTTCTCCGCCAGCACCGTGATCTCGCACAGGTTCTGGATCACCACGCCGAACATCGTGTTGTGGGCGATCTTCCAGATGCGGGCCAGTTCGCCCTCGCCCACCCACATGGCCTTGCGGCCCATGGCCGCGAGGTAGGGTTGTGCCCGCTCGTACAGGGCCTTCGGGCCGGACGCGACGATCAGCAGCTTGCCGGCTTTCGCGACCTTCGCGTTGCCGGACACGGGGGCGCACAGGTAGGCAACACCGAGGCCCTCGAGCCGCGCGCGGATCTCCGCCGAACCTTCCTGCGAGATCGAGGAGCTGTCGACCACCACGCGCGGCTGCGTGGAGCCGGTGACCAGGCCGGCTTCACCGAACAGCACCTCCTTGAGGTCGTCGGTGGTGGACACCATGGTGAAGACCACCTCGCAGGCGGCGAGCTCGGTCTTCGCGCCGGCGATCGTCGCACCGTACTCCACCAGCGGCTCCGCCTTGCTGCGCGTGCGGTTCCAGACCGTCACCCCATGCCCGGCCTGCAGCAGCCGCTTGACCATCGCCTCGCCCATGCGGCCGAGGCCGATCCATCCGATCCGGTTCGCCATTCCTTGTCCTCCGATGACAGGCCTGGCGCAGTGTCCGGCGGCCGGCGCAAGGCGGCAAGCCGGCCGGCTGGAATTCACTTTTCCGGCGCTTGCAACGGGAGCGCCCCCCGCCCCGGCCCTCCCCCGGAGGGGGAGGGAGAAATGCAGGTCAGACGCGTTCGAGGATCACGGCGATGCCCTGGCCGACGCCGATGCACATGGTGCACAGCGCATAGCGGCCGCCGCCGGCGTGCAGCTGGTTGACGGCGGTGGTGGCCAGGCGCGCGCCCGAGGCGCCGAGCGGGTGGCCCAGGGCGATGGCGCCGCCGTTCGGGTTGACGCGGGCGTCGTCGTCCTTCAGCCCCAGCAGGCGCAGCACGGCCAGGCCCTGCGCCGCGAACGCCTCGTTCAGTTCGATGACGTCGATCTGCTCCAGCTTCAGCCCGGTCAGGGCCAGCACCTTCTGCGTGGCCGGCGCCGGGCCGATGCCCATCACGCGCGGCGCGACGCCGGCGGTGGCCATGCCGACCACGCGCGCACGCGGCGTGAGCCCGTTCTTCGCGGCGGTGGCCTCGTCGGCCAGCAGCAGCGCGCAGGCGCCGTCGTTCACGCCGCTGGCGTTGCCGGCCGTGACCGTGCCGTCGGGTTTCACGACGCCCTTGAGCTTGGCCAGCGCCTCCAGCGAGGTCTCGCGCGGATGTTCGTCCTGCTTCACCACGAGGGCCTCACCCTTGCGCTGGGGAATCGTCACCGGCGTGATCTCGGCGTCGAAGAAGCCGCGCTTCTGCGCCGCCACGGCCTTGAGCTGCGAGGCCAGCGCCATGCGGTCCTGCGCCTCGCGCTCGATCTTGTAGTCGACCGCCACGTTCTCCGCCGTTTCCGGCATGGCATCGACGCCGTACATCTCCTTCATCAGCTTGTTGACGAAGCGCCAGCCGATGGTGGTGTCGTACACGGCGTTGGTGCGGCTGAAGGCGGACTCGGCCTTGGGCATGACGAAGGGCGCGCGGCTCATGCTTTCCACGCCGCCCGCGATCATCAGCGTCGCTTCGCCGGACTTGATCGCCCGCGCCGCGCTGCCGACGGCGTCGAGGCCCGAGCCGCACAGGCGGTTGATGGTGGCGCCCGGCACGTCGATCGGCAGCCCGGCCAGCAGCGACGCCATGTGCGCGACGTTGCGGTTGTCCTCGCCGGCCTGGTTCGCGCAGCCGTAGAAGACGTCCGTCACGGCCTGCCAGTCGACCTTGGGGTTGCGCGCCATCAGCGCCTTGAGCGGGATCGCGCCGAGGTCGTCGGTGCGCACCGAGGAAAGGGCGCCGCCGTAGCGGCCGAAGGGCGTGCGGATGGCATCGCAGATGAAGGCTTGGCGGGTCATGTGGGGGCTCCGGTGGGGTTCAGGCCGCGAGCGGCAGGCCGATGAGTTGTTCGAGTTCCGCGCGGGAAAGGCCGTCGACGGCGTCGACGAGCTTCAGCCCTTGCGGCGTGCATTCCAGCGTACACAAGTCGGTGTAGATGCGCTTCACGCAGGCGACACCGGTGAGCGGATACGTGCAGCGTTCCACCACCTTGCTTTCGCCCTGCCGGGTGAGCAGGTCCATCATCACCCAGGTCTGCTTGGCGCCGATGGCGAGATCCATGGCGCCCCCGACGGCGGGGATGGCGCCCGGTTCGCCGGTGCTCCAGTTGGCGAGATCGCCGGTGGCGGACACCTGGAAGGCGCCCAGCACGCAGATGTCGAGGTGGCCGCCGCGCATCATCGCGAAGGAGTCGGCGTGGTGGAAGTAGGCGCCGCCCGGCAGCAGCGTCACGGGCTGCTTGCCTGCGTTGATCAGGTCGTAGTCTTCCCGGCCTTCGGCGGGGGCGGGCCCCATGCCGAGGATGCCGTTCTCGCTTTGCAGGATCACTTCGCGGCCGGCGGGGATGTGGTTGGCAACCGTCGTCGGCATGCCGATGCCGAGGTTGACGTAGGCGCCGTCGTGGATGTCCTGCGCCACGCGCGCGGCGAGCTGGTCCTTGGTGCGTCGGGTGTACGGCATCACGCGGCCTTCCGGAACCCGCCGGCTTGCGTGGCGACGCGTGGGATCTTCACGATCCTGCTGACGTAGATGCCGGGCGTGACCACCGCTTCGGGGTCGAGCTCGCCCAGTTCCTTGATGTCGTACACGGTGGCGACCGTGTGCTTCGCCGCCGTGGCCATCACCGGCCCGAAGTTGCGCGCGGCCTTGCGGTAGACCAGGTTGCCCCAGCGGTCGCCGGCTTCGGCCTTGATCAGCGCGACGTCACCGTGGATCGGGTACTCCAGCACGTAGGGCTTGCCGTCGATCACGCGGGTCTCCTTTCCCTTGGCGAGTTCGGTGCCGTGGGCGGTGGGGCAGAAGAAGGCGCCGATGCCCGCACCGGCCGCGCGCATGCGCTCGGCGAGGTTGCCCTGCGGCACGAGCTCCAGCTCCAGCTTGCCGCTGCGGTAGAGCGCGTCGAACACATGGCTGTCCACCTGGCGAGGGAAGCTGCAGATGATCTTGCGCACGCGGCCGGCCTGCAACAGCGCGGCGAGGCCGTGGTCGGCGTTGCCCGCGTTGTTGTTCACGACGGTCAGGTCCTTCGCCCCCTGTTCGATCAACCCATCAATGAGCTCGCCCGGGATGCCCGAGGTGCCGAAGCCGCCGATCAGGACGGTGCTGCCGTCCCGGACTCCGGCCAGCGCCTCCGCGATGGAGGCGGCGATCTTGTTGACCATGCGCGATCCTTCTGTTCGTATGTCGAACAAGTGTTCGTATAATGAATTCTACATGCCCACCTCCCACCCCACCGACCTGCGCCCCGGCGACGCCTACGTGCAGTCGTTCGCGCGCGGCCTGGAGGTGATCCGATCCTTCAGCGCGGCGGCCCCGCGCCAGACGCTCACCGAGGTCGCCACGCGCACGGGGCTCACGCGCGCCGGCGCGCGGCGCATCCTGCTGACCCTGCAGTCGCTCGGCTACGTGCAGAGCGACGGCAAGCTGTTCGCGCTGACGCCGCGCATCCTGGACCTGGGTTTCGCCTACCTCTCCTCGATGCCGATGTGGAACGTGGCCGAGCCGCTGATGGAAGCCCTGGTGGAGGAGGTGAAGGAATCGTGTTCCGCCGCGGTGCTGGAGGGCGGCGACATCGTCTACGTGCTGCGCGTGTCCACGCGCAAGATCATGCGCAACACGCTGGGCATCGGCTCGCGCCTGCCGGCCTGGTGCACGTCGATGGGCCGCATGCTGCTGGCGGGCCTGCCGGACGACGAGGTGCGCGCCTTGCTGCACGCAACGCCGCTAGAGGCGCGCACGCGGCACACCCTGACCGACGTCGACGCGGTGCTGGCGAAGGTGCAGCAGGCCCGGCGCCAGGGCTGGTGCCTGGTGAACCAGGAGCTGGAGGAAGGCCTGGTGTCCATGGCGGCGCCGGTCACGGACCGTGCGGGCCGCACCATCGCGGCGATCAACATCAGTGGGCAGGTGAACCGGACGTCGGCGCGGGTGATGCAGGACACGATGCTCGCGCCGCTGCGCGAGGCCGCGCGGGCGATCTCGCAGCGGGTGGTGGGGGCATAAGCCCTGAACGCCCTGGATCCCCGCCCGCGCGGGGATGACGAGATTCAACCCAGGTCGCGCAGCCTCTTGTCCTGCCGCTGCACGAGGAAGCGGATGTCGTCGAGGTCCTGCGCCGACAGCTTGGGCCCCGGCTTGCGGACCATGGCCGAAGCGATGACGCCGCGCTCCTTGAACAGGTGCTTGCGCACGGCCAGGCCCACGCCGGCCTGCTGCTCGTAGCGCGCCAGCGGCAGGTAGGCGTCGAACAGGTCGTGCGCGCGGTCGCGCTCGCCGCGCGCATGCGCCGCCACCACGTCGACCATCATCTCCGGATACGCGAAGCCCGTCATCGCGCCGTCGGCGCCGCGCGTCAGCTCCTCCGGCAGGAACAGGCCGCCGCCATTGCCGGTGAGGATGGAGACGCGCTGCAGCTCGCCCTTGTCGCTGGCCGCGCGGATCGCCGACAGCTTGGCGAGCCCCGGCCAGTCCTCGTGCTTGAGCATCACGCAGGTCGGCGCGTTCTTCAGGATGCGCAGGATGACGCCCGGCGACATCTGCACGCCGGTGGACACCGGATGGTCCTGCAGCACCCACGGCACCTGCGGCCCCACGGTCTCGCTCACCATGTCGAAGTACGCGACGATCTGGTCGTCGGTGCGCACGGTCGGCGGCGGCGCCACCATCACGCCGGCGGCGCCGAGGTCCATCACCGCGCGCGTGAGCTCGCCCATCGGCGCGAAGCCGGGGGCCGAGGCACCGACGACCACCGGCACGCGGCCGTTGACGCGTGCCAGAACCTGCCGCACGAAGGTCCGCGATTCCTCGGCCGTGAGCTTGGTCGCCTCGCCCATGATGCCGAGCACGGTGAGGCCGGTGACGCCTTTCTCCAGGCAGAAATCCACCATGCGGTCGGTGCTGGCGAGGTCCAGCGCGCCGCTGTCGGTGAACGGGGTGACGGTGATGAGGTAGACGCCCTTGGCGTTTCGGTCGAGTGTGTTCATGGGGAGCTCCGGAGTGCGTCGTCCCCGTGGCGGCGGGGACCCAGGGCGCCCTGGATTCCCGCCTGCGCGGGAATGACGGGATGGTCTACGCGGTTTGCGGCTGGGGGCGCATGTACTGTACGGCGAGGACGGCGACGACGACGGCGATGCCGGCGACGTCGGCGATCCAGCTCGGATAGGCCAGCGCGAAGCCGGCCGCGATGAGGAGCCAGCGCTCCGCCACGTTCGTCCTGCGCAGGGCCCAGCCCTGGAAGCCGGCGGCCAGCGCCGCGATGCCGATGGCGGCCGTGACGGACACCTCCGCGATGGACCACCAGTTCGCCGTCGCCAGGGCCTTGGTCGACCCCATCAGCAGCAGGCCCTGCCCGCTGGATTCCAGCACGAACATGAAGGGCAGCAGGAAGGCCGGCATCACGTACTTCCAGCATTGCAGCGTGGTCTTGTACGGATCGCCGCCGGTGATGGCCGCCGCCGCGAAGGGCGAAAGCGCCGTCGGCGGCGACACCTCGGACAGCACCGCGTAGTAGAAGATGAACATGTGCGCGGCGTACTCGGGCACGCCCAGCTTGATCAGCGCCGGCGCGGCGATCACCGCGCAGATGATGTAGGAGGCCGTCACCGGCACGGCCAGCCCGACGATCCACACCACCAGCGCAGTGAAGACGGCGGTGAGCAGCAGCGAGCCGCCGGCGTAGTCGATCACGATCGAGCTGAACTTCAGGCCCAGGCCCGTCAGCGTGACCACGCCGACGATGATGCCGGCGCCGGCGCAGGTCGCCGCGACGTTCAGCACGCCGATCGACCCGCCTTCGAGCGCCTTCACCAGCGGCCACTGGCCGATGCGGCGCAGCGCCTCGCCGCGGAAGAAGTCGTAGGGGACCAGCGCCGTGTCGCGGCGCAGCAGGCTGGTGGCGAGCGATGCCACCGTCGCCCAGAACACCGACATCACGGGCGAGAAGCCCACCAGCATGAAGACGACGATGGAGATGAGCGAGAGGAAGTGGAACCAGTACCTGCGCGTGAGGTTCCACACCGAATCGACCTTCTCGAACACCGCCTCGTGCATGCCGTACTTGCGCGCGTCGATCTCCACCATGAGGAACAGCGCGAAGTAGAAGAGGACGGTCGGGATCACCGCCATCAGCAGCACGTCGAGGTACGAGATCTTCAGGAACTCGGCGATCAGGAAGGCGGCGGCGCCCAGCACCGGCGGCGAGATGATCGCGCCCAGGCCGCCGGCCGAGAGCAGCCCGCCCGCGGCGTTGCGCTCGTAGCCCACCTTCTGCAGCATGGGATAGGCGACGGAGCCGAGCGTGACCGTCGTCGCGACGCCGGAGCCCGACGGCCCGCCCAGCAGGAAGGAGGCGAGCACCACCGTGCGGCCCGCGCCCGTCGGCTTGCCTCCCATCGCGGAGAACGAGAAGTCCAGGTAGAACTTGCCGGCGCCCGAGTACTGCAGGAACGCGCCGAAGATGGTGAACAGGATGATGAGCGTGGAAGACACGTCCAGCGCCACGCCGAAGATGCCTTCGAGCGTCATGTACATCACGCCGACCAGGCGGCCCACCTCGTAGCCCTTGTGCGTCCAGGGCGCGGGCAGCCAGGGGCCGGCGAGCGCGTAGGCGATGAACAGGCTGCACACGAACGGCATGATCCAGCCCGAGGTGCGGCGCATCGCCTCCAGCACCAGGCCGACCAGCACGATGCCGAAGAAGATGTCCCAGGGCAGCGGCGTGGTGTTGCGGTCGGTGAGGTCGTCGCCGCCCTGGATCAGGTAGGACGTGACGGCGACGGCCAGCGCCACCATCGCCCAGTCCCACCACATCACGCGGTGGCGGAAGCGCCGCGCCACCGGGAACACCAGGAAGCACAGCGCGAGCACGAAGGCCAGGTGCGTGGAGCGCAGCGTCTGCGCCGGCACGATCCCGTAGGCGGAGTAGAGATGCCAGCCGGACATCACGACCGCCAGCGCCGTCACCAGCGCCGCCAGCCAGCCCTTCAGCCTGTTGGCGGCGCCCTCCTCCTGCTCGATGTACTCCTCGGCCTTCTGCAGCGCCGCCGCGTCGATGTCGGCGCTCAGCTGCGCGCGCTCCGCCTGGTGGTCAGACATGCGGCCGTCAATTCAGCTTGATGCCCTTTTCCGCGAAGTACTTGACGGCACCCGGGTGCCACGGGATCGGCGAGGCGTCCTTCTTCTGGTTCTCGTACCTGAAGTTCTCGGCTTCCTTGTGCACCGCGACCATGTCCGGCTTCTTGTCGAAGATCGTCTTGACGATGTTGTAGGCCGTCTTCTCGTCCATGTTCTGGTGCGCGACCAGGATGTTCATGACGGTGGCCTGCTTGTTGTCGCCGTCCATGCCCTTGTAGATGTCCTTGCCGATCGTGTCCTGCACGTACAGGTTGCCGTACTTCTTGTTCATGGCGGGCACCAGCTCGGCATGGTCGATCATCTTGATCTTGGTGCCGGGCGTGTTCGCCAGGTCGGACACCGCCGCCGTCGGCAGGCCGCCCACCCAGAAGAAGGCGTCGATCTTGCCGTCCTTCAGCGCATTCACGGACTCCGCGACGCTCAGGCGCTCGCGCTTCATGTCCTTGTCCTTGTCCAGGCCGGCCGCCTCGATCAGGCGGAACGCCATGACTTCGGTGGCGCTGCCGGGCGAGCCGGTGGAGACGCGCTTGCCCTTCAGGTCGGCGAACTTCGCGACGCCCTTGCCCTCGATGCTCACCAGGTGCATGCGGTTCGGGTACAGGACCATCAGCGTGCGCACCGGGACCTTGTTGCCCTTGAACTTGTCCTCGCCCTCGTACGCGTCCAGCGCGGCGTCGCTCATGCTGAAGCCCACGTAGGGCTTGCCGGTTCCGATCAGCTTGAGGTTGTCGACCGAGCCGCCCGTGACCTCCGCCGTGGCCGACATGCCGGGCACGTGCTTGGACAGCACGGCCGCGAGGCCGCCGCCCATGGGGTAGTACACGCCCCCGGTGCCGCCGGTGGCGATGGAGATGTTCTGCGCCTGCGCGGCGGCGGCGAGGCCGAGGCCGGCCGCGAGGGCGAGCAGGACGGTGCGGATGGATTTCATGCGTGTCTCCGAAGTAGAAAGCACTCACCCGGCACGATGGGCCGGGGCCGGGTCATTCTGGCAGTGGGTCCGGTCCCCGCCGCTAGGGCTTTCCAGCACTCCGGGAAAAGGTGGCGTGCTAACCTGAACGGCATGTTCAACCCGTCCCAGGAAGACGTGCGCCGCTTCTTCTGCAGCGTGCACGCCAAGGCCCGCGCCGGGCAGGTGCTCGATGCGCTGGAGACGCTGGCCAGCGGCTGGCTGCGGGAGCACCCGGAGTACGACCCCGAACTGGCGGACGCCGAAGCCGCCGTGGCCCGCGTCTACGACGGCTCGGACGGCAGCAGCAACCCGTTCCTGCATCTCTCCATGCACCTGTCGATCAGCGAGCAGTGTTCCATCGACCAGCCGCGCGGCATCCGCCAGGCCGTGGAACTGCTGGCCGCGCGCCGCAACTCGCTGCACGACGCGCACCACGAGGCGATGGAGTGCCTGGGCCAGATGCTGTGGGAAAGCCAGCGCGCCGGCCGGCCGCCCGACGGGCAGGCGTACGTGGAGTGCGTGCAGCGGCGGGCGACGAAGTAGCGCAGTCTCGTCATCCCCGCGAAGGCGGGGATCCAGGGCGCCCCCAAGAAAAAAGCGGCCCGCGGGCCGCTTTCCTGGAAGCTCTGGGTTCCCGCCTTCGCGGGAATGACGGCCCTTTACCGGAACCGCGGCTCCGGCTTGATCGTCAGCTCGCTGTCGAGGCCGGCCATGTAGTTGGCCAGCGCCTTCAGTTCGGCGTTGGAGTACTGCTTGGCGATCGCGCCCATCACGCCGTTGTTGCGGCCGACGGCGGGGTTGTTCTCGGTCTTGTACGCCTTCAGCGCGACGAACAGGTAGTCGGCGTGCTGGCCGGCGATCTTCGGGTAGCTGGGGTCGATCGGCTTGGCGAAGTTGGCGCCGTGGCAGGAAGCGCAGGCGGCCTTCTGCAGCAGCGCGGTGACCTGCGCATTCGGCTCCTTCGAGGGCTTGTCGGCGACCTGCTTGCCGGCGCCGTGCGACTCGTACCAGGCGGCGATGTCGGTGATGTCCTGGTCGGTCAGCGATTCGGCGATGCCACGCATCGTGGGGTGCTTGCGGTCGCCCGTCTTGTACGCGTTCAGCGCCGCGGCGATGTACTTGGCGCTCTGGCCGGAGATCTTGGGGACCTTGTAGACCTCGGGGAAGCTCGCCTGGTAGCCGACGATGCCGTGGCAGCCGATGCACATGGCGGCCTTGGCTTCGATCGACTTGGCGCCGGCGGGCGCCGGGCGCTTGGCGGAAGCGGCGGCGGCTTCAGGCGTGCCGGCGGCCGGCGCGGCAGCGGCGGGCGCCTGGGCCGCGGGGGCCGAGGCGGCGGGGGTTTGCGCCTGGGCCAGACCGGTCGCACAAGCGACAGAGAGGGCGAAAAGCGTCGACAGCAACTTGTTCATTTTGCGCGCACAATCTGACGAGGTCAGTTTCTTTCGATCAACCGGCGATTATAGGGGGCCCGCCCCCGCGCCCCATCCCACCCCCTCCTCCCATGAAGTTCCAAGGCTCCCAGAACTACGTCGCCACGCAGGACCTGATGCTGGCGGTCAACGCCGCCATCACGCTCAAGCGCCCGCTGCTGGTCAAGGGAGAGCCCGGCACCGGCAAGACGATGCTGGCCGAGGAGGTGGCGGAGGCGCTGCACATGCCGCTGCTGCAGTGGCACATCAAGTCGACCACGAAGGCCCAGCAGGGCCTGTACGAGTACGACGCGGTCAGCCGGCTGCGCGACTCGCAGCTGGGCGACGAGAAGGTCAAGGACATCCACAACTACATCGTCAAGGGCGTGCTGTGGCAAGCCTTCACGGCGGACCAGCCGGTGGCGCTGCTGATCGACGAGATCGACAAGGCCGACATCGAATTCCCCAACGACCTGCTGCGCGAGCTGGACCGGATGGAGTTCTACGTCTACGAGACGCGCGAGCTGGTCCGCGCGAAGCACCGGCCGCTGGTGTTCATCACCTCGAACAACGAGAAGGAGCTGCCCGACGCCTTCCTGCGCCGCTGCTTCTTCCACTACATCAAGTTCCCGGACGCCGACACGATGAAGCAGATCGTGGACGTGCACTTCCCCGGCCTCAAGAAGGAACTGCTGGGCGCCGCCCTCAAGACCTTCTATGACGTGCGCAACCTGCCCGGCCTGAAGAAGAAGCCCAGCACCTCCGAACTGCTCGACTGGCTGAAGCTGCTGGTGGCCGAGGACATCCCGATCGACGCGCTGCAAAGCAAGGACGACAAGGTCGCCGTGCCGCCGCTGGTGGGCGCCCTGCTGAAGAACGAACAGGACGTGACCCTGTTCGAGAAGCTCGTGTTCATGCAGCGGCACAACCGCTGACGCGGCCGTGGACAAGATGCTGGCCGAAGGACTCACCGACGCGGCGGGCTTCGTCGCCGGCGGCCTGCTGGGTTTCGCGCTCGGTCGCGTGCTCGGCTGGGACATCTTCGCCACGGGCGGCGCCGCCATCGCCGGGATCGTCTTGTGCGGGCTGGGCGGCGGCGCCGGCGTGCACCTCGCGCGCCGCTGGCGCGCCCGCCGCCAGGGAGCCAAGTGATGCGCAAGCCCGAACCCATCGTCCTGCAATCCGCCGCCGTGCGCCTGGAGCCCATCACCTCCGACCACGCGGCTGCGCTGGAAGGCGCGGCCCGCGACGGCGAGCTGTGGAACCTGCGCATCACGTCGGTGCCGGCGCCGGGCGAAACCGTGGCGTACATCGAGACCGCGCTGCGCGGCCAGGCGGACGGCCACATGCTGCCCTTCGTGGCGGTCGATACCGCATCCGGCCGCGTGATCGGCACCACCCGGTACCACGACATCGTGCCGGCCGTGGAGCGCCTGGAGATCGGCTACACCTGGTACGGCAGGAGCTGGCAGCGCACGCACGTCAACACCACCTGCAAGCTGATGCTGATGACGCACGCCTTCGAGGTGCTGGGCGCGAAGCTGGTGGGCTGGCGCACCGACAACTACAACTTCGCCTCGCAGCGCGCGATCGAGCGCCTCGGCGCCCGCAAGGATGGCGTGCTGCGGCACCACGCTCTGCGCCGCGACGGCACGGTGCGTGACACCGTGATGTACAGCCTGGCGGCGGGCGAATGGCCGGAGGTCAAGGCGCATTTGCAGGACCAGCTCGCCAAGCCGCGCGCGTAGGGGAGATCGCCGTGCTGATCGATTTCTTCTACACCCTGCGCAGCGCCAAGCTGCCGGTCTCGGTCAAGGAATACCTCGTCCTGCTCGAAGCGCTGAAGGAAGGCGTCGTCGGCCCGGAGAGCGACGGCGCGTACAGCCTGGACGACTTCTATTACCTCGCCCGCACGGCGCTGGTGAAGGACGAGAAGCACTACGACAAGTTCGACCGCGCCTTCGCGGCGTACTTCAAGGGCGTGGAGCTGCTGGCCGACTTCACCAAGGACGTCCCGCTGGAGTGGCTGCGCAAGAACCTGGAACTCGAGCTCTCGCCGGAGGAGAAGGCGAAGATCGAGAAGATGGGCTGGGACGAGCTGATGGAGACGCTGAAGAAGCGCTTCGAGGAGCAGAAGGAACGCCACGAGGGCGGCAGCAAGATGATCGGCACCGGCGGCACCTCGCCCTTCGGCGCCTACGGCTTCAATCCCCAGGGCATCCGCATCGGCCAGGACAAGTCGCGCAACAAGAGCGCGGTGAAGGTGTGGGACCAGCGCGCCTACAAGGACTACGACGACAGCCAGGAACTCGGCACGCGCAACATCAAGATCGCGCTGCGCCGGCTGCGCAAGTTCGCGCGCGAGGGCGCGGAAGAGGAACTGGACCTCGACGACACCATCAAGTCGACGGCCGCCAACGCCGGCTGGCTGGACATCAAGATGGTGCCGGAACGGCACAACAACGTGAAGGTGCTGCTGCTGATGGACGTGGGCGGCACGATGGACGAGCACATCCACCGCGTCGAGGAAATGTTCTCCGCGGCCAAGGCGGAGTTCAAGCACCTGGAGTTCTACTACTTCCACAACTGCGTCTACGACTTCATGTGGAAGAACAACCGGCGGCGCTTCAGCGAGAAGTTCCCAACCTGGGACATCATCCGCAAGTACAACAAGGACTACAAGCTGATCTTCGTGGGCGACGCGACGATGAGCCCGTACGAGATCCTGCAGCCGGGCGGCAGCGTCGAATACAACAACGAGGAAGCCGGCGCCGAGTGGATCCAGCGCCTGACCAACGCCTTCCCGAAGTTCGTCTGGATCAACCCCGAGCCCCAGGGCGTCTGGCAGTACCGCCAGAGCATCTCGGTGATCCAGCAGCTGATGAACCAGCGGATGTACCCGCTGACGATCAAGGGCCTCGAAGAGGCGATGCGGCTGTTGGTGAAGTAGTCAGCGGCGCAGCGTGTCCACCGCCTCGCGCAGGTCGTGCGCCCAGCGCCTGCGGTCGCGGCCTTCCGCATGCTGCGGCGTCCCGAAACGCACGTGCGCCACGAACGGCCGCCCCGCCAGGGTGCGCCACAACGATCCCACCAGCGTGTCGTCGCCCAGGTACAGCGGCCCTTCGCTGTCGCGCCCCGTGCGGCGGTCCGCATAGCGGATCCCGACGGGTTGCGCCGGCGCATCGGCCGAGATGGCCGCCTGGATCAGGTTGCCGTGGAAGGGCAGCAGCTCGCGCCCGTCCGCGGTCGTCCCCTCGGGGAACACGGCGACGATCTCGCCCTCGGCGAGGCTCTGCGCCATGTGGTGCACGACGCGCATCGCGTCGCGGCGCTTCTCCCGCTCGATGTAGAGCGTGCCGCCGCCGGTCGCCAGCGTGCCGATCAGGGGCCAGTGACGCACGTCCGCCTTCGACACGAAGCGGCAATGGCGCGCCGCGTGCATCACCAGGATGTCCAGCCACGACAGGTGGTTGGCGACCAGCAGCATCGGGCCGTGCGCCGGGGCGTGGCCCTGCACGTGCAGCGGGATGCCGAGGATGCGCAGCATGCGCTGCGACCAGGCCTGCACCGTCGCTTCGCGCCGCTGCGGGCTCCAGCGCGGGAACAGCAGCCGGATGGTGAGCCACCCTGCGAGGACGTGCACCAGCGTGCGCAGCAGTCGCCAGGCGGCGCGCAGGTGCCTCACACCGCGCCGGCCCGGGCCCAGTTCTCGTAGGCGACCGTGCCGCCGACGATGGTGCAACGCACGCGCCCGGGGAGTTCGTGCCCCGCGAAGGGCGTGTTGCGGCCCTGGCTGCGCAGCCCTTCGGGCGTGACCGTCCAGGACTCCCGCAGGTCGAAGATGCAGACGTCGGCGACGCCGCCGTCCACCAGCTGGCCCGCGCTCGCCTGCAGCGTGCCCAGCGACGCACCCAGCACGCGGGCGGGCTCGTGCGTCAGCACGGAAAGCGCGCGCACCAGGCCCACGCCCTCTTCCTGCCCCCACTTCAGCGCCAGCCCCAGCAGCAGTTCCAGCCCGGTGGCGCCGGGTTCCGCTTCGGCGAAAGGCAGTGTCTTGGCGTCCTCGTCCACCGGCGTGTGGTCGGAGACGAGCGCGTCGATGGTGCCGTCGGCCAGCGCCTCGCGCAGGGCATCGCGATCGCGCTGCTGGCGCAGCGGCGGCGACAGGCGCATGCGGCTGTCGAAGTAGCCGATGTCCACGTCCGTGAGGTGCAGCGAGTTGATGCTGACGTCGCAGGTGACCGGCAGGCCTTCGGCCTTGGCGGCACGCACCAGCGCCACGCCGGCCGCGCTGCTGATGCGGCACAGGTGCACCCGCGCGCCGGTCACGCGCACCAGCTCCAGGATCACCTGCAGGGCGATCGTCTCGGCGGCCACGGGAATGCCGGAGAGGCCCAGGCGCGTCGCCAGCGGGCCGCTCGCGGCGACGCCCTTGCCCAGGTGGTATTCCTGCGGGCGCAGCCACACGGTGTAGCCGTAGGTGCTGGCGTATTGCAGCGCACGCTGCAGCACCTGCGTGTTCTGCAGCGGCACCTCGGCCTGGCTGAAGCCCACGCAGCCCGACTCGGTGAGTTCGGCCATCTCCGTCAGCACTTCACCGGCCAGCCCGCGCGTGAGCGCGCCCAGCGGGAAGACGCGCGCCTGGTGCAGCTTCTCGGCGCGGAACTTCAGCATGTCCACCAGGCCGGGCTCGTCGAGCACCGGGTCGGTGTCGGGCGGGCAGACCACGCTGGTCACGCCGCCGGCCACCGCGGCGGCCATCTCGGACTCCAGCATGCCTTCGTGTTCGTGGCCCGGCTCGCGCAGGCGCACGGCCAGGTCGACCAGGCCCGGCGCGACGATGCAGCCGCCCGCGTCGAGGGTACGGTTGGGGGCGAAGCCGGCCGGGACCGTGCCGACGCCGATCACGCGGCCGGCTGCGATGGCGACGTCGGCGATCTCGTCGAAGTTGCGCGCGGGGTCGACCACGCGGCCGTTGCGGACCAGGATCTTCATGCGCCCACCCCCGTGTGGCCGGCGACGATGCCCATCACCGCCATCCGCACCGCGATGCCGAAGGTCACCTGCGGCAGGATCACGCTCTGCTTGCCGTCGACCACCGCGGAGTCGATCTCCACGCCGCGGTTGATCGGCCCCGGGTGCATCACGATGCAGTCCGGCTTGGCCAGCGTCAGGCGCTCCGGCGTGAGGCCGTAGCGCTTGAAGAACTCCTGCGACGAGGGCAGCAGCGCGCCGCTCATGCGCTCGTTCTGCAGCCGCAGCATGATGATGACGTCGCAGCCCCGGATGCCCTCTTCCAGCGAGTGGAAGACGCGCACGCCCATGTCCTTCATGTCGCCCGGCACCAGCGTCTTGGGCCCGACCACGCGGACCTCGGCGCAGCCCAGCGTGGTGAGCGCATGGATGTCCGAGCGGGCCACGCGCGAGTGCAGCACGTCGCCCACGATCGCCACCGTGAGGTTGCTGAAGTCCTTCTTGTAGTGGCGGATGGTGTACATGTCCAGCAACCCCTGGGTGGGGTGGGCATGGCGGCCGTCGCCGGCGTTCACCACGTGCACGTGCGGCGCGACGTGCTTGGCGATCAGGTAGGGTGCACCCGATTCGCTGTGCCGCACCACGAAGATGTCGGCGGCCATCGCGGACAGGTTGGCGATGGTGTCCAGCAGCGACTCGCCCTTGCTCGCCGACGAGCGCGCGATGTCGAGGTTGATCACGTCGGCCGACAGCCGCGTGGCGGCGATCTCGAAGGTGGTGCGGGTGCGCGTGCTGTTCTCGAAGAACAGGTTGAACACGCTCTTGCCGCGCAGCAGCGGCACCTTCTTCACCTCGCGGTCGCTGACGCTCACGAAGTTGGACGCGGTGTCGAGGATGTGCGTCAGGATGTCCTTCGGCAGGCCCTCGATGGAGAGCAGGTGGACCAGCTCGCCGTTCTTGTTCAGTTGCGGGTTGCGTTTGTAGAGCATGTTCGGGTCAGTGGCGCTCCACCTTGAAACTGAAGCGGCCTGCGGGGTCGCGCGCGAGTTCCAGCGACTGGTCGTCCGGCAGCGACACGCGCGCGGCGGCGTAATCCGCCTGCACCGGCAGTTCGCGGCCGCCGCGGTCCACCAGCACCGCCAGTTGCACCGCCGCCGGCCGGCCGTAGTCAAAGAGTTCGTTGAGCACGGCGCGGATGGTGCGCCCGGTGTACAGCACGTCGTCCAGGATCAGGATGTGCGCGCCGTTCACGTCGAAGTCCAGCTTCGTCTGCGCGCTGGCGGCCAGGCCGCGGCTGGCGTAGTCGTCGCGGTGCATCGCCGAGGAGATCACGCCCGGTTCGCCCTGCAGCCCCAGGTCCTGGTGCAGGCGCTCGGCCAGCCAGGCGCCGCCGGAGGTCACGCCCACCAGCCGGGTGCCGGGGCGCTGCAACTGCTGCACGCCCCGCGCAAGCTCGCGGTACAGGGCCTCGGCGTCGAGGGTCAGCGCTCCGGGGGCGGATGTCAAGGAAGGCTCCTTAAGAACTGTTCGAGGATGACGCAGGCCGCGCCGGCGTCGGCGTCGCGCGCGCCGGAGGCCAGCGCCTCGGTGGTGCTGTAGCGCTCGTCCACCTCGTACACCGGCTTGCCGCAGCGGGCACGCAGCTGCCGCGCGAACTTGCGCGCGCGGGCCGTATTGTCGTGGCTGGCGCCGTCGGGGTGGAAGGGGACGCCGACGACCAGCGCGTCGGGCTGCCATTCGCGCACCCGCTTTTCCGCTTCGGCCAGCCGGGCGTCGCTCGCCTCGGCCCGGATGGTCGACTGCCCCATGGCGCTGCGCAGCATCCGGTTGCCCACCGCCACGCCGGTGCGCTTGGCGCCGAAATCGAATGCGAGGAAGGTCTGGAACTGCGGGGGGACGTCGGGCGGCGCGGCGCTCACGCGTGCCCCGCGCCCGGCGACAGCATCCAGGACTGCAGGCCCAGCAGGCCGAGGGCCTTCTCGTAGCGTTCCTCGATCGGGGTGTCGAAGATGACCTTCGGGTCGGCGTCGACCGTGAGCCAGCTGTTTTCGGCCAGCTCGGACTCCAGCTGACCCTCGCCCCAGGCCGAATAACCCAGGGTGACCAGCACCTTGCGCGGGCCGGCGCCGGTGGCGATGGCCTCCAGGACGTCCTTGGACGTGGTCATCTCCAGCCCGCCGGGAATGGTCATCGTCGAGGCATAGACGGATTCGCTGGCGTCGCCGCCTTCGGCGTGGACCGCCTCGTGCAGGACGAAGCCGCGTTCGGTCTGCACCGGGCCGCCCTGCAGCACCGGGGTGCGGGCCAGTTCCTCGCGCCCGAGCGGCAGGTCGACCTTCTCCATCAGGTTGCGCAGGTTGATGTCGGTCGGCTTGTTGATCACCAGGCCCAGCGCGCCGCGCGGGCTGTGTTCGCACAGGTACACCACGGAGCGCGCGAACGACGCGTCCTGCAGCCCGGGCATGGCGATCAGGAAGTGGTGCGTCAGGTTCATCGAGTCGGGCTGGTCCGCCATGGGTTAGATTTTAAGTGGATGGAGAACACCTATGCATCGGCACTGATGTGGTTCCGCCGCGACCTGCGGGTGCAGGACAACGCGGCGCTCTACCACGCCCTGAAATCCGCGGGGCGGGTGCACTGCGCCTTCGTCTTCGACACGGCCATCCTCCAGGGGCTGCCGCGCCAGGACCGGCGGGTGGAGTTCATCCGGGATTCGGTGGCCGAACTCGACGCGGCGCTGCGGGCGCTCGGCGGCGGCTGCATCGCCGTCCATGGGGATGCGGCCGACGAGCTGCCCCGGCTGGCGGCGCGGCTGGGCGTCCAGGCGGTGTTCGCCAACCACGACCATGAGCCCGCTGCCTTGCAGCGGGATGCGCTGGTGCGCGAGCGGCTGGCGGCGGCGGGCATCGCGCTGCACACCTCCAAGGACCAGGTCATCTTCGAGCGCGACGAGGTCCTGACGCAGGCCGGCAAGGCTTATTCGGTGTTCACGCCCTACAGCCGCGCGTGGCTGGCGAAACTGGACGGCTTCTACCTGAAGCCCTACCCGGTGGAGCGCTACGCCGGGCACCTGGCGCCGGCGACCGGCGCGGTGCCGGACCTGGAGGCCCTCGGCTTCACCCGCACCAACCTGCGGGACATCGGCATCGTGCCGGGCGCGCGGGCGGCGGAAGCCCTGCTGCAGGACTTCCGCGGCCGCATGGCGCGCTATGGCGAGCTGCGCGACCTGCCGGCGGCAAAGGGGCCGAGCTACCTGAGCGTGCACCTGCGCTTCGGCACGGTCTCGATCCGCCGGCTCGCCGCGCTGGCCCATGCCGACGCGAGCGACGGCGCGGCCACCTGGCTGAAGGAACTCGCCTGGCGCGACTTCTACTTCCAGGTCCTCGCGAACTTCCCGCGGGTGGGCCGCGGCGAAAGCTTCAAGCCCGAGTACGACCGGATCGCCTGGGAGGAAGGGCCGGAAGCGGACGCGCAGTTCGCCGCGTGGTGCGACGGCCGCACCGGCTACCCGCTGGTGGATGCGGCCATGCTGCAATTGAACCGCACCGGCTACATGCACAACCGCCTGCGGATGGTGACGGCCAGCTTCCTGTGCAAGGACCTGGGGATCGACTGGCGGCGCGGCGAGCGCTACTTCGCCCGTCAGTTGAACGACTACGAGCTGGCCTCCAACAATGGCGGCTGGCAATGGGCGAGTTCTTCCGGCTGCGACGCCCAGCCCTACTTCCGCATCTTCAACCCGGTGAGCCAGGGCGAGCGCTTCGACCCGGAAGGGCGCTTCGTCGCGCGCTACCTGCCGCAACTGGCCAAGCTGCCGCGCGCGGTGCTGCACGCTCCCTGGACCGCGAAACCCGCCGACCTGGCGGCCGCGGGCCTGGTGCTGGGACGCGACTACCCGCTGCCGATCGTGGACCACGCGCAGGCGCGCGAGGCGACGCTGCGGCGCTATGCCGTGGTGAAGGGCGCGCCATAATGGCGCCCTCGCCGCCGTAGTTCAATGGATAGAACGAGCGCCTCCTAAGCGCTAGATGCAGGTTCGATTCCTGCCGGGGGCGCCAGCCGGCGCGCAGCGGGCCGGCCCCCCGCTTCATCCGCGGCCCCCAGTGCGGCATGGAGCGCCGACCGCCAGGCCTCCCAGGCCGCAGGATCGTGCAGCGCGTCACCCGGAATGTGCCCTTGGAGCGCAAGCCATGCTGCCGCTTCCAGCGCATAGGCGGAGGCGAGGGAGGGGATGGAGGGCGCAGGCACGGTCGGACATTAGCGGCCGGCGCGAAGCTCGTCCGTGCGGCAACGCACATGGGAGGCGGGCTTTCGCCTCATGACCGTGGGGACAACTCCGTGGGCTGGCGTACCGACGCGAAGTCGCGGGGCGGGCATCCTGCCGGATTGGACCGTTCCCACAACCAACTGATCGCCGGCCTCGGCGCGAGGGCCGGCAAGCGCCTGGTCGCCGCCGGGGAAAGCACGCCGCTCGGCCTGGCGGCCGTCCTGGCCGAGGCGGGTGCACCGGTGCGCCACGTCTACTTTCCCATGCAGGGGTTCATCTCGCTGGTGGCGGTCGCCAGTGAGGGCCCGGCCGTCGAAGTGGGGATGATCGGTGCCGAAGGCATGTTCGGCGCTTCGCTTGCCCTGGGCGTTCCCACGCACCCGGTGCGGGCGATCGTGCAGGGATCGGGCCACGCATGGCGCATCCCGGCGCCCGCGTTCCGGCGGGAGATGGCGTGCAATCCGGGCTTGCACCGGGCCGTCTGCCGCTACCTCTACGTGCTGCTGGTCCAGCAGGCGCGTTCCGCCGTCTGCCTGCGCTTCCACCCGATCGCACAACGGTTGGCAAGGTGGCTGCTCATGACCGGCGACAGGGCCGGTTCCGCGCGATTCCACCTCACGCAGGAGTTCCTGGCGTACATGATCGGCGTGCGCCGCGAAGGCATCACGCTGGCGGCCGGAGCCCTGCAAAGGCAGGGGCTGATCGCCTACCGCCGCGGCGAGGTGCACATCCTCGACCGCGCCGGCCTGGAGGCCGCCGCGTGCAGCTGCTATGCCGCCGACCGGGCGACCCACGCCGATGTCCTCGGTTGACCGGCGCGCAAGCGCGCGCAAGGCCGCTCAGGTGGCCAGCGTCACCGGCAGCAGGCGGTCATATTCCTTTTTCACCACGGCGTAGCACTCGCAAGTCCGACGCTCGAGACCGGGTCGGTCCAGCACGGCGATGTTGCCTCGCGCATAGCGGATCAGGCCGGCGGCCTGCAGCTTGAGCGCAGCCTCCGTCACGCCTTCCCTCCGGACGCCCAGCATGTTCGCGATCAATTCCTGCGTCATGCGCAGCTCGCTGCCCGGCAGGCGGTCGAGGCTGAGGAGCAGCCAGCGGCAAAGCTGCTGGTCGAGCGAATGGTGGCGGTTGCACACGGCCGTCTGCGCCATCTGCGTGATGAGGGCCTGCGTGTAGCGCAGCAGGAGATGGAGCACCGGGCCGGCCCGGTTGAATTCGGCCTTCATCGCCTGCGCCTCGAGACGGAAGCCCCGCCCCGCGCTCTGGACCACTGCCCGGCTCGGCGTTGTCTCGCCACCCATGAACAGCGAGACGCCCACCAGGCCCTCGTTGCCCACCACGGCGATCTCGGCCGAGGCGCCGTTCTCCATCACGTACAGGAGGGAGACGATGGCATCGACCGGGAAGTAAACGTGGGCGAGCGGGACGCCGGATTCGTACAGCACGCGGCCGAGCGGCAGGTCGACCTCCTCGAGCAGCGGGGACCAGCGCTCCCATTCCGCCGACGGCAGCGAGGCCAGCAGGCGGTTCCGCCGCGGATCGAGCAAGGCGGCCATGTTGTCCCGAAGTGAGCTGCCCCAGTATAGGCGGCGCACGCTGCCTCTGTGTGCCATCGCACAGAGCGCCGCCCGGCGGGAGGAGCGGTCGGAACGTCCGCGTTGCATGCCCTCGGTGCGCTACCGCACGGACTGCAGGCGTCGGTTCGCGCATGCTCGTAGCCCTCATGCACCAGTTCCTGATCCACAACCGGAACGAACTGATCGCGCGCTGCAAGCACAAGGTGGCGCAACGTCCGCGGCGTTCCGCCACGGCCGAACAACTGGAGCACGGCATCCCCCTTTTCCTGGACCAGCTGACCCGGACGCTGGGCGCGGAGGAGGAAGGGCTCGCGGCCGAAAGCACCCGGATCTCCGGTGCCTCGGGCGGCGACCCGCGCGCTCTCGGAGATCGGCGTCAGTGCAGCGGCCCACGGCAAGGAGCTGCTGGAGCTGGGCTTCACCGTGGACCAGGTCGTCCATGACTACGGCGACCTGTGCCAGGCGATCACCGATCTCGCCTTCGAACGCGACGCGGTCTTTCCGACCGCGGAGTTCCGCACGCTCAACCGGTGCCTGGACAACGCCATTGCCGACGCGGTCACCGAATTCAGCCGGCTGCGCGAGCTCGGCGTCATCATGGACCAGCACGCGGCGGCCAACGAACGCCTGGGGTTCCTCGTCCACGAGCTGCGCAACGCGCTCGGCACCGCCACCCTCGCCGTCGGCGCGCTGGAGCTGAGCGGCATGCCCATCACCGGCGCAACCGGCGCGTTGCTCAAGCGCAGCTTGCTCTCGCTGCAGGGGCTCATCGAGCGTTCCCTGGAGGATGTCCGCAGGAGCGCGGTCGTGGAACAACCCGTCTTCGATGTCGCCGGCTTCATCGAGGACGCCCGCGGCGAAGCGCAGCTTGCGGCCGGCGTGCACTGCCAGCTGGACGTCCCGGCGGTCGATCCCTCCCTCGGCATCCGCGGCGACCGGGAACTCCTCCTCGCCGCCCTCGGCAACCTGATGCAGAACGCCTTGAAGTTCACGCAGGCAGGGACAACGGTCAGGCTGCATGCCTACGCATCACCCCGGCACATCCAAATCGACGTTGCCGACCACTGCGGCGGACTGGCGCGCGGGAGCGCGGAAGAGATGTTCATGCCCTTCAGGCAGCGCAGCAGCGAAAATCAGGACTCGGCCTGGGCCTGACGATCGCGCGGCAGAGCGTCGAAGCGGCTTCCGGCACATTGAGCGTGCGGAATGTGCCCGGTGTCGGCTGCGTGTTCTCGATGCGCTTGCCACGTCACGTCCTCCCGCCACCGGAGAACATCCCGTGCTAGGGCCCCGGCGGCCCTGCGGCGCCAGCCCGCTCAGATTCCCAATTCGAGGGCCCGCACGGCCACGAAGGTGCACACGGACGCAAGGAAAAGCAGCCACGGCCCGGGTGTCGCATCCAGGCGCGGGAAGAACAGCAGGACGGTGATCCGCCGCGACAGCTCGCTGTCGCGGCCCTCGCGGGGAGTGTCCATCCGGCCGCCGGTGTAGGCGGTTTGGCGGGGCGCGAAGAGTCGCTGCATGGCTGAGGCTGGATGCTGGAGGTTGTCTCCAAGGTACGCAAGGGCCGGCCCGGTGGATGTAGGCTGCCGGCGACAGGCTGCGTCTCCAGGCGGACAGACGGTCGTAGTCGTGGAACCGGTCAACGAAAGTGTGCGAGAAAGTGCGCCAGGTCGGCCAGCTCGGCATCTTTCATCCCGAGCAGCACGGCGGACATCATCGTGTCGCGGCCGGGCTCCGGCCGGTCGCGGAATTGCTTCAGCGACTGCATCAGGAAAGGCTCCGGCTGGCCGGCCAGGCGCGGGATCTGCTGCCGCCCGGCGTAGTCGGCGTTGTGGCAACTGGCGCAGAGCGCCTTCGCGGCGAGCGCCTGTCCGCGCTGGAAGGCGTCCTGCCGCGCCTGGCCCTTCTCGGCCGGCTGCGCCTTCTGCGCCGAGAAGTAGCCGGCCATCTGCACGATCTCCTCGTCCTTCACGCCGTCGAGCACGCCCTTCATCTCCGGCACGACGCGCATGCCGTCGCGGATCAGCACCAGCTGGTTCTCCAGGAAGATGCGCGGCTGCCCGGCCAGCGACGGCGTGGTCGGCACCTGCGAATTGCCCTGCGGTCCATGGCAGGCCATGCACAGCTGGATGCGCGGGCTCGGCGCTTCCGGGGCGGCTTGCGGGTGGGCGAGACCCGCGCAGAGGGAAAGGATGGCCGCGCCCGCGGCAGCCCGCCAGGGCCGCCGTCCTGCATCACCCGCCATACGAGATCCGGTAGATCGCACCCATCTGCTCGTCCGACAGCAGCAGCGAACCGTCCGGCATCTGCAGCATGTAGACCGGCCGGCCCCAGAAGCTGTCGGTGGCGGTGTCGAGGAAGCCCGTGACGAAGGGCGTGACCTGCGGATTGCGGCCATTGGCGTCGGTGCGCACGGCGACCACGTCGTAGCCGAACTTCTTGGTGCGGTTCCACGAACCCTTGCGGGCCACCAGCAGCACGTTGCGGTACTCGGCCGGGAACATGGTGCCGGTGTAGAAGTGCACGCCCATCGCCGCCGCATGCGGGCCCATGGTCGCCACCGGCAGCGTCACGCCGCCGCACGGGCGGTCGCGCCGGATGTCGCGGTCGGCGACGCCGTTGGCATGGCAGTACGGGAAGCCGAAGTCCTCGCCGGCCCGCGTCATGCGATTGAGCTCGTCTTCCGGCGAATCGTCGCCCATCCAGTCGCGGCCATGGTCGGTGAACCACATCTCGCGCGTGACGGGGTGCCACGTGAAGCCCTGGGTGTTGCGCACGCCGCGCGCCACGACTTCCATGCCGGTGCCGTCGGCGTTGTAGCGGCGGATCTGCGCATACGCGTCGCCGGGCAGGCAGATGTTGCACGGTGCGCCGAACGGCACGTACAGCTTGCCGTCCGGCCCGAAGGCGATGTATTTCCAGTTGTGGTGCTGCTCCGGCGGCAGCGCGAAACGGGCCGTCAGGTCGGTCGGCTGCACGTTCGGGTTGGCGTCGATGCCCTCGTAGCGCAGCACCTTGTCGATGGAAGCGACGTAGAGCGAGCCATTGTGGTAGGTGACGGCGGGCTGCGTGAGGCGGTCCACCAGCACGCGGCTGGTGCGTTCGCGCCCGTTGTCGGTGATCTCGTAGACGCGGCCGATGCCGCGCGTGCCGGCATAGATGCGGCCATTGCCGGCGCGGGACATCGCGCGCACGCCGGGCATGCCGCTCGCCCACAGCTCGACGCGGAAACCGGGGGGCACGCGCAGGTTGCGCACGGGGATTTCGGTGGCAGGCACCGCGATGTTGCGCGCCGCATGCGGGGCCAGCGGCGACGCCGCCTGGTCGGGCGTGCGGCCCTGCTGCCAGGCGGGAACGTTGGCCGGCACGGGCATCGCGGCCGCGGAGACGGTGGGCTGCGGCGGCGTCTGCGCGCAACCGGCGACGACGAGGGCGAGCGCCGCGGAAGCAAGGCGGATCTTCATGTCTCTTCTCCTGTTCTGGGGGGACCGGCGCCGATGCTAAGTCGCTCAGGCACCGCGCGACAAAGGGGTTTCCCTGCGCAGGCGAAGGGCGCAAGCAACTTGCTGACGCGCCTCTCGGATTTCTCCTACAGACAGTGGTCCGGCTTGCGCGAAGCTGCTGCGACGCACCATTGCACCGCGTTACACGCGTGACCCGCACCTTGCAATGCGCGTCACGGCGATGTCATGGCACGGTCCTAGCATGGAGAACACCAGGCACCCGAAAGACGTCTGCAGCAACCCCCAAGGAAAGGCTCCCCATGACATCCGCCGACTTCCGGATCGAAAGCAGCCAACCCATGGCCGGTCGCTTCTGGCCGGGTGCGGGCGAACGCGCCTTTTCCGTCAGGGACCGCGCGCTTGCCGTGAGCCTGGCGGCGAAGAGCTTCCGCAGCGGCGGCGAAATCCGCGTGGTGCACGTGCCCACGGGCGAGGTCGTCTTCCGCAAGCCGCCCGAGCGCAGCCACGCCGGCGACGATCTCTGATCAGCCTGCCTGCGCCATCGGCGCCACGGGCGGCACCTGCGCGGGCTGCACCGCGGGAGCGCGCAACGTGCGACTGAGCAGGATCACCGGGACCAGCCCGACGAGCACCAGCGCGAGCGAGGGCAGCGCGGCTTCGCCCAGGCGCTCGTCGCGGGCGAGCTGGTAGGCCACCACGGCCAGCGTGTCGCTGTTGAAAGGCCGCAGCACCAGCGTGGCGGGCAGCTCCTTCATCACGTCGACGAAAACGAGCAGGCCGGCGGCGGCCGCGGAGCGCTTGAGCAGGGGCCAGTGCACGCGCGCCAGCAGCGCGGCGCCGCCGGTGCCCAGCATGCGCGCGGAGTCGTCGAGGCTGGCCGGGATGCGCGCATAGCCGCTCTGCACCGATTGGAGCGCCACGGAGACGAAGCGCACCAGGTAGGCCCACACGATCCCCAGGATGGTGGCCGTCATCCAGTAGCCGACGCCGCTGGCCGGCCAGGCCGCCTGCAGCCAGCCGACCGGCAGCAGCAGCCCGACCACGAGCACGGCGCCCGGCACGGCATAGCCGAGTCCCGCGAGCTGCACCACGCCGCGCGTGAGGCCGCCCGGCGCGCGGCGCAAGCGGTAGGCGAGCAGCACGGCGATGGCGACGGCGAGCGCGGCGCTGATGAACCCGAGCCGCAGGCTGTTGAAGCTCCATTCGACGAAACGGTCCCAGGGCAGCACCGACCAGTCCGCCGCCAGCGGACGCAGCATGAAGACCAGCGGCAGCACGAATCCCAGCAGCACGGGCGCCAGGCACACCCCCCAGGCCGCGGCACACGCGCCGCCGCGCAAGCGCGCCGGTTGCGCTTCGGTGCCGCCGCGCGCCCGTCCGCCGGCGAAACGCAGACGCTTCTGCGCCCGCGTTTCCAGCGCCAGCAGCACCGCGACGACGAACAGCAGCAGCGTGGCGAGCTGCGCCGCCGCGATGCGGTTGTCCATGGCCAGCCAGGCCTTGTAGATGCCGGTGCTGAAGGTCTGGATGCCGAAATAGCTGGCCACGCCGAAGTCCGCCAGCGTTTCCATCAGCGCCAGGGCGACGCCCGCCGTGATCGCGGGTCGGGCGAGCGGCAGCGCGACACGGCGGATGCGGCCCGCCAGGGGCGCGCCGAGCAGGCGGGCGGCTTCCATCAGCTGCGCCGCACGTTCGGCCAGCGCGGTCCGCACCAGCAGATAGACATAAGGGTAGAGGGAGACCACGAACACGAGCACGGCGCCGGGCAGGCTGCGGATCTCGGGGAAGACGCGGCCTTCCAGCCCCAAGGTGGCGCGGATCCAGGACTGGAAAGGGCCGCTGAACTGCAGGAAGTCCGTGTACGCATACGCGACGACATACGCCGGCATCGCCAGCGGCAGGAGCAAGGCCCATTCGAAAGTGCGGCGGCCCGGGAAGTCGAACAGGGTCACGGCGGCGGCCGCCGCCGTGCCGACCAGCGCGGCACCGATGCCCACCGAGATGCACAGCAGCAGGCTGGTGAGGGCGTAGTCCGGCAGCACGGTGGACGCCATTTCCCGCAGGATCTGGCCGCTGGCGGCGTTCCACGAGAACCACGAGCCCAGGATGGCGAGCACCGGCAGCACCAGCAGGCCGGCCACGAGCAGCAGGGGCAGGTCCTTCAGCCGGCGCAGCGGCATGGAAGGGGCGGGGTCGGGCTGGTCATGACATGGATCACGTGAATGAGAATTGTATGCATCTAGAATCCACCTCATGCACCTCGAGCTGCGCCAGCTCTCCGTCCACTACCCCGGCCGCCCCCGCGCCGCGGTGGACGACGTGTCGCTGGGCTTGGCCGCCGGCGAGATCGGCGTGCTGATCGGCCCGTCGGGCTGCGGCAAGACGACCTTGCTGCGCGCCGTGGCCGGGCTGGAGCCGGCGAGTGCCGGCGAGATCCTGGTGTCCGGGCAGGCGGTGGAAGGCCGCGGCGTGCACGTGCCGCCCGAGCGCCGCCAGATCGGCATGGTGTTCCAGGATTACGCCCTGTTCCCGCATCTGGACGTCGCCCGCAACGTGGCCTTCGGGCTGGAGCGCAGGCTGCCGGGCGCCGATCGCACCCGCCGCGTGGCGGAAGTGCTGGAGCTCGTGGGTCTGGCCGGCACCGAGAAGCGCATGCCGCACGAGCTGTCCGGCGGCCAGCAGCAGCGCGTGGCGCTGGCCCGCGCGCTGGCGCCGCGGCCGCAGCTGCTGCTGCTGGACGAGCCCTTCTCCAACCTCGACGTCGACCTGCGCGAGCGGCTCGCGCACGAGATCCGCGGCATCCTCAAGGCGGCGCAGGCCACGGCCCTGTTCGTCACGCACGACCAGCTGGAAGCGTTCGCGATCGGCGACGTGATCGGCGTGATGCACGAGGGCCACCTGCACCAGTGGGACGACGCATACACGCTGTACCACCGGCCGGCCACGCGCTTCGTCGCCGACTTCATCGGCCATGGGGTGTTCGCCCCGGCCACGCTGCGCCGCATCGGCAACAACGTCGTGGTGCACACCGCGCTGGGGGCGCTCACCGACGGCTCCGAATGCCCGCTGCCCAGCGCGTTCAGCTCGGCGCAGTGCGAAGTGCTGCTGCGCGCCGACGACATCATCCACGACGACGATGCGCCGGTGAAGGCGGAGATCCTGCGCAAGGCCTTCCGCGGCTCGGAGTTCCTCTACACGCTGCGCCTGAAGACCGGCGAAACGCTGCTGGCGCACGTGCCCAGCCACCACGACCACCGCATCGGCGAATGGATCGGCATCCGCGCGCAGGTCGACCACGTGGTCACCTTCCAGCGCGAAGGCGGCGCCGCGGCGGCGCCGATGGCGTCCTTCCCGGTCTGATCTCCCCACGCCGGGGAGGGTCGCGCTCGACGGTCGCCGCGTTCGCGGGATGTACTCCGGAAGGAGCCCGCCATGGACCAGACCGCCGCCTCGCCTGCCACCGCCCCCGCCGCCTTCAACCGCCTGCTGGCCGAAGGCCTCGCCGCCAGCCAGGCCGGCCGGCGCGAAGCCGCGCTCGACCTGTTCGCGCGGGCCGGCGCCGCCGATCCTTCGTCGGGCGTGCCGCACTTCCTGATCGCCTCGGAACATGCCGGTGCCGGCGACCTCCCGGCCGCCGAGCAGGCCTACGCGCAGGCCGTGCTGCTGGCCCCGCAGTTCAGCCTGGCGCGCTACCAGCTCGGGCTGCTGCAGTTCAGCACGCAGCGCGTGCCGTCGGCCCTGCGGACCTGGGAGCCCTTGCTGGCGCTCCCCGACGACGACGCCCTGCCGCATTTCGTTCGCGGCTTCGCCGCACTGGCGCAGGATGCCCTCGACGACGCGCTGCGGCACTTCCGCGCCGGGCTGTCGCTCGGAACGGACAGCGCGACGTTGCGCGGTGACGTGCTGCAGATGGTGGCGGCGGTGGAACGCTTGCAGGAACCGGGGCGCGAGGGCGCGCGCTAGGCGTCGGCGTCCCAGTCCGCCGGCTTGCCGGCCGGCGTCAGCGGCAGCGCCGGCCCCATGCGAATGGCCTTCGGGCGCTCCGGCGCGGCAAGCTCCCGCGCGACCCACTCGTGCAGCGACGGCAGGAGGCCGGCGTCCGCCCCGGGCTTCGGGACGACGAAGGCCTTCAGGCGCGTCCCTTCGTCGGGACGCATCAGGCGCACCGCCGCATCCTGCACCCGCGGATGGCGCAGCAGCACCTCGCGCACGCGCGAGGGGAAGACGTTGATCCCGCCGACCTGCACCGCGGCGTCGTGCCGTGCGCCGACCAGGAAGGCCCGGTCGCCGACCGGCACGATCGCGTCCTGCAGCGGGTGGCGCGCTTCGCTGCCGTCCGGCAAGGTGCGCACGGCTTCCCCGCCGTCGAAGCGCCAGTGGGGAAGCGGCACGTACGGCCGGCGCGCGGCGGACCGCGTGGCCAGGCCGCCGGTTTCCGTGGATCCGTAGACCTGGACGAGCCGCTGCAGCCCGTGCGCCACCAGCAGGTCGGCGAGGTCGTCCGGGCAAGGCGCGGTGGACGTGACCCCGACCACCCCGGGCGGCAGGCGCGGGACGGTCTGCGCCACGGCACGCCACCAGCCGGGATGCGCCACGACCAGGTCGCCGTCCTGCGCGCCGCGCGCGAGCCAGGCCGGCGAGCTGGCGCGCAGGTCGAACACGTCTTCGGCGCACAGGCCCAGGTCGTGCGGCAGCAGCACGGTGAACAGGAAGCCGTAGATGTGGTGGGAGGGCACGGCGCACAGCACGCGCCGCCGGCCGGGCAGCAGGGTGGCCAGGTGCGCGGTTTCCTGGAGCAGGGTCGCCAGCGCGTGCGGACACGCCTTCGGCGCGCCCGTGCTGCCGCTGGTGCGGAAGGACAGCCGCTCGCTGAAGCGCGCGAGGCCTTCCCCGGCGATCGCCACCCAGTCGTCGACCGTGCGGCGCGCCAGCAGGTAGTCCTCGATGCCCGACTCGTGCAGGTGCAGCGCCTCGGCCAGCGCGACCGCCATGTCCATCAGCTCCAGCGAATCGGCGCCGAGGTCGGCGTCCAGCCGGGCGTCGTCGTGCCACTGCGACGGCGGCGGCACCGGCGTGCCACGCCGCTGGCGCGCCATCTCGGCGGCGAGCAGGTCGACGACAAAGCGGCGCAGCACGCCGCGGGGCAGCCACCAGGCGCGCATCAGAGGCGCTTGACGAAGATCCAGTAGCTGTCGTCCGCGATCGCCTTCTTCATGTGGATCTTCACCTTGGTCGGCGCCATGTTGTGGTCGAAGGTGTACTCGAACATGGTGTTCAGGTTGCCCTCGCGCACGCCCTTGTCGAACACGCCCTTGAACGCCGGGGTGCTGGTGCAGGGCGCGACGTCGCGGAAGAAGTTGCGTCCGATCACGTCCTTGGCGACGCGGCCCGTGATGCCGGCTTCGGCGGCGTTGTACTGGAGGATCGTGCCGCGGCCGTCGAGCTGCACGGCGCCGAAAGCCAGCTGGTCCACCTCGCGGGCGGAAAGCTTCGCCAGCACGTTGTCGATGTCGTCCTTGCCGAAGCCGACGATGTTGAGGCCTGCCATGCTCGTCTCCGTGTGGTAGTACAAGCTGTGCAGTTTATACAAATCGCAACAATTTGTCAGGAGCGGGCTCTGAGCCCCGGCGTCAGAACCGCTCTTCCGGCCCCAGGTAGCGCCATTGGCCCAGGGGCAGGTTGCCCAACGTGACGCGCCCGATCCGCACGCGCTTGAGCCCCACCACCTTCAGCCCGACGAGTTCGCACATGCGGCGGATCTGGCGCTTCTTGCCCTCCGTCAGCACGAAGCGCAGCTGCTCGGGGTTCTGCCAGTCCACGCGCGCGGGCTTCAACGGCTGGCCGTCGAGCGCCAGGCCGTGGCGCAGGCGCGGGAGTTGCGCTGTCGGGAAGGCGGCCTGCACATTCGCCGTCACGGTTCCGAAGGCGACGCGCACCAGGTACTCCTTCTCCACGCCCGAGTCCTCCCCGATCAACTGGCGCGCGACGCGCCCGTCCTGCGTGAGGACCAGCAGCCCGGTGGAGTCGATGTCCAGCCGGCCCGCCGGCGCCAGCCCCTTCAGCTGCGCCGGCGCGAAGCGGTGCGGCGACCGGTCCTCCTTCCAGCGGTTGCGGCCCTGCACCAGCACCACCGCCGGCTCGTGGCCGTCTTCGGCCTGGCCGCTCACATAGCCGATCGGCTTGTGCAGGAGGATGGTGACCTGCTCGCGCTGCTGGCCGCGCGCCCTCGGGTCGATCTCGATGCGCGCGCCGGGCCCGACCTGCAGGCCCATGACCGCGACCGTTCCGTCCACGCGCACCCAGCCGCGCGCGATCCAGTCGTCGGCCTCGCGGCGGGAACACAGGCCGAGTTCGGCCATGCGCTTGTTCAGTCGGGTGGTGCCGGTGCCGGCGCTGGGTTCAGGCATGGGTGCGGTCGCGGAAGGAGGTGGAGCGCAGCGCCTGCAGGTCGAGCACCCGCACGCCGCCGTATTCGATGTGGATCATGCCCTGCTCCTGCAGGGACGCGAGCGCCTCGTTGACGCGCTGGCGCGAGAGGCCCACCAGGTAGGCCAGCTCCTGCTGCGTGATGCGCAGGACCTCGCCGACGCCGGGGAACAGCACCGGGTTGAACAGCGCCGCGAGGTTGCGCGCCACGCGCAGGTCCGGGTTGTTCATGCGGTCGATCTCGCGCGCGGCGATGAACTGCGCGAGCCGCTCGTTCAGCTGGTTCATCACGAAACGGTTGAAGCCGATCGAGTGGTCCAGCAGCCAGTGGAAGGTGTCGGCGGGCAGCCCGGCGACGACGCTGCGGCGCAGCGCCTGGATGTCGTAGCGGTAGGTCTCGCGCTTGAGCACGGTGCCCTCGCCGAACCAGCCGCCCGGCGGCAAGCCGCTGAAGGTGATGGTGCGGCCCTGCGCGTTGTCGGTGCTCATCTTGAGCAGGCCTTCGACGACGCCGAACCAGTAGGTGACGGGGCGGCCCACGCGGCAAAGGTAGTCGCCCGGCAAGGCGTCGCCGACCTTGATGCTCTCCACCGCCTTCGCGCGCTCGTGCGGCTGCAGCACGGCCAGCCACGGGATGCCGGCAAGCTCCGCCGGCGTCGCTTCGCGGCGGCGCTGGTGCAGGGTGGGTTCGTTCGGCATGGCAAGGAGTGATCGCGACAACGAAGGACCGCAGGGCAGCCCCTATGAGGATTATCCCTAGGAATGTCGTCGCAAAGACAGATTGGCGTCAAACGCGAGCCTACATTGCGCCAGACCAAGGAAGGACGCCATGGAGACCACGTTCCCCCGGCTGCTCTTGCAGCACGCGGCGCAACGGCCGCAAGCGCCGGCGATGCGCGAGAAGGAATACGGCATCTGGCAGCCGCTCACGTGGGCGGAACTCGCCACGATGGTGGAGCACCTCGCCTGCGGACTGCACCAGGCGGGACTCGCGCGCGGCGAGCACATGGTGGTGGTGGGCGCCAACCGCCCGCGCCTGTACGCGATGATGCTGGCGGCCCAATCGCTCGGCGCGATCCCGGTGCCGCTGTACCAGGACGCGGTGGCCGCCGAGTGCGTCTTCCCGATCAACAACGCCGAAGTGCGCTTCGCGCTGGCCGAAGACCAGGAGCAGGTCGACAAGCTGCTGGAAGTGCGCGCGCAGTGCCCGCAGGTCGGCACCATCTACTACGACGATCCGCGCGGGCTGCGCAACTATGCCGAGGCCGGGCTGCATTCGGTCGACGCGCTGCTGCACGCCGGTGCGCAGCTCGCGCAGGCGCAGCCGGGGCTGTTCCGCGCGCAGGTCGACGCCGGCCGGCCCGACGACGTCGCGTCGATGTTCTTCACCTCCGGCACCACCGGCCAGGCCAAGGGCGTGGTGCACACGCACCGCACGCTGCTGGACCGCGCGCAGGCCGGCGCCGAGTTCGACAAGCTCACCGAACACGAGGAAGTGCTGGCCTACATGCCACCGGCGTGGGTGGGGCAGAACATCTTCAGCTACGCGCAGTGGCTGGCCTGCGGCTACGTGGTGAACTGCCCCGAGTCGGCCGGCACGGTGATGATCGACCTGAAGGAGATCGGGCCGACCTACTACTTCGCGCCGCCGCGGATCTTCGAAGGCCTGCTCACCAGCGTGATGATCCGCATGGAGGACGCCGGCGCGATCAAGCGCAGGATGTTCCATGCGTTCATGGACGTGGCCCGCCGCGTCGGTCCGGCGCTGCGCGACGGCCAGGCGGTCGGCGCGCTCGACCGCCTGCTGTACGCGCTGGGCAACGTGCTGGTCTACGGGCCGCTGCGCAACAACCTGGGCATGTCGCGCGTGCGCGTGGCGTACACGGCGGGCGAGGCGATCGGTCCCGACCTGTTCACGTTCTACCGCTCCATCGGCGTCAATCTGAAGCAGCTGTATGGCAGCACCGAGACGGCCGTGTTCGTCTGCATGCAGCCGGACAACCAGGTGCACGCGGACACCGTCGGCATCCCGTGCCGCGGCGTCGAGATCCGGCTGGAGGCGTCCGGCGAGATCCTGGTGCGCTCGCCCGGCCTGCTGAAGGAGTACTACAAGAACCCGCAGGCGACGGCCGAGGTGAAGGATGCCGAGGGCTGGTACCACACGGGCGACGCCGGCTTCCTCGACGCGCGCGGCCACCTGAAGATCATCGACCGCGCCAAGGACGTCGGGCGCCTGGACGACGGCTCGATGTTCGCGCCGAAGTACATCGAGAACAAGCTGAAGTTCTTCCCGCACATCAAGGAGGCGGTCGCCGTGGGTGACGGCCGCCGGATGGTGTGCGTGATGGTCAACATCGACTTCGACGCGGTCGGCAACTGGGCCGAGCGCCGCAACCTGCCGTATGCCGGCTACACCGACCTGGCGCAGAAAGCCGAGGTCTACGCGCTGGTGCAGGACTGCATCGAGAAGGTGAACGCGGACCTGGCGGCGGACGAGAAGCTCGCGGGCAGCCAGATCCACCGCTTCCTGGTGCTGCACAAGGAACTGGACGCCGACGACGGCGAACTCACGCGCACCAACAAGGTCCGCCGCGGCTTCATCGCCGAGAAGTACCAGGTGCTCGTGGACGCGCTGTACGGCGGGAAGACGGAGCAGTACATCGAGACGCAGGTGAAGTTCGAAGACGGCCGCACCGGCAGCGTGAGCGCCACGCTGAAGATCGCCGACGCGCGCACCTTCCCTCCCCTGAGAGCGGCGGCATGAAGATCATGAGAGAACCCGACGGCTTCGGCGCCGGCCCCTCCCCTTCGACGCCCGGCACCGGGCGGCGGTTCGGCGACGTCATCCTGGACGTGAAGAACATCTCGCTGGCCTTCGGCGGCGTGAAGGCGCTGACCGACATCTCCTTCGACGTGCGCGAGCACGAGGTGCGGGCCATCATCGGCCCCAACGGCGCCGGCAAGAGCTCCATGCTCAACTGCATCAACGGCGTCTACCAGCCGCAGCACGGCAGCATCACCTTCCGCGGCAGGACCTTCGACCACATGAGGAGCCGGCAGGTGGCGGAGATGGGCATCGCCCGCACCTTCCAGAACCTCGCGCTGTTCAAGGGCATGAGCGTGCTCGACAACATCATGACGGGCCGCAACCTGCGCATCCGGAGCAACCTGTTCCTGCAGGCGCTGCGCATCGGCCCGGCGGAGCGCGAGGAGATCCGGCACCGCGAGGCGGTGGAGCGGATCATCGACTTCCTGGAGATCCAGGCCTTCCGCAAGACGCCGGTGGGCCAGCTGCCCTACGGCCTGCAGAAGCGCGTGGACCTGGCCCGGGCACTGGCGATGGAGCCGCAGGTGCTGCTGCTCGACGAGCCGATGGCGGGCATGAACGTGGAGGAAAAGCAGGACATGTGCCGCTTCATCCTGGACGTGAACGACGAATTCGGCACCACGGTCGTCCTGATCGAGCACGACATGGGCGTCGTGATGGACATCTCCGACCGCGTCGTGGTGCTGGACTACGGCAAGAAGATCGGCGACGGCGTGCCGGAAGAGGTGCGCGCCAACCCCGAAGTCATCAAAGCCTATCTCGGAACGAGCCACTGACATGGGATTCTTCCTCGAAACCCTCCTGGGCGGCCTCATGGCCGGCATGCTGTATTCGCTGGTGGCGCTCGGCTTCGTGTTGATCTTCAAGGCCTCCGGCGTCTTCAACTTCGCGCAGGGCGCGATGGTGCTGTTCGCCGCCTTGGCGATGGCGCGCTTTTCCGAATGGATCCCGGCCTGGACCGGCATCGCGAACCCGGTGTTCGCCAACGTCGTCGCCTTCCTGATCGCCGGCGTGCTGATGTTCGTGGTCGCGTGGGTCGTGGAGTTCCTGGTGCTGCGCCACCTGGTGAACCAGGAGGGCGCCACGCTGCTGATGGCGACCCTCGGCATCACCTACTTCCTCGAAGGCCTGGGCCAGACGCTCTTCGGCAGCAGCATCTACAAGATCGACATCGGCATGCCGAAGGACCCGGTGATCGCCTTCGAATCGGTGTTCGAAGGCGGCGTGCTGGTGAACCGCGAGGACCTGATCGCGGCGCTGATCGCCGCGGCGCTCGTGGCCCTGCTGAGCGTCTTCTTCCAGAAGACCGCCACCGGCCGCGCCCTGCGCGCGGTCGCCGACGACCACCAGGCCGCGCAGTCCATCGGCATCCCGCTGAACCGCATCTGGGTGATCGTGTGGTCCGTCGCCGGCGTCGTGGCGCTGGTGGCGGGAATGATCTGGGGCAGCAAGCTGGGCGTGCAGTTCTCCCTGGCCACCGTCGCCTTGCGCGCGCTGCCGGTGGTGATCCTCGGCGGCCTGACCTCGGTGCCCGGCGCCATCATCGGCGGGCTGATCATCGGCGTCGGCGAGAAGCTGTCCGAGGTCTACCTCGGGCCGATGGTCGGCGGCGGCATCGAGATCTGGTTCGCCTACGTGCTGGCACTCGCCTTCCTGCTGTTCCGGCCGCAAGGGCTGTTCGGCGAGAAGATCATCGATCGCGTGTAAGGAACCACACCATGCTTTACCGCGAGAACGGCCAGTTCAAGACCAGCTACCGCGCCGACCAGCAGATCTTCCCGATCGTGCAGGACCGCTGGGCCATCGCCCTGCTGGTGGCCGCCGCCTTCGTGCTCGTGCCCCTGGTCGCCAGCGACTACATGTTCCGGGCCATCCTGATCCCGTTCCTGATCATGGCGCTCGCCGCGCTGGGCGTGAACATCCTGGTCGGCTACTGCGGGCAGATCTCGCTGGGCTCCGGCGCCTTCATGGCCGTGGGTGCCTACGGCGCCTACAACTTCTTCGTGCGCGTCCCGGACATGCCGCTGGTGCCGGCCATCCTGCTGGGCGGCCTGTGCGCCACCGCGTTCGGCATCCTGTTCGGGCTGCCGAGCCTGCGGGTGCGCGGCCTGTACCTCGCCGTGGCCACGCTGGCGGCGCAGTTCTTCTCCGACTGGATGTTCCTGCGCATCAAGTGGCTGACCAACAACTCCGAATCCGGCTCCGTGTCGGTCTCGGGGCTGCAGGTGTTCGGCGCGCCGATCGCCAGCCCGGAAAGCGTCTACTGGTTCTGCCTCGCCTTCCTGGTCGTGATCGCCCTGCTGGCCAAGAACCTGGTGCGCAGCGCGATCGGCCGGGAATGGATGGCGATCCGTGACATGGACGTCGCCGCGGCCGTGATCGGCATCCGGCCGATGTACGCCAAGCTGACCGCCTTCGCGGTGAGTTCCTTCATCGTCGGCGTGGCAGGTGCGCTCTGGGCCTTCGTCTACCTCGGGACGTGGGAACCCGCCGCCTTCTCGGTGGAAGTCTCGTTCCGGCTGCTGTTCATGGTGATCATCGGCGGCCTCGGCTCCATCTCGGGTGCGTTCTTCGGCGCCGGCTTCATCGTGGTGCTGCCGATCTTCCTGAACCAGTTCCTGCCCGCCTTCGCCTCGCTGTTCGGAATCACCATCTCCACGGCGACCGTCTCGCACACCGAGCTGATGATCTTCGGCGCGCTGATCGTGTGGTTCCTGATCGTGGAACCGCACGGGCTCGCCCGCCTCTGGGCCACCGGCAAGCAGAAGCTGCGGCTGTGGCCGTTCCCGCATTGATTCCCGTGAGCACTTTCAACGAAGGAGACAAGCCATGAAGTTTCGATCCGCCATCCTGGCCGCGCTGATGAGCGTGGCCGCCGCCGGCGCCTTCGCGCAGGCCAGGGAGCAGTTCTTCCCGCTGCTGTCCTACCGCACGGGCCCGTACGCGCCGAACGGCACGCCGTGGGCCAACGGCAAGCAGGACTACATCAAGATGATCAACGCGCGCGACGGGGGCGTCAACGGCGTGAAGCTCACGTTCGAGGAGTGCGAGACGGGCTACGCCACCGACCGCGGCGTGGAGTGCTACGAGCGCCTGAAGAGCCGTCCCGGCGTGACGCTGTTCGACCCGCAGGCCACCGGCATCACCTTCGCGCTGACCGAGAAGGTCGCCAACGACAAGATCCCGCTGATCACCCTGGGCTATGGCCTGTCGGTGGCGCAGGACGGCATGGCCTTCAAGTGGAACTTCCCGCTGATGGGAAGCTACTGGACGGGCGCCGACATCATCCTGCAGCACCTGGCGAAGAAGGAAGGCGGCTGGGACAAGCTCAAGGGCAAGAAGATCGCGCTGGTCTACCACGACTCCCCGTTCGGCAAGGAGCCGATCCCGCTGCTGGAGGAGCGCGCGCGCATGCACGGCTTCCAGCTGAACCTGGTGCCCGTGACGGCGCCCGGCGTGGAGCAGAAGGCCGCCTGGCTGCAGGTGCGCCAGACCCGTCCCGACTACGTGATGCTGTGGGGCTGGGGCGTGATGAACTCCACCGCGCTGAAGGAAGCCCAGGCCACGGGCTACCCGCGGGACAAGATGTACGGCGTGTGGTGGTCGGGCGCGGAACCGGACGTGAAGGACGTGGGTGAAGGCGCCAAGGGCTACAACGCGCTGGCGCTGAACACCTCCGGCCAGGAGCCCAAGGTGATCCAGGACATCCTGAAGCACGTGCACGGCAAGGGCCAGGGCACCGGTCCGAAGGACGAAGTGGGCTCCGTGCTCTACACGCGCGGCCTGATCATCCAGATGCTGGGCGTGGAAGCGGTGCGCCGCGCGCAGGAGCGCTTCGGCAAGGGCAAGGTCATGACCAGCGAGCAGGTGCGCTGGGGCCTGGAGAACCTGGCCCTGGACCAGAAGCGCCTGGACGCGCTGGGCTTCGCCGGCGTGCTGCGCCCGATCAGCACCTCCTGCCAGGACCACATGGGTTCCACCTGGGCGCGCATCCACACCTGGGACGGCAAGAAGTGGAACTTCAGCAGCGACTGGTACCAGGCCGACGAGCAGATCATCAAGCCGATGGTGAAGGCCGGCGCGGACAAGTACCTGGCCGACAAGAAGATGCAGCGGCGCGCGGTCGCGGACTGCCAGTCCTGATCGGGCTTTCTCCCTCCCCCTCTGGGGGAGGGCTGGGGTGGGGGCGCTCGGCGCGCACCTTGACCGGAGAGCGCCCCCATCCCAGCCTTCCCCCGGAGGGGGAAGGGGCCAAACCGAAGACATTCCATGGAACCACGCAACATCGTCTTGAACGTCAACGGCATCGAGGTCATCTACAACCACGTGATCCTGGTGCTCAAGGGCGTGTCGCTGCAGGTGCCCGAAGGCGGCATCGTGGCGCTGCTCGGCGGCAACGGCGCGGGCAAGACGACCACCTTGCGCGCGGTCTCGAACCTGCTGCGCGGCGAGCGCGGCGCCGTCACCAAGGGCTCCATCGAGCTGCGCGGCGAACGCATCGAGAACCTCACGCCGGCGGACCTGGTGCAGCGCGGCGTGGTGCAGGTGATGGAAGGCCGGCACTGCTTCGCCCACCTCACGATCGAGGAGAACCTGCTGACGGGTTCCTACACGCGCAAGAGCAAGGCCGAGATCGCCGCGAACCTGGAGAAGGTCTACGCCTACTTCCCGCGCCTGAAGCAGCGCCGCACCTCGCAGGCGGCCTACACCTCCGGCGGCGAGCAGCAGATGTGCGCGATCGGCCGCGCGCTGATGGCCAACCCCTCCATGGTCCTGCTGGACGAGCCCTCGATGGGCCTCGCGCCGCAGATCGTGGAGGAGGTGTTCGAGATCGTGAAGGACCTCAACGCCAAGGAGAAGGTCACCTTCCTGCTGGCGGAGCAGAACACGAACATGGCCCTGAAGTACGCGGACTACGGCTACATCCTCGAGAGCGGGCGCATCGTGATGGACGGCCCGGCCGGCGAGCTCGCGAACAACGAGGACGTCAAGGAGTTCTACCTGGGCGTCGGCGGCGGCGAGCGCAAGAGCTTCCGCGACGTCAAGAGCTACAAGCGCCGCAAGCGCTGGCTGGCGTGAGATTGGCTCCCCCCCGAAGCGCCTGCGGCGCCTCCCCCTCGAGGGGGCGCCGCCAGCGGCCCGGCAAAGCCGGTTCCGCGGCGGTACTGGAAGGAACCCACCGGGAACAACAAGCATGAGTGAGCATTACGACAGCCTCGAAACCCGCAACCCCGCCGATCGCGAGGCGCAGCTGATGGCGGCGCTGCCGGCGCAGGTGGCGCACGCGCAGCAGGCCACGCGCGCCTTCGCCGAACTGCTGCAGGGCGTGGATGCGGGCCGGGTGCGCTCGCGGGAAGCGCTGGCGAAGCTGCCCGTGATCCGCAAGCACGAACTGCTGGAGCGGCAGAAGGCGCAGCGCGCGGGCGACCCCTTCGGCGGCTTTTCCGCGCTGGTGCGCGGGCCGGCCATGCCGCGCATCTTCGCGTCGCCCGGCCCGATCTACGAACCGGACGGCAGCACGCGCGACTACTGGCGCATCGGCCGCGCGATGTTCGCGGCCGGCTTCCGCAGCGGCGACCTGGTGCACAACGCCTTCAGCTACCACATGACGCCAGGCGCCTTCCTGATGGAGTCGGGCGCGCACGCGGTGGGCTGCACGGTGTTTCCCGCGGGTGTCGGCCAGACCGAGCAGCAGCTGCAGGCCATCGCCGAACTGCGGCCCGAGGCCTACGCCGGCACCCCCAGCTTCCTGCGCATCCTGGTGGAGAAGGCGCAGGAGACGGGCAGCGACATCTCCAGCCTGAAGAAGGGGCTGGTCGGGGGCGAGGCCTTCCCGCCGAGCCTGCGCGACTGGTTCGCGGAACGCGGCCTGGAGGTCTACCAGAGCTATGCGACGGCCGACCTCGGCCTCATCGCCTACGAGACCTCCTCCCGCGAAGGCATGGTGGTCGACGAGGGCGTCGTCGTCGAGATCGTGCGTCCCGGCACCGGCGACCCCGTGGCGCCCGGCGAAGTCGGCGAGGTGGTCGTCACCACGCTCACGCCCGGGTACCCGCTGGTGCGCTTCGGGACCGGCGACCTGTCGGCCGTGCTGCCCGGCGCCGACCCCACGGGGCGGACCAACATGCGCATCAAGGGCTGGCTCGGGCGCGCCGACCAGACGACCAAGATCCGCGGGATGTTCGTGCATCCCGGCCAGGTCGCCGACATCGCCCGCCGTTTCCCCGAGATCGTCAAGGCGCGCCTGGTGGTCACCGGCGAGATGGCCAACGACGTCATGACGCTGAAGGTGGAAGCCGCCTCGCCGCCGCAGGGGCTGGAATCACGCATCGGCGAGGCCGTGCGCGACGTCACGAAGCTGCGCGCCGACGTGCAGCTGGTGCAGCCCGGCTCGCTGCCCAATGACGGCAAGGTGATCGAGGACGCCCGCAGCTACAAGTGAAGCGCCGGTAAAGCCCGGCGGTGGCTGACGGCCCGGCCTGCGAAAAACGTCCTCATTCCTGACGCACGTCAGTCCTAAGTACTTGCCGCGATGCGGCGGGACAGGCCTTGTGCCTATGATCCCGCCGTCATTCACCGGGAGCCCCCAATGAAGAAGCTGTTCCAGTCCCTGTTGCCCGTCGCCCTCGCCGCCGCCGCCTTCTCGGCCGGCGCGCAGGACTTTCCCGGCAGCAAGCCCATCACCCTGATCGTGCCCTTCTCCGCCGGCGGCCCGACCGACCGCGTCGCGCGCGACCTGGCGGAAGCCCTGCGCAAGCCCCTGGGCAACGTCACCATCGTGGTGGACAACGCCGCCGGCGCCGGCGGTTCGATCGGCGCCAACAAGGTCGCCAAGGCGTCCAACGACGGCCACACCCTGCTGGTCCACCACATCGGCATGGCCACCATGCCCACGCTGGTGCGCAACATCCCGTTCAACGTCGAGAACGACTTCGAGTACGTCGGCATGATCAACGACGTGCCGATGACGGTGATCGGCAAGCCCACGCTGCCCGCCAACAACTACAAGGAGATGGTCGCCTGGGTGAACCAGAACAAGGGCAAGATCAACCTGGGCAACGCCGGCATCGGCTCGGCCTCGCACCTGTGCGGCATGCTGTTCCAGCAGGCGCTGGGCGTGGAGATGACCGCCGTGCCGTACAAGGGCACGGGCCCGGCCATGACCGACCTGATGGGCGGCCAGATCGACCTGATGTGCGACCAGACCACCAACACCACCTCGCAGATCGAAGGCAAGAAGGTCAAGGCGTTCGCCGTCACCTCGCCGCAGCGCCTGACGACCGCCGCCCTGAAGGACCTGCCGACGATGCAGGAGATGGGCGCGAAGGGCTTCAACGTCAGCATCTTCCACGGCCTCTACGCGCCCAAGGGCACGCCCGCGCCGGTGCTCAAGAAGCTGAACGACGCCCTCAAGGTGGCCCTGAAGGACCCCGACTTCGTGAAGAAGCAGGAAGGCCTGGGCGCGGTGGTCGTCACCGACAACCGCGTGAACCCCGCCGAGCACAAGAAGTTCGTGCAGGCCGAGATCGCCAAGTGGAGCCCCGCCATCAAGGCCGCGGGCGTCTACGTGGACTGACGCGGCTTTCGCCTGCGTGACAGGAGCCGCCCGCCCGGGCGGCTTTTTTCTGCGCGGGGTGGCATCATCCCCGCGCACCGAGAACACAAGGAGACCTCCCGTGAGCCGTACCGCTTCCGCATCCCGCCGCCGCCTGCTCGGCGCCGCCGCCCTCGCCTCCGTGCTGCCCGCCGGCGCCTTCGCGCAGGGCGCCTGGCCGGCCAAGCCGGTGCGCATCGTCGTGCCTTTCGCCGCCGGCGGCACCACCGACATCCTTGCCCGTGCCGTGGCGCAGGAACTGACCCGGACCCTGGGGCAGTCCTTCGTGGTGGACAACCGCGCCGGCGCCGGCGGCAACATCGGCGCCGACCTGGTGGCGAAGGCCGCGCCCGATGGCTACACGCTGCTGATGGGAACCGTCGGCACGCAGTCGATCAACAAGTGGCTGTACGCGCGCATGCCCTTCGACCCCCAGAAGGACTTCCAGCCGATCACCCTGGTGGCCGGCGTGCCCAACGTGATGGTGGTGAACACCGAGAAGGCGGCGGCACGCAACATCAACACCGTCGCGGACTTCATCCGGCATGCCAAGGCGAACCCCGGCAAGCTGAACATGGCTTCCAGCGGCAACGGCACGTCGATCCACCTGGCCGGCGAGCTGTTCAAGTCGATGACGGGCGTCTACATGACCCACTTCCCGTTCGGCGGTTCCAACCCCGCGCTGCTCAGCCTGCTGGCCGGCGACATGGACGTGATGTTCGACAACCTCCCGTCCGCGATGCCGCACATCAAGTCGGGACGGTTGAAGGCCCTGGCGGTGACCAGCGCGCAGCGCTCGGCCGCGCTGCCGGACGTGCCGACGGTGGAGGAAGCCGGCGGCCCTTCGCTCAAGGGCTTCGAGGCGAGTTCCTGGTTCGGCCTGCTCGCACCGGCCGGCACGCCGATGGACATCGTCAATCGCGTGCAGCAGGAAACCGCGAAGGCGCTGGCCACCCCGGCGATGAAGGAGCGGCTGCAGGCGCAGGGCGCCATCCCCAGCGGCAACACGCCGGCGCAGTTCGCGCAGCAGATCGACCGGGAGCTGAAGAAGTGGCAGCCGGTCGTGAAAGCGTCGGGCGCGAAGGTGGATTGAAGGCCGGGGCTACACGCCCCAGACGATCTCTTTTCCTGCCGCGCTGCACCGCTTGAGCATGTCCATGAACGGCACGGCGCGCTGCCGCAGCGATACGGCGTCAAACTTCGGCGGCACCTGGCCCTTGGCCCTGGCTTCGTCGATCGCCGCCTGGTGCTCGGCCTCCTCGCGCGCGATCGCGCCTTCCAGCGCCTGCAGCGCCGCCGGCATCTCCTCGGCGAGGATGATCCCCTTCGGGCCCGCGTCCTTGCCGATGATTTCCAGCACCCGCCGGCCGTTCGGCTCCAGCATGATCAGGTCGCCGGCCGCCTTGGATTTGAACTTGTAGAGCATGGACCCCAGTATCAGCGATAGATGTAATCGCGGGTGAACGGGTACGCCGACTGGCCGCCGCGCAGCGTGCCGGTGTTCATGTGGCCGTCCGGCCGGGTCGCCAGGATCTGGTGCAGCGCGATCCAGCCCCGCTCGAAGGTCATCGCGCAGCCCGCCAGGTAGAGGCGATAGGCGCGCAACACGGTGCCGGCGCCGTCCTCGCCGTGCGTCTTCACCAGCACCTCGCGCGCCTCGTCCAGCCGCTCCTCCAGTGCATCGGACCAGGCCCAGAGCGTGCGCGCGTAATGGGGGCGCAGGTTCTCGACGTCAACCATCTCCAGCCCGCCCACGGCCATGTCGCGCAGGACCAGGCTGGTGTGCAGCAGCTCGCCGCCGGGGAAGATGTACTTGCCGATGAAGTCGCCCATGCCGGCGCCCAGCTGGCCCGGCTCGACGCTGCCGGCCGTGATGCCATGGTTCATCACCAGCCCGCCCGGCTTCAGCAGGCGGTGGATCTTGCCGAAGTAGGCGGGCATGTTGGCGAGGCCGACGTGTTCGAACATGCCGACCGACGCGATCTTGTCGAAGGGCTGGTCCTCCGGCAGGTCGCGGTAGTCGACCAGCAGCATCTTGACGCGGTCCTGCAGGCCCTTGTCCTGGATCAGCCGGTTGACGTGTGCGTGCTGGTTGCGCGACAGGGTGATGCCGGTGCCGTGCACGCCGTAGTGTTCCGCCGCCCACAGGAGCAGCCCGCCCCAGCCCGCGCCGATGTCCAGGAAGCGCTCGCCCTCGCGCAGCATCAGCTTGCGGCAGATGTGGTCCAGCTTGGCCTCCTGCGCCTGCGCCAGCGACATGCCGGCGTCGCGGTAGTAGGCGCAGGAATAGACGCGGCGCGGGTCCAGCCACAGCGCATAGAAGTCGTCGGAGACGTCGTAGTGGAAGCGGATCTGCTCGGCGTCCTTCTGCGGCGTGTGCGACGCGATCGACTTGGCGCGCCGCAGCACTTGCGTCCACCAGCTCGTGTCGCTGGCCACCGGGCTGCCGGGCAGCAGCGCCGCGGCCGCGGCCATCACGTCGCGCATGCGGCCCTCGATCTCCACCCGCTTCTCGACGTAGTCCTCGGCGATCCGGCCGATCTGGCCGGCCGCGAAGGTGGCGAGGCCGGACCAGTCCTGGAACGCCAGCCGCACCGGCGCGTCGGCCGGGCCGAGGCGGCGCCCCCGCGGCAGTCCGATCGCCACCGGCACGGGCAGCGCGGCAAGTTGCGTCTCGAGCTTCTGGAGGAGGGGTTCCATGCCGCAAATTCTGAGCACGGGGGAACGCCCCCGTCAACAGCAGGGCTTGTAGGACGCTGGCTCATCCTTTTCGCCCCGCCAGGGTGCCTGCCATTGCCGGCGCATTTGTTCAGGCCTAAACTATTTAGACTGCACAGAAAGGACCCCCATGGACATGGAAGCGCGCGCGCACAGCGAGCACCCGGAGGCGCTGCGCCTCTGGCTGCGGCTGCTGACGTGCACCCAGCTGGTGGAAAAGCAGGTGCGGACGCTGCTGCGGGAGCGGTTCGACACGACGCTGCCCCGCTTCGACCTGATGGCGCAGCTGGAGCGCGCGCCCGACGGCCTCAAGATGAACGAGCTGTCGCGCCGCATGATGGTGACCGGGGGCAACGTCACCGGCATCACCGACCAGCTGGTGGCCGAAGGCCTGGTGGAACGGATCGACGTCGAAGGGGACCGCCGCGCCTACCGCGTGCGGCTCACGGCCAAGGGCCGCAAGCAGTTCAACGAGATGGCACGCCAGCACGAGGACTGGATCGTCGAGGCCTTCTCCGGCCTGACCGACCGGGACATGGCCTCCCTGCACAAGCTGCTGGGCAAGGTGAAGGACCGCGCCACCGGACGCGAGGAGGCTTCCGCATGACATCCGCACAGACCGACCGCTTCGTGCACGACCGCCTGCCGCCGCGCGCGCAATGGCCGCAACTGCGCTACGACCTGCCGGAGCTGCAGCTGCCCGACCGATGCAACCTGGTCGAGGAACTGCTGGACCGCGCGCCGCAGAAGGGCTGGGGCGACCGCCCGCTGCTGCGCTCGCCGAAGATCACCCTGAGTTACGCCGACGTGCGCGACCGCGTCGACCGCATCTGCCGCGTGCTGGTCGAAGACCTGGGCCTGGTCCCCGGCAACCGCGTGCTGCTGCGCGGCGGCAACTCCATCGGCATGGCGCTCGCCTGGCTGGCCGTGGTCAAGGCCGGCGGCGTGGCGGTGGCGACCATGCCGCTGCTGCGCGCCCGCGAGCTCGGCGACATCATCGACAAGGCGCAGCCCACGCTGGCCTTGTGCGACATCAAGCTGCTGGAGGAGCTGGAGCTCGCCCGCCAGCAGCGGCCGGTGCTGGCAACGGTGGTGCCGTTCAATGCGCCGAACGAGCCGGGTTCGCTGGCCGTGCGGGCCGCCGCGAAGGACGGCGGGTTCGCCGCCTGCCCCACCGCGGCCGACGACATCTCGATGCTGGCATTCACCTCCGGCACCACCGGCAAGCCGAAGGCGGCGATCCACACGCACCGCGACGTGCTGGCGGCCTGCGAGGCCTGGCCGCGGCACGTGCTGCGCGCCACCCCCGACGACATCGTGGTGGGCAGCCCGCCGCTCGCCTTCACCTTCGGCCTCGGCGGCCTGCTGGTGTTCCCGATGTGGGCCGGCGCGTCCGTGTACTTCCCGGACGGCCCCTACACGCCCGAGTCGCTGGTGCGCACGATCAACGAGGTCGGCGCGACCATCTGCTACACCGCGCCGACCTTCTACCGCCAGGCCGCGCCGTTCGCGCGCGAACTCGGCGTCGGCAGCCTGCGCATCTCGGTCAGCGCGGGCGAAGGCCTGCCGGACGCGACCCGGCAGCTGTGGAAACAGGCGAGCGGCCTCGAGATGCTGGACGGCATCGGCGCCACCGAGATGTTCCACATCTTCATCTCATCCGGCGGCGACGACGTGCGCCGCGGCGCGATCGGCAAGGTCGTGCCCGGCTACACCGCGAAGGTGGTGGACGAAGACGGCCGCGAGGTGCCGCGCGGGACCATCGGCAAGCTGGCCGTGGTCGGCCCCACCGGCTGCAAGTACCTGGAGGACCCGCGGCAGGCGAACTACGTGAAGGACGGCTGGAACCACCCGGGCGACGCCTTCCTGCAGGACGCCGACGGCTACTTCTTCTACCAGGCGCGCGCCGACGACATGATCATCTCCGCCGGCTACAACATCGGCGGGCCGGAGGTGGAGGATGCGCTCCTGAAGCATCCGGCGGTGGCGGAGTGCGGCGTGATCGGCAAGGCCGACGAGGAGCGCGGCATGATCGTCAAGGCGTTCTGCGTGCTCAAGCCCGGCCACGCCGGCGACGCGCAGATGGTTCGCACCTTGCAGGACCACGTGAAGTCGACGATCGCGCCCTACAAGTACCCGCGCGAGATCGAGTTCGTGCCGGCGCTGCCGCGCACCGAGACGGGCAAGCTGCAGCGCTTCAAGCTGCGGCAGCCGTAGGCGGGCGCGCCGCTCAGCCGCCGAGTTCGCGGACGCGGTCCGAGTTCGTCGTGCTGCGGGCGCCCTTCAGGTGCATCTCGACGTCGGCGGCCTTGTCGCCCACGGCCTCGATGGCCTCGCGCAGCTGTCCCGGCGTGGCGTCGAGCTTCTTCGCCCAGCGCTCCAGCGCCTGTTCGTCCTGCTCGATGCGGTCCGGCTGCACGCCCGGCTGAGTCTGCTGCATGGGGTCTCCTTCGCTGCGGTGATGCTGCGAACCTAACTTGCCCGCGCCCGGGCGGCTGTAGGCCTGCGCCGCAGCCGCGCCGCACGGCCGGGCACCCGTATGATCCGGCCCATGCCGGCTTATGCATTCGAGGCGCTGGACGCCGAAGGCGCGACGCAGAAGGGCGTGATCGAGGCCGACACGGCCAAGGCCGCGCGCGGCCTGCTGCGCGGCCGTTCCCTGGTGCCGCTGGAGGTGCGGGCCGTGTCTTCCGGCGAATCGCCCGGCAGCGCCGCGAACCCCGTCCTGTTCCGCCGCGCGGTCTTCAACGCCACCAACCTGGCGATCTGGACGCGCCAGCTGGCGGGCCTGGTCGGCTCCGGCCTGACGCTGGAACGTGCCCTGACCGCCCTGGCCGAGGAGGCCGACAACGAGCAGCAGAACCACCTGATCGCCGCGCTGCGCGCCGAGGTCAATGCGGGCTCCTCGTTCGGCAAGGCGCTCTCCCGGTTCCCGCGCGAGTTCTCCGACATCTACGTCGCCGTGGTGAGCGCCGGCGAGCAGAGCGGCCACCTCGGGGCCGTGCTCGAGCGGCTGGCCGACGACCTGGAAGAACGCCAGGCGCTGAACGCGAAGCTGCTGGCGGCCACGCTGTACCCGGCGATCGTCACCGTCGCCGCCATCGTGATCGTGCTGCTGCTCATGACCTACGTCGTGCCGCAGGTGGCGAACGTCTTCGCCGGCACCAAGCGCGCGCTGCCGATGCTGACCGTGGTCATGCTGGGCCTCAGCAACTTCCTGCGCAGCTGGGGCATTCCCCTGCTGGTCGCGCTCGGGCTGGCCTTCGCGGCCCTGCGCTTCTCGCTGCGCAATCCGGCCTTCCGCGAGCGCTTCGATGCGCGCTGGCTCACCCTGCCCCTCATCGGCCGGCTCTCGCGCGGCTACAACGCGGCGCGCTTCGCCGGCACGCTGGCCATGCTGGCCGGCGCCGGCGTGCCGATCCTGAAGGCGCTGCAAGCGGCGGCCGAGACCCTGGGCAACCGCGCCATGCGGGCCGACGCCCTGGACATGCTGGTGCTGGTGCGCGAAGGTGCCCCGCTCGCGTCCGCCCTGGCGCAAAAGAAGCGCTTTCCGGGCCTGCTCGGCATGTTCGCGCGGCTGGGCGAACAGACCGGCCAGCTGGCGGCCATGCTGCAGCGGGCGGCGAACCAGCTCTCCGCCGAAGTGCAGCGCCGCGCCCTGCAGTTCGCGACCCTGCTGGAGCCGCTGCTGATCGTCGGCATGGGGCTGGTGGTGATGCTGATCGTGCTGGCGGTGCTACTGCCCATCATCCAGCTCAACCAGTGGGTACGATAGGCGCATGAGCGTCTCCCTCGAAGACAAGCTGGTCGTCGCGATCTCCTCGCGGGCGCTGTTCGACTTCGAGGAAGAGAACCGCGTGTTCGAGGCCGGCGACCCGGCCGCCTACATGCAGCTGCAGCTGCAGCGCCTGGACCAGCCGGCCCGGCCCGGCATCGCCTTCTCGCTGATCCGCAAGCTGCTGGCGTTCAACGACACCTCGTCGCAGCGCGTCGAGGTCGTGGTGCTGTCACGCAACGACCCCGTGTCGGGCATGCGCGTGTTCCGCTCGGCCAAGGCCAACGCGATCCACCTGCAGCGCGGCGTGTTCACGCAGGGGCGCTCGCCCTTCGGGTACCTGCGGCCGCTGCGCGCGCACCTGTTCCTGTCGACGAACGCGGAGGATGTCCGTGGCGCCCTGGCCGCCGGCTTTCCCGCGGCGCGCGTGCTGACCGAGTCGGTGCTGGCCAGCGTCAACTACCCGAACGAGGTGCGCATCGCCTTCGACGGCGATGCCGTGCTGTTCTCCGACGAGGCCGAGCGCGTGTTCCAGGACCAGGGGCTCGAGGCCTTCCAGCAACATGAGCTGTCGAAGGCGGCGCAGCCGCTGCCCGGCGGCCCCTTCAAGCCGCTGCTGTCCGCCTTGCACCGGCTGCAGCGGGCGGGCAATTCGCAGATGCGCATCCGCACGGCCCTGGTCACCGCCCGCAGCGCACCGGCCCATGAACGCGCGATCCGCACGCTGATGGACTGGAACATCCACGTCGACGAAGCCATGTTCCTCGGCGGCCTGCCCAAGGGCGAGTTCCTGCGCGAGTTCGAACCCGACTTCTTCTTCGACGACCAGACCCGCCACGTCGCGCATGCGGCGCTGCACGTGCCGGCCGGCCACGTCGCCGCGGGCGTCGCCAACTCCGTCGCCTGACGGCGCCGGTTTCGCACGCGCACAGTGCGCGGAAGCTGACAAGCCCCGGCCACCCCGGCCGGCCAAGATGGCTCCATGGCGCAAGCACAAACCCGGAGCCAGACGCAAGGCGAAGAACTCGCCAATGCCCTGAGCCATGGCTTCGGGGCCGTCCTCGCCGCGGTGTTCAGCCCGCAGATGATCACCCGCGCCCTCGAGGCCGGGACGGTGCATGCGGCGGCGGCCGCGGTGTTCTGCGTCTCGATGATCCTGCTGTTCTCGGTCTCCGCCGCCTACCACTGGGCACCCACCGGACCGCTGAAGGACATGCTGCGGCGCTTCGACCACGCGGCCATCTTCCTGTTCATCGCGGGCTCGTACACGCCGTTCATGCTCGGCACCGTGGCGCAGCACGGCGGCCGCTGGGTCCTCGCGATCGTCTGGGTGGTCGCGGCGTTCGGCATGGTGGCGAAGTGCGTCAACCGCCTCACGCACCCGATCCTGTCGACATCGCTCTACCTGGCGCTCGGCTGGATCTCGGTGGTCATCCTGAAGCCCCTGATCGTCCACACCCCGCCGACCGGCGTCATCCTGCTGGTCGCGGGCGGCGTGCTGTACACGCTGGGGGCGATTGTCTTCCACCTCGACGACCGCTACCGCTATGCGCACTTCGTCTGGCACCTGCTGGTGCTGAGCGCCAGCGCCTGCCACTTCGTCGCGGTGCTGAACTACGCGGTGATCTGACGCTCCCCGCGTTCGATCGGATCGCTTCCGAGCTTATCCCGATAAGTTACTGAGAACTCTGTCGTTCCCTTGCCGGCGGTGCGCTTCCAGAATCGCGCCACCACCACACAGGGGCCACGATGTCCATCCTGCTTCTCGCCGGCAGCCCGTCGGAGCGTTCGCGCTCCGCCGCCCTGCTCGACGCCGTGCACCAGCGGCTGCGCCACCGCGCGCCGGACGTCGAGCGCCTGCACGTGCGCGAGTTGTCGCCGCAAGCGCTGCTGCTCGGCGACGGCGCGCACCGCAGCATCGCCGCGGCCACCGACCAGGTCGATCGCGCGCGCGCCGTCGTCATCGCCACGCCGGTCTACAAGGCGGCCTACAGCGGCGTGCTCAAGGTGTTCCTCGACCTGCTGCCGCAGACCGCGCTGCGCGGCAAGGTCATCCTGCCGCTGGCCACCGGCGGCAGCGCGCACCACATGCTCGCGCTCGACTACGCGCTGCGACCCGTGCTGCAATCGCTGTCCGCCCGGCACATCCTGCCCGGGGTCTACGCGACCGATGCGCAGGTGACGCTCACGCCGGAAGGCGCGCACCACCTCACGACCGACATCGCGGACCGTCTCGACGACGCCGTCACGACGCTGCTGGCGGAGACGCAACGGCACGCGCCCACGCCCGCGTTCGAAGCCATCGCCTTCGCGGACGTGCGATGTAGCGTCTGAACGCTTTCCTCCCTTCGCTCTCTCCCCGTTCCACCACCACCGCCCCGGCGGCAGGGCGCAGCCTTGCCTGCGCGGCTTCGAGAAAGACAAAGACATGAGTGCATCCTGGTCCATCCGCCGCCGCGCCCTGCTCGCCGGCGCGGCGCTCGCCTCCATCGTCCCGGCGCACGCGCAGGTTCCGCGCGGCGAACTGCGCATCGGCTTCCAGAAGGGCGCCAGCCTGCTGCTGCTGCAGAAGGCGCAGGGCAGCATCGAGAAGAAGCTCGCGCCCCTGGGCTTCGGCGTGAAGTGGGTCGAGTTCCCGGCCGGCCCGCAATTGCTGGAAGGCCTGAACGTCGGTGCCGTCGACATCGGCTTCGTCGGCGAGGCGCCGCCGATCTTCGCGCAGGCGGCCGGCGCCCTCTTCTATTACATCGGCCACGACCCGGCGGCTCCGCAGGCGGAGGCCGTGCTGGTCCCACGCGACTCTCCGATCCGCAGCGTCGCCGACCTCAAGGGCCGCAAGGTCGCATTGAACAAGGGCAGCAACGTGCACTACCTGCTCGTCAAGCTGGTGGAGAAGCACGGTCTGCGCTGGAGCGACATCTCGCCCGTCTACCTGCCGCCGGCGGACGCACGCGCCGCCTTCGAGAGCCGCAACGTGGATGCCTGGGTGATCTGGGATCCGTTCCTGGCCGCCGCGGAGAAGCAGACCGGGGCGCGAGTGCTGGCGGACGCGACCGGCGTCGCCAGCAACCACCAGTTCTATCTCGGTGCCCGCGGATTCGTGGAGAAGAACGGCCCGGTCATCCGCGCCGTGTTCGACGACGCCGGGGAAAAGGGGCGCTGGCTGAAGAACAACCTGCGCGCGGCCGCCGAGCAGATCGCGCCGCTGCAGGGACTGCCCGTGGACGTGGTGGAGAGCAGCCTGCGCCGCTACCAGTTCGACGTGCGGCCGCTGTCCGACGCGGTGCTGGCGGAGCAGCAGCGCATCGCCGACACCTTTCACCAGCTCGGGCTGATCCCGCGGCGCGTGGTGGTGAAGGAAGCCACGTGGAAGGCGGTGTGAGCATGGCTGCACGAACTTCCTCCGAACGCCGCGCCGTGCTGAAGCTGCTGGCCGGTGCCACCGCCGCCTGGGGACTCCCCGCGGCCGCCCGCGGGGCACCCGCCCAGCTGCGCATCGGCTACCAGAAGTCGGCCGTGAACCTGGTGATCCTGAAGCAGCAGGGCGCGCTGGAGAAGCGCTTCGCCGACACCCGCGTGCAGTGGATCGAGTTCCCCGCCGGCCCGCAGTTGCTCGAGGCGCTGGCCGCGGGCAGCCTGGAGTTCGGCCTGACCGGCGATTCGCCGCCGGTGTTCGCGCAGGCGGCGGGCAAGGACCTCCTGTATGTCGGTGCCGAGCCGCCGAAACCCGACAGCTCCGCCATCCTCGTGCTGCCGGATTCCCCGCTGCGCACGCTGGCCGACCTGAAGGGCCGCCGCATCGCGCTGCAGAAGGGCTCCTCGGCGCACTACCTGCTCGTGCGTGCGGTCGACAAGGCCGGCCTGCAGTGGTCCGACATCCAGCCGATCTACCTCGCGCCGGCCGATGCGCGCGCCGCCTTCGAACGGCGCAGCGTGGATGCATGGGCGATCTGGGACCCGTTCTATGCGGCGGTGCAGCTGGCGTTGAAGCCGCGCGCGCTGTCGACGGGGCGCGAGCTGTCCAGCAACAACACCTTCTACCTTGCATCGCGGCCGTTCGCCACGCAGCACCCCGACGCGCTTGCCGTGCTGTTCGAGGAACTCACCCGCGCCGACCGCTTCGCCCAGGACCAGCGTCCGGCCGCGATCAAGCTGGTGGCGGGTTTCAGCGGCCTCGACGCCGGCGTGGTGAGCCTGTTCATCCAGCGCCGGCCGGTGTCCCCCGTGGGTCCGCTGACCCCGGCGATCGCGGCCGACCAGCAGCGCGTGGCCGACGCGTTCCACCGCCTCGGCCTCATCCCGAAACCCGTGCGCGTCGCCGACATCGTGTGGCGCCCCGACACCGCGAAATGACAAGGAACCCCGCATGCAGATCTTCTGGTTCATCCCCACGCACGGCGACAGCCGCTACCTCGGAACGAGCGAGGGCGCGCGCCACCTGGACCACGCGTACCTGAAGCAGGTCGCGCAGGCCGCCGACAACCTCGGTTACGAAGGCGTGCTGATCCCCACCGGCCGCTCCTGCGAGGACCCCTGGGTGGTCGCCGCGAGCCTGATCCCGGTCACGCAGCGCCTGAAGTTCCTGGTGGCGGTGCGACCGGGACTGCACCAGCCCAGCCTGGCCGCACGGATGGCCGCGACCTTCGACCGCCTCTCCGGCGGGCGGCTGCTGATCAACCTGGTCACCGGCGGCGACCAGGCCGAACTCGAAGGCGACGGCGTCTTCCTCGACCATGCCGCGCGCTACGAGCAGTCCGCGGAGTTCATCCGCATCTGGCGCGAAGTGCTGGCGCGCAGCCACACGGGCGGGTCCTTCGATTTCGAGGGACAGCACCTGGCCGTGCGCGGGGCGAAGCTGCTGTTCCCGCCGTTGCAGCAGCCGCACCCGCCGGTGTACTTCGGCGGCTCCTCGGAAGCGGCACATGAACTCGCGGCCGAACAGGTCGAGACCTACCTCACCTGGGGCGAGCCCCCGGCCGACGTGGCGCGCAAGGTCGCCGACGTGCGGGCGCGCGCCGCCAAGCGCGGGCGCACCGTGCGCTTCGGCATCCGCCTGCACGTCATCGTGCGCGAGACGGAGGACGCTGCTTGGCAGGCCGCAGAGGACCTGATCAGCCGGCTCGACGACGCCACCGTCGTCCGCGCCCAGGCCGCGTTCGCCCGCATGGACTCGGAAGGGCAGCGCCGCATGGCGGCGCTGCACGCCGGCGGGCGCAAACGTTCGCGCGCCGACCTGGAGATCAGCCCGAACCTGTGGGCGGGCGTCGGCCTGGTGCGCGGTGGCGCGGGAACGGCGCTGGTCGGCGACCCCAAGACGGTGGCCACGCGCATCGAGGAGTACGCGGCCCTGGGCCTGGACACCTTCGTGTTCTCCGGCTATCCGCACCTCGAAGAGGCATACCGCTTCGCCGAGCTCGTCTTCCCGCTGCTGCCGCGCGAAGTGCGCGAACGGCTGCCGGGCCACGCGGTGGGCGGCCCGTCCGGCGAGACGGTCGCCAACAGCTACGTGCCGCGCGCGTCGCAGAGCTGAGGAGGCCGCATGCAAGTCCCTGAAATCCAGACCACCGCGGTCGCCGCAGGCGGCGGCTGGGCGGCACTGGACGCGCCGTCCGCTTCGGCAGCGCCCACCGGGCCGTCGCGCCTGCGGGCGGTCGGGCACGCCTTGCTGCAACGGCTGCTGCCGTGGATCGTCCCGGTGGCGCTGCTCGTGGCGTGGCAGCTGGCATCGAGCTTCGGCTGGCTGTCCACGCGGGTGCTGCCGGCGCCTTCCGAGGTGCTGCGCGCCGGGCTGGCGCTGGCCCAGTCGGGCGAACTCTGGACGCACGTGCGGGTGAGCGCGGGCCGCGCCTTCCTCGGGCTGGCGAGCGGCGGCGGACTGGGCCTGCTGCTCGGGCTGCTCACGGGTTCGCTGCGGCTGGCCGAGACGCTGCTGGACTCCAGCTTCCAGATGCTGCGCAACATCCCGGCGCTGGCGCTGATCCCGCTGGTGATCCTCTGGTTCGGCATCGACGAGACGGCCAAGCTGTTCCTGATCTCGGTGTCGGTGTTCTTCCCGATCTACCTGAACACCTTCCATGGCATCCGCAACGTGGACCCGGGACTGATCGAGATGGGCCGCACCTACGGCCTGTCGCGCCGGCAGTTGTACCTGCAGGTGATCCTGCCGGGCGCGCTGTCGTCCATCCTGGTCGGCCTGCGCTTCTCGCTCGGGCTGATGTGGGTGATCCTGATCGTGGCCGAGACCATTTCGGCTCAGGCCGGCATCGGCTACCTGACCATGAACGCGCGCGAGTTCCTGCAGACCGACGTGGTGCTCGTGGGCATCCTGCTCTACGCGGTGCTCGGCAAGCTCGCGGACCTCCTCGCGCGCGGCCTGGAGCAATGGTGGCTGCGCTGGCATCCCGGCTACCAGAAGGGCTGACCCGATGACCGCCTCTGCTTCCCCTACCGGCGTCCGGCTCGAAGCCCGCCGCCTGTCGAAGAGTTTCGGCCCGCGCCCCGTCCTGCGCGACACCGAACTGGTGATCGAACCCGGCGAGTTCGTGGCCATCGTCGGCCGCAGCGGCTGCGGCAAGAGCACGCTGCTGCGGCTCGTCGCCGGGTTGGAGTCCCCGACCACGGGCGAACTGCGGGCCGACGGGCTGACGGTGGCCGGCTTGCGCAACGACACCCGCATCATGTTCCAGGACGCCCGGCTGCTGCCCTGGCGGCGCGTGATCGACAACGTGGCCCTGGGCCTGCCCCAGGCGCAACGCGACGGGGCGCGCGAGGTGCTGGCGCAGGTGGGGCTGGCGGACCGCGCCGGCGACTGGCCGGCCCGCCTGTCCGGCGGCCAACGGCAGCGCGTGTCGCTCGCCCGCGCGCTGGTGCACCACCCGCGCCTGCTGCTGCTGGACGAGCCCCTTGGCGCGCTCGATGCCCTGACGCGCATCGAGATGCACCGGCTGATCGAATCGCTTTGGCTGCGCCATGGCTTCACGGCGCTGCTGGTGACGCACGACGTCCAGGAGGCGGTGGCGCTGGCCGACCGCGTGGTGCTGATCGAGGACGGCCGCATCGCACTGGACGAGCGGGTCGACCTGCCGCGCCCGCGCGTGCACGACGCCGCCTTCGCCGCCCTGGAGCGCCGCATCCTCGACCGGGTGCTGCGCAACCCGGGCAGCGAGCCGCCACCTTCTTCCGTCTGGAACGACCCGTCGGCGCACGCGCTGCGCTGGGCCGTCTGATCCCTTCGCCGTATTCTTCCACCACAGGAGCTTCCATGCCGATCCAGGCCATCAACGTCCGCAACCAGTTCAAGGGCCACATCAAGGAGATCCTGCGCGGCGACGTGCTGTCCGAAGTGGACGTGCAGACCCCGTGGGGCATCGTGACCTCGGTCATCACCACCCGGTCCGTCGACGAACTGCAGCTCAAGCCCGGTTCCGAGGTCGTCGCGCTCGTGAAATCCACGGAGGTTTCGCTGGCCAAGCTCTGACGCGACGGGCGCCGACCTGTCCGGCGCCACCGCCGGACGGCGGCCGACGCCGGTCACGCCGCGCTCCTACGGCCGAGCCGCCTGGGAAGGCTCATGCTTGCGGCACACCATGAGACTCCGCGCCCGCAACCGCATCGCCCTCGACTGTGAAGAGGCTTGTCCCGTCGTCGCCATGCTGCGCCCGCGCAGCGGCTCGCAGCAATGGGTGGTGGCCGAGCGCTACGCCATCGAGCCGTGGCTGGCGCCCACCGAATACGTGGACGCCTTCGGCAACCTGTGCCAGCGCTTCACGCTGCCGCGCGGCAAGAGCGTGATCACCGCCGAGCACGAGGTCGAGGTGGCCGAGCAGATCGACGTGGACACGCGGGCCGCGCTGGTGCCGGCCGGCCAGCTGCCGGACGAGACGCTGCAGTACATGCTGCAAAGCCGCTACTGCCCGAGCGACATGATGTGCGAGCGGGCCGAGCGCATCGTCAAGGGCTGCGCGCCCGGCTATGCGCAGGCCCAGCGCATCGCCGAATGGATCCGCGAGAACATCGAATACAAGTACGGCGTCAGCGAGTCCAGCACCGGCGCGCTGGAGACGCTGAAGCACAAGGCGGGCGTCTGCCGCGACTTCTCGCACGTGGGCATCGCGCTGTGCCGCAGCCTGCTGATGCCGGCGCGCTTCGTCGTGGGTTACCTCCACCAGCTGGACCCCATGGACATGCACGCCTGGTACGAGGTCTTCCTCGGCGGCCGCTGGTTCGCCTTCGACGCCACGCAGGCGGAGCCGCGCGGCGGGCGCATCGTGGTGGCTTACGGGCGCGATGCGGCCGACGTGGCCTTCCTCTCCAACTACGGCCCGCTGGAGATCACCGACATGGACGTGTCGGTGCAGCAGGTCTAGCGCCGCCGCTTCAGAAAGCGTGGGCCTCGGCCACGCGCGCCACCTCCTCCAAGGCCGGTCGCAACGCGTCGAGCGCGACGGAACCGAGCGCCAGGCGCAGCGCGTGCGGTGCGCGGCGCGCCGCCGAGAAGGGCTCCGCCGTGGACACCGAGATGCCTTGGCGCAGCAATACCGCGGCGACCGCATCCGCGCGGGCTTCGTCCGGCAAGGGCAGCCAGGTGAAGTAGGAGGCCGGGTGGGCGATGCGTTCGAATCTCGCGAGGACGTCGGCTGCGACGGCCTGCCGCGCGGTGGCGTCGCGGCGCTTGGCGGCTTCGAGGCGGGCGACGGTTCCGTCGGCGATCCAGCCGCAGGCGATGGCCGTCATCAGCGCCGGCGTGTTCCAGGTGGTGGCGCGGATCGCCCGCTCGATCCCGGGCACCCACTCCGCCGGCGCGGCCAGGAAGCCGACCCGCAAGCCGGTCGCCACGCTCTTGGAGAACCCCGAGACGTAGACCGTGCATTCCGGCGCCAGGCTGGCGAGCGGCGGCGGTGCATCCGCCGCCAGGAAGGCGTAGGCCGCATCCTCGACGACGACGAGCCCGTGGCGGCGCGCGACGGCAACCAGCGCCTTGCGGCAGCGGGTGCCCATCACCCAGCCGAGCGGGTTGTGCAATGTCGGCATGGTGTACAGCGCCCGCACGCGGCGGCGCTTGCACAGGGCCGTCAAGGCATCGGGGTCCGGTCCCTCGCCCGCGGCCGGCAGCGCGACGAGCTCCAGCCGCTGCGCTCCGGCCAGCACCTTGAAGCCGGGATAGGTCAGCGCATCGCAGGCGACGACGTCGCCCGGCTGGAGCAAGGCCATGGCCGTGACGGCCAGCCCGTGCTGCGCGCCGTCCACCAGCAGCACCTGCTCGGCGGGGATGGCCAGGCCGCGGCGCGCCACGTGGCGGGCGACGATGGCGCGTTCGTGCGCGCGCCCCCCGTGCGGCTGGTAGCGCAGCAGCGGCTCGAGGTCACCGGAGGCCGCCAGGGTGCGCAGTGCCGCCCGCAGCATGTCGGCCTGGCCGGGGACGGCGGGATAGTTGAAGTTCAGGTCGACGACACCGGCGGGAACCGCCGGCTGGTCGATCCCGTGCCCGTGCGGCAGCGAGGTGTCGCGCACGTAGGTGCCGCGGCCCGTTTCGCCGCTCGCCAGCCCCATGGCGCACAGTTCCGCATAGATCCGGGTGGCGGTCACGAGGGCCACGCCTTCGCGCGCCGCCAGCGCACGGTGCGTGGGCAGGCGCGTGCCGGGCGGCAGGCGGCCGCCGCGGATCTCCGCGGCGAGGCGATCGACGACCTGCTTGTAGCGTGGTTCGGGCATGCCGCAGTGTATCCATGACAATCATTTGATCGTATTGGATGCGGCACCTACGATGGCGGACCATTCACCGGGACGACCCATGCACATCGCCATCCTCACCTTCGAAGGCTTCAACGAACTCGATTCGCTGATCGCCCTGGGCATCCTCCACCGCGTGAAGAAGCCGGGCTGGCGCGTCTCCATCGCCTCGCCGACCGCCAGGGTGAGGTCCATGAACGGCGTCGCGCTGGAGGCGCAGGCCACGCTGCAGGACGCCAGCGCGGCGGACGCCGTGATCGTGGGCAGCGGCATGCAGACGCGCGAGGTGGTCGCCGACCCGGCCCTGATGGCGCAGCTGCGGCTGGACCCTGCGCGGCAGTTGCTCGGCGCGCAATGCTCGGGCACGCTGGTGCTGGCCAGGCTCGGCCTGCTGCAGGACGTGCCGGCCTGCACCGACCTGACGACGAAGCCGTGGGTCGAGGCGGCCGGTGTCGAGATCCTCAACCAGCCCTTCTTTGCCCGCGGCAACGTCGCCACGGCCGGTGGTTGCCTGGCCTCGCAATACCTGGCGGCCTGGGTGATCGCGCGGCTGGAAGGCGTGGCCGCGGCCGAGGCGGCGATGCACTACGTCGCGCCGGTCGGCGAAAAGGAAGAGTACGTCGCGCGCATGCTGGCCAACGTGGCGCCCTTCGTGGAAGGCGTGTTCGCGCCGGCGTGACACCCGCTCACCGGCCGGATGCCTGATACTTTCGCGCTCACCCGCAAGGGGCCCACTTCCAAGGAGCAGAGCATGGAAACGCAGGAGTTGCATCGCGGCCGCCTGATCGACCACGTCCAGCTGGTCGTGCGCGACGTCGCCGCCTCGCAGAAGTTCTATGAAGCGGTGTTCGCCGTCCTCGATGTGCCCATGGGCGGCACGGGCGAGGGCTATTTCTGGGCCGACGAACTGTTCGTCTCGTCGAAGGAAAGCCCCGCCGCGCAGGGCGTGCTGACCGGCCGCCACCACCTGGCCTTCCAGGCGAAGGACCGGGCCGCGGTCGAGGCGTTCCACAAGGCGGCCCTCGGTGCGGGCGGCAAGGACAACGGCGCGCCGGGCGAACGGCCCTACCACCCGGGGTACTACGCCGCCTTCGTGCTGGACCCGGACGGCAACAACATCGAGGCCGTGTTCCACGGCGAGGCGAAGCGCAGCGCGCCCTCCGTGAAGATCACGTTCTGATCTTCAGCGGGGCCCGCGGGCCTCGCGCCGCGCGATCCAGATCGTGGCCGCGCAGATCACGACGCCGCCCACCAGGGTGGAGTTGCTGGGCATGTCGCCAAACGCGAGCCAGCCGATCAGCGTCGCCCATACCAGGTCGAGGAACTTCACCGACTGCGTCGCCGAGATGTCGGCGGCGGCATAGCTGCGCGTGAGGCAGTAGTGCCCGGCGCTGCCCAGGATGCCGCACAGCAGGAACAGCACCCACTGGCCGGGGCCCGGCATCTGCCAGTGCAGCAGCGCCAGCGGCAGGCTGAAGAGCGTGACGGTGATCGACTGCCACACCACGATCACCGCGGCGCGCTCGTAGCGCGTGAGCGCCTTGGTGATCAGGAAGGAAGCGGCGAACACCGGCGCGCTCGCCAGCATCACCAGGTTGTAGACGCCGCCGCCGCCCGAGAGCTTGGGGCCGACCACGATCAGCACGCCGCCGAAGCCGATGGCCGCGGCCAGCCAGCGTTCCCAGCGCATCGGCTCCTTGAACACCAGCACGGCGCCGAGCATGATGAAGATCGGGCCCGTGAAGCCGATGGCGGTGGTGTCCGCCAGCGTGATGTGCGGCACCGCGATGAACCAGAGGCACAGGCCGGCCGTATGCACGGCGCCGCGGGTGAACTGGCCGCCGATGTTGCGCGGGCGGTAGGCGGCCAGGCCGCTGCGCAGCACCAGCGGCAGCATCACGCCCAGGCCGAGCAGGTAGCGCAGGAACTGGGTCTGGAACGGGTCCAGCACCATCGACAGCCCGCGCATGATGGAGTTCAGCACCACGAACAGCAGGCCGGCCGACATGGACCACAGCAAGGCCTGCGTGGCCGTGTCGAGGCGCGACATGCGCCACTGCGCCACCTGCGCGCGGCGCGCGAGGAAGTGGCGCTTGCGCGGGCTGGCGGGCGGGCTCATGGACATCGACCCATCCACTATAGGCGCAGCCCGCGCCCTCGCCGCGCGTGCTTGCTGACGCCTGTGTGACCTGTGCGACGTGCAAGGGCATTTCTCACGGCTTACGATGCGGGGGTCTTCAGGGCGGGGTGGAATTCCCCACCGGCGGTAGGCGGCGCAAGCCGCGAGCCCGCGAGCGCCGGCGGTTCCGCAAGGAATCGCCGGGTCAGCAGACCGAGTCGAATGCTCGGGCCGACGGTCACAGTCCGGATGAAAGAAGATCCGCGTCCACTCCCGGGTGGAGGCGGTGTGTCCGTGCGTGCCGCGAGGCCCGCGCGGGCGTTCTTGCCTTGGAGCGTTTTTGTTCAACCAACAGGAGCGTTCTATGTCCCTTGCCATCCTTCCCGAAGCCGGCGCGCTCGCGCTGAGCCCCATCGACGAAGTCCTCGCCGCGGTTGCCGCCGGCCGGCCCGTCCTCGTGCTGGACGACGCCGACCGCGAGAACGAGGCCGACCTCATCGTCGCGGCCGACCGCGTCACCACGGCGACGATGGCCATGCTGATCCGCGAAGGCAGCGGCATCGTCTGCCTGTGCATCCGCCCCGACCGCGCCAGCGCGCTCAAGCTGCGCCCCATGGTGGAAGTGAACCGTTCGCGTTACGCCACCGCGTTCACGCAGTCGATCGAGGCGGCGCACGGCATCAGCACCGGCGTGTCGGCGGCCGACCGCGTGCAGACCATCCGCTGCGCGCTGCGCTCGACGCTGGAACGCAGCGAGATCGTGAGCCCGGGACACGTGTTCCCGCTGGTGGCCCGCGCAGGCGGCGTGCTGGAGCGGCAAGGGCACACCGAGGCCGCGGTGGACCTGGCCGAACTCGCAGGGTGCGATCCGTCCGGCGTGCTGTGCGAACTGATGACGCCCGACGGCGAGATGGCGCGCGGGGCGCAGGTCGCGGCATTCGCGGCACGGCATGGCTTGCCGGTCACGACCGTCGACGCCGTCCGGAGCCACCGGGCGGCCGCGAAGGCGGTCAAGGGAACTGGAGAAGGTACGCGGTACTGAATCCGGTGGGAGGCGGCGCCGGCCCGAAGCGGGCGCCGTGGAGCCGCGCGATCTTCTCCACCACCTGGTGCCCGAGCCCGAGGCCGAGCGCGACGCCGCCCGGCGCGTTACCGCCCCGCCCGCCGGTGTCGCACACGAGCACCGATCGCGCCTCGGGATCGACGCGGACCTCGATGAGGGCGCCGGGCGGCGTATGCGCCAGGGCGTTCTCCACCAGGTTGCGCAGGGCCAGTTGCAGCAGCACCGCGTAGCCCCGCTGGTACAGCGGGCCGCTCGCGACGAGCCCGAGCTCGTGCCCGGTGCGTCCGGCGGCCGTCGCATGCTGGGCCAGCACTTCCTGCGCCAGCGCCACCAGCTCCACCTGCTGCGCGGGCTCGCTCACGACCGTGCGGTCCGCGCGCGCCAGGGCGAGCAGGTGGTTCAGCACCTCGCCGGCGCGCAGCGCATCGGCTTCCAGCCGCGCCAGCGCCCCTTCCCGCTGCGGTCCCTCCGGCGCTTCGCGGGCGGCGCGGGCCTGCAGCTGCAGCGATGCCAGCGGTGTGCGCAGTTCGTGGGCCAGCTCCCCCGCCAGGGTGCGTTCGCGCGCCAGCGCCGCCTGGAAGCGCTCGGCCAGCGTGTCGATGGCCGCGGCGATGGCCGCGAACTCCTCATGGCGGCGCGCCGGCGGCAGCGGCCGCGGCTGCTGCACGTCCAGCGCGTGGACCTCCCGCGTGAGCAGGTACAGCGGCCGCAGGCCGCGGCGGATCGCCAGCGCCAGCACCAGCGCGATCACCGGCAGCACCCACAGCCCGGGTTCGATGATCTGCCCGGCGATGTCGTCGGCGAGCTCGTCGCGCTCCTGCACCGACAGCAGCACCATGACCTTGTGCGCACGCGCGGCGTCCCAGCGGGAGAAGGTGCGCCATTCGCGCGCCGGCGTGCCGAGCCGCAGCGTCTGGAAGCCTTCGGCGCCCGTGAACGGGGGCACGGGCGCATCGCCCGTGCGGGTGACGAGCCCGCCCTGGCGGTCCCAGATGGCCACGCTGAGCGACTGCTGGTAGTCGTGGGCCTTCAGGGGCAGCGTGCCGGGCGGCGCGCCACCCGCGCCGGCCGCGCCGAAGCGGCCCGTGGTGCCGTAGGCCACCAGCAGCGCCGCAGTGCTCGCCAGATGCCCGTCGGTCAGCTCGTCGGCCTCGTGCTGGCCGGTCTTCCAGCCGACCGCGATGAAGCTGGCCCAGACCAGGACCAGCGCGCCCAGGGTCCAGGCGGTCAGGTCGCGCGTGAGCGAGCGCGTCATGCGGCGCCCGGGACCGGCACGAAGTAGCCCACGCCCCGCATGGTGCGGATCACGCCCTCCCCCAGCTTGCGGCGCAGGTGGTGCACATGGACCTCGATCGCGTTGCTGTCCAGGGTGGTCTCGAAGTTGTACAGCCTCGCCTCGATCTGCGGGCGCGTCAGCACGCGCGGGCTCGCTTCCAGCAGGGCGAGCAGGACCGCGAATTCGCGGGAGGACAGTTCCACCGGCCGGCCCCCGCGCAGCACGGTGCGCGCCGAGGGATCGACTTCCAGTTCTCCCCACGCGAGCACCGGGTGCGCCCGCCCGGCCGCCCGGCGGCGCAGCGCCCGCATCCGGGCCCCGAGTTCGTCCAGGTCGAAGGGCTTGGTGACATAGTCGTCGGCGCCGAGGTCCAGGCCCTGCACCCGCGAAGCGACCTCGTCGCGCGCGGTCATGATCAACGCGGGCGTGCGCGCGTCGGGCAGGGAACCGGCCGGTGAACGCCGCAGCCGCCGCAGCAGCTCGGTGCCGTCCCCATCGGGCAGGCCGAGGTCCAGCAGGACGAGGTCGAAGGGTTCTGCGCGCAGCGCGGCCCAGGCCGGCTCCAGGCGGGACACCCAGTCCACCGCCCAGCCCTGCTGCTCGAGGTGGGCCCGCAGCCCCGACGCAATCCCCTCGTCGTCTTCCACCAGAAGGACCCGCATGCGGGGGATTGTCACCTCGCCGCTTAAGAAAACCTTAAGCCGGCCGACGGAACCTCGCCGCCCATGCCTCGTTCCTTCGCCAGCCCCGACGGGCGCCCGCTGCTGCTGGCCACGGCCCTCCTGCTCGCCACGGCCATCGCCTGGGATGCGGCCGGCCTGGACGTCGCGCTGGCGCACCTGGCCGGCGACCGGCAAGGCTTCGCATTGCGGCGTGCATGGTTGCTCTCCGACGTGCTGCACGACGGGGCGCGCCGCCTGGCCTGGCTCGGCGTCCTCGTCCTCTGCACGGCCGTCGGCTGGCCGTGGGGGCCGCTGCGCAGGATCCCGCGCGGGCGCCGGCTGCAGTGGGCGCTCAGCGCCCTGGCCGGCGCGGGGCTCGTGACGCTGCTGAAGTGGGCCAGCGCCACCAGCTGCCCCTGGGACCTGCAGGACTTCGGCGGCATCGCCCGCCACGTGTCGCACTGGAGCACCGCGGCCGACGGCGGCCCCGGGCGCTGCTTTCCCGGCGGCCACGCCAGCAGCGGCTTCGCCTTCGTTGGCGGCTACTTCGCGCTCGTGCGCACCCACCCGGCCGCGGCGAGGTGGGTGCTGGCCGCTTCGACGGCTGCAGGACTCGTGCTGGGACTGTCGCAGCAATGGCGCGGGGCGCACTTCATGAGCCACACCTTGTGGACGGCATGGATCTGCTGGGCCACCGCCCTCGTCCTCGACGTCGCGGTTCCGTGGGAGCGCCTGCCATGACGCGCCGGCAGGTTCCCGAGGGGTGGATCATCCTCGGCGTGAGCAGCTGGCTGGCAGCCGCGGGCAACTGGCCGCTGTGGCGGGAGCTGCACGTGCTCGGCCTGCTGGAGAAACCGGCCGGATGGGCCCTGGGGGCGGTCGCGGGAGGAATGGTCCTGCTGCTGCTCACTGCGCTGCTGGGCATGCTCGCCTGGCCCCGCGTGCTCCGGCCCGCCGCGGCGCTGCTCCTGGTGGCAGCGGCTGCAGGTGCGCACTTCATGGGCAGCTATGGAGTGGTCATCGACAAGGGCATGTTGCTCAACGTGTTGCAGACCGACCGGCACGAGGCCGCCGACCTCGTCGGTCCTGCGTTCGCGCTGTCCGCGGGGTTGCTGGCCGGCGTGCCGCTGCTGCTGCTGGCGCGATGCCGCAGCCGCCCGGTGGGCTGGCGTGCCGCGGCCCGTCGCAACCTGGGGATCGTGGCTGGATCGCTCGCGCTGGTGGTGCTGCTGGCGCTGGCCGGCTTCCAGCCGCTCGCGTCCGCGATGCGCAACCACAAGCACCTGCGCTACATGGTGAACCCGCTGAACACCGTGTATGCGCTGGGGGCGCTGGCGGCCCGGCCATTGCGGCAGGTGCCCCAGCCGCTGCTCGCGACCGGGCTGGACGCCCACGTGCCGCCCCGCGGCGACCGGCCGCCCCTGTTGCTGCTGGTGGTCGGCGAGACGGGGCGCAGCGACCACTTCGCGCTCAATGGCTACGGCCGTGACACCACGCCGGAACTGCGGCGCGAGGGCGTCGCCAGCTTCCGGGACGCCTGGTCCTGCGGCACGAGCACCGCTGCGTCGCTGCCCTGCATGTTCTCGCCCCTGGGGCGCGCCACCTTCGAGGCGCGCACGCGCGACACGGAAGGCCTGCTGGACGTGCTGCAGCACGCGGGCATGGCCGTGCTCTGGATCGACAACCAGTCGGGTTGCAAGGGGGTGTGCGACCGCGTGCCTTCCGTCCATCTCGCCCGTGCGCAAGACCCCGCGCTGTGCGCCGGCGGCCAGTGCCTGGACGGCATCCTGCTGCAGGGCCTGGACCGGCGGCTGGCGGAGATGCCGGCGCAGCAGCGCGCCAGGGGCGTGGTGCTGGTGCTCCACCAGATCGGCAGCCACGGGCCGGCTTACCACGCGCGTTCGCCGGCAGCCTTCAAGCGCTTCCAGCCGGAATGCACGGCAGCCAACCTGCAGGAGTGCAGCCGGCAGGAGGTCGTGAACGCCTACGACAACTCCATCGCCTACACCGACCATGTCCTGGCTTCGGCCATCCGCTGGCTGCGCGCGGTGGAGCCGCAATGGGACACCGGCCTCCTCTACGTCTCGGACCACGGCGAATCGCTCGGCGAGAACAATCTCTATCTCCATGGCCTGCCGTACGGCATCGCGCCGGACGTGCAGAAGCACGTGCCCTGGATCACCTGGCTGTCCACGGGACTGCAGGCACGGACGGGCGTGGAGCTCGAATGCCTGCGCCAGGGCGAGGTCCGGCTCACGCATGACCACCTGTTCCACTCCGTGCTGGGACTGATGCAGGTGGAGACCAGCGCCTACCGGGTCTCGCAGGATGCGTATGCCCGCTGCGCGGGCCGCAATGCGCCGGTCCTCCCCTGACCGGGGCGTGCACGCGCCGTCATGCGTCGGGGAACGCGTCGAGGAATGCGGAAGCGAACGCGGGCGAACCGCCGAGGGTGAGGGCCAGCGCCACGCGCGCCGTCACGGGACCTGGCAACCGGACCCCGCCGAGGGCAGCGTCATAGGCGATCACCAGCGGCTCTCCATCGGCGCCGGTGAGCTGGAGTGCATAGTCCCACTCGCCTCCATCGGCATCCGGCAGCCCGAAGGCGCGATGCGCCCAGCGCAGCACGGCCTCGACCTCCGCGACCAGCGCGGGCAGCCGCTCCGGCAGCACGGAGGCCAGCGCGTCGAAGCTGCAGTGTCCCGAGTCTTCGTCGCTGCTGTCGAAGAGCAGGTAGTCCAGGCGCATGGCCCGAGGATGCACCATCCGCGCTCGATAATCCGCTTTTCCCTTCCTCCGGATTCCGACATGACCCCGATCCCGCGCCGCGCCTTCCTCGCCGCCGGTGCCGCCGCCGCGCTGCCGGCCTTCGCGCAGCAGCCCTATCCTTCCAAGCCGGTGCGCATCGTCGTGCCCTACCCGCCGGGAGGCGTCAGCGACGCCGTGGCGCGCGCCCTCGGCGAGAAGCTGGCCGCGCAGATGGGCCAGCCCTTCGTGATCGACAACAAGGCCGGCGCCAGCGGCACCATCGGCGTCGACGCCGTGGCCAAGTCCGCGCCCGACGGCCACACACTGGCCTTCACCGCCATCAGCCCGCTGGTGCTCAGCCCGCACCTGGGCAAGGTGCCCTATGACCCGGCGACGCAGGTCACGCCGGTGGTGAGCGTGATGTACTCGCCCGTGCTGCTGCTCGCCACGCCGGCGCTGGCCGCGCGCGATTTCCGCGAACTCCTCGAGATGGCGAAGGCCAAGCCGCGCGCGGTGCGCTGGGCCACCTCCGGGTCCGCCTCGCTCGGCCACCTGATGCTGGAGCAGCTGCAGGAGCAGGCCCGTGTCGAGATGGTGCACTTCCCGTACAAGGGCGGCGGCCAGCAGATGACCGACGCGCTGAGCGGGCAGTTCGAGGTCCTCTCGACCAACGCAGGGCCCGCCGTCAGCGAGCACATCAAGGCCGGCAAGCTGCGGCCCCTGGCGGTCGGCGCGCCGAAGCGGCTGGAGTCGCTGCCGAACGTGCCGACGCTGGCGGAGCTGGGCTACGCGGGCGCGAACCTCTCTTCGCAGTTCGGCATCGTCGCACCCGGCGGCCTGCCCCGGCCGACCCTCGAAAAGATCAACGCGCAGGTGAATGCCGTGCTGCAGATGCCCGACATCCGCAGCCGCCTGGTGGCCACGGACAACGTGCCCACCGGCGGCAGCGCCGAAGCATTCGCGAAGCAGATCGCGGCGGAGTCGGCGGCGAACCTGCGGATCATCCGCGCCGTCGGCATCAAGGTGGATTGAAGGGTCGGGCTGCGGTCACCATGCGCCTCGCCTACGTCCCCGTCGAGGAAGCCATCGCCCGCCCCGGCCTGCGCATGGTCGTCGTGGGGGACATTCCCAGCCCATGGTCCGAGGCGGCGAAGGGCATCCTCCACGTCAAGGGCATCCCGTGGACGCCGGTGCGGCTCGCGTACGACAGCAAGGCGCTGAAAGAATGGACCGGCCAGCGCAGCGGCCCCGTCGCGATGTACGAGGACGAGCCGCCGCGCGCCGGCTGGGCCGAGATCCTGCTGCTGGCGGAGCGGCTCGCGCCTGCGATCCCGCTGCTGCCCGCTGACGCGGCCGACCGCGCGCTCGTCTTCGGGCTGGCGCACGAGATGCTGGGGGAGCAGGGGCTGGGCTGGACGCGCCGGCTGCAGCTGGTGGAAGCGGGCCTGCGCGGCGCCGGCGGCTTCCCGCCGGAGGTGGCGGCGTACATCGGCCGCAAGTACGGATGGCGCGCGCAGCCGGCGGACGCGCTCACCCGGCGCATCGTCGAAGTGCTGCAGATGCTGGCGGCGCGCCTGAAGGCGCAGCACGCAGCGGGCAGCCCGTACTACGTCGGCGACGCGCTCACCGCGGCGGACATCTACGGCGCGACCGTGCTGGCGCTGCTGCGTCCGCTGCCCGAGGAAAGCTGCCGCATGGACCCGGCCACGCGCGCGGTGTTCGAATACGTGGAACCCGACACCGATGCGGCGCTGGACGACGTCCTGCTGCGGCACCGCGACATGATGTACCAGCGGCACCTGGCCTTCCCCCTTTCGCTCTGACACGCGGCGCGGCGCTGCGGCTACAGTGGCCGCATGCCCGCGATCGAGATCCGCCCTGCCCGCGCCGGCGATGCCGCGCTGATCCTGCGCTTCATCCGCGAGCTCGCCGCCTACGAACGCGCGGAGCACGAGGTGGTCGCCACCGAGTCCGACATCCGCGCGGCGCTGTCCGGCGACGGCCCCGCGCGGGGGCTGGTCTGCAGCGTGGACGGCGAGGAGGCGGGCTTTGCGCTGTACTTCTTCAACTACTCCACCTGGCAAGGCCGCAAGGGCCTCTACCTGGAGGACCTGTACCTCACCCCCGCGCACCGCAAGGTGGGCGCCGGCAAGGCGCTGCTGCAGCACCTGGCGCGCATCGCGGTGGCCGAGGGCTGCGGACGCTTCGAATGGAGCGTGCTCGACTGGAACGAGCCGGCGCTGCAGTTCTACCGCTCCATCGGCGCCTGGCCCATGGATGAGTGGGTGCGCTACCGCCTGGCCGGCCCGGCGCTCGCCGCGTTCGCGGGCAGTGGGGATACCTAGCCGCGCGCCACCACGCTCGCCCTGCCCTTGCATACACTGGCCGCGCACTGCCGGAGACGCACATGAAAGCCAACACCATCCTCGACACCGTGGGGCGCACCCCGCACATCCGCATCCAGCGCCTGTTCGGCGACGCGCACCAGGTCTGGGTCAAGTCCGAGCGCGCGAACCCCGGCGGCTCGATCAAGGACCGCATCGCGGTCGCCATGGTCGAGGACGCGGAGCGCAGCGGGCGTCTGAAGCCCGGCGGCACCATCATCGAGCCGACCTCGGGCAATACCGGCATCGGGCTGGCGATGGTCGCCGCCGTCAAGGGCTACAAGCTCGTGCTCGTGATGCCCGACAGCATGTCGGTGGAGCGGCGCCGGCTGATGCTGGCGTACGGCGCCACCTTCGACCTCACACCGCGCGAGAAGGGCATGAAGGGCTCGATCGCGCGGGCGCAGGAGCTCGCCGCCCAGATCCCCGGCGCCTGGATCCCGCAGCAGTTCGAGAACGGCGCGAACGTGGCAGTGCACGAACGCACGACGGCGCGCGAGATCCTGGAGGACTTCCCGGAAGGCCTCGACTACCTGATCACGGGCGTGGGCACCGGCGGGCACATCACGGCGTGCGCGAAGGTGCTCAAGCCGAAGTGGCCGCAGCTGAAGGTCTTTGCCGTGGAGCCGGTCGCATCGCCGGTGCTCTCCGGCGGCCAGCCCTCGCCGCACCCGATCCAGGGCATAGGCGCGGGCTTCATCCCGAAGATCATGGACACCTCGCTGCTCGACGGCGTGATCCAGGTGGACGCCGAGCCGGCGCGCGAGATGGCACGGCGTGCCGCGCGCGAGGAAGGCCTGCTGGTCGGGATCTCGTCGGGCGCGACGCTCGCGGCCATCGCGCAGAAGCTCAAGGAGCTGCCCGCGGGGGCGCGGGTGCTCGGCTTCAACTACGACACCGGCGAGCGTTACCTGTCGGTCGAGGGCCTGTTCCCGAACGCTTGAGGGTCAGGTGGTCTTGACCACGTAACGGCCCCGCACCTGTCCGGCCATCAGCTTCTGCGCGGCTTCCACGGCCTGCGACAACGGGATCTCGGTGGTCATCGCCTCCAGCAGCTGCGGGTCGAGGTCGCGTGCCAGGCGCGACCACGCCTGCTCGCGCAGCGCCATGGGCGCCATCACGCTGTCGACGCCCAGCAGCGCGATGCCGCGCAGGATGAAGGGCGCGACGGTCGCCGGGAAATCCAGGCCCTGCGCGAGGCCGCAGGCCGCGATCGCACCGCCGTAGCGCGTCTGCGCGCAGGCGTTGGCCAGCGTGTGGCTGCCCACCGCGTCGACCACCGCGCTCCAGCGCTCCTTCTGCAGTGGCTTGCCGGGCGCGGCGAGTTCGGCGCGGTCGATCACGTTCGCGGCGCCGAGTTGCTTCAGGTAGTCCGCTTCGGCCGTCTTGCCGGTGGCGGCCACCACGCGGTGCCCCAGCTTCGCCAGCAATGCCACCGCCACGGAGCCGACGCCGCCGGTGGCTCCAGTCACCAGGACCTCGCCATCGCCGGACCGCACGCCGTGGCGTTCGAGCGCCAGCACGCACAGCATCGCCGTGTAGCCGGCGGTCCCGATCGCCATCGCCTGCCGCGCGCTGAAGGCCTGCGGCCGCCGCAGCAGCCACTCACCCTTCAGTCGCGCCTTTCCGGCGAGGCATCCCTTGTGTGTCTCGCCCACGCCGAAGCCATTGAGCACGACCGCATCGCCCGTCTTCCAGAGCGGTGAGCTGCTTTCCAGCACGGTGCCGGAGCCGTCGATGCCCGCCACCATCGGCCAGCTGCGCACCACGGGCGACTTGTTGGTGATGGCCAGGCCATCCTTGTAGTTGAGGGTGGAGTACTCCACCGCCACCGTGACGTCGCCTTCGGGAAGGAAGGCCTCGTCCACATCGCGCACCGCCGCCGTGAAGGCGGGCTCCTTCTCGAGCACCAGGGCCTGGAACATCGCGTGTCTCCTTCGTCTTGCTATGCGGCCTGCCGCCGCAGCACCTTCACCAGCTGGCTGCTGGTGTTGCGCAGGCGTTGCGCCAGCAGCTGCGTGAGCTTCACCAGCAGCTTGGCGCCCACTTCGGGCCGCACCTGCACCAGCCGCGCCACCGCGCCACGGTCCAGCACCGCCGCCTCGACCTCGCTCAGCGCCCAGCAGCTCGCGTAACGCGGCTCGCCGTCGAACATCGACATCTCGCCCAGCACCGCGCCCGTGCGCAACACCGCCAGCCGCGTGTTGTCGCCGCGGACCTCGCGTTCGGCTTCCGGCCCGACGCGCTTGCCCACGTCCACCGTGCCGCGCAGCAGCAGCATCATCCAGTCGTCGGCGGCGCCCTCGACGATCAGCATCTGGCCCGGCTTGGCACGCACGTGCAGCATCAGCGCACCGAGCGCGTCGACTTCGGCGGCCGCGAAGTCCTGCAGCAGCACGCTGTGCTCCACCAGCCCTTGCCATTGCGACAGGCGCTCGCAGTGGCCCAGCACCTCGAGGCCGGCGGCCTGCATGCGTTCCTCGAGGGTGCCGCTGTGCATGGCGCGCTCAGCGTCCGCGCAACCACGCGGCGAGTTCCTGCGCCAGGGCGTCGGAGGCCGCGGCCATCGCCCGCACGCCGCCCGCTGCATCGGGCGTGGGCGCGGGCCGCTCGACCTGGAAACTGCGCTGCGCCACCAGCCGCTCGCCGCCCCCGGTGCTTTCCAGCAGCGTGCAGCGCACGCGCACCACGCCGCGGCTGGCCGTCGGCGAATCGAACACCTGGCTGAATTCCTCCAGCTCCACGCGCAGCACCGGCGGCGGCGTTGCGCCGCGGCGCGTGAGCGCTGCGGATGCCGCGGAATCCAGCACGGGCCGGTCGCGGCCCAGCACGTCGCGCAGGCGCTGGCGCAGCAGCTCGCCCGGCTCCGCCGACCAGCGCGCGAAGGCATAGGGCCGCAGCCGGTTCACGTCCTCGTAGGCCAGGCGATACAGCAGCGCCGAGGTTTCGAGGATGCCGGTGACCTGCACGTCGGGCAGCTGCAGCGGCAAGCCGGTGGCCGCACCCGACACGGGCGTCGTGGTCGCCGGCCCGAAGTCGTACATGGTCTGCTCCGTCGGCTTGTCCGGCAGCGACTGGCAGCCGGCCACGGCCATCGCAGCGGCGAGCAGGGTGAGGCGCAGCGCGTTCACCGGCGCACCCCCGGCGCGCGGAAGCCCGGCTCACCGGGGCCCGGAGAGATGCCGCCCTCGCCGTAGATCAGCATCTGCGGGTTGTCCAGCAGTTCGGTGAAGGCGCGGTCGACGGTGCGCATGGTGCGGTTGGTGGTGTCCATCGCGCGGTTGAAGCGCGGCAGGGCGGTGGCGTTCAGGTTCTCGGCAGCGGCAGCGAAGGCATCGGTGCCCTCGCCGACGCGGTCCAGCGCGCCGCCCGGGCCATTGAGGCGCTGCGCGGTCAGGCTGAACTGGTTGGCGGCGGCACCCACCTGATCGGCGGCGCGCTGCGCGCTCTTCATCGTGACGGTCACTTCGGCGATCGCCGGGTCGATGCGTTGCGTGACCGTGTGGTCGATGCGCTTCGCGAGCTGGCTGGTGCTGCCGGCGGCCTCGCCGATGTTGTCCAGGGCGGTCGCCAGGCGGCGCTGGTTCTCGTCGCTCAGGAGCTTGTTGACGCGCTCGGCGACCTGCTGCACCTGGTCGATGATGACCTCGCCCTTCTCCTCCAGGCGCGACAGCAGGCCGGGACGCAGCGGGATGCGCGGCGGGACTTCGTCGTTCGGGGCCAGGCGCGGTGCCGGCTTGCCGTCGTCGGCCAGCTGGATGAAGGCCAGCCCGGTCACGCCCTGGTAGCTGAGGGTCGCGAAGGTGTCGCGGGTGAGCGGCGTGTCGCGGTCGATCTCCATGCGCACCAGCACGCTGCCCTGCGCCTTGGGATCGAAGCCGATGCCGGACACCTTGCCGACGTCGACGCCGCGAAAGCGCACCGGCGCCTGCTCCTGCAGGCCGGTGACGGTTTCCTTCGTCGAGATCTCGTAGGTGTCGCGCACGCCGGTGTCGCGCGTCAGCCAGGCGGCCAGCGCCAGCACCAGGGCCGTGATCAGCGCGACGAAGATGCCGGCGGCCAGGGCATGGGACTTGTTTTCCATGTGGTGTTTGTACCCTCTCTAGATCGCGAAGGGATATTCACGGAGCAGCTCCATTGCGCGCTGCCCCCGCTCGCCGAGGAAGAAGTCCTCGATGAAGGGATGGCGGAAGGCGATGACCTCCCGCGGCTTGTCGTTGACGATCACGCGCTGGTCGGCCAGCACCGCGATGCGCGTGGACAGTTCGAACAGCGTGTCCAGGTCGTGCGTGACCATGATCACGGTCAGCTGCAGGTCGCGGTGCAGCGAGCGCAGCAGGTTGACGAAGCCGTCGGAGCTGTCCGGGTCCAGCCCGGCGGTGGGCTCGTCGAGCAGCAGCAGCGGCGGGTCCATGATGAGGGCGCGCGCCAGCGCCGCGCGCTTGACCATGCCACCCGACAGCTCGGACGGCATCTTGTCGGCGTCGCCCGGCTTCAGTCCCACCATCTGCAGCTTGACCATCGCGGCTTCGAGGACCACCCGCGACGGCAGCGTCTTGAGCTCGCGCAGCGGGAAGGCGATGTTCTCCAGCACGGTGAACGCGGAGAACAGCGCGCCGTGCTGGAACAGCATGCCCACGCGGCTGGAGGCACCGCGGCGCGACAGCGCCTGCAACGGCTGCCCCATCAGCCGCACTTCGCCGGCGGCGGGCTGCTCCAGGCCGAGGATCTGCCGCAGCAGCACGGTCTTGCCCGAGCCGGAGCCGCCCACGATGGACTGCACCTCGCCGGGCCGCACGGTGAGGTCGAGGTCCTTGTGGATCACCACGCGCCGGTCCGGCATGTCGAAGGCGGACCACAGCTTGCGGATGTCGACCACGGGTTCGTCGGGCCGCACGACCGGCACGGCAGCTTCCCCCATCACATGCCCACCTGGCTGAACAGGATCGCGAACAGCGCGTCCACCAGGATCACGACCGTGATCGCCGTGACCACGGAAGCGGTGGTGCCCTGCCCCAGGCTCTGCGTGTTCGGCTGCACGCGCAGGCCGAAATGGCAGCCGATCAGCGCGATGAGGATGCCGAACACCACCGACTTGCTCATGCCGAGGACCAGGTTGGGCAGGCTCACCGCACCGGGCAAGGCGTTGAGGAAGAAGGTGGGGCTGATGCCCAGCGACAGGTCGGCGGCGACCATGCCGCCGGCGAGGCCCGCGACCGTGGTCCAGCCGGCGATCAGGGGCATGGCGATGGACAGCGCCATGGCGCGAGGCATCACCAGCCGGTAGGTGTGCGAGATGCCCATCACGCGCATGGCATCGAGTTCGTCGGTCACGCGCATCACGCCGATCTGCGCCGTGATCGCGGAACCGGAGCGGCCGGCGATCAGGATCGCGGCGAGCATCGGGCCGAGCTCGCGCACCAGCGCGATGCCGAGGATGTCGACGATGTACGCGTCGGCGCCGAACTGCCGCAGCTGCTGCGCGGTGAGATAGGCCAGCACCACGCCGATCAGGCTGCCGACCAGCGCGGTGATCGGCAAGGCGGTCGCGCCGATGCGATACAGGTGCCCCGAGAAGTCGCGCCACGGCCCATGGTGCGGCGCCCGGGCCAGTTCGCGCAGGTCCAGCGTGAGCTGGCCCACCAGGCGCAGGAAGCCCCCCAGGTTGGCCATGAAGCGCAGCAGGGCCGCGCCGAAGCCGAGGTAAAGCGTCCACAGGCTGCCGCGCGGTCGTGCCGGCCGCTGGCTGGTGAACTGCGCGACGCGCTCGAGGATGGTGCGCTGCGTCGGCAGCAACTCCACGTTCTCGGGCCAGCGCTGGCCCCAGTGGTCCCACAGCACCTGCGCGCCCACGTGGTCCAGGACGGCCGTGCGCAGGTCCCAGGGCCGGTGTGACTCCGCCGGAGGCAGGCGCTGCAGCAGTTCGCGGAACAGGCGCGGGCGGCCGAACTGCGCCGCCGTCCACTCGCCCAGCAGGCGGACGGCGTGGCCGGGCGGCGCGGGCGCTTGTTCGAAGCGGGGCGTGGCGTCGGTCATGGGGCGGATTTCGGGGCCGCCCATCGTAACGGTTGAGCCTGCTGCTGTCGTGTAGGAGAAGGGGCCATGGCCGGCCGCGGCGGTATAACGGGCGCCAAGGAGACACCCATGAGCAGCACGACGCCCGGCCGCACGATCCGCATCGGCGGCGCCTCGGGTTTCTGGGGCGACAGCAGCGTGGGCGCGCCCCAGCTGGTGAGCGAGCGCAACCTCGACTTCCTGGTGTTCGACTATCTGGCCGAACTCACGATGTCGATCCTGGCGGCCGCGCGGGCCAGGGACCCCCAGATGGGGTATGCGACCGATTTCGTGGCGGTCACCATGAAATCGGTGTTGCACGACGTCGCCGCCAAGGGCATCCGCGTGATCAGCAACGCCGGTGGCGTGAACCCGCAGGCCTGCGCCCGCGCGCTGGAGGCGCTGGCCGCCGAGCAGGGCGTCCACCTGAAGATCGCCGTGGTCACCGGGGACGACGTGCTGCCGCTGCTGCCGCAATTGCGCGAACAGGGCGTGCGCGAGCTGCAGACGGGGGCGCCGCTGCCCGAACGCCTGCTCACCGCGAATGCCTACCTTGGCGCGCTGCCGATCCGGGCTGCGCTGGACGCGGGCGCCGACGTCGTCATCACCGGCCGCTGCGTCGACAGCGCGGTCACGCTGGGTGCCTTGATGCACGCCTTCGGCTGGGCAGCGGACGACTACGACCGGCTGGCGCAGGGCAGCCTGGCCGGCCACATCATCGAATGCGGTTGCCAGGCCACCGGCGGGCTGCACACCGACTGGGAATCCGTGCCCGGCTGGGCGCACATCGGCTACCCGGTCATCGAGTGCCAGGCCGACGGCAGCTTCGTCGTGACCAAGCCGGAGGGCACGGGGGGCCTCGTGAACCCCGCGGTGGTCGCCGAGCAGGTGCTCTACGAGATCGGCGATCCGCGCCGCTACCTGCTGCCGGACGTGACGTGCGACTTCACGGACGTACGGCTGGAGCCCCTGGGCACGCATCGGGTCGGCGTCACCGGCGCGCGGGGCCTGCCGCCCGGCCCCGCGTACAAGGTCTCGGCCACGTACATGGACGGCTACCGCTGCACCGCGCAGCTCACCGTGATCGGCGTGGACGCGGCGCGCAAGGCGCGGCGCACCGGCGAGGCGATCCTGGAGCGCACCCGTGCGCTGCTGGTGCAGAAGCGCTGGCTGCCGTTTTCCCGCACGAACATCGAGGTGCTCGGTTCCGAGCAGGCATATTTCGGGCCGCAGGCACGCACGGCCGCCGTGCGCGAGGCCGTGCTGCAGGTCGCCGTGATGCATCCGCAGAAGGAGGCGCTGGAACTGTTCGCGCGGGAGATCGCGCCGGCCGGTACCAGCTGGTCACCGGGAACCACGGGCGCGGCCGGCCGGCCCAGCCCCGCGCCCGCCGTCCGCCAGTTCGCCTTCCTGGTCGAGAAGTCGCGGCTCGCACCGCAGGTGAACTTCGGCGACGCGGTGCTGCCGGTGACCGTGCCCGCCGGCCAGTCGCCGGTGCCGCCGCCGGACCCGACGCCGGCGGTGGATGAGCAGATGCCGGCCGGCGATCTCGTCGAAGTCCCGCTGGTGGAACTGGCCTGGGCCCGCAGCGGCGACAAGGGCGACCATTCCAACATCGGCGTCATCGCGCGCCGCCCCGAGTGGCTGCCCTGGCTGCGGGCGCAGGTCACGGAGCAGCGGGTGAAGGCCTGGCTGTCGCACCTGGTCGCCGGCCAGGTCACGCGCTACGACCTGCCGGGCCTGAACGCGATGAACTTCCTCTGCACCGAGGCGCTGGACGGCGGCGGCATGGCCTCCCTGCGCAACGACCCGCTGGGCAAGGGCATGGCGCAGATCCTCCTCGCCATGCCCGTCCAGGTGCCCCGCGACTGGCGGCGGTAGACTGCCGTTTCATCCCGGAGCATTTGCCATGAACGCACCCGACAAGAACCGTCCGGCCGCCGCGCTGTCGTCCATCGAACACTGGATCAACGGCAAGGTCGTGCCTGGCCAGAGCGGCCGCCGCGCCGACGTCTTCAACCCCGCCACCGGCCAGGTCAGCGGGCAGGTCGCTATGGCCAATACGGCCGAAGTGGCACAGGCCGTGGCCGCCGCGCAGGCGGCCTTCCCGGCCTGGGCCGACACGCCGCCGATCCGGCGTGCGCGCGTGATGTTCAAGTTCCTCGAGCTGCTGAACCAGCACCGCGACGCGCTGGCGCACATGATCACCGCCGAGCACGGCAAGGTCTTCACCGACGCCCAGGGCGAGGTCACGCGCGGCATCGACATCGTCGAATTCGCCTGCGGCATCCCTCAGCTGCTGAAAGGCGACTACACCGACCAGGTGTCCACCGGCATCGACAACTGGACGCTGCGCCAGCCGCTCGGCGTGGTGGCGGGCATCACGCCCTTCAACTTCCCGGTGATGGTGCCGATGTGGATGTACCCGGTGGCGATCGCCGCGGGCAACTGCTTCATCCTCAAGCCGAGCCCGATCGACCCGAGCGCGTCCATCCGCATGGCCGAACTGCTGAAGGAAGCGGGCCTGCCCGACGGCGTGTTCAACGTCGTGCAGGGCGACAAGGACGCCGTCGATGCGCTGCTGGAGCATCCGGACGTGAAGGCGGTCTCGTTCGTCGGCTCCACGCCCATCGCGCAGAAGATCTACGAGACGGGCGCGAAGCACGGCAAGCGGGTGCAGGCACTCGGCGGCGCCAAGAACCACATGGTGGTGATGCCCGATGCCGACCTCGACCAGGCGGTCGACGCCCTCATCGGTTCCGCCTTCGGTTCCGCCGGCGAACGCTGCATGGCGATCTCGGTCGGCATCCTGGTGGGCGACGCCGCGGACCAGATCGTTCCGATGCTGGCCAAGCGCACCCAGGAACTGAAGGTCAAGAACGGCGTCGAGCTGGACGCCGAGATGGGCCCGATCGTCAGCAGGGTGGCGCAGGACCGCATCACCGGCTACATCGGCCACGGCGAGACCGAGGGCGCGAAGCTGGTCGTGGACGGCCGCAAGTTCCAGGGCGCCAGGGCGGGCGCCGGCTGCGACAACGGCTTCTGGATCGGCGGCACGCTGTTCGACGACGTGAAGCCGGACATGAAGATCTACAAGGAAGAGATCTTCGGCCCGGTGCTCGGGTGCGTGCGCGTGAAGGACCTCAAGGAAGCCGTGGACCTGGTCAATGCGCACGAGTTCGGCAACGGCGTGTCGCTCTTCACCCGCGACGGCAACACCGCACGCGAGTTCTCCCGCCGCGTGCAGGTCGGCATGGTGGGCGTGAACGTGCCGATCCCGGTGCCGATGGCATGGCACGGCTTCGGCGGCTGGAAGAAGAGCCTGTTCGGCGACATGCACGCGTATGGCGAGGAAGGCGTGCGCTTCTACACCAAGCAGAAATCGATCATGCAGCGCTGGCCGGAGTCGATCGGCAAGGGCGCCGAGTTCGTGATGCCCACGGCCAAGTGAGCGACACCACCTTCGACTACGTGATCATCGGCGCGGGCACCGCGGGGTGCCTCCTCGCCAACCGCCTCTCGAAGGATCCATCGAAACGCGTGCTGCTGATCGAGGCGGGACGGCGCGACGACTACCACTGGATCCACATCCCGGTGGGCTACCTGTACTGCATCGGCAACGCGCGAACCGACTGGCTGTACTACACCGAGGAAGACGCCGGCCTCAACGGGCGCAAGCTGCGCTACCCGCGCGGCAAGACGCTGGGCGGCTGCTCCAGCATCAACGGCATGATCTACATGCGCGGGCAGGCACGCGACTACGACGGCTGGGCGCGCGCGGTCGGCGACGCGTCCTGGAGCTGGGAGAACTGCCTGCCCTACTTCAAAAAGCACGAGGATTACTACAAGGGCGCCGATGCCGTCCACGGCAGCGGCGGCGAATGGCGCGTGGAACGCCAGCGCCTGCGCTGGGACGTGCTGGATGCGTTCGCCAAGGCGGCCCAGGAAGCCGGCATCCCGCACAGCGAGGACTTCAACCGCGGCGACAACGAAGGCGTCGGCTACTTCCAGGTGAACCAGAAGGACGGCTGGCGCTGGAATACCGCCAAGGCCTTCCTGCGGCCGATCTGCTACGGGCGCCCGAATTTCGAGCTGTGGACGAACGCGCACGTCTCGCGGCTGCTGTTCGAGACGCGCCCCGACGGATCCCGCCGCTGCACCGGCGCGGAAGTGTGGACGGGCGAACAGATGGTGCAGGTGGAGGCCACCCGCGAGACGCTGCTGTGCGCCGGCAGCATCGGCTCCCCGCAGATCCTGCAGCTTTCGGGCATCGGGCCGGCGGACCTGCTGCGGCAGCACGGCATCGACGTCGTGCAGGACCTGCCGGGCGTCGGCGCCAACCTGCAGGACCACCTGCAGATCCGCGCCGTCTTCAAGGTCGACGGCGTGGCCACGCTCAACACGCTGGCCAACAGCTGGTGGGGCAAGCTGAAGATCGGCATGGAATACGCGTTGAGGCGCAGCGGGCCCATGAGCATGGCCCCGTCGCAGCTGGGCGCCTTCACGCGCAGCTCGCCGGAGCAGCCGTATCCGAATATCGAGTACCACGTGCAGCCGCTCAGCCTGGATGCTTTCGGCGAGCCCCTGCACAGCTTCAACGCCTTCACGGCCAGCGTCTGCAACCTGAACCCCACGAGCCGGGGCTGGGTGCGCATCCGCAGCAACCGCTTCGGCGATGCGCCGGCGATCGCGACGAACTACCTGTGCACGCCGGAAGACCGGCAGGTCGCGGCGGATTCGCTGCGCGTCACGCGCCGCATCGCGGCGCAGCCCGCCCTGGCCGCGTACCAACCGCAGGAGTGGCGGCCGGGCACGCAGTACCAGAGCGACGAGGACCTGGCGCGGCTGGCGGGCGACATCGCCACCACCATCTTCCATCCGGTCGGCACCACGAAGATGGGGGCCGATGACGACCCCCTGGCGGTGCTGGATGCGCGCCTGCGCGTGCGCGGCATCGCGGGCCTGCGCGTCGTCGACGCGGGGGCCATGCCCACCATCACCAGCGGCAACACGAACTCGCCGACGCTGATGATGGCGGAGAAGGCCGCCGAGTGGATCGTGCAGGAGGCGCGGGGCTAGTCCCCGCGCCCTGGGCTTCAGAAGAACACGAAGACGTTCAGGAACAGGTCGTCACGCGTGAGCCCCTCGACCGTGTCGTCGATGGTGCCGTCGCCCTTGTCGTCGCGCTGCAGCTTGAAAAGGCCTTCATTGGCGACGGTGATGATCAGCGTGGTGCTGGCCGCACCGACGATCTTGTACTGGCCGGCGGTGTATTCGCCCGTCTCGCGGTCGTACTTCAGCGGCTGGGTCGTGGCCACGTAGTAGATCGCGGTTTCGCCGAACTGGTCCGTTTCGACCGTGGCCTGGTTGGTGATCTCGTAGTAGTAGGTGTCTTCGTTGCTCGCGATCGCCTGGCGATAGTCGATCAGCGTGAACGTCCGCGGCTTCGCCGCGGCATCCACCTCCTCCGGGCCTTCGCCTTCCAGCGCCTCGCCGAAGCCCGTCACGCTGAACCGCTTGCCGGTCACGATCAGGCCTTCCTCATTGCTGTCCATGTGCATGTCACCGTCCAGGCCGAACTCGTACTGCTCCGTCTTGACCGAATAGGCCGTGGCCAGGATGTCGACCGTCAACGTGTTGGTTTCCTCGGCCTCGTCGGTGCGCTCGACCCAGGTGTACTCGAGCTTGCCGTTGAGCAGGGCGGCGGCGTCGCGCAGGTCGGTCTGGCAGTTCTGCAGGTTTGCGACCACCTTGCGCGAGTAGAAGTTGTCTTCCTCCGTGTACGTGGTGGTCACGGTGCCGGTCCCGGAGGTGCACTCCACGTTGTACGTCTCGGTCTCGGTGGCGGCGGGCACGGCCGCGGCCCGCAGGCGGGAAGGCGCCTTCGGCGGCAGGAACTTGCGCACCGATTCGGCGAGCGCGGCGGCCGGCGTGTCCACCGGGGCGGCGGCCTTCGGCGCCGCGGAGCGCTGCGCCAGTTCGATCCGCGGCTCCGGGATCATGATCTGCGTGAACAGGTAGGCGACGGGCCCCATGAGGGACGCGGCCGCGCCTGCTTGCGCGGCAACTTCCGCCTGGTTCTCGGCGGTGATCACCACGCGCTTGACCGCGGGCGGCGGGTTCTCGACCGGGGGCGGCTGCTCGCCCGGCGATTGCGAGATCGTGTCGACGCCGCCACCGCCGCAGGCAGCAAGGAGAAGGGCGGACGACAAGGCGAGCACGCGCAGCGCGCCGACGCGGGGAACAGGAAACTGGTAATGCATGGCTGGGTGGATGTGGGACAAGGGGGCGGGATCGCCGTACGTACGACTCATCGGAACGATGGCGGACGCGCGGATGATCGATTTGCCCCCCGGCAGCCACAAGTGACCGAGGTCATGCAGGGAGGTGCGGAACCCCCCGCCGGCGTGACAGACTTCCTGGCAAGCCGGAAAACCTTCGTGAAGAGGGCGCGGGGCGAGGCCCGCGCTTCTCCTCAGAAGATGAAGAACAGGTTCAGGCCGAGGTCTTCGTCCGAGAGGCCGGTGACGGTGGCCTCGACGGAACCGTCGCCCTTCTCGTCGCGTTCGAGCTTGAACGTGCCTTCGCCGTCGGCGGTGATGGTCAGCGTGGTGTTGCCCGCGCCGACGATCTTGTACTGGCCGGACAGGACGTTGCCGCTTTCGAAGTCGTACTTCAGCGTCTGCGTCGTCGCGACCTCGTAGATCGCCAATTCACCGAACTGGTTGGTCTCGATCACGGCGCGGCTGGTGATCTCGTAGCCCGTTTCCACGTGCTTGATCTCCTGGTGGAAGTCGATCATCGTGACCGTCTGGGCCTGCGCGGGGGCTTCTTCTTCCTCTCCCATGACGGCGGCGAGGCCGGTCAGGCTGAAGCGCGCGCCGGAGGAGATGTAGCTGCCGTCGTCGAAAGCCATGTGCAGGTCGCCGTCCATGCCGACTTCGAACCCTTCCACCTTGACCGTGTACTTCACGGCCAGGATGTCGGCGGTCTGGGTGCCGGTGTCCGTTTGCGGGTCGTAGGTCTCGGCCATCGTGAAGTCGAGCTTGCCGTCGATCAGCGCCGTGCTTTCCTGCAACTGGGTCTGGCAGTTCTGCAGGTTGGCCGATGCCTTGCGGATGTACGAGTTTTCCGTCTCGGTGTACGTCCACGTCACGGTGCCCGTGCCGGAGCTGCACTCGACGTTGTACGTCTCGGACTCGGACGGGGCCGCCGCCGACAGCAGGTTGGAAGGGGCCTTCGGCGGCACGAACTTGCGCAGGGACTCGGCCAGGGCCGCGGCGGGGCTGCCCACCGGACCGGCGACGCGCGGCGTGGCGGAACCCTGGAGGTTCATGACCGGCGGCTGCGGGATCAGGATCTGCCCGAAGAAGATGGCCACCGGCCCGATGCCGGACATCGAGGCGCCGGCTTGCGCGGCGACTTCCAGCTGGTTGTCGGCCGTGATCGTGACGCGCTTCTGTTCGGGAGGCGCCACCACCACCGGGTCGGGCTGCTGGGTCACGGGCACCGTGTCGCTGCCGCCACCGCCGCACGCCGCAAGGACGAGGGCCGAAGACAGGGTCAGCAGGCGCAAGGCGCGGGCGCCGGGGGCGCAGGACAGATCGAGCATGGACATCACCAATCAAGCAAAGGAAGAGCTGATCGTAACTGTTTGCGTTCGTCGTTACGAGACGTCTAATGGGCTAATGCTGAAGTGCTAGCACCGTGCGGACGCGCCGCGTCGGGGCGCATGCCCGGCAGCCGGGAAATCCCCGATGCACCAGCTCGGCGCATCCCGTTACAGTGGCCCCACTCGCGTCGGCCCCCGGGCTGGCAGGACGAGGGACCGAGGAGACAAACCCCGTACAGAATTCAAAGACCCGTTGACCGGCCATGCCGGGCCTCTCGAGCGCCGCCGATGCGGCGCTTTTTTCTGGGCGGGCGGATTGCGGCCGAGCTGTCGCGCCGCGATGCCACAATCGCCCCGATGGAGTTGCTGCTGGTGTCGCTGGCCTCGGTGCTGGCCGGGTTCGTCGATGCGATCGTGGGGGGCGGAGGCCTCATCCTGGTGCCGGCGCTGTTCGCGGTCTTTCCCACCACCCACCCCGCCACCCTCTTCGGCATCAACAAGAGCGCCTCGGTCTGGGGCACGGCCATCGCCGCCGCGCAGTACAGCCGGCGGGTCGACCTGGCGTGGCGGACCTTGCTGCCGGCCGCGGCCGCCGGCTTCACCGGCAGTTTCGTCGGCGCCTGGGCGGTGACCATCCTGCCATCGGAATTCCTGCGCAAGCTGCTGCCCATCGTGCTGGTGGGTGTCCTGGCGTACACGCTGGCCCGCAAGGAACTCGGCCGCGAGCATGCGCCCAGGCTGCACGGACGCACCCAGGTGCTCGTCGCCAGCACCATCGGCCTGGTGCTCGGCTTCTACGACGGCTTCTTCGGGCCCGGCACGGGCAGCTTCTTCGTCTTCCTGTTCGTCCGCGTGCTGGGCTACGACTTCCTGAACGCCTCCGCGTCGGCGAAGCTGTTGAACACCGCCACCAACCTGGCCGCGCTGATCCTGTTCGCGCTGAAGGGGCACGTGTGGTGGCACTACGCCCTGACCCTCGCGGTGGCCAACATCGTGGGCAGCCTGCTGGGCACGCACCTGGCGCTGAAGCACGGCGCGTCGTTCGTGCGCGTCGTGTTCATCCTCGTGGTGAGCGCGCTGATCCTGAAGACGGGCTACGACGCCTTCCTGCGCTGAGCCCCGCCGCCGGCGTCCGCGGCCGATAATGGCCGGGATGGACGACATCGTTCGGCAGGCGATGGCCAAGTGGCCCAACGTCCCCCACTGCTACGGCTGGCTGGGGCTGGACGAGCGCGGCAACTGGTTCATGCGCGACGACCGCGTGCAGGCCGCGGGCCCCTTCCCCCAGGCCAAGGGCTCGCTGCTGAAGCACGAGAAGCTGGTCGACTTCATCCACCGCAACTACGACCGCGACGCGCAGGGCCAGTGGTACTTCCAGAACGGGCCGCAGCGCGTGTACGTGGAGCTGCAGGCGACGCCCTGGATCTGGCGCGTGGCGTCGGCCGACCAGGTCGCGAGCCACACGGGACGGCCCGCGCAAGCCGAGGCCGCCTTCACCGACGAAGCCGGGCGCCTCTACCTGCAGACCGACCTGGGTTTCGGCCTCGTGCACACGCAGGACATCGTGCAGGCTTCCGACGCCGTCGAATCCGGCCGCTGGACGCCGCAGGAACTGCAGGCGGCGGACCTGCCGCGGCGCTTCGGCTACGTGATGAGCCCGGCGCGGCTGGCGCAGGCGCAGCCGCACTGAGGCCGGACGGCCGGGTCAGGGCGGCAGCAGCAGCTTGCCGGTGCGCACGCGCTGGGGATGGTTGCCCACCGGCACGCTGGCGATCTCGCGGCCTTCGGCGAAGGAGATGACCGAGACCCGGTCCTGCTCGCTCACCGACACGTAGCAGTGCCTGCCGTCGGCGCTCTCGGTGGCCCAGTACGGCTTGGCCTCCAGCGGGTTGTCCGACAGCTTGATGATCGAAGGCCTGAAGGTGGCGCGGTCGACGATCGCGGCGTACCCCGACATGGTGGCCGCCACGCACAGCTTGGTGCCTTCGGCGTTGATCGCGAGGCCATGGTGCGCCGAGTTGAGCAGGTACTTGCGGTGCGGCAGCTTCGCGATCGCGTCCGGCACGGGCAGTTCGGCGATGCGCGTGACCTTGTCCTTCTCCAGGTCGTACTCGACGAAGCCGTGGAACAGGGACACCTGCATGTAGACCTGCTTCTCGTCCGGCGCCACGGCCATCGGGCGGATCGCCTTGTCCACCCAGGGGCGGCCGAACTCCTCCAGCTTGCGGCCCATGTCGACGCGCTTGAGGACCGCCCAGCTCTTCGCGTCCACCACCTGGAACCAGCGGTCGCCCTTGACCCAGTCGAGCCAGCTGGCGCTGGTCGGCACGAACACGCGGCCGATGCTCGCGTGGTAGATGCGCCCGCCATCCTTCGAATAGTTGTTCTCGTGCGGCTGGTCGCCGGAGGGGAAGCCGCCGACGATGCGGCCCGTCGCCGTGTCGATCGCATGCACCTTGCGCGCGGTGGAGGCGGAGACGAGGAAGGTCTTCCCGTCCGGGGACAGCGCGGCGTGGTCCGCGCGCACGCCTTCGACGGGGGTGCGCCACACGATGGCGCCCGACTGCACGTCGATCGCCACCACGTCGGCGAAACTCGGGCGCGACAGGTAGAGGAAGCGGCCGTCCTTCGAAGGGAACAGGTCGTCGACCAGCTGGTCGTTGCCCTCGCCGATCAGGTGCCGGATCGCATGGAACATCACGCGCCGCACGACGCCCGCGCCCTCGATCTCCTTCATGCGCTCGGCGCGGTCCGGCACGACGTTGATGCGCTTGAGGACCTTGAAGGTCTGGGCGTCGAAGATCTCCGCGGTGCCCTCCCAGTTGCTGCCGACCACGACGACGTCGCGCAGCACGGCCGCCTGCGCCGCGGCGCTGGTCGGCCACGAGGCGACGCAGGCCAGCGCCAGTGCCGCGAGAAGGTGGGTGGCGGATGCGGGAATGGTCGGGCTTCGCATGGGGCGCATTGTCACTCCAGTCGCGGCATGAAAAAAGCCGGCACGTGGCCGGCTCTTCTGGACTGCGCGAAGCGCTTACTTCGACGCGTTCACCATGTACTGCACCGCGGCGGCCACTTCGCTGTCGGGCGCGGCGCTGCCGCCCTTGGGCGGCATGGCGCCCTTGCCCTTGATGGCGCTATTCACCAGCACCGGCAGGCCCTGGGCGATGCGCGGGGCCCAGGCGGCCTTGTCGCCGACCTTCGGCGCACCGGCGACGCCGGCGGCGTGGCAGGCCAGGCACGCCTGCTTGTACAGGGCCTCGCCGTTGCCGGATGCGGCGACTTGCGTGGCGGGCGCAGCGGCAGCAGCCGCGGCCGGCGCGGGAGCCGGGGTTGCGGCGGCAGCGGCGGCGGGGGCAGCAGCAGGAGCAGCCGCGGCGGCGGGAGCGGCGGGAGCGACACCGGCGGCCGGAGTGGCGGCGGTGGTGGCCGGCGCCGCGGGGGCCGCCGGCTCGGCGAACTTGCCGCCGCCGGAGTTGGCCAGGAAGGCGACGGCGCGGGCGATCTCGGTGTCGCTGAAGTCACCGCCGGCCTGCGGCGGCATGGCGCCCTTGCCCTTCAGCGCGGAATTCACCAGGGCATCGAAGCCTTGCGCCAGGCGGTTGGCCCAGGCGGCGGTGTCGCCCTGCTTGGGCGCGCCGGCGGCACCGGTGGTGTGGCAGGCGGCGCACTGCGCATTGAAGACGGTCTGGCCGTTGGCCAGCGGGCGATTGGCGTCGCGGATCTCGACGACGCCCACCTTGCGGATGCGCTCGGCCACGCCACGCTCGAGGTCCTGCGCTGTCACGCCGCCCAGGACGTACTTCTCGATGTCGTTGGAGCCGGCCGGCTTGCTGTCCGACGCGACGTACATCACGAGGGCAATGATCGCGAAGACGGGGACCACGAAGGAGAACAGCACCGCGATCAGCAGTTGCTTGGGGGTCTTGATCGGGCCGGTGTGGGCTTCTTCCAGCGGGCTGTCGCTCATGGCGTCCTCAATGAATGCGCGTTTTTCGAATCAACCGGCGATTATATCCAGCGGTCCGTGGCCGCCCTGGCGCGGCGCTGGCGGCAGGGCAGGAGCCGACAATCGCCCCATGTCCAACCCGCCCCTCCTGTCCTGGCTGCTGATCGGCGTGGAGGCCGGCGCCACCCTCGCCTTCGCCCTGTCCGGCCTGCTGGAGGCCGCGCGCAAGAAGCTCGACCCGGTCGGTGTCTGCCTGGTCGCCGGCCTCGCGGCCTTCGGCGGCGGCACCCTGCGCGACGTGCTGCTCGACCGGCGGCCCCTGGTCTGGGTCGCCAACCCGGAGTGGCTGTGGGCACTGCTCGCGCTGTGCATCGCCGCCATGGCCTTCCTGCGCGCGCGCCACTTCGCGCCAACCGAGAAAGCCATGCAGTGGCCGGATGCCCTGGGCCTGGGCCTCTTCAGCGCCAGCGGCACGCAGCTGGCGCTGGCACAGGACCTGCCGGCGCTCGTCGCCGTTCTGATGGGCGTGATCACCGCCACCTTCGGCGGCGTGCTGCGCGACATCGTGTGCAACGAGATCCCGACCGCGTTGCGCGACCACCGCCCGTACGCGGTCTGCGCCTTCGCCGGCGGCTGGGTGATGGTGCTGGCCCAGCTGGGCGGCGTGCCGGACGCGCTCTCGCTGGTGCTGGCCGCCGCTTGCGCCACCGGCTTGCGCGTGCTGGCGCTGGTGACCGGCTTCACCTTGCCGCGCTGGTCTTCGTGAGTTCACGCGCCGTACGCGCCGGCGCGGCGAGGTGGCCCGGTACAATGGCGGCACGCGGCTGTAGCTCAGTGGATAGAGTATTGGCCTCCGAAGCCAAGGGTCGTGGGTTCGATCCCCGCCAGCCGCGCCACTTTCCGGCCGCCGTTCAGGTCGGCCGCCCCTCCGCCAGCAACACGCGCCGCAGGAATGCGGCCTGGTCCGCTGCCACCTCTTCGAACCGCGCGCCGTGGTACAGGTCGAAGTGCCCGCCCGGGTACTCGCGGACTTCGCTGCGCGGCGATTCCGCGGCCACGTCCCGGATGAAGGCCGCGGACACCTCGACGTCGTCGTCCGCCAGCGTGAACAGGACAGGCGCCGCCATCCGGCCCAGCGTGCCGGCGCGGTAGCGCGGCGCCTGCAGCAGGAAGCGCGCGGCCACCCGGTTGCGCCAGGTCGGCGCGCCTGCCTCCGCCGCGCGGAAGCGCTCCGCCAGCGCCGGATCGGTGAAGAACGCGCGGCCCGGGTCCCCGTACACCGCCAGGTAACGCGGCGCCGCGTCGTAGGCGCCGCGCACCGCGTCCCACAGTGCCGCCGCCAGGAGGCGCAGGCTCGTCCGCGCCAGCGGCGCGCGGCCCATTCCCGCGCGCGCCAGCTTGGCCTGGACGTTCGCGCCGCGCAGCGCATCCAGCGCGGGCATGTTGCAGACCACCGCGGCGATGCCGCTGTCCGCCGCGGCCACTTCCACCACGTGGCTTCCGCCCAGCGAGGTGCCCCACAGCGCGATGCGGCCGGGATCCAGCGCGGGATGGCGGCGGCAGAAGGCAATGGCGGCGCGCAAGTCCTCGCGCTGCCGGCGCACGTCGACCAGCTGGCGCGGTTCGCCGGGGCTCTGCCCCAGGTGCCGGTAGTCGAACACCAGGGCGGCGATGCCGGCGTCCGCGAAGCGCGCGGCGAAATCCGGGACGATCCAGTCCATGGTGCCGGAGAAGCCGTTGGCGAGGACGACGCAGGGCAGGTTTCGGGACGCGAGGGAAGGCAGGAAGAGGCGGGCCGCGCAGAAGGCATCGCCCGAGGGAAAAGTCAGCAGCGGGGCTGCATCGGCAAGGGCATCGGCCATCGCGCCGAGCTTAGCGCGCGCCCCGCTGGTGAGCGCTTCGGCACGGAAGTTGGGCTGGAACGGCACTCAAATGCATCAGAACGGCGCCTAGACTTCCACATCCACACCCCGAAAGGAGAGAAAGTGTTCAACCACGTCATGCTCGGGACCAACGACATCGAGCGCTCCCGCAGGTTCTACGATGCGCTGCTGCGCGTGCTCGGCGCCGATGCCGCGGCGGCGACGAGCACCGCGGCCTCCGGCCACCAGCGCCTTTTCTACCGCCACGGGGGCAACACCCTGGCCCTCAGCCAACCCATCAACGACGAACCCGCCACGCCCGGCAACGGCAGCACGCTCGCCTTCCTCTGCGACTCACCGGAGCGCGTGCATGCCTTCCACGACGCGGCGCTCGCCCACGGCGGCGTCTCCATCGAGAACCCGCCCGGCCTGCGCACGCTGGGTGCCCGCGCCTACTACCTCGCATACGTTCGCGACCCGGACGGGAACAAGCTTTGCGCCCTGCATCGCGTCCCGCAGTAGCGCCGCGGGCATCCGCCCGCACCGCCGCGCCGGCGGCCACGCGGTCGCTGGAGGCGCGCACCGGCGTGGGCTTCACCGCGAACGTGGTCCAGCACACCACCCTGCGCATCAGCCAGGTGGCCGTCGAACGCGCCGCGCTCATCTCGCTGCGGCAAGGCCGGAAGACGCTGAAGTCGGGCTCGCGGCGGTGGACGGCGCACGGCGGCGATGTCGTCGTCGTGGCCGGCGGCCAGGTGCTCGACGTCCTCAACGAACGGTCGCCGGAGGGCCTCTTCGAGGCCCTCTGGGTGGTCTGGGACGACGCGGTCCTCCGGCAGGCGGGCACCGCTGCTCGCACGAAAGCCATCGAGGGCGTCGCCGTGCTCAAGGAGGTCGGCGACGGCTTCCGCTGCGCCCTGGAGCGCGCCGTGCATGCCATCCACGCTGCCGCCGACGTGCCCGAGGCCGTTGCCCGGCACCGGCTGGCCGAACTGCTCGTGTGGCTCGCGGAACATGGACTGGCTTTTCCGGCACAGCGCGAGCCGACCTTGGTGGCCAGGCTGCGGAACCTCTGCGCCGGCGCCCTCTCGGAACCCTGGACGGCCGCGCTGGCGGCCGAGCGCCTCGCGATGAGCGAAGCGACCCTGCGCCGCCGCCTGGGCGTGGAAGGAACGACCTTCGGCCAGGTGCTGGCGGATGCGCGGATGGCGCAGGCCATGACGCTGCTGCAGTCGACCGATCGCGCGGTTTCCCACATCGCCTGGGACGTCGGGTACGCCTCGGCCTCCCGGTTCTCGGTGCGGCTCCGCGACCGGTTCGGCTTCGCGCCCTCGGCCGTGCGCGGCCATCGCCGCTAGCCGCGATGCCGGGCGGACTGCCATCCAGCGCAAGGCCTCCGAGCCGCAGGGAAGCCGATCTTCGAGTACACATCGACGCGGAGTGAGCGCCGCGCGGCTATGCTGCGGTCATCGCCGAAGGGGAACCCCGATGACCGCTCGCATGCCCGCCGCCTTCGTGGGCCATGGCACGCCCATGAACACGCTGGAGGTGAACCGCTTCACCCGCCAGTGGCGCGACCTGGGGCAGCGCCTGCCCCGCCCCCGCGCCATCCTCTGCATCTCCGCCCACTGGTACATCCACGGCAGCGCGGTCACCGCCATGCCGCAGCCGCGGGTGATCCACGACTTCTACGGCTTCCCGCGCGAACTGTTCACGTACGACTATCCGGCGCCCGGCAGCCCCGAGGTGGCGGCGGAAGTCGCGGAGGTCGTGAAGCCCTCGTACGTGGGCCTCGACAAGGACAGCTGGGGCCTGGACCACGGCACGTGGTCGGTGCTCGCGCACCTGTTCCCCGCCGCGGACATCCCCGTGCTGCAGTTGTCCATCAACGGCGGGGAGCCGATGGAATACCACGTCGAACTCGGCGCCGCGCTCGCGCCGCTGCGCGAGCGCGGCGTGTTCATCCTGGGCAGCGGCAACGTGGTGCACAACCTGCGCCTGATGGACCGCGCGCGGGCGGACAGCGCCTACGATTGGGGCGACAGCTTCGACGCCGAGGTGCGGCGCGTGATGACCACCGAGCCCGGCGCGCTGCCGACCGTGCAGCGGCACGCCGCCTATGCGATGGCCGTGCCGACCCCCGAGCACTTCCTGCCGCTCGCCTACCTCGCGGGCCTGTGCCAGGCCGCGGGCCAGCCGGCGCAACCGTTCGCCGAGGGCGGCACCATGGGATCCCTCACCATGACCAGCTACACGCTGGGGCTCGATGCGCCGCAAGAGCGCGCGGGCAACGGCAGCGACGGCAGCTCCATGCCGGACCCGGCGCGCGTACCGCCGGAACAGACCAACATCTAGCGCCCTTCGATGCAGACCTTCGACGCCTTGGCGACCGAGGCCGCGCTGCCGTTCGACCGGCTCGTGCCCGCGCTCCAGGCGCTGTTCGCACGCGGCTGCGAGGTGCCGACGCGGCACGTGCACGAACTGCCCGTGCCCGGCGGCCCTTCCATCACGTCGCTGGTCATGCCCGCGTGGATCCCGGGGAGCTACTACGGGCTGAAGACGATCAACATCGCGCCCGGCAACGCGGCGCGCGGCCTGCCGGGGCTGCATGCCACCTACACGCTCTTCGACGGCGCCACCGGCGTGCCGCTCGCCGGCATGGAGGGCAATGCGATCACGGCCCGCCGCACGGCCGCCGCTTCGGCGCTCGCCGCGGGCTGGCTGGCCCGCAAGGATGCACGGCACCTGCTGGTGGTGGGCGCCGGACGCATCGCCGCCCTGCTGCCCGAGGCCTACCGGGTGGTGCGCGACATCGACCGTGTCAGCGTGTGGGCGCGCTCGCCGGAGAAGGCCGAAGCACTGGCCGCGCGGTGGCGCGCGGGCGGCTGGGCCGCGCAGGCCGTCGGCGACCTGGCCGCGGCCTGCGGCCAGGCGGACATCGTGAGCTGCGCCACGCTCGCGACGCAGCCGGTCGTGCGGGGCCGCTGGCTGCGCCCCGGCACGCACCTCGACCTGATCGGCAGCTTCACGCCCGCCATGCGCGAAGCCGACGACGACTGCTTCGCGGGCGCCTCGCTCTACGTCGACACCGAGGAGGCGTTGAAGAAGAGCGGCGAACTGCTCGGGCCGATGGAGCGCGGCGTGTTCCGGCCGGCGGACGTGCGCGGCACCCTGGCGGGCCTGTCGCGCGGCACGTCGGCGGGGCGCGGAAGCGCGCAGGAGCGCACCGTCTTCAAGTCCGTGGGCACCGCGCTGGAGGATCTCGCCGCCGCCATCCTGGTCTACGAGCACCGTGGGCGGACCACCGCCCCGGCATAGGACGCGTCCTATGCCCCCTCGGGCGGGAACCGTCCCTGCGACAGGATTGCGGCCGAGCCTGGCTGGCTGTGCCGGCCTATGCCGCCGGGCGGGCGCGTCGCCCATAGTGGAACCAAGGCAGAAGGCCAGTGCTTCCACCGCATCCAGGAGACGCGCCATGAACCAGTCCAACCCCTCCCGCGACCACCAGCTGTGCTTCCGCTCGCTGTTCCACAGCGGGCGCGGTTACGCCTTCCCCTGCGACCCGCAAGGCCAGGTCGACCTGGATGGCATGAGCGAGCAGGCCCGCAACAATTACTTCTATGCGCGCGCCATGGTCGGCCGCGAACTGTCCGCCCCGGCCGTCGAGCCCACCCTGCACTGACCCCCACCCGCATCCCCCTGCCCGCCGGCGGCAGCGTCTCCGCGCTGCTCGACGGCCACGCAGGCGCCCGCGCCGGCTTTGTGCTGGCCCACGGCGCCGGCGCCGGCATGGACCACCCGTTCCTCGCGGCCATCGCCGAGGGCCTTGCGCAGCGCGGCATCGCGGTGCTGCGCTTCCAGTTCCCGTACGTCGAGCAGGGCAGCCGCCGTCCGGACCCGCCCGCGGTGGCACAGGCGGCCGTCCGCGCCGCCGTCGCGCATGCCGCCGCCCTCTGGCCGGGCCTGCCGCTGTTCGCCGGGGGCAAGTCCTTCGGCGGCCGCATGACCTCGCAGGCCCAGGCCGTGCAAGCCCTGCCCGGCGTGCGCGGCCTCGCCTTCCTCGGCTTCCCGCTGCACCTCGCCGGCAAGCCGTCGATCACGCGGGCCGCGCATCTGGCGGACGTGGACCTTCCGATGCTGTTCCTGCAGGGCACGCGCGACGCGCTGGCCGAGCTGCCGCTGGTGCGCGACGCGATCGCGCGGCTGGGCGGACGTGCCACGCTGCACGTGGTCGACGGCGCCGACCACGCGTTCCATGTCCTCGTGCGCTCCGGCCGCACCGATGCGCACGTCCGCGCCGAGCTGCTGCACACGCTGGCGGCGTGGATCGCCGATCGGGCCTGACGCTAGATGTAGGGCACGGCCGGTGCCGGCACCTTGCGCAGGTGCAGCGACACGTCGAGCGCCGCCATGTGGTTGGCGTTGCGCCCGAGGATCGCGTTGGCGAGGGGAAGGAACTCCTGTTCCTCGAACGCGGCGTGTCCCGCATAGGCCTCCGCCAGCGCCTGCACCTGCGCGTCGAAGGCGGGGTCGTTCTGCGGCTTGCCGGCGGCCACGAGCACCACGGCCGGGCGCAGGCGCGCCCACATGGCCTCGATGCGGCGGTGGTCGGCCAGCAGGCGGTCCACGAGGCTGCGCAACCGGTGCGCCTCCTGCGCGTTGCCGCAGCTGCGCTGCACGGACGTGAAGAGCTCCTGCTCCTCTTCCGCGTGGTGTTCGCGCACCCGCAGGTCGAACAGCACCAGCGTCGCCGCCGCCGCCTCCCGCGCCCGGGCGAGCAGCTCGGCGAGCGCGGGCAGCTCGCGCAGCTGCACGAGGCCGTCGGTGATGCCGGCATGCGCGCCATGGAAGTGGCGGATCGGCTCCTGCAACGGGGCGCGGACGGGCTGGTTCATGGCGGCCTCCTGGGCGGATCAGGCCCCCAGTCTCGCCGCGCGGGCCGGCGCCGCGTTGATCCGCGTCAAGCCTCGTGCGCCTACGCGGCCGCGCCCTGCTGCTCGCACCAGGCGACCAGGCTTTCCATCTCGAAGGCCTTGTCGAACACCGCGTCCGCGCCGGCCAGGCGAGCGTGCTCGCGGACGGGGTCGCGGGTGTAGTTCGACAGCACGACCGCCCGCTGTCCCGGCTGCCGCTGGCGGCAGTACCGCAGCACCTCGAAGCCATGGCCGGCGGCGAGGAACAGGTCGATCACGGCGACATCCCAGGCATCGGGGTTCGCGCTGAGCCAGGCGCGCGCGTCCTCGGCCGTGGCAACCACCCGCACGATCTCCAGTTCGGGAACGGCTTCCAGCGCATCCCTCAGGTTCTGCAGTGCGCGGGCGTTGTCTTCGACGACGAACAACTTCATTTGCGGGGTCCTTGCCTCGTCCGCATTGTCCGGCTGCTGCGCGCCTCGCCTTGTAGGAACGCGCTGATTGCGGTGCGCACGCGCGCCGCGGACGGCGCGCAGCACCGTGCACGAGCGTTCACCGTCGCCGGAGCGGCTCCAGCAGGTGCTTCAGGCCGTTGTGGTCGATCTCGTGGGCCAGCGCCAGCAGCCGACCGAGCTCGCCGCGGGGAAAGCCCTCCCGGGCGAACCAGTTCAGGTAGTTGCCCGGCAGGTCGGCGATCGGCGTGCCCTGGTACTTGCCGTAGGGCATCTCGACCTCGAGCAGCCGCAGCAGCGGGTCCGCCTCGTTCGTCATGGCGCCATTGTCGGTCCGCGGCGCTTCGTCGGCGGCGCTGCGACAATCCCGGCATGCAGCTGGACGACGCCTTGCGCGAGCAGGTCCGCGCCCGTCTCGCCGGCTTCGCCGTGCAGCGCGCGCCGCACGGACCCGAGCACGCGGCGGCCGTGGCGGTGGCGCTCGCCGAGGAAGGCGACGGCGCCGAGGTCGACGGCCTGGCGCGACCGGCCGCATGGAGCCCTGCCGCGGCGCTGCTGCTCACGCGCCGGTCCGCCCACCTGAACAACCATGCGGGCCAATGGGCACTGCCCGGCGGCCGCATCGATGCCGGCGAGACGGCGGAAGCGGCGGCGCTGCGCGAACTGCAAGAAGAGATCGGGCTGCAGCTCGGCGCCGACAGCGTGCTGGGCACGCTCGACGACTTCGTCACGCGTTCCGGCTTCGTGATCACGCCGGTGGTGGTGTGGGCCGGCGCGGCCCGCGGGCTGGTGCCGAACCCGGACGAGGTCGCGGCAGTGCACCGCATCCGCGTCGAGGAATTCATGCGCACGGACGCGCCGCTGCTGGAACCCTCCGAAGACCCGGGCCGCGAGATCCTGCGCATGCCGGTCGGCCGCAGCTGGATCGCCGCGCCGACGGCCGCCGTCCTCTACCAGTTCCGCGAGGTCTGCATCGCCGGCCGCGCCACGCGGGTCGCCCACTTCGACCAGCCGCTGTTCGCGCGGCGCTGAAGCCCTGGACTACGATCGCCGCATGAAACGAAGCGCATTCACCCTGCTGGCGGGCCTGCTGTTCGCCGGCGCGCCGCACGCGCAGCCGACCGAGGAGGTCCCCTTCATCACCTCGCCGGACAACGTCACGCTGGAAATGCTGGGTCTGGCCAGGGTCGGTCCGAGCGACCACGTGATCGACCTCGGCTCGGGCGACGGCCGCATCGTGATCACCGCGGCGCGGCGCTTCGGCGCCTCCGGCCTCGGCGTGGAGATCGTGCCCGACCTCGTGCAGCAGAGCCAGCGCAACGCGCGCGAGGCGGGCGTCGCGGACCGCGTGGCGTTCCGCGAGCAGGACCTCTTCCGGACCGACCTCGCGCCGGCCACCGTCATCACGATGTACCTGCTGCCCGAGGTGAACCTGCAGTTGCGGCCCGCGCTGCTGGCGCTCAAGCCCGGCACCCGCGTCGTCTCGCACGACTGGGACATGGGCGACTGGAAACCGGACCGGACGACGGTGGTGCCGGTGCCGGACAAGAAGGTGGGGCTGGAGAAATCGAGCAAGGTGCACCTGTGGGTGGTGCCCGCGCGCGTCGACGGCCTCTGGTGCGCGCCGCCGCTGCTGGGAGGCGGCTCGCTGGAGTTCACGCAGTCGTTCCAGCAGGTGCAGGGACGCCTGGCGCGGCGCGGCCGCGTGCGCGAAGGCACCGGCCGGCTGGATGGCACGCTGCTGCACCTGGAAACCACCGGCGACCGCGCCATGCTGCTGGAGGTGGCCGGCGACACGCTGCGGCTGGCCGACACATCGCAGCCGCTGCCCGCCGGGACCGTGCTTTTCACACGCGCGCGCAGCGGCAGTTGCTGAATGCGCCGCCGCGGATGTAACGCCTGCGCACGGACCCTTGCAGACGCGGCACGCGCTACCAAGTAGGCTGCGCACGGGCCGCTGGGGTGCCCGTTCGTGAAGGAAGTGCCATGTTCAAACGCCTCGCCCTGCTCTGGACCGTCGTTCGCGGGGACGCACGGCAGCTGTGGTTCGCGCTGCGGCACCCGGCCGCGCCCGGCTGGCTGAAGCTGGGCACGGCGCTGATCGCGCTCTACCTCTTCTCGCCGATCGACCTGCTGCCGGACTTCATCCCGGGCATCGGCATCGTGGACGACATCGTGCTGGTGCCCCTGGCCATCCGCTGGCTGCTCAAGCGGCTGCCCGCCGAGATCACGCGCTCCGCGTCGGCGCGGCGCTGATCGTCACGGCCGCCGCCGGGCGGCCGCATCCACCTCTTCCTGCTGGCGCCGGATCTCGCGCGGCCACTGCGCCTTGATCCAGGACAGCACCGCGACGATCTCGGTGTCGCTCAGCACGCCTTCGTAGGCGGGCATCGCGGACACGTGGTCCTTCAGGTTGGCGGCACGCGCGACGCCGTACTTCGTGATGCGGAACAGCACCTCGTCCGGGTGGTGCCAGGTGTGGCCGCTCGCGTCGTGCGGCGGCGCCGGCAACCGGCCGGTGGCGTCGCGCTCGCGCCAGTTCGGCTGGCCCTCGAGCTTCGCTCCATGGCAGGCAGCGCAATGCGTCGCGTAGATCCGCGCACCGGCCGCGGTGACCGGGGCGTCGTCGGGGCGCAGCGCGTGCGGTGACGGCGGAGGTCCGGGGTCGCAGCCGGCGAGCAGCAGTGCGGAGAGCGGCAGGGCGAGGTGGGAGGGACGCATGGCGGCTGTGCGCCACCTTACCGCATCGCGCTCACGAGGCCAGCAGGCCGGGCGTCGTGGGTGCGTAGCCGATGGCCGGCAGGGGTCCGTCCGCAGCCGTCGCCGCCGGTTCGAACGCTGCCGCCGTGGCGCCGTGCAGCCGGAAGCGCTCCACCAGGCGCAGCAGGGCGCCCGCTTCGTCCTTCATCGACTGCGTCGCCGCGCTCGCCTCTTCCACCAGCGCCGCATTCTGCTGCACCACCTGCCCCATCTGCGCGACGGCACTGTTCACCTGGCGCAGGCCGGCGCTCTGTTCGCGGCTGGCGCTGGCGATCTCCGCGATCAGCGCGTTCACGCGCTGCACCGATGCGACCACCCTGCGCATCGTGGCGCCGGCGTCCCCGGCGATGGTGTGTCCCGCATCCACGCGGTGCACGGAATCTTCCACCAGGTCCTTCACCTGGCGCGCCGCGGCGGCGCTGCGCTGGGCCAGCGCGCGCACTTCGGAGGCGACGACGGCGAAGCCACGGCCCTGCTCGCCGGCACGCGCGGCCTCCACCGCCGCGTTCAGTGCAAGGATGTTGGTCTGGAAGGCGATGCCGTCGATGACGGCGATGATCTCGCCGATGCGGCGCGCGGCGGCGGCGATGCCATCCATGGTCTGCACCATCCGGCCCACCGCCGCCGCGCCCTGCTCCGCCACGCCGGACGCCTCGGTGGCGAGGCCGCTCGCCTGCATCGCGTTCTGCGCGTTCTGCTCCACCGTCTGCGACAGCTGCAGCATCGCGCCGGCGGTTTCCTCCAGCGTGCTCGCCTGCTCCTCGGTGCGCTGCGACAGGTCCAGGTTGCCTTGCGCGATCTGGGCGCTGGTGTCGGCCACCGCATGGGCGCCGGTCGCCACGTCGCCGACCAGCGCGCGCAGCTGGCGCGACATGTGGTCGAGCGCGCGGAGCAGGTCCGCCGTCTCGTCGCGGCCCGTCACGCGCACGTCCGCCGTGAGGTCGCCCTCGGCGATGCGGCCCGCGCTGGCGATCGCGCTGCGCAGCGGCCGCACGATCCGGCGGCTGGCCAGGACGGCGGCGGCGAGCGAGACGAGCACCGCCACCAGCGTGATCGCCAGCAGCAGGTTGGCGGCCTGCTGCGCGGCCTCCAGCGTGGCCTCCTGGCTCGCCTCGGTCAGTTGCTTTTCGAGGGCGACGAGGGCCTGCAATTCGCGGCCGATCGCGGCGTGGGTGGCGTCGGCGCCCTGCATGAGGGAGGCCGCCGTGGCGGCGTCGGTGCTCTGCTCGATCGCCTGCTGCAGTTCACCGCGATAGCGCGACAGCCGCGGCAGCACCGCATCGATGTGCGCGCGCTCGGCCGCGCTCACCTGCGGTTGCGCGCGCATGCCCTGCAGCAAGCCCGCAAGCAGGTCCAGCTGGTCCAGCAGTTCTCCCGAGGTCTTCTTCACCTGTTCTTCGCTGATGGCGGAACGCCAGGTGAACAGGCGGTAGGCGCCGGATTGCACCGCGCCGACGGACTGCAGCGCGCCGGTGGCCGCTTCCACGGCGGACTGCCGCGCGCCCGCGAGTTCGCCGATGGCCTGCTTCTGCTGCTCCATCACCACGTACGCGATGCCGCCGAAGGCAAGCAGGAACACGATGGCGAGCGCGGGCGCGCACAGGACCTTGGCCAGGATCTTCATGGAGGTTCCCTCGACGACTCGTTCTTGCGGGCGGGCCCGTACGGCCCGCGCACGGCATGCACGCAGGAATTGTGCCGGAAGGCCCGGGGTGCTCAGCGCCCGCGCAGGCGGGACAACAGGCCGGCCGTCGAGGCGTCGAGTCCCTCGATGTCACCGTTCTCCAGCCGCCGGGCCAGGTCGCCCGCGAGGACCTTGCCGAGCTCCACGCCCCACTGGTCGAAGCTGTCGATGCCCCACAACGCGCCGCTGGTGAACACCCGATGCTCGTACAGCGCCAGCAAGGCGCCCAGCGCCGCGGGCGTCAACGCCTCCAGGACGAAGAAGGTGGAAGGACGGTTGCCGCCGAAGTGGCGGTGCCCGCCGGCGTCCGCCTTGCCCTGCATCAGGGCCTGCGCCTGCGCCAGTGCGTTGGCGAGCAGCAGCGCGTGGTGCCCCGGCAGGTCGTGCGCGGGCTGCCGCACGGCGATGAACTCCACCGGCACGCGTTCGGTGCCCTGGTGCAGCATCTGGAAGTACGCGTGCTGGCCGTTGGTGCCCGGCTCGCCCCACAGCACCGGCGAGGTGGCGAAGGGCAGCGGCTGTCCCTGCGCATCGACGCCCTTCCCGTTGCTCTCCATCTCCAGCTGCTGCAGGTAGGCCGGCAGGCGCCGCAAGGCGCTGTGGTACGGCGCGATGCTGCGGCTGCCGAACCCGTGGAAGTTGCGGTACCAGACGTCGAGGAGGCCCAGCCGGGCGGGCAGGTTGCGTTCGAGCGGCGCTTCGCGGAAGTGCCGGTCCATCGCATGCGCGCCCGCCAGCAGCTCGCGGAAGCCTTCCGGCCCGATCGCGATGGCCAGCGGCAGTCCGATGGCCGACCAGAGCGAGTAGCGGCCGCCGACCCAGTCCCAGAAGCCGAAGGTCGTCGCGATGCCGAACCCGCGCGCGGCCTCGACGTTGGTGGTGAGCGCGGCGAAATGGCGCGCGATGTCGCGGCCGCCCTGCTGTTCGAACCACGCTTTCGCCGAGCGCGCGTTGGTCATCGTCTCCAGCGTGGTGAAGGTCTTGGACGCGACCAGGAACAGCGTGGATTCCGGGCGCAGCCGCTGCAGCACCGCCGCGAGTTCATGGCCGTCGACGTTGGAGACGAAGTGGAAGCGCTTGCCGGCGATGCACGCGCTTTCCAGCGCCGCCACGGCCATCTGCGGGCCGAGGTCGGAGCCGCCGATCCCGATGTTCACGACGTCGGTGATCGCCGCGTCGTCCCGCACGCGTTGCGCGAAGGACAGCATCGCGTCCAGCGTCTCGTGGACGGCGACGGAGTCCGGGTCCCGCGCATCGCGGGGAGCACGCAGCAGCCAGTGCTTGACGGCGCGGTCTTCGGTGTTGTTGATGCGCTCGCCGGCGAACATCGCGTCGCGGTACGCCTCGAGGCCGCATTCGCGCGCCAGCGCGAAGAGCTCGCCCTGCACCTCGGCGTCGATGAGGTTCTTCGACAGGTCCGCGAAGACGTGCGGCGCGTCCTGGCTGAAGGCTTCGGCGCGCTTGAGGTCGTGCACGAAGGCCTGGCACAGGTCGAAGCCCGCGCCGACGGTGCGGTGGCGTTCCTGCAGGCGCCGCCACGCGGCGGCCTGGTCGCAGCGGATCCTGGCCATCCGCTCAGGCCGCCTGCATCAGTTTCTCGAGCTTCACCGCATCCACGGCGAAGGCGCGGATGCCCTCGGCGAGCTTCTCGGTGGCCATGGCGTCCTCGTTGAGCGCCCAGCGGAACTGCGCCTCGTCGTAGTTCACGGCGGCGATGTCCGCGCCCTTCGCCTGCGCCGGGTCCAGGGCGCGCGGCACCTCGCCCTGTTTCGCGGCCAGTTCGCCGAGCAGTTCCGGACTGATGGTGAGCAGGTCGCAGCCGGCCAGCGCGAGGATCTGGCCGGTGTTGCGGAAGCTCGCGCCCATCACCTCCGTCGCGATGCCGAAGTGCTTGTAGTACTGGTAGATCTGGCGCACCGACTTCACGCCGGGGTCGTTGGCGCCGGAACTCGCCGCCTCGTCCCACGCGCCGCCGGCGCTCTTCTTGTACCAGTCGTAGATGCGGCCGACGAAGGGCGAGATCAGCTTGACCTTCGCCTGGCCGCAGGCCACCGCCTGGCAGAACGAGAACAGCAGCGTCAGGTTGGTGTTGATGCCGCGCTGCTGCAGGCGCGCGGCCGCCTGGATGCCTTCCCAGGTGCTGGCCACCTTGATCAGCACGCGGTCCGCCGGCACGCCTTCGGCCTGGTACAGCTCGATCAGGCGTTCGCCGCGCGTGAAGGTCGCGTCCGCGTCGAAGCTCAGGCGCGCATCGACCTCGGTGGAAACGCGGCCCGGGATGGTGCGCAGGATCTCGGTGCCGAAGCGCACCAGCAGCCGGTCGATCTGCTCGTCCAGCGGCTTCGCGCGGAAGCGTTGCACCGTTTCCTTGAGCAAGGGCGCGTAGTCCGCCTTCTGCACCGCCTTCAGGATCAGCGACGGGTTGGTGGTGGCGTCCTGCGGCTGGTACTGCGCCAGCTGGCGGAAGTCGCCGGTGTCGGCGACGACGGTGGTGTACTGCTTGAGCGCTTCCAGTTGGTTCATGGCCCGGATTATCCGGCGTCGGGGACGTCCGCGGAGGGCCGCCTCCTGCCGCGCCGAAACTAAGTTACAGTGATCCGAAGCCCCCCAGAACAAGACCATGAGCTTCGACCTCGTCCTTTTCGGCGGTACCGGCGACCTCGCATGGCGCAAGCTGATGCCGGCGCTGTTCCAGGCCTTCCGCCACGGCAGCCTCCCGTCGGGGGGCCGCATCATCGGCATCGCGCGCGACGACCTTTCCGATGCCGCGTACCGCGAGCTGATCCGCTCGCGCTTCGACGACGTCGAGCTGGCCAAGCGCCCCAGCCCGGAGGAGTTCGACCGCTTCGCCGGCCTGCTGCACTACCTGCGCGTCGACCTGTCGCAGCCGGCCGACTACCGCCGGCTGGCGGAGATGCTGCGCGAACGCCATGCCGAGACCGTGGTGATGTACCTCGCCACGGCACCGAACCTGTTCACCGTGGCATGCCAGCAGCTGGCGGCCGCGGGACTGAACCGGCCGAACACGCGGCTGGTGCTGGAGAAGCCGCTCGGCCACGACCTCGCCTCCAACCGGGACATCAACGAAGCCGTCGGCAAGGTGTTCCAGGAACGGCAGATCTTCCGCATCGACCACTACCTCGGCAAGCCCGCGGTGCAGAACCTGTTCGCGATGCGCTTCGGCAATGCGCTGTTCGAGCCGGTCTGGCGCCGCGAGCACATCTCCAACATCCAGATCACGATCGCCGAGGACATCGGCGTGGAGAAGCGGGGCGCGTTCTACGACCAGACCGGCGCGCTGCGCGACATGGTGCAGAACCACGCGCTGCAGCTGCTGTGCGCGCTGGCGATGGAGCCGCCCATCAACGCGCACGCCGACGCGATCCGCGACGAGAAGCTGAAGGTGCTGCGCTCGCTGCAGCGGTGGACGCCGCGCACGCTGGACCAGCACGTGGTGCGCGGGCAATACGCGGGCGGCGCCGCCAACGGCCGCGAGGTGCCCGGCTATCGCGAGGAGCCGGGGGTCGACCCGCACAGCCGCACCGAGACCTTCGTCGCCCTGCGGGCCGAGATCGCCAGCTGGCGCTGGGCCGGGGTGCCCTTCTACATCCGCACCGGCAAGCGGCTGGCGGCGCGCGAGGCCCACATCGTCGTCAACTTCCACGAGGCGCCGCATGCGATCTACGAAGCACCGCCCGGCAGCTGGAACCGCCTGGTGATCAACCTGCAGCCGCGCGACGGGCTGCAGATGCACCTGCTGGCCCAGGGGCAGGAGAACCGCCGCGACGCACCCGTGCTCGCGCCCGTGCACCTGGACCTGGATTTCGACAAGCGCTTCGGCTCCGAGCGCGTGGGCGCCTATGAACGCCTGCTGCTCGACGTCATCGCCGGCCGGCTGAACCTGTTCGTGCGCAGCGACGAACAGGAAGCGGCCTGGCGCTGGATCGAGCCGCTGATCGACTACGCGCGCAACGACGAGCGCGGCCCGCGTCCCTACGCCGCGGGCAGCTGGGGCCCGAGCGCCTCCAGCGCCATGATCGCCCGCGACGGCTTCTGCTGGTCCGAGGAATGCTAGCCCCCACGCTTGACTCCTTCGGTGCGGCGCTGCCCCCCGAGGGGGCGGTCGCCTCTTGGGGCGGCCCGGCGAGGCTCCAATGCTAGACCGCATCAAGGCGTCCATGCCCTCGCTCGCTCCCGCGGAGCAGCGGGTGGCGAAGCTGGTGCTGGCGGACCCGCGCGCGTTCGCGAACCTGCCGGTGAGTGAACTCGCCGACCGGTCGCACGTGAGCAAGCCGACGGTCGTGCGCTTCTGCCGCAGCATGGGCTACGACGGCCTCTCGGACTTCAAGCTGAAGCTCGCCGGCAGCGTGAGCGAAGGCGTGCCCTTCATCCACCGCAGCGTGGACGCCGACGACAAGACCGGCGACGTGCTGGTGAAGGTGATCGACAACGCCGTCGCGGCCTTCCTCAAGTACCGCAACGATGCCTCGACGTACGCGATCGAGCGCGCGGTCGAAGTGCTGGCGGGAACGTACAAGACGGGCCGCCGCATCGAGTTCTACGGCGTCGGCAACTCGGGCGTCGTGGCGCTCGACGCGCAGCACAAGTTCTTCCGCCTGGGCGTGCACACCATCGCCCACAGCGACGGCCACATGCAGGTGATGAGCGCCACGCTGCTCGGTCCGGGCGACTGCGTGGTGGTGATCTCCAACTCCGGCCGCACCCGCGACCTGATGGACGCCTGCGACATCGCCCGGCGCAACGGCGCGACCACCATCGTCATCACCGCCACCGGCTCGCCGCTGGCCTCCGCCGGGCAGATCCACCTGGCCGCCGACCACCCGGAGGGCTACGACCGCTACAGCCCCATGGTGTCCCGGCTGCTGCACCTGATGATCATCGACGTGCTGGCGACCGCCGTGGCGCTGCGCATCGGCGGCGGGCGGCTGCAGCCGCTGCTCCGCGAGATGAAGAACAACCTGCGGACCAAGCGCTACGCCTGAAGCGGAAGGCGTCATTCCCGCGCAGGCGGGAATCCGGGGCGTCCGGCCCAGAAGAAAGGCCCGCGGTGCGGCGGGCCTTCTAGGGAAGCTCTGGATCCCCTGCGCGGGGATGACGGGATGCGTTCAGATCCGCCCCTCCTCCACCGCGTGGCAGGCCACGCGGGCGCCGTCGAACTCCAGCAAGGCCGGCCGCTCGACGCGGCAACGCTCGTTCGCGAACGGGCAGCGCGGGTTGAAGGCGCAGCCGGTCGGCGGGTTCAGCGGGTTGGGCACTTCGCCCTGCACCGGCGTGCGGGCGCGGCCGGTGTCGTGCATCTTCGGGATCGCGTCCAGCAGCATGCGCGTGTACGGATGCCGCGGCTGCGAGAACAGCTGGTTCTTGCCCGCCACCTCCACCAGGCGCCCGAGGTACATCACGCCGACCTGGTCGCTCACGTGGCGCACGACCGCGAGGTTGTGCGAGATGAACAGGTAGGTCAGGCCCTGCTTGCGCTGCAGGTCCTTCATGATGTTGAGCACCTGCGCCTGCACGCTCACGTCGAGCGCCGAGGTGGGTTCGTCGCAGACCAGGAACTCGGGCTGGGTCGCGAGCGCCCGCGCGATCGAGATGCGCTGGCGCTGGCCGCCGGAGAACTGGTGCGGGTACTTGACCATGTCCAGCGGGCTCAGGCCCACGGACTGCAGCAGTTCGCCCACGCGGTCCTTCAGCTGCTTCGCGTCCGTGATGAGGCCGTGCTCGCGCAGCGGCTCGCCGACGATGTCCTCCACCTTCCAGCGCGGGTTCAGGCTGGCATAGGGGTCCTGGAAGATCATCTGGATGCGGCGGCGCAGCTTGCGGCCTTCGGCGGTCTTGAAGGCGGCGTGCGCGTCCTCCCCGTCGAAGGTGAATCCGCCGCGCGTGGGGTGGTACAGGCCCACCAGCAGCCGCGCGACCGTGCTCTTGCCGCAGCCCGATTCGCCCACCAGCGCCAGCGTCTGGCCTTTCTCGATGGAGAAGCTCACGCCGTCGACCGCATGCAGCAGCTGGCGCGGGCGGCGTTCGATCACGCGGTTCAGCCAGGGCACGGAGACGTCGAAGGTCTTGGCCAGGTCGTGGGCCTGCACCAGGGGTGCGGCGCCGGACGCGGCCGGCGTGCGCACCACCGCGCGCTCGCCGCCCGGCATCGCCATCGGCACATCGAGGGATTGGGTCAGGACAGTGCTCATGCCAGGGCCTCCGCGTTGGCGTCGTGCAGCCAGCATGCGGCGCGGGTGGCGCCGGCATGCAGCAGGTCCGGCCGCTCGCGCAGGCAGCGGTCGAAGGCGCGCGGGCAGCGCGGGTTGTAGGCGCAGCCCGGCGGGATGGCGTTCAGGCGCGGCATGGCGCCGTCGATCTGGTTCAGGCGCTCGCGGTCCACGGCGATGTCCGGGATCGCAGCCATGAGGCCCATCGTGTAGGGGTGCGCCGGCTGGTGGATCACTTCGTGCACCGGCCCGATCTCGGCGATGCGGCCCGCGTACATCACGGCGACGCGGTCGCAGGTCTCGGCGATCACGCCCATGTCGTGCGTGATCAGCATGACGGCGGCGCCGCGGTCCTTGCAGATGCGCTTGAGCAGCTGGATGATCTGCGCCTGGATCGACACGTCGAGCGCGGTGGTCGGCTCGTCGGCGACGATCAGCTTCGGTTCGGCGGCCAACGCCAGCGCGATCACCACGCGTTGGCGCATGCCGCCGGAGAACTGGTGCGGGAAGTGGTCGATGCGTTCGGCCGCCGCCGGGATGCCGGTGTCCTCGAGCAGCTTGATGGCGCGCAGCCGCGCTTCTTCCGCGTTGACCGGCAGGTGCGCCTGGATCGTCTCGGTCAGCTGGCGGCCGATGGTGTACAGCGGGTTCAGCGACGTCAGCGGGTCCTGGAAGATCGCGCCGATCTTGCGGCCGCGGATGTGCCGCATGCGGTCGAACGGCAGGTTGTCGATGCGCTCGCCTTCCAGCAGGATGCGGCCCGAGGCGATGCGCCCGGGCGGCTCCAGCAGGCCGATGATGGCCGCGCCGGTCAGCGACTTGCCGGCGCCGGACTCGCCGACCACGCCGAGGATCTCGCCCGGCGCGATCTCGAAGGAGATGTTGTCCAGCGCGCGCAGCGTGCCCCGCCGCGTGGGGAATTCCACGACGAGGTCTTGGACTTGGAGGAGGCTCATGTTGGTCCGATCAGCGCAGGCGCGGGTTGAGCGCATCGCGCAGCCAGTCGCCCAGCAGGTTCACCGACAGGGCGATCAGGATCAGCATCAGGCCCGGGAAGATGGTGATCCACCATTCGCCCGAGAAGAGGTAGTCGTTGCCCACGCGGATCAGCGTGCCCAGCGACGGCGAGGTCGGCGGCACGCCGACGCCCAGGAAGGACAGCGTGGCCTCCGTGATGATGGCGGTTGCCACGTGGATGGTGGCCAGCACCAGCACCGGCCCCATCACGTTGGGCAGCACGTGCCGCCGCATGATGCGGAACGGCGCGACGCCGGTCACGCGCGCGGCCTGCACGTATTCCTTGTTGCGCTCCACCATCGTGGAGCCGCGCACCGTGCGCGCGTACTGCACCCAGCCGGTCAGCGTGATGGAGAGGATCAGCACGCCGAAGGCGACGGTGTCGTGCGCGTTCGGGAACAGGGCGCGGCCGACGCCCGCGATCAGCAGCGCCACCAGGATCGGCGGAAAGCTGAGCATCACGTCGCACACGCGCATCAGGAAGCCGTCGACCCAGCCGCCGCGGAAGCCGGCGAGCAGGCCGAGGCCGACGCCGATCAACATGGACAGCAGCACGGACACCACGCCCACGACGAGCGAGATGCGCGCGCCGTAGATCAGGGCGGACAGGATGTCGCGCCCCTGGTCGTCGGTGCCCAGCAGGTACTTGGACGTGCCTTCGGTGTCCCACGCCGGGGGCTTGCGCGCGTCGCTCAGTTCCAGGGTGGTGAGGTCGAAGGGGTTGTGCGGCGCCACGAGGCCGGCGAAGACGGCGCAGAAGATGCAGACGGCCGCGATCGCCGCCGCGACGATCGCCGTCGGCGAATGGCGGAAGCTGTAGCCGATGTCGCTGTCGATCCAGCGCAGGAGGGCTTGTTTCATGGAGGAGGCAGGTGGCGGCCGCGGGGCACGGGCCCCGCGGCGCTCAGGCGCTTACTTCTTGACGGTGATCCACTTGAAGAACATGAAGTTGTCGGCCAGCTGGGCGACGTCCACGTTCTTCGAGATGCCCCAGGCGAGCGACTGCTGGTGCAGCGGCACGTGGCCGATGTCGGCGCTGTGCACTTCGAACGCTTCCTTGATCATGGCATTGCGCTTGGCCTTGTCGGTTTCCGACTGGATGCTGCGCGTGAGCTGGTCCACCTTCGGGTTGCAGTAGCTGCCCAGGTTGAACTGGCCCGTGCCCTTGTCGTCGGGGCAGGCCATCAGCGCGTTCAGCGCGTTGTGCGCGTCGTAGGTGCCGGGGGTCCAGCCCAGCATGTAGAAGCTGGTGTCGCGGCGCAGGATCTTGGGGAAGTAGGTGCCCTTGGTCTCCGCGGCCAGGTTGATCTTGACGCCGATGCGCGAGAGGTTCGCCGCCACGGTCTGGCAGATCCGCGCGTCGTTGACGTAGCGGTCGTTGGGGCAGTTCATCGTGACTTCGAAGCCCTGCGGATAGCCGGCGTCGGCCAGCAGCTTCTTGGCGCCTTCCGGGTCGTAGGGCAGGCGCTTGTTCTGGCCGGCATCGAAGCCGTTGATGCCGGGGCCGACCATCAGGGCCGTCGGCTTGGAGGCGCCGCGCATCACCGTCTTCTGGATGCCCTCGATGTCGATGGCCTGGTAGAAGGCCTGGCGCACGCGCTTGTCCTTGAAGGGGTTCTTGCCCTTCACGCTGGAATACAGCAGTTCGTTGCGCGACTGGTCCATGCCCAGGAAGATGGTGCGCAGCTCGGGGCCGACCATCACCTTGGCATTGGCGGAGCCGTTGACGCGGTCGATGTCCTGCACCGGCACCGGTTCCATCAGGTCCACTTCACCGGACAGCAGGGCGGCCACGCGGGTGGCGTCATTGCCGATCGGCGTGAACACGACTTCCTGCACGTTCCCTTCGATCTTGCCCCAGTAGTTGCCGTTGCGCACGAAGGTCGAGCGCACGTTCGGCTGGCGCTCGCGCAGGCGGTACGGGCCCGTGCCGTTGGCGCGGAACGAAGCCGCGTTCTCGATGCCCTTGCGGCGGTCGACGGGGCGCGTGGCCTGGTTCGTTTCCGCCCACTTCTTGCTCATCACGTACACGAGGGAGATCACGTCCGGCAGGATGGGGAACGGTGCCTTCGTCTCGATCTCGACCGCGTGGTCGTTGATCTTGCGCACTTCCTTGACGTCGTTGGTGTAGCTCTTCATGTCGGAGCCGTCCACCTGCGTGCGGGCGAAGGAGAAGAGCACGTCGTCCGCCGTGAACGGGGTGCCGTCGTGGAACTGCACGCCCTTGCGCAGTTCGAAGCGCCACACCGTCGGGGACGTCTGCCGCCAGGACGTGGCCAGCAGCGGCGTGAGCGAGAGGTCCTTGTTGCGGCCGACCAGGCCTTCGTAGATGTTGCCCGTGACGGACAGCTGCAGCGACTCATTGAGCGAGTGCGGGTCCATCGACAGCGAATCGCCCTGGTTGGCGATGCGCACGGTCTGGGCCTGGACGCCGGCGGCGGCCGCGCACAGCACGGCGGCGGCGATCAGGTGGGTCTTGAGTTGCATGGTCGGAACTCCTTTTGGAAGTGATGTCCTCGGGGACTCGGCGTCAGCCCGCGGCCTGGTGGCCCGCGAGCGGCATGGCTTGCTCCACCAGGCTGGCGTGCAATGCCGAGCCGAGCGGAAGGATCTCGTCGTTGAAGTCGTAGCGGCTCATGTGCAGCATGCAGCTGCCTTCGCCGCCCTGGCCGATGCGCATGTACGCGCCCGGCTTGGCCTGCAGCATGAAGGAGAAGTCCTCCGCGCCCATGCTCGGCTCCATGTTGCGCACCACGTTCTCGGAGCCGACCAGCGCCTCGGCCACGTCGGCCGCGAACTCGGTTTCGCGCGGCGTGTTGATGGTGGCGGGATAGATGCGCTCGTAGTGGACCGTCGCGGTGGCGCCGAAGCCCAGGGCGACCGCGCTGCACAACTCGTTCAGGCGGCGCTCGATCATGTCCTGCACTTCCGGCCGGAAGGTGCGCACGGTGCCCACCAAGGTCGCCTTGCCGGGGATGACGCTCATCGCGTGCAGGTCGCCGGCGTGCATCGCGCACAGGCTGATGACCGCGCCGTCCACGGCCTTGGTGTTGCGCGAGACGATGCTCTGCACCGCGGTGATGATGTGCGCGGCGACCAGCACCGGGTCCACCGCCAGGTAGGGGTGCGCGCCGTGCCCGCCCTTGCCGGTGATCTCGATCGTCACGCGGTCGGCCGAGGCCATCATGGCCTGGTGGCGGATGCCGAAGCAGCCGGGCTTGAGGCCCGGCCAGTTGTGCATGGCGTACACGGCGTCGACCGGGAAGCGCTGGAACAGGCCGTCCTCGATCATCGCCTTGGCGCCGGCGAAGCCTTCCTCGCCGGGCTGGAAGATCAGCACCGCGGTGCCGTCGAAGTTGCGCGTCTCGGCGAGGTAGCGGGCGGCCCCCACCAGCATGGCGGTGTGGCCGTCGTGGCCGCAGCCGTGCATCATCCCCGAGCGCGTCGACTTCCAGGGGAACTCGTTGCTCTCGGTCATCGTGAGCGCGTCCATGTCGGCGCGCAGGCCCAGCATGCGGCCCGAGGTGTTGGCCCGGCCGCGGACGATGCCGACGACGCCGGTCTTGCCGATGCCGGCGTGCACTTCGTCCACGCCGCACAGCTTCAGCGCTTCCTGCACGCGGCCGGCGGTGTAGACCTCCTCGAAGCCGAGTTCGGGGTGGGCGTGCAGGTCGCGGCGGAAGGCGGTGAGCTCCGGGTGGTACTGCGCGATGTGCGTGAAGGCACGGCCGTGCGCGTTCAGCCGCCGGGCGGCTTCCGCGGTGAGCATCAGTGGCCTCCCACCGTGCCCACGCGCAGCCGGGGATCGACCGCGAAGTACAGCAGGTCGACCACCAGGTTGATCACGACGAAGATCAAGGCGATCAGGCACAGGTAGGCGGCCATGACGGGGATGTCCGCGAAGGTGACCGCCTGGATGAACAGGAGGCCCATGCCGGGCCACTGGAACACCGTCTCGGTGATGATGGCGAAGGCGATCAGGCCGCCGAGCTGCAGGCCGGTGATGGTCATCACCGGCACCAGCGTGTTCTTCAGCGCATGGCCGAAGTGGATCGCACGGTTGGACAGGCCGCGGGCCCGCGCGAACTTGATGTAGTCGGTGCGCAGCACCTCCAGCATCTCGGCCCGCACCAGCCGCATGATCAGCGTGAGCTGGAAGATGGCGAGCGTCAGCGCCGGCAGCACGATGTGGTGCCAGCCCTTGGGCGTGAGCAGGCCGCTGCTCCACCAGCCGACCTGCACGGTCTCCCCGCGCCCGAAGCTCGGGAACCAGCCGAGCGTGACGGCGAAGATCAGGATCAGCAGGATGCCGATGAAGAAGGTGGGCAGCGACACGCCCAGCAGCGACACGGTCATGAAGACCTGGCTGAGGAAGTTGCCGCGGCGCAGCGCCGCATAGACACCCATCGGGATGCCGAGCGCCAGTGCGAGGAAGGCGGCGACGAAGGCGAGTTCGAGCGTGGCCGGGAAGCGTTCCGCGATGAGCCTCGAAACCTTGGCGCCCTGGCGCAGGCTGAGGCCGAATTCCCCTTGCGCGGCGTTCGCGAGGAAGTGCCAGAACTGGACGAAGAACGGCTTGTCGAGCCCCAGGTCGGCGCGCAGTTCGCGGATCTGTTCGGGGGTGGCGTCCTGCCCGAGCAGGAAGACGACGGGATCGCCCACGTACTGGAACAGCAGGAAGGCGATGAAGGCGACCGTGACCATGACCACCATGGCCTGGATCAGGCGGCGCAGGATGAAGGCGAACATTCGGTGTAGCGCAGAGGGGGTGCCGATGCTAGCAGAGCAAGGTACGTGCCGGCACCGGGGTTTCCTTTAGGCCTAAACAATTGGGGCGGCCTCTCCAAAGAGAGGCCGCCCCTCGGGCAAGGCGTCAGTTCACCTTGATCAGGCGCCAGTCGAGCCGGTTGTCCGGGCGGTGCACCACGTCGATGTTCTTCTTCATCGCCCACGGGATCACCTGGTTGTGCAGCGGCAGGTGCGACACGTCCTCGTTGCTGATCTTCCAGGCGTCGGTGAGCAGGCGGTTGCGCACCAGCAGGTCGGTCTCGACCTTGGCGCGGTCGATCACGGCGTCCAGCTTCGGGTTGCTGTAGCGGCCGACGTTGTAGTTGCCGTCACCGTCGGTGCCGGTGGTGCGGACCAGCGACTGCAGGCTGTACATGGAGTCGAAGGTCGGGACGCCCCAGCCCAGCATGTAGATGCTGGCCTCGAAGCGCTGGATCATCGGGAAGTACGTGACCAGCGGCAGCGTGCGCAGCTTGGCCTTCACGCCGACGCGCGACCACATGGCGGTCACGGCCTGGCAGATCTCCTCGTCGTTGATGTAGCGGTTGTTCGGGCAGGCGAAGTCGACTTCGAAGCCTTGCGGATAGCCGGCGTCGGCCAGCAGCTTCTTCGCGGCGTCCTGGCTGTAGGGGAAGCGCTTGTGGATCTCTTCCGTCCAGCCGGTGACCTGCGGGGCCACCAGCGCGCCGGTGGGCTGGCCCAGGCCGCGCATGGTGACCTTCATCAGGGTCTCGATGTCGATCGCCTGGTACAGCGCCTTGCGCACGCGCTGGTCCTTCAGCGGGTTCTTGCCCTTCACGTTGGAGCCGGGCAGTTCGTCGCGGTGCTGGTCCATGCCGAAGAAGATCGTGCGGCTTTCCACGCCGTCGACGACCTTCAGGTTCGGGTTGGCGCGCAGGCGGCCCAGGTCCTGCGGGCTGGGGTCAAGCACGAAGTCGACTTCACCCGAGAGCATGGCGGCCACGCGGGTGGCTTCGGACTTGATCGGGGTGTAGATGATCTCGGTGACGTTGCCTTCGAGCTTGCCCCACCACGCCGGGTTGGCGGCCAGGTGCAGGCGCTGGTCGGGCACCCACTGCTTCATGGTGAACGGGCCCGTCCCCATGGCATTGCGGTTGGCGAACGTCTCCTGGGTGACGTTCTTGATGTCCTTGGGGTCGACGGAGTTGTTCTTCTCGGCCCAGGCCTTGCTCATCATGCGCAGCTCGGTCAGCTGGTTCAGCAACACCGGGTTGGGGCGCTTGGTGATGATGTCGATGGTGTTCGCGTTCACCTTCACGACGCGGTCGATGCCGGCCGTGTACGGGGTGAAGTTGGAGGTGGGCTTCATCGCACGGGTGAGCGAGTACACCGCGTCGTCCGCCGTGAAGTCGGTGCCGTCGTGGAACTTCACGCCCTGGCGCAGGTTGACGCGCAGCTGGGTCGGGGACACCTGGGTCCAGGACGTCGCCAGCACGGGCTCGATCTTGAAGGTGCGGCTGTTGTAGTAGACCAGCGACTCGTACACGGCGGCGTGGATGCCGTTCTGCAGCGCATTGTTCTGCGAGTGGATGTCCCAGGTGGCGATGTCCGACGCGCTGGCCCAGCGGAATGTCTTCGCGTGCACCGGCGAACCGGCGGCGGCAAACACGGCGGCCGCAAGCAATGCGTACTTGATCCTCATTCGACTCTCTCCAATTTTGAAAGTGCAGACTATGCAGCAGTCGTGCCAGCCCGGTCAAAAGGGGTTTCCCGGGAGGGCGTGACGCCGGTCACGCGGCGCCTCACCGGCTGGCGGGCAGGAAGCGCACCGGGCCGTACCAGGCTTCGGCCAGGCTTTGCGTGTTGTCCGTGTCCGTCATCAGGGCGACCCCCACCAGTGCGCCGGGCGGTTCGCCGAAGGCCCGCTCGTAGTCGGCGCGGATGTCGCGCTCGTAATCCAGCCACCGGTTTAGGCTCCCGGGGCCGCTCTCGACCACCAGCTTGCGGATGCGGTCCGTGCGCGTGTTGCGGATCACGGTGCCGGGCGCGCGCTGGTTGCACCAAACGTACATCAGCGTCGCATAGGGCATCTCTTCCCCGGTGAGGGCGCGCACCAGTTCCGACAGGGCGGCATCGCGGGGCGAGAAGCGGGAACGGTCGCCTTCGAAGGCGAGGACGATGCGCACGGGTGCGTCGGCCTTGTCGCGGGAGGCCAGGTCGGCACCGGCGATCAGCGCGGACACCTTCCACGAGAAGCGCACCTGTCCGAGCTGCTGCGGTTCGATGCGCAGGCTTTGCCGCAACAGGCTCGCCGAAGCGTCGGCCTGCACGGCGACGGCGTCGCGCCCGAGGTGGCGTTCGTACTGGAAACGGGTCGCGGCCTTGCCTGGCAGCGGCTTGTGCGTCCAGGGGCCCGCATCGGAGGCCGCCGTCCCGGACTGGATGGCCCACGGCGAGTCCGAGATGCCGGGGGGCACCGGCGCGGAAGCGCATCCCGCGAGCAGCAGGGCGAAGCCGGCGGCAAGCAGCCGCGGGGAGCGGGGTGATGTGACTGGCGTCATGGCGTGGCCTGCACAAAAAAAGGCCGCCCGAAGGCGGCCTTTTCAAGTTTCTTTTTTTCTGCACCGGCCTCGCGGCCGGTTCGAAAATTAGAAGCTGTGGCGGATGCCGATGTCGTAGCCGGTGGAGGAACCGTTGACGGTACCAGCGGCGAAGGACGAGGCGCCCAGGGCGAAGCGCGGGCCACCCACGAAGCCATCGCTGTTGCGAATGCGGGCGATGGTCGCGTACACGGCGGTGCGCTTGGACAGGTTGTGCACGTAGCCAACCGCGAACTTGCGAGCGCGGGGTTCCGGAGCGCCGGCGACGTTGAAGTCGAAACGGTACTCGCTGTAGGACGCGCGCACTTCGCCGGCGCCGACCGGCACCAGGGCACCGATCAGCCAGCCGCGGCCGTCGACGCCGGTGGCGCCGCCAGCGGCGCCTTCGTCACGACCGTACTGGGCCATGACCTTGGCCATGCCGAAGTCCCACTGGCCACCCAGGTTCCAGCTACGGAAGTCGTCCAGACCGGCGCCTTCGTAGTTGGTACGCTGCCAGCCCAGGGCCACGTTGAACGGGCCTTGGCCGTAGCCGATGCGCAGGCCGAAGCCGGAGCCGTTGTCTTCGCCAACGCCCAGGGCGTCGTCGTTCTCACCCATCCAGTACTGGGCTTGGCCGTAGAAGCCGCCCAGGTTCGGGGGCAGGAAGTAGCCGATGGTGTTGGAAGCGCGGACGGCAACGCCGGAGGTGCCCGACGGAGCCAGGGTCGCGGCGCCCAGCAGCATGGTGTTGGTGCCAACGCCGTTCGTGCCGAACGGATCGAACACGGTCAGGTTCCAGAAGGAGGCGGTGTAGTCACGGCCCAGGCGCAGTTCACCCCAGCCGCCCGCGAGGGAGACCGTGGAACGGCGGTTGAAGTTCAGGCCGGTGTTGCCGGCGACCGTCGTGGCTTGGTTGCCCGCGGGGATGCCACCGCCAGCACGACCGTCGTCGTTGCTGATGCCGGCTTCCAGCCAGAAGGAAGCGGACATGCCGCCACCCAGGTCTTCCGTGCCACGGAAGCCGAGGCGCGAGCTGTTGTAGCCGGAGTTGGTCAGCTGGGTCACGCGGCTGCCACCATCGGCACGGCCGTGGTTGAAGGTCGCGTCGACGATGCCGAACAGCGTGACCGACGACTGGGCGGAAGCCGCACCAGCAGCGGCCATCACAGCCAGCGCAATCAGGGACTTTTTCATGCAAGTTTCTCCAAGGTTAAACATAGGGCTCCGGTTACGCATGGGACGCAAATGCAGGCACGTTCGCGTCTCACCGGATCCCCGGGCCAACCTCCTTTTGGGAAGTTGACGCTATTCCACCAGACGGTCTTTTCCGACGCAAAGTATTTAGCCGTCCTGACTGCGTTTCGTTGTGGACCGGCAACAAGGATTCCAAGGCCGAGTACACCTGGCACAACACCTGGCGCCAGCTTTTCGCATCCCGGAAAAACGAGCGGTCGGCCGTCGCGGACGAAGGGTCGCCGCCGTGCGATTTTTTCGGGGCGTACACTGCCGCCATGGACCGGATCCTCGGCGCCCTCGACCAGGCCTTGCGCACCCTTTTCGCCACCCCGCGCGGCACCCGGCCCTGCCCCGTGGTGCCGGCGGAATCGACCCACCTCGGCGCCCAGGAACGGCAGCATGCCGGCGCCCTGATGCGCGTCAACCATGTCGGCGAGGTCTGCGCCCAGGCGCTTTACACGGCGCAGGCCCTGGCCACGCGGGACGACGCCCTGCGCGCGCAGCTGGAACAGGCGGCGCGCGAGGAAACCGACCACCTGGCCTGGACCCAGCAGCGGCTGGAGGAGCTGGGCTCGCGGCCGTCGCTGCTCAATCCGCTCTGGTACGCGGGCGCCTTCGGCCTGGGGCTGGTCGCGGGCCGCATCGGCGACCGGGTGAGCCTGGGCTTCATCGTCGAGACCGAACGCCAGGTCGAAGCCCACCTGCAGGGGCACCTGGACCGGCTGCCGCAGGGCGACCATGCGTCGCGCGCCATCGTGGCGCAGATGAAGGCCGACGAAATGGCGCATGCCAACCATGCGCAAAGCATGGGCGCGGCCGAACTGCCGGAGGCGGTGAAGCTCGCGATGCGAACGGCGGCCAAGGTGATGACCACCACCGCGCACTACATCTGAGCGCCTCAGGCGGCCGCGTCGTCCTCGACGATCTCGAAGCTGGTCGTCATCTCCGCGGTCTTCGCCAGCATCGCGCTCGCCGAGCAGTACTTCTCGTGGCTCATGGCGATGGCGCGCTCCACCGCCTGCGCCGGCAGCTTGCGCCCGCGCACCGTGAAATGCATGTGGATCTTCGTGAACACCTTGGGGTCGGCCGGCGCGCGGTGCGCCTCCAGCTTCACCGAGCAGCCGCGCACGTCGTGGCGGCCGCGCTTGAGGATCAGCACCACGTCATAGGCCGTGCAGCCGCCGGTGCCGGCCAGGACGGTTTCCATCGGACGCGGCGCCAGGTTGCGCCCGCCGTTCTCGGGCCGCGCCTCGTCGGGCGCGCCGTCCATCACCAGCACGTGGCCGCTGCCGGTTTCCGCGAGGAAACCCATCCCCGAACGGGCGCCCGTCGCGCCCGTCCATGTCACCGTGCATTCCATGTTCTTCCTCCTGCGGGCCGGGCAAGTGCCAAAAAGTTGCGGCGGCCCCGATGCGCGCGCGAGACACTCTTGTGCATCGCAGCAAAGTTGTGGCTATACTGAACCCACAGCATAGCGATTCCGCTAAGCCCGCCCGGCGAAGCAGCCCGCGCGAACCTGGTTCCCGCCCCTGCGCCGCCGGCGTCCCGGTTGTCTCCTCCACCCTCCGAAAAGGTGGATTCAGCCCCCGGACCGCAAGGCCCGGGGGCTTTTTTCCGCCTGCGGCGCCCCTGCCGTGCCGCCTTATGATTTCCGGCTCATGAAGAAACACCTGCAGCCGGAGGACTACCTCAAGAAGATCCTCACGGCGCGCGTCTACGACGTGGCCGTCGAGACGCCGCTCGAGCCCGCGCGCAACCTGTCCCGGCGCCTCCACAACAAGGTGCTGCTCAAGCGCGAGGACCAGCAGCCGGTCTTCAGCTTCAAGCTGCGCGGCGCCTACAACAAGATGGCGCACCTGGCGCCGGAGCAGCTCAAGCGCGGGGTGATCTGCGCCTCCGCCGGCAACCACGCGCAGGGCGTGGCGCTGGCGGCGCACAAGCTCGGGTCGCGTGCGGTGATCGTCATGCCGGTGACCACGCCGCAGCTCAAGGTCGAGGCCGTCAAGGCGCTGGGCGGCGAGGTCGTGCTGCACGGCGACAGCTACTCGGACGCTGCCACGCACGCCTACGCGCTGTGCGAGCAGGAGCAGCTCACCTTCGTGCACCCTTTCGACGACCCGGACGTGATCGCCGGCCAGGGCACCATCGCGATGGAGATCCTGCGCCAGCACCAGGGGCCGCTCGACGCCGTGTTCGTCGCCATCGGCGGCGGCGGCCTGATCTCCGGGGTGGCCAGCTACATCAAGGCCGTGCGGCCCGAGGTGAAGGTGATCGGCGTGCAGATGAGCGATTCGGACGCCATGGCGCGTTCGGTCGCCGCGAGCAAGCGCGTGACGCTCGCGGACGTCGGCCTGTTTTCCGACGGCACCGCGGTGAAGCTGGTGGGCGAGGAGACGTTCCGGCTGGCGAGCCAGCTGGTGGACGAGTTCATGCTGGTCGACACCGACGCCGTCTGCGCGGCCATCAAGGACGTGTTCGTCGACACGCGCAGCATCGTGGAGCCGGCCGGCGCGCTGGCCGTCGCCGCCATCAAGCAGTACGTCGCCGGGCACAAGCGGCGCGGCGAGACCTACGCGGCGATCCTCTGCGGCGCCAACATGAACTTCGACCGCCTGCGCTTCGTGGCCGAGCGGGCGGAGGTCGGTGAGGAGCGCGAGGCGCTGTTCGCCGTGACCATCCCGGAGGAACGCGGCAGCTTCCGCCGCTTCTGCGAGGTGATCGGCACCCTGCCCGGCGGCGCGCGCAACGTCACGGAATTCAACTACCGCATCGGCGACGCCGAGCAGGCGCACGTCTTCGTCGGGCTGACCACGCACGGCAAGGGCGAGTCGGGACGCATCGCCGCGAACTTCACGCGGCATGGCTTCGAAGCGCTCGACCTCACCCACGACGAACTCGCCAAGGAGCACGTGCGGCACATGGTGGGCGGGCCCTCGCCGCTGGCCGGCGACGAGCGCCTGCTGCGGTTCATCTTCCCGGAGCGGCCCGGCGCCCTGATGAAGTTCCTGTCGCAGATGCGCCCCGGCTGGAACATCTCCCTGTTCCATTACCGCAACCAGGGCGCCGACTACGGCCGCATCCTGGTCGGCCTGCAGGTGCCGCGCAGCGACGAGAAGACCTTCCAGGCCTTCCTCGAGGAACTGGGCTATCCGTACGTGGACGAGACCGCCAATCCGGTCTACCGCCTGTTCCTGCGCAGCCGGGCCCCCGGAAACGCCACGGCTGGGTAGCATCGGCGGGTGCCAGGCTTTCGCGACACCCTCCACCTCTTCGGCCGCCGCTTCGCGCTGGCGCTGCAATCCTCCACCCGCGTGCGGGCACCCGTGGAGGCGCCCGTCGAGGACGACCTGCTGCAATCCAGCACCGGCCACATCCCCGGCGCGGGCTGGCTCGTCGGGCTGGCCGCCTGCCTCGTTTTCGCCCTGACCTCGCTGCTGGTCGGGCAGGCGACCGCCGCGGCGATCGCCTGCACCGTGGCGACCGTGCTGCTCACCGGTGCCCAGAACGAAAGCGGGCTGTTCCGCTTCGCCGACCGCATGGGCCGGCGCGACGCGGGCTGGGGCGCGCTGGCCCTGTTTCTGGTGCTGGGGGGCAAGCTCGCCCTGCTCGCGGCCCTGGCCGACCGGGCGGAAGCGGCGGTGATCACGGCCCTGTTCGCCGGCCAGGTGGTCTCGCGGTTCGCGCCGCTGGTGGCGGCGCACTGGCTGGACACCCGCGAGGCGGCGCTGCGCACGCTGCGCGTGGGAGCCCTGTGGTGCGTGGTCCCGCTGGCGCTGCTGGCCTTCGCGGGCGGGGTGGCCTTCCTCGTGGCGGCCCTGCTGGCGTGCGCGCTGGCGGGCTTCGCGCTGGTGCGCTTCACCGCCCCGCCCGAAGGGGCGCGTGCCGAGCGGACCGGCGCCGTGCAGCAGGTCTGCGAAGTCGCCTTCTACTTCGGCGCGGCCATCGCCGCCTGATTCACTGCTGCCGCAGCGGCGGCAGTTCCAGCACCAGCAGCGGCGGGCCATCGCGCTGCGCGGCGATGGTGGCCTTGCGGCCCTGGACCGATTGCAGCACGAGCCCTTCGTCGAGCGACGTGCCGACACGGTAGGGCCGCGCGGGCTTGCCGTCGACGGAGATGACGGCGGCACCCGCGCCGGACGTGGCGCCGGCGGCGACGCCCACCAGCTGGAAACGGCTGGCCAGCGTGGCGACAGGGGCCGGCGCGGCCGCGGTCGCGGGCGTGCTGCCCAGCAGCCGCGCGATGGCGGCGGGATCGGCGGCGGCCACCGCGCGCGGCGGCGCGACGCGGGCGCTGGCCGGCGGCGTCCCGCCCGCCACTTTCAGCGCCCAGTACAACGCGCTCAGCCCGACCAGAGCCCACAGGCCGAAGGTCGTGCCGCGAACCGTCCAGGAAGCGGGGGCCGTGGTCAACATGGCGCGATTATCATTGAACGGATGCGTTCCTCCCCTGCATTCCACCGCCGCGCCGCCCTGCGCGCGAAGCAGCTGGCCTCGGCCGGCTTCACCCTCATCGAGCTGATGGTGGTGCTGGTCATCATCGGCGTGCTCGCCGCGCTGATCGTGCCGAACGTGCTGGACCGCGCGGACGACGCCCGGGTCACCGCTGCGCGCACCGACGTCAACAACCTCATGCAGGCGCTCAAGCTGTACCGGCTGGACAACCAGCGCTATCCCACCGGCGAACAGGGCCTGCAGGCGCTCATCGCGCGGCCGACCGCGGCGCCGGTGCCGCCCAACTGGAAGCCCTACCTGGAAAAGCTGCCCAACGACCCGTGGGGCCGGCCGTACCAGTACCTCAATCCCGGCGTCAAAGGCGAGATCGACGTGATGTCCTTCGGCGCCGACGGCCAGCCGGGCGGCGAGGGCAAGAATGCCGACGTCGGCTCCTGGTAGGGAGCGCGCGGTCCCGCGCCGGCACGCCGCCGGCTTCACCCTGCTCGAACTGCTGGTGGTGATCTCCATCATCGCCATCGCTTCCGCAGGGGTCTCCTTCGCCCTGCGCGACGCCGCCGGCGCACCGCTGGAACGCGACGCGCAGCGGCTGGCCGCCCTGCTGGAGTCGGCCCGCGCGCGTTCGCGGCTGACCGGCCAGCCCGTGCGCTGGGTCGCGACCGAGCAGGGGTTCCGCTTCGAGGGGCTCCCCGCGGGCACGCTGCCGGAGCAGTGGCTCAGCGCCGACACGCGCGTCGCCTCGCGCGGCGTGCTGGTGCTGGGCCCCGAACCGGTGATCGGCCCGCAGGCGGTGGACCTCGCGAGCGCGGACCAGCCCGGGCAGAACATCCGCGTCGCCACCGACGGCCTGCGGCCTTTCGCCATCGCGGCGCCGCAGCCGTGAGGCGCCTGCACGGCTTCACGCTGATCGAGGTGCTGGTCGCCCTCGGCATCGTGTCGATCGCGCTGGTCGCGGGCCTGCAGGCCACCGCCGCGCTTACCAACAATGCCCAGCGCCAATCCGACGTGCTGCTCGCCCACCTGTGCGCCGAGAACGAATTGGGCCGGCTCCGGTTGGCGCGCCAGTTGCCCGCGGTGGGCGACGCCGAGGTCGCCTGCGAGCAGGCCGGCCAGGCCTTCAGCGTGCGCGTGAAGGTCTCGCCCACGCCGAACCCGAGCTTCCGCCGCGTGGACGCCCAGGTCCTTGCCGGCGGAACGCCCATCCTGCGGATCTCCACCGTGCAGGGGCGCTACTGACATGCGGCAGCGCGGCTTCACCCTGGTCGAACTGCTGGTGTCGCTGTTCGCGCTGGCGCTGCTCGCCGCCCTGAGCTGGCGGGGCCTCGACGGCATGGTGCGGACGCGGCAGATGACGGAAGCGCGTGCCGACGAGGTCCTCGCTCTGCAGACCGGCCTGGCGCAATGGACCGCGGACCTGGAGGCGATCGCCGAATTCCCGCCGGCGGCGGCCCTCGAATGGAACGGGCGCGTGCTGCGCCTCACGCGCCGCAGCAGCCTGTCGCCCGCCGACGGCGTGCGGGTGGTGGCCTGGACGCACCGTGAAGGCCAGTGGCTGCGCTGGGAGTCGCCGCCGGTGGCCACCAAGGGCGACCTCGAGACGGCGTGGCTGCAGGCGGAGCTGTGGGCCCAGAACCCGAGCGACGCCATGCGCCAGCAGCAGGTGGCGATCACGCCGCTGCAGGACTGGCGCATCTTCTACTACCGCGAGGACAGCTGGACCAACCCGCAGTCGAGCGCCGCGAGCAACGAGGCGACGCGCCGTTCGCCCTTCGGCGACCGCAGCGGGGGCGGAGGCGGTGCCGCAACTTCGCGCTCGACCCTGCCCGATGGCGTGCGGCTGGTGCTGCAACTGCCGGAAGGCCGCGCCATCAGCGGGCAACTGGTGCGCGACTGGGTCCGCCCCACCGTCGGCGGGAGCACGCCATGAAGCGCGCGGCGCAGGCGGGCGCGGCGCTCCTGGCCGCCATGCTCACGGTCACCCTGGTGGCGACCTTCGCCGCCGCGGCCCTGTGGCAGCAGTGGCGCAGCGTCGAAGTGGAGGCCGCCGACCGCACGCGCGTGCAGTCGTCCTGGATCCTCACGGGGGCGCTCGACTGGGCCCGGCTGATCCTGCGCGAGGACCGCAACCGCTTCGACCACCTGGGGGAGCCCTGGGCCGTTCCGCTGCAGGAGGCGCGCCTCTCGACCTTCCTGGCGGCGGACGCGGCCAACAACGCGGACACCGGCGATGCGGACCAGGTCTTCCTCTCCGGCGAGATCACCGACCTGCAGTCGCGGCTGAACCTGGGCAACCTGGTGCGGGCCGGCAACCTGGACAAGGACTGGGTGGAGGTCGCCCGCCGCCTGTTCGAGGTGCTCGGGCTGCCGCCGTCGCAACTGGCGAACATGGCGGAGAACCTGCGCTTCGCCTCCGACATCGCCGTCGACAACCGCAACGCCTCGCGTGCCGCGCTGACGCCACAACGCCTGGAACAGCTCGCGTGGCTCGGACTGCCGCCGCAGACCATCGCCGTGCTGGAGCCGTACGTCACGCTGCTGCCGACCACCGGCCAGCCCGGAACCGTCCCGACCGTCAACGTGAACACAGCGCCGGCGCAGGTGATCTACGCCGCCGTCCCCGGCATCAGCCTGGCGGACGCGCAGCGCCTCGTCGCCGAACGTGAACGCAAGCCCTTCCAGGCCCTGGCCGACGTCAAGGCCCTGCTGCCGGAAGGCGCCGAGCTCGCCGCCTCCAGGGTCTACGTGGCCACGTCCTTCTTCGAGGTGCGCGGCCGCCTGCGCATGGACGACGTGACCATCGAGGAGCGGTCCATCGTGCAGCGGGTGACGCTGGGGCAGGAGGTCCGCACGCTCCAACGCGAACGGGTGGCACCCTCGCCGCCGACGGCGCCGGCCACGCGCCGCAATCCGTAGTCGTCCTTCGGGCGTTCCCCAAACGCGGTATTGCCGCGGCCCATCGCTACATCTATCGTCGTCAACTTACAACTTCTCACGAGGACGCACGAAATGAAGCAATGGCACAAGGTTCTGGTTTCCCTGGTGGCGGTCGCGGCGCTGGCCGCCTGCGGCGGCGGCGGGGACGACGAGGGCACCGCCGGCACGGACACCGGGACCGGCACCGGCACGGGGACGGGGACCGGCACCGCCGCGGCGGCCGACAAGTACGTGGGCACCTGGGTCCTGGCGTGCAGCGCCTTCAACGCGACCGAGTCCGAAAAGGAAACGCTGGTCGTAACCAAGGCCGGCGACACGTCCCTGAACGTCGCCTTCGCCCTGACGTCCTACGCCAACACCACCTGCGCCGGCGCCGGTACCGTGCAGAACTTCACCGGCACGGCCACGATCGACAGCCAGACCAGCGTGACGTACCAGGGCAACGCCGAGACCTTCGACCGCATCACGGCCAACATCGCGGGCGAAGGCACCCTCAAGTGGCTGGGCACCGTGCGCGCCAACGGCACCCAGATGGTCATCGACTTCGAGGACAACGGCGTCGATTCCGCCGTGATGTACCCGACGAACCCGAACGAGGGCGAATCGGTCTACACCAAGCAATAAGGCCTGCCGCCCGCCAGGATCGCCCGCCTCGCGCGGGCGATCTTCCTTGTGCGCGTGACCCCGCGCCCGGTGCGCCGCGGGAGCCGCCACCTACAATGCGCCCGAATCATGAGTTCCCTGATCGTTTCGCTCCCCCTCGAACCGGCCACGGGCGCGACCGAATGGGCTTATGCGCTGACGCCGGACGGCCGCACGCTCGGCGACCATGGGCACGTGCCCGCGGCGCTGCTGCCGCTGCCCCGGGGGGCCGGTGCCGAGATCGTCGCCGTCGTCCCGGCGCAGGCCATGGGCTGGCACCGGGTGACGCTCCCCAAGGGAATGCAGCCCGGCACCCCGCGCCTGCGCGCCGCGCTCGAGGGCGTGCTCGAGGAAGAACTCCTCGACGAAACGGAAGCCGTGCACCTGGCCCTGCAACCCGGGGCGAAGGCCGGCGAGCCGGCCTGGGTGGCCACCTGCGACCGCGCTTGGCTGCGCCACGCGCTGCAGTTGCTGGAGAACGCCGGGCGCCCGGTCACGCGGATCGTGCCCGAGTTCGCGCCGGAGGGCGCCTCGGCGCTGGTCGTCCTCGGCGATCCGCAGCAGGCCTGGGTGGTGGCGAGCGGCGAACAGGGCGTGCTGGCCTTGCCGCTGACGAACGCCGCGGCCGCGCTGTTGCCCGCGCTGCCGGAGGATGCACCGCGGCTGGCGGAACCCGCCGTCGCCGCCCTGGCGGAGCAGATGCTCCAGCACAAGTTCAGCCTGCAGCAGGCGCCGCAGCGCTGGCTCCAGGCGGCGCGCACGCGCTGGGACCTGGCGCAGTTCGAGTTCGCCAGTTCCTCCCGCACGCGCGCGTTCAAGAAGCTCTCGACGGGCTGGGGCGACGTGCTGCGCAGTCCTTCGTGGCGGCCGGCACGCTGGGCGGCCGCGCTGGTGATCGGGATCAACCTTGCCGGCCTGAACGCGTGGGCCTGGAAGGAACGCGCCAGCCTGGAAGACAAGCGGGACATCGTGCAGCAGACGCTGCGCGAGACCTTCCCGCAGGTGCGCGTGGTCGTCGATGCGCCCGTGCAGATGGAGCGCGAGGTGTCCCTCCTGCGCCAGCAGGCCGGGGTGGCCTCCGCGCGCGACCTGGATGCGCTGCTCGGCGCGCTGGCGACGGTGCTGCCCGCGGGGCGCACGCCTTCGGCCCTGGACTACACCGCAGGCGAACTGCGCGCGCGCGGCCTGGCCTTGTCCGCCGAGGACGTGCGGCGCGTCGCGACGCAGCTGAAGGGCCTGGGCTATTCCGCCGCCGCGTCGGGCGACGTGCTGGTCGTCACCGCGGAGGGCTCCCTGTGAACGTGCAAGACCTGCGCACGCGCTGGGCGGGACTGGCGCCGCGCGAACAGGCGCTCGTGACGGCGGCCGCCGGCCTGGTCGTGCTCGCCCTGCTCTGGTGGATCCTGCTGGGCCCGGCCCTCGCCACCCTCCGGTCCGCCGAGGCGCAACACCGGGTGCTGGACCAGCAGGTGCTGCAGATGCGCCGCTTGCAGGCGCAGGCCCGCACGATGCAGGCCCAGCCGAAGCAGAATCCCGACGAAGCCATGCGCCAGCTGGAAGCGGCGATCCGGCAGCAGCTGGGCGTGAGCGCGCGCTACAGCATCGCCGGCGAACGCGTGACCGTCACGCTGGCCAATGTGCCGGCACCGGCGCTCGCCCAGTGGCTCACGCAGGTGCGCTCCAACGCGCGCGCCATCCCCGGCGAAGCGAAGCTCGCGCGCAACCCTGCCGGCGGCTGGGACGGCACGCTGGTGCTGACGCTGCCGGCGGCGCGCTGACGGCGAACGTGGCGCGCGCACCGCGAGTCCCCCGCGAGATTCCCTGGGCCTGGGCCGCCGGCGGCGCGGCGCTGGGCGTCGTGCTGGCGCTGGTCCTCTTTGCCCCCGCCCGCTGGCTGGCCGCCGGCGTCGAACGCGCGACCGGCGGACAGGTGCTGCTGGCCGACACGCGCGGCACGCTCTGGGGCGGATCCGCGCAGGTGGTGCTGACCGGCGGCCCCGGCAGCTCGGACGCCGCCACGCTGCCCGGCCGCCTGGCCTGGGAACTGCAACCCCGCTGGAACGGCGTCGCCGCCCGCGTGCTCGCGGATTGCTGCATGACCACGCCGGTCGACGCCCGGGCACGCCTGCGCGTCGGCGGGCTCGCCGTGCAGGTCGGCGACAGCACGTCGCACTGGCCCGCCGCCCTGCTCGCCGGCCTCGGCACGCCCTGGAACACTTTGCAATTCGACGGCGACCTGCAGCTGGCGACGCAGGGCCTTTCAGTAGAATGGGCCGAAGGCCGGCCGGTGATCGCCGGGCGGGCCGAGTTGGTGGCGCAGCGCCTCGCGTCGCGCCTGTCTACGCTGAGGCCCATGGGCAGCTACCGCATCACCTTGCAAGGGGGCGCTCCGGCCACGCTGCGGCTGGAAACCCTCGAGGGCAGCCTGCAGCTGTCCGGGACCGGCCAGTGGGTGGGCCGCCGGCTGCGTTTCCGCGGCGAAGCCACCGCCGCGCCCGAACGCGAGGCGGCGCTGGCCAACCTGTTGAACATCATCGGCCGCCGCAGCGGCCCCCGATCCCTCATTTCGATCGGCTGAAAGACTCCATGAATTTCCGTCTTGCCTTCGCCGCATGCACCGCCGCCCTGCTGTTGGGGGGCGCGCCCGGCCTGCTGCACGCCCAGCGCACCGCCGAGCCCATCACGCTGAACTTCGTGAACGCCGAGATCGAGGCGGTGGCCCGCACGATGGCCGCCATCACCGGGCGCAACATCGTGGTCGATCCGCGCGTGAAGGGCACCATCACGCTGGCGACCGACCGCCCGGTGCCGCCGGCCGCGGCCTTCAACCAGTTCGTCGCGACGCTGCGCCTGTCCGGCTATACCGTGGTGGAGTCGGGCGGGCTGTTGAAGGTGGTGCCGGAGGCGGAGGCCAAGCTGCAGGGCGGCGCCGTCTCGGTCGACGGCAGCGTGAGCGGCAGCCAGATCGTGACGCAGATCTTCCGCCTGAATTTCGAGAACGCCGCCAACCTGGTGCCGATCCTGCGGCCGCTGATCAGCCCCAACAACACGATCAACGTGAACCCCGGCAACAACTCGCTGGTGATCACGGACTACGCCGACAACCTGCAGCGCCTCGGCCGCATCATCGCTGCCCTCGACGTCTCCAACGCCACCGACGTGGAGGTGATCAACCTGCGCCACGCCCTCGCCGTGGACTTGGCGCCCGTGGTGCAGCGGCTGGTGGACTCCTCCGGCGGCCCGGCGACCGGCGCCGCGCCCGCGGCGCAGGGCCAGGCGGACAACGCCTTCCGCACCACCGTGATCGCCGAGCCGCGGAGCAATTCGCTGGTCGTGCGCGCCGCGAACCCCGCGCGCCTCGGCCTGGTGCGCTCGGTGGTGGGCCGCCTGGACGTGCCCGGTGCCGGCGGCGCGGCGGGCAACATCCACGTCGTCTACCTGCGCAACGCCGAAGCCACGAAACTGGCAGTGGTCCTGCGTGCCGCGCTGGCCAGCATGGCCCCGCAAGGCGCGCCGGGCGCGGTGGGTGCGCCGGCCGCCGTCAATCAGCAGTCGCCCGTGGTGACCAGCGGCCTGAGCGGCGCCGGCAACGCCACCGGCACCAGCGCGGCCAACGCGCCCATCGCGCCGTCGGCGCAGCCGTCCACCGGCGGCCAGATCCAGGCGGACCCCGCCACCAATTCCCTGATCATCACCGCGCCGGAGCCGCAGTACCGCCAGTTGCGCGCCGTGATCGACCAGCTCGATGGCCGCCGCGCGCAGGTGCTGGTGGAAAGCCTGATCGTCGAAGTGAACGCCGAGAAGGCGGCGGAGTTCGGCATCCAGTGGCAGAACATCCTGGGCAACACCAACAGCAGCACGATCGGATTCCTGGGCTCCAATTTCCGCACCGGCACGAGCACCAACATCATCGACCTGGCGATCGGCGCGGCCACCGGCGCTGCGATCCCGTCCACCGGCTTCAACATCGGCGCGGTGCGCAACATCGACGGCAACTACGTGCTGGGCCTGCTGGCGCGCTTCCTCGAGAGCAAGACCGACGCGAACATCCTGTCGACGCCCAACCTGCTGACGCTGGACAACGAGGAAGCGAAGATCGTCATCGGCGAGAACGTGCCCTTCATCACTGGCCAGTACACCAACGCCAGCTCCGGCAACAGCAACGGCAGCGTGAACCCGTTCCAGACCATCGAGCGCAAGGACGTCGGCCTGACGCTGCGCGTGAAGCCGCAGATCGCCGAGAACGGCACCGTGCGCCTGACGATCTACCAGGAGGTCTCCAGCGTCGACCCCGCCACGCGCAACGCGCTCAACGGCCCGACCACGCGCAAGCGCACCATCGAGTCGAACGTCGTGGTGGACGACGGCTCGGTGATCGTGCTCGGCGGCCTGCTCGAGGACCGCTACGGCGGCACGGCCGACAAGGTGCCGGGCGCCGGCGACGTGCCGCTGTTCGGCAACCTGTTCCGCAGCGAGGCGCGCAGCCGCGCCAAGAACAACCTGATGGTGTTCCTGCGCCCGGTGGTGATCCGCGACACGACGCAGACCGAGGCGCTGTCGATCGACCGCTACGACCTGATGCGCACCAAGCAGCAGAACGCGCAGCCGACGCCCAGCGTGCTGGCGCCGGTGAACGACGCGCCCATCCTGCCGGAAGTGACGCGTCCCGCCCCGCCGATCGACACCTGGCGGCCGCTGTCGCCGCCGCCCGCGACCTCCGCGCCTTCCGCGCGCTGACCGCCATGCGCTACCCGCTGCCCTACGGCTTCGCGCGCAGCCAGCAGCTGCTGCTGGAGGACGACGGCGACCAGTTGGTGCTGTGGCACGCCGGCACCCCCGCGCCGGCGTGGACGGAAGTCCTGCGCAAGTACCGCGTGGGCGCGCTGCAGCGGCTGGAGGCCGAGGCGCTGGCCCAGCGCATCAGCGCGGCGTATGCGCAGGGCGAATCGAGCGCCGCCACCGTGGTGAGCGAAGTGCAGAACGACGCCGACCTGTCGCGCATCATGCAGGAGCTGCCGGCGGTGGAAGACCTGCTGGAAGCCAGCGACGACGCGCCCATCATCCGCATGCTCAACGCGCTGCTCACGCAGGCGGCGCGCGACGGCGCGAGCGACATCCACATCGAGCCCTACGAGCGCCATTCCAGCGTGCGCTTCCGCGTCGACGGCGCGCTGCGCGAAGTGGTGCAGCCCAATCGCGCACTGCACGCGGCGCTGATCTCGCGCCTGAAGATCATGGCGGAGCTGGACATCGCCGAGAAGCGCCTGCCGCAGGACGGCCGGATCTCGCTGCGCATCGGCACCCGCGCGGTCGACGTGCGCGTGTCGACGCTGCCCAGCGCGCACGGCGAACGCGCGGTGCTGCGGCTGCTGGACAAGTCCGAGAGCCGCATCAGCCTGGAGTCGGTGGGCATGACCGGCGACACGCTGCGCCGCCTGGTCGAGCTGATCGGGCAGCCGCACGGGATCATCCTGGTGACCGGCCCGACCGGCTCGGGCAAGACGACGACGCTGTACGCGGCGCTCAGCCGGCTGGACGCCACCACCAGCAACATCATGACGGTGGAAGACCCGATCGAGTACGAGCTGCCCGGCATCGGCCAGACGCAGGTCAACGCCAAGATCGACCTCGACTTCGCCAAGGCGCTGCGCGCGATCCTGCGGCAGGACCCCGACGTCATCATGATCGGCGAGATCCGCGACTACGAGACCGCGCAGATCGCGATCCAGGCCTCGCTGACCGGCCACCTCGTGCTCGCGACGCTGCACACGAACGACGCAGCCAGCGCGGTGACCCGCCTGACCGACATGGGCGTGGAGCCATTCCTCCTGAGTTCCTCCCTGCTGGGCGTGCTGGCGCAGCGCCTGGTGCGCAAGTTGTGCGAGTACTGCAAGGTCGAAGTGGAAGGCGTGGCGCGCGGGTGCCAGCACTGCGGCTACACCGGCTACCACGGCCGCACCGGCATCTTCGAGCTGATGACGGCCGACGAGCGCATGCGCGCCCTGATCCACAACCGGGCATCGGAAGCGGAGATCCGGGAGGCGGCGCTTTCCGCGGGCATGCGCCTGATGCGGGACGACGGCGAGCGCCTGGTGCGCGAGGGGGTCACCTCGCGCGAGGAAGTGCTGCGCGTGACGCGCGACTAGGCGAGCTCGCGCACGCGCTCCGGCGGGTTCGCCGGACCGGGTTCCTTGATCGGGTATTGCGGCCCGCGTTCCTTTTCGATCGGGGGCGCCTCCGGCTCGTCCTGGCGGGGATGCGGCGGCACCGGCTGGGGCTGCTGCTGTTGCTGCGCCGCGCGCGGCTTGTCGCCCGACGGCTTGTCGTTCGCCGATGGCTTGTCGCCGCCCGCCGCCATCGGCCTGAACTTCGCCTTGAACATCACCATGACGGGTCCTTCAATCCGGCTGCTGGACGAAGTCGTCCTTGCCACCGACGCCGGGCTGCGGCTTCTGGTCGGTGGTGCGGTGCGGCACCAGCTCGCGCGGATCCTCGTCCGCCTGGGGCTTCGGTTGCGGGATCTGCCCGCGCTCCGGCTGCGGATGCGCGAGCCCGTGGTCGATGGGGGTGCGATCTTCAGGCATGGGCTTTCCTCGGTTCATTGCATGGTGCGGCGGACCGTGGCGCGCCCGCCTAGGCCAAGCGCGTGCCGGCGTTTCGGCCAAGCCCGCGCGGAACTGTCGGTGCCTGACTACGCGGCCGTAGGGCCGTCGATTCAGCAGCCGAGCTGGTCGGCGAGGTCGAGCAGATCGCGGCTGTGCAGGTCATTGCCCGGCTGGGGCGACACGTCCTTCGGCCGCCGCGCGCCGAATTCGATCTCCCGCTCCACGTAGGCCGTCCGCAAACCGCACGCACGCGCGCCGGCCAGGTCATCATGGTGCGCCGCGACCAGCATCACGCGCTGCGGCGGCAAGTCGAACACCTTCGCCACGCCGAGGTAGGTCGCGGGATCCGGCTTGTAGGCACGGAAGACCTCGGCGGACAGCACGCAGTCCCAGGGCAGGCCCGCGCGCTTGGCCATGTTCGTGAGCAGGCCGAGATTGCCGTTGGAGAGCGTGCAGATCGTGTACCTGCGCTTGAGCCGCTGCAGGCCCTCGACCACATCCGGCCACGGGGCGAGCCGGTGCCACGCGCGATTGAGCTGCCGCCGCGCGGCTTCGTCGAGATGCCCGAGACCGAAGCGCGGCAGGATCGCATCCAGGATCATGCGGTGCAGGTCGTCGATCAGCGTCCAGCCCAGTTCGCCGGACATCACGCGCGCCATCGCCGGGCGGTAGCCCTCGCGCCAGGCGAGCGCGAAGGCATCGGCGTCGACCTGCGGATGCAGCGCCGCGATCTCGCGGGCGATGCTGCCGTGCCAGTCGACGACGGTGCCGAAGATGTCGAAGGCGAGGACGTCGACCTCGCCGGCGAGGCGGTGCGCGGAGGTGGAAGGCATGCGCGCCAGTGTAGGCGCGGCGGGCCCTTCGCCGGCTAGGCCTGCGCGACGCCTTGCGGCTGCCGCCAGAGCGCCGCCAGCAGCAGGGCCACGGAAACCAGCAACCCGAGCGATGAGGTGATCGCCACCACCTTCAGCGCACCGGCCAGCGCCGATGCGCCCCCTGCGCTCCGCAGCGCGACCAGCATCCCGGCGAGAGCCAGCAGGCTCGCGGGCATCGCGACGTTGTAGATCCAGACGAAGCCGCGGAAACGCCAGTCGCGTTGCAGGTAGGGATAGACGCGCAGGATCAGCGCCGCCACCGCGAGCACGGCCCATCCCAGCAGGTTGACGTGCGCATGCACGGGGCGCAGCGTGAAGTCGCCGGAGGCGCCCATGCCGACGCCCAGGAGCATGCCGGCGAGCAGGTAGACGAAGGAAAGGCGCAGGAGGTTCAGGTGCATGGGGGTCTCGTTCAGGGAGCGGCGGAGTCTGCGGCAGGGGCCGCGGCTTGTCTTGCATCGGGACGACATCCGGGCTCGCCGGTGGCTTCGACGCGGAACACGGTGCTGCGTCCGCCCACGACGAGGCGCGCCTGCGCCTCGCACTCGCCCGGTGCGAGACGCACGCGCATGCGCACCACGGAGCCGGGCCACACCATGCCGGCAGCCGCCGTGAACGGCCGGCCGTTGATCGAGTACTCGCCGTTGACACCGACGATCTGCTGCACGCGTGCGCTGTGCAGCAGGGTCACGGGCTCGGAGATGGCGTGCGTTGCGCCGCGCGGCACGGCCTTGGGCTGGAAGCGCGCCGGACGCGCGATGCCCAGGAGGTCCGCGGGGACCGCGTCAGGCGCATCGAGCGAAAGCGTCGAGAGCCAGCCGACCGAAGCCCAGAGGACGGCGGTGACGAGGATCGCGATCCACAGGGGTGCCGCGAGCCAGGGGATGTCGGCGGACCGGACCGCCGGGGCCGGTTCCACGTGCAGGCCGTGGACCATGGAGACGTTGCGGGAGAAAGCCATTGCAGGGAAGCGCGGAGGTGGACCCGCCCGGAAGGCAAGCGAATCTCGCGCGCAGGTTCGTTTCGGAGGCGGTGATGTTCCGTTCCGCGACCCTGCAGGGTCTTGCATGGCTGCGACAAGATCGTGAGCGCATGCTTCAGCGAGCAGGCGCCCGCGCCGCTACGCTGGCGCGTGGCAGACCGCCTCGATGTTGTGCCCGTCCGGGTCGCGCACGAACGCGCCGTAGTAGTCCGGGTGGTAGTGCGGCCGCAGCCCCGGCTTGCCGTTGTCGGTGCCGCCTGCGGCCATGGCGGCGGCGTAGAAGGCGTCGACGAGCGCGCGTGTCGGCACGCGGAAGGCGATGTGCACCGGGGGCTGGTTGGGCGTTCCGCTGTGGATCCAGAAATCGGGCTTGGGCGGTTCGCCGAAGCCCGCGACGTCGGTGTGGCCCGTCACCGAAGCGGGGATCTCCGCCATCAACACATAGCCGATCGGCGCCAGGGCCCGGACGTAGAACGCCTTGCTCTTGCCGAAATCGCTGACGACGATGCCTGTGTGGTCGATCATTGCTCGCCTTTCGTGCCGGCCAATGAAAAAGGGGCCCGCGAGGAGCCCCTTCTTGCACGAGTCCCCGGAGAACAGGGAACCCGTTTGACTGGTGGCCTGGGGCGGAATCGAACCACCGACACGCGGATTTTCAATCCGCTGCTCTACCAACTGAGCTACCGGGCCGTGAGCCGGAAATTATATCAGAGGGGAAAGCCCCCTCTCTCTTCGCGCCGCGCGTCAGGCGGCGTTGCTGCTGCTGTTGCGCTTGCCGCGCGACAAGTCCACGCCCAGCTGCTTGAGCTTGCGGTACAGGTGGGTGCGCTCCAGGCCCGTCTTCTCGGCCACGCGCGTCATCGAGCCGCCTTCCTTGGCCAGGTGGAACTCGAAGTAGCACTTCTCGAATTCGTCGCGCGCATCGCGCAGCGGCTTGTCCAGTTCGAACATCTGGCGCGCCTGCGGGCCCATCTCCACCACCGCCGGGATCGCCTGGCCGCCGGTCATGGCGGCTTCGACGGTGAGCTCGGTCACCTGCATCGGCATCACGCCCGCCATGCCCGGCTTGCGCATCGGCACGGCCGCTGCCGCACCCGCCGGCGCGTTGCGGGCCAGGCCGGCTTCGACCGCCTTCAACAGCTTCTGCATGGTGATCGGCTTCTCGAGGAACGAGTGGGCGCCGATCTTGGTGGCCTCCACGGCCGTCTCGATGGTCGCGTGGCCGGACATCATCACCACCGGCATGCTGAGCAAGCCGGTCGTGGACCATTCCTTCAGCAGCGTGACGCCGTCCGTGTCCGGCATCCAGATATCGAGCAGCACGAGATCCGGCCGCATGCGCTGGCGCGCCGCCCGGGCCTGCGCCGCGTTCTCCGCGAGTTCGACGGTGTGTCCTTCGTCGTTGAGGATCTCGGACAGGAGGTCCCGGATCCCGAGCTCGTCGTCCACCACCAGAATGTTTGCCATCGGATCTCTTTGTCGGCGTTGCTAACTCGCAACTCCAAATGATAACGACACTTGGGCCCCCTGGATGACACCCCCATCGACCCGGTTCTTCAGATCGATGCGGGCGCCATGCTCATCCGCGATTTTTTTCACGACGGCCAATCCGAGGCCCGTGCCCTTGGCCTTGGTCGTGACGTAGGGCTCGAACGCGCGCTTGAGGATGTGGTCCGGAAAGCCGCTGCCGGTGTCCTGGACCACGAGGCGGACGCGCCGGGATGCTTCGTTGTACTGGGTGCGCAGGAGCACCTCGCGCAGCTCGCGGCCCTCCGTGGCGTCCTGGGCGTTCTGCAGCAGGTTGTGGATCACCTGGCGCAGCTGCTGGGCGTCGCCCAGGATGCGCGGGCAGGCCGGATCCAGTTCCACCCGCACCGGCACCTGCGACGCGCTGCGCGCCGGATCGCCTTCGCGCGCGTACAGGTGCAGCACGTCGTTCACCAGCCCGTTGAGATCGACGGGCTTCAGCTCGGCCGCCGGCAGCCGGGCGTAGTCGCGGAATTCGTTGACCAGCCGCTGCATGGCGTCGACCTGGTCGACGATGGTGTGCACCGACTTGGCCAGGATCGCGCGGTCGGCGTCTTCCAGCTTGGCGGAGAGCCTGCGCTCCAGGCGCTCGGCCGACAGCTGGATCGGCGTCAGCGGGTTCTTGATCTCGTGCGCCAGCCGCCGCGCGACCTCGCCCCAGGCCTGCGCGCGCTGGGCCGAGACGATCTCGGAGATGTCGTCCAGCACCAGCAGGCGCGATTCGCCGGGCAACTGCGCGCCGCGGGCCACGAGGGTGATGACGTTCGCCCGCGTGTCGCCCGGCCGTTCCGGGTTCAGCTCGAAGGGCTGCTGCCAATGGTCCACCACCTGCGTCTCGGTCATGAACTCGTCGAAACGCTGCTGCACCGCCGACCCGAACTCTTCGAGGCCCGGCACCTCCGCCAGCGGCCGTCCCTGGTGTTCGAACAGCGCCTGCTGCAGGATGCGGGCCGCGCCCGGGTTGGAGGTCTGGATGCGGCCCTGCGCGTCCAGCACGATGACACCCGCGGTGAGGTTGTCCAGGATGGTCTGCAGGTTGGCGCGCGCCGCGCTCACCTCGTACATGCTCTTTTCCACCGCCGCGCGGGCGTCGAAGAGCTGCTGCGTCATGGCGGCGAAGGACCGCGTCAGGCCGCCGAGTTCGTCCTTGCCTTGCAGCGCGGGCTTGGGCGAGAGGTCGCCGGCCGCTACCTCGCTCACGCCGGCGGCCAGCAACAGCAGCGGCCGCGCGAGCTGGTTGCCCAGGATCACCGCCAGCAGGATCGATCCGAACACCGCGAGGAACAGGCTCAGGGTCAGCGTGCCGATGTACATGCGCCGCAGGCCGTCGCGTGCCAGCGCGCGCTCCTGGTACTCGCGGTTGGCTTCCTGCACTGCGATCGCGTTGGCGACGAGCGCTGGCGGGATGGTGACCGTCGCCTGCAGGAAGCGCGTGTCGCTGAGCAGGCCCACCGACGGTTGCGGCACCAGCACGATCGCCTTGATGCGCGCGCCGCTCGTCGACGCCGTGGCGGGATCGTCCAGCCCCTCGACCATGGTGAACGCCCTTTGCGTCCGTACCGTGCGCAGCTGCTGCGTCGTGGGACGTTCGGGATTGAGCTGGAAGCGCGACTGGCCGGAGCTGGCGATCATCTGCCCGTTGCCGCCCCACAGGACGACGTCGACGGCGTCGAGCTGTTCCCGGATGCGCTCCAGCGCGAGGCCTGCCGACGCGTCGCCGACCTGCGCCAGCTGGCCGGCGGCGCCGCGGGTCTTGCTCGCGAGATCCGAAGAGAGCGCGTCGAGCGTGGTCCGCCCCAGGTTCAGCCCCGCATCCAGCGCGCCTTCTACCTTCACGTCGAACCAGCTCTCGATGGAGCGCGCGACGAACTGGTACGACACCACGTAGATCAGGAGGCCCGGCACGAAGCCGACCAGCGCGAAGATCATCGCCAGCTTGATCAGCAGGCGGCTGCCGAACTTGCCGCGCCGCAGGCGCGAGGCCAGCCGCACGAACACCCAGAGGATCACGGCGAGCAGCACGCCGGCCACCACCATGTTCAGCGCGAACAGGCGGCCGTAGTTGCGTTCGTAGAGCTCGCGGTTGTTCGTGGCCTGCGTCAGCAGGAACATCAGCACGATGCCGATGGCGATGGCCACGGCGATGCCCACGGCCAGGGCCCAGCGCCAGGCGCGCGAACCTTGCACCAGCCGGCGCGCGGGTCCCTCGGGCGCGCGCGGGCGGTTCATCGCGCCACGTCCTGCGGCAGCCGCTGGTTGCGGATGGCGATGATGTTCCATTCGCTCTGGCCGACGGCGCCGATCTGGAACGGCCGGGGCAGCTGCGAGACGTCCAGCCGGAAGCGGAAGTCGACGTTGTGCTCCGACGCCGGGTCGATCTCGCCGGGTTCGGCGATGCGCCAGCGCGAGAGGCGCTGCACCGCGGCAAGCGCCTCCTCGCGCGTGTCGAAGCTCTGCCCCAGCGCCAGCCCCGACTGGCCCACGGGACCGGACGACACCTGCAGGCGCCAGCGGCGCGTGAGCGGCTGGTAGGACAGGCGCATGTGGCGCGTGGCCGTGGTCACGCGCTTGTCGTACCAGTACCAGCGGTCACGGTAGATGGAGGCCTCCGCCACGAAGAACATGGGGATGCCCTTGGCCAGCGCGTCCTCCACCGCGTGCGGCAGCTCGAAGCGCACGGTCGCGCTGAGCAGGACGCCCTCCTCGGTGCGCTCCACCTGCATCTGGGTGACTTCGGCGGCCGAAGGCTGCGCCCAGGCGCTCACGCCGGCGCAGAGGAGGAAGAAGGCGCAGAGCCAGGACCAGGCGCTGCGCTCAAGCATCCTGGCGGGCCGGTGCATCCAGTGCACTCTTTTGCAGCACCGCGTAGAAGAAGCCGTCGTGGTCACTCGGCTGATTGTCCGGGAGCCCCTCGGCCCGGGCCCGGTTGCGGGGCAATAAATGGCCAGGGCCGGGCCGCAAAACGGCTTCGCTGTTGTGTGCAAGAAACGCCGCCACCTGCGCGTCACCCTCCGCCCGGAACACGGAACAGGTGCAATAGACGAGGCGACCCCCAGGTTTCAGCAGGGGCCAGAGCGCAGTGAGCAGACGCTTCTGTTGCGCGGCGAGCTGCGCGACGTCGCTCTCGCGGCGCAACCATCGCACATCCGGGTGGCGCCGGACGATGCCGGAAGCGGTACACGGCGCATCCAGCAGGATGGCGTCGAACAGGGTGCCGTCCCACCACGTGGCCGGCTCGGCGGCGTCGGCGGCCCGGACCTGCGCCGGCAGGCCGAGCCGCTGCAGGTTCTGGTGGATGCGCTCGCAGCGCGTGGGGTCGACGTCCAGTGCCAGGACCTCGGCCCGGGAGAGCTCGCACAGGTGCGCCGTCTTGCCGCCCGGGGCCGCGCAGGCGTCGAGGATCCGCAGGCCGGCACCGTCGGCCAAGCCGTCGAGCACCAGCGGCGCAGCGAGCTGGGCTCCGGCGTCCTGCACGGACAGCAGCCCGTCGCCGAAACCGGAGATCGCATCGACGGGCAGCGGCTGCGCGAGCACGAGACCGTGCTCGGCGATGGGTTCGGCCGCGATACCGGCCGCGGCAAGTCGGTCCTGCATCTCGGCCACCGTCGCCTTGCGCGTGTTCACGCGCAATGTCATGGGCGCCGGGGCGTTGTTGGCTCCCAGAATCTGCTCCCACTGCGCGGGGTGGTCCTGCCGCAGGCGGGCGATCCACCACTTCGGGTGGTTCCAGCGGGCGACCGGGTCCGCGTCGGTCGCGGCCACCAGCGCCTCGCGTTCGCGCAGGAAGCGGCGCAGGCAGGCGTTGACGAACGCCTGTTGCGCGCGAGTCTCGGGTGCGCGCTTGGCGGCTTCGACCGCCTGGTCCACCAGCGTGAAGGCAGGGTACGGCGCGCCCTCTTCCCGCCATGCGAGCGCCAGCGCGGTGCAAAGCAGCGCGTCGGTTTCGGGCGGCGGCGGCCGTTTGGCCAGTTGCTTGCGCAGGGCCTCCGCGCGGCCGAGATGGCGCAGCGCGTGGTACGCCAGCGCCTGGGCGGCCGGCCGCAGCTCGGAAGGGACGCGCGCCAGGCCCGTGCTGGTGGACTCGCCGCGCCGCACCCCCGCCAAAACGGAAGCGGCAGCCTGAAGCTGCCGCCAGAGGGGTGGGGCCGGACTCGTCATCCGGCCATTTTGGCACCCGTTCAGGCCAGGCTGTCGGCCCAGATGTTCTGGGCCCAGTTCCAGGCGTACACGCCTTCGGTCTCGTTCGGCGCCGGGCTCAGGCCGCCGGAGCCCGCCACCGTCTTGAAGGTCTTCTCCGCCGCCACGTACTCGTGCACGCTCGCGACGTGGATCACGTTGCGGTTGTCGACGTAGCTGTAGCAGGTGTTGGTGAGCATGGGCGCCGGGTTCACCGCCCAGCCCGCCAGTTGCGCCACCACCGCGGCCGCCGCGACCTTGCCATGCGCATTGGCCATGTGGCCGCTCTTGGGCATGGCGGGCGCGATCTGGATCGAGTCGCCGATCACGTGCACGTCGCGAGCGGCGGTCGATTCGAAGGTCTGGTAGTCGACCCCGCACCAGCGGTTGTTGGCGACGTTGGACAGGCCGGCCTGCTGCGCGATGGTGCCGGCACGCATGGGCGGCAGCACGTTGAGCACCTGGGCCTTCACGTCCTCCTGCACCTCGAACTTGATGAGGCCGTCGCGCGGGTCGACCGCCAGCACCTTGTGCTGCGGCCGGTATTCGACGATGCCGCCGTACTGCTCGGCCCACACCTTCTTGAACAGCGCGCCCTTCGACGTGACGTCGGGGTTGGCATCGAGCACCAGCACCTTGCTGCGCGGCTTCGCGGTCTTGAAGTACCAGGCGACCTGGCAGGCGCGCTCGTACGGGCCGGGCGGGCAACGGTAGGGCTGCTCGGGGATGGTGATCGCGTAGACGCCGCCGTCCGGCATCGCTTCGAGCTGCCGGCGCAGCGCCACGGTTTCGGAGCCGGCCTTCCAGGCCTGCAGGATACGCCCGGAGGCGTTGGCGGCCTGCAGGTTCTCGATGGCGCCGAACTGCAGGTCAACCCCGGGCGACACGATCAGCTTGTCGTAGCCGATGGTGCCGCCGCGCGCGAGCGTGACGACCTTGCGCTGGGTGTCCACCGACGCCGCCATGTCGCGCACCACCTGGACGCCATGGGTGCGGGCGAGACCGGTGTAGGGCGTGGTGATCTCGGCGATCTGGCGGCTGCCGCCGATCACCAGGTTCGACATCGGGCAGGATACGAAGGCTTCGTTCGGCTCGATGAGCACGACGTTGACCTTGTGGTCCGACAGCAGCCGCACGTACTTCGCGGCGGTGGCGCCGCCGTAGCCGCCGCCGATCACGACGACCTGTGCCCGCGAAGGGACGCCGGTAGTGGCGCAGCCGGCCAGGCCCAGGAGGCCGAGAGCGGAGGAAGACTGGAGGAAGGATCGTCTTTGCATGGTCGTCCTCACTTGGGCTGGGCGGCGAAGTAGCCGGCGATCTGCTGCAGCTGCGCCGGCGTGAAGCCCTTCGTGATCTGGTGCATCACGGTGGCGGGACGGGTGCCGTCGCGGAAGGCCTGCAGCTGCTGCAGCATGTAGTCGCGCGGCATGCCGGCCAGCCCGGGAACGGCCGACCCCTCGGCCGTGCGGCCGTTGGTGCCATGGCAATTGGAGCAGTTGGCGGCCAGGCTGCGCACGTAGAGCGCGTCGGCCGATTGCGCCTGCGCGCCCAGCGATGCGATGGCCGCGGCGGCCATCAGGACGTTCTTCATCTTCACGGTTGCCTCCTCGTTCTCAGCCGCGACTATACGAAGCATCGGCGCCGCCCGCAAAGAACTTGCGGCTATGACGTCATGGGCGGGTGCGCAGCCCGCGGGCCGGCTCGAAGCCGAACAGCCAGGCGAGCAGGATCGCGGGGAACTGCCCGATGCCCTCGTTGTAGCGGGTGACCGCCTGGTTGAACTGCTCCGTGGCGGCCTGCGCCATGCGCACCAGCTGGACCCGTTCGCTGCTCGTGTTCTCCGGCAGCCGCGGGCCGGCCAGGTCATGGGCGTCGTCGCGCTCGGCACGTTCCCATGCGGTGCCCAGCACTTCCTGCGCCGCCCCGAGCGCGGCGATCCGCTCGGGGTCGAGCGGCTTGACCTTGGCCGCCGCCAGCGATGCGGCGAGCTGCGCGCCGGCGCCCTGCAGACCGCCCCAGAAGGCGCTGCCGCCCGAGAACTGCGAGTCCTGCTGCTCGTCCTCGGGCGGGATGCAGGCCTGCACCAGCTGCACCTGCTTCAGCAGCTCGGTCTCGAGTGCGCCGAAGGCGGACTTCGCCTCGGAGCGCAGCCGCACCAGCCGGTTGTACGCGCCCACCGCCCAGAACAGGGCGACGGCCGCGACGATCCAGGGAAGGAAGGTGGACGAGGACATCGGTCGTGGAAAAGAAAAAAAGCGCCACCGCCCAGCCGGGCAGTGGCGCTCCAGTTTAGGGGAACCGGGCTTATTCGGCCGCGGTCGTGCCCTCGTTCGTCTCCGTGCCGGCACCTTCCGTCACGGCGGCCAGTTCGGCCGCTTCGGCGTCGGCGATGGCGCGGCGCTCGGCCTCGTCCATCTGGTCCTTCGCCTTGCGCGCGACGTGGTACGCCATGCCGGTGCCCGCAGGGATCAGGCGGCCGACGATGACGTTTTCCTTCAGGCCGCGCAACTCGTCGCGCTTGCCCATGATCGCCGCCTCGGTCAGCACCCGCGTCGTTTCCTGGAAGGAAGCGGCGGAGATGAACGAGTCGGTCGACAGCGAGGCCTTGGTGATACCGAGCAGCAGGTTGCTGTAGGTCGCGGTGATCTTGCCTTCGCTGCGCAGCCGGTCGTTGGTGTCCAGGATCTCCGAACGCTCGACCTGTTCGCCGGCGATGTAGTCGGAGTCGCCCACGTTCTCGATGATCACGCGGCGCAGCATCTGGCGGACGATCACCTCGATGTGCTTGTCGTTGATCTTCACGCCCTGGAGGCGGTAGACGTCCTGCACTTCGTCGACGATGTAGCGCGCCAGTTCTTCCATGCCCAGCAGGCGCAGGATGTCCTGCGGATCGGCCGGGCCGTCGACCACGGACTCGCCCTTGTTCACCACCTGGCCTTCGTGCACCAGGATGTTCTTCTCCTTCGGGACGAGCTCCTCGTGCACGCCGCCTTCCGGATCGGTGATCTGCAGGCGGATCTTGCCCTTGGTCTCCTTGCCGAACGACACGGTGCCGGTCATCTCGGCCAGCACGCCCTTGTCCTTGGGCGAACGGGCTTCGAACAGCTCCGCCACGCGCGGCAGGCCGCCCGTGATGTCGCGGGTCTTCTGCCCTTCGACCGGGATGCGGGCCAGCACTTCGCCGGGGCCCACGTCCTGGCCGTCGCGCACCTGGACGAGCGAGCCGACCTGGAAGGCGATCGTCACCGAGTGGTCGGTGCCGGGGATCTTCACCTCGTTGCCGGCCGGGTCGACCAGCTTCACCTGCGGGCGCACCACCTTGGCGGAGCCGCGGCGCTTCGGGTCGATCACGACCAGCGTCGACAGGCCCGTGACCTCGTCGACCTGCTTGGCGACCGTCAGGCCCTCTTCCACGTTCTCGAACTTCACCTTGCCGGCGAATTCCGTGATGATGGGTCGGGTCAACGGGTCCCAGTTGGCCAGGATCGTGCCGGCCTTGATCGTCTGGTCGGCCTTCACCGCCAGGATCGCGCCGTACGGCACCTTGTGGCGCTCGCGCTCGCGGCCGTGCTCGTCATGGATGACGATCTCGCCGGAACGCGAGATGACGACCAGCTCGCCCTTGCTGTTGGTCACGTAGCGCATGGTGGTGTTGAAGCCCACCGAGCCGGCGGACTTCGCATCCACGCTGGACGCCACCGCGGCGCGCGACGCCGCGCCACCGATGTGGAACGTGCGCATCGTCAGCTGCGTGCCGGGTTCGCCGATGGACTGCGCGGCGATCACGCCGACCGCCTCACCCACGTTCACCAGGCCGCCGCGGCCAAGGTCGCGGCCGTAGCACTTCGCGCACAGGCCGAAGCGCGTGGCGCAATTCAGCGCCGTGCGGACCTTGACCTCGTCGACGCCGGCTGCTTCCAGCTCGTCGATCAGGTCTTCGTCCAGCATCGTCGCGGCGCTCACCATCACCGCACGCGTTTCCGGGTGCAGCACGTCCTCCGCGGCCACGCGGCCCAGGATGCGGTCGCGCAGCGACTCGATGACTTCGCCGCCCTCGACGATGGCGCGCATCAGCGAGCCGTCGGCGGTGCCGCAATCGTCCTCGGTCACCACCAGGTCCTGCGTCACGTCGACCAGGCGGCGCGTCAGGTAGCCGGAGTTCGCCGTCTTCAGCGCCGTGTCCGCGAGACCCTTCCGGGCGCCGTGGGTGGAGATGAAGTACTGCAGCACGTTCAGGCCTTCGCGGAAGTTGGCCGTGATGGGCGTCTCGATGATCGAGCCGTCCGGCTTGGCCATCAGGCCCCGCATGCCCGCCAGCTGGCGGATCTGCGCGGCGGAACCGCGGGCGCCGGAGTCGGCCATCATGTAGATGGAGTTGAAGGACTCCTGCTCCACTTCCTTGCCGTGGCGGTCGGTGACCTTTTCCTTGGCAAGCTGGGCCATCATCACCTTCGACACTTCGTCGCCGGCCTTGCCCCAGATGTCGACCACCTTGTTGTAGCGCTCGCCGGCGGTCACGAGGCCGGACACGTACTGCTGTTCGATCTCCTTCACTTCCTTCTCGGAGCGCTCGATGATCGCGGCCTTCTCCGGCGGCACGAGCATGTCGTCCACCGCGATGGAGATACCGGCCTTGGTGGCCAGGCGGAAGCCGTTCTGCAGCAGCTTGTCAGCGAAGACCACCGTTTCCTTCAGGCCGCACTTGCGGAAGGAGATGTTGATCAGCTTGCTGATCTCCTTCTTCTTCAGCGCCTTGTTCAGCACGCTGAACGGCAGGCCCTTCGGCAGGATCTCGGACAGGATGGCGCGGCCGACCGTCGTGTCGTGCAGGCGCACGGACGGCACGAATTCGCCGCTGTCCTTGTCCTTGTTCCACTCGGTCAGGCGCACGGAGATCTTGGAGGTCAGTTCGACCACGCCCATCTCCAGCGCGCGCAGCACTTCGGACACGTCGGCGAAAACCATGCCTTCGCCCTTGCCGTTGGTGCGCTCGCGCGTCGTGTAGTACAGGCCCAGCACGACGTCCTGCGACGGCACGATGGAGGGCTCGCCGTTGGCGGGGAACAGCACGTTGTTGGAGGCCAGCATCAGCGTGCGGGCTTCCATCTGCGCTTCCACCGACAGCGGGACGTGCACGGCCATCTGGTCGCCGTCGAAGTCGGCGTTGAACGCCGCGCAGACCAGCGGGTGCAGCTGGATCGCCTTGCCTTCGATCAGGATCGGCTCGAAGGCCTGGATGCCCAGGCGGTGCAGCGTGGGAGCGCGGTTCAGCAGGACCGGGTGCTCCTTGATGACCTCTTCCAGGATGTCCCACACCACCGGCGTGCCGGCTTCGACTTCCTTCTTCGCCGCCTTGATGGTGGTGGCGATGCCCATGGCTTCCAGGCGCGAGAAGATGAAGGGCTTGAACAGTTCCAGCGCCATCAGCTTCGGCAGGCCGCACTGGTGCAGCTTCAGGGTCGGGCCCACGGTGATGACCGAACGGCCCGAGTAGTCGACGCGCTTGCCCAGCAGGTTCTGGCGGAAGCGGCCGCTCTTGCCCTTGATCATGTCGGCCAGCGACTTCAGGGCACGCTTGTTGGCGCCGGTCATCGCCTTGCCGCGACGGCCGTTGTCCAGCAGCGAATCCACCGCTTCCTGCAGCATGCGCTTCTCGTTGCGCGCGATGATCTCGGGCGCCTTCAGCTCCAGCAGGCGCTTCAGCCGCGAGTTGCGGTTGATGACGCGGCGGTACAGGTCGTTCAGGTCGGAGGTCGCGAACCGGCCGCCGTCCAGCGGCACCAGCGGACGCAGGTCCGGCGGCAGCACGGGCAGGACGTCCATGACCATCCAGTTCGGCTTCATGCCGGACTTCTTGAAGGCCTCGAGGACCTTCAGGCGCTTGGCGTTCTTCTTGACCTTGACCTCGGAGCCGGTCAGGTCGCCGCGCAGCTTCTCGATCTCGATGTCGAGGTCGATGCCTTCCAGCAGGTCCTTGATGCCCTCGGCGCCCATCTTGGCGACGAACTCGTCACCGTATTCCTTGCGCTTGGCGTCGTAGTCGTCCTCGGACATGATGCCGAACTTCTTCAGCGGGGTCATGCCGGGGTCGGTGATGACGTAGGCCTCGAAGTACAGCACGCGCTCGATGTCGCGCAGCGTCATGTCGAGCACCAGGCCCAGGCGCGACGGCAGCGACTTCAGGAACCAGATGTGCGCGCAGGGCGCGGCCAGGTCGATGTGGCCCATGCGCTCGCGGCGCACCTTGGTCTGGGTCACTTCGACGCCGCACTTCTCGCAGATCACGCCGCGGTGCTTCAGGCGCTTGTACTTGCCGCACAGGCACTCGTAGTCCTTGATCGGGCCGAAGATCTTGGCGCAGAACAGGCCGTCGCGTTCCGGCTTGAAGGTGCGGTAGTTGATCGTCTCGGGCTTCTTGACTTCACCGAAGGACCACGAGCGGATCTTCTCGGGCGAGGCGATCCCGATGCGGATGGCATCGAAATGCTCGTCCGGCGTGAACTGCTTGAACAGGTCGAGTAGCGATTTCATGTAACTCTGTCCTTCCTTTTACGAACGCTCGAGCTCGATGTCGATACCGAGCGATCGGATTTCCTTCACCAGCACGTTGAACGACTCCGGCATGCCGGCATCGATCGCGTGCTCGCCCTTGACGATGGACTCGTACACCTTGGTGCGGCCCTGCACGTCGTCGGACTTCACGGTCAGCATTTCCTGCAGCGTGTAGGAAGCGCCGTAGGCTTCCAGCGCCCACACTTCCATCTCGCCGAAACGCTGGCCGCCGAACTGCGCCTTGCCGCCCAGCGGCTGCTGCGTGACCAGCGAGTACGGGCCGGTCGAGCGGGCGTGCATCTTGTCGTCCACCAGGTGGTGCAGCTTCAGCACGTGCATGTAGCCGACGGTCACCGGGCGCTCGAACTGGTCGCCGGTGCGGCCGTCGCACAGCCAGGCCTGCGTGCGGGTGGCCGTGAGGCCCTTGCGCTTGGCGACGTCCTCCGGGAAGGCCATCTTCAGCATGCCGCGGATCTCGTCCTCGGAGGCGCCGTCGAACACCGGCGTCGCGAAGGGGATGCCCTTGGCCAGCTGGCCGGCCATCTCGATCACGTCGGTGTCGGACAGCTCGTTGAGCGCTTCCTTCTTGCCCGACTTGTTGTACAGCTCGTCGAGGAAGGAGCGCACTTCGGCCACCGCGGATTCCTGCTGCAGCAGGTCGCCGATGCGCTGGCCGATGCCCTTGCCGGCCCAGCCCAGGTGCACTTCCAGAACCTGGCCCACGTTCATGCGCGAAGGCACGCCCAGCGGGTTCAGCACGATGTCGCACGGCGTGCCGTCGGCCATGTAGGGCATGTCCTCGACCGGGACGATCTTGGACACGACACCCTTGTTGCCGTGGCGGCCGGCCATCTTGTCGCCGGGTTGCAGGCGGCGCTTGACGGCCAGGTAGACCTTGACCATCTTCAGCACGCCCGCCGGCAGCTCGTCGCCCTGCGTGAGCTTCTTGCGCTTCTCTTCGAAAGCTAGGTCGAAGCTGTGGCGCGTCTGCTCCAGCGAGTTCTTGATCGACTCCAGCTGCGAGGCGATCTCCTCGTCGGCCGGGCGGATGTCGAACCAGTGGTACTTCTCGACGGAAGCCAGGTAGGCCTTGTCGATCTTGGTGCCCTTGGCCAGCTTCTGCGGGCCGCCGTTGGCCTCGCGGCCGTTCAGCAGCTTCTCGATCCGGTCGAAGGCGTCGGCTTCGACGATGCGCAGCTGGTCGTTCAGGTCCAGGCGGAAGCGCTTCAGCTCGTCGTCGATGATCTGCTGGGCGCGCTTGTCGCGCTGGATGCCTTCGCGGGTGAAGACCTGCACGTCGATGACGGTGCCCTGCGAGCCCTGGTCGACGCGCAGCGACGTGTCCTTCACGTCGGAAGCCTTCTCGCCGAAGATCGCGCGCAGCAGCTTCTCTTCCGGCGTCAGCGTGGTCTCGCCCTTCGGCGTGACCTTGCCCACCAGCACGTCGCCCGGCTGCACTTCGGCGCCGACGTAGATGATGCCGGACTCGTCCAGGCGGTTCAGCTGCTGCTCGGACAGGTTCGGGATGTCGCGGGTGATTTCTTCCGGGCCCAGCTTGGTGTCGCGGGCCATCACCACCAGTTCCTCGATGTGGATCGAGGTGTAGCGGTCGTCGGCGACGACGCGCTCGCTGATCAGGATCGAGTCCTCGAAGTTGTAGCCGTTCCAGGGCATGAACGCGACCAGCATGTTCTGGCCGAGCGCGAGCTCGCCCAGGTCGGTCGACGCGCCGTCGGCGATCACGTCGCCCTTGGCGATCTTGTCGCCGCGCTGGACGATCGGACGCTGGTGGATGTTCGTGTTCTGGTTGGAACGCTGGTACTTGATCAGGTTGTAGATGTCCACGCCGACTTCACCGGCCTGGGCTTCCGCGTCGTTCACGCGCACCACGATGCGGGTGGCGTCGACGTAGTCGACCACGCCGCCGCGGTTGGCGGTGACGACGGTGCCGGAGTCGACCGCGGAGACGCGCTCGATGCCGGTGCCGACGAAGGCCTTTTCCGGACGCAGCACCGGCACGGCCTGGCGCTGCATGTTGGCGCCCATCAGCGCGCGGTTCGCGTCGTCGTGCTCGAGGAACGGCACCAGCGAGGCGGCCACCGAGACGATCTGCGCCGGCGACACGTCCATGTACTGGATGCGGTCGGCGGACACCAGGATCGATTCGCCCTTCTCGCGCGCGGACACCAGGTCGCCGGTCAGGCGGCCTTCGGCGTCCAGGATTGCGTTCGCCTGGGCGATGACGTACTTGCCTTCCTCGATGGCGGACAGGTAGTCGATGTCCATCGTGACCTTGCCGTCGCGCACGCGGCGGTACGGCGTCTCGATGAAGCCGTACTCGTTCAGGCGGGCGTACAAGGCCAGCGAGTTGATCAGGCCGATGTTCGGGCCTTCCGGCGTCTCGATCGGGCAGACGCGGCCGTAGTGCGTGACGTGCACGTCGCGCACTTCGAAGCCGGCGCGCTCGCGCGTCAGGCCGCCCGGGCCCAGGGCCGAGACGCGGCGCTTGTGCGTGATCTCGGACAGCGGGTTGGTCTGGTCCATGAACTGCGACAGCTGCGACGCGCCGAAGAACTCCTTGAGCGCCGCGGAGATCGGCTTGGAGTTGATCAGGTCGTGCGGCATCAGCGGCTCTTGCTCGGCCTGGCCGAGGCGCTCCTTGACGGCCTTCTCGATGCGGGCCAGGCCGGTGCGGTACTGGTTCTCGGCCAGTTCGCCGACGCAGCGCACGCGGCGGTTGCCCAGGTGGTCGATGTCGTCGACTTCGCCGCGGCCGTTGCGCAGGTCCACCAGGATCTTGACCACGGCGAGGATGTCGTCGTTGGTCAGGACCATCGGGCCGGTGCTCTCGTCGCGGCCGACCTTGGCGTTGAACTTCATGCGGCCCACGCGCGACAGGTCGTACGTGTCCGGGTTGTAGAACAGGCGCTGGAACAGGGCCTGCACCGCGTCCTCGGTCGGCGGCTCGCCGGGGCGCATCATGCGGTAGATGGCCACGCGCGCGGCGAACTCGTCGACGGTCTCGTCGATGCGCAGGGTCTGGCTGATGTACGGACCCTGGTCCAGTTCGTTCGTGTAGATCGCCTGGATGTCCTGGATGCCGGCCGTGCGCAGCTTCTTCAGCAGCGCTTCCGTCAGCTCGTCGTTGGCCTTGGCGATGATCTCGCCCGTGTCCGGGTCGATGATGTTGCGGGCGACCACGCGGCCGACCAGGAAGTCTTCGGGCACGCTGATGTGCGTGGTGCCGGACTGCTCCAGCTCGCGCGTGTGGCGGGCCGTGACGCGCTTGTCCTTCGGCACCACGACCTTTCCCGACTTGTCGGTGATGTCGAAGCGGGCGACTTCACCGCGCAGGCGCTCGGAGACGAACTCCAGCTGCGCGCCGCTGTCCATCAGGCGGAAGTTGTCGTTGACGAAGAAGTTCGCCAGGATGGTTTCCGGCGTCAGGCCGATGGCCTTGAGCAGGATCGTGACCGGCATCTTGCGGCGGCGGTCGACGCGGAAGTACAGCACGTCCTTCGGGTCGAACTCGAAGTCGAGCCAGGAGCCGCGGTACGGGATGATCCGCGCGGAGAACAGCAGCTTGCCCGAGCTGTGCGTCTTGCCCTTGTCGTGCTCGAAGAACACGCCGGGCGAACGGTGCAGCTGGGACACGATGACACGCTCGGTGCCGTTGATGATGAACGAGCCCTTGTCGGTCATGAGCGGCACTTCGCCCATGTAGACCTCCTGCTCCTTCACTTCCTTGACGACCTTGGAACCCGGAGTCGAGGACTCGCGGTCATAGATGATCAGCTGCACCTTGGCGCGCACGGCCGAGGCGTAGGTCAGGCCACGCGTCTGGCACTCGCGCACGTCGAAGGCGGGCTTGGCCAGGTTGTATTCGATGAACTTCATCTCCACGAACCCGTTGTGCGACACGATCGGGAAGGCGGAGTCGAACGCGGCTTGCAGGCCTTCGATGGTCCGCTTCTGCGGCGCCACGTCGGCTTGGAGGAAGGCGGTGTACGCATCCTTCTGCATCTGCAGCAGGTACGGGACTTCGAGCACGCTGTCGCGTTTGCCGAAGCTCTTGCGGATGCGCTTGCGTTCGGTATAGGAATAGGCCATGAGATCTCCGGGTCAGGTCTCGCAACTGTCGCGCCCCAGGCGGGGGGCAGTCTTGGCGGGTTGGCCACTACCAACCTTGGCGGACGGCACCGCATTGCACGGCGCCCGAACCAAGCAGTTCTTTGCAGTCGGATCAAAGAACACTAAAAAAACTCCCGCCAACGGGTGTCTTTTTGCTGCTCTCTACAAGCGGCAAAGGCTGGAGGCCCTTTCGGACACTCCAGCCTCGGCGCGGGATCGAATTACTTGAGTTCGACCTTGGCGCCGGCTTCTTCCAGCTTCTTCTTCGCGGCTTCGGCGTCGGCCTTGTTCATGCCTTCCTTGACGGGCTTCGGAGCGCCGTCGACCAGGTCCTTGGCTTCCTTGAGGCCCAGGCCCGTGATCTCGCGCACGGCCTTGATGACGGAAACCTTCTGCGCGCCGGCTTCCATCAGCTGCACCGTGAACTCGGTCTTCTCTTCCGCGGCCGGGGCGGCAGCGCCACCGGCGCCGCCGGCGGCCGGAGCGGCCATCGCGGCGGCGGACACGCCGAACTTCTCTTCAATGGCCTTGACCAGGTCATTGAGTTCCATGACGGACATGCTGTCGAGCGCCGTCAGAAAATCGTCTTTGTTGAATGCCATTTTGAACTTTCCTGAATAAGTTGGTGGACCGTAGGGACGCTTCGCTTAGGCAGCGGCAGCGGCGCCTTCTTCCTTTTTCTTCGCCAGAGCGCCCAGCACCACCGCGGTGCGGGAAATGGGCGACTTCAGCAGGCCGCAAAGCTGCGCCAGCAGAACTTCCTTCGGGGGAATGCTCGCCAGCTGCTTCACGCCGTTGACGTCCAGGGACTTGCCCGCGAAAGCGCCGCCGCGAATGACCAGCTTGTCGTTGGTCTTCGCGAAGTCGGCCACCACCTTGGCGGCGGCCACAGCGTCCACGGAGAAGCCGTAGATCAGCGGACCGGTCATCTGGTCACCCGCCACTTCGAACGGGCTGCCTGCCACAGCACGGCGGGCCAGGGTGTTCTTCAGAACACTCAGGTTCACACCGTTGCTGCGCGCGGCAACGCGCAGTTTCGTCATGTCGGCGACCGTGATGCCGCGGTATTCCGCCATCACCAGCGTTTGAGCTTTGGCGGCGAGAGCGGTCACTTCTTCGACGACCGCTTGCTTCTCACTGCGATTCAGACTCAAGGTCTACTCCTTCCATTGCGCTCCGGTTGCCCTTCGCGCGCCTGTTTAAGCGACCAACTGTCTTCGGAAATCTCTCGAATTCGTCTGTCAGCGGGATCGCCATCTGCGTTGGCTGGCGGATTAAGAACCTCGCGGTTCGCCAACGGTCTCGGATGGCCCGCCGGATCTGCTTTCGCGGGCCCGGCGGCCCACCACACCGGCCGGCTGCTCGCGCAACCGGCCCATTCACTGCCGGCCTTACTGCTGGCCGGACTGCGCGTTGACGGTCTGCGTGTCCACGCGGACGCCCAGGCCCATCGTGGAGGACACCGCCACCTTGCGCAGGTACACGCCCTTGCTGCTGGCCGGCTTGGCCTTGTTCAACGCCTCGATCAGCGCGACCAGGTTGCCCTGCAGCTTCTCGGCGTCGAACGAACGGCGGCCGATGGAGGCGTGGATGATGCCGGCCTTGTCGGCGCGGAACTGCACCTGGCCCGCCTTGGCGTTCTTCACCGCGGTGGCGACGTCGGGCGTGACGGTGCCGACCTTCGGGTTCGGCATCAGGCCGCGCGGGCCGAGGATCTGGCCCAGCGTACCGACCACGCGCATGGCGTCCGGCGCGGCGATCACCACGTCGAAGGGCATGTCGCCGGCCTTGACCTTGGCGGCCAGGTCGTCCATGCCGACGATGTCGGCACCGGCGGCCTTGGCTTCCTCGGCCTTCGCGCCTTGGGCGAACACGGCGACGCGCTTGGTCTTGCCGGTGCCGTTGGGCATCACGACCGCGCCGCGGACGACCTGGTCGGACTTCTTCGGGTCGATGCCCAGCTGCACGGCCACGTCGATGGACTCATCGAACTTGGCGGTGGCGGCTTCCTGGACGATGCGGAACGCGTCGGCCAGCGGGTACAGCTTGGTGCTGTCGACCTTGCCCTCGAGGGCTTTCTGCTTCTTCGTGAGCTTGGCCATTTAGACGCCCTCCACCGTGATGCCCATGGAGCGGGCCGAGCCCGCCAGGGTCTTGATCGCGCCGTCGATGTCGGCGGCGTTCATGTCCTTGAGCTTGGTCTTGGCGATCTCTTCCAGCTGCGCGCGGGTGATCTTGCCGACCTTGTCCTTCAGCGGGTTGGCGGAGCCCTTGTCCAGCTTGACGGCCTTCTTGATCAGGACGGTCGCGGGCGGCGTCTTGATGATGAAGGTGAAGCTCTTGTCCGCGAACGCGGTGATCACCACCGGCAGCGGCAGACCGGGTTCGACGCCCTGGGTCTGGGCGTTGAACGCCTTGCAGAACTCCATGATGTTCAGGCCGCGCTGGCCCAGCGCGGGACCGATCGGGGGCGACGGGTTCGCCTTTCCGGCCGGCACTTGCAGCTTCACGAAGCCGACAATCTTCTTTGCCATTTGATTTCCTTGCGGGTGCTAGCGCCTTGCGGCTCCCCGGGGTTGCGGCTCGTTGGTTCGCGTCGAGCCTTTTGACGCGTTGCCTCAGGTCTTTTCGACCTGGGAGAACTCGAGTTCGACCGGCGTCGCACGACCGAAGATCGTGACGGACACGCGGACCTTGCTCTTCTCGTAGTTGACTTCCTCGACGGTGCCGTTGAAGTCCGTGAACGGGCCGTCCTTGACGCGCACGTACTCGCCCACGACGAATTCGACCTTGTGGCGCGGCTTCTCGGTGCCCTCTTCCATCTGGCCCATGATCTTGGCGACGTCCTCGTCGGAGATCGGGGCCGGGCGGTTCTTGGCGCCGCCCACGAAACCGGTGACCTTGTTGGTGTGCTTCACCAGGTGCCAGGTCTCGTCGTTCATGATCATCTGGACCAGCACGTAGCCCGGATAGAAGCGGCGCTCGGAAGTGCGCTTCTGGCCGTTCTTGATCTCGACGACTTCCTCGGTGGGCACCAGGATCTCGCCGAACATGTCCTGCATGCCCGCGCGGTTGATGCGCTCGCGGATGTTGCGCTCGACCGCCTTCTCCATCCCGGAGTAGGCGTGCACCACGTACCAGCGCAGGTCCGGGTTGACCGGCTTGGCCGGGACTTCGGGCGCCTGCTGGCCGTCGGCGGCGGCGTTTTCGATCTCGCTCATTGCTTCCATCCCAGGATCAGGTCGTAGAACACCCACTCGAGGGTCTTGTCGGTCAGCCACAGGAACAGGGCCATCACCACGACGAAGCCGAACACGTACAGCGTCATCTGGATGGCTTCCTTGCGCGTCGGCCACACGACCTTGCGCGTTTCCTTCCAGGCGTCGCGGCCGAAGCCGACGAATTCCTTGCCGGGCAGCGAGGTGAAGAACACGGCCACCGCCGCCGCCAGGCCCACCACCAGCGCACCCCACTGGGCGATCTGCCCCTGGCGCGCCAGGAGGTAGAAACCGGCCAGGGAAGCGATCACCAGCGCGATGGCTGCGCCCACCTTGGCCTTGTCGGCCCCGGAGGTGACGGTTTCAACTTGCTGCGTGGACGATGCCATTCCTGCTCTCAATGGGGGTGTCTTTGAAGACACCAAACCCGCCATGGGGCGGGTCGGGTTTTTTTCGGGTGCCACTCAGGTGGCAGGGGCAGTAGGAATCGAACCTACAACCTTCGGTTTTGGAGACCGACGCTCTGCCAATTGAGCTATACCCCTCCGGTCGGTTTCGGGGAACCCGGCATTATGGCCGGGTTCCGAAAACCCTGCTAGTTACTCCATGATCTTGGCAACGACGCCGGCGCCGACGGTCTTGCCGCCTTCGCGGATGGCGAAGCGCAGGCCTTCTTCCATGGCGATCGGGGCGATCAGCTTGACGGTGATCGTCACGTTGTCGCCGGGCATGACCATTTCCTTGTCCTTGGGCAGCTCGATCGCGCCGGTCACGTCCGTGGTGCGGAAGTAGAACTGCGGGCGGTAGTTGTTGAAGAACGGCGTGTGGCGGCCGCCTTCGTCCTTGGACAGCACGTAGATCTCGGCCGTGAAGTGCGTGTGCGGCTTGACCGAACCGGGCTTGCACAGCACCTGGCCGCGCTGGACTTCCTCGCGCTTGGTGCCGCGCAGCAGGATGCCCACGTTGTCGCCGGCCTGGCCCTGGTCCAGCAGCTTGCGGAACATTTCCACGCCGGTGCAGGTGGTCTTGAGCGTCGGCGCCAGGCCCACGATCTCGATTTCCTCGCCGACCTTGACCACACCACGCTCGACGCGGCCGGTCACCACGGTGCCGCGGCCGGAGATGGAGAACACGTCTTCCACCGGCATCAGGAACGCGCCTTCGACGGCACGCTGCGGCGTGGGGATGTAGCTGTCCAGCGCCTCGGCCAGGCGCATGATGGCCTGCTCGCCCAGGTCGCCCTTGTCGCCTTCGAGCGCCAGCTTGGCCGAGCCCTTGACGATCGGGGTGTCGTCGCCGGGGAAGTCGTACTTGCTCAGCAGCTCGCGCACTTCCATCTCGACCAGCTCCAGCAGCTCGGCGTCATCGACCATGTCGCACTTGTTCAGGAACACGATGATGTAGGGCACGCCCACCTGGCGGGCCAGCAGGATGTGCTCGCGCGTCTGGGGCATCGGGCCGTCGGCCGCGGACACCACCAGGATCGCGCCGTCCATCTGGGCGGCGCCGGTGATCATGTTCTTCACGTAGTCGGCGTGGCCGGGGCAGTCGACGTGCGCGTAGTGGCGGTTGGCCGTCTCGTACTCGACGTGGGCGGTGTTGATCGTGATGCCGCGGGCCTTTTCTTCGGGAGCCGCGTCGATCTGGTCGTACGCCTTGGCTTCGCCGCCGAACTTGGACGCCAGCACGGTGGCGATGGCCGCCGTCAGGGTCGTCTTGCCATGGTCCACGTGGCCGATGGTGCCCACGTTGACGTGAGGCTTGGTCCGCTCAAACTTGCCTTTTGCCATTTTTTTCGACTCCGAAAAAAGTAACGATCACAACCAGATCTTTGGTGCCCTTGGCGGGAATCGGACCCGCGACCTCTCCCTTACCAAGGGAGTGCTCTACCACTGAGCCACAAGGGCGAAATTCGCTCGCCTGCGCAAGACGGATGACTGGAGCGGGTGGCGGGAATCGAACCCGCGTCATTAGCTTGGAAGGCTAAGGTTCTACCATTGAACTACACCCGCGGCGGGCGCACTTCGGGACCCCGGCGGACTTCCTGGCCGCTACCACTCAACCGTTTCGCATTCGCCGGGTTCCTTCAAAAGAAAACCTGGTGGAGGAGGCTGGATTCGAACCAGCGTACGCGTAAGCGGGCAGATTTACAGTCTGCTGCCTTTAACCACTCGGCCACCCCTCCGGCGAACCGCAGACTATAGCACGATTCCTGCGCACGATCGGCCGGTTCTCCCACGCTCCCCATTGGGGAAACGGTCCCGCCGCCGCTGCCGTGTCACACGCCCGCGGGATGGAACTTGCTACCGTGCGGGCATGCGCATGCTCAACCTGGCCCTGCAGGGCGGCGGCTCCCACGGCGCCTTCACCTGGGGCGTGCTCGATGCGCTCCTGGAAGACGGCCGTGTCGGCCTAGAAGGACTCAGCGGCACCAGTGCCGGTGCGGTGAACGCCGTCGCGCTGGCCAGCGGCTGGGCCGCGGCCCGCGCGGCCCGGCGCGACCCGCGCGAAGGCGCCCGGACGCAGCTGGCCGCCGTGTGGAACGCGGTCGGTGCGCTCGGCAGCCTGGGCAGCCTGCAGCAGCAGTTCATCCGGCTGCTCTGGAGTGGCTGGGCGCCGGAAGTGCGGCAGGCCTGGACAGGCGCGGGCTGGCGCGGCCTCGTCTCGCCGTACCAATCCAATCCGCTCGGGCTGAACCCACTGCGCGACCTGCTGGAGCGGCAGATCGACTTCGGCCTGCTGCAGGCGCAACGCGAGCTGAAGGTCTTCGTGTCCGCCACGCACGTGCCCACCGGAAAGGCCGTGGTGTTCGGCGGCGCGAAACTCCGGCTCGACGCCGTGCTCGCATCGACCTGCCTGCCGATGCTGTTCCAGGCCGTCGAGATCGACGGCGAACCCTACTGGGATGGCGGCTACTCGGTGAACCCGCCGCTCTCGCCCCTCATCCAGGAATGCAGCAGCGCCGACCTTGCGGTCGTCCAGCTGAATCCGCTGCGGCGTCCGGGCGTGCCGCGCACGGCCGAAGAGATCCAGGACCGGGTGGGCGAGATCACCTTCAACGCCAGCCTGCTCACCCAGATGCGCGCGGTCGACTTCATCAACCGGCTGGTGTCCGAGGGCGTCGTGCCACCGGAGCACGCCAAGAGCATCCGGGTGCACCGCATCGACGGCGAGGGCGTGCTCGGCGAGCTGCCGGCGTCCAGCCGGGTGTCGGCGGATCCCGCCATGATCACGCAGCTCTTCGAAGCAGGGCGCGCGGCGGGGCGGTCGTGGCTGGCGGCGCACCACGACGCGATCGGGCAGCGCGGCACGGTCGACATCGGGCGGGACTACCTCGACGACAGCCGGTTGCACCTGCAGTCGGCGCCGCCATTGCGCATGCGTTCGGTGGGCGGCGGCTTCCGCAGCTGGCTCGGCCGGCTTTGGCGCAAGCCCTAGAACACGCCCGTGACACCGCGCTCGGCGAGCCACTCGCGCGCCTGGCGGAAGCACCCGGAACCGAGGAAGGGCACCGGCGGCCGCGCCGCCGACAGCGGCGAGGGATGGTTCGTCTGCAGCACCAGGATGTCGCGGCCGTGGCGTGCGGCCGCCTGCTCGATCAAGGCGGACTTGGCCTGCGCGTGGGCGCCCCAGAGCAGGTAGACGCAGGGCGACGCGGTCGCAGCGACACGGGCCAGCAGCCGGTCGGTCAGTGCCTCCCAGCCCTTCTTCGCGTGGCTGGCGGACTGCCCGTCTTCCACCGTCAGGCTGGCATTGAGCAGCAGCACGCCGGAGCGTGCCCATTCGACCAGCGACCCCGAGGCGGGCGACGTGCCGAGCTCCTTGAAGATGTTCCGCAGCGAGGGCGGAAGCTTGACGCCCTCCGCGACCGAGAAGGCGAGGCCGTGCGCCTGGCCCGGCCCGTGGTACGGGTCCTGGCCCAGCACCACCGCGTGCACGCCGGCCAGCGGCGTCAGCTCCAGTGCCCGCAGCGGATGCGGCGGATAGATCACGGCGCCCTGCGCGATGCGCGAGCGCATGAAGTCCGCGAGGCGCAGGCCCTCTTCGCTGGCCAGGAAGTCCTGGACCACGTCCTCCCAACCGGCAGCCACCGGCCAGTCTTCGGGGGCCCATGCCTGCAGGCGGCGCGGCGCCGCGCCGGGCTCCGGCTCCGCCCAGGGCAGGTCGGCTTGCGGCTTGGCCACGGCTCCGTCAGTCGCCGAACAGCTCCGCCAAGGCGGCGCCCGGGTCGGCGGCGCGCATGAACGCCTCGCCCACCAGGAAAGCGTGCACGCCGGCGGCACGCATCCGCTGCACGTCGGCGCGCTGCAGGATGCCGGATTCGGTCACCAGCAGGCGGTCCGCCGGCACGTCGCCCAGCAGGCCGAGCGTGGTGTCGAGGCTGACCTCGAAGGTGCGCAGGTTGCGGTTGTTGATGCCGACCAGGCGCGTGCGCAGCTTCAGCGCGCGCTGCAGTTCCGGCCCGTCGTGCACCTCCACCAGCACCGCCATGTCGAGGCTGCGCGCCACCGCTTCCAGCTCCGCCATCTGGGCATCGGACAGCGAGGCTGCGATCAGCAGGATGCAGTCCGCCCCCATCACGCGCGACTCGTACACCTGGTACGGGTCGATGATGAAGTCCTTGCGCAGCACCGGCAGGTCGCACGAGGCGCGCGCCTGCTTCAGGAAGTCGGCGCTGCCCTGGAAGAACTGGCGGTCGGTCAGGACCGACAGGCACGCGGCGCCGTTCTCCGCATAGCTCTGGGCGATGTCGGCGGGGATGAAATCCTCGCGCAGCACGCCCTTGCTGGGACTGGCCTTCTTCACTTCGGCGATCACCGCCGCGCGGCCGGCGGCGACCTTCGCGCGCAGCGCGCCTTCGAAATCGCGGGTCAGCACGCGGCCGAACGCATCCTCGCGCACCGCCTCCAGCGATTTCTTCTTCTTCGCGGCGGCGACTTCCTCGCGCTTGACCGCATTGATCTGGTCCAGGATGTCGCTCATCTCAACCCGCCAGCGACTTGGAGACGCGCACCAGCTGCTCCAGCTTGTCGCGTGCAGCGCCCGACTCGAGCACAGCGCGCGCCCGGGCGATGCCCTCGCGGATGTCGGCGACGACGTTGGCCGCATACAGCGCCGCGCCGGCGTTGAGCACCACGATGTCGCGCGCCGCGCCGGGCTGGTTGTCCAGCACCTGGCGCATCACGGCGAGGGACTCCTGCGGCGTGCCGACCTTGAAGGCGCGGTTGCTCGCCATGGTCATGCCGAAATCCTCGGGGTGCACCTCGTACTCCCGGATCTCGCCGTCCTTCAGCTCGCCCACCAGGGTGGCGGCCCCCAGGCTCACTTCGTCCATGCCGTCGCGCCCGTACACCACCAGTGCGTGCTCGGCGCCCAGGCGTTGCAGCGCGCGCACCTGGATGCCGACCAGGTCCGGGTGGAACACGCCCATCAGGATGTTGGGCGCGCTCGCCGGGTTGGTCAGCGGCCCGAGGATGTTGAAAATCGTGCGGACGCCCATTTCCTTGCGCACCGGCGCAACGTTCTTCATCGCCGGGTGGTGATTGGGGGCGAACATGAACCCGATGCCCGTCTCGGCGATGCACCTGGCGATGGCATCGGGCGACAGCGCGAGGCTGACGCCCAGCGCCTCCATCACGTCGGCGCTGCCGCTCTTGCTGGAGACGCTGCGGCCGCCGTGCTTGCTCACCTTCGCCCCGGCCGCCGCCGCGACGAACATCGAGCAGGTCGAGATGTTGAACGTGTGGGAGCCGTCGCCGCCGGTCCCGACGATGTCGACCAGGTGGGTCTTGTCCGCCACGTGCACCTTGGTGGAGAACTCGCGCATCACCTGCGCGGCGGCGGTGATCTCGCCGATCGTTTCCTTCTTCACGCGCAGGCCCGTCACGATGGCCGCCGTCATCACCGGCGACAGCTCGCCGCTCATGATCAGCCGCATCACGTGCAGCATCTCGTCGTGGAAGATCTCGCGGTGTTCGATCGTGCGCTGCAGCGCTTCCTGCGGGGTGATGGGCATGGCGTTGCTCCTCGGGATGCGGTTATCGGGTGGGATTCTCGGCCATGGCCAGCCGCAGGCCGAAGCCCACGAACAGGAGGCCGGCGGCGCGGTCGAGCCAGTGCATCGCGCGTTGCACCGCCGCCCGCCGGGCCATCCACGCCGCGGCGACGGCCCAGCCCGCATTCACCGCGATGGCGTTGACGTTGAACAGGGTGCCCAGCGCGAGGAAGGCCAGCGCCTCGTGGCCGGTGCCGGGCGCGATGAACTGCGGCACGAAGGCGAGGAAGAAGATCGCCACCTTGGGGTTGAGCACGTTGGTCAGGAAGCCCCCGCGGAACACCGTCCAGAGGTCGGCAGGCGCCTGCGAACGCGCGAGCGCCTCCAGGTCCGGCTGCGCCTGGGGGGTCCGGGCGAACAGCAGCTTCAGCCCGACCCACACGAGGTACGCCGCGCCGATCCATTTCAGCACGGTGAAGGCCGTGGCCGACGCTGCCAGCAGCGCACTGACGCCGGCGGCGGCGGCGAAGATGTGGACGAAGCAGCCGGCGGTGATCCCCAGGCCGGCGACCACGCCGGCACGGACGCCGGCCCGCAGCGCATGGCTGACGATGTAGAGGACGTCCGGCCCCGGCGTGAGGTTCAGCAGGAGGCCGGCGGCGATGAACAGGACGAGGTGCTGGGCGTCGGGCATGGCGGCCTCAGGCGTGGAAGAAGGAACGGATCGCCGCGATCGCGCGGTCCACGCCCGCGGCGTCGACGTCGAGGTGAGTGACGAAGCGCAGGCGGTAGAGGCCGGTCGCCAGCACGCCTTGCCGCTGCAGGTACGGCAGCAGTTCGGCCGAGCGCTCGCGTGCGGGACCCACCAGGTCGACGAAGAGGATGTTGGTTTGCGGCGGCTCGACCTGCAAGCCTTCGATGCCTTGCAGGCCATCGGCCAGGCGCCGGGCCAGCGCGTGATCGTCCGCGAGCCGGTCCACCTGCTGCTCGAGCGCGTACGCGGCCGCCGCGGCCAGCACGCCCGACTGCCGCATGGCGCCGCCCGCCATCTTGCGGATGCGGCGGGCGCGCGCGACCAGGTCCTTGCTGCCGCACAGGGCGGACCCGACCGGCGCGCCAAGCCCCTTGCTGAAACACACCGACACGCTGTCGAACAGGCCGGCGATGCGCCGCGCCTCGGTGCGGGGATCGCTGCCCACGTGGGCCGCTTGCGCCACGGAGGCATTGAACAGCCGCGCGCCGTCCAGGTGCGTGGCCAGGCCCTTGCTGCGCGCGAGGGCGGTCGCGCGTTGCAGGTAGTCGAAGGGCAGCAGCTTGCCGCCCAGCGTGTTCTCCAGCGCCAGCAGGCGCGTGCGCGCGAAATGCGGATCGTCCGGCTTGATGGCCGCCTCGATCGCGGCGAGCGCAAGGCTGCCGTCCGGCTCGTGTTCGAGTGGCTGCGGCTGCACGCTGCCGAACACCGCCGCGCCGCCGCCCTCCCAGCGGTAGGCGTGCTGCATCTGCCCGACGATGTATTCGTCGCCTCGCTGGCAATGCGACAGGATGCCGCACAGGTTGCCCTGGGTGCCGGTCGGCACGAACAGCGCCGCCTCGAAGCCCAGCAGGCCGGCCACCTGCTCCTGCAGGGCGTTGACGCTGGGGTCGTCGCCGAACACGTCGTCGCCCAGCGGCGCCGCGGCCATGGCGGCCCGCATGCCGGGCGTCGGTTGCGTGACGGTGTCGCTGCGCAGGTCGACGGGCTTCACCTGGCTTGCTCCAGGAAGTTCTTCAGCATGGCGTGGCCGTGCTCCGTGAGGATGGATTCGGGGTGGAACTGGACGCCCTCGAGCGGCAGCGCCTGGTGGCGCACGCCCATGATCTCGCCGTCGGCCGTCCAGGCGGTCACCTTCAGTTCGGCAGGGCAGCTGGCCCGTTCGATGGACAGCGAGTGGTAGCGGTTGACCGTGAACTTCTGCGGCAGGCCGGCGAACACGCCCTCCTGTGTCGTCGTGATCTCGCTCGTCTTTCCGTGCATCAGCTGCTGCGCCCGCACGATCTTGCCGCCCAGCGCCGCGCCGATCGCCTGGTGGCCCAGGCACACGCCGAGGATTGGCAGCCTGCCGGCGAAATGGCGGATCGCCTCGACCGAGATCCCGGCCTCGGCGGGCGAGCAGGGGCCGGGCGAGATCACCAGGCGGTCGGGCCGGCGCTGCGCGATCTCTTCCACCGTGATCTCGTCGTTGCGGAACACCTCGACTTCGGCCCCGAGCTCGCCGAAATACTGCACCAGGTTGAAGGTGAAGCTGTCGTAGTTGTCGACCATGAGGAGCTTCATTCCAGGCCCTCCTCGACGAGCTCGGACGCCCGCAGGATCGCACGCGCCTTCGCCTCGGTTTCCTTCCATTCCAGCTCCGGCACCGAGTCCGCCACGACGCCGGCCGCGGCCTGCACGTACAAGGTCTGGTTCTTGACGATGCCCGTGCGGATCGCGATGGCGACGTCCATGTCGCCCGCGTAGCTCAGGTAGCCGCAGGCGCCGCCGTACAGGCCGCGCTTGTTCGGCTCGAGCTGGTCGATCAGCTCCATCGCATGCACCTTGGGCGCGCCGGTCAGCGTGCCGGCGGGGAAGGTCGCGCGCAGCACGTCCATGTTCGTCATCCCTTCGTTCAGGATGCCTTCCACATTGCTCACGATGTGCATCACGTGGCTGTAGCGTTCCACGGCGAAGGCTTCTGTGACCTTCACGCTGCCGGTCTTCGCGATGCGGCCGATGTCGTTGCGGGCCAGGTCGATCAGCATCACGTGCTCGGCGCGTTCCTTCTCGTCGTTCAGCAGCTCCTGCTCCACGGCCTTGTCGACTTCGGGCGTGGCACCGCGCGGACGCGTGCCGGCCAGGGGGCGGATCGTGATCTTCTGGCCGGCATCGGTGTTCTCCTGCCGGACCAGGATTTCCGGCGAGGCGCCGACCACGTGGAAGTCGCTGCCCTCCGCGTCCGCCCCGCTGAAGTTGTAGAAATACATGTAGGGGCTCGGGTTCAGCGAACGCAGCGCGCGGTACAGCGACAGCGGCGACTCGGTGTAGCGCTTCTTGATGCGCTGCCCCACCTGCACCTGCATGAAGTCGCCGGCGGCGATCAGCTCCTTCGCACGGTCGACCGCCTTGAGGTAGTCGGCCTTGGCGAACTCACGCTCGGCCGGGAAGGTCTCGGTCTGCCGCACCGTGGGCGCGCTCACCGAGTACTTCAGCTGGTCCTTCAGCTCGCGCAGCCGCCGCTTGCCGCCGCCGTAGGCCTCCGGCTTCGACGGATCGACGTACACGATCAGGTAGAGCTTGCCGGACAGGTTGTCGATGACGGCCAGCTCCTCGCATTGCAGCAGCAGGATGTCCGGGCAGTGCAGCGTGTCGGTGGGGCAGCTCTTTTCCAGCTTCTTCTCGATGTGCCGCACGGTGTCGTAGCCGAAGTACCCCGCGAGCCCGCCGCAGAAACGCGGCAGGCCGGGCCGCAGCGCCACCTTGAAGCGCGCCTGGTAGCCCTCGATGAAGTCCAGCGGGTTGCCGCCGGCCGTCTCCACCACCTCGCCGTCGGTCACGACCTCCGTGCGGGCGTCCGGGCCGAAGCCGCTCGCGCGCAACAGGGTCCGCGCCGGCAGGCCGATGAAGCTGTAGCGGCCGAAGCGCTCGCCGCCGACGACGGACTCGAGCAGGAAGCTCAGCCGGCCGCCGCCCCGGGCGTGGGCCAGCTTCAGGTAGAGCGACAGGGGGGTTTCGAGGTCCGCGAAGGCTTCCGCGATGAGCGGAATGCGGTTGTAGCCCTGCAAAGCAAGGCTCTTGAATTCCAGTTCGGTGATCAAGGGTGAGCCTCCACAAGCTCGGTGGCCGCCGCGCGGCCAGGGGGATCGGTGTGCCTCGGGTGAGGCGCGGGGGCACGGGCTGCCCCGTGCGATCAGGTGCGCACTGGATCAGGCTTGCGCCAGGGCCAGGCTCCCCGGTCGCTGCAACCTGTGATCGTCGTGCGGTGGATGAACATGCGGGCCAGTGTAGCAAAGGCTTCGCCGCACGCTGTCAACGGCAGTGCGACCGGGCGCCGCCGGGAAGAACCCTGTTGCACAGCCGCCCGCCGTTTGCGACAATTTGTAAATTAGCACGAACGTTCGGTTTATGCTTCCGACGAGGAGACTCCCGATGAAACACGCCCTGGCCACCCTGGTCGCAGCCGTCCTGCTCCCGCTGGCATCGCATGCGCAGCTCACCGTCCACGGCGTGAAGTACGAGGAGGCGGCGGAAGTGCGTGGCACGAAGCTGGTGCTCAATGGCGCCGGCACGCGCTACAAGGGCCCGTTCAAGGTCTATGCCGCCGGGCTGTACATGACCCGCAAGGCGGGTTCGCCGGAGGAGGTGTTCGGGACCGCGGGCCCCAAGCGCATGTCGGTCACGATGCTGCGCGACATCGATGCCTCGGAACTGGGCAGGCTGTTCACGCGCGGCGTGGAGGACAACATGGACCGGGCGTCCATGGTGAAGCTGATTCCGGGGCTGATGCGCATGAGCCAGATCTTCAGCGACCACAAGCAGCTCAAGACCGGCGACAACTTCGTGCTCGAGTGGGTGCCCGGCGTGGGCACCATCGTCTACGTGCGCGGCCTCGCCCAGGGAGAGCCCTTCAAGGAGCCGGAATTCTTCAATGCGCTCATGCGCATCTGGCTGGGCCCCAACCCCGCGGACTGGCGGCTCAAGGACAGCCTCCTCGGCAAGGCCGCGTGATTCAGGCGGCGAGCACGCGGCCGATCTCCGCCAGCGACCCGACATAGGCATCGGCATCCACGGAGTGCACCGGCTCGCCGTGGTTGTAGCCGTAGGTGACCAGCACCACGGGGCAGCCGGCGGCGCGCGCCGCGGCGGCATCGTTGCGTGAGTCGCCCACCATCAGCACCTGGGCCGGCGCCAGGCCGAGCGCCTCGCAGGTCTTCAGCAGCGGCAGCGGATCGGGCTTCTTGCGGGCGAAGGCGTCCCCGCCGAACACCAGCTCGAACTGGCTGGCCAACCCTTTCGCCGCCAGCAACTCACGGGCGAATTCCCCCGGCTTGTTCGTGAGGCAGGCGAGCTGCAATCCAGCCCGCCGCAGCTGCGCCAGGCCCTCGCTGACCCCCGGATACACCATGGACCAGCGGCCGTTGAGCCTGCGGTAGGCCGCCTGGTAGTGCTCCCAGGCCTGCGCGTAGAGGGAGGCCGGTGCGCCCAGGTGTCCGAGCGTCGCCCGGATCAGGTGCTCCGAGCCCTTGCCGATGAAGCGGGCCACGACGGCCCTCTCGATGGCCGGCAAGCGCAACGCCCCAAGCATTTCGTTGAGCGCCGCATGGAAGTCGCCGAGCGTGTCCACGAGGGTGCCGTCGAGGTCGACGATCGCGGCGCGCAAGGGCATCGTGGCAGGCGGGAGCATGGGGCGAGCATAGCCGCGGCGCCCAAAGAAAAAGCCAGGGCCGCGGCCCTGGCTTGCGGGAGGAGAGCGGCCGTCCTAGCCGCGCCGGCTGCTGCCGCCTTCGTAGTTGCCCGTGTCGCGTTCCGGCTGCGCCCGCATCCAGTCCGTCTGGAAAGGACGCGTGGGCCGCGCCGGTGCGCGCAGCGCGCTGCCACGGAAGCTCTCGGTGACGATCTCCCGCTGCCGTTCCGGGTCCATGGACGCGAAGCCGCGTCCCGTGCTGCCGGTGCGCGTGCGGAAGGTCTGGTCGCTGAAAGCCATCGTGGAACTCCTGGGGCATGGCATGGCCGGACGTCGGCCGTTCGATGCATTGGGCCGCGCGGGCAGCTGCCGCGCCGTCGGACCACCTGACATCGCGCCGTAGGACAAATCCCACGGCCGCCCGGGCGATCCGCTCAGGCTGGAACCTGCTCGATCTGCCCGCGCGACCAGTGCCGGTGCCTGCCGATCGCCGCGATGAAGTCCTGCGCCATCTGCAGCCGGGTCGTCGGTTCGTTGGTGCCGACGATCACGCCCGCGGCCGGCGGCGCGTCCGCTTGCGCCAATCCGACCAGCCGCAGCACCTCCACCGACTCGCCGATCAGGCACAGCGGCTTGCAGTGCTTGTACGCCTCCAGGATGAAGTGGACCGCGGCACCGTCCTTGAGCAGGGCCTGCGCGGCGGCCGCGCCGCCGGGCACCAGCACGGCATCGAACATCACTGAGGGCATGGCCAGGAAGGTGTGGTCCACCGGCACCTGCTGGCCGGAGGAGGAAGCCACCGTCCCCAGGTGCGCGGCCACCACCTTCGTCGTCGCGCCGGCATCCAGCAGCGCCTGCTGGATCACCTTGAACGCGCCCAGTTCGGCGCCGGGCACCATCACCACCGCCACCCGCCGTGTCTGGATGCCGGACCCGTTGGCTTCCATGCTCAGCGAAGGCGCGGATTCCAGCGCCGGCCTGCCGCGCGGTTCGCGGAAGCCGGCCTGCCCGGCGGCCGCCCGCGCATCCGGCGGGCCGATGCCCAGGGGCTCGGCGATCTTGCGGGCCAGCTTCGCATCGACGTGCGCGAGGTTGTCCACCATGCGCTGCCGCACGGCCGGCGTCTCCACCCGCGAGAGTTCGTACTGGAAGGCGGCGATGATGTGTTCCCTCTCCGCCGCGCTCTGGCTGTTCCAGAACAGCGTGGCCTGGCTGAAGTGGTCGTCGAAGCTCGGGCTGCGACGCCGCAGCTTCGGCGACTCGACGTCGTCCGGGTGGCTCTGGAATCCCTGCTCGCCGCCGTCGACGCGGAACTCGGAGCCGCTCGCCAGCGTGTTCGGCTCGTACGAGACGCGGCCTTTCGGGATGCCGATCCGGTGCGCGCCGCCCCGCTGGAAGTTGTGCATGGGGCACACGCCCCGGTTGATCGGCAGTTCGTGGTGGTTCGGACCGCCCAGCCGCGCGAGCTGCGCGTCGGTGTACGAGAACAGGCGTCCCTGCAGCAGGGGATCGTTGGTGAAATCGATGCCGGGCACCACGTGGCCCGGATGGAAGGCCACCTGCTCCGTCTCGGAGAAGTAGTTGTCCGGGTTGCGGTTCAGCACCAGCCGCCCCGCCCAGAGGATCGGCACGAGTTCCTCGGGCAGCAGCTTGGTCGCGTCCAGCAGGTCCAGCCCGAGTTTCCCGGCGCGGTCCTCGTCGACGATCTGCAGGCCGAGCTCCCACTCGGGGCAGTCGCCGCGCTCGATCGCGTCCCAGAGGTCGCGCCGCAGGAAGTCGGGGTCCTTGCCGGCGATCCGCTGCGCCTCGTCCCACGCGAGCGCATGTTTCCCGAGCTTGGGCCGCCAGTGGAACTTGACGAAGCAGGAGCCGCCGCGGGTGTTGATGAAGCGGAACGTGTGGACGCCGAAGCCTTCCATCATGCGGTAGCTGCGCGGCAGCCCGCGGTCCGACATCAGCCACATCAGCGCATGCGAGCTTTCCGGCATCAGGGACATGAAGTCCCAGAAGGTGTCGTGCGCGCTGGAGGCCTGCGGCATCTCGTGGTGCGGCTCCGGCTTCATCGCGTGGACGAGGTCGGGGAACTTCATCGCGTCCTGCACGAAGGCCACCGGCATGCTGTTGCCGACCAGGTCGTAGTTGCCTTCCCGCGTGTAGAACTTGACGGCGAAGCCGCGCACGTCGCGCACGGTGTCGGCCGAGCCGCGGGCGCCGAGCAGGTTGGAGAAGCGCACGAACACCGGGGTGCGGCTGCCGACCTCCTGCAGGAAATCGGCCTTGGTGTACTCCACCAGCGGCCGCGTCACCTCGAAATAGCCGTGTGCGGCGGCACCGCGCGCGTAGACCACGCGTTCGGGGATGCGCTCGCGATCGAAGTGCGTGAGCTTCTCGCGCAGGATGAAGTCCTGCAGCAGGCTTGGCCCGCGCAGTCCCGCCTTCAGCGAGTTGTGGTTGTCGGGCAGCACCACCCCCTGGTTGGTGGTGAGCAGGTTCTCCGGCCCCTGCGTGAAGGCTTCGAGCTGTTTCTGGCGGTTGGCGACCGCATCGGCCGCTTTCGACTTGCGCGAGCCCTCCGTACGGGAAGAGGCCATGTATTTCACTCCTGGGTGGCCGGACAGCAAACGGGCAGCGGCGCCGCGGGCGCCGCAAGGGGAAGGCGAAGGATCAGCTCGGATCGAGGTCGAGCACGGCCTCGAGCATGCGCGCGAGGGCGGTCACCGCCCCCATGCCCACGCCGCCGGCGGCGATCCAGGTCAGCCACGCGGGCACCACAGGTTCGATTCCCATCCGCTTCTCCCTTCCGCATCTTTCGCGGTCCCGCATTGCACCAAGCCTCAGCCGGAGGGACCGTAGCCCTTCAGCGGGCCAATTTGTGGGGCGCTGCCGTCACCGCCCGTAGGAGCGTTCCCACACGCCCTCGGGTGTCTTGCCGTCCTCCGCGCAACGCGGTCCGCGCTTGGCGGGACGCCGTCCTACCGCCGGGCCGCCCGCCCTGCCGCAGCATGGGGCACCAGGAGAACACCATGAGCCGGATCAAGGAAGAACGCGACACGGAGGTGGCCCGCCCCTCCGAAGGCAACACGGTCACCGCGCAGGGCGAGAACCAGGCCCCCAAGGCGCGCATGCCGCACGAGCGCGACGAATCGTCGGACAGCCAGGCGGCCGACGACTCCACGGCGAGGCGCATGGGACAGATCGCGCACGATGCGGTCGTCGACGGCGAACAGGACACGAGCAAGGCCCGCGAGACGGACGCCACCTACCACCGGCTGCGCGAGGACGCGGACAAGCCGCGCGGGCGCTGACCGGGGTCAGCCGCGCAGCTGCGCGCGCATGCCGTCGATGACGCCGCGATAGTCCGGCTTGCCGAAGATCGCGCTGCCGGCCACGAACGTGTCGGCACCCGCGGCGGCCACGCGCGCGATGTTGTCCGTCTTGATGCCGCCGTCGACTTCCAGCCGGATGTCGCGGCCGCTCGCGTCGATGCGCTTGCGGGCCTGCTCGATCTTGCGCAGCGCCGAATCGATGAAGCCCTGGCCGCCGAAGCCCGGGTTCACGCTCATGATCAGCACGAGGTCGATGTCGTCGATCACCCAGTCCAGCACGTCCAGCGACGCCGCCGGATTGAAGGTGAGGCCCGCCTTGCAGCCCGCCGCCTTGATCGCCTGCACGCTGCGGTGCACATGCGTCGATGCATCGGGATGGAAGCTGATGTAGTCGGCCCCCGCCTTCGCGAACGACTCGGCGAGCGCATCCACCGGCTGAACCATCAGGTGCACGTCGATCGGCACCGCGCTGCCGTCGGCCTTCTTCGCGTGCGGCTTCAGCGCCGAACAGATCATCGGGCCGAAGGTGAGGTTCGGCACGTAGTGGTTGTCCATCACGTCGAAGTGGATCCAGTCGGCGCCGGCGGCGATGACGTTGCGGACCTCTTCGCCCAGGCGGGCGAAGTCGGCGGAGAGGATCGACGGGGCGATGCGGAAGGTGCGCGTACTCATGTCACGTATTGTCGCCGACGGGCCCGGCGCCGCTGGGGTTAGCATTGCCCCCCATGCCCCGCTATGCCTTCGAGGTCGAAGTCCAGCCGCGCTACCTGCCGGAGCAGTCCGCTCCCGAGCAGCGCGTGTGGAGCTTCGCGTACACCATCACCATCCGCAACGCCGGCGACGTGCCGGCGCAGCTGATTTCCCGCCACTGGGTCATCACCAACGAGCTCGGCGAGACCGAGGAGGTGAAAGGCCTCGGCGTCGTCGGCCAGCAACCGCTGCTGAAGCCGGGCGAGTCCTTCGAGTACACCAGCGGCTGCCGGCTGCGCACCGCCAGCGGCAGCATGCAGGGCAGCTACTTCTGCGTGGCCGAGGACGGCGAGCGCTTCGACGTGGAGATCCCCGCGTTCACCCTCGATGACGGCAGCCGCCGCGTGCTGCATTGAAGGGCCGCGCGCATGGATGAAGTGATGGCCGTCTGGGCGGAATGGGTCAAGCCCTCCGCCGGCCTTCCCACCGTGCAATGGTCGCTGCTGCTCGCGCTCGCGGCGGCGGCCGGCCACCTGCTGCAACGGCACACCGGCCTGCCCAAGGTCGTGGGCTACTCGCTGGTCGGCACCATCGCGGGCCTGCTCGGCTTCTCCGGCGCGGCCTGGCCGCTGCAGGGGGTCGCGCTGTTCCTGCTGGAACTCGGCGTCGCCGTCGTCCTGTTCGAGTCCGGCGGCCGCATCGCGCTGCGCTGGTTCCGCCACAACCCCATGGTGCTGCTGCAAAGCCTGCTCGAGTCGGTGCTGACGGCGGTGGCGGTCTATTACGTGCTGCGCTTCATGGACGTGCGCGCGAGCGTGGCGGAGGGCGTGGCGCTGATCGCGATGGCGGCCTCGCCGGCAGTGCTCAGCCGCGTCATCATGGACACGCGCGCCGCCGGGCCCGTCACCGAACGCGCCATGGTCCTTTCGACCCTCAGCACCTTCTATGCGCTGACGCTGGTGAGCGCGCGGGCCGGCACTCTGCACCGCGAGGAGACCGGGCTCTACGCCGCGCTCTATCCGGTGGCCGTCATCCTGGGCGTGTCGTTCGTGGTCGGCGCGCTGGTCGCCCTGGCACTGCGTTCCGCGCTGCGGGTGATGAGCCCCACTTCGGAAAACACCTCCATCCTGCTGATCGCGCTGATCGCCGCCGGCACCGCGCTGGCCGCGCACTTCGGCGGCTCCGCCCCGCTCGCGGCGCTGATCGGCGGGCTGATGCTCAAGCAGCTGCACCCGCGGCCCTGGGCCTGGACCAAGCAGCTCGGCACCGCGGCATCGCTGCTGACGATGCTGATGTTCGTGCTCGTGTCGGTGGTGGCGGCCAAGGCGGACTGGAACCCCGCCGTCGTCGGGATGGTGCTGGCCGTGGTCGCCGCGCGCTTCCTCGCCAAGGTGCTCGGCGTCTCGGCGGCCAACTGGGGCAGCGGCACCAGCTGGAAGCAGGCTTTCTGGACCGGCTGCGCCATGACGCCGATGTCGTCCATCGCACTGCTGCTCGTGTCGCAGTTCGTCGCCTCGTCGCTGACCCTGGGCCCGCGCATCGCCAGCATCGCCCTGCCGGCGATCCTCCTGATGGAGATCGTCGGCGCGATCATCGCCACTTTCGCCATCTACCGCGCCGGCGAAAGCCTCAAGCCCTGGCAGCCGCAGGTCACCGGGCTGCCGGCGGGAGAAGCCCGTGGATAGGCTCGATCCCGTGATCTCGGTTCCGCCGGCCGACGCAGCGCCGCCGGCGCTCGAGCCCTTCCAGCAGTCCAAGGCGCTGTCGCTCGGCGTCGAACTCGAGCTGCAGCTGGTGAACACGCACGACTACGACCTGGCGCCGTACTCGGACGAGATGCTGCGGCTCATGTCGAAGATCCCGCTGCCGGGTTCGGTGGTGCCCGAGATGACCTCGAGCATGATCGAGATCTCCACCGGCATCTGCCATTCCAGCGCCGAGGTGCTGGGCCAGCTCTCGCAGATCCGCGACGCGCTGGTGCGCTGCGCCGACAAGCTGAACATCGCCTGCGTGGGCGGCGGCACGCACCCGTTCCAGATGTGGCACGACCAGCGCATCTACGACAAGCCGCGCTTTCGCCAGCTGTCCGAGCTGTACGGCTACCTGTCCAAGCAGTTCACCATCTTCGGACAGCACGTGCACATCGGCTGCCCTTCGCCCGACGACGCGCTGCTGATGCTGCACCGGATGTCGCGCTACATCCCGCACTTCATCGCGCTGTCGGCGAGTTCGCCGTACGTGCAGGGGCATGACACGCAGTTCGATTCCGCCCGCCTGAACTCGGTGTTCGCCTTCCCCATGTCGGGCCGGGCGCCGTTCACCCTCAGCTGGGACAAGTTCGGCGAGTTCTTCGCCAAGACCACGCGCACCGGCGTGGTCAAGAGCATGAAGGACTTCTACTGGGACATCCGGCCCAAGCCGGAGTTCGGCACCATCGAGATCCGCGTCTTCGACACGCCGCTCACCATCGAGCGCGCCGCCGCCCTCGCCGGCTTCGTGCAGTCCCTGGGCGCCTGGTTCCTCGAGGAACAGCCTTTCGTGCCCCAGGAGGACGACTACATGGTCTACACCTACAACCGCTTCCAGGCCTGCCGCTTCGGGCTGGAGGCGGTGTACGTGGAGCCGGCGACCGGCGAACACCTGCCGCTGCGCGAACACATCGTGCGCACCTGCAACCAGATCGAACCGCACGCGCGGCGGCTCGGTGCCGCGGCGGCCATCGACATGCTGCGGCAGTGCGCCGACCACGGGTCGAACGACGCCCGCTGGCTGCGCGAGACGCATGCGCACGAACGGCTGCTGGCCGAGATGGTGCGGCAGGCCGCCGAGCGTTTCCGCGGGCGGCCCGCCCGCGCGTGAGCTGCCGCGCATGGGCGAATTCGACCTCATCGCGCGCTACTTCACGCGGCCGGTGCGCCGCAACCCGCTGGGCGTCGGCGACGACTGCGCGCTGCTGCAGCCCGCGCCCGGCATGCAGCTGGCCGTGTCCACCGACCTGCTGGTCGAGGGCCGGCACTTCCTGTCCACCGTGGACCCGGAGCGCCTGGGCCACAAGGCGCTGGCGGTGAACCTGAGCGACCTGGCCGCCTGCGGCGCGCAACCGCTCGCGTTCACGCTGTCGCTCTCGTTGCCGCAGGTCGACGAGCGCTGGCTGGCGGGATTCGCCCGAGGCCTGTTCGCGCTGGCCGACACGCATGCCTGCGAGCTGGTCGGCGGCGACACGACGCGCGGCCCGCTGTGCATCAACATCACGGTGTTTGGCGAAGTGCCGGCCGGACAGGCGCTGTTGCGCTCCGGAGCGCGCGCCGGCGACGATCTCTGGGTGAGCGGGACGCTGGGCGACGCACGGCTGGCGCTCGAGGCGTTCCGCGGCACGGTGTCGCTGCCGCAGGACGTTTTCGAAGCGGCCCGCCGGCGCCTGGAACAGCCCCAGCCCCGCGTGGCGCTGGGGCTCGCGCTGCGGGGCCTGGCGACCGCCGCGATCGACCTGAGCGACGGGCTCGCGGGCGACCTCGGCCACGTCCTGCGCGCGTCGCGCGTCGGGGCGGCCATCGAGGGCACCGCCGCCGCGGGCTTGTTCGCGGCCGGACGCGGCGGGTTCCGGCTGCCCGAGGCACAGGTCCAGGACCTGGTGTTCGCCGGCGGCGACGACTACGAACTCGCCTTCACCGCGCCGGCCGGCCGGCGCGCTGGCGTGGAAGCGGCCGCCATGCGCGCAGGCGCGCCCGTCACCCGCATCGGCCGGGTCCGGGCGGAACCCGGCCTCGTCGTGGTGGACGCGCAAGGCGTCGCGCGACCGGTGGATCCCGCCGGCTTCGACCACTTCGGCGGCCCATGAGGGGCTGGATCCTCGCGGCCTGCATCGTGGCGGCGCCGGCGCTGCAGGCGGCCACCTTCCACGGCCTGGTGACGCACGTCACCGATGGCGACACCATCTGGGTCCGACCGAACGGCGGCGGCGCGCCGGTGGAGCTCCGGCTGGTGGACATCGACGCCCCCGAGGGCTGCCAGCCGCACGGCGCCGAAGCGAAGCGCGCGCTGCGCGAACGGCTGCTGCGCGAACCGGTGCGCGTGCAGACGCAGGGGACCGACACCTTCGACCGCCAGCTGGCCCGGGTGCAGCACCGCCGGCAGGACATCGGTGCCTGGATGGTGCGCAATGGCCACGCATGGTCGTCCAGCTTCCAGGGCAAGGCCGGGCCGCATGCGCGGCTCGAGCGCCTGGCGCGCCAGGAGCGCAAGGGCTTGTGGTCCGTGCCGGGCGCGCTGGAGCCCCGCAGCTTCCGCAAGCGCTTCGGCCGCTGCCAGTAGTCGCGATCCGGCTACCATCGCGGCTCATGCGTGACGGCCTCCTCCTCCCCGACGCGGACCGCGTGCTGCCTCCCCGGCGCCCGACGGTCGCGTTCATGCTGTCGCATCCCGCCCATCTCGTGGCGCTCGGCTTCGGCAGCGGGCTGGCGCGCGTCGCGCCCGGCACCTGGGGCACGCTCTGGGCCTGGGCGGCATTCGCCGCGATGCAGCAATGGCTGCCGCCCGCGCGCATCGCGGAGGTCGTCCTGCTCTCGCTGCCCATCGGCTGGTGGGCCGTCACGGTCACTTCGCGCAACCTCCGCGTCGCGGACCCGGCCGCGATCGTCTGGGACGAGATCGTGTGTTTCTGGATCGTGCTGTGGCTGCTCACGCCGGCCGGCTTCCTCGGCCAGCTGTGCGCCTTCGGCCTGTTCCGCTTCTTCGACGCGGTCAAGCCCGGGCCCATGGGCTGGGCCGACCGCACCTTCAAGGGCGAGGGCTGGAAGGGCGGCTTCGGCATCCTGGCCGACGACCTGCTCGCGGCGTTCTGCACGCTCCTCGTGCTGGCCCTGTGGAAGCGGTGGTGGTGAGCACCCGCGCGCTCTGCGAGGACCTCGCCCGCGCGCTGCTGGCGCGGGGCTGGATGCTCGCCACCGCCGAAAGCTGCACCGGCGGGATGATCGCGGCGGCCTGCACCGACCTCGCGGGTTCCAGCCAATGGTTCGAGCGGGGTTTCGTCACCTACTCGAACGCGGCGAAGTCGGAGCTGCTCGGGGTGGATGCGGCGCTGATCGAACAGCACGGCGCCGTCAGCGAGGTGGTCGCGCGGGCAATGGCTTTCGGCGCGGTCCGGCAGTCGCGCGCGCAGGTCAGCGTCGCCGTCACCGGGGTGGCGGGCCCGTCGGGAGGCAGTGCGCAAAAGCCCGTCGGCACGGTCTGGTTCGGGTTCTCGGTCGACGGCCAGCTCACCAGCGAAACCAGGCGCTTCGAAGGCGATCGCGCTGCGGTACGGCAGGCCACGGTGGACCACGCCCTGCGGCGACTGCTGGAACTGCTGCCCGCCTGAGACGTCAGTCGTGGGCGCGCGACCGGTGCCCGGCGCGCGCCCGGCGATTGGCCAGGCGCGGCAGCAGGAAAGTCCGGCGCAGCCCCTCGGCCGCGCAAGCGGCGGTCGATTTCATGTCGTGCCCCAGTGCGGCCAGCTCCGCGTCGATCTCCTCGATGCGGTCGTCCCAGCGGCCGGTCTGCATCTGGTCGAGCGACAGCACCATGCGCAAGGCGAGCAGGTTGCGCACCAGGCGGGCGTTGCGGTCTCGGAGGGTGTCGTGGTCGGTCACTGGGTCGGTCTCGTCGGGCTGGAGACAGCTTCCCATGTGGCCCGAGCGCAGGGTGTCGGAGTGCAGCGGTTGTGACATTGACCTGCGCCTACCCGCCGCGTAGTACTCAAGCCCGTGGCTGTGCCGTCCGGCCGCTGCCGCGGCACTGGAGGCAGGACAGGTACAACAGGCCAGGCGCGGGATCGAGCGACGGCTCGTACCGGAACCAGCCGCCGGAGCCCACGCATTCCTCGCACGTGGCCTGCGGCTGCACGGTGGCGGGACGCGCGTGGTCCCCGGTCTCGGTCGCGGGAGCGCTCAGGGTGAAGTCGGACATGGTGCCTTCTGCGAAGTGTTGGCGCAGAAGGTACTGCGGCGGCGCGCGGCCGCTGTCGGCACCGGCGGGGGACCGGCGTAGGAGGCGGACGATACCTGCGGTTACGGCTCGAGGCGCCGTGTTGCAAGCACGTGGAGCTGCGCCAGGCGCTTCTTCATCCGCAGCACTTCGTCGTCCTTGCTCAGCAGCGTGCAGCGGTGCGCCACCGCGAGGTCGATGAACTTCTGGTCGTCGGGGTCGCCGCAGGTCACCGGCGCCTTGGCGGGGGTGTCGACGAGGGCCGCGTGCCGGTCGAAGTCCGCCAGCACGGCCGCGCTGCCGCCCCGGTGGAACATCACGCGCGGTGCCAGCTTCGGGTAGTCGAGGACCCGCGCCAGCTCCTCGCGCATGGCCGCGGTGGCGAGCCAGCCCAGCGTGCCGGCCCGCAAGCCTTCGGACAGCGGCCGGGCCTGCGGGTCCGAGAAGACCAGCAGGTCCAGCACGATGTTGGTGTCAAGAACCAGCTGCATCGCGCGTCCGCGCCGAACCGGCGACCATGTCGAACCGGAACAGGCGGCATTCGATCGGGCCGTTCCACATCGGGATTCGGCGGGATTCCTTCAGGCGCATGCGCCCCGGAAGCTTGGCGTCGGGCGACAGCACCCAGGCCGTCCAGCCGGCATAGTTGCGCTTCCAGTGCGACGCGAGCTGCGCGAAGAAATCGCCGGCCTGCTCCATCTGCGCCTGCTCGCGGCCGCCGCGGCCCGGCCGCGCGATGCCGCCGGCCTCGATGCGTTCACCGTAGGGCGGGTTGAGCAGCATGACCCCGCCGCCCTCCACCGGCGGCATGCGCTGCAGGGCATCGCCGCCGCGCAGCTGCAGCGCGTGCGCCACGCCCGCGCGTTCGGCATTGCGCTGCGCGAAGTCGACCATCCGGAAGGCCACGTCGCTGCCGAACACCGGGGCGGTCGGCGCGCGCCGCCCCGCGTTCGCTTCGGCCTTGAAGGCCGCCCAGTCGGCCGCCACGTGCGGGCGCAGCCGCTCGAAGCCGAAGCGCCGCAGCAGCCCCGGCGGGATGTTGCACGCCACCTGCGCCGCCTCGATAGCGATCGTGCCGCTGCCGCAGCACGGGTCGTACAGGGGCACGGTGGCATCCCAGCCGCTGGCGGCGATCATGGCGGCGGCCAGCGTCTCCTTCAACGGCGCCTCGCCCTTGTCCTCGCGCCAGCCGCGCTTGAACAGGGGCTCGCCAGAGGTGTCCACGTACAGCGTGGCTGCGTCCGCGCCCAGGTGGACGAACACCCGCACCGCCGGCCGCTGCGTGTCCACGTCGGGACGCACGCCGCCGCGCTCGCGAAACCGGTCGGCCACCGCATCCTTGATGCGCAAGGCGGCGAAGTTCAGGCTCTTGAGGGGACTCTGGTGCGCCGTCAGTTCGATCTTGAAGCTCTCGCGCGGCGTGAACCAGTCTTCCCAGGGCACCGCATGGGCCGCGGCGTAAAGGTCGTCCTCGCCGCGGTAGGGCCCGTGCGCCACCTGCACCAGCACCCGCTGCGCCAGCCGGCTGTGCAGGTTCAGGCGCAGCACCGCGTCCCAGCCGGCGCGCAGGCGCACGCCGCCGCGCAGGGTCTCGGGTGCCGTGCCGGTGACGCGCTGCACCTCGTCGGCGAGCCAGGATTCGACGCCGGCGGCGCACGGAAGGAACAGCGGGAGCGGGGACATAGGGCGAAGCATAAGGGGAGGCTCAGATCGGCCGGCGTCCGGCCGCGAGCCGGCGGCGCATGTCGCGCAGCACGAGGGCGGCAGGCAGGTGCCGCAACCACCGCGGCAGGCTCCAGTAGAAGCGCGGCCCAAACCGCAGGAAGCGCTCCCAGCGGCGCTGGTCGCGTGCGGTCCAGGGCAGGCCGAAGGCCGAGCGCAGCGCCGGCGGCAGCAGGGCGCGGGTGAAGAAGCGCTGCAGCGGCATCAGGCCCCGCAGCCACCAGGGAACGGCGCCGCCATCCAGCAGCGCATCGACGAACCGCTGCACGGTGGGTTCGACCTGCAGCCGCGCCAGCGTGCGCTCCCAATAGACCTCGAACGCGGCCCGGTCCGCCGGCCACAGCGACGCCGGCATCTGCAGCGTCGTGCCATAGATCGCCGCGTGCCGGTACATGGCTTCGGCTTCCTCGGCCGGCAGGGGGCCATGGAAGATCTCCGCCAGCGTGGCTCCGCCGCGGTAGAGCGTGGCGGCGACCCACAGCTGCAGTTCGGGGTCGAAGGCGTCGTAGCGATCGGAGCGCACCGGGCCGTGCGCCCGGTTGACGCCCTGCGCGACGGCGCGCCGCTCGGCCTCGGTGCCGAGCGTCAGCGCATAGATGTACGTCATGGTGGCGCGCAGGCGGTCGAGCGGGCGCGTGAGCGTCGCGCTGTGTTCCGCGACGCCGAGTCCCACGGCGGGGTGCGCCAGCTGCATCAGCACGGCTGCGCCGGCGCCGAGGAAGATGAAGGATTCGCGGGGAATGTCGCCGAGGGGCCCCGGCGCGGGCGCGAGGCGACCCACGCGCTCAGAGGGCCTTGCGCAGGTTGGCCGGCGCGATGCGCAGCGCCTCGCGGTACTTGGCCACGGTGCGGCGCGCGCATTCGATGCCCTGCTCCTTGAGCATCTCGGAGATCTGGCTGTCCGACAGCGGCTTCTTCGTGTCCTCGGCGGCGACGAACTGCTTGATCAGCGCGCGGACCGCGGTGCTGGAGGCGTTGCCGCCGGTTTCGGTGCCCAGCGCGGAGCCGAAGAAGTACTTCAGCTCGAAGGTGCCGAAGGGCGTCGACATGTACTTCGCCGTCGTCACCCGGGAGATGGTGGATTCGTGCAGGCCGAGTTCGTCGGCGATCTCGCGCAGCACCAGCGGCCGCATCGCCAGTTCACCGTGGATGAAGAAGTTGCGCTGCCGCTCCACGATGGCGCCCGAGACGCGCAGGATGGTGTCGAAGCGCTGCTGGATGTTCTTGATGAACCAGCGGGCCTCCTGCAGCCGCTGCTGCAGCGCCTGGTGCCCTTCGCCGCGGTGCGCCTTGAGGGCACCCGCATAGACGTCGTGCACGCGCAGCCGCGGCATCACGTCGGGATTGAGCTGCACGCGGAAGTTGGCGCGGGGGCCGCGCCCGACCTGCGTGACGATCACGTCGGGGATCACGATGTTGCGCTCGACGTCGACGAAGCGCCGGCCCGGCTTCGGCTCCAGCCGCGTGATCATGGCGATGGCGTTCTTCACCTGCTGCTCGCCGTCGCCGCACAGCTGCACCAGCCGCTTCACGTCGCGCTTGGCCAGCAGGTCGATCGGCTGCTGGCACACCCGGATGGCGATGGGGCAGACCTCGTCGCCGGGGTCGTCCTGCTGCATCGACCGCAGCTGCAGCATCAGGCATTCGGTGAGGTTGCGCGCGCCGACGCCCGGCGGGTCCAGGCTTTGCAGCAGGCGCAGGGCCACGGTGAAACGGTGGACCAGTTCTTCCTGCTGCTCGAGGTCGTCCGGCGCCAGGCCGGCGGCGAGCGATTCCAGCGTGTCTTCCAGGTAGCCGTCGTCGTTGAGCGACTCGACCAGGTAGCGCAGCGCGGCGCGGTCCTCCTCGGACAGCCGCAGGGCGAGCGCCTGGCGGTGCAGCCACGATTGCAGCGATTCGTTGCCGCGCGCGAGGTCCGTCGCGTCGACCTCGTCGTCCTCGCCGAGCGTATTGCGGCGGGCCGCCGGCGCCTCGCCGCCCCATTCGCCGTCGTCGGGGACGGTCTCGGTCGTGCCGTCGCCTTCCCAGCTGGTTTCGCCTTCCTCCGAGTACTCCGCCGCGGGCTCGGCTTCGGCTGCGGCCGCCGCGGACGAATCGGGCACCGACACGGGCGCCTCGTACGATCCCTCGCCCTCCTCTCCGAGCCGCGGCTCCGGGGGGGCCGTGCCGATCTCCTCGTGCACGTCGTCCACCTGCATCTCGAGGAAGGGGTTGTCGTCCAGCATCTGCTGGATCTCCTGCCCCAGTTCCAGCGTCGAGAGCTGGAGGAGCCGGATGGACTGCTGCAGCTGGGGCGTGAGCGCCAGGTGCTGCGAGACGCGGAGCGAAAGTCCCTGCTTCATACTGACAGCAGCCTGTTCATTACATTCGGAAGTGCTCGCCGAGATAGACCCGGCGCACGTCGGCGTTGTTGACGATCTCCGCGGGCGTGCCCTGCGCCAGCACGTGCCCCTCGCTGATGATGTACGCGTGGTCGCAGATGCCCAGCGTCTCGCGCACGTTGTGGTCCGTGATCAGCACGCCGATGCCGCGCGACTTGAGGAAGCCGATGATCCGCTGGATCTCGATCACGGCGATCGGGTCGATGCCGGCGAAGGGCTCGTCCAGCAGGATGAAGCGCGGCTGCGTCGCCAGGGCACGGGCGATCTCGACGCGCCGGCGCTCGCCGCCCGACAGCGCCAGCGCCGGCGAGTCGCGCAGGTGGTCCACCCGCAGGTCCTGCAGCAGCGAGGTGAGGCGCTGCTCGATCTCCTGCGCCGACAGCGGCCGGCCGTCCGGATGGCGCTGCAGTTCGAGCACGGCCCGCACGTTCTCCTGCACGTTGAGCTTGCGGAAGATCGATGCTTCCTGCGGCAGGTAGGACAGGCCCAGCCGCGAGCGCCGGTGGATCGGCATGTGCTCCACGGGCTGGCCGTCGATGGCGATCTCGCCGCCGTCGGCACGGACCAGGCCGACGATCATGTAGAAGGAGGTGGTCTTGCCGGCGCCGTTGGGGCCGAGCAGCCCGACCACTTCACCCTTGGCCACGGCCAGCGAGACGTCCTGCACGACCTGGCGCCCACCATAGGACTTGCGCAGGTGCCGGGCCTCGAGGCGGCTTTGCACCGCGGTGTCCGCGGGAGCGGCCAGCGCCTCGGCGTCGCCCATCAGCGGACCTCCTGGCGGATCGTGGTGGAGGGCCGCAGCCGGGCGGGCGGCGCCGACGCCGCAGCCGCCGGCGGCGTGGCCGTCGCCGCCGAGTTGCGGGGCGCCAGCGTGGCGCGGACCCGGCCGCCGGGGTTGGCCGGTGTGGCCGCGGAGCCCCCGCCGTCGACCGCGAACTGGTCGTTGGTGTTGTCGTAGGTGATGACCGAGCCGCTGGTCTCGTCGGCGATCGTCGTCCCGCGCAGGCGGCGCATCTCCGCACGGCCGATGAACTTCACCTTGTCGGCGCGGCCGTCGTATTCAATCGTCTCGCCTTCGCCCTCGATGTACTCGTCGACGCCGTCGCGCTTCTGGCGGAAGAAGGCCAGCTTGCCCGGCTCGGCCGTGACGGTGCCGGACTGGTAGCCCTCCGGGTCCTGCTTGACCGTCATCTTCGCCCCGCGGATGACGATCGTCCCCTTGGTCACGACCACCCGGCCGGTGAAGACGCTGGTCTGCTGCACGTCGTCGTAGCGCAGAGCGTCCGCCTCCACGTTCATGGGCTTGGCGCGGTCGGCTTTCTCGGCGATCGCCGGGGCGGCGGCGAGGACGACGGCCGCGGCGACGGCCAGGGAGGCGAAGTTGTTTTTCATAAAGGCACGAATCTTGCTCGGATTGTAGCGGGCCGCAACGAAAAAGCCCGCGCGGGCGGGCTTTCGGAGGGGCATTGCACGGCGGGCGTGCGGCGGGCGCGCGACTTATTTCGCCTTGCGCGCCTCGGCGATCAGGTGGTCGGCGACCACCAGCGCGCGGTCCATGTTGCCCGTCATCGTGCCGTCGGTGTACCAGCGGCCCGCGATGCCGAGCGCCGGCACGCCGTCCACCTCGTACTGGTTCTGCAGCTGCTTGGCGCGCTGCGCCTTCGAGGCCACGCCGAAGGAGTTGTACAGCTCCTGGAACTTGGCCTTGTCCAGCCCGTTCTTCTCGGCGAAGGCGAGGATGCCATCTTCGCGGTTCGTCGGCTGCTTGTCGTTGTGGATCGCGTGGAACACCTTGGGGTGGATGTCGTCGACGCGGCCCATGGCCTCGAGCACGTAGTACAGGCGCTGCTGCGGCAGGAAATCGTCGCGGAAGGCCACGGGCACGCGGCGCAGCACGACGTCCGGCGGCAGCTTCTTGCTCCAGGCGACCAGCTTGGGCTCGAAAGCGTTGCAGTGCGGGCAGCTGTACCAGAAGAACTCCACCACCTCGATCTTGCCGCCCGCGGCATCCACCGGCGCCGCCTTGGCCAGCGCCCGGAAGTCCTTGCCTTCCTGCAGCCGCTGCTGGGCGAAGGCCCCCACCGGCAAGCCCAGGGCCGCGGTCCCCAGCACACCCGCCGCGGCGGTCGAAAATTCGCGTCGATCCATCTGACTGTTTCTCCTTGAAGAGGCTCAGAGCGGCCGCGGCGGCGGATGGTTCCTCCGCCGGGCGGTGCCGCGCTACCGCTGGACGCGCACCAGGGCGGTTTCGAAACCGCCGGCGTCGAGCTTGTCCTTGTGGCGGTCGGCTTCGTCCTTGTTGGTGAAGGGACCCACGCGCACGCGGTAGACCTGCCGGCCGGCCTGTTCGCGCTCGGTCACCCGGGCCTCGATGCCCATCAGGGACAGCTTGGCCCGCTGCGCCTCGGCGTCGTCCGCCGTGCGGAAGGCACCGGCCTGCACGAAATAGAGGAAGGGGTCGCCGCCGGCGCTGCCACGGGCCGCGGCCAGGTCGCCCAGCGGGTCGGCCGGTGCGGGCCGCCCGGTCACGGCGGGGGCTTCCGGCGGCTTTTCGGCGCCGGCGGCCGGCGGCGCCTTGGCGGTGGCGTTCGGGTTGGGCGGCGGCGCGACGCCCGGGGCGGGCGGCAGCGGCTTGGCCGGGTTCTTGCCGTACAGGGGCGCGTTCGGGTCCCAGTTCTGGTTCTTGCGGGATTCGGCGGCGTCCTGCTCCGCCGAGCGGCTCGGGCCCTTCTGCAGGAAGGGGACCGGCACCTTGGTCACGTAGACGGCAACCGCCAGGGCGGCGGCCAGCCCCAGCACGATGCCGATGATGATGCCGACGATGACGTTGCCGTGTTGCTTGTGTTTCATGCTCACATCTTCTGCGGGGCGCCCACGCCCAGCACAGCCAGCCCATTGTGCAATACCTGCGCGCAGGCGGCCACCAGCGCCAGGCGCGCGGCCTTCAGCTTCTCGTCGTCCACCAGGATGCGCTCGCTGTCGTAGTAGCTGTGGTACGCCGCGGCCAGCTCGCGCAGGTAGAACGTGACGTCGTGCGGGGCGAAGTCGTTCGCGGCCGCCGACAGCACCTCGGGGTAGCGCGCCAGCTGCAGCATCAGGTTCTGCGCCGCGGCGCTCTCGAGCACCGAGAGGTCGGCGCCGACCAGCGACGCGCGGTCGCCGCCCCAGGCCGCCAGCACGGAGCAGATGCGGGCGTGCGCATACTGCACGTAGTACACCGGGTTGTCGTTGTTCTGCGCCACCGCCAGGTCGACGTCGAACGTGTATTCCGTGTCGGGCTTGCGCGACAGCAGGAAGAAGCGCACCGCGTCCTTGCTGGTCCACTCGATCAGGTCGCGCAGCGTCACGTAGCTGCCGGCGCGCTTGGAGATCTTCACCTCCTGGCCGCCGCGCACCACGCGCACCATGGTGTGCAGGACGTAGTCCGGATAGCCCTCGGGGATGCCGACGCCGGCGGCCTGCAAGCCGGCGCGCACCCGCGCGATCGTGCCGTGGTGGTCCGTCCCCTGGATGTTCACGACCTTGGTGAAGCCGCGTTCCCACTTGCTGATGTGGTACGCGACGTCCGGCACGAAGTAGGTGTAGCCGCCGTCCGTCTTGCGCATCACGCGGTCCTTGTCGTCGCCGTAGTCGGTGGACTTCAGCCACAGCGCGCCGTCCTGCTCGTAGGTCTTGCCCGCGTCCTTCAGGCGCTGCACGGTCGCCTCGACCTTGCCGCTGGTGTACAGGCTGGACTCGAGGTAGTAGTTGTCGAACCGCACGGCGAAAGCGCGCAGGTCCAGGTCCTGCTCGTGCCGCAGGTAGGCGACGGCGAACTGGCGGATGCCGTCGAGGTCCTCGACGTCGCCGCTGGCGGTGAAGGCACGGTCGTCGGCCGCCACCGTCTTCTTCGCCACGAAGTCGTCGGCGATGTCCTGGATGTAGTCGCCGTTGTACGCCGCCTCGGGCCAGCCCGCGTCGCCCGGCTTCACGCCCTTGGCCCGCAGCTGGGTGGAGCGCGCGAGCGTCTCGATCTGCACGCCGGCGTCGTTGTAGTAGAACTCGCGCCAGACGTTCCAGCCCTGCGTGGCGTACAGGTTGCACAAGGCGTCGCCCAGCGCGGCCTGGCGGCCGTGGCCGACGTGCAGCGGCCCGGTGGGGTTGGCGGAGACGAACTCGACGAGGATGCGGCGGCCATGCGCCGGTTGCTGCCCGAAGCCCTCGCCGGCGGCGAGCACCTCGCGCACGACCTCCTGCTTGGCGGCGGGCTTCAGGCGGATGTTCAGGAAGCCGGGTCCCGCGATCTCGATGGCGTCGACCCAGCGCTGGAAGGCCGCGGAGGCGAGGAGGCTCTCGCGCAGGCCTTCGGCCACCTGGCGCGGATTGCGCTTGAGGGGCTTGGCCAGCTGCATGGCGGCCGTGCAGGCGAGGTCGCCGTGCGCGGCGACCTTGGGCAGCTCGAAAGCGGCCTTGTCGCCGGCACCGGGCGACAGCTGTTCCAGCCCGGCTGCGAGCGCAGCGAGCAGTTCTTGTTTCGCTTGGAGCATCCCCCGATTTTACGAGGGGGACCGTGCCGGCCCTTCGCGGGCCTCAGCCGCGCCCGCCGAAGCCCCGCGCCAGGAAGGCGGCCGCCAGCGGGATGAAGGGGATGATGTGCGCCTGCACCATCACCAGCTTGCGCACCGCCCGCACCTCCTCGGCCGGCGGCAGCGTGCCGTTGGCGCGCAGCGCGCGCTTCCAGCGCGCGAAGCGGATCGTCGGCTTGATCGACAGGAGCGCGACCAGCACGAACAGCGCGAACTTCGTGTGCAGCAGCCAGTTGCTCCAGTACCAGTCCTCGCCCTTCACGCCCAGGTAGATGCGCAGCACGCCCGTGGCCAGCACCGCCAGCGCGGCGATGCCATAGATGCGGTCGACCATCGCCAGCCGCTCGACGATCTCGGGCCGCATCCATTCCGGCCGGCACAGCGCGGCCTCGCTCGTGAGGAAGACCACCAGCGTGAGGATGGCCAGGATGTGGGCGTACTGCAGCAGGGATTCGAGGATCATGCGTGTTGGCCGGCCATCCAGAAGTGCGGCTGGGCGTAGTGGTGTTTCAGGAAGTCGATCCACAGGCGCACCCGCAGCGGCAGGTGCTTGCGCTGCGGGAACACGGCGTAGATCCCGTTCGGGGGCGCGGCGAAACCGGAGAGCACTTCGACCAGCCGGCCGTCGCCGATCTCCTGCTCCACCTCCCAGGTGCTGCGCCAGGCGATGCCCCAGCCCTGCAGGCACCAGTCGTGCAGCACCTGGCCGTCGGAGCAATCCAGCGGCCCGGCCGGCTTGAAGTGCGCAATCTCCCCGTCGTCCAGCTGGAAGGCCCAGCCGCGCGTCTGCGAAGCATCGCTGGACAGCGTGAGGCAGTCGAACTTCACCAGCTCGTGCGGATGCTGCGGCGTGCCGTGCCGCTGCAGGTACTGCGGCGTGGCCACGCAGAGGCGGCGGTTGTCGGCGAGCCGCACGCTGACCAGCGACGAATCGGGGAAGTCGCCGACGCGCACGGCGCAGTCGAACCCCTCGCCCGCAAGGTCCACCACGCGGTCGCTCAGGTTCAGCGAGATGGTGACGTCGGTGTGCTGCTCGCGAAAGCGCGGCACCAGCGGCGCGACGTGGCGCCGCCCGAAGCCGGCCGGCGCGGTGATGCGCAGGTGGCCGCTGGCCTTGACGCCGCCGGCGCTCACGCTGGCTTCGGCGTTGGCCAGGTCGGACAGCAGCCGCTGGCAATCCTCGAGGAAGGCACTGCCCTCGTGCGTCAGCGTGATGCGGCGGGTGGTGCGCACCAGCAGCTTCACGCCCAGCCGCTCTTCCAGGGCGTCGAGCCGCCGGCCCATGATGGCCGGCGCCACGCCCTCGGCGCGCGCGGCGGCCGTGAGGCTGCCCTTGGTGGCGACCGAGACGAAGGATTCCAGCTGCTTGAGCTTGTCCATGCCGCGCGCATTATGCGCGCGCAGGTCATGAATCCGTGAGGGTCACGAAGGCATTGCGCCGCGGTCGACCGCCGCGATGCGTGCGATCGCGGCGGCGTCGTAGCCCAGGCCGCGCAGCACGTCCTGCGTGTGTTCGCCGATCTTCGGCGGGTGCAGGCGCACGCCGGGGCGCTCGCCGTCCAGCGTCACCGGCAGCAGCGGCACGCGGGTGGAACGCCCGTCGGGCAACTCCAGCGGTGCCAGCCCGCCGGTGGCGGCGAGGTGCGGGTCGTCGAGCAGGTCCTGCGGACGCGTGATGGGTGCGAACGGCAGGCCATGGCGTTCGAAGGTGGCGCTGAGTTCGGCGGCGGAATGCGAGGCGAGCCGCTGGCGCAGTTCGCCGAGCAGCCAGGCGCGCACGCGCACACGGTCGTTGTTGGTGGCCAGGCGCGGGTCGGCCGCGAGATCGTCGAAGCCGAACGCGCCGCAGAACGCCTTCCACTGGCTGTCGGTCACCACCGCCAGGAAGACCTGCTCGCCGTCGCGGACGGTGAACACGTCGTACACCGCCCAGGCGGAGATGCGCGCCGGCATCGGGTCCGCCGGCTGGCCGGTCACCGCGAACTGCATCATGTGCTGCGCCACCAGGAACACGTTGTTCTCGAACAGCGCGGACTGAACCTCCTGGCCGCGGCCGGTGCGCTCACGCTGCGCCAGCGCCGCCATCGCGCCGATGGCGCCGAACATGCCGCCCATGATGTCGTTGACGCTGCTGCCCGCGCGCAGCGGGTCGCCGGGGCGCCCCGTCATGTAGGCGAGGCCGCCCATCATCTGCACCACCTCGTCGAGCGCGGTGCGGTGGTCGTACGGCCCGGGGAGGAAACCCTTGAGGCTCACGTACACGACGCGCGGGTTCAGGCGCGACACCGAGGCGTAGTCCAGCCCCAGCTTGGCCATGGTGCCCGGCTTGAAGTTCTCGCAGACCACGTCGGCCTGCGCCACCAGCCTGAGCGCCGCCTCCCTTCCCTCGTCCGACTGCAGGTCGAGCGCGACGCTCTTCTTGTTGCGGTTGAACAGCGGATAGAAGCCCGCGCCGGAGCCGAGCAGCCGGCGCGTGTTGTCGCCGGCGGGCGGCTCCACCTTGATGACCTCGGCGCCGAGGTCGGCGAAGACCAGGCCGCAGGTGGGGCCCATGACCATGTGGGTGAACTCGACCACGCGCAGGCCGGCGTAGGGAAGCGGACGTTGCTCGGACATGCGGGCATTCTGCAGGAGCGCGCGGTTGCTGCTATGTTGCGCGCCATGACACGCCCCGTCCTCTATTCCGGTCCGCTCAGCATGTTCGGCGCCAAGGTGCAGATCGCCGCCCTCGAGAAGGGCCTCGACTTCAACGTCGTGATGGTGCCGTTCGACTTCCAGCGGCTCTACACGCCGAAGCACCCGGAGGTGCTGCGCGTGAACCCGAAGCAGCAGGTGCCGGTGCTGGTCGACGGCGACCTGGCGCTGTTCGACTCGACGCAGATCTTCGAGTACCTCGAAGACCTGCAGCCGCAGCCGCCGCTGTGGCCGGCGGAGGTGCGGGGCCGGGCCCGCGCGCGCCAGCTGGAGCACCAGTCGGACGAGGTGTACTTCCCGCACGTCATCAAGCTGATGGGGCTGCAGTCGCAGCTGCAGGAGCCGCCGGCGCAGGCGGCGATCGCCGCGGCGCAGGACTTCTGCCGCCGCATGGACGCGCTGCTGCGCGACCGCGAATGGCTGGCCGGCAGTTACGGCTACGCAGACATCGCCTTCTACATGGCGGCCCTGTTCGGCGAGCGGCAGGGCGCGCCGCTCACGCCGGACATGCCCAACCTGCTGGCCTGGCGCGACCGCATGACGGCGCGGCCGGCGGTCGCGCAAGTCGCGGGGGCGATGGCGCGCTACCTCGCGTCGGTGCCGCGGCCGGTGCCCGGGTTCCTGCGCCGCGCGATGTGACGCAGCCGGCCGCGCGCCCCCCCCGCCTGCGGTCACTCCGCCTTGAAGCCCGAGGCCTTGATCGGCGCTTCCCAGCGCTTCAGGTGCGTGGCCTGCGTTTCGCCCAGCTGGGCCGCGGAGCCGTGGTTCGGCACGAGGCCGAAGCCGTAGATCCGTTCCTGGATCGCCGGGTCGCGCAGCGCGTCGGCGACGGCACGGTCGATGCGCCCGACGGTTTCGGCCGGCATGCCGGGCGGGCCGTACAGGCCGAAGAACGCGTCGGCCTCGATGTTGATGCCCGCCTCCTTCAGCGTGGGGACGTCCGGGAGCGCGCGCGTGCGCTGGCTGCCGGTGACCGCCAGGATCCGCACCTTGCCGGCCTTGTGGTGCTCCAGCGTCTCGGAAGCCGTGTCGACCATCAGCGGCACCTGCCCGCCGATCAGGTCTTGCGCCGCGGGCGCGCCGCCGCGGTAGGCCACGTGCGTGAGCGGCACGCCCGCCACCTGGCTGAGCAGCAGGCCGGCGAAGTGCGGCACGGTGCCCGCACCGGAAGTGGCGTAGTTGGCACGCGCCGGGTTCGCCTTCATCCACGCCAGCACCGACCTGATGTCGCCGGCCGGCGCCGCGGGCCCCGCCGTCACGGCGAAGTCGAAGGTCACGATGCGCGCGACCGGCGTGAAATCCTTGATGGGGTCGTAGCCGAGGTTCGGGTAGAGCCAGGGCGCGATCACGGTGGCGCCGCTGGGCGACAGCACCAGGTTCTGCCCATCCGGCGTCATGCGCTTGAGCTCGCCCAGGATGAGCCGGCCGGCGGCGCCCGGCTTGTTCTCCACGATCACGTTCTGGCCCAGCGACGCCTTCATCTTCTCGGCCAGCAGGCGCGCAATGGTGTCGGCCGAGCCGCCCGGCGGGAACCCGACCCAGATGCGCATCGTGCGCTCCTGCGCCAGTGCCGACGGGGCGGCGAAGGCGGCGAGCGTGGCCAGCGCGGCGGCGGCGAGGGCGGCGAATCGACGGCGAAGCATGGGTGTCTCCTGCGGCTGCGTTTGAAGCCGCCGACGTTAGCAAGCTACCATTCCCGTCGCCATCCGGGCGCACCCGGAGAAGACCCGCAGGAGACAAGGAAAGCCATGACCGTGATCGACGTCCACACCCACATGTTCACCACGAAGTGGCTCGAGCTGCTGAAGGCGAAGGGGGGCAGCTACAACATCCAGACGCGCCCGGACGGCCAGCAGGAGATCTTCCGCGGCGACACGCCGGTGGTGATCCCGCAGAAGGGCCACTTCGACTGGGAACTGCGCATCCGGCACATGGACCAGGCGAAGATCGATGTCTCGGTGGTGTCCCTCACCTGCCCCAACGTGTACTGGGGCGGCGAGGAGGTCAGCGTGCAGGCCGCGCGCGAGGCCAACGACAACGTTGCCGACGCGCAGTCGCGCTACCCCGACCGCATCCGCTGGTTCGCCTCGCTGCCCTGGGAGTATCCGCAGCGTGCGGTCGAAGAACTGGAACGCAGCTGCGCGAGGGGCGCCGTGGGCGTGATGGTGCTGGCCAACGTGTCCGGCAAGAGCCTGACCGACCCGATGTTCGAGCCGGTGTGGGCGGAGATCGACCGGCGCGCGCTGCCGGTGCTCGTGCATCCCACCGACCCGCCGGGCGTCGACCTGATGGACATGACGAAGTTCGACCTGAGCTGGTCGGTCGGCTTCATGTTCGACACCACGCTGGCGATCACGCGGATGATCTTCGAGGGCTTCTTCGACCGCTACCCGAACATGAAGGTGATCGCCTCGCACGGCGGCGGCACCCTTCCGTACCTGGTGGGCCGGTTCGAAAAGGGCGACGAGGTCGAGCTGCCCTCGCGCCGCAAGATGCAGCGCAAGCCGACCGACTACCTGCGCCATATCTATTACGACAGCATCACCTACAACCTGGGCGCCCTGCAGTACCTGGTCTCGGTGGTGGGCGCCGAGCACGTCATGTTCGGGACCGACTGGCCGCACTGGGTGCACGACACGAAGGGATCGATGGCGAACACCGGCGCACTGCCGGAAGCGCAGATGCACGCCGTCCGCTCTCGCAATGCGGAACGTGTTTTCGGGTTCTGAGCCCGATTACCTGCGTGGAAGTTCAGGATTCAAGCGCATCGAGGTCATCAATCCGGGAGAAAGTTCGCAATAAAGTATCGCCATGGACCAACCCCAGGCGGTGCTGTTCGATGCCTATGGCACGCTGTTCGACGTGTACAGCGTCGGCCTGCTCGCGGAACAGCTGTTCCCGGGGCAGGGCCAGGCGCTGTCCGTCCTGTGGCGCGACAAGCAGATCGAATACACGCGGCTGGTCACCACCAGCAATGACGGCGCGCACTACCGGCCGTTCTGGGACCTGACCCGCGCCGGGCTGCGCTACGCGTGCAAGCGCCTCCGCCTGGACCTCACGCCGGAGCGCGAGCAGCAGCTGATGAACCAGTACCGGCACCTCTCCGCCTTCCCGGAAGGCCGCGAGGTGCTGCAGGCCCTGCGCACCCGCGGCGTCGTCACCGGCATCCTGAGCAACGGCGACCCGGAGATGCTGGGCATCGCCGTGCGCAGCGCCGGGCTCGATGGCCTGCTCGACCACGTGATCAGCGTGGACCGCGTGCGCAAGTACAAGACGCACCCCGACGCCTATCGCCTCGGCACGCAGGCGGTGAAGAAGCCGGCCGCCCATGTCCTGTTCGTCAGCTGCAACGCGTGGGATGCGCTGGCCGCCACCTGGTTCGGCTACCGCACGCTCTGGGTCAACCGCTACCAGCTGCCGTTCGAGGAACTGGACACGCAGCCGACCCGCACCGGCCCGACGCTCGACGACGTGCTGGCCTTCTTCGAATGACCGATTCCCAGAACCCTCCGCAGGAGAAAACGATGACAGCCCGTACCGCCATCCACGGCCTCCAGGTCGACACCGCGCTCAAGCGCTTCGTGGACGAACAGGTCCTGCCCACCGTGGGCGTGGACGCCGCGAAGTTCTGGCAGGGCTTCGACGCGATCGTGCGCGAGCTCTCGCCGAAGAACGAAGCCCTGCTCGCCGAGCGCGACCGCCTGCAGTCCGAGATGGACGCCTGGCACAAGAAGAACCCGGGGCCGATCCGCGACATGCAGGCCTACCGCCAGCACCTGGAGCGCATAGGCTACCTGGTGCCGGCCCCCAGGGATGCGAAGGCCACCACCGCGAACGTCGACGCAGAGCTCGCGCTGCAGGCCGGCCCGCAGCTGGTGGTGCCGATCCTGAACGCGCGCTACGCGCTCAACGCCGCGAACGCGCGCTGGGGCTCGCTGTACGACGCGTTCTACGGCACCGACGTGATCCCGGAGACGGGCGGCGCCGACAAGGGCCCCGGCTACAACGAGGTGCGCGGCGAGAAGGTGATCGCCCGCGCGCGCCAGGTGCTGGACCAGGCCGCGCCGCTGGAGAGCGGCTCGCATGCGGACGCCACCGCGTACCAGGTCGAAGGCGGCCGGCTGGTCGTCAAGCTCAAGGGCGGGAAGAGCGCGGGCCTGAAGGACCCCGCGAAGTTCGTCGGCTACCAGGGCGACGCCGCGGCGCCGTCATCGATCCTCCTGAAGAACAACGGCCTGCACCTGGACATCCAGGTCGATCGCAACCATTCGATCGGCCGCACCGACGCCGCGGGCGTCAGCGACGTCGTGGTGGAAGCGGCGCTCTCCACCATCCTCGACCTGGAGGATTCGATCGCGGCGGTGGACGCGCAGGACAAGCTGCTCGCCTACCGCAACTGGTTCGGCATCCTGCAGGGCACGCTGACCGAGCAGGTGAACAAGGGCGGCAAGAGCTTCACGCGCGGGCTCAACCCGGACCGCATCTACCGGTCCGCGCAGGGCGACGGCGAGGTGCGCCTGCACGGCCGCTCGCTCCTGTTCCTGCGCAACGTCGGCCACCTGATGACGAACCCCGCCATCCTTTGGGACGGCGGCAAGGAGATCCCCGAAGGCATCATGGACGCGGTGATCACCACGGCGATCGCGATGGTGGACCTGCAGGGCAAGGGCGCGAACGGCATCCGCAACTCGCGGCAGGGCTCCGTCTACATCGTCAAGCCGAAGATGCACGGTCCCGCCGAGGTCGCGTTCGCGTCCGAGCTGTTCGGCCGGGTCGAGCAGCTGCTGGGCCTGCCGGCCAATACCGTGAAGCTGGGCATCATGGACGAGGAGCGCCGCACCAGCGTCAACCTGCAGGCCTGCATCGCCGCGGCCGCCGCGCGCGTGGCCTTCATCAACACCGGCTTCCTCGACCGCACCGGCGACGAGATGCACACCGCGATGCACGCGGGCCCGATGATCCGCAAGGGCGACATGAAGTCCAGCGCCTGGATCCAGGCCTACGAGAAGAGCAACGTCCTCGTGGGACTGGCTTGCGGCCTGCGCGGCCGGGCCCAGATCGGCAAGGGCATGTGGGCGATGCCGGACATGATGGCGGCGATGCTGGAACAGAAGATCGTGCACCCGAAGGCCGGCGCCAACACCGCCTGGGTGCCCTCGCCCACGGCGGCCACGCTGCACGCCCTGCACTACCACCAGGTCGACGTGTTCGCGGTGATGCAGGAGCTGGAGAAAGGCGACGCGGCGGCCGAACGCGAGAACCTGCTGGCGGGCCTGCTCACGGTGCCCGTCGCGCCCGAAGTGAAGTGGACGCCGCAGGAGCGCCAGCAGGAACTCGACAACAACGCGCAGGGCATCCTGGGCTACGTGGTGCGCTGGATCGACCAGGGCGTCGGCTGCTCGAAGGTGCCCGACATCCACAACGTCGGCCTGATGGAGGACCGCGCGACGCTGCGCATCTCCAGCCAGCACATCTGCAACTGGCTGCTGCACGGCGTGGTGACCGAACAGCAGGTGATCGAGACCTTCCAGCGCATGGCCGCGGTGGTGGACAAGCAGAACGCGGGCGACCCGTTTTACCAGCCGATGGCCGGGAACTGGGAGACCTCGTTCGCCTACCGCGCGGCGCTGGACCTGGTGTTCAAGGGGAAGGAGCAGCCGAGCGGCTACACCGAGCCGCTGCTGCACGCCTGGCGCCTGAAGGTCAAGGCCGCGGCCTGATCAGGCCGGTGCCGCCGTGCCCGCCATGCGGCGCGACAGCGCCGAGCCGCGGGCGAGCAGGTAGGCGGTGAGGCGCGCCGGATAGTCCGGCCGCACCGCGTCCCGCACCGAGGGACGCGCGTGGAGCGCCTCGCGCCAGCGCTGCACCCGCGGGAGGCCGTCGAAGAAGCCGGCCTCGCCGACGGTCTCGAAGAGGTTGAAGTAGCGGAACACCGGCCCGAACACCGCATCGACCAGGCCGAAGCGCTCGCCGGCGAACCACGGACCGAGCGGATCCAGCGCCGCCTCCAGCCGTTCGAAGCGTTCCCGCAGCGCGGCGCGCTTTCGCTCCAGCGAAACCTCGTCCGGCGCGCCGTAGAAGGCCGCGACCGCGTCCAGCACCGCGGAGCCGAACTCCATCCAGCCGCGTTCGCGGGCGCGCTGCAGCGCGCCTTGCGGATGCAGCCGCGGCCCGGTCGCCTCGTCGAGGTATTCGCAGATCACGGCGGATTCGAAGACGGGCTGTCCGTCGACCAGCAGCACCGGCGTCTGGCCCAGCGGCGAGACGGCGAGGAACCAGTCCGGCTTGTCGGCCAGGTCGATCCAGCGGCGCTCGAAGCGGGCGCCCTTCTCGGCCAGCACGATCGCCGCGCGCTGCACGTAAGGGCACAGCTCGTGGCTCACGAGCACCAGGGCGCTCATGCCTTCACCAGCCCTTCGGCCTGCAGGGCGGCCAGCACCGCCGGACGCGCCGCGATGCGCTGGAGGTAGCCCTCGAGGCGCGGGTAGGCCTTGAGCGACAGGCCCAGCATCGGCGCCCAGCGCAGGATCGTGAACGCGTAGGCATCGGCGATGGTGAAGGCGTCCGAAGCGATGAAGTCGCGGCCGGCGAGCACCTGCTCGATCTCGGCGAAGCGCAGGGCCAGCTTGTCCTTCACGGCCTTGCGCGTCGAATCCGCGGTCTCCTTGTGCCACAGCCAGGGGCTGAACACCTTGTGCAGTTCGGTCGAGACGAAGGTCACCCACTCCAGCACCTGCAGGCGTTCGCGCGAACCGGCGGCGGGCAACAGCCGCGCGGAAGGCGCGGCGTCGGCGACGTGCTGCAGCAGCGCCGCGCCTTCGGTGTGGCGGCTGCCGTCGTCCAGCTCCAGCAGCGGCACGTAGCCGCGCGGGTTGACGGTGCGGTAGTCGGTGCCATCCGCCAGCTTCTGCGTGGCCAGGTCGACCGCCACCAGCTCGGGCTGGACACCGGTTTCGCGCAACGCGATGTGCACGGCGAGGGAGCAGGCGGCGGGAGAGAAATAGAGCTTCATCGGGGCGTCCTTTGTGGGAGGGAGCCCGGACTGTAGGATTGCGCCGTTGCAATGAAAATACGCGGCTATGAAAACACTGATTGCACCTTCGCAATACGCGCCGACCGCCGCGGACCTCCAGGTCGTGCTGGCCCTGGCCCGTGGCCGCACGCTGGCGCAGGCCGCGCAGCGCCTCGGCGCCGATGCCTCCACGGTGTTCCGTTCGCTGCAGAAGATCGAGAAGAACCTCGGCCAGCGGCTGTTCGAACGCTCGCGCGAGGGCTACCTGCCGCTGGAGGCGGCGCAGGCGATCGCCGCGCACGCCGAACGCATCGAAGCCGAACTCGAGGCCGCGCGCGCGGTCTTGCGCGGCCCGGGCGAAGAGGTGTCCGGGCGCGTGCGCGTCAGCACGACCGACTCCGTGCTGCGGGGACTGGTGCTGCCCTCCCTCCCCCTGCTGGCGCGCAGGCATCCAGCGCTGCAGCTGGAACTCGACGCCACGAAGGAAGCGGTCAGCCTGACGCGGCGGGACGCCGACCTGGCGCTGCGCGCCACGCCCAGGCCGCCGCAGCACCTGGTGGGGCGGCACCTGGGCACCATCCGCTTCGTGGCCTGCGTCGGCAAGGCCATGCCGGCCGCGCAGCGCCGGCGCCCGCTGGAAGCCCACGCATGGATTGGCGCGGACGAGGGCATGCCGGAGCATCCCAGCGTGCGCTGGCGGCGCAAGCAACTGCCGCGCGTGACGCCCCGCCTGCTGGTGGACACCATCTCGGCCGTGGTGGACGTGGTGCGCGCCGGGCTGGGCGCCGGGGTCGTGCCGCTCTTCATGCTGGAGCGGGAGACCGACCTGGTGCCGCTCGGCCCGCCGCTGGAAGGCTGCAGTTCGGAGCTGTGGCTGCTGGCGCACCCGGAGTCGCGCCACCTGCGGCGCATCGCCGCCACATACCAGCACTTCGGCGAGCACCTCGTGCTGCCCTGAAAGCGCCTTCATCCCGCGGAACGCGCCGCTGGTCGTGTTCGCGTCTGTAACAGACGTGACGAAGGCGGCCGCCGTCAGGTATCGATGAGCCTGCGTCGCCGCTCCTGCATAGACTGCGGTGCTGAAATGGCCGCATTACCCGCCATCGCGAAGCAGTGCACGGATCTCGCCGGTGCCCGTGCGTCCGCCCTCCTGGGCCGGGCCATCGACCAGGCGATCGCGGGCCTGCAGCAGGAAGAACAGCGCTGCCCCCTGGTGGCGCAGCGCCGTGAACTGGCCGATGCATGGCTGGAACTCACCCGCCGGCGCGACGACTGGGCGCAGCGCTATGCCCATGCGCTCGACCGCGCCCGTGCGGAAGTGGAGCCCGTGGCGACGGCGAAGGCGGCCCCGGACCGCTTCGGCGGCCTGTCCCTGGTCGACGACGAAGCGGTGGTCCACGAGATCGAAAGCGCACGGGTGCTGCAGCTGATCGCACCCCGCCTGGAGCAACCGCTGACGGAACTCGACGGACTGATGAGCACGGCGCTCGGCCTCGAAACCGTCCACCCCGAACAGAACCCGCTGCGGCCGCAGGTGTTCGCGCGCGCCTTGCAGGAGTTGATGCAGGCGCCGCCGCAGCCCGGGCTGCCCAAGATCTGGGCGCGCCACCTTGCGGCACCGCTCGCCGAGGAGGTCGCGGGCCTCTATGGTGATGCGCTGAAGGTGCTGCGCGGGGCCAGGCTCGCGACGGCGACATACCGCGTGCTGCCCACCGCCTCCGCGGTGGCGGCCGCGGCCCCGCAGCCGACCGCACCACCCGCGCAGGCCGGATCGGGCGGCGGTGGCGGACAGGGCACCGGCACCGGCACGGGCGGTGGCAGCGGCCTGGCCGGCCACGACGGGCCAGGAGCGGGCGGTGGCGCCGGCCTCGGCAACTCCGGCGTGGGGGGTGCCGCTTCGCTCGGTGGCGCATCCTGGGCCGACCTTTCCGGCTACCAGCTCGGCGACGAGCTGTTCCAGAACTTCCTCTTCTCGCGCGCGCAACCTTCGACCCAGCCGCTGGCGCCTGCGTACTACGCACGCATCGACCAGCAGGTCGCCGCCGTCGAAGCAGGCGCGGAGAACTACGAGCCGTACGAGGCGCAGGTCGTCCACCAGCAGCGCACGCTGGCACCGGTCGAACGCCCGCCGCGCGCGGTCGCCACCACGCGCGAGCTGGACGACGCGGTCTGGGGCCGCTGGGCGCAGGCGCGCGAACGTTCGCTGCACCGCTCGCGCCTGAAGAAGGAAGCGAAGCAGGTCGGCCAGGTGCTGGGCCTGGAGGTGGTGCGCAAGCTCGTCGACCAGGTGGCGCAGGACCCGCGCCTGCTCGCGCCGGTTCGCGAAGCCATCGTCGCCGTCGAACCCGCGCTGCTGCGGCTCGCGCTGGCGGAGCCCCGCTTCTTCAGCGAGGAAGACCACGCCGGCCGCCGCCTCGTGGAGCGCGTGGCGGAGCGCAGCTTCCGCTACAACGACGAGTTCTCCAGCGAGTTCCAGGAGTTCTTCACCGGGGTCCGTTCCGCCTTCCAGGGCCTGAACGAACAGGACGTCCAGGACGACCAGCCGTTCGCGCAGGTGCTGCGCAAGCTGGAGGAGCACTGGACCGCCGAAGACACGGTGGAAGAGCGCGGCCGCAAGATCGCGGTCGACGCGATCCACTTCGCCGAGGCGCGCGAAGCCGAGGCCGCGCAGATCGCCTGGACCCTGAGCCAGCGCTCCGACCTGGAGGGCGTGCCGGCCGTGGTGCAGGACTTCCTGTACGGGCCGTGGTCGCTGGTGATGGCGCACGCGCGCCTCACCGAACCGGACAACAAGATGGATCCGGGCGGCTGGACCGCCGTGGTCACCGACCTGCTGTGGAGCGTGAAGCCGGAGCAGACCCTGCGCGACCCGGCCCGCCTGTTCACCACCGTCCCCGGCATGCTGGAGCGCCTGCGCAGCGGCATGAACCTGCTGGGCCAGGAGCATGCCGAGAACGACACCTTCTTCGGCGCCCTCGAGAAACTGCACAGTCCGGTGCTGCGCCTGCGGGCGAAGAGCCGCCGCGCGGCACAGGGACTCGAGGCGGTGCCGGAGGTCGACCCGGCGCTGCTGTCGACCGAACGCCAGAAGCCGCGCGCCCCCGGTGGCGATCCCTGGCTGTCGCGCCGGGAACTGCATGCGGCCGGCTTCGAGGACGAACAGCCCAGCGGCCCGGCACCGCTCGAAGCCCAGGGCGAGGCGGACGAGGACGTCAACGTCGCGGCCGTGATCGCCAGCCTGCGGCAAGGCAGCTGGGTCGACCTGTTCGCGCGCGGCCGCTGGCGCCGTGCCAGCCTGACCTGGGTCAGCAGCCGCGCGACCCTCTTCATGTTCGTCAGCAACGGCGGCCAGCCGCATTCGATGACGCGCCGCAGCCTCGAGCGGCTGCTGCGCGACCGCCTGCTGCGCCCGGTCGAGGCCGGTGCCGTGGTGCCGCGCGCCATCGAAGCGCTGTCCCAGCAGCGCGCGCACGCCGGTGCCCCGCCGCCGCCGCGGCGCATGGCCGGAGAGGTCCGCCTCGCCGCGTGAGCGGACGCTACACTGCGTCCGTGCCTGCCCTTCCCGCGTCTCCCGTGCAGCCGCAGCTCTGCCCCCTGTGCGGGCAGTCCAACCGCTGTGCCATGGAAGTGCAGCGGGAGACCGGCGTCCCCCAGGGCGACTGCTGGTGCACGCAGGTGGACTTCAGCGCCGAGCTGCTCGCGCGCGTGCCGCCGGCCGCGCAACGCCTGGCCTGCATCTGCGCCGCCTGTGCCGCCAAGGGCACGCCGGCCGCGTGACGGACCCGGGTTCCATCGCCGCCCTGCGCGAGCGCCACGGCGCCCGCTACCGCTGGCTGCTGCTGATGTCGGTGATGGTCGGCACGATGGCGTCGATCATGTCGTCGACCGTGGTCAACGTCGCCATTCCCGACATGACGCACCACTTCACGCTCAACCAGGAGCGCGCGCAGTGGGTCAGCTCGGGCTTCATGGTCGCCATGACGGTCTCCATGCTCACGACGCCATGGCTGCTGGCGCGCTACGGCTACCGCAGGACGTATGTTGGCACCATGCTGCTGCTGATGGCGGGCGGCATCGCTGGCGGCGTCGCCGCGCATTTCCCGGTGGTGCTCGCCGCCCGCGTCGCCGAAGGCCTGGCCGCCGGCGTGGTGCAGCCGATCCCGGCGATCATCATGTTGCGCGCCTTCGAGCCGCACGAGCAGGGCCGCGCCAGCGGCATCTTCGGCATGGGCGTGGTGCTCGCGCCGGCGCTCGGGCCCAGCATCGGCGGGCTGCTGGTGGACTGGTGGGGCTGGCGCTCGATCTTCTTCATGGTGCTGCCCTTCTGCCTGCTGTCGATCTGGCTGGCGTACCGGTACGTGCCGACCAGCGCGCCGGGCGGCGCCGCGGCGCAGGGCAAGGGGCCGAGGCTCGACTGGCGCGGACTCCTGCTGGGAAGCACCGGCACGCTGTGCCTGCTCAATGGCCTGGTGGAAGTGCGCGGTGGCGACCCCTGGCTGGCGGCCGCGTTGCTGGCCGGCGCCGCCGCCGCGCTCGCCGCGACGCTGGCCTGGCTGCGGCACGCCGCGCGCAGCGGCCGCGAGCCGCTGCTGAACCTCGACCTGTTCGCGCACCGGACCTATGCCTTCGGCTCGCTGGTGGCCTTCATCTACGGCATCGCGCTGTTCGGCTCGACGTACCTGCTGCCGGTGTACATGCAGCTCGGTCTGGCTCTGCCCGCTTCGCACGTGGGAACCATCCTGCTGCCCTCGGGCATCGTGCTGGCGGTCACGATCGGGGTGGCGGGGCGCCTGACCAACCGCCTGCCCACCCGCGTCATGGTCGGTGGCGGGCTGGTGCTGCTGGCGCTCTCCTTCGCGCTCATGCCCACGATCGGATTGCAGAGCCCGCTGGCGCTGCTGGTGGCGTGGGCGATCCTGGGGCGCATCGGCCTGGGCTTCATCCTGCCCTCGCTGAACCTCGGCGCGATGCGCCCGCTGGACCGCGCGCAGATCGCGCAAGGCGCGAGCGCCATCAACTTCGTGCGCATGCTGGGCGGCGCCGCCGGCGTGAGCCTGTGCGCGATCGTGCTCGAATGGCGCATCGCCGCGCACGGGGACGTGCTCACCCGCGCCGGCACCAGCCCCGCGCGGCTGGCCGCCTTCAACGAGTCGTTCCTGCTGCTGGCCGCCATCTGCGCCCTCGCCGTGGTGGCGGCCTGGCAGCTGCGCGACGCGCCCCGCGCGGGCGCGGCTGCCCAATAATGGATCCATGTGCCAGCTGCTCGGGATGAACTGCAACACGCCGACCGACGTGACGTTCAGCTTCGCGGGCTTCCGGCAGCGCGGCGGCCGCACCGACCATCACGCCGACGGCTGGGGCATCGCCTTCTTCGAGGGACTGGGCCTTCGGCATTTCGTCGACCACCAGCCCGCCTGTGATTCGCCGGTGGCCGACCTGATCCGCCGCTACCCCATCAAGAGCCGCCACGTCGTCGCGCACATCCGCAAGGCGACGCAGGGCGAGGTCGCGCTGCAGAACTGCCACCCGTTCGTGCGCGAGCTGTGGGGCCGCTACTGGGTGTTCGCCCACAACGGCGACCTCCAGGACTTCCACCCGCGCCTGCACGCCAGCTTCCGTCCGGTGGGTTCGACCGACAGCGAGCGCGCGTTCTGCTGGCTGATGCAGGAGATGGCGAAGTCGCACGCCGGCGTGCCGAGCGTGGAGGAGCTGACGCTGACGCTGCGCGAGCTGACGCCCTGGATCGCGAAGCACGGGCGCTTCAACTTCCTGCTGTCCAACGGGGACGCCCTGTGGGCGCACTGCTCGACCCACCTCTACTACGTGGAGCGCCGGCATCCGTTCGCGCATGCGCAACTGACCGACGAGGACCTGAGCATGGACTTCGCGCAGCACACCACGCCGGACGACCGCGTGGCGGTCGTGGTGACCGCGCCGCTGACCGTCAACGAGCCGTGGACGCCGTTCCAGCCCGGGGAGCTGAAGGTGTTCGTGGACGGCCGGGCGCTCGCCTGAGCCTCAGAGCACCGTGCGGTCGCGGTCGACCGCTTCCTCCAGCGCGTCGATGAACATCGCCGGCACGTCGAAGCCGGCCTGCTGCGTGATCTCCTGGAAGCAGGTCGGGCTGGTGACGTTGATCTCGGTCAGGCAGTCGCCGATGACGTCCAGGCCGATCAGCAGCAGCCCGCGCTGCACCAGCAGCGGCCCGATGGTCTCCGCGATCTCGCGGTCGCGCTCCGTCAGCGGCTGCGCGACGCCCTTGCCGCCAGCGGCCAGGTTGCCGCGGATCTCGCTGCCCTGCGGGATGCGCGCCAGGCTGAAGGGCACAGGCTTGCCCCCGATCACCAGCACGCGCTTGTCGCCCTGGGAGATCTCCGGCACGTAGCGCTGCACCATGAGCGTGGTCGCGCCGTCGTGGTTCAGCGTCTCGATGATGGACCCGAGGTTCATGCCGTCCGGGCCGACGCGGAAGATGCCCATGCCGCCCATGCCGTCGAGCGGCTTGAGGATGATGTCGCCGTGCTCTTCGTGGAAGCGGCGCACGTCGGCGGCCTGGCGCGTGACCAGCGTCGGGCTGACGAACTGGGGGAACTCCATGATCGCCAGCTTCTCCGGGTGGTCGCGCAGCGCCGCGGGCTTGTTGAACACCTTCGCGCCCTCCCGCTCGGCCTGTTCGAGCAGGTGCGTCGCATAGAAGTACTCGTCGTCGAACGGCGGGTCCTTGCGCATGACCACCGCGTCGAACTCGCGCAGCGCATGCACCGGGGTGCGCGCCTCCTGGAACCATTCCTCGTCCTCGCCCGTGAGCACGATCTCGCGCACCCTGGCCTCGACGAGGCTGCCCGAGCGCCAGCCGAGGTCACGCGGTTCGCAGGCGGAGACGCGGTGGCCGCGCCGCTGCGCCTCGCGCATCATGGAAAAGGTGGTGTCCTTGTAGATCTTGAAGACCTCGAGCGGGTCGGCGACGAAGAGGATGTTCATGGAGCGGATGGATCTTTCGCGTCACTGTCGCACAAATCGCCGTGCACGGCGCGCGCCGCCTCGTCCAGCCATGCCGCCGTCGCGGCTGCTGCGGTGACGGGCAGCATGTGGCCGCCGTCGACGACGCGCAGGTCCGCGGCGGGCAGCTTCGCCTGCAGCGCCGCGCCCTGCGCCTGCCAGTCCAGCACGCGGTCGCCCCGGCCGTACAGCACGTGCACCGGCAGGCGGATCTCGCCATAGCGCTCCTGCTGCGGCAGCAGGTCGGCCTCCACCGCGGCCATGTCCTCGGACGCCGCGATGAACGCGGAGGGCCGAAGGGTCATCAGCCCGCCGCCGCGCACCGCGAAATCGCGCGGCGCCCGGTCGGGCCCGAACAGCGCGGCCATCGCCGCCGGCGTGTTGGCGATCGCGACCGGCGCGGAGAACGTGTGCGCGAAAAGGCGCCGCAGCCAGGGCGTGCGGATCGCCATGGGGCGGAAAGGACGCGGCACGTGCGGCTGGAAGTGCGTCAGCGGCGCGATGAGCGCGAGTCCCGCGATGCCCTCCGGCTCCTGCAACGCGACCGAGAGGGCGATGGCGCCGCCCAGCGAATGGCCGACCAGCAGCGGCTTGCGTTCGAACCGCATGGCGCGGATGAAGCCGGCGACCAGGCGGGCCTGCGCCGCGATGCCGGCCTTGCCGGCATCGGCGCGGGGGGAGTGGCCGGCGCCGGGCCGGTCCACCAGCACCACGCGCCACCGCGTCGCGAGCTCCTTCAGCGGGAGGTAGTCGAAGTTGCGCGACTCGCCGGCCAGGCCGTGCACCAGCACCAGGGGCGGGCCATCGCCCAGGCTGCGGTAGTGCAGGCGTTCGCCGTCGACTTCCAGCCATTGCCCGCGCGGCGGAAAGGCCGCCGTGACGCGGCGCGCCAGGAAGAAGGTGAACAGCGCCACCACGGCGAGCGTGAACAGCAGCAGCAACAGGAAGTTCAGGACGGTCATGCGAGGCCTCAGCGCAGGGGTTCGCCGCGGCGGCCGAAGCGCAGCGCGCCGTCGCGCAGCGGGCCGAACTTCAGCGCGAACAGGTCGAGGAGGTAGTTCTGGTGGATGCGCCAGGGCTTGCGCGTCCCCTGCCGCGGAAGTTCGCCGGCGGCGCGTTGCGCGTAGCCGGAGCGCAGGTCGATCGCCGGCCGCAGTTCGCCGGCGGATCCATCGCGCACCGCCATGCAGACGTCCAGGCCCTTGGCACGCAGGTGGTTCAGGATGCGGCACACCTGCCGCGCGATGAGTTCGGCCTTCAGCGTCCAGGAGGCATTGGTGTAGCCCATCGACAGCGCGAGGTTGGGCACGCCGCTGAGCATCATGCCCTTGTACGACAGGGCATCGGCCACCTGCACCGGCCGGCCGTCCACCGTGAGGCGCGCACCGCCCAACATCTGGAGCTCGAGTCCGGTCGCGGTGACCACGATGTCCGCGGGGAGTTCCTGGCCGGAGGCGAGCCGCAGGCCGGCCGCGGTGAAGGCGGCGATCTCTCCGGTCACGATGTCCGCGCGGCCCGAGCGCAAGGCCCGGAACATCTGCGCGTCCGGGTCGATGCACAGGCGCTGGTCCCACGGGTCGTAGCGTGGCTGCAGATGGCGCGCCTCGACGCGACCGCCCCCCTGCTTCACGGCCTGCCGCACCAGCCAGTCACGCACGGCGGCGGGGCGGCGGCGCGAGAGCTGGAAGAAGGCCAGCGACAGCAGCACGTTCTTCCAGCGGATCAGTCCGTACGCCCAGCGCCGCGGCAGCAGGCGCTGCAGCAGGGCCCCGAAGCCGTCGCGCGCCGGCAGCGCGAGGATGTAGCTGGGCGAACGCTGCAGCAGGGTGACGTGCGCGGCCACCGCGGCGAGCGACGGCAGGAGCGTCACCGCCGTCGCGCCGCTGCCGATCACCACCACCCGCCGGCCCGCCAGCGCGAGGTCCTCCGGCCAGTGCTGGGGGTGCACGATGCGGCCGGCGAAGGTCTCCTGGCCCGGCCAGCGCGGCGCGTGGCCCTGCGCGTAGTCGTAGTAGCCGCTGCAGAAGAACACGAAGCGGCAGGTGATGTGCAGCAGCGCTCCCTCGGCCTGCACCTCCAGCGTCCAGCGCGCGTGCGCCGAGTCCCAATGGGCCGCGACCACGCGGTGGCCGAAGCGGATCTGCTCCAGCGTGCCTTCCGCCCGGGCCGTGTCCGCGATGTAGCGGCGGATGTCCGGGCCCTGCGCGATGGTGGCATCGCTCGTCCACGGCCGGAAGCTGTAGCCCAGGGTGAACATGTCGGAGTCGGAGCGCACGCCGGGATAGCGGAACAGGTCCCAGGTGCCGCCGATCGCGCCGCGTCCTTCGAGGATGACGAAGCGCTCCCGCGGGCAGCGCTGCCGCAGGTGGTGGGCCGCGGCGATGCCGGAGAGGCCGGCGCCGACCACGACCACGTCGAAGTCGGTGGACGTGCCGTGGGACATGCTGCTAGGGGCGGGCCGCCGCGCGCATGCGCTTCGCCCGCCGGACGACGAGCCCCTGGTAGCCGGGGCCGAGCGTGCGCGCCATGAGATCGAGCACCACCGCGTCGGGCCCGACCAGCACCCGGCGCGCATTGCGCCGCACGCCGGCAAGGATGCGGCGCGCCGCGGCGTCCGGGGCGGTGGTCTGGATCAGCCGTTCCGAGTCCTGCCGGAAGCGGGCCTCGTCCTGGCCGGTGAGGTGCAGCACCCGCGCGTCGACGCGTGCCGACCGCGCAATGGCGGTGGCCACGCCGCCGGGGTGCACGCAGGTCACGCCGACCGGCGCGCCTTCCAGCTCCAGCTCCATCCGCAGCGCCTCGGTGTAGCCGCGCACCGCGAACTTGCTGGCGTTGTAGGCCGACTGGGTCGGCATGGACACCATGCCGAAGACGCTGGAGACGTTGACCACGTGCCCGTCGCCGCTGGCCCGCAGGTGCGGCAGGAAGGCCTGGGTGCCGTGCACGACGCCCCAGAAGTTGATGCCCATCAGCCACTCGAAGTCCTCGATGCGCACCGCTTCGGCGGACGCCGTGAGGGACACGCCCGCGTTGTTGAAGACCAGGTTGACGCGGCCGTGCGCCGCGCGACAGTCGTCGGCCCACGCCAGCACCGCGGCGCGGTCGGCCACGTCCAGCCGCGTGCTGCGGCAGGGCGCGCCCAGCGCCTGCACCAGGCGCCCGGTTTCCGCCAGGCCCTCGGGAGCGATGTCACTGATGGCAAGGTGCGCGCCGGCGCGCGCCAGTTCCAGCGCGAGGGCCCGGCCGATGCCGGAACCCGCGCCCGTGACCGCCGCGACCTGGCCGCGGAAGTCCTTCATATCTCGACCTTGCTCCCCAGTTCCACCACCTGGTTGCTGGGCAGGTTGAGGAAGTCGGCGGCCGCGCCCGCGTTGTGGTGCATCTGCGCGAACAGCTTCTCGCGCCACGGGGCCATGCCGTGGCCGATGGTGGGCACCACGACGTCGCGCGAGAGGAAGTAGCTGGTGGTCATCGGCTCGAGGTCGCAGCCGTGGCCGCGCACCTGCTGCAGCGCCCGGGGGATGTCGATGTCGTTCTTGAAGCCGTAGTGCAGGATCACCTGCCAGCAGTCGTGGCCGAGCGACTCGATCTGCACCCGCTTGTCCAGCCCGATCCAGGGCACCTCGTGGTTGCGCACCGTGACGAACAGGTTGTGCTCGTGCAGCACCTTGTTGTGCTTCAGGTTGTGCAGCAGGGCGTTGGGCACGGTGCCCGGCTCGGGGGTGAGGAACACCGCGGTGCCCTGCACGCGCGTCGGCGGGCTGACGAAGACGGATTCGAGGAAGTCGCGCAGGCTGAACGATTCGCTGCGCAGCTTCTCGGCCAGGATCGCGCGGCCCTTCTTCCACGTCATCATCACCATGAACATGACCAGGCCGATCAGCACGGGGAACCAGCCGCCCTCGATGAACTTCAGCGCGTTGGAGGTGAAGAACAGCAGGTCGACGACGAAGAACAGGCTGGTGGCCGCGATGCACAGCCACAGCGGCAGCTTCCACGCATAGCGGATCACGAAGAAGGTGAGCACCGTCGTGATCAGCATGTCGGTCGTCACCGCGATGCCGTAGGCGGAGGCGAGGTTGGTGGAGTTGCGGAACAGGCCGACCGCCACCACGATGGTCGCGAACAGGATCCAGTTGACGGCCGGCACGTAGACCTGGCCGGTCTCGTGCACCGACGTGTGGCGGATCAGCATGCGCGGGAGGTAACCCAGCTGGATCGCCTGCTTGGTCACGGAGAACGCCGCCGAGAGCAGCGCCTGCGACGCGATCACCGTGGCGGCCGTCGCCAGCAGCACGAGCGGCATCAGCAGCCACTCGGGGGCCATGCGGTAGAAGGGGTTCTCCAGCGCCTGCGGGTTCTCCAGCAGCAGGGCGCCCTGGCCGAAGTAGTTGATCAACAGCGCGGGCATCACCAGGAGGAACCAGGCGAGCCGGATCGGCTTCTTGCCGAAGTGGCCCATGTCCGCGTAAAGCGCTTCCGTGCCCGTCACGGTGAGGACCAGCGCACCGAGCAGCACGAAGACGGTGCCGGGCTGCTGGGCGACGAAGCGCAGGGCGTGGTGCGGGCTGATCGCCCCCAGCACCTCGGGATGGGCCACGATGTGCGGCACGCCCAATGCCGCGATCGACAGGAACCACAGCGCGCAGATCGGACCGAAGAAGCGGCCGATCCCGCTGGTGCCGTTCTTCTGCACGTAGAACAGCAGGAAGATGATCACCAGCGCCGCCGGCACGACGTAGGGCGTGAAGTCGGGCGAGATCAGCGACAGCCCTTCCACCGCCGACAGCACCGAGATCGCCGGCGTGATGACGCCGTCGCCGTAGAAGATCGCCGTGCCGAAGATGCCGATGCCCAGCAGCACGTTGCGCAGCGCCGGCCGGTCCGCGACCGCATTGGAGGCCAGCGCCAGCATGGCGATCAGCCCGCCCTCGCCGTTGTTGTCCGCGCGCAGGATCAGCGTCACGTACTTCAGCGAGACGATCACGGTGACCGTCCAGAACACCAGCGACAGGACGCCGTAGACGTTGGCCGGGGTGAGCGGCACGCTCGACGTGGTGAACAGCACCTTGAGCGCATACAGCACGCTGGTGCCGATGTCGCCGTAGACGATGCCGATGGCGCCCAGGGTGAGCGCCGCGAGGGAGGACTTCGAGTTCTGCACGAACGGCCCGGTCCCGGCGCGGTCGCCGGCCGGGTCTTGGCCTTTGGGACCGTTATTGTGCGCCTGCCCGGCGGCGGGTGCCGCGCGATGTTGCGGCGCAGCAACCCGCCGTGGGGCTACTCGTAGACTTCCTGTTCGGGGTCCGTCGCTTCCAGTTCATAGCTGGCGGCCAGCATGGCCAGCCGGCCGATCACGCCGTACATGTAGAAGCGGTTCGGCGCGCTGGCGCCCGGCTTCTGGCCGGGCTGGGGTAAGCGCGTACTTTCCGCGAAAGCCAGTGGCACGAAGGAAGCACCGGGTGCGTTGAGGTTCTCGTCCACGCCGCGCTCGGCATGCACGCGGTAGAAGCCGCCGACCACATAGCGGTCCATCATGTACACCACCGGCTCGGCCACGGCATCGTTGATGCGCTCGGCGGTCAGCACGCCTTCCTGGATGATCACGTCGGTGATCGCCTTGTTGCCCTTCACGACGGGCGGCTTGGCCTTGGGGCGGCTCAGGATCGCGTCGAGGTCCTTCACGTCGCGCACGGTCATGATGCCCATCCCGTGGCTGCCGTTGTCGGCCTTGACGATCACGAACGGCTTCTCGTTGATGCCGTATTCCTTGTACTTCTTGCGGATCTTGCCCAGCAGCGCGTCGACGTTGGTGCGCAGGCATTCCATGCCCTCTTCCTTCGCGAAGTCGAGCTCGCCGCAGCGGTTGAACATCGGGTTCACCAGCCACGGGTCGATGCCGAGCATCTTCCCGAAGCGCTTGGCGACCTCCTCGTAGCTCTGGAAGTGCCGGCTCTTGCGCCGCACGGACCAGCCCGCGTGCAGCGGCGGCAGCAGGTACTGCTCGTGCAGGTCTTCCAGGATGCCGGGCGGGCCGGCGGTGAGGTCGTTGTTCAGCAGGATCGTGCAGGGGTCGAAGTTCTTCAGGCCCAGGCGCCGCTTGCTGCGCACCACCGGCTCCAGCGTGATCGTGTCCCCGCCCGGCAGCTCCACCGTCGTCGCCTTCTGGATGTCGGCGTCGATCGAGCCGACCCGGACGTTCAGCCCCGCCATCCGGAAGATGCGCTGCAGCTGCGCGATGTTGCTCAGGTAGAAGCTGTTCTTCGTGTTCTCCGGCACCACCAGCAGGTTCTTCGCCTCCGGGCAGATCTTCTCGATCGCCGCCATCGCGGCCTGCACCGCCAGCGGCAGCATCTCCGGCGTCAGGTTGTTCCAGCCGCCGGGATAGAGGTTGGTGTCGACCGGTGCCAGCTTGAAGCCGGCGTTGCGGATGTCCACCGAGCTGTAGAACGGCGGCGTGTGCTCCATCCATTCCAGCCGGAACCAGCGCTCCACCGCCGGCATGGACTCCAGGATGCGTTGCTCGAGCTCGTTGATCGGGCCGGTGAGGGCCGTGATGAGATGCGGGACCATGCGGCCTTCTTGTGATGGCGGGACTCAGCGGATTCTAGGAGCTGAGGGCGCCGGCGCGGCTTGCAAGGCCGCCGGCGGCGCTCAGGAGCGCACTTCCCCGTTGCCGAGCACGATCCACTTCAGCGACGTCAGCCCCTCGATGCCGACCGGCCCGCGCGCATGGAACTTGTCGGTGCTGATGCCGATTTCCGCGCCCAGCCCGAACTCGAAGCCATCGGCGAAGCGGGGACTCGCGTTCACCATCACGCTGGCCGAATCGACCTCGCGCAGGAAGCGCTGCGCGTGGACGTGGTCGCGCGTCAGGATCGCGTCGGTGTGGTGCGAGGAATAGCGGTTGATGTGGGCGATGGCCTCGTCGATCCCCGCCACCACCTTGATGCTGATGATGGGCGCCAGGTACTCCTCGAACCAGTCCTGCTCGGTGGCTTCCTTCAGGTTCGCGTCCGGCACGTGCCGCAGGATCTCCCAGGCTTCGGGGTCGCAGCGCATCTCGACGCCCTTGGCGGAGAACACTTCGCCGATGCGCGGCAGGAAGGCGCCGGCCACGCTGCGGGCGACCAGCAGGCCCTCGATCGCGTTGCAGGGGCTGTACTTCTGGGTCTTGGCGTTGTCCGTGACCCGCACCGCCATCTCGAGGTCGCAAGGGTCGTCGACGTACACGTGGCAGTTGCCGTCCAGGTGCTTGATGACCGGCACCTTGGCGTCGCGGCTGATGCGCTCGATCAGGCCCTTGCCGCCGCGCGGGATGATCACGTCCACGTACTCGGGCATCGCGATCAGGTGGCCGACCGCCTCGCGGTCCGTGGTCTGCACCAGCTGCACGGCTTCGGCCGGCAGGCCGCCCCCGGCGAGTGCCTGCTGCACCAGCCGCGCCAGCGCCTTGTTCGATTCGATTGCCTCGGAGCCGCCGCGCAGGATGCAGGCGTTGCCGCTCTTGATCGACAGGCTGGCGGCCTCGATGGTGACGTTCGGCCGGCTCTCGTAGACCATGCCGAACACGCCGATCGGCACGCGCATCTGCCCGACGCGGATGCCGCTGGGCTGCTGCTTGAGGCCGACGACGTCGCCGATGATGTCGGGCATCGTGGCGAGCTGCTCGCAGCCGACCGCCAGCGTCTCGATGGTCTTCGGCGTGAGCTTGAGGCGGTCCACCATCGGCGCGGCCAGGCCGGCGGCGGTGGCCCGCTCGAGGTCCTTCGCGTTGTCGGCCTGCAGCGCCTGCACGTTGGCGCGCAGCAGCGCGGCCAGCCCGCGCAGGACGCCGCTGCGGGCGGCCGCGCTCGCCGAAGCCATGCGGGCGGACGCTTCCCGGGCCTGCAGGCCCAGGGTGTGCATGTGCTCGGCGAGGTTGACGGCGTTCATGCCTGCATTATCCCTCCCCCTCCGGGGGAAGGCGGGGTGGGCGCTATCCCCGCGCCGGCCGCGCCTTGCCGGCGCACTCCAGGCACAGCCCCATGGCCAGCCGGTGCAGCGCCTGCCAGCCGTCGGTCGGCCAGCCGGGGGCCTTGAGTCCCTTCACAATGCCGTCCACCACGTGGGCGCCGTGCAGCAGGTTCTCCAGCGCGGTGGCGGACAGCCGCGGCAGCACGCGCTCGAAGAGCTTTTCCTTCAGGCCCCAGACCCGCTGCTCGCGCAGCGCCATCGGCAGCGGCCGGCCGGCCGCCATCGCGTCCTTCACCCGCTTCAGGGCGCGGATGTCCTCGGAGAGCGTGTAGTGCACCAGCACTTCTGCTTCGCCTTCGGCCTGCAGGCCGTCGAGCATCCGCTGCACCCGCGCCACCTGGCCGGCGAGCACCGCCTCGGACAGCTTGAACACGTCGTAGCGCGCGACGTTCAGCACCGCGCTTTCGACCTGCTCGAACCGCAGTTCGCCCGCGGGGAAGAGCAGCGCCAGCTTCTGGATTTCCTGGTGCGCGGCGAGCAGGTTGCCTTCCACGCGGTCGGCGAAGAACTGCAGCGTGCGCTGGCCCTCCTCGCCCGCCGCGACGCGCTGGCCCTGCTGGGCGAGACGCTGCGTGATCCATTGCGGCAGCGCACCACGCTCCACCGGCTGCACTTCGACGGCGACACCGGAGCCCTCCAGGGCGGCGAACCAAGCGGACTTCTTCGTCGCGAAATCCAGCCGCGGCAGCAGCACCAGCGTCAGCGTGCTGTCGTTGCCGGCCGCGCTCTCGGCCAGCTGCTGCAGCGCCGTGCTGCCGTCCTTGCCCGGCTTGCCGGAAGGGATGCGCACCTCGACGATCTGCTTATCGGCGAACAGGCTCAGCGAGCCGCCGGCCGCCAGCACCGCGCTCCAGTCGAAGTGCGCGCCGGCCACGGTGTGCACGGTGCGCTCGGTGTAGCCCTGCGTGCGTGCGGCCGCGCGGATGGCATCCGCCGCTTCCTGCACCAGCAGCGGCTCGTCCCCGTGCAGCGTGTACAGCGGCCGCAGCCCGCGTTGCAGGTGCTGCGTGAGTTGGGCCGGGGCGAGCTGCATGCCGGGAGTTTACCCAGCGCGCCCGCGGCGGCAAGGCTAGGCGATGATGGCTCGCTGGTTGCGGCGGCGGTCCAGCCCCAGCTCGTGGTGCCGCTCGCGCGCCACGCGATGGAAGATGTCCACGGCGCGGTCGATCAGCTCATGGGAGATGGTCAGCGGCGGCGCGAAGCGGATCACCGTGTCGTGCGTTTCCTTGGACAGCACGCCGTTGGCGGCCAGCCGCTCGACCAGGTCGCGCGCCGAGGTGGCGGCCGGGTCGATGTCCACGCCGATCCAGAGGCCGCGGCCGCGCACGTCGCGGACCAGCGGCTGCACCTGCGCCTGCACTTCGCGCAGGCGCCGGAACAGGTACGCGCCCTTCTCGGCGCATTGCGCGACCAGGCCCTCCTCCTCCAGCACCCTCAGGCCTTCCAGCGCCACGGCGGCCGCCAGCGCGTTGCCGCCGAAGGTGGAGCCGTGGCTGTTGGGGAGGAAGACGTCCATCACGCGGTCGTCGGCGCAGAAGGCGCTGACCGGCAGCAGGCCGGCGCCCAGCGCCTTGCCCAGGACCAGCGCGTCCGGCCGGATGCCTTCGTGCTCGAACGCGAACCACTTGCCGGTGCGGCCAAGGCCGGCCTGCACCTCGTCGTCGATCAGCAGCACGTCGTTCGCGGTGCACCACTCGCGCAGCTCCCGGAAGAAGCCCGGCGGCGGCACGATCACGCCGGCCTCGCCCTGGATCGGTTCGATCAGGACGGCACACGTGTCCGGCGTCGCCGCGGCCCGGATGCTGGCCATGTCCCCGTAGTCGAAGTGCTGGAAGCCGTCGCAGAACGGCCCGAAGCCGCTGCGGTACGCCTCCTCGCTCGAGAAGCCGATGATGGTGCTGGTGCGGCCATGGAAGTTGCCGCGCGCGACCAGGATGCGCTGGCGGCCGTCCGGGATGCCCTTGACGCGGTGGCCCCAGCGGCGGGCGCACTTGATCGCCGTCTCCACCGCCTCCGCGCCCGTGTTCATCGGCAGGGCCCGCTGGAAGCCCGTGACTTCCGACAGCTTTTCCAGCAGCGGCCCCAGCGTGGTGCCGTAATAGGCCCTGGACGTCACCGCCACCTTCTCCAGCTGGCGGTGCGCCGCCGCGACGATGCGCGGATGCAGGTGGCCGTGGCTCACCGAGGAGTACGCGCTCATCATGTCCACGTACTCGCGGCCTTCCACGTCCCAGACCAGGCAGTCCCTCGCGTGGTCCACCACCACCGGCACCGGGGCGTAGTTGCGCGCCCCGAAGCGCGCCTCCCGGGCGATGTGGCTCTCGGTCGCGTTCATGTTGCACATGGTGCGTGCCTCCCGTCGTGAGAGGACGAGCTTGGCACGCCGGCGTGCGGCCGAGGTGTAGGACGCGTCGGAGTCGCTTGCAGGCGCCGCGACGACGGCGCCCTGCGCGCGGTCTTACAGCGCCGGAAGCGCCGCCAGCCGGCGCATCAGCTGCTGCACGATGTCGTTCTGCATGTCGCGGTAAAGCAGCGCCTCTTCCGCCTCCTTGGCGAGCACCGCCGCTTCGTTGAAGCTGATGTCGCGCTGCTGCAGGAGCTCGGTTTCCGGCACGAGTTCGCGCCCGCCCGGCGTGCGCACGCGAAAGCGCACGCGCAGGCGCAGCTGGAACTCGCGCACCTGGCCGCTCGCGTTGAGGCCGACGACCACCTTCTCGCGCAGTTCGACCGGGATGTCGAGGATGATGTCCGTGCTGGCGGGCGCCGCGCCGCCACGAAGGACGGTGACGCGGCCGTCCGCGGACAGGCTGCGCCCCAGCTGGTTGGCCAGCGCGGAGTTCGGGTCGCCGTTGATGGCGATCTCGTCGAAGACGAAGTCGGGCGCCTTGCGCAGCTGGAAGCCACAGGCGCCCAGGGCGAGGACGGAGGCGGAAGCAAGCAGGAGTCGGCGCTGCATCGTCAGACCACCACGTTCACGAGGCGCCCGGGCACCACGATGACCTTCCTGGGCGCCGCGCCGGCGGCGAACTTCGTGAACGCCTCGCTCGCGAGCGCGACGCGCTCGATCTCCGCCTTGTCGGCCGTCGCCGGGACCAGGATCGCGCCGCGGTGCTTGCCGTTGACCTGCAGCACCAGCTCCACCTCGTCCTGCTTCAGCGCGCTTTCGTCCACCTGGGGCCACGGCGCGTCGAGCAGGTCGCCCACGTACGAGAGTCCCTTCCACAGCGCGTGCGTGATGTGCGGCGTGACCGGGTACAGCACGCGCAGCAGGATGCCGAAGCCCTCGCGCAGAGCGGCTTCGGCGCCGGGCTCGTCGGTGCCCTTGAAGTCCTCCAGCGCGTTCAGCATCTTCATCGCGCCGGACACCACGGTGTTGTACTGCATGCGGTGGTAGTCGTAGTCCACCTGGCGCAGCACCGTGTGCAGCTCGCGGCGCAGCGCCTGGACCGGCTTGCCGTAGCTGGCGGCCTTCGACTCGCCCGGGGTGAGCTTCAGGCCGAAGTTCCAGACCCGGCGCAGGAAACGGTAGCTGCCTTCCAGCGCCGCGTCGTTCCACTCCAGCGTCGCTTCCGGCGGCGCGGTGAACATCGTGTAAAGGCGCGCGGTGTCGGCGCCGTACTTCTCGATGAGGTCCTGCGGGTCCACGCCGTTGTTCTTGGACTTGGACATCGTGGTCCAGCCCTCGTACGCGACCGGCTGGCCGTCGGCCTTCGCGGTGGCGGAGACCACCTTCGCGTGCTCGTCGCGCACGATGTCGAGCTCGTGGGCCCAGAAGTACTGCTTGCCGGTGGTGGTGCGCGAGAACGCCTCGTTGAGCACCATGCCCTGCGTGAGCAGCTTCGTGAACGGCTCGTCGATCTTCACCAGCCCGAGGTCGCGCATCACCTTGGTCCAGAAGCGCGCGTACAGCAGGTGCAGGATGGCGTGCTCGATGCCGCCGATGTACTGGTCCATCGGCATCCAGTACTGCGTCCCTTCGCCGACCATCGCCCGGTCGTTCTTCGGGTCGCAGTAGCGCATGAAGTACCAGGACGAGTCCACGAACGTGTCCATCGTGTCGGTCTCGCGCCGCGCCGGCTTGCCGCACACCGGGCACTGGCAGGCCAGGAAGTCCTCGCGCTTGTTCAGCGGGTTGCCGCTGCCGTCCGGCACGCAGTCCTGCGGCAGCACCACCGGCAGGTCCCTCTCGGGCACCGGCACGGCACCGTGGACGTCGCAGTGGATGATGGGGATCGGCGTGCCCCAGTAGCGCTGGCGGCTCACCCCCCAGTCGCGCAGGCGCCAGGTGGTCTTCTTTTCGCCCAGGCCGCGCTGCTCCAGCTGGTGCGCCACCGCGTTCACCGCCTCGCGATAGCCGAAGCCGCTGAAGATGTCGGAGTTGATGGTGACGCCGTTCTCCTTGTCGGCGTACCAGTCCTGCCAGCGCTTGTAGTCGTAGTGCTCGCCGTCCACGTGCACCACCTGCACGATGGGCAGGCCGTACTTCAGCGCAAAGGCGAAGTCGCGCTCGTCGTGGCCGGGCACGCCCATCACGGCGCCGTCGCCATAGCCCATGAGCACGTAGTTGCCGACCCAGACCTCGACGGGTTCGTTGGTGAGCGGGTGCGTGACCTTCAGCCCCGTGGCCATGCCTTCCTTCTCGCGCAGCGCGAGTTCCGCCTCGGTCGTGCCGCCCTTCTTGCAGTCCTCGATGAAGGCGGCGAGCTTCGGGTTCGACTTCGCCGCGTGCGTGGCGAGCGGATGCTCCGGCGCCACCGCGCAGAAGGTGACGCCCATGATGGTGTCGGCGCGCGTCGTGAAGACGTACATGCGGCCGTCGCCGATCGGCTTGCCGTCGTCGCCCTGGATGTCGTGCGTGAAGGCGAAGCGCACGCCTTCGCTGCGGCCGATCCAGTTCTCCTGCATCAGCTTCACGCGTTCCGGCCAGCCGGGCAGCTTCTCCTGCACGTGCTCCAGCAGTTCCTGCGCGTAGTCGGTGATCTTGAGGTAGTAGCCAGGGATCTCGCGCTTTTCCACCACCGCGCCGGTGCGCCAGCCCTTGCCGTCGATCACCTGCTCGTTGGCCAGCACGGTCTGGTCCACCGGGTCCCAGTTCACGACCTGCGTCTTGCGGTAGGCGATGCCCTTTTCCAGCATCTTCAGGAACAGCCACTGGTTCCACTTGTAGTAGCTGGGGTCGCACGTGGCGACTTCGCGCGACCAGTCGATGGCGAGGCCCATGGCCTGCATCTGCCGCTTCATGTAGGCGATGTTCTCGTACGTCCACTTCGCCGGCGGCACGCCGTTCTTCAGCGCCGCGTTCTCCGCCGGCAGGCCGAAGGCGTCCCAGCCCATGGGCATCAAGACGTTGTAGCCGTTCATGCGCAGGTACCGGGTCAACATGTCGTTGATGGTGTAGTTGCGCACGTGCCCCATGTGGAGCTTGCCCGAGGGATAGGGCAGCATCGAGCAGGCGTAGAACTTCTTCCGGCCCGGCTGCTCCGTCACGCGATAGGCGTCGCGCGCGGTCCACTCGGCCTGGGCCGCCTGTTCGACGGCCAGGTGGTTGTACTTGTCTTCCATGATGGGGAAATTGTAGGGTGCGGGGCCGCTGGCCACCCGCTCAGGCGCTAGTTCTTCGCCGGTTCGGCCACGAAGCCGATGCGCGTCAGGCCCGACTGGTGCGCCAGGCCCATGACTTCCACCACCCGGCCGTAGGGCACCTTGGCGTCGGCCCGCAGCTGCAATTCGACGTCCGGGTTGCGCTTCGCCTCGGCCGTGAGCCGTTCGGCCAGCTGCGCCGGCGCCACCGGCTGGTCGTCCAGGAACACCTGGCCGGCCGGATTGAGCACCACGGTCACGAACCGGGGCGCGTCGGTGGACTGGGTGCCCTCCGCCTTGGGCAGGTCCAGCCGGATCGAGCTCGCCAGCAGCGGCGCGGTAATGATCAGGATCACCACCAGCACCAGCATCACGTCGACCAGCGGCGTGACGTTGATCTCGCTGATCGGCGGGTCGCCGCGGGTGCGTTCGAGGCGGCCGAAGGCCATGTCAGGACGCCGCCGGCGTGGGCGTGCCGTGGACCAGCAGTTCGCGCAGGTCGCGGGCGAAGCCTTCCAGGTCGGCCTCGATGCGGCCGATCAGGCGGCCGAAGACGTTGTAGCCGAGGACGGCGGGGATGGCGACCGCCAGCCCGGCGGCCGTCATGATCAGGGCCTCGCCGACCGGACCGGACACCTTGTCGATGGTGATCTGGCCGGCATTGGCGATGCCGGTGAGCGCGTGGTAGATGCCCCAGACGGTGCCGAGCAGGCCGACGAAGGGGGCGGTGGACCCCACCGTGGCCAGCAGCACCTGGCCAGACTGCAGCTTGTGCAGCACGCGGTGCAGGGCGTCGCGCAGCACCCGGGTGAGCTGTTGCGAACGGTCGCCGGCCGCTGCCAGCGAGCCCGGCGCCTGCGCCTCGGTCGCGGCCATGAGGGGCAGCACCAGCGCCTCGCGGTCGAAGGCGGCGACCTTCTGGCGCGCCTCGGCCACGGAGGCGGACTGCCAGAACGCGGCCGTGCTGCGGGCGACGTCGCGGCCGGCGCGCTGCAGCAGCCAGGCCTTCCAGAGAATGACCACCCAGCTGGAGACCGACATCGCGAACAGGAGGATCGCCACCACCCGGGTGACCGCGTCGCCCTGGCGGAAGAGATCTCCCAGGCTCAAGCGGCGCCCCTCGCGCTCACTTCAGCCCCAGCACGTCGAACATGTCGAACAACCCGCTGTCCTGCCCGGCCAGGAAGCGCACGGCGCGCAGGCTGCCTTGCGCGTACGTCGCCCGGCTGGAGGACCGGTGGGTGATCTCGATGCGCTCGCCGGTGCCGGCGAACAGGACCGTGTGGTCGCCGACGATGTCGCCGCCGCGGATGGTGGAAAAGCCGATGGTGGAGGGATCGCGTTCGCCGGTGACGCCCTCGCGCGCGAACACGCCCACTTCCTTCAGGTCGCGCCCGATCGCCTGGGCGATGACCTCGCCCATCTTCAGCGCGGTGCCCGAAGGCGCGTCGACCTTGTGGCGGTGGTGCGCCTCGATGATCTCGATGTCGTAGCCGGTGGCCAGCGCCTTGGCGGCCATCTCCAGCAGCTTGAGCGTGACGTTGACGCCCACGCTCATGTTGGGCGCCATCACGATGGCGATGTCGCGCGCGCAGTCGGCGATCTGGCGCTTCTGGGCTTCGTCGAAGCCCGTGGTGCCGATCACCGCCTTCACGCCCAGCTCGCGGCAGACCTGCAGGTGCGCCAGCGTGCCTTCGGGGCGGGTGAAGTCGATCAGCACCTGCGCGTGCGCCAGGCCGGCGGCGATGTCGGAAGAGACGGGCACGCCGCTCGCGTGGCCGAGGAAGGCGGCAGCGTCGTTGCCGATGGCGGGACTGGAGGCGATGTCCAGCGCGCCGGCCAGGCGGCAGTCGTCGGCCGCGCGGATCGCCTCGATCAGCATGTGGCCCATGCGGCCCGACGCGCCGGCCACGGCGACCTGGTGCTGCGTGGTGCCGGCGGGCGGGGGCTGGACGGCGCCGGCGACGGCCACGTTCTTCAGTGCCTGCGTGCCCTTGCCCATGCCGGCCTCAGCGTGCCGCCGGCTCGAGCGGCGGGTAGTTGGTGGCCGGCGCCGTGGCGGCGGGCACCGCCGGCGTGGCGACGGGCGCGGCGGGCTGCTTGCTGCTGAACGCGCGCAGCTGCTCCTCGGTGGCTTCCAGCGGCGGGATCTTGCCGGTCTTGCGCTTGTTGTCCAGCGTGGTGACGAATTCGGACTCGCTGGGCATGGTGTCGCCCTCGACGCGGTCCATCATGCCGTTGGCGAACCACACGGTCAGGCGGCGCTGCTGCGGGGCGAGGCCCTGGCGCTTGAGCGTGAACACGTAGTCCCAGCGCTCGCCGTGGAACAGGCTCGTCACCAGCGGCGTGCCGAGCACCTGCCGCACCTGGTCCGTCGTCATGCCCTTCTGCAAGGCCTCGACCTGCTCGCGCGAGACGAAGTTGCCCTGCACGACCTCCACCTTGTAGGGGGTGATCGCATCGAGCACGCGGGGGGCGGTACCGGACAACGAGCCGCAGCCGGCGAGGAGCGCGAGGGCCGCGGCGGCCAGGACGAGGCGCGACTGGCGCAGGGGCATGGCAGGCATGGGAGGGGGTGGCGATATGATCGGGGGATTGTAGCGGCAGCCCCCCATGGCCAACATCGACGAACTCAAGAGCACCGGCCTCAAGGCGACGCTGCCCCGCCTGAAGATCCTCGACGTCTTCCATCGCGGCACGCAGCGCCACATGACGGCGGAGGACGTGTTCCGCGTCCTGCTGGAGGAACGTTCGGACATCGGCCTGGCGACGGTGTACCGCGTGCTCACCCAGTTCGAGCAGGCCGGCATCCTGAGCCGCAGCCATTTCGAGAGCGGCAAGGCGGTCTACGAGTTGAACGAGGGCACGCACCACGACCACCTGGTCTGCCTGGACTGCGGCCGCGTCGAGGAGTTCTACGACGCCGAGATCGAGAAGCGGCAGCACGACGTCGCCAAGCTCAAGGGCTTCGAGATCGCCGACCACGCGCTGAGCCTCTACGCGCACTGCACGAAGAATCCCTGCCCGAACCGGGCGAAGTGACGCCGCAGGCGTCTTCCCCGGGCCGGCCGGGGAATCCGTTCCCTCAGCCGCCCTTTTCCATCGCGCGGCGGTGCCGCTCGACGAACTCTTGGTAGGTGTCCACGCCCCGCAGCTGCAGGATGGTGTTGCGCACGGCGGCTTCCACCAGCACGGCCATGTTGCGGCCGGCGACCACCGGGATCACGGCCTTGCGGATCGGCACGCCCAGCACGTCCTGCGTGAGCGGCTCGTAGGGCAGCCGTTCGTACTCGCGTTCCATGGTCTCGCGCCGCACCAGGTGGACGATCAGCCGCAGCCGCATCTTCCGCCGCACCGCCGTCTCGCCGAAGATCGCGCGGATGTCGAGCAGGCCGATGCCGCGCACTTCCAGCAGGTTCTGCAGCAGTTCCGGGCAGCGGCCCTCGATGGTGGTCTGGTTCACGCGATAAAGGTCCACCGCGTCGTCGGCGACCAGGCCATTGCCGCGCGTGATCAGCTCCAGCCCCAGCTCGCTCTTGCCCAGGCCGGACTCGCCCGTGATCAGCACGCCCAGCCCGAGGATGTCCATGAACACGCCGTGCATGGACGTGCGCTCGGCGAAGTGCTTGGACAGGTAGGCGCGCAGGACGTCGATGACGAAGGCGGAGGCGCCCTCGGTGGCGAACATCGGGATCTGGGCCCGCTCGCACATGGAAAGCAGCGCCTGCGGCGCCGCCTGGCCGTCGGTCAGCACCAGCACCGGCGGCTCCAGCGTCACGATGCGCGCGATGCGCCGGGCGCAGTCGTCGGCGGTGGCATTGGTCAGGTAGGCGATCTCGCGTTCGCCCAGGATCTGCACGCGGTACGGGTGGATGTAGTTCAGGTAGCCGACCAGGTCGGCGCCGGAGCGGGCAGCACGGACCGCGACTTCGTCGAACCGGCGCTCGGACGCGCCCAGTCCGGCGACCCATTCCCATTTCAGCTGGGCCCGGTGGTCTTCGAACAGGACGTCGGCGCTGACGACGGTGGGCTTCAAGCGCGCACGGCCTTCTTACTGCGGCTGGGCCGAATGCCAGGTGGCGATCAGGTCGTGCAGCACGACAGCGTCGCCGCTGGACTTGATCTTCTCTCGCAGCGGGGCATCGCTCAGCAGCTCGGCGATCTCCGAGAGGATCTCCAGGTGCTTCTGGGTCGCGGCTTCGGGCACCAGGAGGAAGATCAGCAAGTTGACCGGCTGTTCGTCCGGCGCGTCGAAGCCGATCGGGCTGGCCAGCTGGAACAGCGCCGCCATGGGCGCCTTCAGGCCCTTGATGCGTCCGTGCGGGATGGCCACGCCGTGGCCCAGCCCGGTGGAGCCCAGGCGTTCGCGCGCGAACAGGCTGTCGGTGATCAGCGCCCGCGAGAGGCCGTGCAGGTTCTCGAACAGGAGCCCGGCTTCCTCGAAAGCCCGCTTCTTGCTGGTGGCGTCGACGCCGACCAGGACCTGGGCGGGCGGCAGGATGGACGCAAGGCGGTTCATGGTGGCTGGGGCGGATTATGCACAGATGGCTGGTGCACCGCACCAAAACGGCCGCGCAGCCCCGGCGGAGGACGCCGCCAAGCAACAGGGCCCCTTGCGGGGCCCTGGTTCACGCGGCATTCACATGATGCGCTTGGGTGCGTCGTGGTGGTGTTCCTGCAGGCGCGTCTTGTGGCGTCCGACCTGCCGGTCCAGCTTGTCGACGAGTTCGTCGAGCGCCGCGTACAGGTCCGCGTGGGAGCTCTCGGCGAACATGTCGCTGCCCTTCACGTGGATCTTGCATTCGGCTCTCTGCCTTCGTTCCTTCTCGCGCTGCTTCTCGACGGTGAGCAGGACCTTGATGTCCACGACCTGGTCAAAGTGGCGGGTGATGCGATCGAGCTTGGTGGTCACGTAATTCCGCAGGGCGGGGGTAACTTCGAGATGGTGACCGCTGATCGTCAGGTTCATGGAGCCTCCTGTTGCACTCGGGTTGAGGGGCGCCGTTGCGGCGCGGGAAGGAACGCGAAGGAATCTGGAAAGCTTCGGGCCACTATGCCCCTCGCCCCTGCAAAAGTCCATTGATTTCCCTCAAGGCAGAGGCGCGAATTCGCAAGCGGATGCAGCGTCGCGCAGGAGGTCGCGCGGCGCGGTGCGGCAAGGAATCGAAGAGGGAAATGCGAAGCGGCCCCGGAGGGCCGCGCAAGGACGAAGACGGCCGCGCGGGCCGTCTTTCAGGAAGAAAAGGCGAGGATCAGCGGCGCCAGGCGGCGGCGTAATCCACCGGCGTCCAGCCGGCAGCCTTCGGGTGCGCCTGGGCGCCCGGGCGCTCCAGGTTGGCGTGCTCCACGCGGTCGGCCTGCGGCTTGTCGCGCGGCGTGTCGTTGAAGCGGTTGGTGGACTTGGGTTCCTTGTACATGACTGTGCTCCTTGCGGCGGGCTCTCAGCTACCGTTGTCGGTGCCGGGGGCGCGCTTGTGATCCTGCTGGGCGACGGGGCGGTCGGCATGCCGGCTGATGAACGGCCAGGCATGGCTGCGGGGACGGCGGGCCAGGGTGTTGTCCTTGGCTTCGCCCGCGGCGGGACGCCAGTTCGAGCGGCTGGCGTTCGGGTCGGTCGCTAGCTGGATCATCTCGGCTCCTTGCAGGTACTACCGGACAGCTGTCCGGGGCGATGGAGTCAATGTAGGGGGGCCTCCTGAGCCGTGGTGTCGGACGTTCTGGCCCAGCCGTGTAGGATTTGTCCTTCGGGCCCAGCCCAGCCGTACGCCGTCAGGCGAACACCCCGGCGGCCTCGCTGCAGCGCGGCATAATCGCGCCCATCCTCGAAGGAGCCTTCCTTGGAAATCGACCCTAGTCGGTAGCTTTCCGAGAATTGGGGTCAGATTCCAATTTCTCGGAGAGCTGCACTCACCCGCCCAGCCCCGCGTCCGGAATCCTGGAGTCCGAGCCCCATGCTCAACATCTTCACGCTCGTCAACGGCCGGCTCTTCCAGGAAGAGATCGAGTCGCTCGAGGAGCTCTCCCGCTTCAAGCCGATCTGGGTCGACCTCGAGTCGCCGACGCTGGAGGAGAAGCGCTGGGTCAAGCAGTACTACGGCCTGTCCATCCCGGAAGACGCGATGGACGAGGACATCGAGGAATCCGCGCGCTTCTACGAAGAGGACAACGGCGACCTCCACATCCGCAGCGACTTCCTGCTGGCCGGCGGCAACGACGACGAGCCTCGCACGGTGCGCGTCGCCTTCGTCCTGAACCTGCTGAACGACTCGGCCAAGAGCCATGGCGTGCTGTTCTCCATCCACGACGAGGACGTGCCCGTGTTCCGGCTGCTCCGGCTGCGGGCGCGCCGCGCACCGGGCCTGATCGAGGACGCGAAGGAAGTCCTGCTCAAGCTGTTCGACGCCGACGCGGAATACTCCGCCGACACGCTGGAAGGCATCTACGACGACCTGGAGAAGGTCAGCAAGCAGGTGCTGTCCGGCGAGGTGACCGACACCCTGGCCGGCGAGGCGCTCGAAGCCATCGCCCGGCAGGAAGACCTGAACGGGCGCATCCGCCGCAACATGATGGACACGCGCCGCGCGGTGAGCTTCATGATGCGCAGCCGCATGCTCACGGCCGAGCAGTTCGAGGAGGCCCGGCAGATCCTGCGCGACATCGAATCGCTGGACAGCCACACGGCCTTCCTGTTCGACAAGATCAACTTCCTGATGGACGCCATCGTCGGCTTCATCAACATCAACCAGAACAAGATCATCAAGATCTTCTCGGTGGCCAGCGTCGCCCTGCTGCCCCCCACGCTGATCGCCAGCATCTACGGCATGAACTTCCAGTTCATGCCCGAGCTCACCCAGCGCTGGGGCTATCCCTTTTCGCTCGGCCTGATGGTCGCTTCGGCGCTGGGACCGATGCTGTACTTCCGCAAGCGCGGCTGGCTGCGCTAGCCGCCGGCCAGGAAGGCCTCGACGATGGCGGCCGAATGCCGGCTCGCCACGTCCTCGATGAACTGCAGGAAATCGCCATGGGCCGCGTCGTCGGCGCGGTCGGACACGGTGCGCACGGCCGCGAAAGGCACGCGGTAGTCGTGGCACACCTGGGCGAAGGCGGCGCCTTCCATCTCCACCGCCAGCACGTCGGGCAACGCGAAGTGCAGCGCCCGGCTCTCCGCCGCGCTGGAGACGAAGCGGTCGCCGCTGGCGACCAGCCCCCGGTGCAGGTGGGTGCCCGGCAGCGCCCGGCGGACCGCGGCCTCCAGCGCCTGCGTCAGCGCGGCGTCGGTGGCGAACCGGTCGGTGCCGTAAAGCGGCACCTCGTAGCGCGGAAAGATCGGCGAGGCGTCCAGGTCGTGCTGCAGGAAACCGTTGGCCACGACCACGTCGCCCCGGTGCACGCCGCGGCCGATGCCGCCGGCCACGCCGGTGAAGACGATGCGGTCCACGTGAAAGCGCTCGATGAGGGCGGTGGCGGTGGTCGCCGCCGCCACCTTGCCGATGCGCGAGAGCACGGCGACCACCTCCTGCCCGTGCAGGTGGCCGACCCAGAACTCGCGGCCGGCCGCGGCCTGCTTCTGCTCGTCGGGCAGCAGCGCCAGCACCGCGGCGAGCTCCTGGTGCATGGCGGCGACGATGGCGGTGCGCATGCGGGGATTTTGCTCCCTCCCCCGCCGGGGGAGGGCTGGGGTGGGGGCGCCCCATCCGACCTTCCCCCGGAGGGGGAAGGAGGAGGAAACTACTTCTTGTCGCGCAGTTCGCGCCGCAGGATCTTGCCCACGGGCGTCTTCGGCATCTCGGTGCGGAACTCGACCACGCGCGGCTGCTTGTAGCCGGTGAGGTTGGCGCGGCAGTACTCCTTGACCTTCTCCTCGGTCAGGGACGCATCCTTGCGCACGATCACCAGCTTCACGGCCTCGCCGGTCTTCTCGTCCGGCACGCCGACCACGGCGCACTCCAGCACGCCGGGCAGCATGGCGACGACTTCCTCGACCTCGTTCGGGTACACGTTGAAGCCGGAGACCAGCACCATGTCCTTCTTGCGGTCGACGATCTTGAAGAAGCCGCGCTCGTCCATGATGCCGATGTCGCCGCTCTTGAAGTAGCCGTCGGCCGTCATGACCTTGGCGGTCTCGTCCGGACGCTGCCAGTAGCCCGCCATCACCTGCGGGCCCTTGATGGCGATCTCGCCCGGCTGGCCGACCTGCACCTCGTTGCCGTCGTCGTCGATGCACTTCATGGACGTGGACGGCAGCGGCACGCCGATGGTGCCGGTGAACTCGGTGCTGGTCACCGGGTTGCAGCTGGCCGAGGGCGACGTCTCCGACAGGCCGTAGCCTTCGCAGATCGGGCACTTCGTCTTCTCCAGCCACAGCCTGGCGACGGCGCCCTGCACCGCCATGCCGCCGCCGACGGAGACCTTGAGGTTGCTCCAGTCCACCTTGCCGAAATCGGGATGGTTGGCCAGGCCGTTGAAGAGCGTGTTGACGGCGGGGAAGCTGTGGAACTTGTGCTTGGAAAGCTCCTTCAGCACCGCCGGCAGGTCGCGCGGATTGGGGATCAGGATCAGCTTCCCGCCCGTGCGCATGGACAGCATCATCCCGACCGTGAAGGCGAAGATGTGGTACAGCGGCAGCGCGCAGATGCCCGTGGGCTGCTCGCTGCCGGGCACCTTGCTCATCACCGGCTGGTTCCAGGCTTCGGACTGCAGCACGTTGGCGATCACGTTGCGATGCAACAGCACCGCCCCCTTGGACACGCCGGTGGTGCCGCCGGTGTACTGCAGCACGGCGACGTCGTCGGGCTTGATCTCCGGCTTGCGCAGCGTGCCGCGCTGGCCCTGCGTGATGGCGTCGCGGAACTTCACCGCCTGGGGCAGGCTGTACGCCGGCACCATCTTCTTCACCTTGCGCACCACGTAGTTCACCAGCGAACCCTTCAGGCCGCCGAGCATGTCGCCCATGGTCGCCAGCACCACGTGCTTGACCGGCGTGTTCGCGATGCACTGCTGCAGCGTCGCCGCGAAGTTCTCGATGATGACGATCGCCTTGGACCCGGAGTCCTTCAGCTGGTGTTCCAGCTCGCGCGGGGTGTAGAGCGGGTTGACGTTGACCACGACGAACCCGGCGCGCAGGATGGCGGCCACCGCCACGGGGTACTGCGGCACGTTGGGCATCATGATCGCGACGCGGTCGCCCTTGACCAGGCCGAGCCCCTGCAGGAAGGCGGCGAAGGCGCGGCTGAGCGAATCGGTCTCGCCGAAGCTGACTTCCTTGCCCATGAACGAATAGGCCGGCCGCGCCGCGTACTTCTGGAAGCTCTCCTCCATCAGCTGCACCAGGGACTGGTACTGGGAGGGGTCGATGTCGTGCGGCACGCCTTGCGGGTAGGCGCCCAGCCAGGGGCGGTTGGTCATTCCGGGTCTCCTTCTCTGTTCTGTTCCGGTGCGCGATTCTCTATGACTTCAGCGCCGCCAGGACCTCGTCGAGCATCTTCTTGGCATCGCCGAACAGCATGCGGTTGTTGTCCTTGTAGAAGAGCGGGTTGTCCACCCCCGCATAGCCGGACGCCATGCTGCGCTTCATCACGATGGAGGTCTTGGCTTTCCAGACCTCCAGCACCGGCATGCCGGCGATCGGGCTGGACGGGTCGTCCTGCGCGGCGGGGTTCACGATGTCGTTGGCGCCGATCACCATGGCGACGTCCGTCTGCGGGAAATCCTCGTTGATCTCGTCCATCTCCAGCACGATGTCGTAGGGCACCTTGGCTTCGGCCAGCAGCACGTTCATGTGCCCGGGCATGCGGCCGGCCACCGGGTGGATGCCGAAACGCACCGTGACGCCCTGCTCGCGCAGGTGCCGGGTGATCTCGTAGACCGTGTGCTGGGCCTGGGCCACCGCCATCCCGTAGCCGGGCACGATGATCACGCTGCGGGCTTCGCGCAGCAGCTCCGCCGTCTCGACGGCGGCGATGGGCGACACCTCGCCCGCCGGCTCGCTGCCGCCGGCCGCAGCCGTCGGCGCGCCGCCACCGGTGCCGAAGCCGCCGGCGATCACGCTGAGGAAGTTGCGGTTCATCGCGCGGCACATGATGTACGACAGGATGGCGCCCGAGGAGCCGACCAGCGCGCCGACAACGATCAGCAGGTCGTTGCTCAGCATGAAGCCGGTGGCCGCGGCCGCCCAGCCCGAGTAGCTGTTGAGCATGGACACCACCACCGGCATGTCGGCGCCGCCGATGGCCATCACCATGTGGATGCCGAACAGCAGTGCGATGACGGTCATCACCAGCAGCGGCACCATGCCGGCGTCGATGCTGCCGGCGCGCAGGAACTCGCGCCCGAACCAGACCACCAGCAGCAGCCCGGCCAGGTTGATCCAGTGGCGGCCCGGCAGCAGCAGCGGCTTGCCGCCGATCTTGCCCGACAGCTTGCCGAAGGCCACGATGGACCCGGAGAAGGTCACCGCGCCGATCAGGATGCCGATGTAGATCTCCACTTCGTGGATCGTCTTCTCGGCCGGCGTCGGGAAGACGGTGGAGGTGTCCACGTAGCTGGCGAAGCCCACGAGGCAGGCCGCCAGGCCCACCAGGCTGTGCATCAGCGCGACCAGCTCGGGCATCTGCGTCATCTGCACCTTCTTCGCGGCGATGAGGCCGATGGCCGCACCGACGACGAGGGCGCCGACGATCCACGCGTAGCCGGCCGGCGTGACGCGCGGGCCCAGCACGGTGGCCAGCACGGCCACGGCCATGCCGATGATGCCGAACAGGTTGCCGCGGCGGGCCGTCTCCGGGTTGGACAGGCCCCCGAGGCTCAGGATGAACAGGATGATCGAGCCGATGTAGGCGACGGTGGCGAGGCTGGCGGTCATGGCGTCTGGGCTCTTCTTATTTGCGGAACATCGCCAGCATGCGACGGGTCACGGCGAAGCCGCCGAACATGTTGATGGCCGTCAGGGTCAGCGCCAGCACGGCCAGCACGAGGATCAGGCCCGAGGGCCGGTCGGCCGTGCCGCCGGCCAGCGGCGGGGCCACCTGGATCAGCGCGCCGATGGCGATGATCGAGGAGATCGCGTTGGTCACGCTCATCAGCGGGGTGTGCAGCGAAGGGGTCACGTTCCAGACCACCATGTAGCCGACGAAGCAGGCCAGCACGAAGACGGTGAAGTGCGCCAGGAAGCTGGCCGGTGCGAACAGGCCCACCAGCAGGAACAGCAGCGCGCCGACGCCGAACACGATGGCGAGCGTCTTCGCCGCCATCGGCTCGCCCGGTCCGTGGCCGTGCGCCTTGGGCGCCGCCGCGACCGCCGCGGGCTTCGCCGGGGGCTTGGCGGCCGGCAGCTTGGGCGGCGGGGCGGGCCAGGTGATCTCGCCTTCCTTGATCACCGTGAGGCCGCGGATCGCGTCGTCCTCCATGTTGACGTCGATGCGGCCGTCCTTGCCCTTGCACAGCTCCTCGGCCAGGCGCAGCAGGTTGTTCGAATACAGCGTGGAAGACTGCTTGGCCAGGCGGCTCACGAGGTCGGTGTAGCCGATGATCGTCACGCCGTGCTTCACCACCGCCTGCCCGGGCTCGGTCAGCTCGCAGTTGCCGCCCTGTTCGGCCGCCATGTCCACGATGACGCTGCCCGGCTTCATGGTCCGCACCATCTCGGCGGTGATCAGCTTGGGCGCGGGCTTGCCAGGGATGAGGGCCGTCGTGATGATGATGTCGGCGTCCTTCGCCTCGCGCGCATACATCTCGCGCTGGGCCTGCTGGAAGCCTTCGCTCATGACCTTGGCGTAGCCGCCGCCGCCGGAGCCCTCTTCCTCGTAGTCGACCTTCACGAATTCGCCGCCCAGGGACACCACCTGGTCCGCCACTTCGGCCCGGGTGTCGTTGGCCCGCACGATCGCGCCCAGGTTGGCCGCCGTGCCGATCGCCGCGAGGCCGGCCACGCCGGCGCCGGCGATGAACACGCGCGCCGGCGGGATCTTGCCGGCGGCCGTCACCTGGCCGTTGAAGAAGCGGCCGAAGGCGTTGGCCGCCTCGATGACGGCGCGATAGCCGCTGATGCCGGCCATCGAGGTCAGGGCATCCATCTTCTGGGCCCGCGAGAGCTGGCGCGGCAGCGCGTCGATGGCGAGCACCGTGGCGCGCCGGGCCGCCAGCTGCTGCATGAGTTCCGGGTTCTGCGCCGGCCAGACGAAGCCGACGAGCGTCGCGCCTTCACGCAATGCGTCCACCTCTGCGGGGCTCGGCGGGCGGACCTTGAACACGATGTCGCTGCGCGACCAGACCTCCGCGGCCGTCGGCACGACCTGCGCGCCGGCGGCGCGGTAGGTGTCGTCCGCGAAGTTCGCGGCATCGCCGGCGCCGCTCTCGACCGCCACGGAAAACCCCAGCTTGACCAGCTTCTGGACGACGTCGGGGACGGTGGCCACGCGCTTCTCGCCCGGGGCGGTTTCCTTCGGCACGCCGATCAGCAGGCCGGGCACGGCCACTGGCGGGGTGTCGGACGCGCGTGGTTCCGCCGCCGGGGTTCCGGCGGAGACGCCGATCTGCATGAGGCTTCTCCTCTGAGGATACGTTGATCTTGTCGCGTGCCCCTGCGCGGGACCGTTGCTGAACGCAAGCTTACATGAAAGGTTGTCGAGCTCTGCGTCACCAGGACGCAAGACACTTGCACCCGGCGCCGCCGCCCGCACCTGAAGGGACCTCCATGTCGCTCGCCACCCTCTTCGCCTTCTCCGCCGTCCTGCACCTGTACATCGGCGCGCGCCTCCTTCCCGACCTGGGCTCGACGCCGGCGGGCATCGCATTCGGGGCGGTCCTGGTCGCGTCGGCCCTGCTGGTCCCGTCGGGCATGGTGGCGCGCCGCCTGCTGCAGCCGCCGTGGACCGACCGCCTGGTGTGGGTGGGCATGGTGGCGCTGGGGCTGTTCTCCTCCCTGTTCGTCCTGACCCTCCTGCGCGACGTGTCGCTGCTGGTGGCCGGGCTCGCGGGCCTGGATTCCGCGGGCTGGCGCCGGGCCAGCGCGGCCGGCGTGCCGCTCGCGGCGCTGGCGTCGACCGCCATCGGCTTCTTCAATGCGCGACGCACGGCCGCCGTGCGGCGAGTCCGCATCCCGCTGGCGGGCCTGGACCCGCGGCTGGAAGGCCTGCGGATCGTGCAGATCTCGGACATCCACGTCGGGCCGACCATCAAGCACGGCTACCTGCAGAAGATCGTCGACCGGGTGAACGCGCTGCAGCCGGACATCGTCGCGGTCACCGGCGACCTGGTGGACGGCAGCGTGCCGGAACTGCGCGAGCACGTGGCGCCGCTGGCGCAACTGCGTGCCCGCCACGGCGTCTACTTCGTGACCGGCAACCACGAGTACTACGCCGGCGTGCACGCCTGGGTGCAGGAGGTGCAGCGCCTCGGGCTGCGCGTGCTGCACAACGAGCACGTGGTGCTGCGGCACGGCGACGCACCGCTGGTGCTGGCGGGCGTCACCGACTTCACCGGCGGGCACTTCGATGCCGGCCACCGCAGCGATCCGGAGGCCGCACTGCGCGGTGCGCCCGCGGGTGCAGCCCGCGTGCTGCTGGCGCACCAGCCACGCAGCGCAGCGGCGGCGGCGGCCGCGGGCTTCGACCTGCAGGTCTCCGGGCACACCCACGGCGGCCAGTTCTTCCCCTGGAGCTTCTTCGTGCCCCTGCAGCAGCCGTACACGGCCGGGCTGCACCAGCTCGGCCGTTTGAAGGTCTACGTCAGCCGTGGCACGGGGTATTGGGGTCCACCCAAGCGCTTCGGTGCACCATCTGAAATTTCGGAGCTGCTTCTGTCCCGCGAAGGCTGAGTCCTACAGGCCGGTGGGTGGGTGTCCGACGTGGATGAGCTAGACCGGTGCCGAACACTGACCGCATGGCACGAGCAGCTTTCCTTCCCTTCCCCCTCTCCGGAGCCGGCGCAAACAACGTCATCTACCTTGGCGCGGCGCATTGCCGCCGCAAGTTCGAGCTGTTCTATCCCGAAGGTTTCGAGGACGAGACCTACCTCGTCGCGGAGCGCGCGTACAAGGAGCGCGCCCACATCGAGTGGGAGGCCGAACTGGCGCCCGCGACCTTCCGCAAGCTGCTGGCACGCGGCGAATTCCGCGCCGTCGCGGATGCGGCCGTGCGCATCGAGTCACGCTCCAACCTGCTGTTCTCCTTCGAGCGCATGGCCCTGCGCGACGCGGTGAAGACCCCGGCCGGGGCGCGCCTGTTCGCGACCGAGCTGTATGCCTTCCTCTATGGGCACGGTTCGTCGCAGCGGCGCTTCAACGACTGGATCGAGGCGCTCGGCGACCTGCCGCAGCGCCAGAGCAAGGTGCTCACCTGGCCGGTGGCGACGGTGTTCGGTTTCATCGCGCGGCCCGACCGGCACCTGTTCTTCAAGCCCCGCGCCATGCGCAAGGCGGCCCACCTCTATGGCTACGCGCTCGACTACCGGCCGGCGCCGAGCTGGCCGCAGTACCAGGACCTGCTCACCTTCGCCGCCGTGGTGCGGCGCGACCTGGACCGCAAGCCGGGGTTCAAGGCCCGCGACATGATCGACCTGCAGTCCTTCATGTGGATCCAGGGCGCGCCGGAATACGAGACCTGAGGCAGCGCCGGGTTTCCTCGGCCATGGGCAGGAGGTTGCACAGGGCCACGGCCGCCAGGACGCCCGCGAGGTAGGCGGGCGGCCACGGCGCGGACTTCCATTTCGGGCCGAAGTCCGCCGCCCGTTCCCACCCGGTCACGGCCAGCAGCAGCAGCAGCGCGAGCGGCAGGATCTCCAGCAGGCTGTGCACCATCTGCTCGCCGGGCCGCACGTCCCGGCGCGGCACCGTGTAGCGCAGCTCGAGGAAGGTGGTCGCCTCGTGCGCGAGGAACACGCCGGCCACCAGCAGCAGCACGAAGCCGTTGGCTTCCAGCAGGCATGCGGCCAGCACCGCGACGCCGCCTTGCGCCAGCAGGACCCAATGGAACAGGTTCTCCGCCAGGCCGCTCGTGGTTTCGATGCGGGTGCGGCGATGGCACCACCAGTCGGCGAGGCCGGCCGCGATCCACAGCGGGATCACTGCATGCATCAGCAGCTGCCGGGCGGCGTCCTGCATGGCTAGCGGGCGAACTGCTCCGTCCCGACGATGCCGATCTTCTGCAGGCCCAGCCGGCGGGCGCTGGTGAGCGCCGCGGCCACCGCGTCGTAGCGGGCCTGGCGGTGCGGCCGCACGTGGATCTCCGGCGGCTCGGCCTGGGCCGCCGCCTCGCGCAGCTTCGCCTCGAGCGCGGCGCGATCGGCCAGCGGTTCGGCATTCCAGCGGAAGCGGCCGAGCGGATCGATCTCGATCTGCACCACCGCCGGCGCCTGCGGCGGCACGGGGGCGTTGCGGCCCGGCATCTCCAGGTCGACCGCGTGCATCTGGATCGGGATGGTGATGATCAGCATCACCAGCAACACCAGCAGCACGTCGACCAGCGGCGTGGTGTTGATGTCCACCATCGGTTCGGGATCGGGTTCCGTGCCGGCGCGGATGTGCATGGCGTCAGCGTCCGGGCGGTTCGGTGAGGAAACCGATGCGGGCGATGCCGGCCTGCTGCGCGGCGAGGATGACGCGGCCGACCGGCTCGTACTCCGCGCGCACGTCGCCGCGGATGTGCAGTTCGGGCTGCGGCTGCATCGCCGCCACCTTGGCCAGCAGCTCGGCCAGCCCGGAGGCGTCCGGCAGCCGCGTTTCGAACCACCAGATGCCGCCCTGCGCATCGACGGTGACAATCACGTTCTCCTGCTGCGGCTGGCGCTGCTGGTTCTGCTCGCGCGGCAGGTTCACGGCGATGGAGCTGTTCACCACCGGGATGGTGATGAGGAAGATGATCAGCAGCACCAGCATCACGTCGACCAGCGGGGTCGTGTTGATCTCCGCGATCAGCGCGTCCTCGCCTTCCTGCTGCGCGGCGTAGCGGATCGCCATCTACGCGCCCCGCCCGCCCGTGGCGAGCAGCACCGTGTGCAGGTCCGAGCCGAAGGCGCGCACCGTGTCCATGGCCACCTTGTTGCGGCGCACCAGCCAGTTGTAGCCCAGCACCGCGGGCACGGCGACCGCCAGCCCGATCGCCGTCATGATCAGTGCCTCGCCCACCGGGCCGGCGACCTTGTCGATCGACGCCTGCCCCGACGCGCCGATGCGCACGAGTGCGTTGTAGATGCCCCAGACCGTGCCGAACAGGCCCACGAAGGACGCGGTGGAACCGACGGTCGCCAGCACCGCCAGCCCTTCCTGCGTGCGGCTGTGCACGGTGCCGACCGCGCGCTCGATGCTCTGCGCCACCCAGGTGTTCAGGTCCACCTTGCCGATCAGGCCGTCGTGCTTGCGCGTCGCTTCCAGCGCCGACTCCGCGATGAAGCGATAGGGGCTGCCGGGCTGCAGGCCCTCCGCACCCTGCTGCACGCTGTCGGCCTTCCAGAAGCTGGCGTTCGCCGCCCGGCCCTGGCCGCCCATGCGCGATTGCGCCAGCAGCTTGGTGAGCAGCACGTACCAGCTGGCCAGCGACATCAGCACCAGGATCACCAGCGTCAGGCGCGAGACGATGTCGCCCTGCGCCCAGAGCGCGCCGAGGCCGTACGGGTTGGCGGGAGCGGGCGCCTGGATCGGCGGGAGGTTGGCCTGGGCGGCCGCCTGGAAGGCGGCGAGGCCGGCGAGTGCGGCAAGGAAGGCGGCGGCGGTTCGGTGCATGGAGCGTGCAGGGCCGTGAGGCCACCATTCTGCTGAGAAACAAGATAATGCACCATGGACCAGCGTTGGCGACCGAGCGTGACCGTGGCCGCCGTCATCGAGCATGGCGGCCGCTTCCTGATGATCGAGGAGGAAACCTCGGAGGGGCTGCGCATCAACAATCCCGCCGGCCACCTCGACCCGGGAGAGACGCCGGCCGAAGGCTGCGCCCGCGAGGCGTTGGAAGAGACCGCCTGGCACTTCCGGCCGACCCACCTGCTCGGCGTGTACATCTCGCGCTTCCAGCGCTCGACCACCGGCGAGGACATCACCTACCTGCGCTTCGCCTTCACCGGCGAACTGGGCGAGGAAGAGAAGGGCCGCGCGCTGGACCACGGGATCGTCCGCACGCTGTGGATGACGGCGGACGAACTGCGCGCCACCGCCGACCGCCACCGCAGCCCGCTCGTGCTGCGCTGCCTGGAGGATTACCTGGCCGGCGTGCGCCACCCCCTATCCGCCGTGTACTGCGACCCGAGCATCCGCGGGCCCGGGCTGGAGGAGCACGCGCAGCGGGGCGACGGCGAAGGGAAGTAGCGGCCTCAGTCCGCCTTGATCTGCGCGCGCCGCACGATGTCCTTCCAGATGCCCTGCTCGCGGGCGATGAAGGACGCGAATTCGCTGGAAGGCCCGCCGCCGCCCACCGCGTTGTCGGTGGCGAACCGCTCCGTCACCGCGCTGGACCGCAACGCCTTCAACGACTCCTCCTGCAGGCGCTTGACCACGTCGGGCGGCGTGCCGGCCGGCGCGAGGATGCCGTACCACTGGGAAGTCTCGAAGTCCTTGTAGCCCATCTCCTGCACGGTCGGCACGTCGGGCAGCGCGGGGATGCGCTGCTGCGTGCCGACCGCGATGGCGCGCAGCTTGCCGGCGCGGATGTGCGCGCCCAGCGCGGGCATGCCGGCCGAGGACGCCTGCGTGCGCCCGGCCAGCAGGTCGGTGAGCTGCGGGCCGGTGCCGCGGTACGGGATGTGCGTGATGAACATCCCGGTCACCAGCTTCAGGTATTCCATCGCCAGGTGGCCCGCACTCGCGTTGCCGGCCGAGCCGTAGCTCAGCTTGCCGGGGTGGGCCTTGGCGTGGGCGACGAACTCGCGGAAGTTCTTCGCCGGCACGTCGGGGTGGATCACGAAGACATTGGGCACCTTCGCCAGCAGCGTGACGGGGAGGAAGTCCTTGTTCACGTCGTAGGGCTGGTTGGCCAGCATGTACGGATTGACCGCCAGCGTGCCGACGTGGCCCAGGATGATCGTGTGCCCGTCGGGCGCGGCCTTGGCCGCTTCGGCCATCGCCACGACGCCGGCGCCGCCCGGCTTGTTCTCCACGAACACGCTCTGCCCGAGCTGCTTGCCCAGTTCGGCGGCGACCGAGCGCGCGACGATCTCCGACGTGCCGCCCGGCGCGAACGGCACGAGGAAGCGGATCGGCCGGGAGGGCCAGGCCTGCGCCCGCAGGGTGGGCAGCGCCAGGGCCGCGGCGGTGCCGGCCAGCAGCCGGCGGCGGCGCGTGGAGAAAGCGTGGGACATGCGAGGGCCTCCTTGCGGAGCCCAGCTTAGGGGGCGGGCCTCAGAACTGGTACCGGCGCAAACCCCCATCCACGGGAATGACCGCGCCCGTGATGTAGCTGGCGCGCGGCGACGCGAGGAAGGCGACCAGGTTGGCGATCTCCTCCGGCTCGCCGTACCGGCCGACCGGGATCTCGTGCTCCGACTGCCACTGGCGGTACTCGGGCGTGTAGTTGCGCAGGATCTGCTCGGAGTGGATGCGCCCCGGCGGCACGCAGTTCACCGTGACCCCGTGCTTGCCGACCATGCGCGACAGGCCCTTCGCCCAGCTGTGGATCCCCGCCTTGGCGCAGAACGCGCCGTTGACGTGCTCCGGCTCGCTCTTGCCGGTGATGTTGATGATGCGGCCCCAGCCGCGCGCGACCATGCCGTCGATGAGCGCATCGGCGACCTGGCGCGGGCGGTGGAAGTTCAGCGTCATGGCTTCCTGCCAGCGCGCCTCGTCGACGTGCAGGTCGGTGAAGCTGCGCGAGCCGCCGGCGTTGTTGACCAGGATGTCGACGCGCCCCAGGCCCTGCAGCGCCGCACCGGCCAGGGTGGCCGCGGCGTCGTCGGCATACAGGTCGCAGCCGATCACGACCGGCCGCGCGCCGCCGCGCGCCACGATGTCGGCGGCCAGCTGCTCCAGCAGATTCACGCGCCGGGCCGCGATCGCGAGCTGCACGCCTTCGGCGGCCAGCGCCAGCGCGATGCCGCGGCCGATGCCGGTGGAAGCGCCGGTCACCAGCGCGGTCTTGTCGGCGAGCTGCAGGTCCATGGTGCGTCCTTTCGGTTCAGCGCGGGCAGTTGCCGGTGATCGCGCGGCCGATCACCGAGGGTGCGTTCAGCAGGCCCCGTTCGGAACCGGGGGTACCGCCGCGCAGGCAGTCCTCGCGCGCCGCCTCCTCCATGCCCTGCTCCAACAGGTCCCTGGGCTTGCCGCGGCGCAGCTGCTCGTTCGCCATGTCGGCGAGGCTGCGGCGCTGCGTGTTCCAGGGGCCGGGCACGATCGCGCGCGGCGACGGCGGCAGGATCACGGGGGCCGGCGGAAGGGCGGGGGCCGCCGGGGGCGCGACTCCCGGGGCGCCCCAGCCCGGCGCCGCGGGGGCCGTGGAGGGTGCGGCCGTTCCCGGCGTCGTGCCGGAGGGCGCGGGAGCGGACGGGCCCGGGGCGGGGACGGAAGGGCCCGGCACCGGCAGGGGCGCCGGGGCCGCCGCGGGCGGCGCAGGAACGGCCACGGGTGCCGGCGGCGCCGCGATGGGCGCAGGCGGCGCGGGGACGGGTGCAGGCGCCGGTGGAGCGGGCACCGGAGCGGGCGCCGGCGGGGCGGGGACTGGAGCGGGCGCCGGCGGCGCCGGAACGGGGGCCGGTGCCGGCTCGGGCGCAGGCACAGGTTGGGGCGCGGGGACCGGCGCGGGTTGCGGCGCGGGCAAGGGTGCGGGTGCCGGAACGGGGACGGGCGCCGGTGCCGGCAAAG
>NZ_JADDIV010000002.1 GCF_015070875.1 Ramlibacter pallidus
CCACGACGGGGTTCGTGGACCCGGGCGTGCCCCCACCCTGCCCTCCCCCGGAGGGGGAGGGAGGAACATCCAGCGCATCGGGCGGCAGGACGGCACTCATGCTTCGGCGCTCCGGCCCTTCACGGCGAACAGTCCCTGCGGACGCTTCTGGATGAAGACCACGATCAGCACCAGCACGGCGATCTTGGCCAGCACGGCGCCGGCCCAGCCTTCGATGAACTTGTTCAGCACGCCCAGCCCCAGCGCGGCGTAGACCGTGCCCGCCAGCTGCCCGACCCCGCCGAGCACGACGACCATGAAGGCATCGACGATGTAGGCCTGGCCCAGGTCGGGACCGACGTTGCCGACCTGGCTGAGGGCGCAGCCCGCGAGGCCGGCGATGCCGGAGCCCAGCGCGAAGGCGTAGGTGTCGATGCGCGCGGTGTTGACGCCCATGCAGGAGGCGATCGGCCGGTTCTGCGTCACGCCGCGGACGAACAGGCCGAGGCGGGTGCGGGAGATCAGCAGGGCCATGCCGGCCAGCACCGTGAACGCGAAGGCGATGATCACGATGCGGTTCCAGGGCAGCTGCAGGTTGCCCATGAGGACGATGCCGCCGCTCATCCAGCTGGGGTTCTCGACGCCGACGTTCTGCGCGCCGAAGACGGAGCGCACCAGCTGCATCAGCATCAGGCTGATGCCCCAGGTCGCCAGCAGCGTTTCCAGCGGACGGCCGTAGAGGAAGCGGATCACGCCGCGCTCGAGCACCGCGCCCATCAGCGCGGACGCGCCGAAGGCGGCCGGCACCGCGGCCAGCAGGTACCAGTCGAAAGCGCCCGGCAGGTATTTCTGGAAAAGGCCCTGCACGAGCCAGGTGGCGTAGGCGCCGATCATCATCAGCTCGCCGTGCGCCATGTTGATGACGCCCATCAGGCCATACGTGATGGCCAGGCCGAGCGCCACCAGCAGCAGGATCGAGCCCAGGCTGATGCCGGAGAACACGGCGGCGGCGCGCTCGCCCCATGCGAGCGAAGACTCCACTTCGCGCAGCGAGGCGCGCAGCGCCGCCTTCACGTCGGGGTCGACCTCGGCCTGCAGGCGCTGCTGCAGCAGGTTGCGCGTGGCGGCGTTGCGGCTGTCGGCCAGCAGGCGCGCGGCCTCCAGGCGCCGGGTCTTGTCCTCGCTTCCCAGCAGCGCGCCGGCGCGCACCAGCCCCAGCTGCGCCTTGATCGCGGCGTTCTTCTCGGCGGCCCAGGCTTTCTCGATCAGGGGCAGCTTCGCTTCGTCCGCATCCTTCTGCAGCTCGGTGACCGCGGCAGCGCGAACCGCGTCATCGGGCGAGAACAGCTTCAGCGCCGCCAGCGCCGTGTCGAGTTCGCCGCGCATGCGGTTGTTGTTGACGACGTCCTCGGCGTCGGCCGGCAGTTCGGCAGCCGCGCCGGTCGCCGGGTCCGTCGCCTTGTCGTCCTTCACGACGAACACGCGCTCGCCGGCGGTCTTCACCGCATCGTCGGCCAGCGCCTGCAGGAAGGCCGCCGTGCGGTCGTCGGCGGTGGCCAGCGCCTTGTGGAGGGCCTCGATGCGCGCGTCGGTCTCGCCGGTGGCGAGGGCGCGCGCTTCGTCGGGTGTGAGGGCCTGGGCCGCGCCGGCGGCGGCGAGCAGGACCAGTGGAAGGAGGATTTTGCGCATGAGGAACCTGTCCAGTGGGCGGCACGCCGCCCACCAGGCAACCGCCTCTTACATCGTCTTCGACTTGCCCGCGGGCTCGTCCGGCTTCTTGTCGTTGCCTTCGATGTACGGCGACCAGGGCTTGGCCTTCACGGGGCCCGGCGTCTTCCACACCACGTTGAACTGGCCGTCGGCCTTCACTTCACCGATGAACACCGGCTTGTGCAGGTGGTGGTTCTTCATGTCCATCGTGGCGGTGAAGCCGGACGGCGCCTTGACGGTCTGGCCGGCCATCGCGGCGATGACCTTGTCGACGTCGGTGGTCTTGGCCTTCTCCACCGCCTGCGCCCACATCTTCACGCCGATGTAGGTGGCTTCCATCGGGTCGTTGGTCAGCGGCTTGTCCTTGTGGCCGGCGATGTTCTTCACCTTGGCGTAGTCGCCCCACTTCTTGGTGAACTCGCTGTTGGTCGGGTTCTTCACGGACATGAAGTAGTTCCAGGCGGCCAGATGGCCCACCAGCGGCTTGGTGTCCACGCCCCGCAGTTCTTCCTCGCCCACCGAGAAGGCGACGACCGGCACGTCCTTGGCCTTCAGGCCGGCGTTGCCCAGCTCCTTGTAGAAGGGGACGTTGGAGTCGCCGTTGATCGTGGAGATCACCGCCGTCTTCTTGCCTTCGCCGGCGAACTTCTTCACCTTGGCGATGATGGTCTGGTAGTCGCTGTGGCCGAAGGGGGTGTACTCCTCCATGATGTCGGACTCGGCGACGCCCTTGGACTTGAGGAAGGCGCGCAGGATCTTGTTGGTCGTGCGCGGGTAGACGTAGTCGGTGCCCAGGAGCACGAAGCGCTTGGCGCTGCCGCCGTCCTTGGACATCAGGTATTCGACGGCGGGGATGGCCTGCTGGTTGGGCGCCGCGCCGGTGTAGAACACGTTCTTGGACAGCTCCTCGCCCTCGTACTGCACCGGGTAGAACAGCAGGCCGTTCAGTTCCTCGACCACCGGCAGCACCGACTTGCGCGACACCGAGGTCCAGCAGCCGAAGATCACGGCGACCTTGTCCTGCGTGAGCAGCTGCTTGGTCTTCTCGGCGAACAGGGGCCAGTTGGAGGCGGGGTCGACCACCACCGGCTCCAGCTTGCGTCCGAGCACGCCGCCCTTGGCGTTGATCTCCTCGATCGCCATCAGGGCCGTGTCCTTCAGCACGGTTTCGGAAATGGCCATGGTGCCGGACAGGCTGTGCAGGATGCCGACCTTGATCGGCTCCTTGGCCTGGGCGAAGGCCAGGCCGGACGTGCCGGCCAGCGCGACGGCGGCGGTGAGCGCCTTGAGGGTGAAACGACGTTGCATGTGTGACTCCAGGTGAGGGTGGGAAGCAGGGCCGATGCTAGGGAGCCCCCCTCGAACCAGCCATACGACACATGGCGTATGGCCGCGCCAGCGGCTCGGCGCAGGGCCGTACTACAGCTACCGCTGTCACCGTCCGACACGGGGCCCCGCGCCGCCGGGGCTCCAATGCAGGCATCCCAGCCCCAAGGCGCGTATGACCATGTCCTCCCTGCTGTCCCAGCTGTCGCCGAGCATCACGAACATGATCCGGCTGGACCACACGCATGTCCTGACGGCCTTCCACCAGTACGAGGTGGGCTCCCCGGACCGCCTGAAGAAGGGGCTGGTGGACAACGTCTGCCTGGCGATCGAGATCCACGCCCAGCTGGAGGAGGAGATCTTCTATCCGGCCATGCGCGTCGTGGCGGACAACGAGCACCTGCGCAAGAGCACGCCGGAGCACGACGAGATGCGGGGCCTGATCTCGCGCCTGCGGAACATGCCGGTCACCGACCCGGCCTACGACGACACGTTCTTCGAGCTGATGCGGCACGTGATGCACCACGTGGCCGACGAGGAGACGCTGCTGCTCCCGGCCGCCGAGCGCCTGATCCCGGACCAGCTGCAGGACCTGGGGGCGCAGATGACGAAGCGCCGGCTGGAACTGGCCGGCCCGCGGGCGCCGGAACTCGCCAGCAGCATGGCGCGTTCGATGAGCATGGGCACGCTGGCCGCGATGGGCAGCGCCGCCCTCGCCGGCGCCTTCCTGCTCACGCGCAACCGGCACGGTGACCGGCTGGGGGCCGCCCGGCGGCGCTTCAACCGCAGCGCCTGACGGAGAGCGCGCTCAGTAGCGGCGCGCTTCGCGCTCGTCCAGCGGCGTCACCGACACCCGCACCTGCAGCGTGCTGCCCGGTTGTTCGCGCATGAAGGTGGTGTACTGCTGGCCCCGGTACTCGTAGCTCACCCGGTAGCCGTTCAGGCGCGTCTGCACCTCGTGCACCGTGCGGCAGCTGCGCACCTCGCGCTGGGCGGTCTCGTACTGCGGGCCGCCCTGGTTGGCGATGCGGTCGCCGGCGATGGCGCCGATCACGGCGCCGGCCGCGGTGGCGGCTTCGCGCCCGTGACCCTTGCCGACCTGGTTGCCGATCAGGCCGCCGGCCACGCCGCCGATGATGGCGCCGCCGTAGCCGTTGCCGCCCACCACCGGGCGCGGCTCGTTCACCCACTGGCTGCTGCACTCGTCGCGCGGCACCTGGACCTGCTCGTACTGCGGCTCCACGCCGGTGACCCGGGCGCGGTCCACGAAACCGGGGGCCTGCGCATGCGCGGCGAAGCCGCTGGCGGCGAGGACGGTCATGAGGACGATTCGTTGCATGGACACTCTCCTTGGTTCTGCTGCAGAGCCAAGGTTAGGCAGGGGTCCGTGAACGGAAGATGAACGGATGGGTCCCGTCGGCGTCACGCAACGCGGGCGGTCAGCCGGCCGGTTCGGCCGCCGTCCCGCGCAGCTCGCGGGCCAGCGCTTCGAGCAGGGCGGCGGGCGCGGAAGGCTTGGGGAGCACCTGCAGGCCCAAGCCGCGCGCCTGCGCCAGTTCGGCGCTGTAGCCCGTCATCAGGACCACCGGCAGGGCCGGATGGTGCTCGCGCAGCCAGCGCGCCAGCGCGATCCCATCCAGCTCGCCCGGCATGCGGACGTCGCTCAGCACGATGTCGAAGCGGCTTCCCCCTGCCAGCAGCCGGCGCGCGGCGTCGCCGCTTTCGGCGCGGGTGACCGCGAAGCCGGCGGACTGCAGCACCTGGGAGGTGACGGCCGCGAGCTCCGCGTTGTCCTCGACCAGCAGCAGCGTGCGGCCGGCATGGGTCGGTGCAGGCGCCTGCACCGGCGATTCACCGGCGGCCGCCTGCACGCCATCGAGCGCCGGGAACAGCAGCAGCACGCGCGTGCCCTGGCCCTCCACGCTCTCGATCCGCGCATCGCCGCCGGCCTGGCGGGCCAGACCGTAGACCTGGCTGAGTCCGAGCCCGGTGCCGTGGCCGACCGGCTTGGTGGTGAAGAAGGGGTCGAAGACCTTCTCCATCAGCTCCGGCGGGATGCCCTTGCCGCTGTCCGCCACGTCGACGCAGACCCTGCCGTCCCCGGCGTTGCGCGCGCCCACGCGCAGGCTGCCACCCTCGGGCATCGCATCGCGCGCGTTCACGGCGAGGTTGATCAGCGCCAGCTCGAATTCGGCGGGATCCACCAGGATGGCAGCCGTGTCGCCCTCGACCTCGCACGTCAGCGTGATCCGGCTCCCCAGGCTGGCCTTCAGCAGGCTGGCGATCTCGGGCAGCCGCACCCGCAGGTCCAGCGGCTCGGGCCGCACGGGTTGCCGGCGGGCAAAGGCGAGCAGCTGCCGCGTCAGCTTGGTCCCGGTGCTGACCGCGCGTTCGATCCCGGCGACCTCCTGCGTGCCCGCCAGCTCCGGCCGCCGCGCGCGCAGCAGGTGCGTGTAGTTGCTCACCACCATCAACAGGTTGTTGAAGTCGTGGGCAACGCCGCCGGTAAGCTGGCCGAGCGCCTCCAGCCGCTGGTTCTGCAGGACCGCCTGATGCGCCTTCTCGGCTTCCGCCAGGGCCGCGCGCACGCGCTCGTGCATCTCCTCGTTGGCCCCCCGCACCGCGCGGCTGGTGTCGGCCAGCACCCGCATCACCGTGTCCATCTCGGCCAGCCCGGTGGGCCGCGCCTCGACGGGCTCCGCCCGCGCGATGCGTTCGGCGGCGTCCTGCGCCTGCAGCACCGGCCGCACCAGGCCACGCCCCATCCGCGCCGCCGCCCACAGGGCGGCGAACAGCAGCAAGGCCGCCACCGCCGCGAAACGGGCGGCGGCCATGGCGCCGGACCCGACCTGCGCGCGCGGCACGCCGATCACGACGGTCCATCCGTAGTCGGCTTCCGTGCTGAACGCCGCGAGGATGTCGGAACCGTCGAGGGCCTGGCTGTCGAAGATGCCGCTCTGGCCCTTGCCGATCTGGGAGCGCAGCCGCTCGGACACGGGCTGGCCCACGTACTTGCCGGCATCCCGGTTGCGGGCGACCACGACGCCCTTGGCGTCCACGACCGAGGCCACCCAGTTGGCGGGCAGTTTCTGGTCGTCGAAGACGTTCTGCAGGGCGGACGCATAGCCCGCATAGGACAGCAGGTAGCGCGGGGAGCCGCCGCGCTCCACCGGCACCGTCACCGCGAAGCTGTACTGGCCGCCCAGCGGGGCGAAATAGACGTCCGACACCAGCACCCGGCGCGGGGCCTGCAGCACCTGTTCGCCGGTGTAGACGGTGCGCGGAAGGTTGGGCGTGCCGAAGGCGCGCCGCGTGTTCAGCAGCTGCGTGCCGTCCATGCTCGCGAGGACCACCACGGACGAGAGGTCGGGCGCGACCGTCCGTGCGTACTGGTAGAAGCCCGTGAGATCCCCGTCGGTCAGGGTCGGGGATTGCGCCAGGGTGCGGACGATCGACTCCCGGCGCGCGATCTCGCGTTCGACCACCAGCGACAGGGCCCGGGCCGCCTCGCCCAGGCTGCCTTCGAACTGCTGCTGCTTCTCTTCGTAGACATAGTAGATGGTGCCGACGGCCAGCACGGCCATCGGCACCATGAAGGCCAGGACCAGCCGGAGCAGGCGCGAACGGACGGTCGAAGGATGCACGCGGCATTGTCGTGCGACACACGGCTCCGCTATGTAGGACCCTGCCTACCTTCGACCTAGCCTTCGAACTGTGGATGCAACTGGCGGATCCGGTTCATGGCCATGCCGGCCGCCGCCGTGCGGGTCTCGACGCCCAGCTTCGCGAACACGCGCTCCAGGTGCTTCTTCACCGTCGCCGGGCTGGCGCCCAGGATGTCCGCGATGTCCCGGTTGATCTTGCCCTTCACCACCCAGTAGAGGACCTCCGCCTCGCGCGGCGTGAGCCCGAACGCCAGGCTCATGGACTCGATGATCGCCGTGTCCGAGACCTCGCGCATCACGATCAGCCAGTCGTCGTCGCCGGTCTGCTGGTGCAGCCGGATCGAGAGGCGGCGCGCGCCGAGTTCGGCCGACAGCCGCGGCGGCTCGATCTGGCGCTCGGCTTCCTGCAGGTGGCGCCGCAGCCAGTCGAGGATGGGCCTGGGCGTCTCGGGCGCGCTGGTGCCGTAATAGGCGTGCAGCAGGTCGCGCGCCAGCGGCGTCTGCCACATCAGGCGACCGTCGCCGGGGCGCACGGTGATGCTGGCGTAGCCGAACGCGTCGAGCGCGTTGCGCGTCTGCCTCGCCAGCCGCGCGCCCTGCAGGTGCACGCCCATGCGCGCGAGCACTTCCTTCGGCTTGATCGGCTTGGTGACGTAGTCGACGCCGCCGGCTTCCAGCGCGGCGACCAGGTGCTCGGTGTCCGTCAGCCCCGTCATGAAGATGATCGGGATGTGGGCGGTGGCGGCCGACCCCTTGAGGCGCTTGGCCACCTCGAAGCCGTCCATGCCGGGCATCATCGCGTCGAGCAGCACGATGTCCGGCAGCGCCTGCGCGGCGCGCTGCAGGGCGGCCTCGCCGCTGGTGGCCACCAGCACCGTGTACCCGGATTCGTCCAGCGCATCGTGCAGCACCGACAGGTTGTCCGGCACGTCGTCGACGACCAGCACGAGGTCGCTGTCGGCGCGATCGAGCACGCCCTTCATCGCCTCGCCTCCTCGGCCGCCGGCGCGCGCGCCAGTTCGCGGCTGATCGCCTCGAACTGGAACTGGCGGGCCAGCTCCCGCAGCGCCGCGGTGAAGCCGGCGCATTCCGGCTGTGCGGCGTCGATCGCGTCCAGCTGCTGCAGGATGCCGCGGTAGTAGCCGAGCGACACGGCCTGCTGCAGCGGCGCGAGCAGGGCCGGCGCCGGCCAGTTCCATTGCGGCTCCGGCGCCGGGGCGGCGGTCGCCGTCGGCTCCTGTTTCCAGCGCAGCGCCAGCTGCCGCTCCAGCCAGTCGAGCAGCTCCGTGTGGCGCACCGGCTTCAGGATGAAATCCTCGGGCGGGATGCCGGCGTCGTTCTCGAGTCCCTTGTCGAAGGCATTGGCGGAGACGACCGCGATCTTCGCCTGCAGCGCGGGCAACCGGCGCAAGCGGCGGATCGTTTCCCAGCCGTCGATGCCCGGCATCGCGAGGTCGACCAGGATGGCGTCGGGGCGCACGCCGGCCGCCACGAGGTCCAGCGCGTCGTGGCCGCTGGCGGCCGTGCGCAGCTCGAAGCCGAGCGGCTCCAGCAGCGCGACGAGCAGTTCGCGGTCCGCCTCCTCGTTGTCGACCACCAGGATGCGGCGGCGCGGCCCCTCGTAGCCGCGGCGCACGCGCGCCTGCACAGGCGGCGGCAGCACCGCATGCACCTCCGGCAGGAACAGGCGCACGCGGAAGACGGAGCCCAGCCCCGGCGTGCTGGTCGCCTGCAGTTCCCCGCCCATCAGGTCGGTCAGCATCTTGGCGATGGTGAGGCCCAGACCCGCGCCGGGCGCGGAGTGCCCCGCGCTGCTGCCCCGGGCGAACGGCTCGAAGATGCGCGCCAGCTCCTCGGACGGCAGACCGGGCCCGGTGTCCTCCACCTCGATGACGGCCATCTCGCGCGCATGGCGCACGCGGAACACGACCTGCCCGGCGCTGGTGAACTTGATGGCGTTGCCCAGCAGGTTGATCAGGATTTGCCGCACCCGCTTCTCGTCGGCGCGCACGACCTCCGGCAGGTTGCCGTCGGCCTCGAAGCGGAAGGCCAGCCCCTTGGCCGTGGCCTGCAGCTCGAACAGGCTCGCCAGTTCGTGCACGAAGTCGGCGAAGGCCATCGGCTTCACGTTCAGCGTCAACTTGCCGGCTTCGATGCGCGCGATGTCCAGCGTGCCTTCGATCAGCTGCAGCAGGTGCTCGCCGCCGCGCTTGATGACGTGGATCGCGTGCTTGCGCTTGGCCGGCAGCGAGGCGTCTTCCGCCATCAGCTGCGCATAGCCCAGGATGCTGTTGAGCGGCGTGCGCAGCTCGTGGCTGACCGCGCTGATGTAGCGGCTCTTGGCCTGGTTGGCCTGCTCGGCGGCATGGCGCGCCTGTTCAGCGGCGTGCTTGGCCTGCTGCAGCGCCTCGTCGGTCTCCCGGTGCGACGCGATCTCGCGCATCAGCAGGTGGGACTGGCGGTTCGATTCCTCCTGCGCCACGCGCCGGCTCTGGTGTGCCAGCACCAGCCACCAGGCGACGATGCCCGCCACCAGCAGCAGCGCGAGATAGGCCTTGGTGAAGGTGGCCTGCAAGGCCTCCTGCGCCATCGGCCCGGCGGCCTGCACCTCCTGCCGGTACAGCAACCCGAACAGCGCGGCGAGCAGCGGGGCCACCACCAGCATCAGCAGCAGGAAGTGGCCGAGGCCGGTATCGAGGTACGGCCAGACGCGCCGCGGCAGCAGCGCGCGCAGGAAGCCGGACCACTGCGCGGCCAGGCTCGCATGCGGCTTGCACAGGTCGCCGCACCGCGCGTCGAGCGTGCAGCACAGCGAGCAGATGGCGCCCTGGTAGGCGGGGCAGTGCGCCATATCCGGGCCTTCGTACTCGCGGTCGCAGATCACGCAACGCTGCAGGGTGGAGGCGCCGTGCCGCGCCCCGCCCCCCCGCGCCAGGTAGTACCGCCCCCTGGTCCACCAGGCGATCGCCGGCGCCGCGGCGAACGCCACGCCCATGGCGATGACCGCCGAGAAGGCCTGCGCCATGGCGCCGAAGGCGCCGAGGTAGGCGGCGATCGACAGCACGGAGGCCAGCGCCATCGCGCCGACGCCGACGGGGTTGATGTCGTACAGGTACGCCCGCTTGAACTCGATGCCCCTGGGCGAGAGGCCCAGCGGCTTGTTCACCACCAGGTCGGCGACGACGGCCATCATCCACGCGATGGCGATGTTGGAATACAGCCCCAGCACGTCGCCGAGCGCGTCGAAGACGTTCATCTCCATCAGCATGAAGGCGATCAGCGTGTTGAACACGACCCACACGACGCGGCCCGGGTGGCTGTGCGTCACGCGCGAGAAGAAGTTGGACCACGCCAGCGAGCCGGCATAGGCGTTGGTCACGTTGATCTTCAGCTGCGACACCACGACGAACAGCGCCGTCGCGGCCACCGCCCACCCGTAGTGCGGGAACACGTACTCGTAGGCCGCCAGGTACATCTGGTTCGGGTCCACCGCGCGATCCACCGGCACCATGTGCCGGATCGCCAGGTAGGCGAGCAGCGCGCCGCCCAGCATCTTCAGCACGCCCAGCACCACCCAGCCCGGGCCGCCGGCCAGCACCGCCGTCCACCAGGCGCGCCGGTTCTTCACGGTCCGCGCCGGCATGAAGCGCAGGTAGTCGGCCTGCTCGCCCATCTGCGTGATCAAGGCGATGCCCACGGTGAGCGCGGCACCAAAGAGGTGCAACTGGAAGCCGCCGCCGCTCGACTTCTCACCAGCGTAGTGCGTCACGCCGGCGAAGGCACCAGGATCGCGCATCATCACGTACACGAAAGGCACCACGAGCATCACCAGCCAGAGCGGCTGGGTCCAGACCTGCAGCCGGCTGATGGCGGAGATGCCGTGGGTCACGAGCGGAATCACCACGAGTGCGCACACCAGGTAGCCCCAGCTGGGCGGGATGCCCAGCGCCAGTTCCAGCGCATAGGCCATGACGGCCGCTTCCAGCGCGAAGAAGATGAAGGTGAACGAGGCGTAGATCAGCGACGTGAGCGTCGACCCGATGTAGCCGAAGCCGGCGCCCCGCGTGAGCAGGTCCATGTCGACGCCGTAGCGGGCCGCGTAGATGCTGATGGGGAGTCCGGCCAGGAAAATGATCAGCCCTGTCGCCAGAATCGCCCAGAACGCGTTCAGGAAGCCGTACTGCACCAGGAGGGTCGCGCCCACGGCTTCCAGGATCAGGAAGGAAGCCGCGCCGAAGGCGGTGTTGGCCACCCGCCAGGCCGACCACTTGCGGAAGCGCTGGGGCGTGTAGCGCAGCGCGTAGTCCTCCATCGTTTCGCTCGCGACCCAGGCGTTGTAGTCGCGGCGGACCTTCACGACGCGCTGCGGCGCCTCGTGCGCGACGATGGGGATGACCGGGTTCACGCCGGGGAAGTGCAGGTTCCGTGCCGCCTTTGGCCCGGCTCTTGCAACAATGCACCACCATGGAACTGACGCCCCGCGAGAAAGACAAGCTGCTGCTGTTCACCGCCGCCCTGCTGGCCGAACGGCGCCGGGCCCGCGGGCTGAAGCTGAACTACCCCGAGGCCATGGCGCTGATCTCCGCCGCGGTCATGGAAGGCGCGCGCGACGGCAAGTCGGTGGCGCAGCTCATGAGCGAAGGCCGCGCGGTGCTCACGCGCGCCGACGTCATGGACGGCATCGCCGAGATGATCCCCGAGATCCAGGTCGAAGCCACCTTCCCCGACGGGACCAAGCTCGTCACCGTCCACCAGCCGATCGTCTGAACCGCTCAAGGAACAACAGCATGCGCCTGCTCACCGCCGCCCTCGCCACGCTGGCCGCCACCGCCCAGGCCCACCCGGGCCATGGCATCGCCGCCGACACGCACTGGCACGCCAGCGATGCCTGGGGCTTCGTCCTCGTGGGCGCCCTGGTGCTGCTGGCCATCTGGCTCTCGCGCGGGGACTGAATGACGCCCGGTGAACTGATCGTCGACGAAGGCGACCACGTCCTCAATCCCGGCCGGCGCACGCTGACCGTGGTGGTGCAGAACACGGCCGACCGCCCGATCCAGGTCGGTTCGCACTACCACTTCGCCGAAACCAACGGCGCGCTGCAGTTCGATCGCGCGGCCGCCAAGGGCATGCGCCTGAACATCGCCTCCGGCACGGCGGTGCGCTTCGAGCCCGGGCAGCAGCGCACGGTCGAACTGGTCGACTACGCCGGCGACCGGATCGTGTACGGCTTCCGCGGCCTGACCCAAGGGAAACTCTGATGGCTTCCATCCCGCGCCGCGCCTATGCGGACATGTTCGGCCCCACCAAGGGCGACCGCGTGCGCCTGGCCGACACCGAACTGGTCATCGAGGTGGAAGAGGACTACACCCTGCGCGCCGGCGGCTTCGGCGAGGAGGTCAAGTTCGGCGGCGGCAAGACCATCCGCGACGGCATGGCGCAATCGCAGCGCACGCGCGCCGAGGGTGCGATGGACACGGTGCTGACGAACGCGCTGATCGTCGACCACTGGGGCATCGTCAAGGCCGACATCGGCCTGAAGGACGGCCGCATCGCCGCGATCGGCAAGGCGGGCAATCCCGACACGCAGCCCGGCGTCGACATCTTCATCGGCGCCGGCACCGAGATCATCAGCTGCGAAGGCGCGATCGTCACCGCCGGCGGCATCGACAGCCACATCCACTTCATCTGCCCGCAGCAGATCGAGGAAGCACTGTCCTCCGGCGTCACCACCATGTTCGGGGGCGGCACGGGGCCCGCGACCGGCACCTTCGCCACCACCTGCACGCCCGGGCCCTGGAACATCGAGCGCATGCTGCAGGCGGCGGACGCCTTCCCGATGAACCTCGGCTTCATGGGCAAGGGCAACGCCAGCCAGCCGCAGGCCCTGCGCGAACAGGTGGAGGCCGGCGTCATCGGCCTCAAGCTGCACGAGGACTGGGGCACGACGCCGTCGGCCATCAGCAACTGCCTGGACGTCGCGGACGCGATGGACATCCAGGTGGCGATCCACTCCGACACGCTGAACGAATCCGGCTTCGTGGAGGACACGATCGCCGCCACCAAGGGGCGGGGCCTCTGCGCCTTCCACACCGAAGGCGCCGGCGGGGGCCATGCCCCCGACATCCTGCGCGTGGTGGGCGAGGCCAACTTCCTGCCTTCGTCCACCAACCCGACGATGCCCTACACCGTCAACACGCTCGACGAGCACGTCGACATGCTGATGGTGTGCCACCACCTCGACCCGGCGATCCCCGAGGACCTCGCCTTCGCCGAGAGCCGCATCCGCAAGGAGACCATCGCGGCCGAGGACATCCTGCACGACCTCGGCGCGATCAGCATGTTCTCCAGCGACTCGCAGGCGATGGGCCGCGTCGGCGAGGTCATCCTCCGCTGCTGGCAGACCGCGCACAAGATGAAGCTGCAGCGCGGCAAGCTGCCGGGCGACACCGACCGGCACGACAACTTCCGCGCCAAGCGCTACATCGCCAAGTACACGATCAACCCCGCGATCGCCCACGGCATCGCCCACGAGGTCGGCAGCATCGAGCTGGGCAAGTGGGCCGACCTGGTGGTGTGGAAACCGGCGTTCTTCGGGGTCAAGCCGGCGCTGATCCTCAAGGGCGGCTTCATCGCCATGGCGGCGATGGGCGATGCCAACGCCTCCATCCCGACGCCGCAGCCGGTGCACTACCGTCCGATGTTCGGCAGCTTCGGCGGCGCCCTGCACAAGGGCTCGATCACCTTCCTGTCGCAGGCCGGGCTGAAGGCGGGCGTGCACCAGCGCTTTGGCCTGGCGAAGAACGTGAGCGCCGTGCGCGACATCCGCGGCGTGCGGAAGCACCACCTCGTGCACAACGCCTACCTGCCGAAGATGGAAATCGACGCGCAGACCTACGCCGTGCGCGCCGACGGCCAGCTGCTCACCTGCGACCCCGCCACCGTCCTGCCCATGGCGCAGAGGTATTTCCTGTTCTGACCGTGCTGCGTTAGGCTGGGTCATTCCCCCGCCGGACGGATCCACCATGCTGCAAGCCACCAAGCTCCTTTCCCAGGGCCAGGGCCTCGCCCCGGCGCTCGTGCGGCGCGCCGCGACCGTCGAACTCGACTGGGACGTGCGGCAGAAGAGCCGCTTCGACGCCACCGATTCGCAGGGCCGCCGCCTCGGCGTGTTCCTGCCGCGGGGCACGGTCGCCCGCGGCGGCGACGTGCTGGTGGCGGAAGACGGGTCGATGGTGCGCGTCGTCGCCGCGCCGCAACCGGTGCTGCGCATCACGCCCTGCGCGGAGCATGGCTCCCCGTTCGACCTCGTGCGGGCAGCCTATCACCTGGGCAACCGGCACGTGGCCATCGAACTGAAGCCCGACCACCTGCAGATCGAACCCGACCACGTGCTGGCCGACATGCTGCGCGCGATGCACCTCACGGTGCAGGCGCTGCAGGCGCCCTTCGAGCCGGAAGGCGGCGCGTACGCGGCGCACGCCAGCCACGCCCCTTCCGGTTGGGGCACCGGGCACCGGCACGCGGACGGCGCCTCGCACGAGCACGACACGCAAGTGCACTCGCACGAACACGACGGCCATGACCACGGCGACCACGGCCACTCGCACTGACGCCGGCCTGCTGCAGCTGATCTGGCTGGCCTCGCCGGCGCTGCCGGTCGGCGGCTTCTCCTATTCCGAAGGGCTGGAGGCGGCGGTGGAGGCGGGCTGCGTGCGCGACGAAGCCTCGGCGGCCGCCTGGCTCGCGCAGCAGCTGCACGCCAGCCTGGCGCGCTCCGATGTGGCGGTGGTGGGCGAGGCCGTGGACGCCGCGCGCCGCGGCGACCTGCCCGCCCTGGCCGCGCTGGACGACTGGGTGCGGCAGACGCGCGAGACCAGCGAACTGCGCCAGCAGTCCGAGCAGATGGGCCGCTCCCTGGGCGAATGGCGCCGCTCGCTCGACGCTCCGGCCAGCCGCGCCGTGCCCGCGGGCGAACGCGAGTACACCTACCCTGTCGCCTTCGCCGTCGCCGCCGCGCCTTCCGGGGCCGCCTGCCGCGACATCGCCTTGGCCTTCGCCTTCGGCTGGTCCGAGAACATGATGCAGTCCGCGATCAAGGCCGTGCCGCTCGGGCAGGCCGCCGGCCAGCGCGTCCTGGCGCGCCTGGCCCGCGAGATCCCCGCCGCCGTCGACCACGCCCTGGCCCTGCCGCCGCAGCGGCGCCAGGCCTTCAGCCCGATGCTGGCCATCCTCTCCGCGCAGCACGAAACCCAGTACTCACGCCTGTTCCGTTCATGACCCTGCTCCACCACATCCCCGGCCGGACCAAGAAGCTGCCCCCGCTGCGCGTCGGCATCGGCGGGCCGGTCGGCTCCGGCAAGACCACCCTGCTCGAGATGCTGTGCAAGGCCATGCGCGAGCGCTACGACCTGGTGGCGATCACCAACGACATCTACACCAAGGAAGACCAGCGCCTGCTCACCGTGAGCGGCGCGCTCGCGGCCGAGCGCATCATGGGCGTCGAGACGGGCGGTTGCCCGCACACGGCGATCCGCGAGGACGCCTCGATCAACCTCGAGGCGATCGACCGCATGCTCGAGTCGTTCCCCGAGGCGGACGTGGTGTTCGTCGAATCCGGCGGCGACAACCTGGCAGCGACCTTCAGCCCCGAACTGTCCGACCTCACGATCTACGTGATCGACGTCGCGGCCGGCGAGAAGATCCCGCGCAAGGGCGGCCCGGGCATCACGAAGAGCGACCTGTTCGTCATCAACAAGACCGACCTGGCGCCGCACGTCGGCGCCGACCTGTCCGTGATGGAAGCGGACACCCGCCGGATGCGCCGCGACAAGCCGTACGTGATGACCAACCTGAAGACGCGCGACGGCCTCCAGGACGTCGTGCGCTTCATCGAGGCGCGCGGCATGCTCGCGCCGGTCGGGTAGTCGGGCCTTCGAAGCTCGTCGGGATGCCGTCCTACACCGCGGCGGGCGGTCCCGGCTTACTTTCGCTGCCCATGAACCTGCTGCTCGACCCCCCGCCGGGTTTCGAAGGCATCTCCAAGGCCTTCGCCATGGCGAAGCTGCTGCCCACCTCGCACCGCATGAACGTGCGCATCGGGCTGGTGCGCGACGGCGCGCTGTTCGCCACGGGGCAGCTCGATGGCTACCGGCAGGTCAACTTCTTCTCCGAGCACGTGCGCGACCTCGGCTGGCAGGAACGCCTGCTGGGGGGCGACGGCGACATGTTCGGTTGCGACATGCTGTTCCTGCACCCGGCGGAGAACGGCGCGGGGAGCGACGATCCTTCGTTCATCCGGCGCACCCCGGTGGAACTCTGGCCGGCGCGGGGCACCCATGCCGAGTCCTAGCGCGGACGACCAGGAGGGCCTGCCGCCCCCCGGCAGCCGCTGGGGGTCGGGCGCGCAGAGCGTGCTGCCCTACCTGACGAAGTCGCTCCAGGCCAAGCCGGCGACGGCTCCCGAGCCGCGCGAGCGGCCGCGCGAGGGCAACCCCGTCTTCTCCAACTGGCCGCCGCGCCAGGCCTGACGCCGTCCCCAAGCAAAAGAGCGGCCGATGGCCGCTCTTTTCACGTGCGCTGCGCCTGGCTCAGGCCGGGCCCGGACGCCGCTTGCCGCCGGAATCGCTCGCGCGCCGCTGTTCCCACACGCGCATCTGCTTCATGGCGCTCTCGGAGCCGCGGCCGGCATGGTGCTCGCCAGGCTGCGGCTGTTGCTGCTGCTGGATCGGCTGGGCCGGCGGGGCCTGCTCGGAAGGGGGTTGTTCTCGGGTGTTCATGCGGGTGCCCGGTGGATCGCTTGCGAGGATCGTCCCCCCGCGCTTGCTCGGCGGTTGTAGGAGCACGCCGCCACGCGAATCGGAAAAGGTGGCGCGGCCGTGCCGGACGCTGGCTCAGGCGTGCGGGAAGGCCAGCGTGAAGGCGGTGCCCGCCTGCGGCGTGGAACTCGCCTCCACGCGTCCGCCGTGCGCGGTGACGATGGCGCGCACGATGAAGAGCCCGAGGCCCACGCCTTCGCTGCCGCCGCTCCCTGCCCCCCGCACCATCGGCTCGAACAGCTGCGGAAGGACGTGCGCCGGGATCGCCGGTCCATGGTTGTGGACCACGATGCGGAAGTCCTTCGCGTCCCGCTCCGTCCGGACGGTGACCGGCTGCTCGGGGTCGCCGTGGTTGGATGCATTGGCCACCAGGTTGCCGACCGCCTGCACCACGCGGTCGGCATCGGCATGCACATGCCCGCTGCCGGCGCCGCGCTCGTAGCGCAGCTGGCAGTGCGGGAAGGCCACGGCCAGTTCACCGATGCTGTCCGCCACGGCCTGGTGCAGGTCGGTCGGGGCCTTGCGGATGCTGATGCCGCCGCCCAGCCGGGCCTGGGTGAAGTCCAGCAGGTCGCCCACCAGGTGCTGCACCCGCTGCACCGAGCGGGCGATGCGCGCGACGGCGGCCTTCTGCTGCTCCGATCCGCCGGCCCGCTCCAGCAGCAACGCGCTCATGTGGATCACGGACAGCGGATTGCGGATGTCGTGGCTCACCATGCCCACCAGCTGCTCGGCGAACTGCGCGCGCACTTCGGCCTCCGCGCGGGCGGCCTGCAGTTCCTTCTCGTCGCGCGCGCGCTGCGCCGACAGCTCCTCGGCGCGCTGGCGCTGCAGCAGGAGTTCGCGTTCGTACTTGTGCCGGTCTTCCGCGACGAAGACGGCGGCGTGCAGGAGCATCCGGCCGTTCCAGGCCCGCTCCGCCATGTTCACCATCACCGGCAGCGCGCGGCCATCCTGCATCCGCAGTTCCAGCTTGACCTCCGCCACGGAGGACTGGATGCGCAGCAGCGGGTGCAGGTGGGTCTGCCAGAAGATCCGCCCGCCCATGGTGAGCAGGTCCTGCCACTTCACCTTGCCGACGAGCTCGCGGCGGTCGTGGTGCAGCCAGCGGCACAGGGTGGAATTGACGTCGAGGAGGTTCCCGTCCGCCGCGGCGACGAGCAGGCCGCAGGGCGCGGCGTCATAGAGCTGGTCCGCCCCGGGCAGCGGGGTCGCGTCCATGCCCCTACAGTCCCGCGAGGAACTGCTCCATGGCCATCGTGCTGGCGCTCGGCGAGCTGAGGTGCGGGCAGTGCCCCACGTTCTCGATGACGTGCAGCGTGCAGTTCGGGATCGTGCGCTGCAGGTAGTCGCCCACGGAGCGCGGGGCGATGATGTCGTCGCTGCATTGCAGGACCAGCGTCGGCGCCTGCAGCTTCGGCAGTTCGGCGCGGTGGTCGGAGAGGAAGGTGACGCGCGCGAAGTGCTTGGCGATCTCGGGGTTGGTGCGGCAGAAGCTGTTGGTCAGCTCGGTGGCCAGCGCCGGCTGGTCCGGCGCGCCCATGATCACCGGCGCCATGTTGCTGGACCAGCCCAGGTAGTTGCTCTCCAGCGTCTCCAGCAGCGACTCGATGTCGGCGCGCTCGAAGCCGCCCACGTAGTCGCCGTCGTTGATGTAGCAGGGCGACGGCCCCACCATGACCTGGGCCAGGAACTGGTCCGGGCACTTCAGGTTGGCCAGCATGCCGATCATCGCGGCGACCGAGTGACCGACGCAGATGGCCGGCGCGTCGGTGACGTCGGCGAGCACTTCGCACAGGTCGTCCGCATAGCCTTGCAGCGTCGAGTACTTCTCCGCGTTCCAGGCGGACAGGTCGGACTGGCCGTTGCCGACCAGGTCGAGGAGGATCACCTGGTAGCTCTCGGCGAAGTGCGGGGCCAGCAGGCGCCACATGTGCTGGTCGCAGCCGAAGCCATGGACGAACACCATGGGCGGGCCCTTGCCCTGCACCTGGACGTTGTTGCGTGTGCGGACGGACAAGGCTTCAGGCCTCCTGTGCCTGCTGCACGCGCCCGGGGAAGGCCTGCAGGTAGGCCCGCAGCTCGCCGAACTGCGCCTTGGAGATCACGCCGTCGGCCCCCAGGCGCACGCAGCGCTGGCGGACGACGGGCGTGACGAAATCGCTGAACACGACGACGGCGCCGCCCGGTTCCGTGTTGCAGCGGGTCAGCAGCGTGAAACCGGAGCCTTCGGCCAGCAGCAGGTCGATGATGGCGAGGTCCCAGCCGCCCCGGTGGCGCAGCAGCCATTCGGTGGCGGTCGTCTCGTTGTCCGCCATGCCGACGACGTCGAAGCCGCCCACCGATTCGAGCAGGTCCCGGACGAGCTCCTGCATCGGTTTCTGGTCTTCGACGAGGAATACGCGTACTGCCATCAGGACCTCCGGACCCACTTGCCCGCGCCGGACTTGGCACGTACGACACATTGCAGGCTTGAAGCGGCGGATTCTGTCTGAGCCCGGCCGGTGCGTCTGTAGGAACCGGCTGACTTTGCGGGGCGTGCGCCGATTGGCGGAAGCGGTGAGATTCGAACTCACGGACGCCTTGCGGCGTCGCCGGTTTTCAAGACCGGTGCATTCAACCGCTCTGCCACGCTTCCGGTTGCCAGCGGATTCTAAGCGCCGGGTGCCAGCCGCCCGAGCGACCGCCAGTGCTGGAAGGCCACGACGCACAGGGTGCCGACCGCCACGCCGGCGATCACGTCGCTCAGGTAATGGGCGCCGAGGTAGACCCGGCTGGCGCACACCAGCAGCACCATGGCGGCCGCACCCGCGGCGGCGGCCGCGCGCAGCCCCGGCGCGCGCGCGTGGTGCCAGGCCAGGAGGCACAGTGCGCCATAGAACACGGTGGAGGCCACGGCGTGGCCGCTGGGGAAGCTGTAGGTCGTGAGGTGCACGAGCGGGTCTTCGAGCACCGGGCGGTCGCGCTGGAAGGCGTGCTTCAGGGCCAGGTTCACCAGCATGCCCGCCGGCACGACGGCGAGCAGCCGCAGGTCGGCGCCATCGTGGCGCCAGGCCCGCCAGGCAGCGAGCACCGCGGTCGCGGCCAGGACTTTCTCCGTCTCGTGGGCATCGGCGACGAACAGCATCATGGCGTTGAGCCAGCCAGTGCGGTGGGCGGCGAACCACTGCGCCAGCTGGTGGTCCAGGCGCGTGAAGGGCCCCTGCAGCAGCAGTTGCAACGCGAAGAAGGCGAACACCAGCAGGCCGGCCGCCACCGCCAGCCAGGCACGCGACGAGAGGCGCACGCTCAACCCCGCGCCCTGGCCGCGCCGGCGTAGGGCAGCGTCGGATGCGGCCAGGACGGCCACGACGGCGGGGGCGCGTGCCGCCCCGCCTCCAGGGCGGCCTGCAGCGCGGGCAAGGTGCGGCGCGGCTCCTCGCCCAGGCCGCGCACGATGCAGACGCCGTCCACGCCGGTGCTGGCCGCCGCTTCGACTTCCGCGGGCGCCAGGATGCCGCCGATGGCGGTCACCGGCATGCCCGCGGTGCGGCACCACCAGGCCAGGTTGTCCAGGCCTTGCGGCAGCCAGGGCATGTCCTTGGTCACGGTCGCCCACACCGGGCCGCAGGCGATGTAGCGCGGCGAGAGCGTGCGGGCCCGCGCCAGTTCCCACAGGCTGTGCGAGCTGACCCCGAGCGCCATGCCGCTGGCCTGCAACTCGGCGCGGCCGGCGTCGCCCAGCTCCAGCAGGTCTTCCTGCCCGAGGTGCACGCCGCCGGCGCCCAGTTCGCGGGCCAGCCGCCAGTGGTCGTTGACGAACAGCTCGGCGCCGGCATCGCGGCTGTCGGCGATGGCCTGCGCCACCTCGCCGCGCAGCATGGCCTGCCAGGCCGCATCCGGCGCCGGCGGCGTCTTGATCCGCAACTGCACGGTGCGCACGCCGGCCTCCAGCACCAGGCGCAGGCGCGCGGCGCTGTCGACGACGGCGTAGAGATCCAGGCGCCGCGGCGCGGAGGCCTGGACGGGCTGCGCGGGCGGGGCCTCGCCCCAGGAGAGCAGCGGGAGGTCCTGCGGCGAGCGCATGCACGCCACCACCAGCGCGTCCGCCGCGACGTGCCCCTGCCCCAGCGCATGCTGCACGGCGGTGGCATAGGCCTGCGGGGATGCGCCGCGGCCGACGAGCCAGCCGCGCGCATGCGGCGTCTCCATCCAGTCGCCGTCGTGGCCCAGGATGCACATCGCCTGCGTGCCCTCGCTTCGCAGGCGCCTGGCGACGCGCGGAGCGGTTTCCTCGACGCCGGCCAGTTCCCGGGCCTGCGCGAGCGTGCCGATCCAGGGCATGCCGTTCATCGCATCACCATCCCGCCGTCGACGAACAGGACCTGGCCGGTGACGAAACCGCTCCAGGGCGAGGCCAGGAACAGCACGGGGCCCGCCACGTCCTCCGGCCGCGCCAGCCGGCGCAGCGGCGTCGCCGCCATCAGGTCGTCGCGGAAGTGCGCGCGCGTGGCCGCGCTGCCCTCGGTGGGATAGACGAGTCCCGGCGCCACGCAGTTGACGCGCACGCCCAGCGGCCCGAGCTCGCTGGCGAGGTTGCGGCTGAAGCCCACGAGGGCGGACTTCGCGGTGGTGTACGCGTGATAGGGCACGACCGGATTGTCGACGAGGTTGCTCACGAGGTTGACGATGCTGCCCTGCGCGCGACGCCGGAAGTGCGGCAGGGCCGCGCGGCACACGTGGAAGGCCGCGCCGACGGAGCCGTCGAACTGCGCCTGGTACGCCTCCCAGGACAGCGCCTCGAACGGCGTCCGGCGCTCGGGGTCGAAGGCGTGGGCGCGGAACGCGTTGTTGACCAGGACGTCGAGGCGGCCGCCCTCGTCCACCACCTGCTGGACGAGACGCGCGGCCTCGTCCGGCTGCGTGACGTCCGCCTGCACCGCGAAGGCGTCGCCGCCGGCCGCCCGGCACGCCCGGACGACCTCCTGCGCCGCTTCGGCGTTGCGCAGGTAGTTGACGGCGACGATGGCCTGCTCCGCGGCGAAGGCACGCGCGACCGCCGCGCCGATGCCCCGGCCTGCGCCCGTGACGAGCACGACCTGCCCTGCGAAGTTCATCCGGGCTCCCCGCGCCGGCCGGGCAGGAGGTCGGGGCTGGTCACCTTGCGCATGTCCAGGCGCTGCTGCACCAGGCCGAGCGCGCGGTACGTGTCGGCCGCGCGCTGCAAGGCGTCGACGTCGATCGCGCCCAATCCCTGCCGCTGCGTCAGCGCCGACACGCTCGCCGCATTGCGCAACTGGATGATCTCGAGGTTGAGCGCTGGGTCGGTCCCGTCGATGGCGCGCTTCACCGCCAGCTGGGCGGCCTCCTGCGGCTGCGCGATCATCCAGGCCGCGGCGTCGCGGTAGCCGCGCAGGAAGCGCTGCAGCGCGTCGCGCCGGGACTGGAAGACCGCTTCGCGCACCACGAACAGGTCGCTCGACGCCGGCAGCACCTTGCCCACCTCCAGCACGTTCACCTCGGGCAGGCCGCGGCGGCGGCCGACCAGCAGCCCCGTGTCGGTCGCCGCGGTGGCGTCCACCTGGCCCTGCATCAGCGGCGCGAAGTTCAGCACTCCGGTCACCACCACCGTCACGTCCGACTCCGACAGGCCCGCGCCATGCAGGAGCACCTGCAGCGCCTGCCGCGTGCCGGAAGCGAGGCTGTAGACACCGATCTTCTTGCCCTTGAGCTGCGAAGCCTGCGTGATGCCGGAAGACTTCAGCGACACGACGTTGAACACGTTCTGCGGATAGATGTCGTAGATCGCGCGCAGCGGCTCGCCCTTGTCGAGCGCGGCGAAGAAGGAGCCCGGGTCGGTGAAGGCGACATCCGCCTGGCCCGACAGGATGTTCCGGATCGCATCGCCGCCGCCGGCGCCGGGCACGAAGGCCAGGTCGATGCCTTGCGCGCGGTAGAAGCCCTTGTCGGCGTCCACCAGCAGCGGCGTGACTTCGGTGATGGGCTTGCTCCAGCCGGCCACGGTCACTTTCTCCAGGCGCTGCGATCGCGCGGCGAACGGCGCGGCGAGCAGGGCGGCCAGCAAGGTGCGGCGGTGCAGTGTGTGCATGGGGTCCTCAGGAGTTGCGCGTGAAGGGAAGCAGCAGCCAGCGCTCCAGCCGCAGCGTGGCGTGGTAGGCGAGCATGCCCAGGCCGGCGATCAGCACCAGCACGGCGAACATGAGCGCGGTGTCCATGCTGCCCTGCGAGGCGATCACGAGCGCGCCCAGGCCCTGGCTGGCGCCGATGAATTCGCCGACGACCGCGCCCACCAGCGCCAGCACCACCGCGACTCGGAAGCCGGCCAGGATGGTCGGCAGGCCCTGCGGCAGCTTGAGCCGCCAGAGCGTCTGGGAGCGGGTGGCGCCGAGCATGCGGAACAGTTCGAGCCGCTCCGGCGCGACCTGCTGCAGGGCCGTGAGCGTGTTCTCCATCAGCGGGAAGAAGCAGATCAGCGCCGTGATGACGACGGTGGAGGTCATGCCGAAGCCGAACCACAGCACGAAGAGCGGCGCCAGCGCCAGCTTGGGGACCACCTGGCTGGCCACGACGTAGGGCATCAGCAGGCGGCGCAGCGTCGCGTGCTCGCCCAGCACGATCCCCGCGGCCAGTCCCAACAGGCTGCCGGCGAACACGCCCAGCAGCAGTTCGAGGCTCGTGGCCGCGAGATGCGGCCAGAAGAAGCCGCTGGCGATGCCCTTCGCCAGCGCACGGGCAATGGCGGTCGGCGGCGGCAGCACCAGCGGCGACAGGGCCAGCCCGCGGCAGGCCAGCTCCCAGGCGAGCAGCAGGGCGGCGAGCAGCAGCCAGGGGCCGAGGCGGAAGGCGGACGACTTCATGCGGCCGCGGCCTCGAGGTGCAGCGCCGCGCGCACCTGCGCCGCCTGCCGCGCGAAAGCGACTCCGGCGCGGTCGCGCGGCCGCGGCACGTCGACCCCCACCTCGCGCAGGATGCGCCCGGCCTCGACGACGTGGACGCGGTCGGCCAGGAACACGGCCTCGGCGATGTCGTGCGTGACGAACAGCACGCCCGTCCCCTGCGCGCGGCCCAGCGCCAGCAGGTCCTGCTGCAGCTCCTCGCGCGTGATCGCGTCGAGCGCGGCGAAGGGTTCGTCCAGCAGGAGCAGCGCGGGCTGCAGGATCAGCGCCCGCGCCAGTGCGACGCGGCTCTGCTGCCCGCCGGACAGCTGCCGCGGGTACTTGCGCGCGTGCGCGGCGAGCCCGAGCTGGTCCAGCAGGCGCAGCGCCTGCTCTTCGTCGTCCGGCGTGGTGCGCCGGTGCAGCGACAGCGGCAGCAGCACGTTGTCGATGACACGCCGCCATTCCAGCAGGTTGGGGGACTGGAACACGAAGCCGATGCCGGTGCCCGCGGCGGCCGGGTGCCGCGGCTGGAACCGCACCTCGCCCGCATCGGGCCGCAGCAGTCCGGCGGCCAGCTTCAGCAACGTGGTCTTGCCGCAGCCGCTGCGCCCCACCAGGCAATGGAAGTCGCCCTCCTCCACCACGAGGTCGACACCGTCGACCGTGGGCGGCCAGCCGGGAAAGGCGAAGCGCACGCCGCGCAGGGCCAGCAGGCTCATGGACGCAGTTCCTGCGCGTACGGGGCCAGGCGGTCGGCGGCGCGCTCGGCGCCGGCTTCGATCTCCACCATGCGCACGAGGTCGGCCAGGTTGAACCGGCCGTCGTGGTGCCAGCCGGCTTCCGGGGTGGTCATCGCGCCGAGCGCACAGATGCGCGTCACGCCGGCGGCACCCAGCAGCGCGCCGATCCGGTACAGCTCGCGCGGTTCCGCGGCGACCGCCGCCGTCTGCAGGAAGGCGGCATGCGGCGCCACCAGCGGCAGCACGTCGTCCAGCCGGTCCACCGCCTGCACCGCGACGCTGCGGCCGCCACCGGTCGGCGCCAGCGGCTGCGGCGCGTCGGCGTAAGCCACGGTCCAGGCGGCGTCCTCCGCGCCGAGCAGTTCGGTCGCCGTCCCCGCGAGCGACTGCAGCTCGGCCCGCTGGCGCCAGCCGGCCAGCGCGACCGACTCCTCCAGGGCGAGGGCCCGGCGCGGAAAGCGCTGCTGCAGGTTGGCGAGCTCCGCCGCGAGATATTGCGCGAAGGCGCGCGGCGGCACCTGGCCGCCGCGCTGCACATAGAAGTGGTGAGGTGAATAGCAGCCCTGCTGCTCGTAGCGCACGACGTCGTGCGCCGCATCGCGCGCCGTGCGCGCGGCCCGCGCCGTGTCCAGGGCTTCGCGTGCGACGAGTCCGAAGCCGATCTTGTGGCCGTAGCCCAGGAAACGCGTGGTGACGGGAACCTGCGAGCGCACCTGCGCGATCGCCGTGTTGCCGCCGTAGGCCAGGACGACTTCCGCCTCGCCGAACACGGCACGCGCACTCGCCTCGTCGCCGCCCTTCCACCACACGACGGCGAGGCACTCCCCCAGCGGCGGGTGCACCTGCGCGAGCAGGCGCGCCATCAGCGTCGCGAACACCGGCTCCGCACTCGGCAGCTTGCCGATGTTGCCGGCCTTGACCAGCAGGCCGCACGCCAGGCTCCACAACGGCAGCGCGGGCACGTTGCCGGCCCAGCTGTGCACCAGCAGCGAAGGGCCGAAGGCGCGCACCGCGCCGCCCTTCACGGCCGGCTGGAACCCGTCGAGCACCTTCGGGTTGGCGAAGTCCTCGGCGACGAAGCGGTGCAGCTGCGGGGCGCGGAACGACTGCAGGAAGCCGTTGAGTCCCAGGCGCACCATCTCCGGGTCGTAGCCTGCCACCACCGGCAGCAGGCGCTCGGCTTCGCGGCGGAAGGGGTCGGCCGGATCGAGCAGGCGCGCCACGGCGGCATCGACGATGTCGATGACGCGGGACACCGAGAGGCCCTGCAGGTGCTGCGCGCCGGCCGCCTTCACGCGCCGCGCGAGATCGCGCAGCTGCTCGGGGCGCAGCACCGGGACGCGCACGTCCAGCTGCCGCGCGCCGGCGCCGAAGGAGAGCGTGTCCCAGGGCACGTCCTCGTCGCGCAGGCCCGGCAGGTGGCCGGCCGTCCACGGCGTGCTCATGCGCGCGCCGCCTGCAGGAACTCCTCGACGGCGAGCGAGCAGCCCTTGGCCTGCGCGCCCTCGGCGCGCCCGAGCAGCAGGAACCCGCCGTCGGCCGCCACGCCGACGTCCTCGGTGAGGATGCTGGTCACGGAGTTGAAGTTGGCGAGGTCGCAGTGCACGAGCACCCCGCGTTCGCCGAGCGGCATTTCGCGGCCGGTGGCCGGGTCGACCAGCCGCGAGCGGAGCCAGTGCGGACCCGATTTCACCGACGGCACCACCGCGTTGCCGTCGTCGTACAGCTGCGTGCTGAGCTCCGTCATGCCGTACATGTTGATGCAGCGCTCGCGCGGCACGCCGAAGCGGTCGGCCAGGCCCGCGTAGAAGTCCTCCAGCGCGAGCTCGCGCGACTGCCCCTTGTAGCCGCCGGTGTCGAGGATGCGGCTGCCGGGCGGCAGGGCGAAGCGTTCACCGCCCGCCGCGAGCGCGTCCATCAGGTGCACGAAGGCATGGCTCGCGCCGAGCAGCGCGAAGGGCTCGGCGCGGCGCTCCGCCTCGCGCAGCATGCCGCGGGCGCGGTCGAGGTCCATGCCTTGCACGCCCATGCACCAGGCGCTGTCCGCGCTGCCGAAGTGGCGCACGGCCAGCGCCAGGTAGTGCGCGAGCGACGAGTTCGGCATCTCCTCCTCCGGCGGGAACAGCACGGCCATCCGGATGCGCCGGGGGTCGCGCATGAAGCGCGCGGCGAAGTTGCGCGTCATGGACGCGTCGTACACCGCCAACGTCGGGTGGAAGTGCCGGCCCTTCACGTCGCCGCGCGTGGTGCCGCTGGTCATGAACACGCGTTCGGCGTCTTCCACCGGCGCGCAGGAGAGGGTGACTTCCTTGAAGGCGCTGATCGGCACGGCCGGGATGTCGCGCCAACCCTTGACCGCTCGGGGGGCCACGCCGCGTGCCTGGCAGAAACGGCGGTACGCCGCGTTGCCGGCGAACTGCTCGGCGAACAGGCGCAGCGCCAGCGCGTCGAATTCCGCGTCGGTGCAGCCGTCCTGCGCGAGGAAGGCCAGCAGCGTGTCGACGATGGCGGTGTTCATCGCAGCGGCAGCAACTGCATGGCCCGCGGTGCATGGCCGTGGTTGAGGGGGCCGCTGCCGGCGCCCGTGCGCACGTTCGCGCCGGCGGCGAGCGCGCCGCGCACATATTCCCGGGCGCGCTCGACCGCTTGCGCGAGTTCGGCGCCCAGCGCCAGATGGCTGGCGATCGCACTGGACAGCGTACAGCCGGTGCCGTGCGTGTTGGGACTGGCGATGCGCGGCGCGCGCATCCAGTGGGCCACGCCGTCGCTCCCGAGCAGCAGGTCGCTCACGATGTCGCCCGCGAGGTGTCCGCCCTTGAGCAGGACGGCGCGCGCGCCGCGCTCCAGCAGGTGGCGCGCGGCGGCTTCCATGTCGGCTTCGCTGTGCAGGGGGCGGCCGGCGAGCAGGGCCGCTTCGTCGAGGTTCGGCGTGACGACCACGGCCAGCGGGAACAGCTCGCGCACGAGCACGTCGATGGCCTGTTCGTCGATCAGGACCGCGCCGCTCGTGGCGATCATCACCGGGTCAAGCACCACCTGCCGCAGCCCGTGGCGGCGCAGCGCACCGGCGACGGTGCCGACCGTGTCCGCGGAATGCAGCATGCCGATCTTGACGGCGTCGACGCCGATGTCCTCCACGACCGCATCGATCTGGTCGGTGAGGATCGCGTGCGGCACCGCGTGGATGGAGCGCACGCCCAACGTGTTCTGCGCCGTCAGCGCCGTGATGGCCGTCATGCCGTAGCAGCCGAGCGCGGCGATCGTCTTCAGGTCGGCCTGGATGCCGGCACCGCCGCCGCTGTCGGACCCTGCGATGGACAGGACCCGCGGATAGCGGAAAGCTGCGGATGGATTCACGGGGGCTCCTTCGCGAGCGGGAACAAGCTAGCTCCGAAGGGATGGCGCCGGACCCGCCATGGGGTCAGGGCTGCAGCTCTCCTTCCGCCGGTCTGAACCGGTTCAAGTTCACGGGTCTGGATCTCAGCACGCGTCGCGTACACCCCGGAGCTGCGCGGATTGTGACACAGGGCGTGACTCCGTTTGGGGGTGCGTCGCGCCAGGCGGTGCGCGGTCGGGGCACGAGCGTCAGAACTTCGTGTAGCCGCCGTCGATCACGAACTGCTCGCCCGTCGCATACGCGGACGCGTCGCTCGCGAGATAGACCGCGATGCCGCCGAAGTCGTCGATCTCGCCCCAGCGGCGGGCGGGGATGCGCGGCAACACGGCGTCGGCGAACTTCGGGTTCTGCACGGAGCGTTCCGTCATGTCGGTCACGATCCAGCCGGGCAGGATGGAATTCACCCGGATGCGGTGGCGCGCCAGTTCGACCGCCAGCGCGCGCACGTAGGAAGTGACGGCGCCCTTGGAGGCGCCGTAGTGGCTGTTGCGCGCGGCGCCCTCGATCGCCGCCGTGCTGGCCGTCGCGACCAGCGAGCCGCCTTGGCCGTGCTGCGCCATGTGGCGCGCGGCCGCGCGGAAGGTGAGGAAGACGCCTTCCACGTTGACCCGCTGCACGCGGCGGAACTCCTCGAGCGTCATCTCGGTGAGCAGCGAGCCCTTGCTCGAAACGCCCGCGTTCGCGAAGCAGGCGCGCACGGTCCCGAGCGCCGCGACCGAGGCGGCGAACGTGCGCTCCACCTGGGCCTCGTCGCCGACGTCGCAGACGAAGGCGTGCACGCGGGCCGCGTCGCCGCACTCCTGCGCGAGCGTCGCCCGGGCACGCTCGGTCTTGTCGGGGTTCGAGCCCCAGATGGCGACGTTGGCTCCCGCCGCCAGCAGGGCCCGCGCCATGCCCAGCCCGATGCCGCCATTGCCGCCGGTGATGACGGCACCGCGGCCCTGCAGGTCGAAGGGGCGGTACATGTCAGGCCTTGTGCTGGGCGACGACCTTCTGCACCGCGGGCAATGCCTCGGCGCGCCGCATGTGGTCGGCGACGCGGGGGAAGCGCTGCACGTCGACGCCGTCACCCTCCAGCCAGCCGGCGAGGGTGTAGAGATAGAAGTCGCTGGTGCTCAGGCGCTCGCCGAGCACCCAGGGCCCCTGGAACATCTGCTCCTCGATCAGCGTGAAGCTGTCCGCCATCGTCTGCGGCACCTTCTTCATCATCGCCGCCAGCGCGGCCTCGTCGCCTTCGTCCACCCAGCGGTAGCCGCGCAGCTTGTGCGCGTGGTTCACGTGCACCGTCGACGCGAGGTAGCCGTTGAACGCGTTCATCTTCGCCAGCGCGAACGGATCGTCCAGCGGCGCCAGCCCGGCCTGCGGGAACACCTGGGCGACGTACTGCAGCAGCGCGGTCGTTTCGGTGAGCACGCCCCGCTCCGTCACCAGCGCGGGCACCCGGCCCTTGGGGTTGATGCGCAGGTACTCGGGCGAACGCTGCTCGCCCTTGCGGAAGTCGAGCCGCTTCGCCTCGTACGGCGCGCCCGCGTACTCCAGTGCCAGGTGCGTGGCCAGCGCGCAGGTGCCCGGTGCGTACCAGAACGTCAGCATGTCAGCCCCCGATGGAGATCAGCTCGATCTCGAACATGAGCGTGGCGTTGGGCGGGATCACGCCGCCGGCGCCCCGCTCGCCATAGGCCACCGCGGGCGGGCACGTGATGCGCGCCTTCCCGCCGGGCTTCATCATCTGCACCGCTTCCGTCCAGCACGGGATCACGCGGTTCAGCGGAAAACTGGTGGGCTGCCCGCGCTTGTACGAGCTGTCGAACTCGCGGCCGTCCGGGAAGGTGCCGCGGTAGTGGACCTTCACCGTGTCCGTCGCCTTCGGCGAGGGGCCGCTGCCGGACTGCACGGATTCGAAGACGATGCCGCTGGCGGTGGTGACCCTGGCCGTGCCGGTCAGGGCCCCCATGTTCGGCACGCCGGTGCCGGCGCCCGCCGTGCCGGTCGCGGGCGGAGGATTGCTGGGGGGCGTGCAGGCGGCCAGGGAGACCACGGCGAGGAGCGAGAAGGCGTGGGCGAGGAAGCGCATGGGACGGGTCCGTGGGTTGCGATGCGGCCCATTATCGGCCGCTGGCGATTCGCGCTGCCGCTGTCAAGTACCGATGGACACGACTTCGCCGGAGATATCCACCGCGTCTGTGGACAACGCAGTGGATTTCGTCCCTGCGCCCGCCGGGAGTCCAGTCTGCATGCGGGCTGCGCTGGGGTGCTCAACGCTTAGGCAACTCCCCCATGCGGAGGAGGCTCGCCGGCCCGACGGTGGCGAGCTCGCCGCGGCCTACGCGCCGCCGGACTCGCGGCTGCACTTGGCGATGGCCTCCAGCAGCACGTGCGGCTTGATCGGTTTGGCCAGGTGCAGGTCGAAGCCGGTGTCCAGCGTCTTCTGCCGGTCCTCCGCGCGCGCGAACGCCGTCAGGGCGATCACGGGCAGGCGCGGCGCGCGGCGTTCGACTTCCATCTGCCGCACGCGCCGGACGAGTTCGTAGCCGTCGCGGCCCGGCAGGCCGATGTCGCTGACCAGGATCGCGGGCCACTGGCGCTGCAGGGCCTGTACGGCGCTGTCGAAGTCGCCGGCCGTGCGCACCTGCGCACCGCGGTCCTCCAGCACCAGGGTCATCATCTCGATGGCTTCGCGGTCGTCCTCCACCAGCAGCACGTCGAGCCCGTGCAGGGCCAGCGTGTCCTGCGCCTCGGCCTCGCTGCCGCCCTCGGTGTCCGGCGCCTCGTGCGACACCGTCTCGCCGCTGGGCTCCACCGGCAAGTCGACCCGCATCACCGTGCCTTGCCCGGCCCCGGCGCTTTCCGCCGCCACCTCGCCGCCGTGCAGGTCCACCAGGTGCTTCACGATGGACAGGCCGAGGCCCAGGCCGCCGTGCCGGCGGTTGCCGGGGGAATCGCTTTGCGTGAAGCGGTCGAACAGGTGCGGCAGGAAGTCGCCCTTGATGCCCTGGCCGAAATCGCGCACCTCCAGCAGCAGCCGGTCGCCGGTGCGCCGCAGGCCCACCTGCACGCGGCCGCCCTCCGGCGAGAACTTGATGGCGTTCGTCATCAGGTTCCAGAAGATCTGCTGGTAGCGAGCGGGGTCGACGAAGGCTGGCGCGCTCGCGCCGTCGACGTCCACCTCGACCTGGATCTTCTTCTCGGCGATGCTGCCGGAGAGCGCATCGATGGAACTGGCCACCAGTTCCGCCGCATCCGTCCATTCCCGGTCCAGGCGCAGCTTGCCGGAGTTGATGCGGGACACGTCGAGGATGTCCGAGATGATGCGCGCCTGCGTCTTCACGTTGCGCTCGATCGCCTCCAGCCCCTTCGCCCCCTCGGGCGTGGTGCCGCGCCGCTTGAGGATGTGCACCCAGCCGATGATCGCGTTGAGCGGCGTGCGCAGCTCGTGGGAGAGCACCGCGATGAAATCGTCCTTGGTGCGGCTGTGGCGCTCGGCCTCCTGCCGCGCGACCTGCTCCCGTTCCAGCACATCGCGGCGGCGCTGCTCGAGTTCGAAACGGTCGGAGACGTCGATGGCGATCGCGATGCGCACGCCGGGTTCGACGTGCGAGGACACGCTCCACTCCAGGTAGACGCTCTCCCCGTCGGCCCGGCGCAGGGGGAACTCGCCACGCCAGGGCGAACGCCCGTCTGCCGGCGAAGAGAGCTGCTTGTCGATGCGGGCGCGCCACTCGGGCGGCGCCAGCTCGCTGATGCGGTGGCCGAGGAACTCGTCGCGCGAGCGGCCCAGCATGCCCAGCATCGCCGGGTTGACGTCTGCGAAGCGGCCGTCCTCGTCGAGCAGCGCGATGCCGCTCTGCGCCTGGTCGTAGATGGCGCGGAAGCGCTGCTCGCTGCGGCGCAGCTGGTCCTCGGCGGTGCGCGCGCGGATCAGCGCCTGCAGCGTGGCCACCAGCACCGCGGGCTCCGCCGGGTGCACCATGTACCCGTCGGCGCCCGCGTTCAGGCCGGTGACGCGGTCGGAGTCCTTGATGTACGCCGCCGAGAGATGCACCACGGGCAGCAGCGCCGTGGCCGGATTGGCGCGGATGATGCGGCAGACCTCGAAGCCGTCGATGTCCGGAAGGTGCACGTCCAGCACCACGGCGGACACGCCCGCCTGCACCTTCTCGAGGGCCTCGCCGCCGCTGCCGGCCTCGGCGGTGCGGAAGCCGGCGGCCCGGATCACGCGCGCGGTGGAATAGCGCGTGGCCGGATTGTCGTCGACCACCAGCACCGTGTGGACCGAACGATCGATCGTGGTGTTGATGACGTCCGTGTCCAGCATTACGGCTCCGCACCCTCCATCTGCACCGGCACCGTGACCGAGAACGTCGAGCCCCGGCCGGGCTCGCTCTCCAGGGCCACCGTGCCACCGAGCAGTTCGGCCAGCTTCTTGCTCAGCGACAAGCCCAGCCCGGTTCCCCGCAGGCGCCGCTGGAGCGGTGAATTCACCTGCTGGAAATCCTCGAAGATGCTGCGGTGGTACTCCGGCGCGATGCCGATGCCCGTGTCGCTGACCGAGAAGGTCACGTGCGAACCGCTATCCAGGCGGGCGGCCACGCGCACCTCGCCCTTGGGCGTGAACTTGAGCGCGTTCGAGATGAAGTTGCGCAGGATCTGCGAGAGCTTGCGGTCGTCCGTGTACAGCTTGGGGACGTTCGCGGGCTCCTCGAACACCAGGTTGACGTCGGGATTGGTCAGCACCGGCTTGAACATGCCGCGCAGCGCCGAGAACAAATCGACCATCTCGAACCAGGCGGGCGAGATCTCCACCCGACCCGCCTCGACCTTCGCGAGGTCCAGCAGGTCGTCGACCATCTCGGCGAATTCGGCCGCGTTCTGCTGGATGAACGAGACCTGCTTTTCCTGCTCCTCGGTGAGGGGGCCGTCGACGCGGTCGAGCAGCAGCCGCGTGATGCTGCGGATGGAGCCGATGGGCGTGCGGAATTCGTGGCTCATGTACGCCAGGAAGCGGCTCTTGAGTTCGGTCGCCTCGCGCAGCTGCTCGGCCTGGGCATCCAGTTCCGCATAGAGCGCGAGCACCCCGCGGTTGGTTTCCTCGAGCTCGCTGCGCAGCGCCTGCGCCTCGCGCCGGCTGTCCTCCAGCGCGGCGGCGAGATCCTGCGGGGCGGGTGCGTGGTCGGCCGACATGTCAGTCCTTGCGCCGCAGCACGGCGACGGTCGCGTCGTCGCGCCCGCGGCAATAGTCGCGGGCGAGCACGGCTGCCGCCAGTGTAGGGTCGCGCCCCAGCACCGGGATCACTTCTTCGGCCTTCCAGCGGGTTTCGATGCCGTCGGTGAAGACCACCAGGATCGCGTGCGGCGGCCAGGGCGTGCTGGTTTCCTCGGGCGTGCGGATCGTGATGCCGGCCGTGCCGTGCTGGCACAGCAGCGTGCGGTCGGCGACGCCGGAGACCAGCCGGGCCATCACGTTGCCGGCGCCGGCGCTGCGCACGGTGCCTTGCGCCGCGTCGGCGTGCAGCACCATCACTGCCGCACCCCGCGTGGAGCGCAGGCGGGCGTGCGCCTGCTGCAGCATCTCGCGCGGCGCGGTCCGCAACGGCGCGGCGGCGAAGCATTCGAGTGCCTCGCGTGAAGCCTCGGCCGCGTCGGGCCCGTGGCCGAGGCCGTCGGCCACCATCACCGCGGCGCGCGTGCCCTCCAGTGCAAAGCCCCAGCCGTCGCCGCAGACGCGTTCGCCGGGGGCCGCGAGGGAGACCGCGCCTGCCGACAGGGCCGACGTGTCCGCCGGCTGGCTGGCGGAGCGCACCCGCGCGACGATCACGGTGCCCCGGGGCACGTCGGAGTGCAAGTCGAAGTGGTCGGCGAGGCGCCGCACGGCGCCCAGCCCGGTACCGGGCGTGCCGCCGGTGGAGAACCCATCGTCCAGCGAACGCTCGACGTCGTGGATGCCGGGGCCCTCGTCGATCGAGATCACTTCTACCTCCGCACGGTCCGGGCGGGCGGACAGCAGCAAGCGGCCCTCGCGCGCGTGCCGCACGAGGTTGGTGCCGAGCTCCGTCACCACGATGGCCAGGCGCCCGGCCTCCACCTCGTCGAGGCCGCACGCCTGCGCGAGGTCCGCGGCGTGCCGTCGTGCCTCGCCCACGCGGCTGGCATCGCCCATGGGAAAGGCTTCGTGGAATTGCCCGAGGATCATTTCCACCGGGTGATGCTCACGCGGGTGCCCTGGCCTGGCGTGGACTGCACGTCGAACTCGTGGACCAGGCGCTTGCTCCCCGGCAGCCCGAGCCCCATGCCGGAGCCGGAGGTCCAGCCGTCGGTGAGCGCGAGCTTGAGGTCGGCGATGCCCGGGCCCTCGTCCTCGAAGTGCAGGCGCAGGCCGCGCCGCACCCCGTCCTCGACGAGTTCCCAGCGCATGGCCCCGCCCTTGCCGTGGATCAGCGTGTTGCGCGACAGCTCGGAGGCTGCCGTGATCATCTTGGTCTGGTCCACCAGCGAGAACTTCAGCTGCTGGGTGAGCACGCGCACCTTCTGCCGGCTGGCGACGATGTCTTCCTCGGAGCGCAGCGGCAGCGCCCCGGTGCTTTCGTCAGGGGGCAAGCGGCTTCTCCCGGCGGTCGTGCGCGAGCAGCTCCATGCCGCGCTCGACGTTCAGGGCGGTGCGCACGCCCTCGAGCGACAGCCCCAGCTCCACCAGCGTGATCGCGACGGCCGGCTGCATGCCGACCACCACCGTGGTGGCGTCGAGGATGCGCGAGATGCCGGAGATGCTGGCCAGCATGCGGCCGACGAAGGAGTCGACGATCTCCAGCGCGGAGATGTCGATGAGCACGCCCTTGGCGCCGCTCCTGGAGATCTTGTTCGCGAGGTCGTCCTGCAGGGCCAGGGCCATCTGGTCCTGCATGTCGACCTGGATGGTGACCAGCAGCGTCTGGCCCATCTGCAGGATCGGGATGCGGTACATCGCCCGCCCCTACTTCGTGCGCGTGATGACGAAGCCCTGCTGCTCCATCGCCAGCGCCAGCGCGTCGGCCAGGCTCGCCTTGGACGCGATGCCCTGCAGGTCGATCCCGAGGTGCACGATGGTCTGCGCGATCTGCGGGCGGATGCCGCTGATGATGCATTCCGCGCCCATCAGGCGGATGGCGCTGACGGTCTTGAGCAGGTGCTGGGCCACCAGGGTGTCGACGGTCGGCACGCCGGTAATGTCGATGATGGCCAGGCGCGAGCCGGTCTCCACGATGCGTTCCAGCAGCGTCTCCATGACGACCTGCGTGCGGGCCGAGTCGAGCGTGCCGATCATCGGCACGGCCAGCACGCCTTCGAACAGCTTGATCACGGGCGTGGAGAGCTCCAGCAGGTCCTGCTGCTGGCGCTTGATGATGTCCTCGCGGGTCTGCTGGTAGGTGGACACGGTCCACTGCGCCATGCGGTCGACGATCAGCGAGATGGCCCACACCGCCGGCATCTGCTGGGCGGCCGGCACTTCCCGCTGCACCAGGCCGAACAGCGGGCGCTTGAAGGCGAGCACGAACAGGCTGGTGTCGCCGGCCGACTGGCCCTGCGCCGCGCGCGAACGCGAGAGCGCTTCCAGCGACTGGCGCACCGGCGCCCAGCCCGGGCCCTGGAACGCTTCCGGATCCGCGCCGGCCTGCAGCGCCTCGCGCAGCGTGCGCAGGATCTCCTCGGCCTCGCTGCGCATGTTGCGACGCCCGGCGTCGGTGGTCCGCGTCGAAGCGGACCCCGCCTCCGCCAGCCATTCCGTTAGGACCTGTTCCTCGTGCTTGCGCAGCAGCTGCAGCACGGCTTCGATTTCTTGCTTCATGTGGGATCCGGGCGGGCCGGGAGAGAGGGGTCGGCCATTATGGGACTGCGGCCGAGCAGTCTCCTGTAGGAGGAGTCCGACAAACTAGTCCAGCAGCGCGGGCAGGTCCTGCATGCGGGTGAAGATCCGCGCGGCTCCCGCTTCCCGCAAGGCCGCCGGCGCGTCGTGCCCCGCCTCGGAAGGGCTGTAGCCGAAGACCGTGCATCCCGCGGCGACGCCCGCCGTCACGCCGGTGACCGTGTCCTCGACGACGGCGCAGCGGCTGGCCACGACGCCGAGCGGTCCCATCGCGGCGAGGTAGACGTCCGGCGCCGGCTTGGAGCGCGGCATCTCGTGGCCGCTGAAGATGCGGCCTTCGAACCAGGGAAGGAGGCCGCACTTGGCGAGCTGCATCTCCACCTTCCAGCGGTCGGCGCCGGAGCAGCAGGCGATGCGCCCGCCGAACCGCGCGCTGATGCGCTCGACCGCGTCGACCGCGCCGGGGATCGGCAGCACGCCGGCGAGCAGCCGCTCGTTGCGCTGCTCCCGGAAGCGCACGAACCACTCCTCGGTGAGGGGCCGGCCCGTGCGGGCCTCGATCAGGGCTTGCTCGTCCTTCACCGCCTTGCCGAGGAAGATGCGCATGCACTCCTCGCGCGTGAGCTTCCAGCCCAGCGCCTCCAGCATCTCGCGCAGCACGCCGTTGGTGATGCCTTCGCTGTCCACCAGCACGCCGTCGCAATCGAACAGCACTGCGTCGAAACGCCCCGTCACTTCATCTCCCCATCCAGGTAAGACCAGCGGCCATCCTCGCACACGAAGCGGCTGCGCTCGTGCAGACGGTGCGCGCGGCCCGCTTGGCGCGAACGCGCGACGAACTCGACTTCCGCGTGGGCAGCATCGACCACGCGGTGGTCCCGCACCTCCAGCCCCAGCCATTTCGTGCCCGGCGCGAACGCCAGGTCGGGCGGCCGGCGCGAGGCGTGCCAGGTGGCCAGCAGGTAGTCCGCGTCTTCCAGCACGAAGGCGCAATAGCGCGAACGCATGAGCGTTTCCGCGTCGGGTGCGGGCGTGCCGGCGAAGTCCGCCAGGTAGCGGCCGCAGCAGCGCGCGAACGGACGGGCCGGCCGCGCGGATCCGCGCGGCCACACAGGCACGGGCCTTCGGCGGTGACCGTCATCCGGCCTTCTTCTCCTTGCGCGCTTCCAGCGTTTCGGTCGGCGCGCCCTGCTTCACCCACTCGGCGTAACCGCCGTCGATGTGCGCCACGTTGGCCATGCCCATGTCCTGCAGCGTCTTCGCCGCCAGCGCACTGCGCCAGCCGGCACCGCAGAACAGGACGTACTCCCTGGCCTCGTCGGCGAAGACCTTCTTGTGGTACGGCGAGCCGGGGTCGACCCAGAACTCCAGCATGCCGCGCGGCGCGTGGTAGCTGCCGGGCACCGTGCCTTCGGCCTGCAGCTCGCGCACGTCGCGGATGTCGACCAGCTGCAGGCGCGGGTCGCCGAGCCGGGCCCGCACGTCCTGCACCGCATAGGTCCGCACCTGCGCCATCGCCTCGTCCACCAGCGCACGGTATCCCTTGGTGATCGCCATCTGCCGTCTCCATCGCGGTTTGCCCGCCCAGGCCGCACATCGTATATTGCCCGCATGCAAGGCTTCGGGGCGGCGGCCCGGACACAGCGCGTGAAGAAGGGCGGCCCGCTCGGCGTGCTGCTCGTCGTGGACACCGCGCCGCTGCTGCTGCGCATGCGCGAGGTGGTCGAGGGCATGCCTTCGCTGCGGCTGGCGGGCGCCTTCCGCACGGACGACCAGTTGCAGGAATGGGCGATGTGGGACCGCGAGGGCTTCCACTTCGCCTTCGTCGACATGGGGCTGGCGGAGGGCCGGTGGGGCGAGGCGGTGCGCAAGCTGCAATCGCAGCCGCGCGCCGGCAGCATCGTCGCGCTCGGCCCGCACCTCTGGAAGGAAGTGCGCGAAGCCAACGCAGCCATGGGCGTGTACCACCTGCTGGAGAAAGGCGACATCGCCGCCTTCCGCGGCTTCCTCGAGGAGCAGGTGCGCTAGGCGCGGAGGGCGGACGCCACCGGCGGCGCCAGTTCCTTGCGGCCGCCGGCCATGGGGATGGGAGCGTCGTAGGGCTTGCCCAGCTTGTTGAGCCACACCAGGAAGCGCTGGGTGTCCTTCTCGTCGAACAGCGTGTCGGCCCCCAGGGCATACACGTGTTCGCGCAGGCTGTCGGTCACGCAGCTGGCAAGCACCGCCACCAGACCGCCGTAGTTCACGTCGCGGGCGCGGCGCACCACGCTGCTGCCGCTGCCGTCGTCCAGCACCAGGTCGATGACCGCGAGGTCCCACGCCTCGCCGTGCTCCTCCAGCCAGACCAGCGCCTCGCCCTCGGTGCACGCGGTGCCGACGACCTGGAAATCGCCGTTGGCCGAGAACAGGTCGACCAGCAACTCGCGCATGCGCCTTTGGTCTTCGACGAGGAATACGCGTTGCTTCATCTGGGGGGCTCCTGGCGCGCAAGTTTGGCACAGAACGGCCGAGGCACGGAACCCCGGCTGTGACCAGGCGTAGCGGCCGCGCAGCGGACGCGCCCGCGGTGGATCAGGATGGTGAATCGATGCCGTCCTACTTCCGGGCGGCCCTCGGCGATGCACGCTTTGGCGCGTGGCCCCGCATGCGCAACGGCTCCCCCCCCTGGATCTCGCGGATCTGGAAGCGCGCATCATCCAGCGCGAGATGCGGCTGGCCGCGCTGCGGTCCTGGCAAGCGAGCGAGGGAACCGCGGAACCCGTGAAGCTGACCCTGGCTGCATCCATCCGCTACTACGAGCAGGCCCTCGCGGTGCTGCACGAACGGCGTCATGCCGCGTTCCGGAAGCTGGAGAGGGACTAGGGATCTGCCGGCGTGCCACCGGGACGCTCAGGCCAGCGCGCGCTGGATCAGGATCTTCTGCACGTCGGACGTGCCCTCGTAGATCTGGCACACGCGCACGTCGCGCCAGATGCGTTCCACCGGGAAGTCGTTGACGTAGCCGTAGCCGCCCAGCGTCTGGATCGCGGCGCTGCAGACCTGCTCCGCCATCTCGCTGGCGAACAGCTTGGCCATGGCGGCTTCCTTCAGGCAGGGCCGGCCGGCGTCGCGCAAGGCCGCGGCATGCCAGATCAACTGGCGGGCGGCCTCGAGCTGCGTCGCGCACTCGGCGAGGCGGAACCCCACGGCCTGGTGGTTGAAGATCGCGGTGCCGAAGCTCTGGCGCTCCTTGGCGTACTGCAGCGCGACCTCGAACGCGCTGCGGGCCATGCCCACGCTTTGCGCGGCGATGCCGATGCGCCCGCCTTCCAGCGCCGACAGCGCGATGCGGTAGCCCTCGCCCTCCTCGCCGACCAGGTTCTCCGCCGGGATTCGGCAGTCCTCGAAGTTGACCTGGGCGGTGTCGCTGGAGTGCTGGCCGACCTTGTCCTCCAGCCGCGCGACCACGTAGCCGGGCGTGTCGGTGGGCACCAGGAAGGCGCTCATCCCGCGCTTGCCCGCGCCCTTGTCGGTGACGGCGATCACGACGGCCAGGTGCCCGTTCTTGCCGCTGGTGATGAACTGCTTGACGCCGTTGAGGACGTAACCGTCGCCCTCGCGCGTGGCGGTGGTGCGCAGCGCCGAGGCATCGCTGCCCACGTGCGGCTCGGTGAGGCAGAAGACGCCCAGCAGCTCGCCTTGCGCCAGCCGCGTGAGCCACTTCTTCTTCTGCGCGTCGTTGCCGTAGCGCATGAGGATCGCATTGACCGGGCAGTTGGTGACGCTGATCGCGGTGCTGGTGCCGCCGTCGCCGGCCGCGATCTCCTCGAGCACCAGGGCCAGCGTCACGTAGTCGAGCCCCGCCCCGCCGTGTTCCTCGGGCACGCAGATGCCATAGGCACCGAGCGCCGCCAGTCCCCGGTGCGCCTCGTGCGGGAACACGTGCTCGCGGTCCCAGCGCGCGGCGTGCGGCCACAGCTGCTCGCGGGCGAAGTCGCGCACGGCGTCGCGGATCATTTCCTGGTCGGGGGTAAGGAGCATGGTCACCAGCCGGCGAAAGGTTCGCCGTCGTAGTTCAGGAAGGCGCCGCTCTGGCGCGGCGTGAGGGCCTGGATCGCAGGGCGCATGGCGCGTACGCTGTCCTCCACGGCCAGCGGCGCACCGGGGCCGCCCATGTCGGTCCGGACCCAGCCGGGGCTCATGGCGGCGAAGATGGCCTGCGGGTAGTCGTGGCGCGCGCTCGCCACCGCCATGTTCAAGGCGGCCTTGCTGACGCGGTAGGTCCAGCCGAAGCTGGAGCCGGCCCCGGCGATGTGGCCCATCTCGCTGGTGATGAAGACGAAGCGGCCGCGGGCGGCCTCCACCATCGGCGCGACCTGCGGGATCGCCTGCATGGCGCCCAGCACGTTCGTGTGCATCAGGCGGTCGAACTCCTCGCGCGTCGGCGGCTGCGTGGCGCCTGCCGTGCTGTACACGCCTGCGACGTACAGCGCCACGTCGATCTTCTCGCCATCCAGCTGCCACGCGAGGCCGCTGGCGCTGGCCGGCTCGGCGACGTCCAGTTTCAGCGCCTGGGCGCCCAGGGCTTCGATACGGGCGACCCCCGCGGCGTCGCGGGCCGTCGCGATCACGCGGTGACCGTCGGCGCGGTACTGGCGCACGAACTCCAGCCCGATGCCGCGCGACGCGCCGATGACGAGCACGTGGCTCAGAGCAGCTCCAGCGCCACCGCGGTGCCTTCACCGCCGCCGATGCACAGCGTGGCGATGCCGCGCCGGCCGCCGCGGGCCTTCAGCGCGTGCAGCAGCGTGACCATGATGCGGGCGCCGGACGCGCCGATCGGGTGGCCGAGCGCGCAGGCGCCGCCGTTGACGTTGACGATGTCGTGCGAGACCTTCAGTTCGTCCATCAATGCCATGGGCACCACGGCGAACGCTTCGTTCACCTCCCAGAGGTCGACGTCCGACACCTTCCAGCCGGTCTTCGCGAGCAGCTTCTGCGTGGCACCCACCGGAGCCGTGGTGAACCACTCCGGCTCCTGCGCGTGCGTGGCGTGCCCGACGATGCGGGCCAGCGGCTGGACGCCCAGTCGCTTCGCGGTGCTCTCGTTCATCATGACCAGGGCCGCGGCCCCGTCGTTGATGCTGGAGCTGGAAGCGGCGGTGATGGTGCCGTCCTTCTTGAAAGCGGGCTTCAGCTGCGGGATCTTGTCCAGCTTCACCTTGCCCGGGCCCTCGTCGATGGACACCACGGACTCGCCGGCGCGCGTCTTGACGGTGACCGGCACGATCTCGGTGGCGAAAGCGCCCGACTCGGTGGCCTTCTTCGCGCGCTGCACCGAAGCGGTGGCGAAGGCGTCCTGCGCCTCGCGCGAGAACTTGTACTTCGCCGCGCAGTCCTCGCCGAAGGTGCCCATGGCGCGGCCCGGCTCGTAGGCGTCTTCCAGGCCGTCGAGCATCATGTGGTCGTACACCTTGTCGTGGCCCATGCGGTAGCCACCGCGGCCCTTGAGCAGCAGGTAGGGCGCGTTGGTCATGCTTTCCATCCCGCCCGCCACCATGATCTCGTGCGTGCCGGCCAGCAGCATGTCGTGCGCGAACATGGCGGCCTTCATGCCGGAGCCGCACATCTTCGAGAGCGTGACGGCGCCGGTGCTCTTGGGCAGCCCCGCCTTGAAGGAGGCCTGGCGCGCAGGCGCCTGGCCCTGGCCGGCCATCAGGCAGTTGCCGAACAGCACCTCGCCGACGGCGTCGGCCGGGATGCCCGCGCGCTCGACCGCGGCGCGGATGGCCGCGCCGCCGAGGTCGTGGGCCGCGAGGGTGGAGAAGTCGCCCTGGAAGGCCCCCATGGGGGTGCGCGCGGCGCCGACGATGACGATGGATTCAGCCATGGGATTCACTCCTTTAGTAGGTCGAGAGGATGACGGGGCCGCGCTCCTCGGCGGCGATGCGTCGGATGTATTGCTGGAACTCGGGGTCCTCGCCGCGCAGCAGCAGCGGCAGGGCGTTGTGGAAGTCCTCGCGCCGGCACCACTCGCGCATGTAGTCGTCCCAGCTGTTCCAGCGGCGCGCCTCGGTCTCGGCCATGGCCTCCTTGTAGGCCACCAGGTAGGCGCGCTCGAACAGCGAGATCAGCATGTCGAAGATGACCAGCATCCGCTCGCGCTGCTCGGGCGTGGGGTCGGGCAGCGGGTCGCTGCTGCGCAGCTGCAGGTCGGGGTGCGCGAGCACCACCTTGAGGAAATCGTTGTAGGCGTCGGAGAGCAGCTGGTACTGCTCCTCCTCCTCGTTGTCGCGCTCCTTGCGCTGCTCCCAGGCGAAGAAGAGGATCGCGACCGGAAGGCCGAGCGCCGTGACGACGTAGCTCGCGAGTTCCCAGAAGTCACGCATGCTGCACCCTGGCCGGATCGGTTGCGGCGGCGCCATGCCGGCGGGCGAAGCGCTTGTCGCGCTCGTACGGGAACACGTCGAACACGTGGCCGGCGAGGATGCGCTCCTTGTGCGACTGCCAGAACGCCGGGTCCAGCAGGTCGGCATGGTGCTTGAGGAACACGTCGCGCACGGCAGGGTTGCCGAGCAGGAACGGTTCGAAGGTCTCCGGGAACACGTCGCGGGGCCCGACCTTGTACCAGACCTCGCCGGACATTTCCTCTTCCTCGTTGCGCGCCTGCGGCACCTTGCGGAAGTTGCATTCGGTGAGGTACTCGATCTCGTCGTAGTCGTAGAACACGACCTTGCCGTTGCGGGTGACGCCGAAGTTCTTCCACAGCATGTCGCCCGGGAAGATGTTGGCGGCCACCAGGTCCTTGATGGCGTTGCCGTACTCGACCACCGCGCGCTCCACCTGCGCCTGCTCGCCGCCGTCGAAGGCCTCCTGCAGGTAGATGTTCAGCGGGATCATGCGGCGCTCGATGTAGAGGTGCTTGATCACGACCTCCTCGTGGCCGTCGCCGTCGCGGTCGCCGATCTCCAGCTGGCTGGGCGCGAACTTGCGGATCTCCTCGATCAGCTCGTCCTCGAAGCGCTCCCGCGCGAACGCCACCTCGCTGTACTCCAGCGTGTCCGCCATGCGGCCCACGCGGTCGTGCTGCTTCACCAGCAGGTACTTGCCCTGGATCTGCTCGCGCGTGGTGTCCTTCTGCGGCGGATAGTAGTCCTTGATGACCTTGAACACGTACGGGAACGACGGCAGGTCGAACACCAGCATCACCATGCCCTTGATGCCGGGCGCGATGCGGAACTTGTCGCTCGAGTGCTTCAGGTGGTAGAGGAAGTCGCGGTAGAACAGGGTCTTGCCCTGCTTCGCCAAGCCCAGGGCGCTGTACAGCTCGCCGCGCGGCTTGCGCGGCATGAGCGAGCGCAGGAACTGCACGAAGGCCGCCGGGATCTCCATGTCCACCATGAAGTAGGCGCGGGCGAAGGAGAACAGCATCTGCAGTTCGTCCTCGCCGAACAGGCAGGCGTCGATGACCAGGCCCTTGCGGCCGTGCAGGATCGGCAGGGTGAACGGCAGCTCGGAGAAGCCGTTGATGATCTTGCCGACCACGTAGGCGCCCTTGTTGCGGAAGAACAGCGACGACAGGACCTGCACCTGGAAGTTGGCGCGCAGCTTCACCTGGTTCAGGCGGGCGCTGATCGCCTCGACCACCAGCGCCGCGTCCCGGTCGAGGTCCTCGAAGGGGCGCTGCAGCCGGAAGTTGTCGACGATGCGCACGACGTTCTCGTGCAGCGTCTCGCGCGTGGGGTAGTACGAACGGTAGGTGGCGGTCGCCGCCGGCTCGTCGTTCTCGATGTATTCCGTGCTGACGGCCGGCCGCACGAAGATGAAGTCGTTGTGGAAGTAGGTGCGGTGCAGGATCTTGGTGGTGACCGAGTTGAAGAAGGTCTCCGCCAGTTCCGGCTGGTGATGGTCGATCAGCAGGCCGATGTAGTGCAGCTTGACCTGGTGCCACACGTCCATCGGCTGCTCGCCGGCCTTGAACTCCTTTTCGAGCCGCTGCACCGCCTCCTTGACGCGGAGGTCGTAGAACTCGATGCGCTCGCGTTGCGCGCGCTGCTGCCCGTGCCAGTCCTGCGTCTCGAAGCGGTGCTTGGCGCGCTGCGACTCGAGCCGGAACAGCCGGTAGTGCCGGTTGAAGCCGTCCAGCATCGCCTTGGCGATGTCGTAGGCCAGTGGCGAGTCGAGGCGCTGGGGGAACATGCGCCCGGGGCCCTCAGTGGCGCGCGGCGATCACCGCCTGCACCGCGTTGCGGTAGGCGTCCTCGATGGCCTCGGCGTTCGAGACGTTCATCTTCAGGTCCTGCAGCAGGCCGTCGTGCACGCCGAAGGCCCAGCCGTGGATGGTGACGTTCTGGTTCTTGGCCCAGGCGTCCACCATCACCGTGCTGACGCAGACGTTGACCACCTGCTCGATCACGTTCAGGTCGACCAGGGCGTCGGCACGCTTGTCGGGCGGCATGTTGTCCAGGATCACGCGGTGGCGGTCGCGCACGTCCTGGATGTGGCGGATCCAGTTGTCCGCCAGGCCCACGCGCGTGCCGTTCAGCGCGGCCAGCACGCCGCCGCAGCCGTAGTGGCCCACGACCATGATGTGTTCCACCTTCAGCATCTCCACCGCGAACTGGATGGCGGAGAGCGCGTTCAGGTCGGAGTGGACGACGACGTTGGCCACGTTGCGGTGCACGAACACCTCGCCCGGTTCGAGGCCGGTGATCTGGTTCGCGGGCACGCGGCTGTCGGAGCAGCCGATCCACATGAACTTGGGCTTCTGCTGCTTCGTCAGGCCGCTGAAGAAGCCGGGGCGCGTGCGCTCCATCTCCGCGGCCCAGGCGCGGTTGTGGGAGAAGAGGTCCTGGATCGAGGTCATGGCGTGGATTGTGGAGCGGACGGCGCGGGCGTGCACCGTCCGTGGGATTACCTACATGGTTTCCGCGAACAGCTCGCGGCCGATCAGCATCCGGCGGATCTCGCTGGTGCCGGCGCCGATCTCGTACAGCTTGGCGTCGCGCCACAGGCGGCCGAGCGGGTATTCGTTGATGTAGCCGTTGCCGCCGAAGATCTGGATGCCCTCGCCGGCCATCCAGGTCGCCTTTTCCGCGCAGTACAGGATGACCGACGCGCAGTCCTTGCGCACCTGGCGCACGTGCTCGGAGCCCAGCGCGTCCAGGTTCTTGCCCACCGTGTAGCAGTAGGCCCGCGCCGCCTGCAGGATGGTGTACATGTCGGCGACCTTGCCCTGGATGAGCTGGAACTCGCCGATGCTCTGGCCGAACTGCTTGCGGTCGTGGATGTACGGGACCACATTGTCCATCACCGACTGCATGATGCCGATGGGACCGGCGGCCAGCACGGCGCGCTCGTAGTCGAGGCCGCTCATGAGCACCTTGGCGCCGCCGTTGAGCGCGCCCAGCACGTTCTCCGCCGGCACCTCCACGTTCTGGAACACGAGTTCGCCGGTGTGGCTGCCGCGCATGCCCAGCTTGTCGAGCTTCTGCGCGATGGAGAAGCCCTTCATGCCTTTCTCGATCAGGAAGGCCGTGACGCCGCGCGCGCCGAGCTCCGGCTCGGTCTTGGCATAGACCACCAGGGTGTCGGCATCGGGACCGTTGGTGATCCAGAACTTGCTGCCGTTCAGGACGTAGTAGCCGCCCTTGTCCTCGGCCTTGAGCTTCATCGAGATCACGTCGCTGCCGGCGCCGGACTCGCTCATGGCCAGGGCACCGACGTGCTCGCCCGAGATCAGCTTCGGCAGGTACTTCCGCTTCTGCGCCTCGCTGCCGTTGCGCTTGATCTGGTTGACGCACAGGTTGCTGTGCGCGCCATAGGAGAGCCCCACGGAAGCAGAGGCGCGGGAGATCTCCTCCATGGCGATCATGTGCGCGAGATAGCCCATGCCGGCGCCGCCGTACTCCTCGGGCACCGTGATGCCGAGCACGCCGAGCTCGCCCATCTTGCGCCACAGGTCCATCGGGAACTGGTCGCTGCGGTCGATGTCGCCGGCGCGCGGCGCGATCTCCGCCTGCGCGAAGGCGTGCACGCTGTCGCGCAGGGCCTCGAGGTCCTCGCCGAGGCCGAAGTTCAGGCCGGGTAGCTGCATGGCTGTCTCCTTGTTCAGTGCTGGATGCCTTCGCGGCCCGTGATCGTCATGAGCGTCGCGCCCAGGGTGGCGATCAGCTTTTCGCGGCCTTCGTGCAGCGCGTACGCGCGGCCCTCGGTCACGGTGATGGTCCGGCCCGGCTTGACCACGACGCCTTCCATGCGGAAGCGTTGTCCCTGCGCCGGCGCGAGCAGGTTGATCTTGAATTCGATGGTGAGCACGCCGGCCTCCGCGGGCATCAGCGTGGAGGCCGCGTAGCCGCAGGCCGAATCGAGCGCCGTCGCCACCATGCCGGCATGCAGGAAGCCGTGCTGCTGCGTGAGCCCCTGCTGCCAGGGCAGTTCGATGGTCACGCGGCCGGGTGCGATCTCGCACAGCGCCGCGCCGATCGTGCCCATCGCGCCCTGCCGGGCGAAGCTCGCCCGCACGCGCTCGGCGAAGGCGGGGTCCTGCGGTTCGAAGCGGGAGGCGTCCATGGCCGGGTGGTTGACGTTGACGTAAACGTCAATTATGCCCTGACCTTGTCCTTCTCGATCCGCGCCAGGAGGGCGCGCGCCTCCTTCTCGTGCGTGCGCACCTCGTCCAGGTTGGCCTGCAGTTCCGCCATCTGCTCCTCCAGCTGCTGGCGGTGGTGCGCCAGGATGGTGAGGAACTTGCGCAGTTGCGGGCCGGTGTCGCGCGGGCTGTCGTACATGTCGATCAGCTCGCGGGCCTCGGTGAGGGAGAGCCCCAGCCGCTTGGCGCGCAGCGTGAGCTTCAGCCGCGTGCGGTCGCGGGCGCTGTAGATGCGGTTGCGCCCGCCGGGACCGGAGCGTTCCGGCTGCAGCAGCCCCATGTCCTCGTAGAAGCGGATCGCACGCGTCGTGAGGTCGAACTCGCGCGCCAGGTCGCTGATGGTGAAGGTGGAAGTGGATTGCGCGGCGGCCATGGCCGATTACATCTGACGTTTACGTCAACGTCAATGAGGCGTCGCCTCGCGCGGTCACCAGCGCGGGATCGCCTCGTCCTTCAGCTGGCCGCGCAGTTCGGGATAGTTGGGCACGACGGTGCGCACCGTCTCCCAGAACCTCGGGCTGTGGTCCATCACGCGCAGGTGGCTCAGTTCGTGGGCGACCACGTAGTCGATCACCGGCAGGCGGAAGTGGATCAGCCGCCAGTTCAGCCGGATCGAGCCGTCGCTGTGGGCCGTGCCCCAGAGCGTGCCGGCGCTGGAGAGCGTGAGCTTGCGCCACTGCACGCCCAGTTGCGGGGCATAGTGGTCCAGGCGCTGCGCGAACAGCGCCTTGGCCTGGCGCATCAGCCAGGCCTGCACCGCGTCGCGGATCTGGGCGGGCTGGGCGGTGTGCGGCAGCCCGATGTGCAGCGTCATGCGGGCGACGCCCGGCAGCGCCTCGCCGGCGGTGTTCAGCACGCCGCCGGTTTCGCGGAAGTCGTGGCGCGGGTCCAGCACCACGATGACCGGCTCGCCGAGGTAGGGGATGGTGGTGCCGTCCTTCCACTCGATGCGGGCGGCCTCCAGCCTTTCCTGTCGCTCGCGCGCGGCTTCCAGCTTGTTGACGATCCAGCGCGCCTTGGTGCGCACGGCGGCGTCGACCTCGCCCATCGGGACCCAGCGCGGGGCGCTCACGACCAGGCCCTCCGGGCCCACCATGAAGCCGATGTTCTTGCGGCGCGCGCGGCGGAACTCGTAGGCGACCAGGACTTCGCCCAGGCGTGCTTCGCGGTTGGCGTCCGGATGGCGGAAGGCCTGGGGGGCGAGCAGCGTCTCGAGCGCCTCGCCGGGCGAGCGTTCGACGTCTTCGGCGGGGATTTGCGCGGCGGGCGCCGGCGTGCGGTCGGCGACCTTGGCTTTCGGCTCGTCGAACAGGTCGAGGAGGAGCTGAAAGGGCGACTGCATGGGCCGCGATTCTAAGTGCGCGCTCGCGCGCACTCAACCGCGTTACACCTGCGCCGGCTCGTTCGTGGATTCCTGCGCGTAGGCTTCGGGGTCCAGGCGACGCATCTCCGCCTCGATCCAGGCCTGCACCTCGCGCATCATCTCCTCCGGCTGCCGTCCTTCGCTGGGGATCGGCTTGCCGATGGAGACGTCGACGACGCCCGGCCGCTTGAGGAAGGACTTGCGCGGCCAGCACTTGGCGGAGCTCACCGCGATCGGGATCACCGGCGCGCCCGTGGCGACCGCCAGGCGCGTGCCACCGAGCTTGTACGTGCCCGTCTGGCCCCGCGGGGTGCGCGTGCCTTCGGGGAACATGATCACCCAGATGCCCTGCGCCAGCAGCCGCTTGCCCTGCTCCACCACCTTGGAGAAGGCCTGCGCGCGCTGGCTGCGGTCGATGTGGATCATGTCCATGCGGCCCATCGCCCAGCCGAAGAACGGGATGTAGATCAGCTCGCGCTTGAAGACGTAGGCGAGCGGATGCGGCATCAGCGTCGGCATCAGGAAGGTCTCCAGCGTCGACTGGTGCTTCACCAGCAGGATCCCGGGGCTGGTCTTGCCCTGCGGCAGGTTCTCCATGCCGGTGACGCGAACCTGCACGCCGCACAGGATGCGCAGCGCGTCGATCTGCCAGCCCAGCCAGCGGGCGGCCTTCCAGTACATCTGCTCGCCGGTGGACCAGAGCGAGGCCGTCACCATCCAGATCCCCCAGGGGACCACGGTGACCAGCATCCAGAGGGCATGCAGCAGGGAGCGGACGAAAGACATGGGCGCGGAGTATCGCTCAGGCGGGACGCGGCGCCGGGCTGCGGGTGATCAGCCAGTCGGCGAAAGCCGCCAGGTCCTTGTGCACGCGCGTGCCTTCGGGGTAGCCCCCGGGCAGCACCGGCGTGCCCTGCAGTGCCGGCAGGGTGGGACGCAGGGATTCGGCCTTGCCGGTCAGCACCAGGTGCGGCTGGCACCCGACGGCCGCGCCCGCGACCAGGTCGCGCGCGGTGTCGCCCACGACGGGTGTGGTGCGCAGGTCCACGCCGAAGCGCTCGCCGATCTGCTCGAACAGGCCGGGCAGCGGCTTGCGGCACTGGCACTGGTCGTCCGGTGTGTGCGGGCAATAGAACACCGCGTCCACCCGGCCGCCGATGGCCGCCAGCATCTTGTGCATCTTGGCGTGAATGGCATTGAGCGTCGCGACGTCGAAGAGCCCGCGGCCGAGGCCGGACTGGTTGCTCGCCACCGCCACGTGCCAGCCGGCGTGGTTCATGCGCGCGATCGCCTCCAGCGACCCGGGCAGCGGCTGCCATTCCTCGGGCGTCTTGATGAACTCGTCGCTGTCGACGTTGATCGTGCCGTCGCGGTCGAGGATGACGAGTTTCATCGGAAGGCTCCCTTACTGCGCCAGGCGCGAGAGGTCCGCCACGCGGTTCATGGCCTGGTGCAGCGTGGCGAGCAGGCCCAGCCGGTTCAGGCGCAGATCCGCTTCGTCGGCGTTCACCATGACGTCGTCGAAGAAGGCGTCCACCGGGCCGCGCAGGGCCGCCAGCGTCTGGAGCGAACCCGTGTAGTCACCGGCTTCGAACTGGCTGCGGGCTTCCGGCGCGATCTTCCGCGTGGCGGCGTAGAGCGCCTTTTCCGCGTCTTCCTTCAGCAGCGGTTCGCTCACGTGCGGGTCGGCGCGGTCGGCCTTCTTCAGGATGTTGCCGATGCGCTTGTTGGCGGCGGCCAGCGCAGGCGCTTCGGGCAGCGCCGCGAACGCGCGCACCGCCGCCAGCCGCTTGGCGACGTCGCCCAGCCGCTGCGGACGCAGGGCCAGCACCGCATCCACTTCCTGCGCGCTGTAGCCCTGCTCGCGCAGCATGCCGGCGAGGCGTTCGTAGATGAAGTCCGTGAGCTGCTCCGCGGTGCCGGGCTGCGCCTGCGGGAACAGGCCGAGGGCTTCGATCACCAGCTCACCGATGGCCAGGTCCAGGTCCTTCTCCATCAGCATGCGGACGATGCCCAGGGCGTGGCGGCGCAGCGCGAACGGGTCCTTGTCGCCCGTGGGCAGCTGGCCGATCGCGAACAGGCCGGCCAGCGTCTCGAGCTTGTCGGCCAGCGCCACGACCAGGCCGACCTGGTTGCGCGGCAGGGCATCGCCGGCGAAACGCGGGCGGTAGTGGTCCTCGATGGCCGTGGCGATCTCGTCGCCCAGCTGGTCGTGCCGCGCGTAGTAGGCGCCCATGATGCCTTGCAGCTCCGGGAACTCGCCGACCATGTCGGTCAGCAGGTCGGCCTTGGCCAGGCGCGCGGCGATGTCGGCCTCGTGCGCCAGGTGATCGTCACCCAGCTGCGCGCCGATCACCTTGGCGATGGCGCGGACGCGTTCGATGCGCTCGCCCTGCGTGCCGAGCTTGTTGTGGTACACGACCTTCGAAAGACCGGCGACGCGCGATTCCAGCGTCTTCTTGCGGTCCTGGTCGAAGAAGAACTTGGCATCCGCCAGCCGCGGTCGCACCACGCGTTCGTTGCCGCCGACCACGGCGCTCGCATCCTGCGGACGGATGTTGCTGACGACCAGGAAGCGGTTCGTGAGCTTGCCTTGCGCGTCCAGCAGCGGGAAGTACTTCTGGTTGGCCTTCATCGTGAGGATCAGGCATTCCTGCGGCACTTCGAGGAACTCGGGCTCGAACGTGCACGTGAGCACGTTCGGGCGTTCCACCAGCGCGGTCACTTCGTCGAGCAGCGCCTCGTCCTCGATGGGACGCGCGCCACCGCCGGCGCGTGCGGCCGCTTCCTGCAGCTGCCGGACGATTTCGGCCCGGCGCTCGGCGAAGCCGGCGACCACCGCGCCCTGCTCCAGCAGGTCTTGCGCGTAGCTGTCCGCGTTCTGGATGGTCACCGTCGGCGAGGCCGCTTCGAAGCGATGGCCTTGCGTGGCCCGGCCGGACCGCAGGCCCAGGGCCTCGATCGCGACGACGTTTGCGCCGTGCAGCGCGACCAGCGCATGCGCGGGGCGCACGAACTTCACGTCCGTCCAGCCGTCCGCGAGCTGGTAGGTCATGACCTTGGGGATGGGCAGCCTGGCCAGGCTGTCGTGCAATGCCTTCTGCAGACCCTCCGCCAGCGTCACGCCCTTGACGGTGCTGTCGTGAAAGAGCGCTTCCGCCTTGCCGTCCATCGCGCGCTTGAGGCCGGGCACCGCGGAGGCGTCGGCCCCCAGCGCTTGCAGCTTCTTCAGCAGCGCCGGGGTCGCGTTGCCCGCCGCATCGAGGCCGACGCTGACGGGCATCAGCTTCTGCGACACCGACCTGTCGGCCGCCTGCGGCGCGACCGCCGTGATGTGCGCGGCCAGCCGGCGCGGCGACGCGAAGGCCGTGAGCCTGGACTCCGTGGAGGCCAGGCCCTGCGCCTTCAGCTGCTCCAGCAGGACGTTCGCGAACGACTCGCCCAGCTTCTTCAGCGCCTTGGGCGGCAGTTCCTCGACGAAGAGTTCGACCAGCAGGTTCTGCATCGCCATCACGCCGCCTTCTTCTGCATGTCGGCCACCCATTCGCGGGGAGCCATGGGGAAGCCGAGGCGTTCACGGCTTTCGTAATAGGCCTGCGCCACGGCGCGCGCCAGGTTGCGGATGCGGCCGATGTACGCCGCGCGCTCCGTCACGCTGATCGCGCCGCGCGCGTCGAGCAGGTTGAACGTGTGCGCCGCCTTGAGCACCTGTTCGTAGGCGGGCAGCGCCAGCTGCTGCTCCATGAGGTACTTCGCCTGCTTCTCGTGGGCGCTGAAGGCCGTGAACAGGAACTCGGCATCGCTGTGCTCGAAGTTGTACGTCGACTGCTCCACCTCGTTCTGGTGGTAGACGTCGCGGTACTTCAGGCCGTCGGTCCAGGCCAGGTCGTAGACGTTGTCCACGCCCTGCAGGTACATGGCCAGCCGCTCCAGGCCGTAGGTGATCTCGCCGGTGATCGGCTTGCAGTCGATGCCGCCCACCTGCTGGAAATAGGTGAACTGCGTGACTTCCATGCCATTGAGCCAGACTTCCCAGCCCAGGCCCCAGGCGCCGAGCGTCGGGTTCTCCCAGTCGTCCTCGACGAAGCGGATGTCGTTCTTCTTCAGGTCGAAGCCCAGCGCTTCCAGCGAGCCGAGGTACAGCTCCAGGATGTTCGCAGGAGCCGGCTTGAGTACCACCTGGTACTGGTAGTAGTGCTGCAGGCGGTTCGGGTTCTGGCCATAACGGCCATCCTTGGGCCGGCGGCTCGGTTGCACGTAGGCGGCCTTCCAGGGCTCCGGGCCGATCGCGCGCAGGAAGGTCGCGGTGTGCGACGTGCCCGCCCCGACCTCCATGTCATAGGGCTGCAGCAGCGCGCAGCCCTGCGCGTCCCAGTAGGATTGCAGCTTCAGAATGAGTTGCTGGAATGTGAGCATAGGGAGCGGGGCCTCACGGGCGGCCCCGTTTCGGCGCGGCCCGGTGGGCCGCGGAACCTTCCATTTTAGGGCCGCGGGCCGCGCCGGCCGGCAACCAGCGCCGCGGCGGCCGCGGCCAGGGCGGCCAGCCACAGCGGCCCGAGGCCGAACCGCGACACCCAGCGGGCGAACGGCGTCATGCCCTCGCCGCCCTGCACCTCCCCCACCAGCACGCCGCGGGTGTGGCGCTGCAGGGCGTGCGTGACCCGCCCGTGGCGGTCGATGATGGCCGTGGCCCCGGTGTTGGTGGCGCGGATCATCGGCCTGGCGAATTCAAGCGCGCGCATGCGGCTGATCTGGAGATGCTGGTCGATGGCCACCGTGTCGCCGAACCAGGCGATGTTGCTGAGGTTCACGAAGATCGTCGGTGCCCGGGCCGGGTCCGCAAAGCGGGCGCCGAGCTCCTCGCCGAACAGGTCCTCGTAGCAGATGTTCGGCGCGAGCCGCTGGCCCTGCCACTCGAAGGAGGGCTGGCCGACCCCTCCGCGGTTGAAGTCGCCCAGCGGGATGTTCATCATCCGCGTGAACCACTTGAACAGCGGCGGGATGAATTCGCCGAAGGGCACGAGATGGTGCTTGTCGTAGCGATAGGCGCGCCCGGGGCCGAAGCCGAGGGCGGAGTTGGTGTAGCCCTCCTCGAAGCTGCCCAGGGGCATGCCTACCAGAGCGGCGCGCTGGCCCTGCGCGAACGTCGCGCGGAGCGCCTGTTCGTAGCCCTCGGGCAGTTGCTGCGGAAGCAAGGGGATGGCGGTCTCCGGTGCCACCACCAGCTGGGCGCCGCTGTCGCGCAGGCGCTGACCGTACCACTCCAGCGCGACGGGGATGCCGGTGCCGCCCTGGAACTTCTCGTCCTGCGGGATGTTCCCCTGCAGCAATGCCACCTTCAGCACGGGACCGCCCGCTCCGTCCGCCGCGGAGGGCCGCTGCACGTTGCACGCGGCGAGCAGTCCGGCGCTGGCGGCCACCGCCACCCAGTAACGCCAGGAGGCCCGCACCGTCCCCAGCGCGAGGAGCGACAGCAGGTAGGCGAGCCAGGCCGCGGCGGCACCGACGCCGTACACGCCGATCCACGGCACCAGCGGCGCCAGCGGGCCGTCGACGTGGGCGTAACCGCCCGCCCCCCAGGGAAAGCCGGTGAAGAGCGTGCCGCGCAGCAGCTCGGCGCCCAGCCACAAGGCGGCGAACAGTACCCCTTCCAACCAGGTGCGGCCGGCCCGGGCGCGCGCGTACAGGCCGGCCGCGGCCGCGTAGTAGAGGGAGAGGAAGGCCGCCAGCAGCACGACGGCGGCGGCCGCCAGGGGCGATGCGAGGCCGCCGTACACGTGCATGGAGATGAAGAGCCACCAGAAGGTGCCCGTCAGCCACGCAGTCGCAAAGATCCAGCCCAGCAAAGCCGCGCCCTTCCAGCTGGCGGCGCGCTGCAGCAGGCCGGCGAGGCCGGCGAGCGACAGCAGCTGCAGCCACCACAAGGGTTGGCCACCGGCCGGCCAGGCCAGCGAAAGGGCTTGCAGGAGGCCCGCGGCGGCCGCCGCCAGCGGCGCCAGGCCGGCGCGCAACCGCGTCAAGATGCGGTGCCGGCGGCGTCCGCGGGCGAGACCTTGAACCAGCGCACGGCACCACCCTTGGTGTGCAGCACCACGAAGCTGAGGCCGGCCAGCGTGGCCACTTCGCCGCGCTTAGGCACGTGCCCCATGTGATGCGCGATCAGCCCGCCGATGGTGTCGAACGCCTCCACGTCCTCGGCCGCCCCGGCCAGGTCGACGCCGAAGGCTTCGCTCACGCGCTCGATGGAGGTGTCGCCGCTCACGCGGTAGGTGCGGTCCGCCAGGCCGAAGATGTCGCCTTCGTCGGCGGCGATGTCGAACTCGTCCTCGATCTCCCCGACGATCTGCTCGAGCACGTCCTCGATGGTGATCAGCCCGGCGACGCGGCCGAACTCGTCGATGACGATGGCGAGGTGGTTGCGGTTGCCGCGGAATTCACGCAGGAGATCGTTGAGGCCCTTGCTTTCCGGCACGAACACGGCCGGCCGCAGCAGCGCGCGCAGGTTCAGTTCCGGCGCCCGCTGCAGCTTCAGCAAGTCCTTCGCCATCAGGATGCCGATGATGTTCTCGCGGTCGCCCTCGTACACCGGGAAGCGCGAGTGCGCCGTGTTGATCACGAGGTGGAGGATGTCCTCGTACGGGGCATCGATGTTCACCAGGTCCATGCGCGGCGCCGCGACCATCACGTCGCCGGCAGTGAGCTCGGCCATGCGGATGACGCCTTCGAGCATCACGCGGGATTCGGGGCCGATGACGTCGTTGTCCTCGGCATCGGCCAGCGTCTCGATCAGCTCCGCTTTCGAGTCCGGCCCCGGATGGATGAACTCGGCAACCTTCTGCAGGAACGTGCGCTTGTCCTGCTTGTCATGCGCTGCGCGCGCAGGGTGGGGGTCTGACACGGCCTTTGAGGCGGTAGTAGGGGAGCCCATAGGATACCGGATCGCCCGGCACCAATGGCTCAGCCTTGGCTCAGCGCCCGCCCTTGCCGCGCGCCTCGCTGGCGCCGCGGCGGATCTCCTGCACGCCGGCGAGGAAGTCGAGGAAGTTCTTCGCCTGGACCTTCAGCCGGTAGTCCGCCTGCGCCACCTGCTCGTCCACCATCTCGCTGACGCGGCTGTCGAGCGTGGCCGGCGGCAGGCGCAGGTACGCCTCGGTTTCGGTGCCGTCCCGCTCCAGCGTGGCCCCGGCATTGCGCGCGATGCGGATCATGGCCGTGTTCTCCGAAAGGGCGTGGATGAACATCAGCTCGACGCCCTCGTTGCGCGCATGGACCACGGCGCGATCGAACAGCCGCGCCCCGTAGCCCCGGCCCCGCGCCTTCGCCAGCACGGACACGCCGAACTCCGCGCCAGGCGTGTCGCCGGGCTGATGGGGCAGGAAGGCCAGGTGGGCGACCGCGATCAGCTCCAGGCGGCGATTGAAGATGCCGAAGATGTCGTCGCGCTCGAAATCGAGGCGGTCGACGTACCGGCGGATCTGCTCGTCGTTGGCGGCGTAGCCGAAGCGCAGGTAGCGGTCCTGCGGTTCCAGGGCCAGCAGGTGGGTCGCGATCCGGCCCCGATGGCCGGCACCGAGCGACCGGATCGGGACGATCCGGGAGGCGCGGGGCAGTTGCATTTCAGCCATGACGAGACTTTAAGGGTTTTCCCGTATTCGCCAAGGTCGTACTCCTCTAAATGCGCGAGGAGCGGACGTCCTTCACGATGTTTCGGGGTGCGCCGAAACGAAACAGCGTGCTACAAACGGACGAGGGGAGTTTTTCAAAGAAGACGACATGTCGCTGACCGGCCTGGACGCGTCGAGGTTCACCCGTGCCACCAAGATCATCGCCGTGGCCGACGTGGTGGAGTCCGTTCGCCTCATGGAACGCGCGGAGCGCGAATTCATCATGCGCTGGCAGCGCTTCGTCGACTTCGCAGAGACGCTGGTGGCGCGTGAATCCGGCCGGGTGCACAAGAGCCTGGGCGACGGCCTGATGCTCCAGTTCTCGCATCCCGAGGGCTTCGTCCGCGCCGCACTGGCCATGCAAGCTTGGTTCGACGAAAGCAATGCGGAGCTGCCGCCCTCGCAACAGGCGCACCTGCGCGTGGGCGCGCACCTTGCGGATTACGTGGCGGACAAGCACGACATCTACGGCACGGACGTGAACCTCGCGGCACGGATCGCCTCCCTGGCGGGCCCTGGCGAGATCGTCATTTCGGCGGCCCTGCGACAGCGTCTCGGACCGGCGCCGGCCCTCTCCGTTTCAGTTCAGGACCTGGGCGGGTGCCACGTCAAGCACGTGAAACAGCCGATCCATGCCTTCCGGGTGGGCCACGCGGGCAGGGCACCGGTGATCCCCGCGCAGACGCTGGACACGCACGCGTTGCGCGCGACCGTGGCGGTGCTGCCACTCGCGACGGGGGGCGAACTCTCCGACGCCCTGGGTGCGGACACCTTGGCCGACGAGCTGGTCGCGGTCCTGACGCGCAGTGACGCGCTGCAGGTCATCTCGCGCATTTCGGCCGCGCCACCGGGCCTGGCGCAATCGGGCGCACGCTACGTCCTGACCGGCCGCGCGCGGCTGCATGGCTCCGCGCTGCGCTTGTACGTCGAGGTGGCAGACACGCAGAACGGCCATGTGATCTGGGCCCACACCTTCGAGGGAGAGCACGTCCGCCATGGGACCGTGGATGCGCGGTTGCTGGCGGGCGTCGAACTGGCCGTGCACGCTGCCGTGATCCACCACGAGGTTGAGCTTTCCCGTGGCCGGCCGCTGCCTGCCTTGCAGGAGCCGACGCTCCTGCTCGCCGCGCTCGGATTGATGCACCGGTTGTCGCCCGTGGACATGGACCACTCCCGCGGCATGCTCGAGCACCTGACGGACCGCTGGCGCCGCCATGCCATGGCCCACGCGTGGCTCGCCCACCTGCACGTGCTTCGGGTGCAGCAGGCGGGAGCGGGCGTGCGCGGCCACGACCAGGCCCTGGCCCGTGCGCATGGTGCCGCGGGGGTGCGATGCGATCCCGAGTCCGCGCTGGTGCTGGCGCTGGATGGACATGCGAGCTTGCACGGTGCGCGCAACCTCCAATGCGCCGCGGACCGCTATGCGCAGGCCCTCAGCCTGCGCGGGGACCATTCCCTGGCCCTGCTGTTCCGCGCGGAACTGCAGGCGATGCAGGGTTGCCCCCGCACGGCGCGAGCGCTGGCGGCCCGTGCCGCCGCGTCCCTCGCACTGGAACCCCTGCGCTACATGTACGACGCGATCGCGGCGCTGGCCGCGTTGGCGGACCACGATGCGGTCGAGGCGGCGCGGCTGGCGCAGCAGTCGCTGGACCGCAATCCGCGCTACCTGCCGGCTTGGCACACGCTAATCGTCGCGCAGGTGGAAAGCGAGCGGCTGGGGGAAGCGCGCGGAAGCCAGCAGCAGTTGCTGAAGCGGCAGCCGGCCTTCGGCGTGCGCAGCTTCCTGGAGGCGACGGCGCTTGGCGACGAGTTGGCCCGGCGCTTCGCCGACGCACTGCTGTCCGCAGGCACGCCGCGCTGAGCGCGGGAAGCCGGCTACCAGCGCGCCGGCAGCTTCTTCTTCAGCGTGATCCGCTTGATCCCGAGCTCCACGTACCCGCCCTTCTCGAGATCCTTCAGCAGCCGGCTCACCATCTCGCGCGAGGCGCCGACACGGCTGGCGATCTGCTGGTGCGTGATCTGCGTGAGTTCGATCGGTGCCTGGGTGCTGGCGGGGCCTTGCTGCCCCTCCAAGGTGTGGATCACGCGGCCATAGACGTCCAGCAACGCCATCTGCCGCGCCGTTTCGGTGGCCGAACGGGCCCGGCGGATCACCTGCGTCACGAGGGACAGGGCGAAGGCGGGTTCCTCCGCCAGGTGCTGCTGCACTGCCGCGCGGGATACCAGTGCGCAGAGGCAATTCTCCAAGGCCATGATGGATGCCGAGCGCGGCCCTCCATCGAGCGACATCTCCCCGAAGTAGTCGCCCGCCACGATGGTGCCGTAGGTGATCTCGCGCCCGTTCTCGTCGGTCGCGTACACCTTCACCTCGCCCTGCAGCAGGATGAAGAGTGAATCGCCAGGCTCACCCTCGTTCAGGATGATGGAGTTCTTGCGGTAGCTGCGCAGGATGCCGCGGGCGGCCAGCCGGGCGAGCGCGGGCTCGAGCCGGGCGACCAGCTTGTCCTGTTCGACGATGTTGCGGGACACGTTCATGGCGTCCACCCCCCTTTTTTGAAAACTTTAGCATGGCGCACAGGCGCGCCCAAACGTTGGAGACGGGCTAGTGCAGCGGATCCTGCGGGTGCGACGCGCCGATGGGCGGCAATACGGCCACTTGCCCCACCAGGGCCCGCACGCCGTTGGTGTGCGTCTTGGCGCAGAGGCTGCGGACATGGCTGCGGACGGTCGAGACCGCGACCTTCAGCTGCTGCGCGGCTTCCGGTGCGGAGTAGCCCTGGCAAAGGATCGCGAGCACCTGCTCCTCGGACGGGGTCAGCCCGTGGGTGCGGGCAAAGAAGCAGAGCATCACGGCATCGCAGACCGACACCCGCGAGAGAACGAGTGCCACCACGCGTGCATGCTCGCAGCCGTCCCTGCGAAGCGGCACCACCGCCACGCTGACCCGCAAGCCGTTGGAGCGCAAGGCGACAAGGCTTCGGCGCCCCGTCTCGGCCTTGGCGAGCGCATGCACCAGCAGGCGCGCCTGCGTGGCATCCACCGTTTGGACGTGCCCGTCCTGCAGGGCGAGAACCTTGCGCCGCGCGAGTTCATGGCGCGCGGCCAGGTTCGCGTGCAGCATCCCGCCCTGGGGCGAGGCGAGCACCACGCCGTACGCCAGTTCGTCCATCACCATCGACAGGCCTGTCGCCGTGGCGTCGAAAAAGCCGCGTGCCACGATGCCGGCACCCGATTGCAAGGCTGCATCCATTCTTCTGCCCCTCGTAAGACGGCACAGCTTAGGAAGGCGCCGCCGAACCGGGTAGCCAATTACGGCGGCCGTTCCAGTGACGGAATCACCTTGACAGCGAGGAAAGCAGCGCGATCGTTCGTTCGATGACTTCCGGGTGAAACGCGAGTCCCACGTGCGGCTGCCCCGGGACAAACCGGTTGTCCGCCGATGGCAACATGGCGGTGGACGGCGGGAACACGACGTTGTCGCAGTTGGTGTACCAGCAGGTGACAGGTGGCAAGGCGATCTCCGCATGGCTCGCCTCGAGTCCCGCCAGCCACTCGTTCTGCAGGCGCATCTGCAGCCCGTTCGCTCGTGTGCTGAAACGCGCCAGCCAGGTGCCTCCATGCGGCGATCCGATGGTGACCAGATGCGCCACCCGCGCGGGATCCCGCACCGTGCGCCACCACGCCCTGGCCGCCAGGCCGCCCATGCTGTGGCAGACCAGCACGGGGCGTCGCCCCGTCGCGGTGGTGATCCGATGCACGGCCGCATCGATGATGGGAGCGTAGTCGTCGATCGACGTGAAGACCGGCTCGAGGTTCACGGCCACGTACGGGTGGCCCAGCTGGCGCAGCCTCCGCATCCAGGGCGACCAGAAGCCGCGGTTGCACATGAAGCCGTGCACGAACACGACGGGCGTCTTCGCGCCGGGCGTGTCGACATGGTCGTCGACCTCCCGCCACCGCAGCGGCTGGCGCCACCAGAAGACCCGGAACCACTGGACCGTCTCACCGCGCCACGCACGCAGGAGCTGCCGGATCGAGGGGACGGGAGCAGCCCGGTCGCTTCGGGCGACGTGACGCACCAGCAGCAACTCCACGCCGATCACGATGGGGGGAACCATCGGCACGAGGAGCGCGCCGAGCACGGCCTGCCAGGGCGACGCCGGCCAGCGCCAGGTGAGCCAGGCAAGCGCGGCGAGGAGCTGAAAGGCGCAGGACAGCTGCAGCAGTCGAGCGAGACGCGAGGAGCCCGGCATGCGGGAAGTATCCTCCAATGTCCTGCACGCGACGCCTGCGGGCTGGCTAGACTGGTGGCTGGATGAACACTGCCCAGACCATACGCCAAGCCGTCGCCGACGTGGAGCGGCTGCGCGAGGAGAGTCGGGAACTGCCGGACATCGGCGCGGGGGTGACGCTGCTCAAGCGCTTCCAGGCGCGGCGGTTTGCGGGCACCTACGCCGATCTTCTCGCATCCCGATCCTCCGGCGCTGCAGCTCGCTTCTTCCTGGAGGAGCTGTACGGCGACCGGGACTTCCGCGACCGCGACGCGCAGTTCGCGCGGATCGCCGGCGCCGTGGAGAAGCTCTTCCCGAGGGACGTGGCCGAGACGGCCGCAGGCTTGGCGCAGCTTCATGCGCTGACCGAATCCCTCGACCATTCCATGGCGCGCGACAGGCGCCTGCAATCCCTGGACGACGTGGTCGGTTACGTGCGGGCGTGGAAGAACGTCGGCCGCCGCGAGGATCGGCAGCGGCAGTTGGACACCGTGATCGCCATCGGCGCGGAGATGACGCGGCTCACCCGACTTCCCGGCTTGCGCATGATGTTGCGCATGATGCGCGGACCGGCTTCCGCGGCCGGCCTCACATCCTTGCAGCGCTTCCTGGAGTCGGGCTTCGATACGTTCGCCTCCATGACGAAGGTTCGCGGCACGGCGGAGGAGTTCCTGTCCACGATCCGGGAACGGGAGAGTCGGCTGATGCACCTCCTTTTCGACGAGGATGCTGTCGCTTGCGAGACGGCGCTTCGCAACACCCTAGGACAAGCCCGCTAGCGGCGTGCAGGGCCCCTTCGCACAATCGCTTGCGAAGGAGCGAACCGAATGGACCCGAAGCACTGGCTCAAGAGCTACCCGGAAGGGGTGCCGCACGAGATCGACCCCGGCCAGTACGCGTCGCTGACGCAATTGCTGGAAGAGGCGTTCCGCAAGCATGCGAGCCGGCCGTTCTCGGTGTGCATGGAGCGGTGGATGACGTACCGCGAACTCGACGAGCTGTCACGCGCGCTCGGCGCGTGGCTGCAGGGCCGCGGCCTGGCGCCCGGCGCGCGGGTGGCGATCATGCTGCCGAACGTTCCGCAGTTCGCTGTGGCGATGGCGGCCGTGCTGCGGGCCGGCTATACCTGTGTGAACGTCAATCCGCTGTACACGGCCCGTGAACTGGAGCACCAGCTGAAGGACTCCGGCGCCGAGGCGATCGTGATCCTGGAGAACTTCTGCCACACCCTGGAACAGGTGATCGAGCAGACAGGGGTGCAGCACGTCGTGGTGACCGGACTTGGTGACTTGCTGGGCGCCGTCTACGGCCGGTGGATCACGTTCGCAGTGCGCCACCTGGCGAAGATGGTCCCGCCTTTCCGGCTTCCGCTGGCGGGCGGCCGGACCGTCACAACGCTGCCCGCGGCCATTTCCGAGGGCTCGCGCCGGAACCTGGCGTCGGTGCCGCAAACGCTCGACTCGGTGGCTTTCCTGCAGTACACGGGAGGCACCACGGGCCTGTCGAAGGGCGCCGTGTTGACGCACAGGAACATCGTCGCGGCGATCCTGCAGGCGGAAGCCTGGTTCACGCCGGCCCTCGCCCGCATCGGAGACGTCAGCCGCACCAACGGGATCGCGGCGCTGCCGCTGTACCACATCTTCGCGCTGACGCTGTGCCTCCTCGCGATCCGATGGGGTGCGCACATGACGCTGATCCCCAACCCGCGCGACATCGGCAAGTTCGTGGAGGTCCTGAAGAAGCGCCCCTTCCACATGCTGCCGGCCGTGAACACGCTTTTCAACGCGCTCCTGCAGCATCCCCAGTTCCGCAGCGTCGACTTCTCTCAGTTGTGCGTGTCCCAGGCGGGTGGCATGGCCGCCTCCGAGGGGACCGCTCGCCAGTGGCGCCAGGCGACGGGATCCGTCATGGTCGAAGGCTGGGGCATGAGCGAGACGTGCGCGATCGGGACCAACAACCCGTTGAACTCCCGCGAGTTCTCCGGGACGATCGGGCTGCCGCTTCCCAGTATCGACATCGCCATCAAGGACGATGACGGGCGCTCCCTTCCCATCGGCCAATCCGGCGAGATCTGCATCCGGGGCCCGAACGTGACGCCCGGGTACTACCGGCAACCCGAGGAGAACGCGAAGGCGTTCACCGCCGACGGCTACCTCCGCACGGGCGACGTGGGCATGATGGACGAGCGTGGCTACACGCGGATCGTGGACCGGAAGAAGGACATGATCCTGGTGAGCGGGTTCAACGTGTTCCCCAATGAGCTGGAGAACGTAATCTCCTTGTGTCCTGGAGTGGTGGAATGCGCCGCCATCGGCGTGGCCGACGAAAAGCAGGGGGAGGCGATCAAGGTTTTCGTGGTGAAGAGCGATCCGACGCTGACCGAAGAAGCCGTGGCGTCGCACTGCCGGCAGAACCTCACCGGATACAAGATGCCCAAGTACATCGAGTTCAGGGACGAACTGCCGAAGTCCAACGTGGGCAAGATCCTGAGGCGCGAGCTGCGGGCGGCACGCTAGGCGGAGCGATGACCACTCCGCTGTCGCTCACGCTCCCCGCAGGCGTCACCGTGCTGGAGCGCGGCTGGCTGTCGTCGAACATGGTCCTTGTCACCAGCGGCGAAGAGATTGCGGTTGTCGACACGGGGTACTGGACGCACTCGGATCAAACCGTCGCCCTGGTTGCGCAAGCCGCGCAGGGACGCCCGCTGGCCGCAATCGCCAACACGCACTTGCACAGCGACCACTGCGGCGGAAACGCGGCCTTGCAGGCGGCTCATCGACGCTCCCGCACGCTGATCCCGCCCGGGCAAGCACAGGCCGTGCATCAATGGGATCCTGCCGAACTGACATACGAGCCGACAGGGCAGCACTGTCCCAGGTTCCGCGCGGATGGTGTGCTGCAGCCCGGCGCATCGGTGAACTTGGCCGGCCTCGACTGGCAGGTGCACGCCGCGCCGGGCCACGACGCGCACTCGGTCGTGCTCTTCCATGCTGAAAGCCGGACCTTGATCTCCGCCGATGCTCTGTGGGAGAACGGATTCGGCGTCGTCTTCCAGGAACTGGAAGGTGAGCGAGCCTTCGAAGCCGTCGGGGCGACACTGGACATGATCGAACGCCTCCGGCCCTCGACCGTCATTCCGGGCCACGGGAAAGTGTTTGGCGATGTCGACGGCGCCCTTTCGCGTGCGCGCAGTCGGCTTGATGCCTACCAAGCCTGCCCCGACCGCCATGCTGCCCACGCGGCCAAGGTCCTGATGAAATTCAAGCTGCTGGAACTGCAGCAGTCGTCGCGCGCGTCCTTTTTCCACTGGATCGAGGCGACGCCGTACTTCCGAATGGTTCATGACCGCTGGTTCGCCCACGTCGAACTGCAACCTTGGATCTCAGGGCTAGTGGACGATCTGGTGCGCAGCGGCGCAGCGTCCAAGCAAGGCGATCAACTGGCGAATTGCTGAAAGGCTTCGCCCAAAACAAAAGGCCCAGCATTTCTGCTGGGCCTTTGTCGCTATAACAGCCTGACGATGTCCTACTTTCACACGGGAACCCGCACTATCATCGGCGCAGAAGCGTTTCACTGTCCTGTTCGGGATGGGAAGGAGTGGGACCACCTCGCTATGGTCATCAGGCATAACTTTTTGCCCTGCTGCGGTGAGGCAGCAAGACCAATTCATAGAGTCTTATCAGCTGGCGGCCTTTCGGCTGCGCTTATCTTGATTGCGTTCAACCCTGGCATAACACCTTGATCGGTTGATCAAAGTTATAGGGTCAAGCCGCACGAGCAATTAGTACTGGTTAGCTTAAACGCTTGCACGTCTTCCACACCCAGCCTATCAACGTCCTGGTCTAGAACGACTCTTCAGGGGGCTCGAGGCCCCGGCAGATCTCATCTTGAAACGAGTTTCCCGCTTAGATGCTTTCAGCGGTTATCTCTTCCGCACTTAGCTACCCTGCAATGCCACTGGCGTGACAACAGGTACACCAGAGGTGCGTCCACTCCGGTCCTCTCGTACTAGGAGCAGGCTTCCTCAAATCTGCAGCGCCCACGGAAGATAGGGACCAAACTGTCTCACGACGTTTTAAACCCAGCTCACGTACCTCTTTAAATGGCGAACAGCCATACCCTTGGGACCGGCTACAGCCCCAGGATGAGATGAGCCGACATCGAGGTGCCAAACACCGCCGTCGATATGAACTCTTGGGCGGTATCAGCCTGTTATCCCCAGAGTACCTTTTATCCGTTGAGCGATGGCCCTTCCATACAGAACCACCGGATCACTATGTCCTGCTTTCGCATCTGCTCGACTTGTCAGTCTCGCAGTTAAGCACGCTTATGCCATTGCACTATCGTCACGATGTCCGACCGTAACTAGCGTACCTTCGAACTCCTCCGTTACGCTTTGGGAGGAGACCGCCCCAGTCAAACTGCCTACCATGCACTGTCCCCGGCCCGGATAACGGGCCTAGGTTAGAACCTCAAACGCACCAGGGTGGTATTTCAACGTTGGCTCCACCAGATCTAGCGACCCGGCTTCAAAGCCTCCCACCTATCCTACACAGATCCGTTCAAAGTCCAATACAAAGCTACAGTAAAGGTTCATGGGGTCTTTCCGTCTTTCCGCGGGGAGATTGCATCATCACAAACATTTCAACTTCGCTGAGTCTCGGGAGGAGACAGTGTGGCCATCGTTACGCCATTCGTGCAGGTCGGAACTTACCCGACAAGGAATTTCGCTACCTTAGGACCGTTATAGTTACGGCCGCCGTTTACTGGGACTTCGATCAAGAGCTTGCACCCCATCACTTAATCTTCCAGCACCGGGCAGGCGTCACACCCTATACGTCCACTTTCGTGTTTGCAGAGTGCTGTGTTTTTATTAAACAGTCGCAGCCACCGATTTTTTGCAACCCCATTGGGCTCCATCCGCGAGGGACTTCACCTACTAAGGGCACACCTTCTTCCGAAGTTACGGTGTCAATTTGCCGAGTTCCTTCTCCCGAGTTCTCTCAAGCGCCTGAGAATACTCATCTCGCGCACCAGTGTCGGTTTGCGGTACGGTCGTTGCAAGCTGAAGCTTAGTGGCTTTTCCTGGAAGCAGGGTATCACTCACTTCGGAGGCAAGCCTCCTCGTTGTCACCTCTCATCTAAGCCCGGCGGATTTACCTACCAAGCACGACTACAGGCTTGAACCGGGACATCCAACACCCGGCTGAGTTAACCTTCTCCGTCCCCACATCGCACTTGCAATCGGTACAGGAATATTGACCTGTTTCCCATCAGCTACGCATCTCTGCCTCGCCTTAGGGGCCGACTCACTCTACGCCGATGAACGTTGCGTAGAAAACCTTGCGCTTACGGCGAGCGGGCTTTTCACCCGCTTTAACGCTACTCATGTCAGCATTCGCACTTCTGATACCTCCAGCATCCCTCTCGAGACACCTTCACAGGCTTACAGAACGCTCTCCTACCACTTGCACTTGCGTGCAAATCCGCAGCTTCGGTAACTGGCTTAGCCCCGTTACATCTTCCGCGCAGGACGACTCGATCAGTGAGCTATTACGCTTTCTTTAAATGATGGCTGCTTCTAAGCCAACATCCTGACTGTTTTAGCCTTCCCACTTCGTTTCCCACTTAGCCAATTTTAGGGACCTTAGCTGGCGGTCTGGGTTGTTTCCCTCTTGAGTCCGGACGTTAGCACCCGGTGCTCTGTCTCCCAAGCTGTACTCATCGGTATTCGGAGTTTGCCTTGGTTTGGTAAGTCGCCATGACCCCCTAGCCAAAACAGTGCTCTACCCCCGATGGTAATACTTGAGGCACTACCTAAATAGTTTTCGGAGAGAACCAGCTATTTCCAAGTTTGTTTAGCCTTTCACCCCTATCCACAGCTCATCCGCTAGTTTTGCAACACTAGTCGGTTCGGACCTCCAGTACCTGTTACGGCACCTTCATCCTGGCCATGGATAGATCACTTGGTTTCGGGTCTACACCCAGCGACTGGACGCCCTGTTCGGACTCGGTTTCCCTGCGGCTACCCTATTCGGTTAACCTTGCCACTGAATGTAAGTCGCTGACCCATTATACAAAAGGTACGCAGTCACCCTTGCGGGCTCCTACTTTTTGTAAGCATGCGGTTTCAGGATCTATTTCACTCCCCTCCCGGGGTTCTTTTCGCCTTTCCCTCACGGTACTAGTTCACTATCGGTCGATTACGAGTATTTAGCCTTGGAGGATGGTCCCCCCATCTTCAGACAGGATTTCTCGTGTCCCGCCCTACTTTTCGCTAGCTTAGTACCACACAGATCTTTTCGCGTACGGGGCTATCACCCTCTGTAGCGCACCTTTCCAGGTTCTTCCGCTAAGTTCTGCGCTATCACTAGCAGGCTCTTCCGATTTCGCTCGCCACTACTTTCGGAATCTCGGTTGATGTCTTTTCCTCGAGCTACTGAGATGTTTCAGTTCACCCGGTTCGCCTCGCATGACTATGTATTCATCATGCGATACCCCTAAGGGTGGGTTTCCCCATTCGGAAATCTCCGGATCAAAGCTTATTTGCCAGCTCCCCGAAGCTTATCGCAGGCTATCACGTCCTTCGTCGCCTGTAATCGCCAAGGCATCCACCACATGCTCTTATTCACTTGACCCTATAACTTTGACATCTCTCACGAGATTTCCAAGTCAATCAAGGAATCGCGAGGTCTCTCACCTCGCGCGTTATGCCGTCTTCATACTTTCGATTTGACTCGAAATTGAAGTCTGGTTGACGCAATCAAAAAAATTGTCGTTAGCGGCACGGTCTGCCATGAAGCAGTTTCCGCTAACAACGCTGATTTCGACTCTATGAATTGTTAAAGAACAGCCGATTGATTCGAGCAGATGCCCGAGTCAACAACAAAGCAGCCTGGCTTGCAGCCAAGCCGCTTTGGTGTTGAGTGGATCCCCGCAAACCTGCGAGGTACCGATGGTGTTTGGTGGAGGATGACGGGATCGAACCGACGACCCCCTGCTTGCAAAGCAGGTGCTCTCCCAGCTGAGCTAATCCCCCAGGATTGGAACCGCGTGGAGATGGTGGGTCTGGTTGGTCTCGAACCAACGACCCCCGCCTTATCAAGACGGTGCTCTAACCAACTGAGCTACAGACCCAGGCCGGTCGCTTGACGAGCAATGACGTCGCTGGCGACATCTTCCAACAACCGATAAGTGTGAGCGTTCGACTTGAAACTGCTGTGTTTCCAGAAAGGAGGTGATCCAGCCGCACCTTCCGATACGGCTACCTTGTTACGACTTCACCCCAGTCACGAACCCTGCCGTGGTAATCGCCCTCCTTGCGGTTAGGCTAACTACTTCTGGCAGAACCCGCTCCCATGGTGTGACGGGCGGTGTGTACAAGACCCGGGAACGTATTCACCGCGACATGCTGATCCGCGATTACTAGCGATTCCGACTTCACGCAGTCGAGTTGCAGACTACGATCCGGACTACGACTGGTTTTATGGGATTAGCTCCCCCTCGCGGGTTGGCAACCCTCTGTACCAGCCATTGTATGACGTGTGTAGCCCTACCCATAAGGGCCATGAGGACTTGACGTCATCCCCACCTTCCTCCGGTTTGTCACCGGCAGTCTCATTAGAGTGCCCTTTCGTAGCAACTAATGACAAGGGTTGCGCTCGTTGCGGGACTTAACCCAACATCTCACGACACGAGCTGACGACAGCCATGCAGCACCTGTGTTCTGGCTCCCTTTCGGGCACTCTCACATCTCTGCGAGATTCCAGACATGTCAAGGGTAGGTAAGGTTTTTCGCGTTGCATCGAATTAAACCACATCATCCACCGCTTGTGCGGGTCCCCGTCAATTCCTTTGAGTTTCAACCTTGCGGCCGTACTCCCCAGGCGGTCAACTTCACGCGTTAGCTTCGTTACTGAGTCAGTGAAGACCCAACAACCAGTTGACATCGTTTAGGGCGTGGACTACCAGGGTATCTAATCCTGTTTGCTCCCCACGCTTTCGTGCATGAGCGTCAGTGCAGGCCCAGGGGATTGCCTTCGCCATCGGTGTTCCTCCGCATATCTACGCATTTCACTGCTACACGCGGAATTCCATCCCCCTCTGCCGCACTCCAGCGATGCAGTCACAAATGCAGTTCCCAGGTTAAGCCCGGGGATTTCACACCTGTCTTACATCACCGCCTGCGCACGCTTTACGCCCAGTAATTCCGATTAACGCTTGCACCCTACGTATTACCGCGGCTGCTGGCACGTAGTTAGCCGGTGCTTATTCTTACGGTACCGTCATGACGCCGAGGTATTAACTCAGCGCTTTTCGTTCCGTACAAAAGCAGTTTACAACCCGAGGGCCTTCATCCTGCACGCGGAATGGCTGGATCAGGCTTGCGCCCATTGTCCAAAATTCCCCACTGCTGCCTCCCGTAGGAGTCTGGGCCGTGTCTCAGTCCCAGTGTGGCTGGTCGTCCTCTCAGACCAGCTACAGATCGTCGGCTTGGTAGGCCTTTACCCCACCAACTACCTAATCTGCCATCGGCCGCTCCAATCGCGCGAGGTCTTGCGATCCCCCGCTTTCAACCAGAGTTCGTATGCGGTATTAGCTACGCTTTCGCGTAGTTATCCCCCACGACTGGGCACGTTCCGATGTATTACTCACCCGTTCGCCACTCGCCACCAGGGTTGCCCCCGTGCTGCCGTTCGACTTGCATGTGTAAAGCATTCCGCCAGCGTTCAATCTGAGCCAGGATCAAACTCTATAGTTCGATCTTGAAAATTTGCTCAATAGGAATCGAAGTGAACTTCACTTCTTTTCTTCATATGAGCGTTTGATTTGTTCCGAAGAACTTGGCAGTTCGCCATCAAACGCCCACGCTTATCGGCTGTATGTTGTTAACGATCACCGCAAGATCTTCAGGCTTTCACCCTCTTGTCTTGCCAACCCCGCTGCGATCAGCGAAGCCCTCGATTATGACAGACTCTGTAGAGACCCGTCAACACCTGTGGTTTTCACTCACTTTGAAGACCGCGCACTTGGCGTCGACCCCCGTTGTCAGCGAAGACTCACATTGTAGCACCCTTTCGGCGCTCTCATCAACACTCGGTTCAGGAGCACTGATGAGAACGCCCCGTCCGTAGACGGGGCGCCTCGCTATAACAGCCTGACGATGTCCTACTTTCACACGGGAACCCGCACTATCATCGGCGCAGAGGCGTTTCACTGTCCTGTTCGGGATGGGAAGGAGTGGGACCACCTCGCTATGGTCATCAGGCATAACTTTTTGCCCTGCTGCGGTGAGGCAGCAAGACCAATTCATAGAGTCTTATCAGCTGGCGGCCTTTCGGCTGCGCTTATCTTGATTGCGTTCAACCCTGGCATAACACCTTGATCGGTTGATCAAAGTTATAGGGTCAAGCCGCACGAGCAATTAGTACTGGTTAGCTTAAACGCTTGCACGTCTTCCACACCCAGCCTATCAACGTCCTGGTCTAGAACGACTCTTCAGGGGGCTCGAGGCCCCGGCAGATCTCATCTTGAAACGAGTTTCCCGCTTAGATGCTTTCAGCGGTTATCTCTTCCGCACTTAGCTACCCTGCAATGCCACTGGCGTGACAACAGGTACACCAGAGGTGCGTCCACTCCGGTCCTCTCGTACTAGGAGCAGGCTTCCTCAAATCTGCAGCGCCCACGGAAGATAGGGACCAAACTGTCTCACGACGTTTTAAACCCAGCTCACGTACCTCTTTAAATGGCGAACAGCCATACCCTTGGGACCGGCTACAGCCCCAGGATGAGATGAGCCGACATCGAGGTGCCAAACACCGCCGTCGATATGAACTCTTGGGCGGTATCAGCCTGTTATCCCCAGAGTACCTTTTATCCGTTGAGCGATGGCCCTTCCATACAGAACCACCGGATCACTATGTCCTGCTTTCGCATCTGCTCGACTTGTCAGTCTCGCAGTTAAGCACGCTTATGCCATTGCACTATCGTCACGATGTCCGACCGTAACTAGCGTACCTTCGAACTCCTCCGTTACGCTTTGGGAGGAGACCGCCCCAGTCAAACTGCCTACCATGCACTGTCCCCGGCCCGGATAACGGGCCTAGGTTAGAACCTCAAACGCACCAGGGTGGTATTTCAACGTTGGCTCCACCAGATCTAGCGACCCGGCTTCAAAGCCTCCCACCTATCCTACACAGATCCGTTCAAAGTCCAATACAAAGCTACAGTAAAGGTTCATGGGGTCTTTCCGTCTTTCCGCGGGGAGATTGCATCATCACAAACATTTCAACTTCGCTGAGTCTCGGGAGGAGACAGTGTGGCCATCGTTACGCCATTCGTGCAGGTCGGAACTTACCCGACAAGGAATTTCGCTACCTTAGGACCGTTATAGTTACGGCCGCCGTTTACTGGGACTTCGATCAAGAGCTTGCACCCCATCACTTAATCTTCCAGCACCGGGCAGGCGTCACACCCTATACGTCCACTTTCGTGTTTGCAGAGTGCTGTGTTTTTATTAAACAGTCGCAGCCACCGATTTTTTGCAACCCCATTGGGCTCCATCCGCGAGGGACTTCACCTACTAAGGGCACACCTTCTTCCGAAGTTACGGTGTCAATTTGCCGAGTTCCTTCTCCCGAGTTCTCTCAAGCGCCTGAGAATACTCATCTCGCGCACCAGTGTCGGTTTGCGGTACGGTCGTTGCAAGCTGAAGCTTAGTGGCTTTTCCTGGAAGCAGGGTATCACTCACTTCGGAGGCAAGCCTCCTCGTTGTCACCTCTCATCTAAGCCCGGCGGATTTACCTACCAAGCACGACTACAGGCTTGAACCGGGACATCCAACACCCGGCTGAGTTAACCTTCTCCGTCCCCACATCGCACTTGCAATCGGTACAGGAATATTGACCTGTTTCCCATCAGCTACGCATCTCTGCCTCGCCTTAGGGGCCGACTCACTCTACGCCGATGAACGTTGCGTAGAAAACCTTGCGCTTACGGCGAGCGGGCTTTTCACCCGCTTTAACGCTACTCATGTCAGCATTCGCACTTCTGATACCTCCAGCATCCCTCTCGAGACACCTTCACAGGCTTACAGAACGCTCTCCTACCACTTGCACTTGCGTGCAAATCCGCAGCTTCGGTAACTGGCTTAGCCCCGTTACATCTTCCGCGCAGGACGACTCGATCAGTGAGCTATTACGCTTTCTTTAAATGATGGCTGCTTCTAAGCCAACATCCTGACTGTTTTAGCCTTCCCACTTCGTTTCCCACTTAGCCAATTTTAGGGACCTTAGCTGGCGGTCTGGGTTGTTTCCCTCTTGAGTCCGGACGTTAGCACCCGGTGCTCTGTCTCCCAAGCTGTACTCATCGGTATTCGGAGTTTGCCTTGGTTTGGTAAGTCGCCATGACCCCCTAGCCAAAACAGTGCTCTACCCCCGATGGTAATACTTGAGGCACTACCTAAATAGTTTTCGGAGAGAACCAGCTATTTCCAAGTTTGTTTAGCCTTTCACCCCTATCCACAGCTCATCCGCTAGTTTTGCAACACTAGTCGGTTCGGACCTCCAGTACCTGTTACGGCACCTTCATCCTGGCCATGGATAGATCACTTGGTTTCGGGTCTACACCCAGCGACTGGACGCCCTGTTCGGACTCGGTTTCCCTGCGGCTACCCTATTCGGTTAACCTTGCCACTGAATGTAAGTCGCTGACCCATTATACAAAAGGTACGCAGTCACCCTTGCGGGCTCCTACTTTTTGTAAGCATGCGGTTTCAGGATCTATTTCACTCCCCTCCCGGGGTTCTTTTCGCCTTTCCCTCACGGTACTAGTTCACTATCGGTCGATTACGAGTATTTAGCCTTGGAGGATGGTCCCCCCATCTTCAGACAGGATTTCTCGTGTCCCGCCCTACTTTTCGCTAGCTTAGTACCACACAGATCTTTTCGCGTACGGGGCTATCACCCTCTGTAGCGCACCTTTCCAGGTTCTTCCGCTAAGTTCTGCGCTATCACTAGCAGGCTCTTCCGATTTCGCTCGCCACTACTTTCGGAATCTCGGTTGATGTCTTTTCCTCGAGCTACTGAGATGTTTCAGTTCACCCGGTTCGCCTCGCATGACTATGTATTCATCATGCGATACCCCTAAGGGTGGGTTTCCCCATTCGGAAATCTCCGGATCAAAGCTTATTTGCCAGCTCCCCGAAGCTTATCGCAGGCTATCACGTCCTTCGTCGCCTGTAATCGCCAAGGCATCCACCACATGCTCTTATTCACTTGACCCTATAACTTTGACATCTCTCACGAGATTTCCAAGTCAATCAAGGAATCGCGAGGTCTCTCACCTCGCGCGTTATGCCGTCTTCATACTTTCGATTTGACTCGAAATTGAAGTCTGGTTGACGCAATCAAAAAAATTGTCGTTAGCGGCACGGTCTGCCATGAAGCAGTTTCCGCTAACAACGCTGATTTCGACTCTATGAATTGTTAAAGAACAGCCGATTGATTCGAGCAGATGCCCGAGTCAACAACAAAGCAGCCTGGCTTGCAGCCAAGCCGCTTTGGTGTTGAGTGGATCCCCGCAAACCTGCGAGGTACCGATGGTGTTTGGTGGAGGATGACGGGATCGAACCGACGACCCCCTGCTTGCAAAGCAGGTGCTCTCCCAGCTGAGCTAATCCCCCAGGATTGGAACCGCGTGGAGATGGTGGGTCTGGTTGGTCTCGAACCAACGACCCCCGCCTTATCAAGACGGTGCTCTAACCAACTGAGCTACAGACCCAGGCCGGTCGCTTGACGAGCAATGACGTCGCTGGCGACATCTTCCAACAACCGATAAGTGTGAGCGTTCGACTTGAAACTGCTGTGTTTCCAGAAAGGAGGTGATCCAGCCGCACCTTCCGATACGGCTACCTTGTTACGACTTCACCCCAGTCACGAACCCTGCCGTGGTAATCGCCCTCCTTGCGGTTAGGCTAACTACTTCTGGCAGAACCCGCTCCCATGGTGTGACGGGCGGTGTGTACAAGACCCGGGAACGTATTCACCGCGACATGCTGATCCGCGATTACTAGCGATTCCGACTTCACGCAGTCGAGTTGCAGACTACGATCCGGACTACGACTGGTTTTATGGGATTAGCTCCCCCTCGCGGGTTGGCAACCCTCTGTACCAGCCATTGTATGACGTGTGTAGCCCTACCCATAAGGGCCATGAGGACTTGACGTCATCCCCACCTTCCTCCGGTTTGTCACCGGCAGTCTCATTAGAGTGCCCTTTCGTAGCAACTAATGACAAGGGTTGCGCTCGTTGCGGGACTTAACCCAACATCTCACGACACGAGCTGACGACAGCCATGCAGCACCTGTGTTCTGGCTCCCTTTCGGGCACTCTCACATCTCTGCGAGATTCCAGACATGTCAAGGGTAGGTAAGGTTTTTCGCGTTGCATCGAATTAAACCACATCATCCACCGCTTGTGCGGGTCCCCGTCAATTCCTTTGAGTTTCAACCTTGCGGCCGTACTCCCCAGGCGGTCAACTTCACGCGTTAGCTTCGTTACTGAGTCAGTGAAGACCCAACAACCAGTTGACATCGTTTAGGGCGTGGACTACCAGGGTATCTAATCCTGTTTGCTCCCCACGCTTTCGTGCATGAGCGTCAGTGCAGGCCCAGGGGATTGCCTTCGCCATCGGTGTTCCTCCGCATATCTACGCATTTCACTGCTACACGCGGAATTCCATCCCCCTCTGCCGCACTCCAGCGATGCAGTCACAAATGCAGTTCCCAGGTTAAGCCCGGGGATTTCACACCTGTCTTACATCACCGCCTGCGCACGCTTTACGCCCAGTAATTCCGATTAACGCTTGCACCCTACGTATTACCGCGGCTGCTGGCACGTAGTTAGCCGGTGCTTATTCTTACGGTACCGTCATGACGCCGAGGTATTAACTCAGCGCTTTTCGTTCCGTACAAAAGCAGTTTACAACCCGAGGGCCTTCATCCTGCACGCGGAATGGCTGGATCAGGCTTGCGCCCATTGTCCAAAATTCCCCACTGCTGCCTCCCGTAGGAGTCTGGGCCGTGTCTCAGTCCCAGTGTGGCTGGTCGTCCTCTCAGACCAGCTACAGATCGTCGGCTTGGTAGGCCTTTACCCCACCAACTACCTAATCTGCCATCGGCCGCTCCAATCGCGCGAGGTCTTGCGATCCCCCGCTTTCAACCAGAGTTCGTATGCGGTATTAGCTACGCTTTCGCGTAGTTATCCCCCACGACTGGGCACGTTCCGATGTATTACTCACCCGTTCGCCACTCGCCACCAGGGTTGCCCCCGTGCTGCCGTTCGACTTGCATGTGTAAAGCATTCCGCCAGCGTTCAATCTGAGCCAGGATCAAACTCTATAGTTCGATCTTGAAAATTTGCTCAATAGGAATCGAAGTGAACTTCACTTCTTTTCTTCATATGAGCGTTTGATTTGTTCCGAAGAACTTGGCAGTTCGCCATCAAACGCCCACGCTTATCGGCTGTATGTTGTTAACGATCACCGCAAGATCTTCAGGCTTTCACCCTCTTGTCTTGCCAACCCCGCTGCGATCAGCGAAGCCCTCGATTATGACAGAATTTTTGAAGCCCTGTCCAGCTGTTTTTGCTGCTCCGGTTGCGATCCGCGCTTTCGCCGCATCTCGCCGCCGTCACCAGCGAAGCCCTAGATTCTATACCGACTTTTCATCGTCCGTCGAACCAGGCCTTCGCCTTTACTTCGCCTCTGCCGGTCCCGCTTGCGCGGCCCGTCATCAGCGAAGCCCTCGACTATAGCACGGGGAAAACCCCTACGCTAGCTGGCGAAAGGTAACGACCTTTGCCGGACGCCCGTCAAGGCAAAGAGCGCATTGGCCACGGCGGGAGCAAGGGGCGGTACGCCGGGTTCGCCAACCCCGCTCGGTGGCCGTTCGCTCGGCACGATCCACGTCTCCACATGCGGCGCGGCGGCCAGTGTGAGCACGGCCTGATCGGGAAAGTTCCGCTGCTGCACTACGCTGCCCCTGATGTCCGTCCTCCCGTGCAGCGCAGCCGCCAGTGCATAGACGACGGAGCCTTCCATCTGCTGCGCCACGATCTCCGGATTGATAACGGTGCCGCAGTCGATCGCGCACACCACCTGATGCACGCGCGGTCGGCCGCCTTCCAGCGACACCTCGGCCACCTGCGCGACCACGGAGCCGAACGATTCGTGCAGGGCCAGGCCTCGGGCTCTCCCCGGCGGAAGCGGACGCACGCCCCAACCGGAACGTTCCACGACGGTGTCCAGAACTGCACGGTGGCGGCGCGATCTGCGCAGCAGCGTGCGCCGGAAGGCCACGGGGTCCTGCCGCAGGTCCGCCGCCAGTTCATCGATGAAGCACTCCATGAAGAACGCGTTGTGCGAATGGCCGACCGAGCGCCAGAAGCCGACCGGTACCCCGCTGCGCATGAACACGTGCTCGATGCGCTGGTGCTCGAAGCCATAGGGCTGGTCGAAGAGCCCCTCCGACGCGGTCTTGTCCGGCAGATCGACGGGCCCGGAAAGCGAGAGCCCCCGCTCCATCCAGCGGGGAGAGATCGCATCCCCTGCCGACTTGATGTGCAACGCCGCCGCCTCCCCACCCTGGCCAACCACCGCCCGCAGGCGTGCGACTTGCGCAGGGCGATAGAAGTCATGCGTGGCGTCCTCCTCTCGTGGCCAGATCAGCTGCACGGGAACGCCGCCCATGTCCATGGCGACGCGGACTGCCTGCGCTACATAGTCCACTTCGAGCCGCCGGCCGAAACCGCCGCCGAGCAGGGTGACATGGACCTCCACGTGGTCAACGGGTACGCCCGCCACGCGTGCTGCGACATTGCGGCACATCTGCGGCACCTGCGTCGGGGCCCACACCTCCACCCTGCCGTCACGGACCCGGGCGGTGGCGTTCATGGGCTCGAGCGTCGCATGCGCCAGGTAGGGCGCCGAGTACCAAGCCTCGATCGTCCGCCCCCCGCCGGCAACCTGCTCGGGATCGCCTTCACGGTGGAACGTGTAACCCTCTTCCGAGCGCACGGCCGCTTCCAGGTGGCGCAGGATTTCCTGCGAATCCATTGGCGCACCGGCTGGACGGCTCCAGTCCACGCGAACGGCCTGGACTGCCTGGAGAGCCTGCCAGTAACTCCGGGCCACGACGGCGAACCCGGCGGTGGACCCTGCGTAGGCCGGCAGCTGCACGAGCCGCTCGACCCCGGGCATCGCCATGGCTGCCGTGGCGTCGATGCGGCCCGGCGCCCCGCCCAGTGCCGGCGCCATCCGCAACACGGCGTAGCGCAGGCCCGGCAATCGCACGTCGATGCCGAACCGCGCGCTGCCGTCCACCTTCTGCGGCACGTCCAGGCGAGGTGCAGGACGTCCGATCACGCGCCAGTCCTTGCGCTCCTTCAGCTGCACGGTGCCGGGCGGCGTGGCCGATGCGGCCTTCGCCAGTTCCCCGTAGGTGGCCGAACGGCCGGACGGGTGCGACACCACGCCCTCCGTTGTGCGCAATTCCTCGACCGGCAACCTCCATTGCAGCGACGCAGCCCCGACCAGTGAGGCGCGCGCGGTGGCCGCGGCTACGCGCACCACGTCCCATGCGTCCGCGATGCTGGAGGATCCTCCGGTGGCGTTGATGCCCAGCTCGCGCGCGACCTTGGATACGACCCAGCGTCCCGCCTTGGCGCGGCCGAAGCCATCCTCGCGCTCCTCCTCCCGGGGATGGAAGGGCAAGCCGCTCACCAGCATGGCAACGTTGCCGTAGACGGCGTCCCAGCCCGCCTGTTCGATCCGCACCGCAGTCAGCGGGACGTCCAGTTCTTCTGCCGCAAGCTGCGGCAACGCCGTGTGCACCCCCTGCCCCATCTCGCTGCGCGGCATCGCAAGCACCACGCTTCCGTCCGGAAGGATCTTGATCCAGCCGTTCAGCGCGATGTCGCGCTCGCCGGGCTTCATCAGGCTCGCCAGGCCGACGCGCGAGCGCTGCGGCAGGGCCGTCCACCCGATCAGGAGGGCGCCCGTGCCCGCCGTCGCGCCGAGCAACAACCCCCGGCGTCTCACGCCTTGGCCCCGGCAGCGCGCTTGATGGCCGCGCGGACCCGTTGATACGTGCCGCAACGGCAGATGTTCGTCATGGCCGCGTCGATGTCCGCATCGGTCGGCTTGGGCTTCCGTTCCAGCAGGGCGGCCGCAGCCATCAGCATCCCGCTCTGGCAATAGCCGCACTGCGGCACCTGTTCGGCGATCCACGCAGCCTGGAGCGGATGCGGCTTGCCCGGCGTCCCCAAGCCCTCGATGGTCTGCACGTTCCTGCCGGCCACGCTGGCGGCCGGCGTCACGCAGGAACGCACCGCCTGTCCGTCCACGCGCACGGTGCAAGCTCCGCACGCGGCGACCCCGCAACCGAACTTGGTGCCGGTCAGCTCCAGAAGGTCCCGCAACACCCAGAGCAATGGCATCGCCGGGTCGGCATCCACCTGCACGCGCGCGCCGTTGATGTTCAGGTCCACGGAACCCCTCCTCCCCGTTCGTGTCCCACCCACTATAGCCAAGCACCCTGCGACAAGACACCGCGGAAGCGGGATGTGCGGCGCCGGTGCTACGCTCGATCGCTTTTCTGACTGACGACATGGCCCTCATCACGCTCGCCGATGCCCAGCTCGCCTTCGGGCACGTGGCTTTGCTGGACCACGCCGACTTCTCTCTCGAGAGCGGCGAACGCGTCGGGCTCATCGGGCGCAACGGCGCCGGCAAATCCTCCTTGCTGCGCATCCTGGCCGGCTTCGAGCGGCCCGACGACGGCGAAATCCAGCGGCAGCAGGGCCTGCACGTCGCCTTCGTCGCCCAGGAGCCCCAGCTGGCGGACGATGCAACGGTCTTCGATGCGGTGCAGGCCGGGCTCGCCGACGTGGTTGCCTGGATCGAGGCCTACACGCACGGCCAGGGCGATCTCGACACCCTCCAGGGCCGCATCGAGGCACAGGACGGCTGGAACTGGCGCCAGCGTGTCGATGAGACGCTGCATCGTCTCCACCTGGATCCGGAGGCGCGGATCGGCGCCCTGTCCGGCGGCAACCGCAAGCGCGTCGCCCTGGCGCAGGCGCTCGTGCGCCGGCCGGACGTCCTGTTGCTCGACGAACCGACCAACCACCTGGACCTCGACTCCATCGAATGGCTGGAAAACCTGCTGCTCGACTTCCGTGGCAGCGTGGTGCTGATCACCCACGACCGCACCTTCCTCGACCGCGTGGCCACACGCATCGTGGAACTCGATCGGGGCCGGCTGCTCTCCTATCCGGGCAACTTCACGCAATACCAGACCCTCAAGCAGGAACAACTGGCGCAGGAGGCCGTGATCGCGGCCAAGGCGGACAAGCTGCTGGCGCAGGAAGAGGTGTGGGTGCGCAAGGGCGTGGAGGCGCGGCGCACCCGTGCGCAGGGGCGGATCACGCGCCTCGAACAACTGCGCGCACGCCGCGCGGCCCGCCGGGACGTGCTCGGCCGCGTCAGCATGGACGTGGCCACCGGCCAGCCGACGGGCAAGATCGTGGCGGAGCTCACGAAAGTCTCCAAGTCGTACGGCGACAAGCAGGTGGTCCGGGACTTCACCGCCACCATCCTGCGCGGCGACAAGGTGGGCCTCATCGGCCCCAACGGCGCCGGCAAGACGACGCTGCTGAAGATGATCCTGGGCGAACTGGCGCCGGACAGCGGGCGCGTGCGCCTCGGCAGCAACCTGCAGGTCGCCTACTTCGACCAGATGCGCACGGCGCTCGACCCGGACGCCACGCTGGAGGACTTCATCAGCCCCGGCAGCGAGTGGATCGAGATCGGCCGCCAGCGCAAGCACGTCAAGAGCTACCTCGGCGACTTCCTGTTCTCTCCCGCGCGCTCCGGTTCGCCGGTGCGCTCCCTCTCCGGCGGCGAGCGCAACCGGCTCCTGCTCGCCCGCCTGTTCGCGCGCCCCGCCAACGTGCTGGTCCTCGACGAACCCACCAACGACCTCGACATCGACACGCTGGAACTGCTGGAGGAACTGCTGCAGGACTACGAGGGCACCGTGTTCCTCGTCAGCCACGACCGCACCTTCCTGGACAACGTCGTGACCAGCACGATCGCCTTCGAAGGCGACGGGCTCTGGCGGGAGTACGAAGGCGGCGTGGAGGACTGGCTCACGCAGTCCCGGCGGGCCAAGGCCCTGACCGCCCCGGTTGCGCTGGCCCCCAAGGCGCGGGAGGAAGCGATTGCCGCACCCACTGCGGCCGCTGTCCCTCCCGCCCCCGCACGGCGCAAGCTCAGTTTCAAGGAACAGCGAGAACTCGAGGCCTTGCCGGCACGGATCGAAGGCCTCGAGCAGGAGCAGAAGGCCATCCAGGCGGAGCTTGCAGCCGGCACCGTCTATCGCGACGACCCGGCGCGGGCCGCGCAACTCGCCACGCGCAGCGGTGAGATCGAGGACGAACTCATGAACGCGCTGGAGCGCTGGGAGACCCTAGGCCAGCTGTAGGCGGCCACCGGCACCCGTTGGCGGCCATTGCTGACCTTGCGCGGGACCCATCGCGCGGGGCCCGCCGCTACAGTCGCTGCACGATGCAGCCCTGCCTTGCCACCGCCCTTCCCCGCTCCCTGTCGCCATGGACCAGCGCGGCACGGTGGCTGCTCGTCGCGTGGATGCTGGCCTGCGCCGGCGGCTGCGCCAGCCTTCCGGCCAACGAGAACCGCACGCCGTCCACGGCCTTCGCGCAGCCGGACCAGACCCCGCTGGGGCAACTGGTGGAGCAACGCCGTGCGCAGGCGGGCACGCGCAGCGACTCGGCCTTCGCACTCCTCGACAGCGTCGAGATCGCCCTGACCAGCCGCATTGCGCTCGTGGACGGTGCCCGGCGCAGCCTCGACCTGCAGTACTACGCAATTCACGCGGACGCAAGCACCGAGGTGCTGCTCGGGAAGATCCGCGAGGCCGCCCGCCGCGGCGTGCGCGTGCGCATCCTGCTGGACGACTTCAATTCGGTCGGCGAAGACGCACAGGTGCTGCGCCTGGCGTTCGAGCCCAACATCGAGGTGCGCCTGTTCAACCCGCTGCCCGGTCCGCGCAACAGCGTGCTGGCCCGGGTGATGACCTCGCTGCACGACGTCAACCGCATGCAGAAGCGCATGCACAACAAGCTGTTCATCGCCGACAACGCCTGGGGCATCACGGGCGGCCGCAATCTGGGCGACCGCTACTTCGGCAGCGGGGAGAAACAGAACTTCGTCGACCTCGACGTCCTGGCGGCGGGACGCATCGTGCGCGACATGTCGCGCAGCTTCGACCGCTTCTGGAACGACAAGCTCGCCTACCCCGTGCAAACGCTGCTCGATCGCGAGGAACTCGACGCGCTCAGCAAACCGAAGCCGCCGGCACAGGCACCGGGCGCGGCAGTGCCGCTGCCCGCCGCGCAGGCGCGACCCGTGCTCCCGATCTCCGTTTCCCCCACCGTGCTGCCCTCCGTCACGACCGGCGAGGCACAGCAGGCCGAGCGTCCGGCCATGGATCTGCGCGCCGTGAAGCTGTACTGGGCGCCGTCGACCCTGCTCGTGGACGAGCCGGGCAAGGTCGGTCCGGGCGACGATGAAGTCGACGCGGGCGAAACCGTCATCGACGGCCTGATGAACCTGATGCTGCAGGCGCAGCGCGAAGTCCTGATCATTTCGCCGTACTTCGTGCCGGGCCCGCGCATGATGGCTGTCTACGAGCAGCTGCGCCAACGCGGCGTGCGCGTGCGCGTGCTCACCAACTCGCTGGCCTCCAACGATGCCCCCGCGGCCCACGCCGGCTATGCCCGCTACCGCCAACGCCTGCTGGACCTGGGGATCGAAATGCACGAGATGCGCTCCGATCCCGAAACGGCGGCCGAACTCCTGGGCTCCAGCGGAGGGCGGTCACGCAGCAGCGGCGGTGGCTTGCTGGGCAGCGGTCCCGGCGGTTCGAAGGGCGACCTGGCGGGCTCGCGCGCCAGCCTGCACTCCAAGGCCGTCATCATCGACCAGCGCCTTTCGGTGATCGGGTCCATGAACCTCGACCTGCGCTCGCAGATCCAGAACAGCGAGGTCGCGCTCCTGATCCGCAGCGCCCCGCTGGCGCTGGAGGCCACGCGCCAGATCGAGGCGACCCTCTCCTCCGCCGCCTACCGCCTCGAACAGAAGGACGGCAAGCTCTTCTGGAGGGCGCCGCGCGGCGCGGGCTTCGGCGATGAGGACGGCGAGCCTGGCGCAAGCACTAAGCTCAAGTTGCTGGTGCGAGTGATCGGGCCGTTCGCGCCCGACGAAATGCTGTAGCCGGCGTCAGACCTTCTTCACCAGCTCCGCGTACTTCTTCCAAAACGCCGCGTCCTGCGTGGTGGCGAAGTTGATGCGCATCAGCGTGCTCGGCGTGCGCTCCGCATGGAACAGCGCACCGGGGGCGAGCAGGTAGCCCTCGTCCAGCATGCGCTGGGCCAGTGCGTCGGTGTCCACGCCCGTGTCGACCCAGCCGAACAGGCCGGCCGGTTCGGCCGCGAACCGGCACCCGGCGTTCAGCGCCAGCTTCACGCTGCGGCTGCGGGCGGCGTCGAGGCGCGTGCGGATCCGTTCGCAGTGGCGGCGCAACTGTCCCTGTTCGATGCAGATCGCCAAGGCCTTTTCCAGCAGCGCCGGTGTGGTGAGCGTGCCGAGCAGCTTGGTGTCCAGCAGGTCCTCGACCAGGCGCGCGGGCGCCGCGAGGAAGCCGATGCGCCAGTTCGGCGCCAGGATCTTCGCGAAGCCGCCGACATAGATGGTGCGCTGCAGGCCGTCCAGCGCCGTGAGCCGCGTGGCATGCGGCGGCGCGATGTGGCTGTAGGTGTCGTCCTCGACGATGTGGAAGTCATGCTGGTTCGCCAGCTGCAGCAGCCGGTGCGCGCTGCCCGGCGAGAGGCAGTAGCTGGTCGGGTTGTGGAACACGCTCACGCTGACGTACAGCTTGGGCTTGTGCACCGCGCAGTAACGCGCCATCACCTCCAAGTCCGGGCCGTCGGCGCGCCGCGGCACCGGCAGCAGGTGCATGCCCAGGGCATTCAGCCGCGCGAACTCCACCGCCCAGCCCGGCTCTTCCACCATCACCGGATCGCCCGGACGCAGCAGCGTGCGGCTCACGATGTCGAGCGCATGGGTTGCGCCCACCGAGGTGATGATCTGGTCCGGCGCGGCCTGGACGTCGAGCGCCGCCAGCTTGTGCGACAGCGCGCGACGCAGGCCGCTGTCGCCCAGCGGCTCGCCGTACTGCAGCGAGAAGTCGTGCAGCGCCCGCGTGCTGGTCACCTTGCGAACGGCGGCCGGCATGAAGGTGGACTCCAGCCAGTCCGGAGGGAACACGCCCATGCCAGGCTGCGGCTTGTTGCTGATCTTGTGGAACATGCCGCGGATCAGCGAGGTGGCGTTCACCGGAGCGGGGCCCCGCCGCGCCACCATCCAGTGGCCCGCGCTCCAGCCCGTGGGCGCCTCGGACTGCGGCGGCTCCTCGCCGCGCGCCACACCCGCTTCGCGCACGAAGAAGCCGCGGTTCTTCCGCGCCTCCACCAATCCCTGCGCCAGCAGCTGGTCGTACGCCGCGACCACCGTCGTCGGGCTCACGCCATGCTGCTCCGCGCATTGCCGCACGGAAGGCAGCCGCGCGCCCGGTGCCAACAGCCGGTTGCGGATGCGTTCGGAGAAGCGTCCCGCGAGTTGTTCGGTGAGCGACTGCGAAGAGGCCTTCATCAGCATGGCGGACGTCCGTGTATTGACATTTCGGCCAGTACAGATCACCCGGTGAACTGGCAATCTGTACTGGTGGTGTATTGATGCGCAAGATTACATTGGACTGCATGCCGCTGCAACCCAGCCCTCCATGAGCCCCGCCGAACTCACCGCCCTGCTGCTGTTCTGCACCGCCATGAGCTTCTCGCCCGGGCCGAACACCACGCTCTCCACCGCGCTGGCGGCGAACGGCGGCCTGCGCCGCGCGCTGCGCTTCTGCCTGGCCGTGCCGATGGGGTGGACGGTGATGATGGTCGCGTGCGGCCTCGGCCTGGGCGCGCTGATCCTCGGGGTGCCGGCGCTGCGCTGGGGCGTGAAGGTGGCCGGCGTGGGCTACATGCTTTGGCTCGCGTGGAAACTGGCGCGCGCCGGGCAGCTCGCCCAGGTCGACGAGCGCCGGCTGCGGGTGACGTTCTGGCAGGGCGTGGGCCTGCAGTTCGTGAACATCAAGGCCTGGATGCTCGCGCTGACTCTCAGTGCCGGCTGGGTGGTCAACGCGGTCGGCCAGCCGGCCAGCAACCCGGGCGAGCGCCTGGCGATCGTGTGCGCCCTGATGTTCGCCTTCGCCTTCACCAGCAACTTCGCCTATGCGCTGATCGGCTCGATGCTGCGCGGCTGGCTGGCGCAAGGGCGGCGCCTGCTCTGGTTCAACCGGCTGCTCGCGCTGGTGCTGGTCGGCACGGCCGTGTGGATGGTGGGCGTATGAAGGCCGAACGCAAGGGGCTGTGGCTCGGTTTCGTGGGCGTCGCCATCTTCGCGCTCACGCTGCCGATGACGCGCCTGGCGGTGGGCACGCCGGACGCGCCGCTCATGTCCGGCGTGTTCGTCGCCCTCGGCCGGGCCGTCGTGGCCGCCGGGCTGTCGATCCTGTTCCTGCTCGCGACGCGCGCACCGTGGCCGCGGCGCCAGGACTGGCTGCCGCTCGCCATCACCTCGGCCGGGGTGGTGTTCGGTTTCCCGCTGTTCACGTCGGTTGCCATGCGGCACGTCGAAGCGGTGCACGCCAGCGTGATCGTCGGCGTGCTGCCGCTGGCCACGGCGCTGGTGGGTGCGCTGCTGCACCGCCAGCGGCCCTCGCGAGGGTTCTGGATCTGTGCGGCGCTCGGCAGCGTGCTGGTGGTCGCCTACGCCTTGCTCCGCTCGGGCGCCGGCCTGCGCCTGCACGTCGCCGACGCCCTGCTGCTTGCCGCCATGGCCTGCGCCGCGCTGGGATATGCCTGGGGCGCCCGCCTGTCGCAGCGCATGCGTGCCGAGCACGTGATCTGCTGGGCGCTGGTGATCGCGCTGCCGCTGACCTTGCCGCTCGCCTGGTGGACCGCGCCGGGGACGGCGCTGCCTGCAAGCGCCTGGGCCGGCTTCGCGTACGTGGCGGTCTTCTCCATGTGGATCGGGTTCTTCGCCTGGTACCGCGGCCTGGCCCTCGGCGGCACGGTGCGCGTCAGCCAGGTGCAACTGGTGCAGCCCTTCCTGAGCATGCTGTTCGCCGTGCCCCTCCTCGGGGAGCGACTGGACGCCCTCACCCTCGCCTTCGCGGTGGCCGTCATCGCCACCGTGTTCGTCGGCAAGAAGATGCCGGTGCGCACCGCGCCGGCCACCGCACCCGTCCTTTCCCCAGCCGTGGAGCCACGATGAAACTGAACGACCTGCAGACGACCTCCTGGACCCTGGCGCGCCGCGCCGAGCGCATGAACCCGTCGGTGCTGCGCGAGATCCTCAAGGTCACCGACCGTCCGGGCATCATCAGCTTCGCCGGTGGCCTCCCGTCCGCACGGACCTTCCCGGTGGCGGCCTTCGCCGACGCTTGTGCCAATGTCCTGCGCGAAGATGGCGAAGCGGCCCTGCAATACGCCGCGAGCGAAGGCTTTGCCCCGTTGCGCGAGCAGGTCGCGCGCATGCTGCCCTGGGACGTCGATCCCGCGCAGGTGCTGATCACCACCGGCTCGCAGCAGGGCCTGGACCTGGTGGCGAAGGTGCTGGTCGACAGCGGCAGCAAGGTGCTGGTCGAGACGCCCACCTACCTCGGCGCGCTGCAGGCCTTCGCACCGATGGAACCCGAGTTCGTGGGCATCGGCGCCGATGCGGAAGGCATCGACGTGGCCGAACTGGCCGCACAGCGCGCGGGCGCCCGCTTCCTCTATGTGCTGCCGAACTTCCAGAACCCCACCGGCCGCACCATGAGCGAGGCCCGGCGGCAGGCGCTGGTGCAGGCCGCGCGCGAGCTGTCGCTGCCGATCGTGGAGGACAACCCCTACGGCGAGCTGTGGTTCGACGCGCCACCGCCGCTGCCGCTGACCGCGCGCAACCCCGAAGGCAGCATCTATCTCGGATCCTTCTCCAAGGTGCTCGCGCCCGGCCTGCGCCTGGGCTTTCTCGTGGCGCCGCCGGCCATCGCGCCCAAGCTCTTGCAGGCCAAGCAGGCAGCGGACCTGCACAGCCCCAGCTTCAACCAGCGCATGGTCGTGGACGTGATGCGCGACGGCTTCCTCGATCGCCATGTGCCCACCATCCGCGCGCTCTACAAGGCGCAGCGCGACGCCATGCTGGCGGCGCTCACGCGCGAGATGCAGGGCCTGGACGTGCGCTGGAACGCGCCGGACGGCGGCATGTTCCTGTGGGCGCGCTTGCCCGAAGGCCTGGATGCGGTGGACCTGCTGCCGCGCGCCGTCGAACGCGGCGTGGCGTTCGTGCCCGGCGCGCCCTTCTTTGCCGGACCGGCCGACACGCGCGCGCTGCGGCTGTCGTTCGTGACCGCCAGCCAGGAGCAGATCGCTTTCGGCATCGCAACGCTCGCTGGCGTCATCCGCGAGCAGCTGGGGCACCGGCCGTGACGATCTGGGGCCGCCTGTCCTCCATCAACGTGCGCAAGGTCGTCCTTGCCGCGCAGCTGCTGGACCTGTCCTTCGAGCGCATCGACGCCGGCGCTGGCTTCGGCATCGTGCAGACCGAGGCCTACCGGTCGCGCAACCCGAACGCGCTCGTGCCGCTGCTGGAAGACGGCGACTTCGCCCTCTGGGAGTCGAACGTCATCGTGCGCTACCTCGCGGCGAAGCACGGGGATGGCACCCTCTATCCGCGCGAGCTGCGCCCGCGCTTCGACGCGGAGCGCTGGATGGACTGGCAGCAGACGACGCTGAACAACGCCGGCCGCGAGGCCTTCATCCAGTGCATCCGCACGCCGGCCGAGCGTCGCAGCGCGGAGGCCATTGCCGCCTCGGTCGCCGCGACCGAGCCGCTGCTGGCGATGCTCGACGCGCACCTGGCGCAGCGCCCCTTCCTGGCGGGCGACACGCTCACGATGGCGGACATCCCGATCGCCTGCGAGATGCACCGCTGGTGGGGCCTGCCGCTCGAACACCCGCCGCACCCGCACCTGCGGCGCTGGTACGACGGCGTCCGCCACCTTCCCGCCGCCCGCGGCGTCCTCGACCTTTCCCTGAGCTGACCATGCGCCTGCGTCCTTTCCAGCAAGTCGACGTCTTCACGTCCGTTCCCTACCGCGGCAATCCCGTGGCCGTGGTCCTCGATGGCGACGGCCTCTCCACCGAGGAGATGCAGGACTTCACCAACTGGACCAACCTCTCCGAAGCCACCTTCGTGCTGCCGCCGACGCAAGCCGGCGCCGACTACCGCCTGCGCATCTTCTGCCCGGGCCGCGAGCTGCCGTTCGCGGGCCATCCCACGCTGGGCAGCTGCCATGCGTGGCTGCAGGCCGGCGGCAAGCCGGGCGGCGAAGACGTGGTCCAGGAATGCGGCGTGGGCCTGATCCGGATTCGCCGCGACGGCGAACGCCTGGCCTTCGCCGCCCCGCCGCTGCGCAAGGGCGGCGCGCTGCCCGAGGAGGACGTGGCCCTGATCGCCCGCGGGCTGGGCATCCCCCATGGCGACATCGTCGACCACGCCTGGTGCGACAACGGCCCGAACTGGCGCGGCGTGATGCTGCGCTCGGCCGAGCAAGTCCTCGCCCTGAAGCCGGACGCCTCCATCCTGGCCGGCCTCGATGTCGGCGTGGTCGGCCCGCGCGGCAAGGTCGGCGTCGTCGGCTCGCGGCCGCAGGGCGACGATTGCGCCTTCGAAGTGCGCGCCTTCTTCCCCGGCAACAACGGCATGACGGAAGATCCCGTCACGGGCAGCCTGAACGCGGCGCTCGCCCAATGGCTGATCGGATCCGGCCAGGCGCCCTCGGCCTATGTGGCCGCGCAGGGCACGGCGCTGGGTCGTGCCGGCCGCGTCCACGTGCAGCGGGACGCGCAGGGCGAGACCTGGATCGGCGGCGCGTCCGTCACCTGCATCGAGGGACAAGTGAGGTTGTGACATGAGCGCTCGCATCGATCACCTGGTGGTGGCAGCGGCCAGCCTCGACGAAGGGGCGGCCTGGTGCGAGGCCACCCTCGGCGTGCCGCCGGGCCCCGGCGGAGAACACCCTTTCATGGGCACGCACAATCGCCTGCTGCGCGTCGCGACGGTCGACTACCCGCGGGCCTACTTCGAAATCATCGCGCCGCAGCCGGGCCGCAGCCCGAAGCAGGGAAAGCGCTGGTTCGACCTGGACGATGAGGCGATGCGCGACACCCTGCGCCACAAGGGTCCCCGGCTCGTGCACTTCGTGGCCAACGTACCGGACGTGCGCGCGGCCGTTGCGGCATGGGAGGCGCTCGGCATCCGCCGCGGCGACGTCGTGGAGGCGTCGCGCGAGACCCCGCGCGGCCTGCTGCAGTGGCAGATCACGATCCGCGAGGACGGCCAGCGCCTCTTCGCCGGCGCCTTGCCCACGCTGATCGAGTGGGGCCAGGCGCATCCGGCCGCCACCCTGCCCGAATCCGGCGTGACCCTGCAGGGCCTGATCGCCAGCCATCCCGAGGCCGACCGCCTTCGCCAGGCTTTCGAGGCGGTGGACCTGCAAGGCGTCGGCCTCAAGCAGGGCGCCGCCGGCCTGTGCGCCATCCTCGACACGCCGCGCGGCCGCGTGCGGCTGGAATCCGGAGCCCCCTGATGCTGACGTTCGCAGAAACCGCCCTGTTCGCGCTGACCGCTCTCGTGCTGGTGCTCACGCCCGGGCCCAACATGATCTATTGCGTCTCGCGCGCTTTGTCGCAGGGGCGCGCCGCCGGCCTCATCTCGCTCGCAGGGGTGCTGGTCGGCTTCGTCGCCCACCTGGTCGCGGCCACGCTCGGCCTCAGCGCGCTCCTTGCTGCCGTGCCCGTGGCCTTCGACGCACTGCGCATCGCGGGCGCCGCCTACCTCCTGTGGCTGGCCTGGGACGCGCTGCGCCCCGGCGGCAGCACGCCCTTCCAGGCACGCCAGCTGCCGGTGGACGCGCCGGGGCGGCTGTTCCGCATGGGCCTGCTCACCAACCTGCTCAACCCGAAGGTGGCGATCTTCTACATCTCCTTCTTCCCCCAGTTCCTGCATCCGGAACGCGGGAGCGTGCTGCTGCAAAGCCTGCAGCTGGGCGCGGTCCAGATCGTCGTGAGCGGCACGGTCAACACCCTGCTGGTGCTGGGTGCCGCCCGCATCGCCGCCTTCCTCGCCCGCAGCCGTGGATGGCTCAAGGCCCAGCGCTATCTGATGGGCACCGTGCTGGCCGCCCTGGCCGTGCGCATGGCCCTGCCGGAGCAGAAATGAATTTCACGCGAGAAGAAGCGGAACAGGCGATGGCGGCGGTGCGCGCCTTCGTCCCGGCGACGCCCCAGTTCGCCTGGCCCCTGCTGCGCCAGCGCCTCGGCTTCCCGGTGTGGGTCAAGCACGAGAACCACACGCCCGCCGGGGCCTTCAAGGTGCGCGGCGGCATCACCTATTTCCAGGCACTGGCCCGCCGGGAGCCGCACGTGCGGGGCGTCGCCGCCGCCACCCGCGGCAACCACGGCCAGTCGGTCGGCTGGGGCGCGCGACGCACGGGTCTGGCCGCCACCATCGTCGTGCCGCATGGCAACTCCCTGGAGAAGAACGCGGCGATGCGCGCCCTGGGCGTGACGCTGGTGGAACATGGCGACGACTTCCAGGCGGCGCGCGAGCATGCGCAGGCGCTCGCGGCCGAAGGCGGGCTGCACATGGTGCCGTCGTACCACCGCGACCTGGTGGCGGGCGTCATGACTTACTGGCTGGAGTTCTTCGAGAGCTTCGCCCCGGGCGAGGAGCCGGCGGTGGTCTACGTGCCGATCGGGCAAGGCTCGGGGTTCTGCGCGGCGGCCGCCGCGCGCGCCCTGAGCGGCCGGCGCAGCCGGCTGGTCGGCGTGGTCTCGGCGCACGCGACCACCTTCCTCGACTCCTTCCGCGCCGGGCGCGTCGTGGAGGCACCGGTCACCACCGCGCTCGCCGATGGCATGGCCTGCCGCGTCGCCGATCCCGAGGCACTGGAGATCGTGCTGCGCGAGGCCGAGGACATCGTCGCCGTCACCGACGCCCAGGTCGCCGAAGCCATGCGCATCCTCTTCGCGGACACGCACAACGTGGCCGAAGGTGCCGGTGCCGCCGGGCTCGCCGCGGCGATGCACGACCGCGCCCGCCATGGCGGCCGCGCCGTCGGCTTTGCCCTCACCGGCGGCAACGTCGACACCGCGGTGTTCTCCGCCGTTCTTTCCGGCGCGTCCGCGGAGTGAAGTCGCGGGAGGGACGCACCGCGGCCCTCCCGTTTGACAGAATCCTCGCATGGGCACCCTCTATCTCGTGCGGCACGGGCAAGCGTCCTTCGGCGCGGCCGACTACGACCAGCTGAGCGAGCTCGGCCACCGGCAGAGCGTGCGCCTGGGCGAGTACTTCGCCGGGCGCGGCGTGCACTTCGATGGCCTGATCGCCGGCACGCTGCGCCGCCACAAGCAGACGCTCGAGGGCATCCTCCAGGGCATGAACCGGGCCGGCGAGCACCTCGCCTGGGAAGGGCTGAACGAGTACGACAGCGAGGCGTTGATCGCCACCGTCCACCCGGACAAGCTGGAGAAGCCCACCTCGCCCGAGCTGTATCGCCACCACTTCCGCCTGCTGCGCGATGCGATGGCGCAGTGGATGGCGGGGGCCACCAGTCCGCGGGGCATGCCGACGTATGCACAGTTCGTGGCCGGCGTGTCGGGTGCCCTCGACCACGTGCGCGCGAACCACTACGGGCAGAACGTGCTGGTGGTCACCAGCGGGGGGCCGATCTCCACCGCCGTCGGCCATGTGCTGCGCACGCCGCCGGAGACCACGATCGAGCTGAACCTGCGCATCCGCAACACGGCGATCACCGAATTCGCGTTCACGCCCAAGCGCCACATGCTGCTGACGTTCAACGGCATCCCGCACCTCGACGCGGCGCAGTACCGGGACTGGGTCACCTTCACCTGAACCCGCGGCGCGGGCTCGCTAAACTGCGGCCATGGACAGCACGGCGCCGCGCGATCACGACACCTGGTGGGTCGCGTGCCTGTGCGCCGCGTGGTGCGGCGTGTGCCGAGAATGGCTGCCCCTGTTCACGGCGCAGGCCCGCGCTTTTCCCCACATGAAGTTCGCGTGGGTCGACGTGGAGGACGAAGACGAAGCGATGGGAGACGTCGACATCGAGACCTTCCCGACGCTGCTCGTCGCACGCGGCGGCGACGTGCTGTTCCTCGGTCCCATCCCGCCCTCCGCCACGCAGTTCGCGCGGATGCTGGCCACGCTCGAAGCTCAGCCTTTGCGGGCCACAGGCCTGCCGCCGGAGGCCGGCGCGCTTTTCGGCCGGCTCGCGCGCGACGTGCTGCCTCACGCCCTCGTGTGACGAGGTAGGGGCACTCCTACACCCTCCTGCATTGACGCCTGACGAGCGTGCAACGCGCTTGCAAGCTCAATCGGACCATGGCCGGCGGAGACCGGACATGCAGTTCCAACATTTCAGTTTTGCAAGGAGATCCTCACCATGGCTTCCAACAATCAGGGCAACCAGGGCGGCAAATCCAACCGCGGCTTCGCTTCCATGGACCCGCAGCGCCAGCGCGAGATTGCCAGCGAAGGCGGCCGGGCCGCCCACGAGAAGGGCACCGCCCACGAGTTCACGTCCGAAGAAGCGCGTGAAGCCGGCCGCAAGGGCGGCATGGCGCGCAGCGCGAACCGCCGCAAGGCAATGGAATCGGGCAGCTCGCACGGCAACAGCGGCAACAGCGGCAGCTCGCACAGCAGCAACTGAGTGCCAACAATTCACGGGCTCCGCGCCCGCTGATTCGGGCCGCCCTCGGGCGGCCCTTCTTCATGCGGCGCTTCAGTAGGTCTTGTACGGCAGGAACTTGCCCGAGAGCACGACGTTGACGCGGTCGCCCTTGGGGTCCGCCTCGCGCGTGATGTCCATTGAGAAGTCGATCGCGCTCATGATGCCGTCGCCGAACTCCTCGTGGATGAGCTCCTTGATCGTGCTGCCGTACACGCTGACGATCTCGTACCAGCGGTAGATGAGCGGGTCGGTGGGGACGGGGGTCGGCAGCGATCCCTTGTACGGCACGACCTTCAGCCACTTCTGCTCTTCCTCCGAGAGACCGAACACCTCGCCCAAGGCCTTGGCCTGCTCCGCATTCGCGGTCATCTGCCCCAGGCACAGGGCGGTCGTCCATTCCTTCGATTGCCCGAGCTTCTGCGCCACCTCGGCCCAGGAGATGCCCCTGGACACCTTGGCGGCGATGATCTTCTCGGTGACGTCGTTGCGGTTCATGCGCTCTCCTTGCGGTGGTTTCAATGGTCGGCGCCGGCGCGGGCGCGCGACACCAGGAAATCGACGATGTGGTTGCGCAGTTCGTAGTAGCCGGGAAGGTGATGCAGGCCGGCACGCGTGCGCGTGCGCGGCAGCGTGTTCCCCACCACCTCCGCGATGCCGCCGGGCGCATAGCCGGCCGGCGTCTCGCGGCCGTTGGACATCAGCAGGATCCGGTCGGCCAGCAGGATGGCCTCGTCCACGTCGTGCGTGATCATGAAGACGGTCTGCTGCGTCTCGCGCACGATGGACAGCAGTTCGTCCTGGATCGTGCCGCGGGTCAATGCGTCCAGCGCACCGAAGGGCTCGTCGAGCAGCAGCATCTTGGGCTGGATGGCGAACGCGCGGGCGATGCCGACCCGCTGCTTCATGCCGCCCGACAGCTCCGAAGGCTTCTTGTCGATCGCGGGCAGCAGCCCGACCATCCCGACGAAACGCTCCACCTGCCGGTTCACCTCGGAGCGCGACCAGTCCGGCCAGCGCGACTCGACCGCGAAGGCGATGTTGCGGCGGACGGTCAGCCACGGCATGAGTGCGTGCCCCTGGAACACCACGCCGCGCTCCAGGCCGGGACCGGCGACCTCGCGCCCGTCCATCAACACGTGGCCGGCACTCGCATGGTCCAGCCCGGCCAGCACGTTCAGGACGGTCGTCTTGCCGCACCCGGAGTGGCCGATGATGCAGACGAACTCGCCGCGGTCGAGCGTGAAGTCGACGCCGGCGAAAACCGGCTTGCCCGGCACGAAGGTGCGCGCCAGTCCCTCGACCTTCAGGAATGCCGGCTGGTCGGCGCGCGCCAGCCCCGCGGCGGGCGCCGGTTCGACGGGGCCGTTCACGGGCAAGGGGGCCACGCGTTCACTCCACATAGGTCACCAGCCTTTGCAGCCGCGCGAACGCCAGGTCCAGCAGCATGCCGACGACGCCGATCACCAGGATCGCGAAGATCACGTTGGTGAGCGACAGGTTGTTCCACTCGTTCCAGACGAAGTAGCCGATGCCGGTGCCGCCCACCAGCATCTCGGCCGCGACGATCACCAGCCAGGCGATGCCCATGCTGATGCGCATGCCGGTCAGGATGGTCGGCGCCGCCGCGGGCAGGATCACGCGGAAGGCCTTGCGCAGGGGCCGCACCTCCAGCGTCCGCGCCACGTTCAGCCATTCGCGCTTCACCGATGCGACGCCGAAGGCGGTGTTGATCAGCATCGGCCAGACCGAACAGATGAAGATGACGAACACGCCCGAGACGTTCGAATCCTTGATCGTGTACAGCGCGAGCGGCATCCAGGCCAGCGGCGAGATCGGCTTGAGCACCTGGATGAAGGGGTCGAAGGCCTTGTGCAGCAGCGGCGACATCCCGATGACGAAGCCCAGTGGCACCGCCACCAGGCAGGCCAGGAGGAACCCCAGCGCCACCCGGCCGAGCGAGTGGGCGAGCTGGATCGCGATGCCCTTGTCGTTGGGGCCGTTGTCGTAGAAGGGGTCGGACAGCTGGCGGACCAGGGCGCCGCCGAGTTGTCCCGGCGTCGGGAAGCCGGTGGTCTTTTGCGCCCCCGGGTCCTTGCCCATCATCTTCTGGTACTCGATCTGCTCGGCGGACAGGCCGGCGGTGCTGCTGGCAGCACCCGCCGGCAGCGTCGCCACGTGCCAGACGGCCAGCAACGCGAGCAGCAGCAGCACCGAGACCAGCGCCGCCTTCAGGTCCAGCGGTTTCATGCGGCCGGCGCCTTGCTGATGGCGAAGCTGCGCACGTACTCCTCCGGCTTCGCGGGATCGAACTCCTTGCCCATCACCTTGAACTTGCGGTAAGCGCCTTCCGGCGGGCGGAAGCCCGCCTGCGACATGTACTTCTTGGCGTCCGTGAGCAGGAACACCTGCTCGGCCACCTGGCGGTAGTTCACGTCGCCCTTCACGTAACCCCAGCGCTTCATCTGCGTGAGCATCCAGACGGCCATGCTCTGCCAAGGCACCGGATCGAAGTTGGCGCGGTCCGGCACGTTCTTGATGTTGCCCAGGCCGTCGGCGAACTTGCCGGTGAGCACCTGGGTGAGCACGGTTTCGGGCTGGTTCAGGTACTGCGGGGGCGCGATGATCTTGGCGATCAGTTCGCGGTCCTTCGGCATGCTGGCCATGTAGGAGGCCGTCAGGATGGCGCGGTAGAGCGCCGCGAAGGTGTTCGGGTTCTTCTGGATGAACTCGTCGCTGACGCCGAAAGCGCAGCAGGGGTGGCCGTCCCAGATCTCCTTGGACAGGATATGGATGAAGCCGACCTCGTCGTACACCGCCCGCTGGTTGAACGGGTCCGGGCCGAGGAAGCCGTCGATGTTGCCGGCGCGCAGGTTCGCCACCATTTCCGGCGGCGGCGTCACGCGGATCTGCACGTCCGTGTCCGGGTTGACGCCGTGCTCGGCCAGGTAGTACCGCAGCAGGAAGTTGTGCATGCTGTACTCGAAGGGCACCGCGAACTTGAAGCCCTTCCACTGCTTCGGGTCGCGCTTGTCCTTGTGCTTCACGTGCAGCGTGATCGCCTGGCCGTTGGTGTTCTGGATGCTGGCGACGCGCATCGGCGACTGGTTCGAGCCCAGGCCCATGCTCATGGCCAGGGGCATCGGCGACAGGAAGTGCGACGCGTCGTGCTCGCGGTTGATCATCTTGTCCCGGATCAGGGCCCAGCCCGCCGTCTTGTTCAACTGGACGTTCAGGCCTTCCTTCTTGTAGAAGCCCAGGGGGTCGGCCATGATCAGCGGGCTGGCGCAGGTGATGGCGATGAAGCCGATCTTCAGGTCCTTCTTCTCCAGCGCACCGCGTTCCTGCGCCATGGCCTGCAGCGCGCCCACCGGTAGCAGCGAGGCGATGGCCGCGCGGGCGGTGTTCGCGCCAACGGCCTTCAGGAAGCCGCGGCGCACGCTGTCCACCGGGAACAGCGCCTTCACGAGGCTGGCTTCCACGAAGCGTTGGGACAGCTCCTCCGGCGTCCGGGCCGCGGCCTCGGCGTGTTCGCCCGGCGCATGGTCCTGGCCGCAGGCGCAGCGCAGCATCAGGGGACGGTCGGCATCGTAGGCGTCGTAGCGGCTTGTCATGGCGGGACCTCGTTGTGTTGCGACATTGCCTCGTTGCAAGGGATGCGCCCGCCCGGCCCCGGGAGCCGCCGGGCCCCGCAAATCGCGGTGGGCCGCACGAGCCCATGTAGTGGCAGCCCTACAAACCCGGCTTGCGGCCGTGCCGCTCGGCGTACAGCGCGAGCTCCACGTCGTTCTTGGCGCCGGTCTTCTCCAGCACGCGCGCCCGGTAGGTGCTCACCGTGTTGGGAGCCAGCTGCAGCTGCGCACCAATTTCGCTCACGCTGTGCCCCGAAGTGAGGAGCCGGTACACCTGGTATTCCCGGTGCGACAGCGCTTCGGGCCCCGATCGGGTGCTCGCCGCCCCGACCGCGGTGGCGAGGGCCTCCGCGGTCGCGGCCGTGACGTACACCCCGCCCGCCGCCACCTTGCGGACGGCGGCGATCATCTCGTCGGCATCCGCGCTCTTGTTCAGGTAACCGGAGGCGCCCAGCTTGATGCAGCGCACCGCGTACTGGCGCTCCGGATAGGTGGAGAGCATCAGGACCGGCAGCGCGGGCCAGGCCTGGCGCAGCGCCTGCAGCACCTCCAGGCCGTCGCGTCCCGGCATGGCGATGTCCAGCAGCACCACGTCCAGCCCTTCGCGACCCCGCAGCTCCGCGACCTTGCGCAGCACCTCTTCGCCATCGGCGGCCTCGGCGCAGACCTCGACGTCGGGGGCGTCCGCAAGCACCATCTTCAGCCCCTCGCGCACGATGCGGTGGTCGTCACCGAGGAGCACGCGAATGCGCTTATCCATGATGCAGCGGCAGGACGAGGGTGAACACCGAGCCCCGCCCCCGCTCGCTGGCAATGGCGATGTGGCCGCCGAACTGCCGGGCCCGCTCGCGCATGCCCATCACGCCGTACGCGGTGGGCGCGTCGAAGGCGTCGCGGTCCGCACCGACGCCGTTGTCCTCCAGGGTGAGGCGCAGGCGGTCCGGGTCCCCGGCGATGCGCACCGCGATGCGGCTGGCCTGCGCGTGCCGGCCGACGTTGCTCAACATCTCCTGGAAGATGCGGAACACCGCCATGGCGACGTTCTCCGGCAACGGCGGCGCGTCCGCCAGCTGCATGTCCCACTCCAGCTCGAGTTCCGCCGACGCGACGAATTCGTGCGCCTGCCATTCGAGTGCCGCCCACAGGCCCTGGTGGTCGAGGATGCTGGGACGCAGGTCGGTGATGATGCGGCCGACGTTGTCCACCGCGCTCTCGATCAGCCGGCCCATGTTGCCGCACTTGCAGCGCATGCGTTCGCGCGCCTCGCTGGCCGCGTCCGCGTCGCCGGCGGGGTCGGCCAGGCGCTTGTGCAGCCAGTTCACGTCCATCTTCAGGGCGACCAGCAGGCTGCCCAGTTCGTCGTGCACCTCGCGTGCGATGCGCGTGCGCTCCTCCTCGCGCACCTGCTCCGAATAGGCTGCCAGTTCGCGCTGGCGCGCCAGGGCCTCCGACAGCTCCCGCGTGCGCTCCGCCACCCGCTGCTCCAGCTGCGCCTTTGCCTGCCGCAGCGCATCGGCCGCTCGCTTGCGCTCGGTGATGTCGACGAAGGTGATGACGGCGCCGCGCACCTCGCGGCCGTCGAGGATCGGGTGGCTCGAATACTCCACGGCGAAGGACGAGCGGTCACGCCGCCAGAACACCTCGGCGTCGATGCGGCAGGGCAGGCCCTGCCGGAAGGCATTGAAAATGGGGCAGTCCGTGTCGGGATAGGGCCGCCCGTCGGCGTGCGAGTGGTGGGTGAGGTCGTGCATGTTGCGCCCCAGCACCTCCTCGGGCGCGTAACCGAGCATCCCGGCACCGGCGCGGTTGATGAAGGTGCAGTGCCCGCCCAGGTCGATGCCGAAGATCCCGTCGCCCGTGGACTCCAGCAGCAGGCCGAGCTGGTGCCGCCAGGACGGCTGCGCGGCGCCGGCGGGCAGCACCGTGTCCGAGGCCAGCGGCAGCGCCGGGGAGCGCATGGCTACAGCCCCAGTGCGGACAGCCCCGGGTGGTCGTCGGGCCGGCGCCCGAGCGGCCAGTGGAACTTGCGGTCTTCCGGGCGGATCGGCAGGTCGTTGATGCTGGCGAAGCGTTCGCGCATGAAGCCCGCTTCGTCGAAGGCCCAGTTCTCGTTGCCGTAGCTGCGGAACCACTGGCCGGAGTCGTCGTGCCACTCGTAGGCGAAACGCACCCCGATCCGGTCGCCGCCGCACGCCCACAGCTCCTTGATCAGGCGGTAGTCCAGCTCCCGGGCCCATTTGCGCTGCAGGAAGGCGCGCACCTCATCGCGCCCCACCGGGAATTCAGCGCGGTTGCGCCAGCGGGTGTCCTCGGTATAGACCTGCACCACGCGGTCGGGGTCGCGGGTGTTCCAGGCGTCTTCGGCCAGCCGGACCTTGAGGACGGCGGTTTCGGGGGTGTAAGGGGGCAGCGGGGGCTTGGTGGTGCTCATGCGGGCTCCGGTGGCTTGTCTCCACCGCAGCCGCTAGCAAGGAAGGTGCCTCAGCCCTCGCCGAGCTGCCACTCGCCGATCAGGCGGACGCGGGCGTCGAGGTCGTCGGGCAGTTCGGGCCCGGGGGCGGCGACCAGCGGCTGCTCCGGCGCCGGCAGGGCGCGGCTGCCCGCGTCGACCTGCGCGGGCTGCGCGGGAACGGCGGGGAGCTGGAAGATGGAGGAGAAGCGCATGGGATCACCTGCCCACAGTCTAGGCAGCAATCCATGACAACGCTGTGAACGACCGCACGGCCGGCACGATTGCGTGCAGGCCTGTGGCAGTCCCCCCACTCGTCCATCCGGGGGATGGTCAGCGGCCGACGGCGCGTTCGAGTTCGGCCTTCGACATGGTCGAACGGCCGGAGATCCCCTTGCGCTTCGCTTCCTCATAGAGCTGGTCGCGCGTGCGGCCGCCCTCGCCGCGGTGGGAACGCTGCCCGCCACGCTTGGACGCCGGCATGTCGCGCAGCGACTGCGCGCTCGGCTTCTTCGCCTCGCCGTGCTGCGCGCGCTCCTTGTTCACGGTGCGCGCGGCGATCTCCTCGGCCACCTTCCCGCTCTTGCCGCGTTCCTTCAGGCCGTCCTTGATGTGCTCGTACTGGCGTTCGCGCTTGGCGCTCCAGGCTTTGGGCATGTCCGCTCCTTCAATGCTTGCCGCCCTGTCCCTGCGAGGGGGACCGGGACGGGGATGCGTTGCCGGTTTCCGACCGGTCCGGTTCCGCCGGCGACGAGATGTCGCCCAGCGACAGGGCCACGTCGGCCTCGTCGCCCGGGTTCTTGGCCGCGATGTCGCCCAGGGTCACGATGCCCACCAGGCGCTGGTTGCCGTCCACCACCGGCAGGCGGCGGATCTGCGCTTCGGCCATTTCACCGAGGACCTGGTCGACGTCGTCCTCCTCGCGCGCGCAGCGCACGTTCGCGCTCATGACGTCCGCGAGCTTCATGTTCCTGATCTCGCCTTCCTGCGCGACCCCGCGCACGACGATGTCGCGGTCGGTCACCATGCCGACCAGCTTCTCACCGTCGCACACCGGGATCACGCCGACGTTCAGTTCGTCCATGCAGCGCGCCGCGTCCACCACCGAGTCACCGGGGGCCATCGTGCGCACGCCGCGGGTCATGACATCTGCCACCGTGGCCATCGTCCACTCCTTGGGATCATCGGGCCGCGCAGGGGCGGGGCCCACGCCACCAATCTAGCGAGCGCGCGGCGCCTGCGTGTAGTCACGCTCGCAAGGTGGCGTAGGACGCCTCCCGGCGGCGCGGCTAGGAAGCAATGGTGGACAGCGGCAGCTGCGCGATCTCGCGCAGCAGGACGGCGAGCTGCCGGGCGGCGGCGTCGAGCACCGCCTCGCCTTTCTGCGCGGTGGCCGCGGCGGCATGGCCGGCAGCGCCGTCGGCGTTGTAGTCCTGCATGGCCCAGCCGAGCTTGGCGCTGCGGCCGTTGCCGAGCACGGGGTAGCGCGCGGCGCGCTCGCGCGAGGCGGAGGGGAAGTCCCGGGCAGCCGCCATGCGCACCGTGTGCGGTGCCAGCGCGAGCATCAGCGAAGTCTCGATGTCGCCCGCATGCACGCCGAAGCGGTGCTCCTCTTGCGGGAACAGGCCCATCACGTCGTCGCCCAGGGGCAGGTTCCACCAGCTGCAGCCGTACACGATCAGGTTCGCGCGCACGCGCAGCTCGCGGGCCACGATGTCCAGCAGGCTGGCTTGCCCGCCATGGCTGTTGAACAGCAGCAGCTTCTTCACGCCCGCCCGTGCCACGCATTCGCCCAGCGCCACCCAGGTGGCGATCACCGTGTCCACCGGCAGGGTCAATGTGCCTGGGAAGGCTGCGTGCTCGGGGCTGTAGCCCACCTGCTGCGTGGGCAGCACCAGCACGGACGCCTCGGGCGGCAGCAGCGGCAGCGCGCGCCGCACGATGCCGTCGACCAGGCACTGGTCCACGGCCAGCGGCAGGTGCGGCCCATGCTGCTCGGTGGCGCCGACGGGCAGCACCGCCACCGTGGCAACGGGGTCCAGGCTGGCGAAATCGGCGGTGGTGAGCTCCGCCCAGGAGCGGGACTGGGGCGACATGCCCCGCATCTTAAGGCCGGGCTCAGCGGCGCGCGGCCAGGGCGTGCTGCGCGGCGCGCACGATGCTGGCCGCATCCACGCCGAAGAAGGCGCGCAGGGCCGCGCGCGTGTCGCTGCGGCCGAAGCCGTCGGTGCCCAGCGTCAGGTAGCGGCGTCCCGGCGGCAGGTGCGCGCGGAGGCTTTCGGGAACCGCGCGGACATAGTCGCTGGCGGCCACCACCGGGCTGCGGCTGCCCGCCAGCAGCTGCGCGATGTACGGGGTGCGGGCCTCGCCGCCTTCCAGCGCAGCCTGTTCGCAGGCCAGGCCGTCCCGCGCCAGCTCGCTCCAGCTGGTGACGCTGAAGACCTCGGTGGGGATGCCCTCTGCGGCCAGCTGCTGCGCCGCCCGGATCACCTCGGTGAGGATCGCGCCGGACCCCAGCAGCGTCAGCGGCTCGCGGGCGGTCTGGTCGCCGAAGCGCCCGAAGCGGTAGCAGCCGCGGATCACGCCGTCGTGGGCCTCGGGCGGCAGGTCGGGCTGCGCATAGTTCTCGTTCATCAGCGTGACGTAGTAGAAGACGTCGCGCTGCTCCAGCAGCATCTCGCGCATGCCGCGGTCGACGATGAGCGCCATCTCGCCGGCGAACGCCGGATCGTAGGCCCTGCAGTTGGGGATGGTGGCCGCCACCAGGTGGCTGCTGCCGTCCTGGTGCTGCAGGCCCTCGCCGCCCAGCGTGGTCCGGCCGGAGGTGGCGCCCAGCAGGAAGCCGCGGGCCCGCTGGTCCGCTGCCGCCCAGATGGCATCGCCCACGCGCTGGAAGCCGAACATGGAGTAGTAGATGTAGAACGGCAGCATCGCCACGCCGTGCACGCTGTAGCTGGTGGCCGCGGCCGTCCAGCTGGCGATGGCGCCGGCCTCGCTGATGCCCTCCTCCAGGATCTGGCCGTCCATCGCTTCGCGATAGGAAAGCACGGACCCGATGTCCTCGGGCTCGTAGCTCTGGCCCACGCTGGAGTAGATGCCCACCTGCTTGAACAGGTTGGCCATGCCGAAGGTGCGGGCCTCGTCGGCGACGATCGGCACGATGCGCGGGCCGAGCTGCGGGTCCTTCAGCAGCGCGCCGAGCAGGCGCACGAACGCCATCGTGGTCGACATCTCCTTGCCGCCCGCCTGCAAGGCGAACTGCGCGTACGCGGCGGCGTCCGGCACCGGCAGCGGTTCGCAGGCCGTCTGCCGCTGCGGGATGTAGCCGCCCAGTGCGCGCCGGCGCTCGTGCAGGTAGCGCATCTCCGCGCTGTCCTCGGCCGGCTTGAAGAACGACAGGTTCTTCGCCTGCTCGTCGGACAGCGGCAGGTTGAAGCGGTTGCGGAACTCCAGCAGCGCCGCTTCGTCCAGCTTCTTCTGGCTGTGGGTGGTCATGCGGCCCTGCCCCGCGGCCCCCATGCCGTAGCCCTTCTTGGTGTGCGCCAGGATCACGGTCGGCTGGCCGCGGTGCTTCGCGGCCGCGTCGTAGGCGGCGTGGATCTTCACCAGGTCGTGCCCGCCGCGCTTGAGGCGGTCGATCTGTTCGTCGGTCATGCCCTGCGCCAGCCGCGCGAGGTCCTCGTCCTGCCCGAAGAAGTTGTCGCGGTTGAAGCGGCCGTCCTTCGCGGCGAAGGTCTGCATCTGGCCGTCGACGGTGTGCGCGAAGGCCCGGACCAGCGCCTGGCCGGTGTCGCGGGCGAACAGGCCGTCCCAGTCGCTGCCCCACAGCAGCTTGATCACGTTCCAGCCGGCGCCCCGGAACAGCTTCTCGAGTTCATCGACGATCCGCCCGTTGCCGCGCACGGGTCCGTCGAGACGTTGCAGGTTGCAGTTGACCACCCACACCAGGTTGTCGAGGCGCTCGCGCGAAGCCAGCGTGAGGGCGCTCATGCTCTCGGGCTCGTCCATCTCGCCGTCGCCGAACACGCCCCAGACCTTGCGGCCCTCGCAATCGACGATGCCGCGGTGGGTGAGGTAGCGCATGAAGCGCGCGTGGTAGATCGAGCTGATCGGCCCGATGCCCATCGAGCCGGTGGGGAACTGCCAGAAGTCCGGCATCAGCCAGGGATGCGGGTAGCTGGAAAGCCCGCGCGCGCCCTGCGCCGGCGCGGTGATCTCCTGCCGGTAGTGGGCGAGATCCTGCTCGGTGAGCCTTCCTTCCAGGAAGGCACGCGCATACACGCCCGGCGCGCTGTGCGGCTGGAAGAACACGAGGTCGCCGCCTTGCGAAGCGTTGCGGGCGCGGAAGAAGTGATGGAAGCCGGCCTCGAACAGATCGGCGGCGCTGGCATAACTGGCGATGTGGCCTCCCAGCTCGCCGTAGGCGGCGTTGGCCCGCGCCACCATCGCCAGCGCGTTCCACCGCATCAACGAGGCAAGCCGTTCCTCGATCGCAAGGTCGCCGGGGAACGCGGGTTGCCGTTCCACCGGGATGGTGTTGACGTAGGGCGTGACCAGTTCGGGGGACCAGCCGACGGCCGGCCCGCGCGCGAGCACGGCCAGCTGGTCGAGGATGAAGCGGGCGCGCGCCGGGCCTTCGGCGGCGACGAGCGCCTGGAAGGCCTCGCGCCAGTCGGCGGTCTCGACCGGGTCGGCATCGCCGCCTTGGTCCGCGAGGAAACGGGAGATGCTCTGGTCGGCCATGCCGACACTGTACGCAGCCCCGCGCCGCACGGGCTGCCAGAAAGAGGCGCGATGGCAGGCTCTGCGGCATAGAATGCCGCAAACCACCGAAAACGCAGCATTCCATGCAACTCGACGCCATCGATCTCCGCATCCTGGCGCAGCTGCAGGAAGACGGTTCGCTCACCAACGTCGAACTGGCCAAGCGGGTCCACCTTTCGCCCTCGCCCTGCCTCGCGCGGGTGAAGGCGCTGGAAGCCGCCGGCGTCATCGAGCGCTACGTGGCACTGGCCAATGCCAAGGCGCTGGGGCTGGGACTCAACGTCTTCATCAACATCAGCCTGAAGGAGCAATCCAAAGGTTCGCTCGCCGAATTCGAGCGGCGCATCGCGGAGCATGAAGAGGTGATGGAGTGCTACCTCATGACCGGCGACAGCGACTACCTGATCCGCGTGGTGCTGCCCGACATCGCGGCGCTCGAGCGCTTCATCCTGGAGCAGCTCACACCGATCCCGGGCGTCGAGAAGATCCGCTCGAGCTTCGCGCTGAAGCAGGTCCGCTCCAAGACGGCGTTGCCACTACCCGGCGGGTCAGCGAAGCACTGACGGGCGTAGTCGGGCAGCCGCCTGCCGGGCAGCGGCTTTCCCGCAGCGACTACCGGTTCCCGGCGGCAGGCAGCCCCCGGGCGCAGGGAGATCATCTTCTCCATGAAAGCCAAGGTTGCATTGCTCGCCGATCCCCAGTCCCGCCAGGAAGCCCTGGCCCTGGTGCTGCTCTCGGCCGCGGCACTGGTGCTGCCTTCCATGGACCAGTGCACGCGGGGCCCCTCCATCACCGCCATGGTGCTGACGAACCTGCACTGGTTCATCTGAGCTGACGCCGCCGGCCCCGCGACCCCACCGCGGCGCCACCGCCGCGATTTCGGGACAATGGCGGCATGACCCAAGAGTTGTTTCGCCAGGATGGCTACCTCCGGGAGACACCGGCGACCGTCGTCGCGGTGATCGGGCAGGGCGTGGTCCTCGATCGCACGGTGTTCTATCCCCTGGGCGGCGGGCAGGCCGGCGACACCGGCGTGTTCCTGCTGCCGGACGGGGCGGAACTTCGCATCGCCGACACGCGCAAGTGCAAGGACGCCGAAGGCAGGCCCACGGCGGAGATCGCGCATGTGCCGGACCCCGGCCAGGAAGCGCTGCTGGCGCATCTGCAGCCCGGCACCACGGTCCGGGCGCGCATCGACTGGGAGCGCCGCCACAAGCTGATGCGCTTTCACACCGGCACCCACCTGCTGTGCCATCTTGTCCCCCAGCTGGTCAACGGCTGCTCCATCACGCCGGACTACGCGCGGCTGGACTTCAACATGACCGACCCGCTGGACAAGGATGCGCTCACCGAAGGCATCACCCGCCTCGTGGCGGCCGGCCATGCCGTCGAGGTCGGGGCGATCACGGACGAGGAACTCGACGCCAACCCGGCCCTGGTCAAGAGCATGTCGGTCCAGCCGCCGCGCGGCACCGGGCGGATCCGCACCATCCGCATCGGTGCAGGCGACAGCGCGGTCGACTTCCAGCCTTGCGGCGGCACGCACGTGGCGAACACGGCCGAGATCGGCCGCGTCGTGGTCACCAAGATCGAGAAGAAGAGCGCCACCACCCGACGGGTGGTGCTCGGATTCGCCTGAGTGGCCGGAACTTGCCCGGCCCGCTGAGCTCCATCCGCACGATGAATATGTCACGCCTCCTCGCGGCGGTCGGCCTGGCGCTGGCCGCGCTGCCCACGCTGGGCCAGACGGTGGTGACCACCGAGCGGGTGCGGGCCGAACTGCTCGCGCATGCGCCGGACGGCGTCGAACCGGGCCGGAAGGTCTGGGTCGGCCTGCAACTCGCGCACCAGCCGGAGTGGCACACCTACTGGAAGAACTCCGGCGACTCCGGCCTGCCCACGGAGCTCACTTGGACGCTGCCGGCAGGCGTCCAGGCCGGCGACATCGCCTGGCCGGTGCCGAAGAAGATCCCGATCGGCAACCTGGCCAACTACGGCTACGAAGGCACGGTGCTGCTGCCCGTGCCGCTCACGATCACCGAGGCCTTCCAGCCCTCGCCGCTGTCCGCCCACGTCGACATCAAGCTCCAGGCGAACTGGCTGGTCTGCAAGAAGGAATGCATTCCGGAGCAGGGCGAATTCACGCTCAAGCTGCCGGCGCGCAGCACCACCGCGCTGCATGCGCAGGCGTTCGAGGCCGCCTGGGCGGCGCAGCCCAAGCCGATCGCGCAGGGACTCGCGGGCGTCCGCCCGGAAAGCACGGCCCGCATCGACGGCGACGCGCTCGTCGTTTCGGTGCAGCAGCTGCCGGTGGCCTTGCGTGGCAAGACCCTGGCGTTCTATCCGGAAACCGGCGAGGTGATCGACAACGGCGCGCGCTGGACACAGGCATGGAACGGCGCGGAATGGACGGCGCGCATCCCCCTGTCTCCCCAGCGCAGCGCCAGCCCCGCCGTGATGCCGGTGGTCCTGGCCCAGGGTGGCGAGGGCTGGCGCGCCGAACTGAAGGTGCTGGGCGCCTGGCCGCAGGCCGCGCAGGCGGCCACGGTGTCGCCCGCGCTGGCGGAGGCGCTGCGCGAGAACGCCGCGGTGCCGGCGGCTCCGGCCGGCATCGGCTTCTGGGCCGCCCTCCTCGGCGCGCTGCTGGGCGGATTGATCCTCAACCTGATGCCCTGCGTGTTCCCGGTGCTCGCGATCAAGGTGGTGGGCTTCACGCGCCATGCGGACGACCGCCGCGGCCATCGCATCGGCGGGCTCGCATACACGGCGGGCGTGGTCGCCTCGTTCGCGCTCCTGGGCGGCGTGATGCTCGCGCTGCGCGCGGCGGGCGAGCAGCTCGGGTGGGGTTTCCAGCTGCAGTCGCCGGCGGTGGTCGCGAGCCTCGCCGCCCTGTTCACGCTGATCGCCCTGAACCTCGCGGGCGTGTTCGAGTTCCGTTCCCTGCTCCCGAGCAGCGTCGCCACGCTCCAGGCGAAGCACCCGGTGCTCGATGCCTTCCTCACCGGCGTGCTGGCGGTGGCGATCGCGTCGCCGTGCACCGCGCCTTTCATGGGCGCCTCGTTGGGCCTGGCGATCAGCCTGCCGCCGGCGCAGGCGCTGGCGATCTTCCTGGTGCTGGGCCTGGGCATGGCGCTGCCCTACCTGGCCGCGAGCTGGATCCCGGCCTTCGCGCGCTGGCTGCCGCGCCCGGGCCCGTGGATGGAGACGTTCCGCCGCCTCATGGCATTTCCCATGTTCGCGACCGTCGCCTGGCTGGTCTGGGTGCTCGGGCAGCAGAGCGGCATCGACGGTGCCGGCGCCTTGCTCGCATTGCTGGTGGCCCTGAGCATGGTGGTCTGGGCCCTGACGCTGCGTGGCCGCGCCCGTGCCGTCCTCGCCTCGGTCGCGGTCCTGGGGCTCGTGGGCCTCGCGTGGTCCGCCGGCGGCGCCATCGTGCGCGTGCCGGCCGCCGCGAGCGCCGCCAGCGTCGACGGGCGCTGGCAGGCCTGGGCGCCCGGCCGGGTCGACCAGCTGCTTGCCGAGGGCAAGCCGGTGTTCGTGGATTTCACCGCGGCCTGGTGCGTCACCTGCCAGTACAACAAGAAAACCACGCTCTCGCGCCCGGACGTGCTGGCGGATTTCGATGCCGGCCGGTTCGTGCTCCTGCGCGCGGACTGGACCCGCCGCGATCCGGCGATCACCGCCGCGCTCGCCCAGCTCGGGCGCAACGGCGTCCCCGTCTACGTCGTCTACCGGCAAGGTCGCGCGCCGGTGGTGCTCTCCGAGGTGCTCGGGGTGCAGGAAGTGCGCGCCGCGATTTCCCCCTTGTAGGAGTCCTTCATGCTGCTGCGCCGTGCCCTGTTCGCCCTGCCCGCCCTGTTCCTCCTCGCGTCCGCCGCGCAGGCCGTTCCCTCGGTCGGCCAGGCGGCCCCCGACTTCCAGCTGCGCGATGCCGCCGGCAAGACCGTGAAGCTCAGCGACTATCGCGGCAAGCACGTGGTCCTGGAGTGGACGAACCCGGGCTGCCCGTACGTGAAGAAGCACTACAACAGCGGCAACATGGCGGCCACGCAGCAGGACGCCGTCGCCAAGGGCGTGGTCTGGCTGTCGATCAATTCCACCGAGAAGTCCAGCGGGGACTACATGGAACCCGCCAAGCTGGTCGCCTGGCAGCAGGAGCGCAAGGTGCGCCCGACCGCCACGCTGATGGACGAGGAAGGCACAGCCGGCAAGGCCTACGGCGCGCGCACCACGCCGCACATGTACATCGTCGATCCGCAGGGCAAGCTGGTGTACGCCGGCGGCATCGACAGCATCCCTTCCAGCAACGCCGACGACATCCCGAAGGCGGTCAACTACGTGCGGCAGGCGCTGGCCGAGGCCACGGCGGGCAAGCCGGTCACCGCCGCGACCACCCGTCCCTACGGCTGCTCGATCAAGTACAAGAGCGCAGCGTAGCGAGCTCTGGGATCCCCGCGCAGGCGGGGATCCGCGCCTACACTGGCGCCATGACGACGATCCGCGACCTGCGCCGCATCCTGGGAACCTGCCGCACGCTCGCGGTGGTGGGTCTCTCGCCCCAGTGGCACCGCCCCAGCTTCTTCGCGGCCAAGTACATGCAGGCGCACGGCTACCGCATCGTGCCCATCAACCCTTCGGCCACCGAGATCCTGGGCGAGCGCAGCTACGCCAGCGTCACCGCCGCGGCGGAGGCCGGCGAGAAGATCGACATGGTGGATTGCTTCCGCCGCAGCGCGGACATCCCGCCGATCGCCGACGAGGCGATCGCGATCGGCGCGAAGTGCCTCTGGATGCAGATCGGCGTGATCGACCCGGCCTCTGCCGCGAAGGCGCACGCCGCCGGGCTCGACGTCGTGATGGACCGTTGCGTCAAGATCGAGCATGCCCGCCTGTTCGGCGGCCTCAACTGGGCGGGCGTGAACACCGGCGTGATCTCCGCGCGCCGCCCGCAGCAGCTGTTCTACTGACATGGCCCATCCCGACCGCGATGACGGCTTCGCCAGGAACCCGGCGGAAGGAGCCGACCGCCAGTACGCGTTCGCCACCCGGGCCATCCACGCCGGCGCCGTGCCCGACCCGGTGACGGGCGCGCGGGCGACACCGATCCACCAGACCACCAGCTTCGTGTTCGATTCGGCGGAGCACGCGGCCAGCCTGTTCAACCTGCAGACCTTCGGCAACGTCTACAGCCGCATCAGCAACCCCACCGTGGCGGTGCTGGAGGAACGCGTCGCCTCGCTCGAAGGCGGGCGCGCGGCACTCGCCTGCGCCACCGGCATGGCGGCGCAGATGACGGCGCTGCTCGCGATCCTGAAGGCCGGCGACCACATCGTTGCCGCCTCGACGCTGTACGGCGGCACGGTGGGGCAGCTGGGCATCGGCTTTTCGCGCCTCGGCATCGAAACCACCTTCGTCGACCCGGAAGACCCGGAGAACTTCCGCCGTGCCATCCGGCCGAACACGCGGGCCGTGTACGGCGAAACCCTGGGCAACCCGCTGGTGAACGTGTTCGACATCGAAGCGGTCGCCGCCATCGCGCATGCGCACGGGCTGCCGCTGGTGATCGACAACACCGTGGCGAGCCCCTACCTGTGCAACCCCTTCGCCTTCGGCGCGGACATCGTGGTGCACAGCGCGACCAAGTACCTCGGTGGCCACGGCACCACCATGGCGGGCGTCGTCGTGGAGTCCGGCAAGTTCGACTGGGGCAGCCCGCTGTCGCGCGAGAAGTTCCCGGACATACTGGAGCCGAGCAAGGCCTACCACGGCGTGAAGTTCTACGAGACCTTCGGCGACTTCGGCTACACGATGAAGGCGCGCATGGAGGTGAACCGCACTTTCGGGGCCGCGCTGTCGCCGCTGAATGCGTGGCTGATCCTGCAAGGCATCGAGACGCTGCACCTGCGCATGCAGGCGCACTGCCGCAACGCCCTGCGCGTCGCCGAATTCCTGCGCGACCATCCGCTGGTGCAATGGGTGAACTACCCGGGGCTGGAGGATTCGCCGCACCACGCGCTGGCGAAGAAGCAGTTCCGCGCCATCGACGGCCGCCCTGGCGCATCCGGGATCCTGACGTTCGGCATCCGCGCCGAAAATGCGGCCCGCGCGGGCGAGCGCTTCATCGACGCCTGCGAGTTCCTCAGCCACCTGGCGAACATCGGCGACGCCAAGACGCTGGTGATCCACCCGGCGTCGACCACGCACCGGCAGCTGGACGAGGCGGAGCTCGCGCGCGCCGGCGTGCGGCCCGACATGATCCGGCTGTCGGTGGGGATCGAGGACGTCGAGGACATCCTCTGGGATCTCGACCAGGCGTTGCGCCAGGCCGTCGCCTAGCGGCGCTCCAGCCAGGCGAACAGGCCGGGAATCGGCCGGCGCTCCTCCTCGCGCAAGGGACGCCGCTCCATGGCCAGCACCGAAAAGCCGTTTTCCGTCGCGAGCCGCCGCAGGTAGGCCTCGGAGTGCGCATAGCGCAGGCTCGGCCGCAACGCGATGTCCTCGTCCGTGCTTTCCTCCACCGTGAAGCAGAAGCTGCCGCCGGCAGGCATCCGTTCGGCCAGGCGCGCGAACAGTTCATCCACGGCGCCGACGTAGATGAACACGTCCGCCGCCATCGCGAGGTCGAAACTTTCGCGCGAGCCGGCCAGGAACTCCAGGGCGTCGGCCTGCTGGAGATCGTCGTACGCCTTCGTCGCCGCGGCGCGCTCCAGCATGTAGCCCGAAAGGTCCACGCCGCTCACGCGGTCCGCCAGCTTGCGCAGGAACGGCCCGCACAGGCCCGTGCCGCAGCCCAGGTCCAGCGCATACCGCCAGCGCCGGCCCTGCGCCGACAGCCTTCCGGCCAGCACCGGCGGGGCGTCATAGCGCAACGACTGCACCAGGTGATCGTCGAACTCCAGCGCGTAGCGGTCGAACAGCGCCTCGACGTACTGCCGCGGCGGCCGGGGCGGAACCTGGCCGCCTTCCACGCCGGCGAGGTAGTACTCCAGCAGTTCGCGATCTCCCCCACGGGCCAGCGCTTCGCGGAACGAGGCGGCGGCGTCCTGCGGCCGCGCGAGCTCGCGTAGCGCGGTTCCGCGCAGCATCCACAGCGCGGCGGGCTGCGGGTCCAGCGCCAGCGCCCGGTCGAAATGCGCCAGAGCCTCCTGCGTGCGCCCGAGTTCGGCCAGGGCAGTGGCGCAATGGCCCAGCGTTTCCGCCTGGTCCGGCTCCTTGGCCAGCGCTTCCTGCAGCAAGGCCAGCGCCTCCTCGGTCCGGCCGAGCTTGAGGCGCACCACGCCCAGGTTGGTCAGCACCGACGGGCGGCCGGGGGCAAGCGACAGCGCCGCCGCAAACTTCTGCTCCGCCTGCGGCCAGCGGCCCGCCTCGTAGTGCGCCACGCCTTCCAGGAACAGCGTCCTGGCCTGTTCGAGTCCTGTGTCCATGCTTCCTTCGCGAAGAGCGGGGATCATAGGCCCTGCGACAATGCCGGGATGCGCTTTCCGCCTCTCGCCAACGACACCTTCCTGCGCGCCTGCCTCCGCCAGGCGACCCCCCACACGCCCCTGTGGCTGATGCGCCAGGCGGGCCGCTACCTGCCCGAGTACAAGGCCACGCGGGCGCGCGCCGGCAGCTTCATGGGCCTGGCCACCAATGTCGACTACGCGACCGAAGTCACGTTGCAGCCGCTGGAGCGCTTCGCCCTCGACGCCGCGATCCTGTTCTCCGACATCCTGACGGTCCCGGATGCCATGGGCCTGGGGCTCAGCTTCGCCGAAGGCGAAGGCCCGAAGCTCGCACGGCCGCTGCGCGACGAGTCCGCGGTCGCGGCCCTGCGCGTGCCGGACCTGGAAAAGCTGCGCTACGTCTTCGATGCGGTCACGTCGATCCGCCACGCGCTGAACGGGCGGGTCCCCCTCATCGGTTTCTCCGGCAGCCCCTGGACGCTCGCCTGCTACATGGTGGAAGGCGGCGGCTCGTCCGACGACTGGCGCGGCGTCAAGAGCATGCTGTACAGCCGGCCGGACCTGATGCACCGCATCCTGGCCGTGAACGCGGAGGCCGTTGCCGCGTACCTCAACGCGCAGATCGGTGCGGGCGCCCAGGCCGTGATGGTGTTCGACAGCTGGGGCGGCGCGCTCGCGGACGGCGCCTTCCAGGAATTCAGCCTCGCCTACACGGCGCGGGTGCTGGCGCAACTCAAGCGCTCCGGCGATGGGGCCACCGTGCCCCGCATCGTGTTCACCAAGGGCGGCGGCCTCTGGCTGCAGGAGATGGGCGGGCTCGATTGCGACGTGCTGGGCGTCGACTGGACGGTGAACCTCGGGCGGGCGCGTGCCCTCGTGGGCGGCAGCAAGGCGCTGCAGGGCAACCTCGACCCGGCCGCCCTGTTCGCGCCGCCGGAGCAGGTCGCCGCGCAGGCGCGCCGCGTGCTGGAGGATTTCGGCGCGCCGCACACGGGCGAAGGCACCGGACCGACGCACATCTTCAACCTCGGCCACGGCATCAGCCAGCACACCCCGCCCGAGCATGTGCAGGCGCTCGTGGAGGCCGTGCATTCGCACTCCAGGCACATGCGCGGGACCGCGGCGCGGTCGTGACTTGTTCGCATCGGGGAGTTCCCTAGCTGACAAGGATGGGAAATGTTCCGGGCGTCGGCTTGACTTGTGCACAGAAACCGTGCTGCGGCGCGGCAGACGCCGGCGCCGGCATGCCGCCCCGCTTCAAAAACCGTAGCGCTCGTAAGTCGTTGATTTTGCTGGATTCACCTTCGTGGCGTTTTTCGGGCCGGCGCGGGCAAGCCCTTGATTTTCCGAGGCTTGCGGCGCTTGGCGGCACCGCTATCAACAAAGTTATCCACATCTTTGGACCGTCCCTGCAATCTTTCGTGGAATCAAGGACTTACCCGTGGTTTGCAAAGCTGAGGTTAAGCAACGGCCCTAAGTCGCACCGCCCATGAGCACCCTGCTGCAAGTCGTGGTCCCGACGCCGGCCCACAGCACGGTGGCTGGCGCCCTGAGCTACCGCAGTGAGCTGCCACTCGCCCCCGGGACCGTGGTGCGCGTACCGCTGGGCCGCCGGGAGGTCTGCGGGGTCGTCTGGGATCCAGCCCCGGGCGATGCCCTGGACGACACGCAGCTCAAGGCGATCGGCGAGCCGCTCCCGGGCCTCCCGCCGCTGTCGGCCGGCTGGCGCGAGCTGGTCGCCTTTGCCGCCGGCTATTACCAGCGCAGCCTGGGGGAGGTGGCGCTGGCCGCCTTGCCGCCGCAGTTGCGGGAACTCGATGGGACGCAGCTGGCGCGGCGGCTCAAGCGCAGCGTGGCCGCACGCGGCGGCGACGGGGAGGCGGCGCGCCCCGACCTGACCGCCGACCAGCAACAGGCGCTGACCGCCATCGCCTCGGAACCCGGACCGTTCCTGCTGTTCGGCGCAACCGGCAGCGGCAAGACCGAGGTCTACCTGCAAGCCGTGGAGCAGCTGCTGCTGGCGGATCCCGCGGCGCAAGCCCTGGTGCTCGTCCCCGAGATCAACCTGACGCCGCAACTGCAGGCGCGCTTCGAGCAGCGCTTCGGCGCCGACGCCGTGGTGCCGCTGCACAGCGGCATGACCCACCCCCAGCGCCTGCGCAGCTGGCTGGCCGCGCACGCGGGAGCCGCCCGCATCGTGCTCGGCACCCGCATGGCGGTGTTCGCTTCGCTTCCGCGCCTGGGCCTGGTCGTCGTCGACGAGGAGCACGACCCGAGCTACAAGCAGCAGGAGGGCGCCCGCTACTCCGCCCGCGACCTCGCCGTGTACCGGGGACGGCTGGAGAACGCCAAGGTGATCCTCGGCTCCGCCACGCCTTCGCTCGAAAGCTGGCAGGCCTGCGAGCGGGGACGCTACCGCTGCCTGGAGATGCCCACGCGCGTCGGGGCCGGCGTGTTGCCGCGGGTGCGCCTGGTCAACATGCAGAACCAGCCCAAGGGAACGCTCTTCTCGGCGCCGCTGCTGGCGGCCATCGGCGAGCGCGTCGCCCGCGGCGAGCAGTCGCTGGTCTTCCTGAACCGCCGCGGCTACGCGCCGGTGCTGGCGTGCACCGCCTGCGACTGGCGCAGCGAATGCAGCCACTGCAGCGCCTTCCGCGTGTTCCACAAGGCCGACCGCACGCTGCGCTGCCACCACTGCGGCTTCACCGAACGGGTGCCGCGGCGCTGCCCGAAATGCGGCAACGTGGACATCGCGCCGCTGGGCCGGGGCACGGAGCAACTGGAGGAAAGGCTGGCGGAACTCCTCGCCGACGCCCGGCGCCCCGACGGCACCCCGGCCCGCGTCGCGCGCATGGACGCCGACACGACCCGCGCCAAGGGCGCGCTGGAAGAGCAGCTGGCGCAGGTGCACGCCGGCGAGGTGGACGTGCTGGTGGGCACGCAGATGGTGACGAAGGGCCACGACTTCCGCCGCATCACGCTGGTGGCCGCCGTGAACGCCGATGCCGCCCTCTTCTCCAGCGACTTCCGGGCACCGGAGCGGCTGTTCAGCCTGTTGATGCAGGCGGCCGGGCGCGCCGGCCGCGACGCGGCGCATGCCGCGGCGAGCGAGATGTGGGTCCAGACCTGGAACCCGGAGCACCCGCTGTTCGCCGCGCTGAAGAAGCACGACTACCCGGCCTTCGCGCAACAGCAGTTGCAGGAACGCCAGCAGGCCGCGATGCCGCCGTTCGCGTACCAGGCGCTGCTGCGCGCCGAAGCCCGCACGCAGGAGGTCGCGCAGGCGTTCCTGCGCGCCGCGGCCTCGGGCGCCGAAGGCCTGGACGGCAGCGCCCAGGTGGTGGTGTTCTCGCCGGTGCCGATGACGGTGCAGCGCGTCGCCAACGTGGAACGGGCCCAGCTCCTGCTGGAGAGCAACTCGCGGCCCGCGCTGCAGGCCTTCCTGGCCGCGTGGCAGCCGGTGCTGCACGGCCTGCGCCTGCGCGGCCTGATCCGCTGGGCCGTCGACGTCGACCCGCTGGCGATCTAGTCCTTCTTCAACGCCAGCGCCTGCTCGTAGAGCGCATTGCGGGGGGCGCCGGTGATCTCCGCGGCGAGCCGCACCGCCGTCTTCACCGGCAGCTCGGCGAGCAGCAGTTCGAGCACCCGCAGCGCGCGCGTGTCGTCCGGCGGCACGGCGACCGCATGCAGCACCAGCGCGAACTCGCCCCGGCTGCGTTGCGGGGAGGCCTGCAGCCAGGCGGGCAAGGCATCGCACGGCAAGGTGGCGATCTCCTCGAACTGCTTCGTGAGCTCGCGCCCGACCGTCACCTCGCGGGACCCGAGGGCCGCGAGCGCGTCCGCCAGTGCGGCCATGCGGTGGGGCGCCTCCAGCAGGACGACCGCGCGGCTTTCCCCGCGCAGCCGTTCCACCGCCTCCTGCCGCTCGCCGGCCTTCGACGGCAGGAAGCCCGCGAACACGAAAGCCCCGTCGTCGCCGATGCCGCCGGTGGCGCTGAGCACGGCCGTGATGCTGCTCGCGCCCGGGACCGGCACCACCGGCAGGCCCACGGCGCGCGCGGCGGCCACCACGCGCGCTCCCGGGTCGCTGACGCCCGGCGTTCCCGCGTCGCTGGCATACGCGACGCGTTGCCCCTGCTGCAGGCGCCGCACGACCTCCGCCGCGCCTTCGGCCTCGTTGTGCCGGTGGACCGCCAGCAGCGCCGGCTTGTCGATCCCGCAGGCCCGCAGCAGCGCCTGGGTGTGGCGGGTGTCCTCGCAGGCGATCGCATCCACCAACTGGAGGACGTGCAGGGCCCGCAGGCTGATGTCCGCGAGGTTGCCGATCGGGGTGGCGACGACATACAGTGCGCCGGACGGGTAGCTCTGCGCGCCGGCGGCGTCGCGTGCCGCGGCCAGCGCGGAAGCGTAGGAAGCGCTCAATCCGACTCCTTCGAAAGGGCAGCGCGTGAGTACCAAGCAGCTCGGGGATGCGGCGGAGGACCGCGCGCTGGCGCACCTGACGGCGCACGGCCTGCGCCTGCTGGCGCGCAATTATCGGACGCCCGGGCGCGGGGGCGGCGAAATCGACCTGGTCATGCGCGACCGCGACGGCACCGTGGTGTTCGTGGAGGTGCGAAAGCGCGCGCACCGCGCCTTCGGCGGCGCGGCGGCGAGCGTCGGAGCGCTGAAGCAGCGGCGCATCGTGTTCGCCGCACGGCACTACCTGCTGGCGCTGCGCGAGCCCCCGCCGTGCCGCTTCGACGTCATCAGCATGGAAGGCGGCGGCATCCAGTGGATGCGCGCCGCCTTCGATGCTGGCTAGGGCCTGCCCGCAGGACAAGCCCCAGCAAATGCCGCGTCAATCAGCCGCGGTCAGCGCGGGGAGCCGGCTCGGCGGGAGCGGGAGCGGCGCCCATCTGCTGGCGCTCTTCCACCACGGGGGCGGGAGCCTGGGCCACGACCGGGGCCGGCTCTTCGACACGGGCCACTTCCTGCACCGTGGTGATCTGAGCGGTCTGGACCTGGTCGATCAGGCCGGGAACGCCGGTTTCACCCATGGACGTCAGGTGGGAGCTCTGCTGGCCGGCGGCCAGGGCGGGGTTGGACACGAAGGGGTTCGGGGGAACGCCCTGGGCGACGGCGACACCGATCACGGCGACAGCAGAGGCACCGGCAACCAGACCGGCAATTTTTTTCAGAACAGCCATTGCAACTTCTCCTAAAGCTTGATTTGTGGAACTAGAACCTGCGGGCATCTAAGCCAGCCAGCGAATGATTGGTGAGCCGCAACTCCGGCGGAGTCAGTTCTGCGCGGGACCTCGTGTCGGGTCATGTCCGCCAGTGCGTCGGCCATTCCTGCCCGCAATCGTCCGAGAGGGACTACACGCGCTGCTCACGAGGCAACGGCGGAGGGTCCCGCGTAACGAAGCGTTCACGCGGTGTGCATGAGGCAGACATCGTCGTCCCCCAGGCGCGGCGGTATCATTGAGAGACATGCTCGAGCAACGCATACAGCAGAACTTCATCGACAGCGCGGACCTGAAGTACCAGTCCGCGCAGACCCTCAGCAAGCCCATCGCGCAGGCCGTCCAGGCGATGCTCGCCTGCGTGACGAGCGGCGGCAAGGTGCTCGCGTGCGGCAACGGCGGGTCCGCCGCCGACGCGCAGCACTTCTCGGCGGAGTTCGTCGGCCGCTTCGAGCGCGAGCGGCCGGAGCTCGGTGCCATCGCGCTGACCACCGACAGCTCCATCCTCACCGCGATCGCCAACGACTACGACTACGACCGCATCTTCTCCAAGCAGGTGCGCGCGCTCGGCCAGTCCGGCGATGTGCTGCTGGCGATGTCGACCAGCGGGAACTCCGCCAACGTGCTGGCCGCGATCGAGGCCGCGCACGAACGCGAGATGACCGTGGTCGCCCTCACCGGGCGCGGCGGCGGCAGGATGGCCGCCGTGCTGCGGGAGACCGACGTGCACATCTGCGTGCCGCACGACCGCACCGCGCGCATCCAGGAAGTGCACATCCTCGTGCTGCATTGCATCTGCGACGGCGTCGATGCGCAGCTTCTCGGAGACCAGGACCCCACCGCATGAAGACCCAGAAGAACTTCCGTCCCTTCGTCGCCGCCATCGCGGCCGCCCTGCTCGGGGGCGCGCTCGCCGGCTGCGCGCCGCTGCTGGTGGGCGGCGCGGCCGTCGGCACCGCGCTGATGGTGACCGACCGCCGCACTTCCGGCGCGCAGATCGACGACGAGGCGATCGAGCTGCGTTCCGCCTCGCGCCTGCGCGAGGCCTTCGGCGACCGCGCCCACATCAACGTCAACAGCTACAACCGCCAGGTCCTGCTGACCGGCGAAGTGCCGAGCGAAGCGGCGAAGCAGCAGGCCGAACAGATCGTCGGCCGCGTGGACAACGTCCGCGGCATCGTCAACGAGCTGGCCGTCATGGCGCCGACCACGCTGCCGCAACGCTCCGGCGACACGCTGATCACGGGCAAGGTCCGCGCATCCTTCGTGGATGCCTCGGACCTGCAGGCCAACGCCTTCCGCGTGGTGACGGAGCGCGGCTCGGTCTACCTCATGGGTCGCGTGTCGCAGCGCGAAGCCGACCGCGCGACGAGCATCGCCCGCCAGATCGCCGGCGTGCAGCGCGTGGTTCGCATCTTCGAGGTGGTGGACGCGACCGACCTGCGCCAGCTCGCGCCGGTGAGCACCGGCACGCCGGCGACGGTGGCCCCCGCGCCCGCACCGGCCCCTGCCGCCGCGCCCGCGGGCGGGGCCGTGGTGACGCCGGTCCGCTAGCCCGGCCCCGCTGGACGACGAAGGGCCGCGCGAGCGGCCCTTTCCACTGGCGCCCCGCGCTTCAGCGCAGCCGCTTGATCAGGCTGGAGGTGTCCCAGCGGTTGCCGCCCATGCCCTGGACGTCGGCATAGAACTGGTCGACCAGTGCGGTCACCGGCAGGCGGGCCCCGTTGCGCTTGGCCTCCTCGAGCACCAGTCCCAGGTCCTTGCGCATCCAGTCCACCGCGAAGCCGAACTCGAACTTGTCCGCGATCATGGTCTTGCCGCGGTTGTCCATCTGCCAGCTCTGGGCGGCGCCCTTGCCGATCACCTCCAGCACCTGTTCCATGTCCAGGCCCGCCTTCTGCCCGAAGGCGATCGCCTCCGACAGGCCCTGCACGAGACCGGCGATCGCCACCTGGTTGACCATCTTGGCCAGCTGGCCCGAGCCGCTCGCGCCGAGCAGCGTGAAGGCGCGGGAGAACGCCATGGCCACGGGCTTGGCCGCCTCGAAGGCCTGGGCATCGCCACCGCACATGACGGTCAGCATGCCGTTCTGCGCGCCGGCCTGGCCCCCGGAGACGGGCGCGTCGACGAACTGCAGGCCCAGCTTCGCGCCGGCGGCCGAGAGCTCGCGGGCCACGTCGGCGGATGCCGTCGTGTGGTCGACGAAGATCGCGCCCTTCTTCATGCCGGCGAAGGCGCCCTGCTCGCCCAGCACGACCGAGCGCAGGTCGTCGTCGTTGCCCACGCAGCAGAACACGAGGTCGCAGCCGGCCACGGCCTCGCGCGGGGTGGCGGCGGCCGTGCCCTTGAATTCCTGCGTCCAGTCGGTGCGCTTGCCCGCGCTGCGGTTGTAGACGGTGACCTGGTGCCCGGCGAGCGCCAGGTGCCCGGCCATGGGATAGCCCATCACGCCGAGGCCGAGGAAGGCCACCTTGCGGCTGGGGGTCGGTTCGTAGGTCTTGGGGTTGGTGCTGGCCATGCCGGTGTCTCCGCGGAAAGGAAGGCCGATTCTAGGGGCCATGAAAAAGGCCGGGCTGTGCCCGGCCTGCCTTCCGCGCCGCGGCGGCGTCAGACGATCGCCAGGTGCTCCGTGCCCGCCGACAGGTCCGAGGTCTTGGCGCGCTGGCTATTGAGCTTGATCTGCAGGCGCAGGTCGTTCACGGAGTCGGCGTTGCGCAGGGCGTCCTCGTACGTGATGACGTTGTTCTCGTACAGGTCGAACAGCGCCTGGTCGAAGGTCTGCATGCCCAGGTTGCGGCTCTTCTTCATGATCTCCTTGATCTCGGAGACCTCGCCCTTGAAGATGAGGTCGGAGATCAGCGGCGTGTTCAGCAGGATCTCGACGGCGGCGGCGCGCCCCTTGCCGTCCTGCTTGGGCACCAGGCGCTGCGACACGAAGGCCTTCAGGTTCAGCGACAGGTCCATCAGCAGCTGCGGCCGGCGCTCCTCGGGGAAGAAGTTGATCACGCGGTCCAGCGCCTGGTTGGCGCTGTTGGCGTGCAGCGTGGCCATGCAGAGGTGGCCGGTCTCGGCGAAGGCGATCGCGTGCTCCATGGTCTCGCGGTCGCGCACCTCGCCCATCAGGATCACGTCGGGCGCCTGCCGCAGCGTGTTCTTCAGCGCGGCTTCCCAGCTGTCGGTGTCCAGGCCCACTTCGCGCTGCGTCACCACGCAGTTCTTGTGCGGGTGCACGAATTCCACCGGGTCCTCGATCGTGATGATGTGGCCCTGGCTCTGCTCGTTGCGCCAGTCGATCATCGCGGCCAGCGTGGTCGACTTGCCCGAGCCGGTGGCGCCCACCAGCACGACCAGGCCGCGCTTGGCCATCACCACTTCCTTGAGCACCTGCGGCACGCCCAGGCCGTCGATGGTGGGCAGGACCTGCGGGATCACCCGCAGCACCATGCCGACCTTCGCCTGCTGCACGAACGCGTTGACGCGGAAGCGCCCCACCCCCGGCGGCGAGATGGCGAAGTTGCACTCCTTGGTGCGTTCGAACTCGGCGGCCTGCTTGTCGTTCATGATCGAACGCGCCAGCGCCAGCGTGTGCGAGCCGTTCAGGGGCTGCGGCGAGACCTTGGTGACCTTGCCGTCCACCTTGATGGCGGGCGGGAAGTCGGCCGTGATGAACAGGTCGCTGCCGTTGCGGCCGACCATGAGCTTCAGCAGGTCGTTGATGAACTTGGATGCCTGGTCGCGTTCCATGTCGGAACTCCTTCCTGGTGCGCCCCGGGGTCAGCCGGGGAAATTTTCGGGGATCTTGGCCTTGGCACGCGCCTCGGCGGGGCTGATCATGTTGCGCTTGACCAGCTCGGTGAGGTTCTGGTCCAGCGTCTGCATGCCCACGCTGTTGCCGGTCTGGATCGCGGAGTACATCTGCGCGACCTTGGCCTCGCGGATCAGGTTGCGGATGGCGGAGGTGCCCAGCATGATCTCGTGCGCCGCCACCCGGCCGCTGCCGTCCTTGGTCTTGCACAGCGTCTGCGAGATCACCGCCTGCAGCGATTCCGACAGCATCGCGCGGACCATTTCCTTTTCCTCGGCGGGGAACACGTCGATGATCCGGTCGATGGTCTTGGCCGCGCTGGAGGTGTGCAGCGTGCCGAACACCAGGTGGCCCGTTTCCGCCGCGGTCATCGCCAGGCGGATGGTTTCCAGGTCGCGCATCTCGCCGACCAGGATGCAGTCCGGGTCCTCCCGCAGCGCGGAGCGCAGCGCGTTGGAGAACGACAGCGTCATCGGGCCCACTTCGCGCTGGTTCACCAGGCACTTCTTGGACTCGTGCACGAACTCGATCGGGTCCTCCACCGTCAGGATGTGGCCGTACTCGGTCTCGTTCAGGTGGTTGATCATCGCGGCGAGCGTGGTCGACTTGCCCGAGCCGGTGGGCCCGGTCACCAGCACCATGCCGCGCGGCTTGAGCGCGAGGTCACCGAAGATCTTGGGCGCGTTCAGCTGCTCCAGCGTCAGGATCTTGGAAGGGATGGTCCGGAAGACGGCGGCCGCGCCGCGGTTCTGGTTGAAGGCGTTGACGCGGAAACGCGCGAGGCCCTCGATCTCGAACGAGAAGTCGCACTCCAGGAACTCCTCGTAGGCCTTGCGCTGGGTGTCGTTCATGATGTCGTACACCATGGCGTGCACCTGCTTGTGGTCCATGGGGTCGACGTTGATGCGGCGGACGTCGCCGTGCACGCGGATCATCGGCGGCAGGCCGGCGGAAAGGTGCAGGTCCGATGCCTTGTTCTTGACGCTGAATGCCAGCAGCTGGGTAATATCCACGAATCCCTCTTCTCTTTATGGTCCTCACCCGAGGCGTCGCAGCGGCGCCCATGGCCGAGCCATTATGACGACGATTGCTTTGAACCTCCAGAGCGTGCGCGCGCGGATCGCCGCGGCGTGTGCGGCTGCGGGACGCGACGTGAACGAAGTCACGCTGCTTGCCGTGGCCAAGACGTTCGGCCCCGACGCGGTGCGCGAGGCCCATGCGGCGGGCGCGAACGCGATCGGCGAGAACTACATCCAGGAGGCAGTGGAAAAGCAGCTGCTGTTGTCCGATCTCGACCTGCAATGGCACTGCATCGGCCCGATCCAGAGCAACAAGACCCGGCTGGTCGCCACGCACTTCGACTGGGCGCAGACGGTGGACCGCCTGAAGATCGCCCAGCGCCTGAACGAGCAGAGGCCGGCGGACCTGCCGCCCCTGGCGGTGTGCATCCAGGTGAACATCGACGGCGGCCCGTCCAAGTCCGGGGTCGCGCCGGGCGAGGTGCTGGCGCTGGCGCGCGAGGTGCACGCGCTGCCCCGGCTGGCGCTGCGCGGCCTTATGACGATCCCGGAGCCGGTGGACGATTTCGCCGGGCAGCTGGCCGTGCACCGCAAGGCGCGGACGCTGTTCGAGGACCTGCGGGACGCGGGCCTGCCGCTCGACACGCTGTCGATGGGCATGACCGCCGACATGGAAGCGGCGATCCACGCGGGCAGCACGATGGTGCGGGTGGGCACCGCGATCTTCGGGGGCCGCGGGGCCGCGCGCTGACCGGCGCGTCCTATTTCTTCGGCGTGCCGACGGGCTTCAGGTTGCCGCAGTCCGCCTTGAGCCACTTGCCGGTGGCGTTCATCTTCGTCACCTGCTCCTTGCCCTGCGCGGTGCTGCGCACCGTCATCTGGCTGGTGTAGGCCTCGGCGCTCGTGTAGGTGAACTGGCCCTCGCCGGACGACGGCGGGTTGCTGCACGTGAACGCCATCTTCACGGTGTTGCCGCTGCGGTCGTTCTTCGTCATGCGGCAGCCTTCCTGCAGCGGCATGTCGTTGCGCTCGATCATTTCCTTGGTCATGCAGGCCTGCACGACCATCCCGCCGGTGGTGCCGGGTCCCGCCATCTTCACGCCTTGCTGCGCCATGGCGGCTTCCATCTGCTTGCGCTGCGCGGGCGACATCCCCGCCAGTTCCTTCTGCATCTGCGCCATCGCCTGGTTCATCTCGGGGTTGTCCATCCTGTTGTGGATTTCCCACAGGCCGGGCTTCAGCGACTGGGCGGCGGCGGGCAGGACGGCGCCGGCCAGCAGGGCGGCGGCGAGGAGGGAGTGGAAGCGCATGGGGTCTCCGGTCGAAAACGCCGATTCTGGCGCCGGCCGCGGCGGCTGCCCAGATGGGCATCGCGCGAAAGCTACAGCCCCAGGGGCAGCCGCGTGCTGTTCTTCACTTCCTCCATGACCGCATAGGTCCGGGTCTCGCGGACCCCGGGCAACTGCCACAGCACCGTGCCCGCGAAGTCGCGGTACGCCTGCATGTCGGCCATCCGCGTCTTCAGCAGGTAGTCGAAGCCGCCCGCGACCATGTGGCACTCCAGGATCCGCGGCTGCACCTGCACCGCCGCCTTGAACGCCTCGAAGACGTTCGGCGTGGTGCGGTCCAGGAGCACCTCGACGAACACCAGCAGTCCGGCGGCGAGCTTCTGCGGCGCCAGCCGCGCCTCGTAGCCGAGGATGTAGCCGTCCCGCGTGAGGCGCTGCACCCGCGCGAGGACCGCGGTCGCCGACAGCGACACGGCCTCGGCCAGCTTCAGGTTGGAGATCCGGCCGTCGGCCTGCAACACCTCCAGGATGCGCAGGTCGATGCGGTCGATATCGGGGGCATTGGCGTCCATCGCCCGAATTTTCCTCCGTCGTTCAGGACGACTTTAGCGAAACATTCGGGTTGAAGCCAGCGAACATGCGGGGAAATCCAGCCAAGCCATGATTCCCATGCCCCACTCCCTCCAGCGCCTGCCCGACCCGTACCGGCCCGAAGCCACCGTGGTGGCCGACCGCCTGCAGTCCCTGCAAGGTGCGCTCGACTGGGCCGGCGCCGCCGCTGTCGCCGCCCCCTGGGTCGCCGCCGTGCGGCGCAACCCGCCGCCGTTCTGGGCGATGGAGAGCCTGCTGAAGGAGTACCCGATCTCCAGCGCGGAGGGGCTGGCCCTGATGCGCCTGGCCGAGGCGCTGTTGCGGGTGCCGGACGCGGAGACCGCGATCGCCCTCACCGCCGACCAGCTCTCGCGCGCGGACTTCGAGGGATCGCCCGAGAACGCCTTGTCGCGCCTTTCGCACAGCGCCATCGCCCTGTCCAAGCGCTTCCTGCCCGGGGACGGCGCGCAGGCGGAAGGCGGCGTGCTCGCGCGGCTGGGCGCCCGGACGGTGGTCGGCGCGACGCTGCGTGCCGTGCAACTGCTCGGGCGGCAGTTCGTGCTGGGCCAGGACATCGCCGAAGCCATGCGGGAAGCCGCGGGCGCGCGGCGCCGGCAGGCGAACCTGCGCTTTTCGTACGACATGCTGGGCGAAGGGGCGCGCACTGCCGAAGATGCGGCCCGCTACCTGGCGCACTACGAGGACGCGATCGCGGCGATCGCGCGCGCGGCGCAGCCGGGAGCGGCGGTGCAGGGGAACGACGGCATTTCCATCAAGCTGAGCGCGCTGCACCCGCGCTACGAAGCGTTGCAAAGGGACCGCGTGCTCTCGGAACTCGTGCCGCGGGTGTGGACGCTGTGCCGCCGCGCCGCGCAAGCCAACATCAACCTGACCATCGACGCCGAGGAAGTCGACCGGCTGGAGCTGTCGCTGGAAGTGTTCGAGGCCCTCGCGGCGCGAGTGGCGCAGGAGCATCCGCAATGGCACGGGTTCGGCCTGGCGCTGCAGGCGTACCAGACCCGCGCGGTGGAGCTGGTCGCGCACGTCGCGCAGGTCGCGCGGCAACATGGCCTGCGCTTCATGTGCCGGCTGGTGAAAGGCGCCTACTGGGACGCCGAGATCAAGCGCGCCCAGGAACTCGGGCTGCCCCACTACCCCGTCTTCACCCACAAGCACCACACCGACGCGTCGTACCTGGCCTGCGCCCGCGCGCTGCTCGAAGCGCAGGACGTGATCTTCCCGCAGTTCGCGACGCACAACGCCGGTACCATCGCGGCGATCGTGCAGATGGCGCGGCGCACCGGCGCGAAGTTCGAACTGCAGCGCCTCCACGGCATGGGCGAAGGGATCTATCGCGAAGTGCTGCGGGACCCGGAGCTCGCCTGCCGCGTCTATGCACCGGTCGGGCAGCACCGCGACCTGCTCGCCTACCTCGTGCGCCGCCTGCTGGAGAACGGCGCCAATTCCTCCTTCGTGCACCAGCTGGCCGACGAATCCGTCGGCATGGACGCACTGCTGCGGTCGCCGCTGCACCTGGCGGCGCAGCCTTCCCTGCCGCTGCCGCCGCAGCTGTACGGGGCGGTGCGGCCGAACAGCCGCGGGCTGGACCTGGCCGTTGCGTCGTCGCGTGCCGCGCTCGAGGAAGCCTTCGCGCAGGCGGACGTGCCGGCGGTTGCGCCGGCGGATCCGGCCCAGGTGCCGCAAGCCGTGCAGCGCGCGCTCGCCGCGGGGCACGCCTGGGAACGCACGCCGGTGGAACACCGCGCGAGTGTCCTGCGGGACGCGGCCGACGCGATGCAAGCGGACCTGCCGCGCTTCTGCGCGCTGCTGGTGAAGGAAGGCTTCAAGACCTGGGGCGACGCCGTGGCCGAAGTCCGGGAGGCGATCGACTTCCTGCGCTTCTACGCCAGCGAGGCGGAGCGCATCATGCAGCCGGTCCCCTTGCCCGGCCCCACCGGCGAAAGCAACGTGCTGCGCCTCACCGCGCGCGGGCCGTGGGTGTGCATCAGCCCCTGGAACTTTCCGCTGGCGATCTTCACCGGGCAGGTCGCCGCGGCGCTCGCCACGGGCAACACGGTGCTGGCGAAGCCCGCCGAACAGACGCCGGCCGTCGCGCTGGAAGCGGTGCGCCTGCTGCACGCCGCGGGCGTCCCGGCCGACGCGCTGCAGTTGCTGCACGGGCCAGGCGAGACCGTCGGCGCCGCCCTCGTCGCCGAGCCACGCATCGCCGGCGTCGTGTTCACCGGTTCGACCCAGGTGGCCAAGACCATCCAGCGTGCGCTCGCGGCGAAGGACGGCCCGATCGTGCCGCTGATCGCGGAGACCGGCGGCATCAATGCCATGCTGGTGGATTCGACGGCGCTGCCGGAGCAGGTCGCCGACGCCGTCGTGCAGAGCGCCTTCCGTTCCGCCGGGCAACGCTGCTCCGCGCTGCGCCTGCTGTGCGTGCACGAGGCCGTCGCCGACACCGTCATCGCGATGATCCAGGGCGCCGCGCGCGAACTGGTCGCCGGCGACCCGGCGCAGTGGCGCACGGACCTCGGACCCGTCATCGACGACGACGCATGGAGCAACCTCCAGCGCCACCTGCAGAGGCTGCAAAGGGAAGCGACGCCGCTGCTGGCGCCGTCGCCCTTCGAGCCGGGCACGAGACTGCTCGCGCCGCAGGCCTTCGAGGTGAAGTCGCTGGAGGACGTCAGGCACGAGATCTTCGGGCCGGTGCTGCACGTGGTGCGCTGGGGCGGCGACCCGCGCGAGGTGATCGCCGCGATCAACCGGGTCGGCTACGGGCTCACGCTCGGCATCCAGACCCGCATCGACAGCCGCGCCGAGGCGCTGGCCCGCGAGGCGCGGACCGGCAACGTCTACGTCAACCGCAACATGATCGGCGCCGTCGTGGGCGTGCAGCCCTTCGGCGGCGAAGGCCTGTCAGGCACCGGCCCCAAGGCCGGCGGGCCCCACTATCTGCAGCGCTTCTGCGCCGAACAGACGCTGACCATCAACACCACGGCCGCCGGCGGCAACGTCGCGCTCCTCGCCTGACGCCAGCGCGGCGCCTTCGGCGGCCTCGCCCGCCAGCCGGAACTTCGCCACGGTGCGCACCAGCACGTCGGCCTCGCGCGCCAGGTGCTCGGCGGCGGATGCGGCCTGCTGCACCATCGCCGCGTTCTGCTGCGTCGTGCCGTCCATCTGCGTGATCGCGCTGTTCACCTGCTCGATGCCGGCCAGCTGCTCCGTGCTGGCGGCCGCGATCTCGGCGATAAGGCGGTCGACCTCGGTGGCCGAAATGACGATCTCGTCGATCGTGCGGCCGGCGACGTCCACCTGCTGCACGCCGCCCTCGACGCGCGCCACGGAGTCCTGGATCAGCGACTTGATCTCCTTGGCCGCCTGCGCCGAACGCTGGGCGAGCGACCGCACCTCCGCCGCCACGACCGCGAAACCGCGGCCCTGCTCGCCGGCCCGGGCCGCTTCCACCGCTGCGTTCAGGGCGAGGATGTTGGTCTGGAACGCGATGCCGTCGATCACGCCGGTGATGTCGGCGATGCGGCGCGATGCTTCATGGATGCCCTGCATCGTGGCGACCACGCCGCGCACGGCTTCGCCGCCGCGCCGGGCCACGCCCGTCGTGTCGCGCGCCAGCTGGCTGGCGCGGCCGGCACCGTCCGCGTTCTGCTTGACCGTCGCCGTGAGCTCCTCGATGCTGGACGCCGTCTCCTCCAGGTTGGCGGCCTGCGTTTCGGTGCGTGCCGAGAGGCTGGCGTTGCCATGCTCGATCTCGCGCGACCCGGACTGCACGCCGTCGGCCGCCTGGCGGATGTCGCCCACCGCTTCGGCCAGCGACATGCGCATCCATTCCAGCGAACCGACCAGCTGCGCGATCTCGTCCGAACCTTTCCAGCGGATCTCGTGGGACAGGTCGCCCTGCGCCACCTGCAAGGCGGCCCCACGCGCCGCCGCCAGCGGCCGGACCACGCCGCGCGTGATGAAGTACGCGACCAGCACGCCGAACAGCACGGCGCCGCCCGCCAGCCCCGCCAGCGCCTTGAGCAGGCGTTGGTGGTCGGCGCGCGTGTCGGCGACGGAGAGGTCGGCGTCGGCCTTGGTGGAGCTGAAGAAGGCCCGGAGCATCCCCTGCAGTTCGGCGTAGTGCGGGGTGACCTGCTGCGCCAGGGCGCGCGCGGCCTCGGCGGTGCCGGGCGTCGCCTGCTCACCCAGGACGGGCTTCTCCAATGCCGTTACCTTCGCCGCCACGCCGAGGACGACGCGGCTGGCCTCGCGCGCGCGTTCGTTGCGGGCGAGTTCGGAAACGGTCACCAGGCGACGCGCCACCCCTTCCCACCGGATGCCGTTGGCCTGCAGCTTGCGCAAGGTCTCTTCCTGCGCCGCAGGATCGCCGTTGAAGGCGAGTTCGCGCACCAGCATCTCGCGCTGGAGCGCGATGTCCTGCATCAGGCCGACCGCATCGAGCAGGCCGATGTGCTCTTCCACCAGGTTTTCGGCCTGCAGCTGCTGCCTTTGCAGCTGGTAGGCACTGAAGCCCGCGACCCCGACCAGCAGGGCGAGCAGGACACCGAAGCCCACGCCCATCCGGACGGCAATGCCGCGGCTACGGAAGAATCCCATCGCGTCCCCTCGTTTGCCGCAAGGCGGCTGTTTGTTGCAATTTGCATCAATTGCAAGCTTCAGGCAAGCCGGAAGCGAGGGGGCGTTGCCCGCATCGAACGGGCAACGGGAGGAGTTGCGCAAAAGTGCGCAGGCGGGCGGCCGCGCCCGCCGGGGTTCAGCCCCTGAGCAGGTTCTGCGCGACGCGCTGCTTCACCGGGTCGCCGAGGAGTTCGGTCGCACTCGGCAGCCGGCCGTCGTAGGCACCGAGCACTTCCTGCAACGCGGCCAGCGTGCGCTGGAGCGGCTCCGCATCGTCGCCGCGGCCGACGAGGTCGGCGCGCAAGTCTTCCAGCGCACGGAACAGCAGCGCGCGGCTGTTGCCGCGGATCACGAGGTTGCCGTCGGATTGCCAGATGGCCTTGTGCATGTATTTCATGGAGCATCTCCCTGGTACCGCGCCAGCATGCGCCCGTGCCAGGCGCATCCCTGTGGTCCATGCGTGGGTGTCCCGGACGGCGCGCATTGTCTTGCCGCGTCAGCGGCAAGCACGGCCATAGCCGTCGAAAGGGCGGCAATGCCCTGTCAGCCGCCGCCCCGTCGCGGGCTCAGCCAGCCGTCCAGGTGTCGCGCAACTGCCGCTTGAGCACCTTGCCGATGTCGCTGCGGGGCAGCTCCGCGAGGTAGCGCACGCCGGCCAGGCGCTGCGTCTTGCCGAGGCGCTCGTTCGCCCACGCCCGCAGGTCGGCTTCCGACGGGGCGCCGGCCGCCGGGACCACGAACGCCACGGGCGATTCCCCCCACTCCGCGGAAGAAACGCCCACCACGGCGGCCTCGGCCACGCCAGGGTGCTGCCGCAGCACGGCTTCCAGGTCGCTCGGGTAGATGTTGAAGCCGCCGCTGATCACCATGTCCTTGCGGCGGTCCATCAGCGTGAGGAAGCCGTCGGCGTCGAAACGGCCGACGTCGCCGGTGCGGATGAACCGGTTGCCTTGCGCGTCGTACCACTCGGCCTCGCGCGTCTTCGCCGGCTGGTTGTGGTACGCCGTCATCATCGAGCCGGACCGTCCCACCACCTCGCCCAGTTCTCCCGCCGGCACTTCGCGCCCGTCCTCGTCGATCAGGCGGATGTCGTGGCCGTCGGCCGGCCGCCCCACCGTGTGCAGCTTGTCGGGATGGTCGTGCGCTTCGAGGATGCAGGTGCCGCCGCCCTCGGTCATGCCGTAGTACTCGACCAGGCCGCCCGGCCAGCGGGCCAGCACGTCCGCCTTCAGCTGCGCGGAGAACGGCGCGCTGGTGCAGAACTTCATGTGGAAGGACGACAAGTCGTAGGCGTCGAACTCCGGCACCGCCATCAGGCGCTGGTATTGCACGGGCACCAGCATGGCATGCGTGGCGCGCGCTTCCTGCGCCAGCGCCAGGTATGCGCGCGGGTCGAAGCGTCCCTCGGTCATCACGACCGCGCCGCCCTTGGCCAGGCAGGGGAACACCGCGACCAGCGTGGTGTTGGAACACAGCGAGGTGGCGACGAGGGCGACGGCGTCCGGCCCGTAGCCGTAGTTGTCGGCCCGCGCCACGTGGGCCCAGCGCATCGCGTGCGGCTGCACGATGCCCTTGGGGGTGCCGGTCGTGCCGGACGAATAGATGATGTTGAAGGGCCACTCCGGCTGGATCGCGACCGGCTCGGGACGTGCACCTTCCGGTGCCAGCCATTCCTGCAGACTACGGGCGCCGGTGGCGAGGTCCATGCGGATCCGTGGCACCACGGTGTCGAGTTCCGGCACGTGCGCGTCGGTGAAGAAGAAGCGCGCGCCGCTGTCGCGCACCATCCCGGCCAGCTGGTCGTTCGTGGTGCCCGTGGGCAGCGGCGCCACCGCGCAGCCGGCGCGCAGGCCGCCGAGGAACAAGGCCAGGTAGGCGATCGAATTCAGGCCGCAGATCGCGATGCTCTGCCGCGGCTGCACGCCATGCCGCTGCAACGTGGCGGCCACGCGGTCGGCGAAGGCGTCGAGCGCGCCCCAGGGCATGCGCGCCGTGCCCTGGCGCAGGGCCGTGCGGTCCGGATGCGCCTGCGCGTGCTCGCGGATGAGGTCGGGCAGCGCGCGGAACGGCGGCAGGCCCGCAGGGGCGGGAGCGGGGGCAGCAGGCACGGAAGTCTCCTTTGCGCCGCACTGTACGTGAGGCGCGGCGCGAACGATGTTGCCAGGGCGACGGCTGCGTCCGACAGCGCGCGGGCGCGGGTGCCGACGCTGCGCTGGCGGGGCCCGGGCCAGACTGGCCGCATCCAGTTTCCCCAGAGGAGAACCCCATGGCATACAGCAGCATCCTCGGCGCCGATTCGGCGCCTGCCCAGCCGAGCGGCCGGGACGCGGAATTGCTGGGCCCGAGCGACAACTCGGACAGCGGCAGCGACGCGATCGGCACCACCGAAGTCCACGAGGACAGCGATTCGGTCGGGACCGGCTCGCGGGGTGCCGTGGCGGGACGCGACGCGCGCGAAGGCGGCGACATCCTGCCGGACCGCGTGGTCAACCTGGCCGAAGGCGAAGGCTTCCCCGAAGCCGACCCGGACGGCATGGAGATGACCGACCTCGATGCGGACGACGTGCAGGCGATGGCCGACGACGACGCTTCGGACACCGAGAAGTAGGCCGCATGACCCGACGCGCATCGAACGCCGCCGACCTGCGGCGCGTGCGCACCGTGCTGCGCGAAACCTTCGGCCTGCCACGGCTGCGCCCCGGCCAGTCCGCCGTCATCGAACGGATCCTTTCGGGCCGCCCCACCCTGGCCGTGATGCCCACCGGGGCCGGCAAGTCGCTGTGCTACCAGCTGCCGGCGCTGCTGCTGGAAGGCCGCACGGTCGTGATCTCGCCCCTGATCGCGTTGATGAAGGACCAGTGCGAGTCGCTGCGCGCGCTCGGCATCGCCGCGGTGCAGGTGAACAGCGCGGTGGAAGGCGACGAGGCCAGGGCGGCCGAGGAAGCCGTGGCCGACGGCAGCGCCCGCATCGTGATGACCACGCCGGAGCGCATGGCCGACCCCGCCTTCCTTGAGAAGCTGCGGGCGCATCCCATCAGCCTGCTGGCGGTGGACGAGGCGCACTGCATCTCGCACTGGGGCCACGATTTTCGTCCGGCCTTCCTCGAGATCGGCCCGGCCGTGCAGCGCCTGGGCAAGCCGGTGGTGCTGGCGCTCACCGCCACCGCCACGGACGAGATCGCCCAGGACATCTGCAAGCAGCTCGGCATCCCGCGAGACGGCCTCGTCAACACCAGCGCCTACCGCCGCAACCTCGACCTGCGTGTCCTGCCGGTCGCGAAGGAGGCGGACAAGCTGGCGCAGGTGGTCAAGCTCGTGCACGGCACGCCGGGCAGCGGCATCGTCTACACGGCCACGGTGAAGGCCGCGCAGGCGGTGTACGAGGCCCTGCTGGCCGCCGGCGAGTCGGTGGGCCTCTACCACGGCAAGCTGCCCTCCGCGGAACGCACGGCGGCGCAGGAGGCCTTCATGGGCGGCGAGCGGCGGGTGATGGTCGCCACCAACGCCTTCGGCCTCGGCATCGACAAGGCGGACATCCGGTTCGTCGTCCACTACCAGCTGCCGGCCACGCTCGAGGCCTACTACCAGGAGGCGGGGCGCGCCGGGCGCGACGGCGACACGGCGCGCTGCACGCTGCTGTTCCTGCGCGGCGACAAGGCGATCCAGCAGTTCTTCATGGCGGGCCGGTACCCGAGTGAGGAGGACGCCCAGGCCATCATGCGCGCGCTGCAGGACACGCCGGTGGAGGGTGGAGCCTGGACCTTGCCGCTGCTGCAGGCGAAGGTCGGCCGGCCGAAATCCAAGCTGCAGGTGGCGCTCGGCCTGTTGCGCAAGGACAAGCTGGTCGTGCAGGCGCGGGACGGCACGCTGAAGCTCGCCGGCAAGCACGCGACGGGCGAACGCATGCGGGAACTCACCGAAGGCTACGGCCGCAAGCGCGACCTGGACCGCGAAGCCCTCGAACGCATGGTCTTCTACGCCCAGACCGGGCAGTGCCGCTGGCGGGTGCTGCTCGAGCACCTGGAGGGCGACGCTTCGCTGGAGCGCTGCGAGCATTGCGACAACTGCCGCCGCATCAAGGCGCACGAGGCGGTGGTGGAGGAATTGCTGCGCAACGCCCCGGCGCCCGCCGCGCCCGCCGAAGCGGAACACGAGGAGGCGGCGACCTTTACCCGCGGCGACCTGGTGGAGGTGCGGCGCTACGGCCGTGGCGTCGTGGAAGAAGCCAGCGCGACCCAGGTGACCGTCGTCTTCGCGGACCGCAGCCGGCGCAGCTTCCTGCCGGAATACGTGCGCCGCGCCCGCGCGCGGCGCGCCGAAGGCAGCACCGGGGCCACCGCCGCCAGCAGCCCGGGCTAGGAGCCGTCGCGTGCGGCGCAGACTGCGATCCGGCTTCTGGCTGGCCCCGCTGCTGGCCGCCGCCGTGGCCTGCACGCCGCGCCCCGTGAGTCCACCGGCACCGCCGCCTGCACCCCCCGCGCCGGCGCCCTCGGCGCCGGCCGTCCCGTCCGCGCCGGAACCTTCTCCCGTCACGCCCCGCGTGCTGACCGACGACGAGCGCGACGCCGTGCTCTTCACCCGCTGGCGCAGCGGCCGCGAGGCGGAGGTGGAGGCCTTCGAGGCCTTCCTGGTGTACGAGAAGGTGGCGCGCGTTGCACCGACCTACCAGTTGCTGCGCAGCGCATCGATGTGGAAGGAATGCCGCGCGGAACCCTTCCAGCTGCCGCCGCCGGAGCTCTGGCCCGAGGTGCGCGACGTGCTGAGCCTGCTGCAGGAGCTGCACACGCGCGGCGTGCTGCCGGAGTTCGAAGTGGTGTCGGCGTATCGGCCCGCCGGCCTGAACCGTTGTGCCGGCGGCGCGGCGCGCAGTTCGCACCTGCGCTTCGCCGTCGACATCGCCCCGCTCGACGCGGCGACCGCGGACCGCCTGTGCCGGTTCTGGCGCGAGGAAGGCGCGGCCTGGAACATGGGTGTGAGCCGCTATCCCACCGGCCGCATCCACATCGACCGCAACGGCTACCGCACCTGGGGCGCGAGCCACGGCCGGGGCAGCAGCTACTGCCTGCGCTGAGCGCGCTGCTGCATTGCAGCAAGCCGGCACCTCTGCCCAGACTGCGCGCGGGCCCGACGGCCGGTGCGCAATCTCCCCTGAACGGTCGCCGCCGGGGCCGCATGGCCGTTGCATTCTGTAGCAAGTGTGTCCTAGAGTGACACAGATCAAGAATTTGTCACGAGGAGCACCATGACCCACAAGTCACGCATCGCCTTCGGTATGGCCGCCGCCGCCCTCCTGGCCGCGGGCTGCGCCACCCTCACCGGCAACGTCCCGGCGCCGACGGCCGCCGACCAGGCCTGGCGCCTGCCGGCCACGTATCCGATGCCCGCCGACAACGTCACGACGCCGGCGCGCGTCGAACTCGGCAAGGTCCTGTTCTTCGACCACCGCATCTCCGACAGCGGCGCGATGTCGTGCGCGTCCTGCCACCTGCCGCACATGCAATGGACCGACGGCCGCAAGCTGCCGATCCTGCCCAACGGCGACGTGCTCCCACGCCATTCCCCCACCATCGTCAACATCGCCTACAACACCCAGTTCATGTGGGACGGCCGCAAGAAGTCGCTGGAAGACCAGGCGATCGGGCCGCACCGCCACCTGAGCAAGGCGGCGTTCGCGGCAGCCGCCCAGCGCGTCGCCGGCATGCGGGAGTACCAGGACCTCTTCGCCGAGGCCTACCCCGGCGAACCGGTGAACGAGGAGACGATCGCCAAGGCGATGTCGGTGTTCCAGCGCAGCGTGATCTCCAACGACTCGCCGTTCGACCGCTGGGTCGCCGGCGACACCAGCGCGATCACGCCGCAGCAGTACCGCGGCTACAAGGTCTTCCTGGACCCGGCGAAAGGCAACTGCGCCTCGTGCCACAACGGCCCGAATTTCACGGACAACGGTTTCCACAACATCGGCATCAAGACCGCCGACGGCGCGAAGCCGGACCTCGGCCGCTTCAACATCCGCCAGGTCGCCGCGATGAAGGGCGCGTTCAAGACGCCGACGCTGCGCGACGTCGAGTTCGGGGCGCCCTACTACCACGACGGCTCGGCCGAAACGCTGCGCGACGTGGTGGACCACTACGCGCGCGGCGGCGACGACCGTTCCAACGTCTCGCCGGAAGTGCGCAAGCTGGACCTCACCGAGCAGGACAAGGAAGACCTGATCGCCTTCATGCGCGCGCTGTCCGGCCGCCAGTCCGCCTTCGTGCCGCCGAAGTTGCCGCTGCGATAGGAAAGGTGGATGAGCGAACCCGCGGTCCTCGTCGCGCCGCTCGCCGCGCCGCCCCCCTTCACCGGCACCGAACGCCGGGCCGCCGCTTCCCCGCGGCGGAACACGTCGGGCAGTGCCGTCGCGCAGTGGAAGCGCCAGCTGGCCTGGTTCGCGACGACCGTCACCGGCCTGGTGGTGGTCGTCGCGGTCCTGTCGGGCCTGGCGATGTGGCACGTCATCCGCGAAGTCGCGCTGGCCGAGGCGACCAACGAGCTGCGCACCCGCGCCGCCGCCGATGCACGCATCGCGGTCGTCGACGTCGAACGCCATCTTGCGCAGGCGATGGTGGAGGACGACGCGGCCCGCGTGCGCGCCGCGGCCGTCGCCTCGATCGCCGCGGCATCGCGCCTGGAAGACGCCGTCACGGCCCTGCGCACCGCGCTGCCGGACGACGGCGGCGTCGTGGAGATGAGCCGCCTGGTCGACGGCGTCAAGGCGCCGCGCGTCAACGTCATCGTGCTCGCCCGCAAGGGCCAGCGGCAGGAGGCGGTGTCGGCGCAGCAGGCGATCGCCGAACCGCTCAGGCGCATCGACGCCGTGTCGGCCCGCATCCTGGAGGAGCAGGTGGCGCAGCGCGCCCGCGCCTCCACCGAGCGCAGCGCCTTGTTCACGCGGATCCTCTACGCCCTGGCCGGCGCCGCGGCGGCGAGCACCGCGCTGGGCCTGGCGTTCTACCGCCGGCTGATGCGCCGCTTCAGCCCCGTGGAACAGCTGCTGGACGAGGTGGCCCACAGCGCCCGCGAACTCGACACGGGCGGACGCCAGCTGGACACGCTCAACGCCGACGTCCAGCAGGCGAACCACCGCCTGCGCGTGCTGCTGGAGCGCTTCCAGGGCTCCTCCCAGGCCATGACGCAGGAAGCCGAGCGCTGCCTGCGCGACGTGGAGCAGATCAGCGACACGTGCAAGTCCTCCGCCGGCATGTCGCGGCTGCACGCGGACGAAGCGTCTTCCGTGGCGGGCCAGATCCACGCGATGACCGCGCGCCTGCACCAGTTGCTGGAGGCGACGCAGTCCCTGAGCCGCAGCCGCAGCGAGATCACGCGCTTCGCCGACCAGATCGACGGCATCGCCTCCACCACCCGGCTGCTGTCGCTGAACGCAGCGGTGGAGGCCGCGCGCGCGGGCACGGCCGGCCGGGGCTTCTCCGTGATCGCCAATTCGGTGCGGCGGCTGTCCGAGGACACGCAGGAAGCCGCGCTGCAGATCCGGCGCGCCAGCGAAGACATCACGCGCCAGCTGGGCGCGACCACCCGGGCGGTGCAGGAGACCAGCGCGCTCATGGACCAGGGCGCCGGCCGCATCGCCGCGCTGGACAGCTCCGCGCGCTCCAACCAGGCGCTGCTCGACGGGATGCACAACGAGGTGCAGGGCTTCCGCGGCAGCTTCCAGCGCCAGGTCGACCGGGTGCAGGCGATGGACGCCGAATCGGGCGCGCTCGCCGGTGCGCTGGAGGACGGCCTGCGCCATGCGCGCCTGCTCGACGAGACCGCCGCTTCGCTGACCCACACCTCCACCGCGCTGCTGCAGCGCCTGTCCAACCTCCAGAACTGAACGGTACTTCCCGGGAGAACACCATGCAGAACATCCGTCCCACCCTCGCCAGCGTGCTCCTGCTCGCCGCCGCCGCCGCGTACGCGCAGGCGGGGGAACATGTCGTCAGCCAGAAAGGCAAGGCCTTCTCGACGCAGAAGATGGCCGTGAAGGTCGGCGACAGCGTCAAGTTCGTCAACGATGACCCGTTCGCGCACAACGTCTTCTCGCTCTCGGACACCAAGAGCTTCGACCTCGGCTCCTACGGCCAGGGCCTCGCCAAGTCCGTGGTCATGGACAAGCCCGGCCTGGTGGACGTCGAATGCGCGGTGCACCCGGACATGAAGATGGTGATCGAGGTCCGCAAGTGAACCTGCGCCTGCTGGCGGCCCTGGCGTTCTCGTGCCTGGGCGCCTCCGCGCAGGCGCAGCTGAGCGGCGCGTATGCGCAGGTGGTCTCGGCCACGGCCAAGCCCCTGCTGGCACGCGATGGCCCCGACGCCGCGGTCTTCCGCGGCAGCCTGGTGTTCTTCAACTACTGCGTCACCTGCCACGGCCCGAATGCCGACGGCGCCGGCCGCGCGGCCCGGCTGTACGACCCGAAGCCGGCCAACCTGCGGGCGAGCGAGAAGAACGCGCAGTACCTGCAGCAGATCATCCGCCGCGGCGGCAAGGCCATGGCGCGTTCCGAGTACATGCCACCGTGGGGCGAGGAACTCACCGACGAGCAGATCGCCGACGTGACCACCTACCTGGTCTCGCTGCGCGAACAGCGCTGACGAAGAAGGGCCCAGGGGCCCCTCCCGGTCAGTTGTTGAAGTGGATTTCCTTGTGCTCGCCCATCTTGGGCCGGTTGCCGGTGACGGCGGCCGTGCCCATCTTCAGCAGCTGCAGCAGCTTGTTTTCCTTGACGTTCCAGAATTCCGCTTCCTCGATGCGGACGCCGACCAGTTCCAGGTTCGGGTCTTCCGGGCCGTCGAACCAGGCCTTGGCGATCGGGTTGAACAGGTCCTTCTTCTTCTGCAGGTCCTCGATCACGCTCGCGGTGCCCGTGATCGACACCCAGGTGTCGTCCTTGACGTTGGCGAAGGAGAGGTTGACGTTGCCGTCCTGCCGCAGCCGCTGGCCCACTTCGGTGGTGCGGCTGACGAAGAACCAGACCATGTCGCCTTCGTCCAGCGCCTTGTTCTGCATGGTCAGCGGATGCGAGTGGAGCGAGCCGTCGGCATGCCGGTGCGACAGCATGCAGAAGCGGGTGTCCTTGATCAGGTCCCAGAGGACCTCGTGGTTGTGCTTGGTTTCGTTCATCGGGGCTCCTTTGTCACATGACATGTTGCGGCGCCCACGGCCGCGCCACCGTCGGGGGCGGCGTGGTCCGCGTGTACGCCCGCGACTACACGATGGCGCCCCGACGGATCGCCTGCAGGGCCGCCGCCGAGGGGACGACCCGGTTTGGCGCGCCGCGACCGCGGCCGCATACTGCGCGCTTCCAGGAGCACGCATGACAGAACCCCAGGTGACGTCGGCCTACGCATCGCCGACCGGACGCGTGCAGGCGTGGACCGAGGCGTCCACCCTGCACATCCGCTTCGACCACCCGGCGCGGCACAACGCGCTGTCGGTCGACATGTGGCAGGCGATCCCGCCGCTGCTGGCGCAGGCCGAGCGCGACGATGCGATCCGCCTCGTCGTCTTCTCCGGCGCCGGCGAGACGGCTTTCGCCTCCGGTGCCGACATCTCGCAGTTCGAGGACATGCGCGCCGCCCGAGAGGCCGTGGCGCACTACGAGACGATCGCCGAGGACGCCCTGGCAGCCATCTACCGCTGCGCCAAGCCGACGCTCGCCTGCATCCGCGGCTACTGCATCGGCGGCGGCTTGAACGTCGCGATCAGCTGCGACATCCGCATTGCCGCCGACGATGCCGCGTTCGCCATCCCGGCGGCGCGGCTCGGCCTGGGCTATCGCCTGTCGGCCCTGAAGAACCTGGTGCACCTGGTCGGCGTGGGCGTGGCCAAGGACCTGTTCTTCACCGGCCGCCGCATCGGCGCGCAGGAGGCGAAGGAAGTGGGGCTGGTTTCGCGGGCGTGCCCCGCCGCCGACCTGCCGGCGCTGCTGGGCGAGTACACGCTCGCGATGTCCGAGAATGCACCGCTCACGGTCCACGCGGGCAAGCGCATCCTGCAGGAACTCCTGAAGGACGATGCCGGCCTGGACCGCACGTTGTGCCAGCAGCTCATCCGCCAATGCTTCGACAGCGAAGACTACGCCGAGGGCCGCCGCGCCTTCATGGAAAAACGCAAGCCGGTGTTCCGGGGGAAATGAGATGCACGCCTGGTGGATGAACGTGACGGAGAGCGAGGCGAAGCTCGAACTGCGCGATGTGCCGGTGCCGCGGCCGGGTCCCGGCCAGCTGCTGGTGCGGGTGCGCGCCGCCGGCCTGAACCGGGGCGAATTCATCATCGGCGGCCTGGTGAAGCCGGGCACCTCCAAGGCGCTCGGCATCGAGGCGGCCGGCGAAGTGGTGGAAGCGGGCGCCGGCTGCCGGCGCTTCCAGCCCGGCGCACGGGTGATGGGCAGGTTCCCCGGCGGCCTGGCGGAGTTCGTGCTGGCCAACGAAGCGGAAGCCCTGCCCGTGCCCGAAGGCCTGACCTGGGAGGAAGCCGGCGCGCTGCCGACGACGTACATGGTGGCGCAGGACATGCTGACGCTGCAGGGCGGCTTGGCCGCCGGCGGCTGGCTGCTGGTGACGGGGGTGAGCTCCGGCGTCGGCGTCGCCGCGCTGCAGGTCGCCCAGGCGATCGGCGCCCGGGTGATCGGCACCTCCGGTTCGCCTGGGAAGCTGGCGAAGCTGCAGGCGCTGGGCCTCGATGTCGCGGTGTGCACCCGCGCCCCCGACTTCCATTCGAAGGTGATGGACGCCACCGGTGGCGTCGGCGTGAACCTGGTCGTCAACAATGTCGGCGGCAGCATGTTCGCGGAATGCGTGCGCTGCCTGGCCTTCCAGGGCCGGCTGGCGACCGTCGGCTACGTCGACGGCGTGCTGAAGGCCGAGATCGACCTGCAGGCGCTGCATGCCAAGCGCCTGGTGCTGTTCGGCGTGTCGAACAAGATGACGACGCCGGCTCACAAGGCCGAGGCGACCGCGCAGTTCGAGCGCGAGCTGCTGCCGCTGGTGGCCACGGGCAAGCTGCGGCCCCTCGTCGACCGCGTGTTCCCGCTGGCGGAGCTGCCGGCGGCCCGCGGGTACATGGAAGCGGATGCCCACGTAGGGAAGATCGTCGTCACGGCCTGAGGCGGGACCGGCATGCCCCCACCGCCCGTTCCCGCCCGCGCCGTCCTGTTCGACCTGGGCGGCGTCGTCCTCGACATCGATTTCGGGCGCGCGCTGGCCGCCTGGCAGCGGCACTCGCGGCTGGCGCCGGATGCGCTGCGCGAGCGCTTCGGCTTCGACGAACCGTACGAGCGGCACGAGACCGGCGCCCTGCCCGCCGAAGGCTACTTCGCGCACCTGCGCGAGCTGCTGGAGCTGGATTGCGACGCGGCCGCCGTGCAGGCCGGCTTCAACGCCATCCTCGTCGGGGAGATCGCCGAAACCGCGGGGCTGCTCGAGCGGGTGCGCGTGCCCTGCTACGCCATCAGCAACACGAACGCCGTGCACCTCGCGGAGATGGAACGCATCGTGCCGCAACTGCTGCGCCGCTTCACGCGCGTCTTCGCCTCGCACGAGATCGGCCACCGCAAGCCGCACCCGGAATCCTTCCGGCATGTCCTGCACGAGATCGGGTTGCCGCCGCCGGAGGTGCTGCTGTTCGACGACCTGCGGGCGAACGTCGACGGCGCGCGCGCCGGCGGCCTGCAGGCCGTGCTGGTGACCACGCCGGCGGACGTGCGGGCGGCACTGGAGGAGCGCGGGCTGCTGGGCGCGGCTAGCGCACCGTGACGATCGCCTGGAACTCGCCGAAGGCGCGCTCCATGTCGTCGGCCCAGCGCGTGAGGTCCTCGAGCGGCGCGTCGTCCGCGCGCTCCTCGATCAGGGCGGCGAGCGCGGCGTAGCGCTCCGCCGAGATCATGCCGCCGCCGCCCTTGGCGGAGTGCGCGTGCAGCTTGATCAGCGCGCGGTTGCCGGCCTGGAGCGCCGCCCGCAGCTTGGCCAGCAGCGGCGGCGTGCTTTCGATGAACGTGGACAGCGCCATCTGCTGCAGCTCGGCATCCCCGCCGAACCGCGAATGCATCGCCTCGGCGCTGAACAGCGGCAGGTCCCCCAGCTTCGACGCATTCGCCCCGGCCCAGCGTGCCATGGTGGCCCGCAGCTGCTTCAGGTCGACCGGCTTGGTCAGGTAGTCGTTCATGCCTGCCGCCAGGCAGCGCTCGCGGTCGCCCTGCACGGCGTTGGCGGTCATGGCGACGATGGCCGACGTGCAGCCCGCCGAGCGCAGGCGGCGGGTCGCCTCGTAGCCGTCCATTTCCGGCATCTGGCAGTCCATCAGGATCACGTCGTAGCGTTCCGCCAGCGCCATCTGGTAGGCCTCGACCCCGTCGTTGGCCACGTTGACGTCGTCGTAGCCGAGCTTGCGCAGCATGCCGAAGGCGACCACCTGGTTGGTCGTGTTGTCCTCGGCGATCAGCACGCGGGCGCCCTGGCTCTCCACCGGCAGGTCGTTCCAGACGGTGAGCGCGGGCGCCTCGTGCGCCTCCTGCACCGGCAGCCGCACGATGAAGCGCGAGCCCTTGCCCGGCACGCTCTTGACGCTGACGCTGCCGTCCATCAACTCCACGAGCTGCCGCACGATGGCCAGGCCCAGGCCGCTGCCGCCGAAGCGGCGGGACGTGGAACTGTCCGCCTGCATGAAGCGGGTGAACAGCTGCGGCTGCACGTCCGGCGGGATGCCGATGCCGGTGTCGACCACGCTGAACTCCAGCAGGTAGTGGTCGCCTTCGGCGCGGCCGCGCAGGTCCAGCCCGATCCAGCCGCTCTTGGTGAACTTCAGCGCGTTGCCCAGCAGGTTCACCAGCACCTGGCGGATGCGCATCGGGTCGCCCTGCACCAGCTGCGGCACGCCCGGATCGACCTTCACCCGGAACAGCAGGCTCTTCTCCGTCGCGCGCAGGCGGTACAGGGTGGCGATGTCCTCGACCAGCTCGTGCAGGTCGAACGGCACCCGCTCGATCTCCATCTGCCCCGCCTCGATCTTCGAGACGTCGAGGATGTCGTTGACCAGCGCCAGCAGCGAATTCGCGCTGCGGTCGATCAGGTCCGCATGCTGGCGCACGCCGGCCGGCAGCTGTTCGTCGAGCAGCAGCTTGGTCATGCCGATGATGCCGTTCAGCGGCGTGCGGATCTCGTGGCTCATGGTCGCCAGGAACTGGCTCTTGGCGCGGTTCGCCGCATCGGCGGCGTCGCGCGCCTCGCGCAGGTCCTGTTCGGCCTGCTGGTGCAGCGTGATGTCGCGGTTGGTGCCCACCATGCGCAGGGGCGGCCCCTTGTCGGCGCGGTCGGCCACCCGGCCTTCGCTGCTGATCCACACCAGCGAACCGTCCGCGCGCCGCACGCGGTGCTCGACGCGGTAGTGCGGCGAGATGCCGCGCACCACCGGCTCCAGCGCCTGCTGGATGTGCGGCAGGTCCTCCGTCGGCACCAGGTCGAGCAGTTCCTGCGCGGTGCAGCGCGTTTCGCGCGGCGGCCCGCCCAGCATCACCGACCACTGTTCCGACAGGTACAGGGTGCCGTGCACCAGGTCCAGGTCCCACAGGGCCAGGCCCGAGCCTTCGAGGGCGCGGTGCAGGCGCTCCTGGCTGCGTTCCAGCGCGGCACGCGCGCGCTGGCTTTCGGTCACGTCTTCCACCGAACCCACGTATCCGCCCGCGGAGCCGTCGGGCAGCACGACGGCCTGGGCGCGCACCCGCACGTGCGCCACGTCCGCGCCCGGGTGGCGGATGCGGTAGGTGCTGTCGAACAGATGCCCTCCGGCCGCGGCCTGCTGCCAGGACGAGACCACCGCGTCGCGGTCTTCCGGCTCCACGCTCTCGATCCAGTCGTCGCCGAGGAGGTCCTCCCGCGAGCGGCCGAAGATGCGCGCCGACTCCGGGTTCAGGTAGATGACCTTGCCCTGGGCATCGGTGTGGAAGATGCCGAGCGGGCAGGTTTCGGACAGCCGCCGGAACATCTGCTCGCTGGAGGACTGCACGGCATGGTGCGCCGCCTGCCGCAGCAGCAGCGCCTGCATCACGGTGCGCGCCAGTTCCTCCAGCGTGCCGCGCTGCGCCGCCGTCAGGCCGGCGCGCGGCTGCACGTCGAGCACGCACAGGGTGCCGATGGCCTCGCCCTCCGGCGTGCGCAGCGGCACGCCGGCGTAGAAGGCCAGGTTCGCCGGATCCCCCACGCAGGCCTTGCCGGTCGTGCGCGGGTCGGCCCGCAGGTCCGGGATCTCCACCGTGGCGTCGGCCGCGACGACCAAGGTGCAGATCGACTCTTCCAGGGGGAGTTGCGGCGCGAGGTTCCCCACCTGCGCCTTGGTCCATTGGCGGCGCCGGTCCAGCAGGTTGACCATGGCGTACGGCGTCCCGCAAGCCGCCGAGGCCGCGCGCGCCAGGCTGTCCAGCAGGGCCTCGGCCGGCGTGTCCAGGATGCCCAGGCGCTGCAGCGCCCGCACGCGGCTGTCCTCGCGTTGCTGGAGATCGGGGCCGGTGCCGGGTCTGGAATCCACGCGCAACTCTACCGCGCGAGCGTCGAGGCGCCAAACAGGCTCTGGATGAAGTCCACGGCCAGTTCCGCCGTGCGGTTGCGAACGTCCAGCGCCGGATTGATCTCCACCACGTCGAGCGACCGGAGCCGGCCGGTGTCCGCCACCATTTCCATGCAAAGCTGCATCTCGCGGTAGGTGGGCCCGCCGCGCACCCCGGTGCCCACGCCGGGCGCGTCCAGCGGGTCCAGGCAATCCAGGTCGAAGCTCACGTGGATGTGCGTGTCCTCGTCGACGTCCTGCAGCACCTCGGTCATGGTGTTGCGCATGCCGTGCTCGTCGATGTGTCGCATGTCGAAGACCTGCAGGCCGAGCGCGCGGATCGCCTGCTTCTCGTCGGCGTCGACGCTGCGGATGCCGATGAAGTCGATCTCGCCCGGCTGCAGCGCGGCGCGTTCACCGCTCCAGCCCACCAGGTCCGGCGGACCGTGCCCGAGCAGGCAGGCGACCGGCATGCCGTGGAGGTTGCCGCTGGGGCTGATGGCTTCCGTGTTCACGTCGGTGTGCGCGTCGAGCCAGACCACGCGCAGGTTCCTGCGGTGCTGGCGGCAGTGGCGCGCCACGGCGCTGATCGAGCCGATCGCGAGGCAATGGTCGCCGCCCATGAGCAGCGGCACGTGCTCCATCGCGAGGGCGGTGGAGACCGCCTCGAACACCGAGCGGTTCCACGCGACGACTTCGGGCAGGTGCCGCATGCCGTTCACCGGCGCGCGCCAGGGGTTCGGCGGCCCCGCGAGGTTGCCGCGATCGATGACATCGAAGCGGTGCGCGCGCAGCGCCTCGCCGATGCCGGCGACGCGCAAGGCGTCCGGCCCCATCCCGGCGCCGCGCACGCTGGCCCCGACGTCCGTCGGGGCACCGATGAGGCTCACTGTCGTCATGCGCGCGTCGTTTCTCCTGCCGGGCTGCTGCGTGCATTCTGTCGCAAGCGCCGTCCCACAGGGAGGATTGCTACAGGATGCATCGCCGACACCCAAGGCTGGGTTCGAATCCAGAGAATGGTCCTTCACAGAAACAGGGAGTCACGAATGCTGGCGATGGACTACCGCGGGCCGTACCGCGTGCGCGCTGCCGAGAAGGCGGAGCCGAAGATCGAACACCCCAACGATGCCATCGTGCGCGTGACGCGCTCGTGCATCTGCGGTTCCGACTTGCACCTCTACCATGGCCTGGTGCCGGACACGCGCGTCGGCATGACCTTCGGCCACGAGTTCTGCGGCATCGTCGAGGAGGTCGGCCCCTCGGTGCAGAACCTGAAGAAGGGCGACAAGGTCCTGGTGCCGTTCAACATCTTCTGCGGCACCTGCTACTTCTGCAAGAAGGAGCTGTTCTCCAACTGCCACAACACCAACCCGTCGGCCACGGCCGTCGGCGGCATCTTCGGCTATTCGCACACCACCGGCGGCTACGACGGCGGGCAGGCCGAGCTGGTCCGCGTGCCGATGGCCGACGTCGGGCCGACGGTGCTGCCGCCGGACATGGACGAGGACGATGCCGTGCTGCTGACCGACGCTTTCCCGACCGGCTACCAGGCCGCCGAGATGGGCGGCATCCGCGAAGGCGACACCGTGGTGGTGTTCGGCGCCGGGCCGGTCGGCATCTTCGCCGCCAAGTCGGCCTGGCTGATGGGAGCCGGCCGCGTGATCGTGGTGGACCATGTGGAGTACCGGCTGGAGTTCGTGCGCAACTTCGCCCAGTGCGAGATCGTCAACTTCAAGGAAGTCGACGACATGGCCATCCACATCAAGAAGATGACGGACTGGCTGGGTGCGGACGTGTGCATCGACGCCGTCGGCGCCGAGGCCACCGGCAACGCGCTGCAGCATCTGACAGGCGTCAAGCTGAAACTCCAGGCCGGAGCGGCGACCGTCCTGCACTGGTGCATCAACTCCGTGCGCAAGGGCGGCACGGTGTCCATCGTCGGCGTGTACGGCCCGACCTTCAACATGGTCCCGATCGGAAACGTCGTGAACAAGGGGCTGACGCTGCGCGCGAACCAGGCCAGCGTCAAGCGCCACCTGCCGCGCCTGATCGAGCACATCCAGGCCGGCCGCATCAAGCCGAGCGAGGTGATCACGCACCGGTTCCCGCTGGAGGCCGTGGCGGACGCGTACCACATCTTCTCCAGCAAGCTGGACAACTGCATCAAGCCCGTGCTGCTGCCGGCCATGCACTGATCGGAGCCGCGATGAGCAACCACCCCGAAGACACCGCCGTCTACGTCGAGAACACCGACCCCGAGGCGCGCCAGAAGCAGCCGCCGTCCAACATCCACGGCTGGGGCGCGGACCTCGATCCGCGGGCGCGGCCCGCGGTGCCGATGGAGCGCACGCCCCCGCGCTTCATCGAGCCCCATTACGAGCAGCCCGAGCAGCAACCCGTGACCGTCAAGGTGTTCCATTCGACCGAGCGCCCCGGCCTCACGCCCGTGTTCGGCACGAGCTCGCCGCCCTCCGGCGTCTCGGGCCTGATCCGCGCCGGCGCCTTCCGGTTCAGCGAGAACGACATCCGGCGCTGGCTGATGCTGCTGTTCGCCGACCGCGTGAACGTCGTGGAGGGCATCCTCCAGGACCTGTCGCACGGCCACGTCCCGGACATCTTCCGCGAGATGGGCGGCCCCGCGGAATGGAAATACAACCGCGCGGGCTTTTATCGCAAGGCGGCGATCGCGGGCGCGGTCGTGGCCATCCTGCTCTACGCCAACAGCCGGCGCCGCCGGCACTGACTCCACCCGCGGCGTCCAGCACTGGACACCGGCCACCGAGCTGAGGCGCCGGCGAAGGTCGCCGCCTGAAGCTCAGGGCGCCAGCTTGAACACGGCGCGTCGCTCGCCGACCGGCGCGCCCTTCACGCTGGCGATCACGGCCTGCCGCCAGGGCTGCAGCGCGGCGCGCTGCGCCGCGTCCAGCCACCCGAGCTGGTCGAGCGCTTCCACCGTGGCCGCGTACAGGGCCGGCTTGCTGCCGTCGCTGATCTTCACCGCCAGCGCCTGGCCGCGCGAGCGGCTGGCCACCACCTGCACGCCGTCGGCGCCGACCTTGGTCACCCAGTCGCCGCCGCCGGCGCGCATGAAGGCCGCGTCATTGCGGGCGGTGCCCGAGACGAGTTCGGGGTGCGCGGTCATCGCATCGGCGAGCTGCGCGAAACTCTCCGCGTACGGCGTGTCCTCGCTGGCCGCCGCGAGCCGCGCGAAGCCGCGGGCCAGGGACGCGAGCGGCATCGCATAGTTCGGCGCCGAGCAGCCATCGATGCCCATGGGCATCTGCTCCTCCTCGAGCCCGGCCGCTTCGGCGACGGTGGCGCGGACTGCCCGCTGCAGCGGATGCGCCGGGTCGACGTAGTCGTCCAGCGGCTGCCCGTGCTGCACGCACCAGGCGAGGAAACCGGCGTGCTTGCCGCTGCAGTTGTGGTGGCGTTCGTCGTACGTGCCCGGGGCCGGTGCCGGGGCCAGGCCCACGTCCACGTACATGGGCACATGGCAGCCGCAGCGCAGCCGCTGGGGCCCGACGCGCGCCTTGGCGAGGATCTGCTCGACCTGCTCCACGTGCATGGCTTCGCCGTTGTGGCTGGCGCACAGCATCGCGAGGTTGGAGGACGTCAGGCCGAAGTGCCGCACGCCGCCCGCGTGCACGAAGGGCAGCGCCTGCAGCGGTTTGAGCGTGGAGCGGGTGAAGGTGAGCCAGTGCGGGTCGCCCGCCTGCGCGACGACCTGGCCGCGGGTGTCCGCGACGGCGATCGCGCCGAAGTGCAGGTTCTCGCGCGTGCTGCCGCGGGTGGTCTCGACCAGGGGTGCCAGGGACGCCATGCGGCCGATTCTGCCCTGTCGCTCGCTTGACGCACGGTCGCGCGCCGGGCGCCGCACAATCCGCCGCATGACTCCCGTCCGCTCCCCCTTGCAGGCCCAGGTCGTCCAGTGGCTCGTCGCCCCCGGCGGCGCCGTCGCCGCGGGCGAGGTGGTGGTGATCCTCGAGGCGATGAAGATGGAGCACGAGGTCCGCTCGCCGGTGGCCGGGCGCGTGCGCGAATGCCGGTTCGCCGAAGGCGAGACGGTGGGGGAGAAGGACGTCCTGCTGGTCGTCGACGGCGCTGCAGCAGCGCCGAGCGAGGCTGCGCCGGCGGTCCAGCCCGCCAGCGCAGCTCCGGCCATCCGTCCCGACCTGCAGCGCGTGCGCGAGCGCCATGCGCTCACGGAGGATGCCGCGCGCCCGGAAGCGGTGGCGAAACGCCACGCCCTGGGCCTGCGCACCGCGCGCGAGAACATCGCCGACCTGTGCGACCCCGGATCGTTCAGCGAGTACGGTGCGCTCGCGGTGGCCGCGCAGCGCAGCCGGCGCAGCGAGGACGACCTCGTGCGCAACACGCCGGCCGACGGCATGGTCACGGGCATCGGCCGCATCAACGGCGCGCTGTTCCCGCCAGAGCTCTCGCAAGCCGCCGTGCTCGCCTATGACGCCACCGTGCTCGCCGGGACGCAAGGGTTCCGCAACCACCAGAAGACCGACCGCCTGCTCGGCGTCGCGCTCCGCAACCGCCTCCCGGTGGTGTTGTTCGCGGAAGGCGGCGGGGGCCGGCCCGGGGACGTCGACATGCCCATCGTGGCCGGGCTGCACGTCCCGACCTTCGCCAGCTTCGCACGGCTGAACGGGCAGGTGCCCGTCGTCGGCGTCGTGGCCGGGCGCTGCTTCGCCGGCAACGCGGCCCTGCTCGGATGCTGCGACGCCATCATCGCCACGCGCGGCAGCAACATCGGGATGGGCGGGCCCGCGATGGTCGAGGGCGGCGGCCTCGGCGTGTTCCGGCCGGAGGAGATCGGGCCGGCCGCCGTGCAGCATGGCAACGGCGTGATCGACGTGCTCGTGGACGACGAAGCGCAGGCCGTGGAGGCGGCCCGTCGCTACCTCTCCTTCTTCCAGGGACCGCTCGCCGCCTTCACCGAACCGGACGCCACGGCCCTGCGCGACGTGGTGCCCGAGAACCGCCTGCGCGCGTACGACAGCCGCGCCGCGCTGCGGGGGCTCGTCGACGCCGGGTCCCTGCTGGAACTGCGCACCGGCTTCGGCGCCGGCATCCACACCGCGCTGGCGCGCATCGGGGGCCGGCCGATCGGGCTGATGGCCAACAACCCCCTGCATCTCGGCGGCGCCATCGACGCCGACGCGGCCGACAAGGCCGCGCGCTTCATGCAGCTGTGCAACGCGCACGGCCTGCCGCTCGTGAGCCTGGTGGACACGCCGGGGTTCATGGTCGGCCCCGCGATCGAGGAGCAGGCGCAGGTGCGGCACGTCAGCCGCATGTTCATCGCCGCCGCCCACCTGCGGGTGCCGTTCTTCAGCGTCGTCCTGCGCAAGGGCTACGGCCTGGGGGCGATGGCCATGGCCGCCGGCGGCTTCCATGCCCCCGAATTCACGGTCGCCTGGCCGACGGGCGAGTTCGGCGGCATGGGGCTGGAGGGCGCCGTGCGGCTGGGCTACCGCAAGGAACTCGATGCCGCGCCGGAAGGACCGCAGCGCGAGCAGCTCTACAACGAACTCGTCGCCCGGCAGTACGAACGTGGACAGGCGATGCACATGGCGGCCACGCTGGAGATCGACGCCGTCATCGACCCTGCGCAGACCCGCGCCTGGCTGTCGCGCGGGCTGCACTCTTCCCGCCCGGCGCCAACTTTACCCGCCCCTGCCGTGGACAGCTGGTAACCGCCGGCCCCCAGCCGGGCCGTGCTTGCGTAGGATCGCCTCTTTTGGCTCTGCCACAGGCTCCCATGCTCGTTTTCGCCAGCGTCGTCATCGCGCTGATCGTCGCCCTGCTCTACCTGAACCTGAGCGCGGGCGAAAAGCGCGTGTCGCACGAGATCCAGCACCTGTATCGCGTCGAGGACCCGCAATTCTGCCGGGCCATGGGCATGCTGCTCGGGCCTGACATCGTGCGGGGCAACCGGGTGACGGCGCTCATGAACGGCGACGAGATCTTCCCCGCCATGCTGGAGGCCATCCGCGGCGCGGAGAAGACGGTGCTGTTCGAGACCTTCATCTACTGGTCGGGCGAGATCGGCGACGAGTTCGCCGAGGCGCTGTCGGAACGTGCCCGCGCCGGGGTCAAGGTCAACGTCCTCCTCGACTGGGTGGGCAGCATCAAGGTCGACCGCGGCCTGCTGGACAAGATGAAGGAAGCCGGGGTCGAGGCGCACATGTTCCACCCGCTGCGCTGGTACAACCTGGGCCGCATCAACAACCGCACCCACCGCAAGCTGCTGATCGTCGACGGCTGCGTCGGCTTCACCGGCGGCGTCGGGATCGCCTCGCCCTGGACGGGACATGCGCAGGACGCCGACCACTGGCGCGATTGCCACTTCCGCGTGGAAGGCCCGGTGGTCGCGCAGATGCAGAGCGTGATGCTGTCCAACTGGAGCAAGACGACCGGCTACATCCTGCACGGCCCGGACTACTTCCCGGTGCTGCCGCCGCGCGGCGAGGTCGACGCGCAGATGTTCCACAGCTCGCCCAGCGGCGGCAGCGAGAGCATGCAGCTGATGTACCTGATCGCCATCACCGCGGCGGTGAAGACGATCGACATCGCCAGCGCGTATTTCGTGCCGGACGAGATGGCGCGGGTGGCCCTGGTGGCCGCGTTGAAGCGCGGGGTGCGCGTGCGGGTGATCACGCCGGGCAAGCACACCGACCAGCAGGCGGTGCGGCACGCCTCGCGCGCGCTGTGGGGCGACCTGCTCAAGGCGGGCGCCGAGATCTACGTGTACCAGCCGACCATGTACCACTGCAAGATGGTGCTGGTCGACGGGCTGCTGTCCTCGGTCGGCTCGACCAACTTCGACCCGCGGTCCTTCCACCTGAATGACGAGGCGAACCTGAACGTGTACGACCGCGCCTTCACGCAGTCGCTGACGGAAGTGTTCGAGCGCGACCTGCAGCGCTGCAAGCACGTGACGCTGCAGGACTGGGAGGCGCGGCCGGCGCTGGAGAAGGCGCGCGAGCGGCTGACCGCGCTGCTCGCGCCGGTGCTCTAGCTCACGCGGAACAGCACCGCGTCGCCGTTCGCCGCCGCGCGCTGGTAGAAGGCCCGCAGTTCGGCGACCGCCGCGATCACCTCTTCCGGGGTCGCTTCCATCAACGCGCCTTCGCAGCGCGCGCGGACTTCGGCGTCACCCAGCGCGGCGAGCTTGCGCGCCGTGGCCTGCACCTGCGCGGCCGACGAATAGCCGACCATCTCGGGGATCCGGTCGGTCTGCTCCGCGCCGCACGCGGCCTCGGCCTGCAGGACCTGGCTCAGCTCGTACCAGACCTGTTCCACCTTCGAACAGGTCTCGCGCGGCTGCTCGGCGCCTCCGGGGTCCAGGAACCCCCCGTGCGCCAGCTCGCCCGCCAGCAGGCGCTTCAGCTGGTCGTCGCTGAGCGCGTGGAACCGGCCTCCCGTCATGACGTCCCTCCTCCGGGGCTGCGACCCCTCTTCTTGCGAAGCAATATAGGAGGGCCGGCACCACGCTGTCCATGCGCGAAATGCTGGCGCGTTGGGGCTCGCCCACAGCGGCGCCGCTCGTCGGCGCCCGGGCGCCGCCCACGGGGCGGCGGTTCAGGCGGCCTGCGTGGCGCGCTCGGCGAGTTCGCGCGCCGCGCGCAGGCGGCGCTCCGACGCCTCGTTCAGCTCTCGCGTCATGGGGTTCCAGCGCGCGGCGATCTTCTCGAGTTCGCCGCGCAGCCCCTCCGCCGTGCGGAGGTCCCCCACGGCATAAGCCCAGATGGCGTACTCGGCTTTCGCTTCCCAGGTGTTGAAGCGCGCGATCGCGGACTCGTATTCACGGCGGGCGTCAGCGGCGCGTGAGCTGCCCGCCAGCGAGCGCGCCAGCAGCAGCGACACGGGCTCGGGGCGGTAGTCCGGATGGTCCGCCTTCAGCGGTTCGAGCTGCCGCAGCGCATCGCCATGCCGCTGGCACTCGACGTAAGCGCGGGCGAGGCCGTAGCGGATCTCCGGATCGTGCGCGAACGGGCCCTTCAGGCAGGCTTCGTAGCACTGCACCGCGTCCTCGGGCTGGCCCACCTCGAGCAGGGCGGCGGCCAGCCGCATCTGGTTCTGCGCGGTCGGGGTCTCCTCGAACAGCAGGCGGGCCTCGCGCACTTCGCGCTGCGGGTCGATCGCCTTCGCGGCCGCCGCGACGGTCTTCATGGCCTGCCGCCGCAGGCGCGAGTTGGGGAAGTAGACCGCGAAGAAGTACACGAGGCTCCCGAGCAGCGGGAAGCCGAACAGGATCAGCAGCCAGTAAAGGTTCTGGCGCGTGCGCACGACGTGCACCGCGCAGAAGATGGCCAGCGCGAAGTACAGGCCTCCGGCGACGATGGGCATGGTTCCTCCTCCTCTTTGGGCGCGGACTATAGGTTTGCCGCGTCCCGCGGGCAAGGAACTCGGTCACGCGCGGATGGCCGCGGGACCGCGGTCACGCCCGGGACGGCTGCAGCACGCGCGCCAGCCACAGGGCGCCGGCCGTCCCCAGGACGAGCGCGATGCTCCAGCCGACCAGCGGGGATTCCCCCAGCGGCTGGCCACCGCTGCCGCGCGCCTGCACCTCGAGCCAGGTGACCGCGACGTTGTAGGCTGCATGCAGCGCGATGCAGGGCAGCAGCGAGCGGGTGCGCTCGTACAGCCAGCCGAGCGGCACGCCGATCACGATGCCGACGATGAACTGGTAGATGTTCAGGTGCGCCGCCCCGAACAGGAGCGCCGACAGCACGATCGCGGGCCAGCGCGGATAGCGCGCGAGGAAGCCGCGCAGGATCAGGCCGCGGAACAGCATCTCCTCCAGCACCGGCGCCAGCACGCACACCAGCACGATGGCCGCCAGGGAGTCCGGGGCCATGCCGGCGAACAGTTCCTCCTCCCAGCGCGAGAGCGGCAGGATCGCGACCAGCCAGTCCGTGAGGCCGGTCGCCACCAGCACCAGCAGCGGCACCAGCGCGAACACGGCCGGCAGCAGCAGCACCGCGGTCGCGGCGAGCGAGGCACTCGAAGCGTGGAACAGCTCGCCATACCCGGTGCGCGTGAAGCGCATCGCCAGCGAGAAGACGATGGCGCTGGCGAGCAGGAGCGTCAGCGCGGACAGCGCGGGCGCGTCGAGCCCGAGGCGGCCGCGGAAGTCGTACAGCACCGAGCCCACGACCGTCTCCGCCAGGTGCAGCCCCAGCAGCATGAACAGCGCGTCCCACCCCGAAAGGAAGGCGTGGCGCCCCGGCTTGGCGGCGCGGTTCAGAGCTGGGTGTCCCCGGACAGCGTGGCGTAGGCGGACTCGCGCTCCCGCTCGGGCGCGGGCAGCACGTGGCGGCTGATGGCGTCCGCCTTGAACATGCAGGCGAGGCCGGCCGCCAGCTCGATCGCGCCGACCAGCAGGCCGGCCTTGCGGTCGGCGTCCATGGCGGCAAGCGGCTGGCCGGCGCCGAGCCAGAACGCCGCGGCGGCGACATAGTCGGCCAGCGCGGGCAGCGCACGGAGCAGGACGACCGCCAGCCCGAGGACCACGCAGGCCACGGTGACGAGCTGCTGCACCGGCAGCACCATGCGGTCCTCGTAGCGGGTGCGCGGCACGAGGCGGTGGGCGATCGACAGCGGGAAGAACCAGAGCAGCACCGCGGCGAGCCAGTACACCGCCGGCACCGAGTACTGCAGCCAGTGCGCATCGGGCAGGCCTTCGGCCTGCACGGCGCGCGCCGCCAACCAGGACTGCAGGGCGCCCAGCGCGAGCCAGATGGCGAAGAGTCGGCCGGCCAGTCCGACGGCCTGTTGGGGAGTCATCCGGGCTTTATACGGGCCGGGCCACGCCAAGACAAGCGAGCGGGCACTTCAGCGAAGCAGCGCCACCACACCCGAGAACGTGAGGAAAGCCGCGGCCGTGGTGAGCAGGATGATGCGGGCGATGCGGCCGGTGTCGGCGCCGAAGCGCTCGGCCAGCAGCGACACGTTGCTGGCGCTGGGCAGGGCCGCCACCAGCACCATCACGTGCAGCGTGAAGGCATCCAGCGGCACGCCGGCGGCGCGCATCGCGCTGCCCGCCAGCCACACCAGCAGCGGGTGCACGAGCAGCTTGATGACGGCCACCGGCACGAAGTCGCGCGCCGGCATGGGCCCGTGCTCCTCCGCCGCCGCCAGGAACTGCGAGCGCGCCAGCACGGCGCCGATGGTGAACAGCGCCACCGGCGACGCCGCATCGGCCAGCAGCCCGATGGTGTTCATCACCGGCGCGACCGGCTTCCACCCGGTCGCCGACGACAGGCCGCCCAGCAGGATCGCCCACGGCATCGGGTTCAGCGCCACGCCGCGCAGCGCCTTCTTCGCCGCTTCCGTCGCGCCGTGTTCGCCGGCGGTGTCCAGGCGCGACAGCGCGATGCACAGCGAACTGGTGACGACCAGGTCCACCAGGATCGTGAGGATCGCCGGGCCCGCCGCCTGCGCGCCGAGCAGCGCCACCAGCAGCGGCACGCCCATGAAGCCGGTGTTGGGGAAGGCGGCGACGAGTGCGCCGAACGAGGCGTCGTTCCAGCGGATGCGCGCGTTCATGCTGGATTTCACGGTGCCGGCCACCACGAGCAACGCGCACAGCAGCCACAGGCCGAAGCCCGCCGGGTCCAGCAGCTGCGCGATCGGGGTGCTGGCGCCGAAGCGGTACAGCATGCACGGCAGCGCGAAGAACAGCACGAAGGTGTTCAGCCCGCCGATCGCGTCCAGCGGCAGCATGCGCCGGCGCGCGGCAAGGTAGCCGGCGAGCACGAGCGCGAAGAAGGGGAAGGTGACCAGGAGGACTCTTGCCACGCCGGTATTGTCGTTGCAACGGATGGGCAGTGCGGCGGGCGGGAATCGGCGATGGCGCGAGGGGCGCGCGGGCAAGCCGCTTATGATTTGCCGCTCCCCGTCCCCGCAGTACCTGTTCCCCCTCCGATGTCCGGCCTGAACCTCGCCCAGCAAGAAGCCGTCAACTACCTGCATGGGCCTTGCCTGGTTCTCGCCGGCGCCGGCTCGGGCAAGACGCGCGTCATCACGCACAAGATCGCGCGCCTGATCCAGGCAGGCCTCGAGGCGAAGCGCATCGCCGCCATCACCTTCACGAACAAGGCGGCCGCGGAGATGCGCGAGCGGGCGAAGTCGCTGGTCGGACGCGAGGCGAAGGACGTGCTGATCTGCACGTTCCATGCGCTGGGGGTGCGGATGATGCGGCAGGACGGCAGCGTCCTCGGGCTCAAGCCCCAGTTCTCCATCCTCGATTCCGACGACGTGACGGGCATCCTGAAGGACGCCGGCGGCACCACCGATGCGGCCACCGCGCGCCAGTGGCAGTGGACGATCAGCGCCTGGAAGAATGCCGGCCTGAACGCCGCGCAGGCCGAGGCCCAGGCGAAGGACGACCTGGAGCGCGGCACCGCGCGCATCATGGCACGCTACGAGGAGCGGCTGGCCGCCTACCAGAGCGTGGACTTCGACGACCTGATCGGCCTGCCGCTGAAGCTGCTGCGCGACTTCCCCGAAGTGCGCGAGAAGTGGCAGAAGCAGCTGGGACACGTGCTCGTCGACGAGTACCAGGACACCAACGCCACGCAGTACGAACTGCTCAAGCTGCTGGTCGGCGAGCGCGGCCGCTTCACGGCGGTGGGCGACGACGACCAGTCGATCTACGGCTGGCGCGGCGCGACCCTCGACAACCTGCGCAAGCTGCCGCAGGACTACCCCGACCTGAAGGTCGTGAAGCTGGAGCAGAACTACCGCTCCACCAGCGCGATCCTGCGCGCCGCCAACAACGTGATCCAGCCCAACCCCAAGCTGTTCCCGAAGACGCTGTTCTCGGAACTCGGCGAAGGCGAGCCGGTGCGCGTGGTGGACTGCGACAACGAGGAGCACGAGGCGGAGCGCATGGTGGCGCGCATCCAGTCGATCCGCGCCAACGGCCTGGGCAAGGACTGGAAGGACTTCGCCGTGCTTTACCGCGCCAACCACCAGGCGCGCGTGTTCGAGCAGGCCCTGCGCAAGGCGCAGATCCCGTACAAGGTCTCGGGCGGCCAGAGCTTCTTCGACCGCGCCGAGATCCGCGACCTGTGCGCGTGGCTGCGCCTGTGGGTGAACAACGACGACGACCCGGCCTTCCTGCGCGCGGTGACCACGCCCAAGCGGGGCATCGGGCACCAGACGCTGCAGTCGCTGGGCGTGTTCGCCAGCCAGTACAAGCTGTCGCTGTTCGAGGCGCTGTTCTCGTCGTCGCTGTCCAGCGTGCTGAACGCGCGCGCCGTCGGCAGCCTGCACGAGTTCGGCCGCTACGTGAACGACCTGGAGTTCCGGGCCCGGCACACGGTCGGGGCGGAGGACGCCCGCACCTTCATCGCCGACTGGCTGAAGGACATCGGCTACGAGAAGCACCTGTACGACGGCGAGGACAACGAGAAGGTCGCCGCCGCGCGCTGGACCAACGTGCTGGAGTTCTGCGACTGGATGGCGGCGCGCTGCGGCGGCGAGATCGACGACGCCTCCGGAGCCACCATCGCCAGCGAGCGCAAGAACCTGCTGGAAGTGGCGCAGACCATTTCGCTGCTGTCCACCATCAGCGAACGCGAGAAGGACCAGAACGTGGTGACCCTGTCCACGCTGCATGCCTCCAAGGGGCTGGAGTGGCCGCACGTGGTGCTGGCCGGCTGCGTGGAGGGCATGCTGCCCTTCAAGCCGGAGGATGCCGATGGCGCGGTGGCCAGCGATTCGTTCGCGGCGCGCCTGCAGGAAGAGCGCAGGCTGATGTACGTCGGCATCACGCGCGCCCAGCGCTCGCTGGCCGTGAGCTGGAGCCGCAAGCGCAAGAAGGGCCGCGAGCTGGTGGCCGCGCAGCCCAGCCGCTTCATCGCCGAGATGGCGCTGGACAAGACGACGGTGAAGGAAGACCCGCGCGAGAAGCTCAAGGCCTTGCGGGCGGAGTTCGCGCGCAAGAGCGCGGATGCGGCGGCAGCGGCCGCGGCGGGCCCGCAATGAAGGCGCTCGCCGCCCTCCTGCTGGCCGGGTGTGCTGCGGCCTCGTCCGCGCAGCAAGCCGCCTGCCCGCAACCCGCCGACCTGGGGCAGCTGCACATGGTCGGCCTCTGGCGCGTGGAGTTCGAGGGCCTCGCGCAGGGCGCGACACTGCTGCTGGAGAAGCACCCCGAATACGAAGGCAGCCTGGCCGGCGCCATCAACCGCAACGGCGTGCGGGGGCAGCTCGCCGGCGACATCGAGGACGGCGAGTTCACGCTGGAGGAGTCGGCCGACGGCAAGCGCATCTCCGGCACCTTCCTCGGCGACGTCGTGGCGGGCTCCTGCGGCCGGGAGATCCGCGGTACCTGGCAGGACGAGGAAGACAATCCGCCGCGGAATTTCGTGATGCGCAAGCTCTGAGGCGAGGATGCAACCCGGCCGTGGGCTTGGGGCCCCGGTCCCGCCGCGCGCAGCTACGATGCCACGATGCTTCCGCGCCCGGCACTTGCCGCCCTCCTCCTCGCGTTCGCCTCCCTCACCGCCGCCGCACAGGATGCCGCCGGCTGGCAGGCCTGCGCGGCGCTGACGGAACCCGAGAAGCGCCTGTCCTGTTTCGATCGCTGGGCCGAAGGCCAGCGCGCGCCCGCCACGACGCCGGCGGCCGTGACGGCGGCGGAGCCGAGCGATGCGCCCGTGCGCTCCGCCCCCGGCGCGCGCCTGGGCATGCGCCTGACCGCCAAGGAAGGCTGCCGCGACCCGCGCTACTCCGAACTCTCCCGCTTCTGGGAGCTGGTGCCCGGCGCCGATTGCGGCAACTTCGGCATCCGCGGCTTCCGGCCCATCTCGCTCGATGTCGTCACGGCCGACGTGGTGAACCGGTTGCCGACCTCCGGCAACCCGACCAACAATGCGACCGTCGCCCAGGACTACCGGCACACCGAGCTGCGGCTGCAGCTGTCGGTGCGCACGAAGATCGCGCAGGGCCTGCTGGTGAGCGACAGCGAGCGGTCGGATTCGCTGTGGCTCGCCTATTCGCAGCAGTCGTACTGGCAGCTGTTCACGCCGCAGCTGTCGCGCCCCTTCCGCAGCACCGACCACGAGCCGGAGATCATCTACGTCGCCCCGCTGCAGTCGCCCGATCCGGAACGCTGGCGCCTGCGCTTCGGCGGCGCGGGCCTGGTGCACCAGTCGAACGGCCAGGCCCTGCCCCTGTCGCGCAGCTGGAACCGCTTCTACCTGATGGCCGGCGCCGAGCGCGGCCCGCTGCAACTGCACGCGCGCCTGTGGACGCGCATCGGCGAAGGCGGCACCGACGACAACCCGGGCATCAGCAATTTCATCGGCCGCGGCGAGCTGCGCGCGGTCTGGCATGCGGACCGCCGCAACCTCTGGTCGGCCACCGTCCGCCACGCGCTCAAGAGCGACGGCAAGGGCTCGGTGCGGCTGGAATGGTTCCGCTCGCTCGGCGACGACGGCGTCGGCCCGCCCGGCGGCCTGCAACTGCACACGCAGCTGTTCCACGGCTACGGCGACAGCCTGATCGACTACAACCGCCGCCGCACCGTCCTCAGCGTGGGGCTGGCGCTGGTGGAGTGGTAGCGTACGGGGCGCGCCTCCACTAGAGTCGCGGGCGGGGATCCCGCCCGCAGGAGAGTGCCCATGTCCGCGACCGCCGCCGCCTTCACCGGCCCGCGCCACTACGACGAGGAGCTGGCGCCCGTCACCTTCGGGCCGTTCGCGGCCGACCTCGTGGCGCGCATCCCCCGCGACCTGCCGGGCCCCGTGCTGGAACTCGCCTGCGGCACCGGCGCGGTGACGAGGCCGTTGCGGCAGCACATCGAGCCCTCCGTCCCGCTGGTGGTCACGGACCTGAGCCCGTCGATGCTGGAGTACGCGCGCGGCCGCTCGGCGGGCGTCCCCGGGCTGTCCTGGCGGCAGGCGGACGTGCAGAGCCTGCCCTTCGAAGACGCGGGCTTCGCCGCGGTGGTGTGCGGCTTCGGCTTCATGTTCGCCCCGGACCGGCAGGCCGCCCTGCGCGAAGCACGCCGGGTGCTCGTGCCCGGCGGACGGCTGTTCTTCACCGTCTGGGACCGCATCGAGGACAACCCGCACGGGCTGGCGAACGCGGAGGTGATCGAGGGCCTGTTCCCCGGCGACGCGCAGATGAAGTTCCGGCTGCCCTACGAAATGCATGACGAGGGCTTGCTGCACGCGCTGCTCGCCGCCGCGGATTTCCGCGAAGTGCGGATCGAGACCCGCCGCATCGCCATCCACGGCGCCGACCCCCGGGCCATCGCCAGCGGGCAGCTCCGCGGCACGCCGCGCAGCGCGCTGCTGGTCGAACGCGGGGTCGCGCTCGAGGATGCGATCGACAAGGTGACCGCGGCGCTGGTCGCGCAGGGCGGGCAGCCGTACGCGGGCTACGGCCAGGCCAAGGTGGTGCAGGCCCTGGCCGCCTGAAGTTTCAGGACCGCGGCTTGTAGGCCACCACGTCCACCTCCACGCGGGCGTCGACCATCAGCCGCGCCTCGGTGGTCGAACGGGCGGGCTTCCTGTCGCCGAAGTACGTCATGTAGACGCGGTTGAAGCTGCCGAAATCGCGCGCGTCCTGCAGCCACACCGTCGACTTGCAGACATCGTCGAGCGTGCAGCCGGCCAGCGCCAGCACCGCCTTCAGGTTCTTCATCACCTGGTGCGTCTGGGCCTCGATGCCGCCCACGACGATCTCGCCCTTCTCGTCGGCCGGCACCTGGCCGGAGACGTAGACGAAGTCGCCCGCGCGCACGGCCGGCGAGAACGGCCGGGGCAGATGGTCGGAGGCAACGGGCGGGTTTCCGAGATGTTCCAGCGGCATGGCAAGGGTCCTTTCAGGGTCTGGTCCGACTGAAAAACTGAAAGTAATTTTCAGTTTCGGGGCAGTTTATGCGGGTTTCTCCTCAATTTAGCCCGTACAACCCCGAATTACCCTTCACGCCTGAAATTCCACTCTCGCCCAGGAGGCGCTCATGACCCGTGGCTTTCCTCTCCGTCGCCGCACGGCCCTGTCCTCGCTCGTCGTCCTCGGATCCGCGGCTGCGGGCCTGGGCCCGGCGCTGGCGCAGCCGGCCCGGTCGGCCCTGAACCTCGCGATGGTGGCCGAGCCGCCGACGCTGGACATCCAGTCCACGCCGGCGGACCTGGTCTGCATCATCATGCAGCACGTCTACGAGCCGCTCTACACCTTCGACGCGAAGGCGGCCCTGGTGCCGATGCTGGCGGAATCGATGCCGAAGATCTCGCCCGACGGCAAGCTCTACACCATCCCCTTGCGCAAGGGCGTGAAGCTGCACAACGGCCGCGACCTCCACGCCGAGGACGTCGCCGCCAGCCTGAAGCGCTGGATGGAGGTGTCGCCGCGGGGCAAGTCGATCGCCGTGCAGGTGGTAGACGTCCTCGTCAAGGGCCCGCTCACCGTCGACATCGTCATGCGCAACGCGTACGCGCCGCTGCTCTCGCAGCTGGCGATGGCCTCGGGCATGGCGGCCATCATGGCCAAGGAATCGCTGGCCCAACCCCTGCGCGAATACGTCGGCACCGGCCCCTACCGTTTCAAGGAACGCCGGCCCGACCAGTACGTGCGGCTCACCCGCTTCGACGGCTACTCCGCGCGCACGGAAGCGCCGAGCGGCTACGGCGGCAAGCGCCAGGCCCTCGTCGAGGAACTGCGCTTCGTCCCCGTGCCGAACGCCAACACGCGCGTGGAGGGCGCGCTGGCCGGCCAGTTCCATTACGCCGACCTGCTGCCCATCGAGGCGCTCTCCCGCCTGGAGAAGGCCAAGGACAAGGTGGTGCCGATGATGACGCCGTCCTTCGGCTTCCCCTACCTGGTGTTCAACACGCGGGAAGGCTCCATGGCGCAGAAGTCCGTGCGCAAGGCGGTGCAGACGGCGCTCGGCCACGGCGAGATGCTCGCCGCGGGCTTCGGTGACACGCGCTTCTTCATCGCCGAAGGCAACCACTTCCCGAAAGGCACGCCCTTCTATTCGACCGCCGGAACGGAGAACTACAACGAGCGCGATGCCAAGAAGGCGAAGGCGCAGGCGGAGCAGGCCGGCTACAAGGGCGAGACGGTGCGCATCCTCACCAGCCGCCAGTACGACTTCCACTACAACATGGCGCTGATCATGGCGGAACAGCTCAAGCGCGCCGGCTTCAAGGCCGAACTGAACGTGGTGGAGTGGGCGACGCTGCTGCAGCGGCGCGCCGACCCGAAGCTGTGGGACATCTACATCACGCATTCCGGGCAGTTCCCCGAGCCCATGCTCTCGCCGCCGCAGCTCGGCGACGGCGCGCCCGGCTGGTGGAGCTCGCCCGCGAAGCAGGAAGCGCTGGCGGCCCTGAACCAGGAACCCAATCCCGCCAAGCGGGGCCCGCTGTGGGGCAAGGTGCAACAGGTGGTCTACGACGAGGTGCCCTACGTCAACGTCGGCAAGTTCGCGAGCCTGTCGGCGCGGGCCCCGGCCCTGCAGAACTACACGCCGCACACCTATCCCTTCTTCTGGAACACCAGCCTGAAGGGTTGAGGCCGCGTGCGCTACCTGTTGTCCCGCCTCGGCGGCATGGTGGTCGTGATGGCCATCGTGGCCGTGCTCGTGTTCATTCTCACGCGCGCGGCGTCGGGCGACCCCATCGCGGTGCTGCTGGGGGACCAGGCCACCGCCGAGGACATCGCGCGCGTGCAGAAACTCTACGGGCTCGACCAGCCGCTGCCGGTGCAGTTCGCCCTGTGGGTGCGGGAGCTGGCGCACGGCAACCTCGGCGAGTCGATCTTCCTGCAGCGCCCCGTGACGCAGGCGCTGTGGGAGCGCGCCGAACCGACGGCCCTGCTGTCGCTGATGGCCATCGCCATCGCCGCCGGCATCGGCGTGCCCTGCGGCATCGTGTCCGCCGTGTTTCGCGGCAAGGCGGTGGACCAGGTCTTCACCGGCTTCGCGATGCTCGGCGCCAGCGTCCCGAGCTTCTGGCTCGGCCTGGTGCTGATGCAGGCCTTCGCCGTGTCCCTGGGCTGGTTCCCGGTGTCCGGCTACGGCGAACCGGGGGCGCCGCTCGCCGCCCGCCTGCACGCCCTGGTGCTCCCGGCCACCGTGCTGGGCCTGTTGAACTCGGCCCTGATCATCCGCTTCACGCGCGCCTCGATGCTCGACGTGCTCGGCGAGGACTACGTGCGGACCGCGCGCGCCAAGGGCCTGCCGGAGAACACCGTGGTGCTCAAGCACGCGCTGCGCAACGCGCTGGTGCCCATCGTCACGGTGATCGGCCTCACGGTGGCGCTGATGATCGGCGGTGCGGTCGTGACCGAGACGGTGTTCGGCCTGCCCGGGGTCGGCAACCTGGTGGTCAGCGCGGTGCTGCGGCGCGACTACCCGGTGATCCAGGGTGCGCTGCTGGTGGTGGCGGCGATCTACGTCGTCATCAATTTCCTGATCGACCTGCTCTACACCGTGGTCGATCCGCGCGTGAAGTACTGAGCGATGCCGATGCCCCGACTTCCCCTCGTCCTGCGCAAGCTCTTCCGGCGGCGCATCGTGCTCGGCGCGACGATCGCGCTGGCCGTGATGGTCGCGGTCTCCCTGCTCGCCGGCGCCCTGAGCGGCTTCGACCCGAACGAGACGGCGGTGACGAAGCGCCTGTCTGCGCCCTCGGCCGCGCACGTGCTGGGCACCGACGAACTCGGACGCGACCTCTTCACGCGCATCGCCTTCGGGGGCCGCTATTCGCTGACCATCGCCCTGCTGACGGCGCTGGGCTCCGTGGCGCTCGGCACGCTGGCGGGGCTGCTGGCGGGTTTCTTCCGGCGCCTGGACGCGCCGGTGATGCGCGTGGTCGACGCCATGATGTCCTTCCCGGACATCCTGCTGGCCATCGCCCTGGTGGGCATCCTCGGCCCGTCGCTGCTGAACGTCGTGCTGGCGCTGGTGCTGGTCTACACGCCGCGCGTGGCGCGCGTCGTCCGCGCCTCCACGCTCGTGGTGCGCGAGCTGCCCTTCGTGGAAGCCGCGCGCGCCGTCGGCGTTTCCAGCTTCCGCATCCTGTGGCGGCACGTGCTGCCGAACCTGATGTCGCCGATCCTGGTGCAGGCCTCCTTCATCTTCGCGTATGCCATCCTGGCGGAAGCGGCGCTGTCGTTCCTGGGCATCGGCGTGCCGCCCGACATCCCCACCTGGGGCACGATGGTGGCGGGCAGCCAGCAGTATGCGCACCAGGCCCTGTGGATCGTGCTGTTCCCCGGCCTGGCGATCATCCTCACCGCGCTGTCGCTGCAACTGCTGGGCGACGGCATCCGCGACCTGCTGGACCCCCGCCTGAGGAAGTCGATGTGAACCGCCTGGAAGTCCGCCACCTCAGCACGAGCTTCGACACGGAAGAAGGCCGCATCCATTCCGTCGCCGACGTGAGCTTCGCCATCCGCGCCGGCCGCACCACGGCGATCGTGGGAGAATCCGGCTCCGGCAAGTCGGTGACCAGCCTCACGCTGATGCGGCTGCTGCCGCGCGATGCGGCCACGCGGGTCAGCGGCCAGGCGCTGTTCGTCGACCGCGCCGGTGAAACGCTCGACCTGCTGGCGCTGCCGGAAGCGCGCATGCGGGCGATCCGCGGCAACGAGGTGGCGATGGTGTTCCAGGAGCCCATGACCAGCCTGAACCCGGTGCTGCGCATCGGCGAACAGATCGCCGAGTCCCTGCGCCTGCACAAGGGCCTGACCGGCGCCGCGGCGCTCGCGCAGGCGCTGCGCATGCTGGAGCTGGTCGAGATCCCGGCGGCGGCGCAGCGCCTGCGCGAATATCCGCACCAGCTCTCGGGCGGCATGCGCCAGCGCGTCATGATCGCGCTGGCCATGGCCTGCAACCCCACGCTGCTGATCGCCGACGAGCCGACCACCGCCCTCGATGTCACGATCCAGGCGCAGATCCTCGCTCTGATGCGCCGGCTGCAGGCCGAGACGGGCATGAGCGTGCTCTTCATCACCCACAACCTCGGCGTGGTGGCGCACCACGCCGACGACGTGGCGGTGATGTATGCGGGCCGCATCGTCGAGGCGGCGCCCGTGAAGGACCTCTTCGCGCGGCCCGCGCATCCGTACACCCAGGGCCTGCTGGCCTGCCTGCCGGGCCAGCAGCGCCGGCGGCCGGCCGACGGCGGCAAGCGCCGCCTGCATGCGATCCGCGGCCAGGTGTCGAGCCCCCTGGCCCCTCCGCCGGGGTGCGCCTTCGAGCCGCGCTGCGACCGTGCCATCGCCGCCTGCCGCGACGCCATGCCGGCGCTGCGCGGCAGCGGCGCCGGGGCCAGCGCGCGCTGCATCCTCGTGCCGGAGTCTGCATGACGAACGTCGCGCCGCTGGTGGAGGTCCGCCACCTGCAGAAGTTCTTCGGGCCCGCGACCCGTCCGGTGCGCGCCGTCGACGACGTGTCCTTCGACATTTACGCCGGCGAGACGCTGGGCCTGGTGGGCGAGTCGGGGTCGGGCAAGAGCACCATCGGCCGCGCGTTGCTGCGGCTGGTCGACAGCACGGGCGGGCAGGTCCGCTACCGCGGGGAAGACCTGGGCTCCGCGTCCGGCAGCCGCATGCGCGCGCTGCGCGGCAAGCTGCAGATGATCTTCCAGGACCCGTATGCCAGCCTGAACCCGAAGATGCGCGTGCGCGACATCCTGGGCGAGGCGCTGCAGGTGCATGGCCTGGCGCCCGGCAAGGAAGCCCGCGCCCGGCGCATCGCTGAACTGCTGCGGCTGGTGGGCCTGCCCCCCGAACACGCGGCGCGGTTCCCGCACGAGTTCTCCGGCGGCCAGCGCCAGCGCATCGGCGTCGCGCGCGCGCTGTCGGTGCAACCCGAATTCATCGTGGCCGACGAACCGCTGTCGGCGCTGGACGTCTCGATCCAGGCCCAGGTGGTGAACCTGCTGTGCGACCTGCGCGACGAGCTCTCGCTCACCATGCTCTTCATCTCGCACGACCTCGACGTCGTCGAGTACCTGTGCGACCGGGTGGTCGTGCTCTACCTCGGCCGCGTCATGGAAGTCGCGCCGACGGCGGCGCTGTTCGAGCGGCCCCTGCATCCCTACACCCGCGCGCTGCTGGCGGCCTCGCCCAAGCCCGACCCCACCATCGAGGTGCTGCACGTGCCGCTCAAGGGCGACATGCCCAGCCCCATGGACCCGCCTTCGGGTTGCGTCTTCCGCACGCGCTGCCCCTATGCGATCGCGGCCTGCGCGCAGGCGCGGCCGGAACCGCGCGACATGGGCGGCGGCCGCCTGAAGGCGTGCATCCGCGACGACATCGAGGAACCCGACGCATGACTCTGGACGACCTGCTGGACCCGCTGCTGGACGCCTCCTGGAAAGGCATCCCGCACCACGCCGGCGCGCTGCGCCGCTCGGCCATCGGCGCGCAAGGCTGGAACGTGCTGCGGGGCGACCTGCCGCTGCCACTGGCCGTGATTCGCCGCGATGCGCTGGCGGGCAACCTGTCGTGGATGCAGGAATTCGCCGCGAACCACGGCGTCGGCCTGGCACCGCACGGGAAGACGACGATGTCGCCGCAGCTGTTCCGCCGCCAGCTCGACGCGGGCGCCTGGGGCATGACCTTCGCCACCGTCGGCCAGTTGCGCGCCGGCGTCGCCGCGGGCGCCCGCCGCTGCATCATCGCCAACCAGGTGTTCCAGGCAGTCGACCTGCGCGGCATCTCGGAGATGAAGCGCGCCCATCCGGACCTCGCCGTCGCCTTCCTCGTCGATTCGATGGCGCAGCTGGATCTCGTCGAGACCTGGCATGCCGCCAACGCCGACGCGCCGCCCTTCGACGTGTTGCTGGAGATCGGCGTGGCGGGTGCGCGCACCGGGTGCCGCACGCACGAGGAGGCGCTCGCGGTGGCCCAGCGCCTGCACGCGTCGGCGGCCACGCGGCTGGTGGGCATCGAATGCTACGAAGGCCTCGGTGCCACCGGCAAGTCGGAGGCCGACATCGCGTACGCGAACGCCCTGATGGAGCGCGTGCGCGACGTGGCGCGGGCCTGCGACGCGCAGCAGCTGTTCGAAGGCGGCGAGATCCTGCTGACCGCCGGCGGCTCGGCCATCTTCGACCTGGTCGCCGACGCGCTGAAGCTCGCACTGTCGCGCCCGGTGCGCGGGCTGCTGCGCTCCGGCTGCTACGTCACCCACGACCACGGCACCTACCACCGCTTCCTCGGCGCCGTGTCCGCGCGCATGGGTTGCGGGCACGGACTGCACGCCGCCATGGAAGTCTGGGCGGCCGTGCAGTCCTGCCCCGAGCCCGGGCTGGCCATCCTCTCGGTGGGCAAGCGCGACATCTCGTACGACCTGGAACTCCCCCAGCCCATCGCCTTCCGGCCGCGGGACGGAAGGGACACCACGCAGGCGCCCGCGGACTGGAAGATCACCGGCCTGAACGACCAGCACGCCTACCTGCGCGGCACGGGCGCCGAACATGCCGCCCTGCGGGTCGGCGACCTCGTCGCCCTCGGCATCTCGCACCCGTGCACCACCTTCGACAAATGGCGCTGGATCCCGGTGGTGGACGCGCAATACAACGTGCGTGACGCCATCGTCACCTGCTTCTAGATGCCCCCCCGCGTACTCGAGAAGATCGCCGAGATCATGGACCGCGCGCCGACGGCGCGCCGGACGGTACTGGCCCTCATCCTGGAAGACCCGCAGCGCGTGCTGGACGAGACCTTCGAGATGCTGGCGCAGCGCGCCAACAGCTCGGTGCCCACCATCATGCGCACCTGCCGCGACCTGGGCTACCCGGGCCTGCGCGAGTTCAAGCTGGCCCTCGCGCAGGAACTCGCCGTCGGTGGCTCGCCGCTGAACCGCCGCGTGCGCATCGACGACGACACGAAGCAGGTGATCGCCAAGATCACGCGCGGCTCGGTGTCCGTCATCAACGGCGTGCAGGCGCAGCTGAATCCTGACGCCGTGCAGGCCGCGGCGGACGCCATCGTGCAGGCGACGCGGGTGGACTGCTACGGCGTCGGCGTGACGTCGAACTTCATGGCCTCGGACATGCAGGCGCGCCTGTACCGCATGGGCGTGGCGTCCAACAGCTACCTCGATCCGCACCTGCAGCTGATCTCGGCCGCCACCATCGGGCCGCGCGGCGTGGTGATGGCCATCACCCACGTGGGCGGCATGCCCTCGCTGCTGGAAGCGGTGGACGTGGCGCGTTCGCAGGGCGCCACCGTGGTCGCCCTCACCCAGCCCGGCTCCAAGCTCGCCGGCATGGCGGACATCGTGCTGAGCGTCGAGGTGGCGCCCGACCCCGTGATGCCGGTGGGCCCGGAGGCCTACCTGGCGCACCTGACCGTGATCGAGATCCTGACCGTGCTGGTGGCGCAGCGGCTCGGCGACAAGGCGGTGGCGCGCCTGGCCAACATCCAGCGCACGCTGGAGACGCGCGGCGTGGACATGCACCAGCACCCGCGGCTGGACTGGGACGAGGCCGCCAACGGCCCCAGCGGGGACGCGCCTTGACGCGCGCCACGCTGCTCGAGAACGGCCTCGTCGTCGACGGCACCGGCGCGCCCGCGACGGTCGGCGACGTGCTGCTGCAAGATGGGCGGATCACCGCCGTCGGGCCGCAGCTGCACGGCCGCCTGCCGGCCGGTCTGTCGCCGGCGGACGTCGACCGCCGCGACTGCACCGGCCTGGCCATCGCGCCCGGCTTCATCGACGTGCACACGCACGACGACGCCGTGGTGCTCGACGCGCCCGGCATGTTCCCCAAGCTGTCGCAGGGCGTCACCACCGTCGTGACGGGCAACTGCGGACTGTCGGTCGCGCCGTACGTGACCGAGGAACCGGCCGGTGCGCTGACGCTGCTGGGGCGCTCCTTCCGCTACCCGTCGCTGGCCGCGTACGCCGGGGCCGTCGAAGCGGCGCAGCCGGCCGTCAACGTCGCGCCGCTGATCGGCCACACCACGCTGCGCTCCGCCTGCGTCGCGGACCTGTCCCGCGCGGCGGATCCCGACGAACTGGCCGCCATGTGCGCGCTGCTGGCCCGGTGCATGGAGGAAGGCGCCATCGGGCTCTCGTCCGGCTTGTTCTACGCCGAAGCGATGCCCGCGCCCGCCAGCGAAGTGACGGAGCTGGCGCGCGTCGTGGCGCGCCATGCCGGCGTCTACGCCACCCACCTGCGTTCCGAGATGGCCGACATCCTGGAAGCCATGCACGAGGCGGGCGACACCGCGTTCGCCGCCGGGCTGCCGCTGGTCCTTTCCCACCACAAGTGCGCGGGACCCGCCAACTGGGGGCGCACGCTGGAGACCCTGCCGCTGATCGACCGGCTCGCCCAGAGGCAGAACGTCGCCATGGACGTCTATCCCTACGTCGCCGGGTCCACCGTGCTGCGCGAGGACCTCGTCGACGGGATCATCGACGTCATGGTGAGCTGGTCGCAGCCCCATCCCGAGATGATGGGCCGGATGCTCGCCTCGATCGCCGAGGAGTGGGGGACCACGCAGCGCGAGGCCTGCGTCCGGCTGCAGCCGGGCGGCGCCTGCTACTTCCAGATGGACGAGGACGACGTCCGCCGCGTGATCGCCCATCCGCGCAGCATGATCGGCTCGGACGGGCTGCCGCACGACAGGCATCCCCATCCCCGCCTGTGGGGCGCGTTCCCGCGCGTGCTGGCGCGCTACTGGCGCCAGGAGAAGCTGTTCAGCCTGGAACAGGCCGTCCACAAGATGACAGGGCTGTCCGCCCGCAACTTCCGGCTGCACGAGCGCGGGCAGATCCGGGCTGGCTGGTTCGCCGACGTCGTCGTCTTCGACCCGCAGCGCATCCGGGACGTGGCGACCTACGACCAGCCCCTGGCGCAGGCCGAAGGGGTGGAGATGGTGTTCGTCAACGGCGCGCTGAGCTTCGACGCCGGCCACGCGACGCCGCTGCGGGCCGGGCGGCTGCTGCGGCGTCCGGCGCTCTGAGGGCGCCCTCAGAGCGCCAGCTCGTATTCCACGGTGAAGGGCGCGTGGTCCGAGAACCGCTGGTCCTTGTAGATCGCCTGCTGGCGGGCCAGCCGGGCCACCCCAGGGGTGGCGATCTGGTAGTCCAGCCGCCAGCCCACGTTCTTGGCCCAGGCCTGGCCGCGGTTGCTCCACCACGTGTAGCAATCGTCGGTGGTGTCCGGATGGAGGTGACGATAAACGTCGACCAGACCCGTTTCGGATAACAGTTTTGTCATCCAGGCGCGTTCCTCGGGCAGGAATCCGCTGTTCTTGCGGTTGCCCTTCCAGTTCTTCAGGTCCTTTTCGCTGTGGGCGATGTTCACGTCGCCGCACAGGATGAACTCCCGCTCCTGCTTCAGTTTCACCAGGTGCGGGTCGAACACGTCCAGAAAGCGGAACTTGGCCTGCTGCCGGTCCTCCCCGGACGAGCCCGAGGGGAAATAGCAGCTGATGATCGACAGCTTGCGCTGGGGCGTGTCGAAGCGCAGTTCGACGTAGCGGCCCTCGTCGTCGAACTCCGGGCAGCCGAAGCCCGTCACGACGTCGCTCGGCTCGTGCCGTGTGAAGGCGCCCACGCCGGAGTAGCCCTTCTTCACGGCGAAGTGGAAGTGACCGCGCAGGCCGGCCATCACGTCGTGCTTGCCCTGCACGTCGGGGGCCTGGGCCTTCACCTCCTGCACGCAAATACAATCCGGGCTGGTTTGCGCGACCCAGGCCTCCACGCCCTTGCTGGCCGCGGAGCGGATGCCGTTCAGGTTGAGGCTGGTCAGTTTGAACAAGGACTTTCCCATGGTGGCGGTGCGCGGGCAGGACTCCCTGGCCCAGGATTTCGTGGAGTTCGCGGTGCAGTCCGGCGTCTTGCGCTTCGGCGAATTCAAGACGAAGGCGGGACGCCTCTCGCCCTACTTCTTCAACGCCGGCCTGTTCGACGACGGCGCCAAGCTCGGCCGGCTGGCGCAATTCTATGCAAGGCGCATCCTGGACTCGGGCGTCGAATTCGACATGCTGTTCGGGCCCGCCTACAAGGGGATCCCACTGGCCGCCGCCGTGGCCATCGAGCTCGCCCGCCTGGGCCGCAATGTTCCGTACGCCTACAACCGCAAGGAAGCCAAGGACCATGGCGAGGGCGGCTCGCTGGTCGGGGCCCCCGTGCGCGGCAGGGTCCTGATCGTCGACGACGTGATGTCGGCGGGCACGGCGGCCCGCGAGTCGATCGCCCTGATCCAGGCGGCCGGCGCCACCCCCCACGCGGTCGCCATCGCGCTGGACCGCCAGGAGAAGGCGACGGAGGGCGGCCAGGACGTCCCGTGGAGCGCCGTCCAGTACGTTCGTGAAAAATTGGGGCTCCAGGTCGTTGCCATCGCAGAGCTGGCAGACCTTTTGCATTACCTGGGCATCCACGCCGGCGATGAACTGGGCGCCCACCATGCCAGGGTGCTTGCTTACAGGGATCGCTACGGCGTCGGCTGACAGGAGCCCGCCATGGCCCGATCGCTGCCTTTTCCCCTGCTCGCCTGCGTCCTGGCGGGAGCCATGGGCAGCAGCTGGGCCCAGGGCACGGGCATCTACGTCTGCGTGGATGCCAAGGGGCGCCGGCTGACGTCCGACCGTCCCATCCTGGAATGCCTGGACCGCGAACAGAAGGAACTGAACGCCAGCGGCACCGTTCGCCGGGTCGTCCCGCCGAGCCTGACCGCGCCCGAACGCGCGGCCTGGGAAGAGCGCGAGCGGCAGGCCAACGAGGCCCGCATGCGGCAGGAGGAGGAGCGCCGCATCCAGCGCGCGCTGCTCACGCGCTACCCGAACCAGACCGTGCACGACATGGAACGCGGCAAGGCCCTGCACGCCGCCGACGACGTCATCGCTCTCGCCGAACGGCGGCTCGCTGAACTGGCCGGCGAACGCAAGGCGCTGGAGGCGGAAGCCGGCTTCTACAAGACGCAGGCCCAGTGGCCGGCCAAGCTCAAGCGGCAGTTCGAGGACCATGACCAGCAGGTCGCGGGCCAGCACCGGCTCATCGCGACGCAGGCGGAGGAGAAGAAGCGCATCCACGCCCGCTTCGACGCCGAGCTCGCGCGCCTGAAGGTCCTGTGGGCGCGCGCGAACGGCGCCACGGTCGCCGCGCCGGCCACGCTGCCGCCGGCGGCGCCGGTGCGCTGAGGCTCAGAGCCCCAGCTTCCTGCGCAGCAGGTCGCCGACCTGCTGCGGGTTCGCCTTGCCCTTGCTCGCCTTCATCGCCTGGCCGACCAGGGCGTTGAAGGCCTTGTCCTTGCCGGCGCGGATCTGTTCCACGTTGGCGGGATTCGCGGCGATGACCTCGTCGACGATGGCTTCCAGCGCGCTGCTGTCGTTCATCTGCCGCAGGCCGAGGCCGTCGATGAGGTCGTCGACGTCGAACTGGCCACCCAGCTTGTCCCACGCCCACATCGCCTCGAACACCTGGCGCGCCGCATTGTTCGACACCGTCCCGTCGGCGATGCGCTGCAGCAGCTTCCCGAGCGTCGCCGCCGGAATCGGCGACGCTTCGATGCCGATGCCTGCTGCGTTCAGCCGCCGCGACACCTCGCCCATGATCCAGTTGCTGGCCAGCTTCGGCTGGCCGCTGGCCTTCGCAGCTTCCTCGAAGTACGCGCCGGTCGCCTTGCTCTGCGTGAGCGTCGTGGCGTCGTACTCCGGCAGGCCGTAGTCGGCGACGAAGCGCGCGGCCATCAGGCGCGGCAGTTCGGGCATCTCGCCGCGCACGCGCTCCACCCACTGCGGCGCGATCACCAGCGGCGGCAGGTCCGGGTCGGGGAAGTAGCGGTAGTCCGCCGCGTCTTCCTTGGTGCGCATGGCGCGCGTCTCGCCGGTGTCCGGGTCGAACAGCACGGTGGCCTGCTGGATGGCGAGGCCGTCCTCGATCTGCTCGATCTGCCAGCGCACCTCGAAGTCGATCGCCTCCTTCATGAACTTGAAGGAGTTCAGGTTCTTGATCTCGCGCCGCGTGCCGAAGGGCTGGCCGGGCTTGCGCACCGACACGTTGGCGTCGCAGCGGAAGCTGCCCTCCTGCATGTTGCCGTCGCAGATGCCGATCCAGGTGACGATCTTGTGCAGTTCCTTCGCGTACGCCACCGCCTCGTCGGAGGAGCGCATGTCGGGCTTGGTGACGATCTCCAGCAGGGGCGTGCCGGCGCGGTTCAGGTCGATGCCCGACATGCCGACGAAGTCCTCGTGCAGCGACTTGCCCGCGTCCTCCTCCAGGTGCGCGCGCTCGAGCTGCACGACCTTCTTCTCGCCCTCGACGTAGAACTCGATCGTGCCGCCCTGCACCACCGGGATCTCGTACTGCGAGATCTGGTAGCCCTTGGGCAGGTCCGGGTAGAAGTAGTTCTTGCGCGCGAAGATGCTGCGCGGCGCGATGTGCGCCCCGATGGCCAGGCCGAAGCGGATGGCGCGTTCGACCGCTCCCGCATTCATCACGGGCAGCGTGCCGGGCAGCGCCAGGTCCACCGGCGAGGCCTGCGTGTTCGGCTCGGCGCCGAACCGCGTGGGCGAACGGCTGAAGATCTTGCTGTGCGTGGACAGCTGCGCGTGTGTCTCGAAGCCGATGACGACTTCGTAGCCGTGGATGAGCTTGCTGGCGGACATCAGAAACCCTCCGGGCTGCGGCGGTGGAAATCGGTCGCCTGCTGGAACGCGTGGGCGGCGTTCAGCAGCTTCGCCTCCTGGAAGTAGTTGCCCAGCAGCTGCAGGCCCACCGGCATGCCGCCGGCGCCGAAGCCGCACGGGATGCTCATGCCGGGCAGGCCCGCCAGCGACCCCGGCAGCGTGAAGATGTCGGCCAGGTAGTCGGCCATGGGGTCGTTGCCGTGTTCGCCCAGCTTCCAGGCGACGCTGGGCGCCACCGGACCGGCGATCACGTCGCACTGCCGGAAGGCCTGCTGGAAGTCGTCGGCGATCATGCGGCGGATCTTCTGCGCCTGCAGGTAGTAGGCGTCGTAGTAGCCGTGCGAGAGCACGTAGGTGCCGACCATGATGCGGCGCTGTACCTCGAGGCCGAAGCCCTCCGCGCGCGTGCGCTTGTACATCTCCAGCAGGTCGCCGTAGTCCTTCGCGCGGTGTCCGAACTTCACGCCGTCGAAGCGCGAGAGGTTGGAGCTCGCTTCCGCCGGCGCGATCACGTAGTACACGGGGATCGCCATCTCCGTGCGGGGCAGCGAGATCTCCACGCGCCGGGCGCCGAGCTTCTCGTACTGCGCCAGCGCGGCGTCGATGGCGGCGCGCACGTCGGGCGCGACGCCCTCGGCGAAGAATTCCTTCGGCACGCCGATGCGCAGGCCCTCGAGCGAGCCGCCGAGCGAGCGCGTGAAGTCCTCCGCCGGCACGTCGAGCGAGGTCGAGTCGCGGTCCGGGTCCGGGCCGCAGATCGCCGACAGCAGCAGCGCGCAGTCCTCCGCGCTCCTGGCCATCGGCCCCGCCTGGTCCAGGCTAGAGGCGTACGCGATCATCCCGTAGCGCGAGGCGCGGCCGTAGGTCGGCTTGATGCCGGTGATGCCGCAGAACGAGGCCGGCTGGCGGATCGAGCCGCCGGTGTCGGTGCCCGTCGCCGCCGGCGCCAGGCGCGCCGCCACCGCGACGGCGCTGCCGCCCGAGGAGCCGCCGGGAATGCGGCTGCGGTCCCAGGGGTTGCGGACCACGCCGTATGCGGAGTTCTCGTTGGACGAGCCCATGGCGAACTCGTCGCAATTGAGCTTGCCCAGGGTCACGGCGCCGGCCTCGGCCAGCTTGCGCACGACGGTGGCGTCGAACGGCGAGCGGTAGCCTTCGAGCATCTTCGAGCCGGCGGTGCTGGGGAAGTCCTTCGTGACGAAGATGTCCTTGTGCGCGATCGGCACGCCGGCGAGGGACGCCGCCTCGCCGGAAGCGATGCGCTGGTCCGCGGCGCGGGCCTGCGCCAGCGTCACGGCTTCGTCGGTCGCGAGATAGGCGCCCAGGTCGGCATGCGCGGCGGCGCGCGCCAGGAAATGCCGCGCCACTTCGACGGCGGACACTTCCTTCGCGCGCAGCGACGCGGCGAGCTGCGCCACGCCCAGTTCGTGCAACGCGCTCATTCGATCACCTTCGGCACCAGGAACAGGCCGCGCTCCACGGCCGGGGCGCTGCGCTGGTTGGCCTCGCGCTGGTCCGGCTCGCTGGCGACGTCGTCGCGCAGGCGCAGGGCGACCTCCTGGATGGCCGCCACGGGATGGGTCAGCGGCTCGACGCCGGCCGTGTCGACGGCGCGCATCTTCTCGACGATCGCGAAGAAGCCGTTGATCTGGGCGAGCATGCGCTCGCTTTCGTCCGGCGGCAGGTCCAGCCGGGCAAGGTGGGCGATGCGGGAGATGTCTTGGGCGTTGAGCGACATGGTGCGGGCAGTCTTTGCGCCGGAACGACAGGAGACCGGCGCGAGGGGCGCGCCAGAGGGGACCGGCACAGGGGATGCGGTATTATCCCGCCTTCGGTGGCGGAGCTCCGCCAGCGGGTGCAACGGCCGCGCAAAGCGGCCGATTTCACAGAAGAAACAGAGGATTCCCCCCATGTTCGGAGCTTTCCGACGCTACTTGTCGACCGACCTGGCCATCGACCTTGGCACGGCCAACACCCTGATCTTCGTGCGCGACAAGGGCATCGTCCTGGACGAGCCGTCGGTGGTGGCGATCCGTCATGAAGGCGGCCCCCAGGGCAAGAAATCGATCCAGGCGGTCGGCCACGAGGCCAAGGCCATGCTGGGCAAGGTGCCGGGCAACATCGAGGCGATCCGCCCGATGAAGGACGGCGTGATCGCCGACTTCACCGTCACCGAGCAGATGCTCAAGCAGTTCATCAAGATGGTCCACCCCCGGTCCGTCCTGAAGCCGAGCCCCCGCATCATCATCTGCGTGCCCTGCGGCTCCACCCAGGTGGAACGCCGGGCCATCCGCGAGTCGGCGCTCGGCGCCGGCGCCAGCGAGGTCTACCTGATCGAGGAACCCATGGCCGCGGCCATCGGCGCCGGCCTGCCGGTGTCCGAAGCGTCGGGCTCCATGGTCGTCGACATCGGCGGCGGCACCACCGAAGTCGGCGTCATCTCGCTGGGCGGCATGGTCTACAAGGGCAGCGTGCGCGTCGGCGGCGACAAGTTCGACGAAGCCATCATCAGCTACATCCGCCGCAACTACGGCATGCTGATCGGCGAGCCCACCGCCGAAGCCATCAAGAAGCAGATCGGCTCCGCCTTCCCCGGCAGCGAGGTCAAGGAGATGGAAGTCAAGGGCCGCAACCTCTCCGAGGGCGTGCCGCGCAGCTTCACCATCAGCTCCAACGAGATCCTCGAAGCGCTGACCGACCCGCTGAACAACATCGTCTCCGCCGTCAAGAACGCGCTGGAGCAGACGCCGCCGGAACTGGGCGCCGACATCGCCGAACGCGGGATGATGCTCACCGGCGGCGGCGCGCTGCTGCGCGACCTGGACCGCCTGCTCGCCGAGGAGACCGGGCTGCCGGTGCTCGTCGCCGAGGACCCCCTGACCTGCGTCGTGCGCGGTTGCGGCATCGCGCTGGAACGCATGGAACGGCTGGGCTCCATCTTCACGAGCGAGTGATCGTCTGACGCCCGGCTCAGCGGGGCCGGGGCACAATCGCCGGTTATGCCTTTAGGCACCCTCGACCGCACCCCTCCGCCGTTCTTCAAGCAGGGCCCTTCGGCGCTTTCCAAGCTGATGGTCTGCAGCGCATTGGCGCTGTTCCTGATGGTGGCGGACGCGCGTTTCAGGATCACGCAGCCGGTGCGCTCCGCCGTCGCCACCGTGCTGTTCCCGCTGCAGTGGTTCGTGATGCAGCCGGTGCTCGGCTTCCGGCTGGTCAGCGACTACGTCACCACGCTCGAATCGGCCGTCTCCAGCGAGGAGGCCGCGCGCCGCAAGCTGATCCTGCAATCGCAGCGGGCCAACCAGGTGGAGCAGCTGTCCGCGGAGAACAAGCAGCTGCGGCAGCTGCTCGGCCTGCGTGACCGGCTCGGCGCGCCGGCCACGGCGGCCGAAGTGCTCTACGACGCCGCCGACCCGTACACGCGCAAGGTGATCATCGACAAGGGCCTGGCGCAGGGCGTGCAGCCCGGCTCGCCGGTGATCGACGAATCGGGGGTGCTGGGACAGATCACGCGCGTGCACCCGCTGATCAGCGAGGTGACGCTGGTGACCGATCCCGACCAGGCCATCCCGGTGCTCAACACCCGCACCGGCGTGCGCGGCATCACCTATGGCGACGCCGGCCGCCACGGCAGCGGCGGGCTGGAACTGCGCTACATGGCCGCCAACGCCGACGTGCAGCAGGGCGACCTGCTCACCACCAGCGGGGTCGACGGCGTCTACCCGCCGGGCATCCCGGTGGCCAAGGTCGCCAGGGTGGAGCGCCGGCCCGACTCGGCCTTCGCCCGCATCGTGCTGCATCCGCAGGCGCTGGTGGACGGCGCGCGGCACGTGATGGTGCTCACGCCGATGCTCAGCCAGATCCCGCCGCGGCCGGCGCCGGAAGATGCCGCGCCGGTCGCCAAGCGCCCCGGCGTCGCCCGCAAGTGAGGAGCCCCGCCGCATGATCATGCGCCCCGGGCAGCCGCTGCTGCTGCCTGCCAACCCCCTGTTCATCTGGTTCACGCTGATCGTCGCGATGATGATCAGCATGCTGCCGGTGGGCCGCGTGGCGTGGATGCCCGACGTGCTGGCCGTCGTGCTGGTGTTCTGGAGCGTGCACCAGCCGCTGCGCTTCGGCGTGATCGCCTCCTTCCTGTTCGGCCTGGCGGTGGACGTCCACCAGGCCTCGCTGCTGGGCCAGCACGCGCTCGCCTACACCACGCTCAGCTACTTCGCCATCACGATCCACCGGCGCCTGCTCTGGTTCACGGTGCCGTCGCAGGCGGTGCAGGTGCTGCCGCTGTTCGCCGCCGCCCACGGCATCGAGCTGGCCATCCGCATGCTGGCCGGCGGCGCCTTCCCCGGCCCCTGGTTCCTGCTGGCGCCCGTGCTGGAAGCCGCACTTTGGCCGGTCGTGAGCGTGCTCTTGCTCCTGCCCCAGCGCAGGGCACCCGATCCGGACGAAAATCGCCCCCTGTAGGAAACAGGGGCCATGACCGAACTCCGCAACGTCGAAGCCGAACTCTCGCGCTTCCGCATCCGCATCCTGGTGGCCGTCGGGGTCATCCTGCTGTGCTTCCTGCTGCTGGTGGCGCGGCTGGTGTGGCTGCAGATCGTCAAGCACGAGCAGTTCGACGACCAGGCCGAGGCCAACCGGACGGCGATCGTCCCGATCGTGCCGAACCGGGGGCTGATCCTGGACCGCAACGGCATCGTGCTGGCGACCAACTACTCCGCCTACACGCTGGAGATCACGCCCTCGCGCCTGTCCCAGCCGCTCGACACCGTGGTGGACGAACTGGCCGGCGTCATCGAGGTCAGCCCGCGCGACCGCCGCCGCTTCAAGAAGCTGCTGGAGGAAAGCAAGAGCATCGACTCGGTGCCGCTGCGCACGAAGCTGACCGACGAGGAAGTCGCGCGCTTCACCGTGCAGCGCTTCCGCTTCCCGGGCGTCGACATCAAGGCCCGCCTCTTCCGCAACTACCCCTGGGGCGAACTCGCCAGCCACGCCATCGGCTACATCGGGCGCATCAACCAGTCCGAGAAGAAGCAGATGGAGGAGTGGGACGAGGAGGACCAGGCCAACTACCGCGGCACCGAATACATCGGCAAGCTGGGCGTGGAGCAGAGCTTCGAGAAGCAGCTGCACGGCGTCACCGGCGTGGAGCAGGTGGAAACCTCCGCCGGCGGCCGGCCGGTGCGCAAGCTCGCGAGCAGCCCGGCGACGCCCGGCAACACGGTGGTGCTGTCGATCGACATCAAGCTGCAGCGCCTGATCGAGGACATGTACGGCGACCGCCGCGGCGCGCTGGTGGCGATGGACCCGAAGAACGGCGAGGTGCTGGCCTTCGTCAGCAAGCCGACCTTCGACCCGAACCTGTTCGTCGACGGCATCGACCAGGAGAACTGGTCGATGCTCAACGAGTCGATCGACAAGCCGCTGCTGAACCGCGCGCTGCGCGGCACCTATCCGCCCGGCTCGACGTACAAGCCCTTCATGGCCCTGGCCGCGCTGGAGACCGGCAAGCGCACCGCTGGCCAGGTGATCATGGACGGCGGCTCCTGGGCCTTCGGCGGGCACGTGTTCCGCAGCCACGGCGACCACGGGCTGGGCGCCGTCGACATGCACACCAGCATCGTCAAGTCGAGCAACGTCTACTACTACTCGCTGGCCAACGAGATGGGCGTGGACTTGATGCACGACTTCATGAAGCCGCTCGGCTTCGGCCAGATCACCGGCATCGACATCTTCGGCGAGGTACGCGGCGTGCTCCCCAGCCAGGAGTGGAAGCGCAACTACTACCGGCGGCCCGAGCAGAAGAAGTGGTACGCCGGCGAGACCATCTCGCTGGGCATCGGCCAGGGCTACAACAGCTTCACGATGCTGCAGCTGGCGGGCGCCCTCTCCACGGTGCTCAACAACGGCATCAAGCACAAGCCCCACCTCGCGATCGCGACGCAGGACGCCATGACCAAGCAGCGCACGCCGCTGGCCAAGGAGGAGCCGGTGAACCTGGGCTACAAGCCCGAGCACCTGGCCGTCATCCGCAAGGCGATGGTGGGCGTGACGCAGCAGGGCACGTCGACGCGCGTGTTCCAGGGCGCCGGCTACCTGTCCGGCGGCAAGACCGGCACGGCGCAGGCCGTGGGCGTCGCGCAGGGCGCGAAGTACAACGCCTCCAAGCTCGAGGAGCACCAGCGCGACCACTCGCTCTACATCGCGTTCGCGCCGGCGGAAGACCCCAAGATCGCCATCGCCATGATCGTGGAGAACGCGGGCTTCGGCGCGGCCGCCGCGGCGCCGATCGCGCGGCGCGCTTTCGACTACTACCTCATGAACCAGTACCCGAGCGAGGAAGACCTCGCCGCGGTGCGCGAGGGCAAGGCGGCCAACCCGATCGGCACGCCGCGGGTCGCCAGCGAAGTGGCGTGGCCGCCGCCGTCGGCCGGTGGCGCGGCGGCCGCGGCGGCCAGCGCCGATGCGCTCGTCGCCTCGGGGGCCTCGCCCCAGTCGGGGTTGCCGCCTTCCGGCCGCGGGCCGGCCCATGCGGCCGCGGTCGCGCCGGCCGCTGCGGGCGCGCAGGCCGTTCCCACGAATTTCACGCCGTCCCCGGCGGTGCATCCGGCCTTCGCGGCCGCCGCGCCCCCGGCGCCGGTGGCGGCACCGCCGGCGGCGGCGGCTTCCGCGACCGCTCCCGTGGCGCCGGCGTCAGCGGCGCGCCCCGTGCCGGTGGTCCGGCCGGCACCGGCGCCCGCACCCCGGCCCCCGCGGCCGGTGGCACAGGCCGCCGTGCCCGCCACGCCCGAGGTCAGAGTGCCGCCGGCACCGTCATCGGCTGCGCCGGCCACGCCTGCGGCACCCGCGGAGTGATCCCGGAGGCCTCGAGCAGCCAGCCCGTGACGGCCTCGGGCATCGCCATCACCTGCCCCGGGAAACTGCCCGCTGGAAAGCCGACGTGGCCGCCGTGCGCCGGCTGCCACAGCGTGACCCAGTCCCCCACCTCGCCCTCGCGCGGCAGGCTTGCCGCCGGGATGAAGGGGTCGTTGCGCGCGTTCAGGGCCAGCGCGGGGATCCGGATGCGGTGCAGGTGCGGCTTGGCCGAGGCGCGCGCCCAGTAGTCCTCGGTGCCCCGGAAGCCGTGCACGGGCGCGGTGAAGATGTTGTCGAACTCGTAGAGGTCGCGGGCGCGCAGCAGCGCCTCGCGGTCGAACAGGCCCGGATGCTGCGCCCACTTGCGCAACGCCTTCGGCTTCATGGTCCGCAGGAACATGGTGGTGTAGACCATGCGGTTGAAGCCGCGGCCGATGGCATGGCCGCCGGCGGCCAGGTCCAGCGGCGAACACACGGACGCCACGGCGGACGCGACACGGGCGGCCGCTTCGCCCTGTTCGCCGGCCCAGCGCAGCAGCGCATTGCCGCCCAGCGAGACGCCCACCGCCACGATCGGCCCCTGGTGCAGCTCGCGCAGGCGCCCCAGGATCCAGCCGATCTCCTCGTGGTCGCCGGAGTGGTAGGCGCGCGGCGCCAGGTTCAGTTCGCCGCTGCAGCCGCGGAAGTGCGGCACGACGAAGGTGAGCTTGCCGCGCCAGGCGACGTCGGCGAAGGCCTCCGCATAGTGGCTCCGCGACGAGCCCTCGAGACCGTGGAACAGCACGATCAGCGGCCGCCGGGCCGAGGCGTCGTGGGCCAGGAAGTCGAGGTCGACGAAATCGCCGTCGGGCGTGGCCCAACGCTCGCGCCGGTAGGCGGGCACCGGCCCGCGCGTGCGGCGGGCGTACAGCGCCGGCCAGATCGTCTGGAGGTTGCCGCCGGGGAGCCACCAGGGCGCGCGGTAACCGCGCATGTACGCGCCGGGGACGCTAGTGGAGGACGGCGGGCGCATTCGAGACTTCCTGGATCTCGCTCGTCGTCCCGGGGCTGGCGTGGTGCGCCACCAGGCGCCAGCCCTGCGCCGTGCGGTGGTAGACGTTGGTGGCGATGACCCAGGCGTTGGTCGGGCCCTGCGGCGTGAGCACTTCGACCCGCTCCAGCACGTTGTGCACGCAGCTGCCCATGCAGACCGTCTTGCGCACGCGCTCGGGCCAGGCCCGCACCGCACCGCCGTCGGCGAACATCGCCTCGAACGTGGCGCGGATCGCCGTCGCGCCCACCACCCGCGGTCCGCCCGGGTGGATGCAGATGATCTCGTCCTCGTCGGCCCAGCAGGCCATGAGCTTGTCGATGTCCCCGCGCTGGAGGGCATCGTAGAAAGCGGCTTCGATTTCGTCGGCGTCGCCTTCGAGGCTGGCGGCCTGGAGCTTGGACTTCTTGCGCATGCGAATGGGGATCCTGCCGGGCATTGTGCCCGGATCAGAGGAGCCAGCGGCGGACCGCTTCCGGCAGGTCGCCCTGGGCTGCCTGCCAGACGGTTTCCGGCGCGGCGACGTGGATGCCCGCGGGCGCGATGCGCAGGGCGACCGCCAGCAGTTCCGCCACCTTGACGGCCCGCACCGGCTGTTCGCTGGAAGGCACCATGAACTTGAAGATCGACAGCATCCAGTGCGCGAGCCGCGCGAATGCGTTCGCGTGCACCGCGTCGGCCGGCTTCTGCGCCGAGCGCAGGATCAGCAGGCGCTCGAAACCGAGCGCGGCGACCGCCTGTTCGTCCAGGCTGGACAGGCCGCGCTTGAGCGCTTCGGGCAACCGGCCGGGAGCGTGCGGCAGCACGACGGCCAGCGTGCGCACGCCCGACGCCCGCATCCAGCGCGCGACGGCAGGCAGCTGCGGCGGCGACGGCGTCCACAGCGCGCGCTCGCGTTCGTGGAACATCCGCGGCGGATCGAACAGCACGATGCCGACGTCGGCGGCGGTGAGCGGCCACTCCGTCGGATCGTCCGCGGGGACCACCCGGGTGCGGACGCCGCGCAGCCCCTCGCGGATCGCCTCCCGCGCGAGCACCTCGGTGCCGCCGAAGGTGGAGGCGCCGACCAGCCGGCGCAGCACCTCGTTGCCCAGCGTGCCGGTGGCCCCGGCGATGAGCAGCCGCGGCTTGCCCACGGATGGGATGGCGCGCGACGCCGCCTGCAGCACTTGAAGCGGGTCCTGGCGCATCCCATCTATGCTACCTTCACAGGCCCCCGGCCAAGGAACCGAACGATGAAGAAGCTGCTGCTGATCCTGGCGTCCGTGCTCGCGTTGAGCGGCTGCGGATACAACGACTTCCAGAGGCTGGACGAACAGACCAAGTCGGCCTGGAGCGAGGTGCTGAACCAGTACCAGCGGCGCGCCGACCTCGTGCCCAACCTGGTGGCCACGGTGAAGGGCGAGGCGAACTTCGAGCAGGAAACGCTCACGCGCGTGGTCGAGGCGCGGGCGCGCGCGACAGCGGTGCAGGTGACGCCCGAAACGCTCAACGACCCGCAGGCTTTCCAGCGCTTCCAGCAGGCGCAGGGCGAGCTCTCCAGCGCGCTGTCGCGCCTGCTGGTGGTCAGCGAGCAGTACCCGACGCTGCAGTCCAACCAGGGCTTCCGCGACCTGCGCGTCGCGCTCGAAGGCACGGAGAACCGCATCACCGTCGCGCGCAACCGCTACATCCAGTCGGTGCAGGAGTACAACGTGCTGGCGCGCAGCTTCCCCACCAACCTGACGGCGATGGTCTTCAACTACGACCCGAAGCCGACCTTCACCGTGCAGAACGAGGCGCAGATCTCCGCCCCGCCGCGCGTGGACTTCGGCGCGCCCGCCACGGCGCCGGCCCGGCCGGGTGCGCCCGCGCCGGCCGCACCCGCCGTTCCCGCCCCTGCGGCACCCGCATCCCGCTAGGCCCGCCGCCTTGCTCCAGCGCGTCCTTTTCCTCGCCTTCGCGCTGTTCGCATGGTGCGCGGCGGCGGCGCAGGGCGTGCTGCCGGTGCCCGAGCTCACGGCGCGCGTCATCGACCAGACCGGCACGCTCGACCCCATCCAGCGCAAGGGGCTCGAGGACAAGCTGGCCGCCTTCGAGCAGAAGAAGGGCTCGCAGATGGCCATCCTGCTGGTGCCCACGACCGCGCCCGAGGACATCGCGAGCTACGCCAACCGCGTCGGCAACGCCTGGAAGATCGGCCGCCGGGACGTCGGCGACGGCATCCTGCTCATCGTCGCCAAGGACGACCGCAAGGTCCGCATCGAAGTCGCGAAGACGCTCGAAGGCGCCGTGCCGGACCTCGCCGCCAGCCGCATCATCGACGAAGCGATCACGCCGCGCTTCCGCCAGGGCGACTTCGCCGGCGGGCTGAACGCGGCCGCGGACCAGTTGATCGCGCGCGTCACCGGCGAGGCCCTGCCCGCACCGGCGCCGGCGCGGGACGCCCGCCCGCAGGGCGGCGGCGGCTTCGAGTGGTTCGACCTGGCGATCCTGCTGTTCTTCGCCGTCCCCATCGCGGGCGCGGTGCTGCGCGGAGTGCTGGGGCGCAAGCTCGGTTCGCTGGCGACCGGCGGCGGCATCGGCTTCCTGGCGCTGCTCTTCACCTCCAGCCTGGTGGTGGCGGTGATCGCCGGCATCGTCGCGCTGCTGTTCTCGCTCCTTTCGGGCGGCGGCCCGTTCGGCGGCGGCGGCCTGGGCGGCGGCGCGATGCGCGGGCGCCGCTCGCGCGGCTACGGCGGCCCCGTGATCTTTCCCGGCGGCGGTTGGGGCGGCGGCGGCGGTGGCAGCTGGGGGGGCGGCGGCGGCTTCAGCTCCGGCGGCGGCGGCGACTTCGGCGGCGGCGGCGCCTCGGGAGGATGGTGATGCTCCAGCGCCTGCAACGGATCCTGCGCCATCGCTGGCTCGACGACGCGACCACGCGCCGCGCGATTCCGCCCGCGCTGGCCGACAAGCTGGCGCAGCACGTCGCGGAAAGCGAACGCCGGCACACCGGCGAGGTCCGCATCTACGTCGAAGCCGGCCTGCCCCTCGGCTACCTCTGGCGCGACGCCGTGCCGCGGGAACGGGCGATCGCCATGTTCGGCAAGCTCGGCGTGTGGGACACCGAGCAGAACAACGGCGTGCTCATCTACCTGCTGCTGGCGGAACACGCGATCGAGGTGGTGGCGGACCGCGGACTGAGCCGCCACGTGCGGCCGGAGCAATGGCAGGAAGTCGTGCAGCACATGCGCGACGCCTTCCGCGCCGGCCAGTACGAACAGGGCCTGCTGCGCGCCGTCGACGAAGTGACGGCACTGCTGGTGCAGCACTTCCCGGCGGCGCCCGGCGCACACAACGCGAACGAACTGCCGGATACTCCGATCCTCGGTTGAACGGGGCGGCGGCACGCCCGCTGGCGCGGCAGTTCCGCGCGCGCGGCGTGCAGATCGACCTCGTGCCGCTGCCCTTCGCGGTTTGGGCCCTCGGCGGAGACCGCGCCTTCTCGCGCCCGGACAGCAAGCACCCGGAGGCGCTGACGCGCACCGAGCCCGTCAGTCCCGCACTTCGCCGTTCGGCCGCAGCAGCGCCATGCCGACGTAGCTGCCGCCGTGGCGGAAGTTCGGCTTGAAGTCCACCACGTAGCCGCCCGCGTCATAGCGGCCGAGACCCGAGAGCGAGCGATGCAGCGAGGCCCGCGACAGGTCACGCCCCGCGCGCTTCATGCCCTCCACCAGCACCTTGGCCGCGATGCACGCCTCCAGCGCCGTGACGGAGATGGGCGCGGGTTGCGCCGCCGCGGCCCAGGCGTCGTTGCATTCCTTGACCACCGGCACGCCGTTGGAACGCGGCGTCGGCACGGTGAGCGCGACCGACACGCCGGCCGCGTGCGGGCCGAGCGCCTTGGCCAGCTGGCTGGCGCCCGCGAAGGACAGGCTGGTCACCATCACGGCCCGGTTCGCTTCGCGCAGCTTCTTCACCAGCTGCGCCGCCGGCGCGTAGAGCGTCGTGACGACCAGCACGTTGGGGTCGGCCGCGATCACTTCCTTGACGTTCGCCTCCGTGATGTCGACGTTGCGCTTGATCGCGACGGACACCGGCGTGCGGTTGAACTTCTTCAGCACCGTGGCCACCGTCTCGAAGTTCTGCTTGCCGACGGTGTCGTCGTAGTGCAGCACCGTCACCTTGGTGTTGCCGAGGTTGCCCCAGAAGGTGATGACCTTCTCGATCTCGTCCGCATAGGTGGCGCGCACGGTGTAGACGAATTCGTTCTGCTTGCGGATGGTGTCGGCGCCGGTGAACGGCGCGAAGAAGGGCACCTTGTGCTCCTGCACCATCGGCATGGCCGGGATGCTGAGCGTGGACGACGCGTAGCCGAACAGTGCGACGGCGTTGTGCTCCGTCACCAGCTTCTGCGTGTTCTCGCCGGAGAGCTTGGTCTCGTTGCGGTCGTCGAGCGTGACCAGCTTCAGCTTGCCCTGCGGCAGCCCGCCGGCGTCATTCACCTTCTTGAAATAGGCCAGCGCACCGTTGCGGATGTCGTTGCCGAGCTCCGCGTTGCCGCCGGTCAGGGGCGCCGACTGGCCCACGACGATCTCCTGCGCCAGGGCGGGAACGGCCGCGAGCAGCAGCGGGAGGACGAGGGTACGCATGGGATCTCCGTTGGGAAAGGGCCGCGGCCGCTGCCCTAGCCTAAGCCGGTTGCCCGGCCATGCCACTCCGGTCCGACCCGGAGTCCTACAGGCCCTGCCGGCGGGCCTGCACAGCCACGTCCGGGATCGCACCGCACACTGGCACCCATGAAGGAACAGTGGCCCCACGTCCTCTGGATCGTCCGGCACGGACAGAGTGCCGGCAACGTCGCGCGCGATGCCGCCGAGGCGGCCGGCCACGCGTGGATCAACGTCGAGCACCGCGACATCGACGTGCCGCTGTCGGACCTGGGCGTGGAGCAGTCCCTCGCGCTCGGGCGCTGGTTCGGCACGCTGCCGCCGCAGGAGCGGCCGCAGGTCGTTCTGACGTCGCCCTACGTGCGCGCGGCGGAGACCACGCGGCTGCTGCTGCAGGAGGCGGGGCTCAAGGCCGGCAGCGACGTGCGGCTGCGCATCGACGAGCGCCTGCGCGAGAAGGAGTTCGGCATCCTCGACCGCCTGACGAAGCACGGCATCCGGGAGAAGTATCCGGAGCTGCACGAGCAACGCAGCCACGTCGGCAAGTTCTACTTCCGTCCACCGGGCGGCGAGAGCTGGTGCGACGTGATCCTGCGGCTGCGCAGCCTGACCGAGATGGTCGCCCGGGAACACGGCGGCCAGCGCGTCCTCGTGGTGGCGCACCAGGTGATCGTGAACTGCATGCGCTATCTCGTGGAGAACCTCGACGAGGCGCGCATCCTGGAGATCGACCGCATGGCCGACGTGCCCAACTGCGCGGTCACGTCGTACCGGCTCGACCCCGCCAGCGACGCGCTGGCGCCCGACCTCGTCAACTTCATCGCGCCGCTGTTGCGTGCGGGCGCGCCCGTGACGGTGGCCCCCGACGCGCAATCGGCGGCCAAGCCATGAACGGCGCCACGCCGATCGACGACGCCTGGCTGCATGCATGGCCGTTGCCGGACGCCGAGAAGGACGGCGACAAGGAAAGCCGTGGCCGCGTGCTCGTGGTGGCGGGCAGTCGCGAGATGCCGGGCGCGGCCGTGCTCGCGGGCACCGCCGCGCTGCGTGCCGGCGCCGGCAAGCTGGTGATCGCCACGCCGCAGTCGGCGGCGCAGGCGGTGGCGGGTGCCGTGCCCGAAGCGCGCGTGATCGCGCTGCCCGAAGCCTCCGACGGCGCCCCCACCCTGTTCGCCCTGCCGCTGCTGCAGCCCATCGCGGCGCAGGCGACAGCGGTGGTGATGGGGCCCGGCATGATCGGGCGCGAGACGACGGTGGCGCTCGTGCAGTCGCTGCTGCCCTTCCTGAAGGAAGCGACCGTCGTGCTCGACGCGCTCGCGATGGATGCCGTGGCGGCCGTGCGCCGCTTCGGCCAGCCGCTGATCCTCACGCCGCACGCCGGCGAGATGGCGCACCTGACCGGCCACGGCAAGGAGGACCTGCAGGAGGTTCCGCTGGCGATGGCGACACGCTGGGCCTCGCAATGGAACGCCTACGTTGCATTGAAGGGACCGGACACCGCCATCGCGGCGCCGGACGGCCGGACCTGGCTGCATTGCGCGCACGCGCCGGGGCTCGGGACCTCCGGTTCGGGCGACGTGCTGGCCGGCCTCATCGCCGGGCTGGCCGCCCGCGGCGCGGCCCCGGAACTCGCGATCGCGTGGGGCGTGGCACTGCACGCGCGCGCCGGACAGGCGCTGGCACGGCGGATGGGCACGGTCGGCTACCTGGCGCGCGAGCTTCCCGCGGAAGTGCCCGCGCTCATGCAGGCGCTGCGGGCCAGTCCAGGCCCAGCAGCTGCGACGGACGCGCCGGATCGTCGGCATCGGTGACGAGCAGCAGGCGGCCGGGCCCGCGCACGGCGACGCCTTCCACCTTGGGCGCACCGGCCAGCGGCTCCAGCGCGAGCAGGTCGCCGGACGCCGACATGCGCCCCACCATGCTGCCGGCGCAGGCGCCGTCGCGGTAGCTGTCGGTGGTGGCTTCCGCGACCGCGCTGAACACCCAGCCGCCACCGGGCCAGGCCGCGGCGTCCGTGAAGCCGTAGGGGACGTCGCCCGCGGAGCCGAGGGCGTGCTCCGTCACGTCGAAGGCCGGCGGTGCCGCCGCACCGGCGAGCCACGCCAGGAAGGCGGGAAGGGGGTAGCGGATGCAGGCATTGCGCGGCGCGCCGGCATTGGCGCGCTGCAGCAGGTGCACGGTGGCTCCGGTGGCGAAGGCTCCTTCGATGTTCAGGTCGGCGAAGCGGTCGCGCAGCGGCGCGTAGAGGCGCGCGAGGTCGACGTCGCGCACGGCTTGCGGCAGGCCTGCCGCGTCCAGCTCCACGAGGAAGCCACGCTCGCGGTTCGGGCGGGACCCGGAGCCCAGGGCGAGCAGGACCGGCCGCGCCGCCACGGCGCCGGGCCCGAACGCCAGCAGCGCTTCCAGGTCCGGCTTGCGGCGCTTGCGCGCGGCCGGATCGGGCGGCAGGTCGCCCGCCGCCAGCCGGTGAAGCCCGACTGGCTCGGTCATGGAGGCATCGAGCGGCAGGCACCCGAGATGGTGTTCGTCGTCGGCGACGAAGTACAGGTGCCCGAGCGCGATCGCCAGCGCGCTGGCGGCACTCAGGTGGTGTTGCCCGCGCGGATGCATGCCGGCGTCGACGCGGAGCTCGCGCAGGAGGACGGGAACCAGCATGGCTGCATTGTGCAGCCGCTGGTCCTGGAGGGTCAGCCGCGCTTGGCCGGAGCGGCCGGGGCGGCGGGCGCCGCCTTCGCCACGGCCAGGACGTCGAACGACCCGAACTGCTGTTGCGGCGTGCGCGTTTCCGGCAAGACGTACACGAAGGCGCCGTGGCGGTTCACCGTGGGCTTCAGCACCGCGTTGTAGAACCGGGGCGGGACGTTCACGCAGCCGTTGGAGATGCGGTTGTCGCTGATGTCCTCGGTGGACATCCGTTCCGCACGCCGCTCCTTCGCCGACACGTGCCGCATGCGGTGCATGGACACCGCGGCGTTGTAGTCGATCCAGATGATGTCCTCGCCCCGCGTGTTCCGCCCGGGCAGCGCCTGGAACCGGCCCGCGGGCGTGGTCTTCTCCGCCTCGGTCAGCTTCGACAGCGGCTTGGAGCCGACGCCGGGCGCGGAGTCGTCGCCCTGCGCCTTGCCGAGCAGCACCGGCGTGTGGCTCTTGAGCTTGCCCTGCGGATCGAAGACGTACATGCGCGCCGCCTTCTTGTCGATCACGACGAAGCTCTTCTTCTTGTTGTTGCGCGTGTAGGAGACCCAGTTGGCGACGTGCACGACGTCGCCGGGCACGGCCTCCTTGCCGAAATCGGCCAACGGACCCGGCTTGGTGTCCTGCGCCTTCTTCGCGGCCGCCGCCTGGCTGTCGCCCTTCGCGCCCTTCTTCGCGGCTTTCGCGCTCTTCGCGCCCTGGCCCTTGGCCTTCGCTTTCACGGGCGCGGCTTTCGCCCCGTCGGCCTTCTTCCCGTCGGCGACCCGCACGAACGCGGAGGCGTCGACCACGTGCGCGTCACGGACGGCAGCGAACGCCGGTGCGGCGAGGAGCGCCACGCCGAGGATCAGCGCCTGGTGCAGCGACGAACCCAGGAGCGAAAACTTCGCGTGCGCGAGCGGAGACCGGTACTGCATGGGACCTCTGTCGGGAATGTCGTCACGACAGCTTAGGAAGGGGCCGGGAGACGCCGAGTGCGACGACGGCGGGACCGTTTGTAGGAGCGGCGCCGGCAGGGCCGGCATCGCGCGCTGGCGCCGCAACCGCCTCGAATGCGTCCTCCAGGCGGAATCGCGACACCAGCCGGAACAGCATGGCCGCATCGTCCTTCATGGATTCCGTCGCGGCCGCCGCCTCCTCCACCAGCGATGCGTTCTGCTGCACCACCTGTTCCATCTGCGTGATCGCGCCGTTCACCTGGCCGATGCCGGCGCTCTGTTCCTGGCACGCCTGCGCGATCTCCGCCACCAGCCCGCTGACCTTCTCCACCGAGACGACGATCTCGCGCATCGTCTCGCCCGCGCCCTGCACGAGCCGCGCGCCGGCTTCCACGCGCCCCGTGGACTCCGCGATCAGCGCGCGGATCTCGCGCGCCGCCGTGGCGCTGCGCTGCGCCAGGGCGCGCACCTCGCCGGCGACCACCGCGAAGCCGCGGCCCTGGTCGCCGGCCCGTGCCGCTTCGACGGCGGCATTGAGCGCCAGGATGTTGGTCTGGAAGGCGATGCCGTCGATGACGCCGATGATGTCCTCGATGCGCCGCGAGGCCGCCGAGATGCCGGCCATCGTGGAAACCACCTGTTCCACGGCTTCGCCGCCCTTGTGCGCGACGCGCGACGCGCCCGCGGCCAGGCGGCTGGCCTCGCGCGCGTTGTCCGCATTGCTGGCGACGGTGGACGTGAGCTCCTCCATCGAGCTCGCCGTCTCCTCCAGCGTGGTCGCCTGTTCCTCGGTGCGCTGCGACAGGTCCAGGTTGCCGTGCGAGATCTGGGCGCTGAAGTCGGTCACGCGGCGAGCCACCGCCTGCACCTCGCCCACCAGCGCGCGCAGGTCGCCGCCCATGCGGTCCAGGCCTTCCAGCATCTTCTGCATGCCGCCCGAACCCCGCGCGTCCACGCGCGCGGTCAGGTCACCGGCCGCGACCTTGTCGATGAAGTTCGACGCGGCCCGCAGCGAACGCAGGATGCCTTCGCGGACGGACAGGCGCAGCCAGACGGCGAGGGCCGCGACGACGACGAAGGCCGATGCGAACAGCGCCAGCATGCCCGCGGCGGGGTCCGCGGCGCCGGCCGGCGGCGCGCAGGCCGCGGCGTGCGACGCGGCCTGCAGCGACCAGGCCGAGACGCCCAGGACGATGGGGATGGCCAGCGTCAGCACGAGCCATGCGTTGAGTTTCTGGATGACGGTCAAGGGAGCCTCCTCGGTGGCGAGCCGCTTGTGCACACTTCGTCGCGGCTGCGCGAGCACCCACTGTCACGGCCGCCGCACGCGTTGCCCATCGGCGGTGACGAGGCCGCGCGTGAACAAATGCGCGGCCCCGCAGGCGGCGGACGGACATTCCGCGGCACGGAATGAAAAAAGCCCCGTGACTTGCGGCACGGGGCTCAGAGGGCTGGTTTTTCGCCCGTTCTTATTTCTTGTCGCGGTACTTGCGCAGCGCGGCGATCTGGGCGGCCATGACCGCCAGTTCCGACTGGGCCTTCGCGATGTCGATCTCGCTCTTGGCGTTCTTCAGGGCCTCTTCGGCCGCCCGCTTGGCCTCGTTGGCCTTCTCTTCGTCCAGGTCCTTGCCGCGGATGGCGGTGTCGGACAGCACGGTCACGCGGTTCGGCTGCACTTCCAGGATGCCGCCGGCGACGAAGACGAACTCCTCGCCACCATCGGCCTTCTCGATGCGCACCGAGCCGGGCTTCACGCGCGTGATCAGCGGCGTGTGGCGCGGGTAGATGCCGAGCTCGCCGGCTTCACCGGGAAGCGCGACGAAGCGCGCCTCGCCGGAGAAGATGGACTCCTCGGCGCTCACCACGTCGACGTGGATGGTGTGGGTGGGATCTGCCATCGTGGTGCCTTAGGCGGCGGCCAGCTTCTTGGCCTTCTCGAAGGCTTCGTCGATCGTGCCGACCATGTAGAAGGCCTGCTCGGGCAGGTGGTCGCACTCGCCGGCGGTGATCATCTTGAAGCCGCGGATGGTCTCGGCCAGCGGCACGTACTTGCCGGGCGAGCCCGTGAACACTTCGGCCACGTGGAAGGGCTGCGACAGGAAACGCTGGATCTTGCGGGCGCGGGCCACGGCCAGCTTGTCTTCCGGCGCCAGTTCGTCCATGCCGAGAATGGCGATGATGTCGCGCAGTTCCTTGTAGCGCTGCAGCGTGGACTGCACGGCGCGGGTGGTGGCGTAGTGCTCTTCACCCACGACGTTCGGGTCGACCTGGCGGGACGTGGAGTCCAGCGGGTCCACGGCGGGGTAGATGCCCAGCGAGGCGATGTCGCGCGACAGCACCACGGTGGCGTCCAGGTGGGCGAAGGTGGTGGCGGGGGACGGGTCGGTCAGGTCGTCCGCCGGCACGTACACGGCCTGGATCGAGGTGATCGAACCGACCTTGGTGGACGTGATGCGTTCCTGCAGGCGGCCCATTTCCTCGGCCAGCGTCGGCTGGTAGCCCACCGCGGAAGGCATCCGGCCCAGCAGTGCGGACACTTCCGTGCCGGCCAGCGTGTAGCGGTAGATGTTGTCCACGAAGAACAGCACGTCGCGGCCTTCGTCGCGGAAGGACTCGGCGATGGTCAGGCCGGTCAGCGCCACGCGCAGGCGGTTGCCCGGGGGCTCGTTCATCTGGCCGTACACCATGGCCACTTTCGATTCGGCCAGGTTGTCCAGCTTCACGACGCCGGAGTCGGCCATCTCGTGATAGAAGTCGTTGCCTTCGCGGGTGCGCTCACCCACGCCGGCGAACACCGACAGGCCGGAGTGGGCCTTGGCGATGTTGTTGATCAGCTCCATCATGTTCACGGTCTTGCCGACGCCGGCGCCGCCGAACAGGCCCACCTTGCCGCCCTTGGCGAACGGGCAGATCAGGTCGATCACCTTGATGCCGGTTTCCAGCAGCTCCTGCGAGGGCGACAGCTCGTCGTACTCGGGGGCGCGGCGGTGGATGGGGGCGGTCAGGGTCTGGTCGACCGGGCCGCGCTCGTCGATCGGCGTGCCCAGCACGTCCATGATGCGGCCGAGGGTGGCCTTGCCGACGGGCACCGTGATCGGCGCGCCGGTGTTGTAGACCATGGAGCCGCGGCGCAGGCCGTCCGACGAACCCAGCGCGATGGTGCGCACCACGCCGTCACCCAGCTGCTGCTGCACTTCCAGCGTCAGCGCGGCGCCTTCCATCTTCAGCGCGTCGTACACGCGCGGCATCGCCTCGCGCGGGAACTCGACGTCGACCACGGCGCCGATGCACTGGACAATCTTTCCTTGGACTTGAGCCATCTTTGTTGCTCCGAAAATTTAAACAGCCGCCGCCCCAGACACGATCTCCGAAAGCTCTTTCGTGATCGCGGCCTGGCGCGTCTTGTTGTAGACCAGCTTGAGTTCGCCGATGAGGTTGCCGGCGTTGTCCGTCGCGGCCTTCATGGCCACCATGCGCGCGGACTGCTCCGAGGCCATGTTCTCGGCCACGGCCTGGTATACCAGCGCCTCGACGTAGCGCAGCAGCAGTTCGTCGATGACGGCCTGCGCGTCCGGCTCGTAGATGTAGTCCCAGCCGTGCTCGTGCCCGGTGGCGCTCGCCTTGGACTCGGCTTCCATCCTGGCGGCCGACAGGGGCAGCAGCTGCTCCACCACCGGCTCCTGGCGCATCGTGTTGATGAACTTGGTGTACGAGATGTACACCGCGCTCAGCTTGCCTTCGGCGTATTGGTCCAGCAGCACCTTGACCGGCCCGATCAGGCGTTCGAGGTGCGGCGTGTCGCCCAGCTGGGTGACATGCGACACGACCTGCGCGCCGATGCGGTTCAGGAAGCCGAGGCCCTTGTTGCCGATCGCCACGGTCTGGACGCTGCGGCCCTCGCCCTGGAGCTCGCGCAGCTTCTGCGTCACGGCGCGCAGCACGTTGGTGTTGAGGCCGCCGCACAGGCCCTTGTCGGTCGAGACCACGATGATGCCCGCAGCCTTCACGTCGCTCGTCTTCATGAACGCGTGCGTGTACTCCGGGTTGGCCTTGCCGAGGTTGGCGGCGATGTTGCGAACCTTCTCGCTGTAGGGACGCGCGGAGCGCATGCGCTCCTGCGCCTTGCGCATCTTGCTCGCGGCCACCATTTCCATGGCCTTGGTGATCTTCTTGGTGTTCTCCACCGATTTGATCTTGCCGCGAATCTCTTTTCCAGCAGCCATTAATCAGCTCCTTTGACTTCCCCGGGGCCGCCGCGGAACCGGCTTTGCCGGGCCGCTGGGGGCGCCCCCTTGAGGGGGAGGCGGCCGTAGGCCGCTTCGGGGGTGGGCGTCATTTCAGGCGAAGGTCTTCTTGAACGCTTCGATGGCAGCCGTGAGCTGGCCTTCCGCGTCCTTGTCCATCGCCTTGTCCTGTTCCAGCTTCTGCAGCAGCGGGCCGTGCTTGTCCTTCAGCCAGCCGTGCAGGCCGCTTTCGAACGCCAGCACCTTCTTGACGTCGAGGTCGTCGAAGTAGCCCTTGTTCACCGCGAACAGCGAAGCGGCCATCAGCGAGATGGGCAGCGGGCTGTACTGCGGCTGCTTGAGCAGTTCCGTCACGCGCGCGCCGCGATCGAGCTGCTTGCGGGTGGCCGCGTCGAGGTCGGAAGCGAACTGCGCGAAGGCGGCCAGCTCGCGGTACTGCGCCAGGTCGGTACGGATACCGCCGGACAGCGACTTGATCAGCTTGGTCTGGGCGGCACCACCCACGCGCGACACCGAGATACCCGCGTTGATGGCGGGACGGATGCCGGCGTTGAACAGCGACGTTTCCAGGAAGATCTGGCCGTCGGTGATCGAGATCACGTTGGTCGGCACGAACGCGGACACGTCGCCGGCCTGCGTCTCGATGATCGGCAGCGCCGTCAGCGAGCCCGTCTTGCCCTTGACCTCACCCTTGGTGAAGGCTTCCACATAGTCGGCGTTCACGCGCGCGGCGCGCTCGAGCAGGCGGCTGTGGAGATAGAACACGTCGCCGGGGTAGGCTTCGCGGCCCGGCGGGCGGCGCAGCAGCAGCGAGACCTGGCGGTAGGCGACGGCCTGCTTGGACAGGTCGTCATAGATGATCAGCGCGTCCTGGCCGCGGTCGCGGAAGTACTCGCCCATCGTGCAGCCGGCGTACGCGGACACGTACTGCATGGCGGCGGATTCGGAAGCCGTCGCGGCGACGACGATGGTGTATTCCATCGCGCCGTTGGCCTCGAGCGCGCGCACCAGGTTCTTGACCGTGGACGCCTTCTGCCCGATGGCGACGTACACGCAGGTCATGTTCTGACCCTTCTGGTTGATGATCGCGTCGATCGCCACGGCGGACTTGCCGGTCTGGCGGTCGCCGATGATCAGCTCGCGCTGGCCGCGGCCGATCGGCACCATGGAGTCGATGGACTTCAGGCCGGTCTGCACCGGCTGGTCGACCGACTTGCGGGCGATCACGCCGGGGGCGACCTTCTCGATCACGTCCGTCATGCGGGCGTTGATCGGGCCCTTGCCGTCGATCGGCTGGCCCAGGGCGTTGACCACGCGGCCCACGAGTTCGGGGCCGACGGGCACTTCGAGAATGCGGCCCGTGCACTTGACGGTGTCGCCCTCGGAGATGTGCTCGTAGGCACCCAGGATCACCGCGCCGACGGAGTCGCGCTCGAGGTTCAGCGCCAGGCCGAACGTCGGGGTGCCGTCGGGTGCGGGCGGGAACTCCAGCATTTCGCCGGCCATGGCGTCGGACAGGCCGTGCACGCGGACGATGCCGTCGGTCACGGACAGCACGGTGCCCTGGTTGCGGATGTCGGCGCTGGCGGCCAGGCCTTCGATCCGGCTCTTGATCAGTTCGGAAATTTCAGCGGGATTGAGCTGCATGACTCTGTCCTTTGTGTGCGTTCGGCATCAAGCCGTCAGCGCGACTTTCATTTGTTCCAGGCGGGCCTTCACCGAGGTGTCCAGCACCTCGTCGCCCACCACCACGCGGATGCCGCCGATGAGGGACGGGTCTTCCTGCACGGTGAGATTGAGCTTACGGCCAAACCGCTTCTCCAGTGCCTGGGCCACGGCGCCGAGCTGGTCGGCGGCGATCGGGAAGGCGCTGTACACGACCGCGTCGGACGAGCCCGACTGCGCGTTCTTCATCTCGCGGAACTGCTGCGCGACCTCGGGGATCGCGGCCAGCCGGCCGTTGGCGATGACCAGGCGCAGGAAGTTCTGCCCCGCGGGCGGCAGCTGCACGCGCGCGACCTCGGTGACGAGGTCGAACACCTGCGCGTCCGCAACCTTCGGGTTGCCCGCGTACTGCAGCAGCTGGGGGTTGCCCGCCACCGCTGCAAGGGCGTCCAGCCATTGCGTCGTGCCGTTCAGGTCAGCGCGCGTCGACTGGAACAGGGCTTCGGCGTACGGGCGGGCGATGGTGGCGAGTTCGGCCATGCTCTTCCTTACAGCTCGGTCTGCAGGCGGCGCAGCAGGTCGGCGTGCACGCCGGCATTCACTTCCTTGCGGAGGATCTGCTCGGCGCCCTTGACGGCCAGGGCGGCGACCTGCTCGCGCAGGGCCTCGCGGGCCTTCACGGTCTGCTGGTCGGCTTCGGCGCGGGCGGCGGCGATGATCTTGTTCGCCTCTTCCGTCGCGCGGCCCTTGGCCTCCTCGACGATCGCCTGGGCCCGGCGCTCCGCGTCGGCCAGCAGCGCGGCCGTCTCGTTGCGCGACTTCGCCAGTTCCTCTTCCACCCGACGGTCGGCCGCGGCGAGTTCGGACTTCGCCTTGTCGGCGGCAGCCAGGCCTTCCGCGATCTTGCGGGCCCGCTCGTCCAGCGCGGTCGCGATCGGCGGCCACACGAACTTCATCGTGAACCCGACCAGGATCAGGAAGACGATGATCTGAATGATCAGGGTACCGGTGATGCTCACTTTTTCATCCTTGCTCCCGGCGACGCAACCGCCCCGGGCATGGGTTGAAGCAACAGGATGCGATTAGCGCGCGGCCAGCTGGCCCAGGAACGGGTTGGCGGTGGCGAACCACAGCGCGATACCGGTGCCGATGATGAACGCCGCGTCGATCAGGCCGGCCAGCAGGAACATCTTGGTCTGCAACTCGTTCATCAGTTCCGGCTGACGGGCAGCGGATTCGAGGTACTTGCTGCCCATGATGCCGATGCCGATGCAGGCGCCGATGGCGCCCAGGCCGATGATCAGGCCGGCGGCCAGTGCGACGAAGCTGATGACTTGTTCCATTGTTTCTACTCCTAGGGACTTTTGGTGGTTGACGAGAAAGGGAAGCGAACTCTGTGCGGCGCTCTAGTGCGCGTCGTGGGCCTGGCCGACGTAGACGAGGGTCAGCATCATGAACACGAAGGCCTGCAGCGTGATGATCAGGATGTGGAAGATCGCCCAGGCCGAGCCCGCGATGATGTGGAGGATGGCCAGGCCGATGCCGGTGGCCGAGAGCGTCCAGGCGCCGCCCAGCAGGGCGATCAGCATGAAGATCAGTTCGCCGGCGTACATGTTGCCGAACAGCCGCATGCCGTGCGAGACCGTCTTGGCGACGAACTCGATGACCTGCATGAGGAAGTTGAACGGCCACAGCACCGGGTTGGCGCCGAACGGGGCCGTGAACAGCTCGTGGATCCAGCCGCCCAGGCCCTTGATCTTGATGTTGTAGAACAGGCAGACCAGCAGCACCGCGACCGACAGGCCCATGGTGATGGAGAGGTCGGCGGTGGGCACGACGCGCATGTAGTCGGGCGCGCCGACGGCCGGCGCGACGCCGTGCCAGATCTGCGGGATCAGGTCGACCGGCAGCAGGTCCATCGCGTTCATCAGGAAGATCCAGACGAACACGGTCAGCGCGAGCGGGGCGACGAACTTGCGGCTCTGGGCGTTGTGCACGATGCCCTTGGCCTGCGAGTCGACCATCTCGACGAGGATCTCGACGGCGGCCTGGAAGCGCCCCGGCACGCCGGAGGTCGCCTTGCGGGCGGCCTTCCAGAGGAAGAAGCAGCCCAGCACGCCGAGCAGGATCGCCCAGAACAGCGAATCGAAGTTGAACACGCCGAAGTCGACGACGTTGTTCGGCTTGCGGTTCTGCAGGAAGCCCAGGTGGTGGACGATGTACTCGCCCGCGGTCGGTCCGGTTCCGGAAGGAGCAGCCATTTTTCTTTCAGCTCAGTTTCTTGGGTTTCGGCGCGAACGCCAGCGCCAACCAGTACACCTTCATCGCGAGGACCATGCCCACCAGCAGCGCCGGCCAGCTCAGCCCCGCGACCAGCCTCGGCGCCGCCAGCAACAGGGCGAACGTCAAGGCGATCTTCACCATCTCCCAGACCAGGAAGCCGGCGGCTGCCGACATCGGGTTGAGCGATGCAAACTTTCCGGTCAGGCCGCGCGCGAAGACGGCCGCGGGAATCGCCACAGCCCAAGCTCCATACGCCGCCGACCAACCTACGCTTTGCCTTCCCGTCAGCGCCCAGCCGGCCAACCCCGCAAGGACACCCACCCCGGCCTGCCCCGCCACGACCCACCACGGCGATACCGGGGGGTTCTGCTCGCGCACGCGTCGCGCCTCTTCGGCGCTCAATCGCGTGACGGGGGATTCCTGAGGCTCATCTTCAGGCAGCGGGGCGATGTTGTTGGTTGGCATGTACGCCGCTGTAAGCCCTGAAAATTCTGGAAAGCCTCCCATTATAAGTAGAAACCCACACCCTCCCGCCAGCCCCCACGCATCGGTCCGTCCTACGCGCTTGCACGGACGGCCGAGAATGCGGCTTTGGCGAAAAGGCACCCATGCGCAACCTCATGCTGTTCCTGCATCTCGCGGGCGCGATCTTCTGGATGGGAGGCATGGCCTTCATGGTCATGGCCTTGCGGCCCGCGCTGCACGCGCAGCTGCAGCCGCCCGCGCGCCTGCCGCTCGTCGTGGCGGTGCTGCGTCGCTTCTTCGTCGTGGTGATGGTGAGCATCGCGTTGCTGCTCGCCACGGGCGTGTGGCTGCTGCTGCAGGTGCCCGGCCGCGACGCGCCGCCGGGCTGGCATGCCATGGCGGGACTGGGCATCGCGATGATGCTGGTGTTCGGCCACATCTTCTTCGCGCCGTGGCGGCGGCTGCAGCGTGCCGTGGCGGCGGGCGACTGGCCCGAAGGCGGCAGGCGCATGAACCAGATCGCGCTGCTGGTGAAGGTGAACCTGGCGCTGGGCTGGCTCGCCATCGCGGCGGTGCTGCTCTGGCGCTGAGCGGCGGCGCCCGGGCTCGCGGCGGAAAAGTGACAATGCGGCCATGAGCAACGACATCCCTGCCCTGCCCTGTTACCTCAACGGCGAATTCAGCACCGTCCGCGACGCGAAGGTGAGCGTGCTGGACCGCGGCTTCATCTTCGGCGACGGCGTCTACGAGGTGGTGCCGGCCTACGAGGGCCGGCCGTTCCGCTTCCAGGAACACATGGCGCGCCTGGAACGCAGCCTCGGCGAACTGCGCATCGCCAACCCGATGGACCGCCAAGGCTGGCGCAAGCTGGTGGACCAGCTCGTGGCCGCCTACGCGAAGCACGTCGGCAAGAAGGTGGAGGAGACGAACCAGCTGGTGTACCTGCAGGTGACGCGCGGGGTGGCCATGCGCGACCACGTCATGCCGCCCGGCATCACGCCCACCGTCTTCGCCATGGTCAACCGCCTCTACATCTACACGCCCGAGGAACGGGCGAAGGGCGTCGACTGCTACACGGCCGACGACTTCCGCTGGAAAAAGGGCCACATCAAGAGCACCAGCCTGGCGGCCGCCGTGCTGGCGCGCCAGGTCAGCGCCGACGAGGGCGGCAACGAGACCGTGATGTTCCGCGACGGCATGCTGAGCGAGGCCGCCGCCTCCAACGTCTGGGTGGTCAAGGACGGCAAGGTGCTCGGCGCCCCGAAGGACAACCTGGTGCTGGAAGGCATCCGCTACGGACTGCTGGAGGAGCTGTGCCGGGACGCCGGCATCCCGTTCGAGCTGCGCCGCGTGTCGCGCGAGGAAGTGCTGGCGGCCGACGAGATCCTGCTGTCCTCCGCCACCAAGGAGATCCTGCCCTGCACCCGGCTGGACGGGCGCCCGGTTGGAAACGGCCGGCCCGGCCCCATCTACGGGAAGCTGTTCGCCGGCTACCAGCAAGCCAAACGCTCCACGTCGTAAATGTCCGCCTCCATCCACCCGCCCGCCCCGCCGCAGGATCCACGCAAGGATTCCCTGATCCAGTACCCGTCGCAGTTCCCGATCAAGGTGATGGGCGCGAAGGTGGACGGCTTCGTCCACGCGGTGACCACCATCGCGCGCCAGTTCGACCCGGGCTTCGATGCGGGCACGGTCGAACTGCGCGACAGCAGCGCGGGCAACTACCTGGGCATCACCATCACGGTGACGGCCACCAGCCGCCAGCAGCTGGACGACCTCTATCGGGCGCTCACTTCGCACCCGATGGTGAAGGTCGTCCTCTAGGCACCGTGCAAGTGAAGGTCCTCGGGCGGGTCGACTACCTGCCGACCTACCAGGCCATGCAGGCCTTCACCGAGGCCCGCACGTCCGAGACCCCCGACGAACTCTGGCTGTGCGAGCACCCGCCGGTGTTCACGCAAGGCCTGGCCGGCAAGCCGGACCACCTGCTGCAGCCGGGCGCGATCCCGGTCGTCGCCACCAACCGCGGCGGCCAGGTCACGTACCACGGCCCCGGGCAGGTGGTGGCGTATCCGTTGCTGGACCTCAAGCGCAAGGGCTACTTCGTCAAGGAGTACGTGTACCGGCTGGAGGAAGCGTTGATCCGCACGCTGGCGCATTTCGGCGTCACGGGCCACCGCGTCGCCGGCGCTCCCGGGATCTACGTGCGCCTGGCGGATCCGGGCTCGCACCAGGCGCTGACGGGGCCGTCCGGCGACCCGTTCGCCGGCCTCGGGAAGATCGCCGCCCTGGGCATCAAGGTCTCCCGGCACGCCACGTACCACGGCCTGGCCCTGAACGTGGCCATGGACCTGGAACCCTTCTCGCGGATCAACCCTTGCGGTTACGCAGGACTCCAGACGGTGGACCTTTCTACAATCGGCGTTTCCACCACATGGAACGAAGCCGCCGCGCTCCTGGGCCACGAGCTCGAGGCGCTGCTGGCGTGAACCCACCGGGAAGACCATGAGCACCAGCAACGTCGTGCGCGAGGCGCAGTCCGTCGAGACCTACCAGGCCAGCGCCAAGCAGAAGGCCGCGGCCAAGCTCTCGCGCATCCCGGTGAAGGTGGAGGCCGGCGAGATCCTGAAGAAGCCGGAATGGATCCGCGTGAAGGCGGGCTCCGCCACCTCGCGCTTCTACGAGATCAAGCAGATCCTGCGCGAGCACAAGCTGCACACCGTGTGCGAGGAAGCGTCCTGCCCCAACATCGGCGAGTGCTTCGGCAAGGGCACGGCGACCTTCATGATCATGGGCGACAAGTGCACGCGCCGCTGCCCGTTCTGCGACGTGGGCCACGGCCGGCCCGACCCGCTCGACGCGAACGAGCCGGCGAACCTGGCGAAGACCATCGCGGCACTGAAGCTGAAGTACGTGGTGATCACCAGCGTCGATCGCGACGACCTGCGCGATGGCGGCGCCGGCCACTTCGTCGAATGCATCCGCCGCACGCGCGAGCTGTCGCCCCAGACCACCATCGAGGTCCTGGTGCCGGACTTCCGCGGCCGCGACGACCGCGCCCTCGAGATCCTGAAGGCGGCGCCGCCCGACGTGATGAACCACAACCTGGAGACGATCCCGCGCCTGTACAGGGAAGCGCGGCCCGGCTCCGACTACCAGTTCAGCCTGAACCTGCTGAAGAAGTTCAAGGCGCTGCACCCCGGCGTGCCGACCAAGAGCGGCCTGATGGTGGGCCTGGGCGAGACCGACGAGGAGATCCTCGCCGTCATGCAGGACATGCGCGCGCACGGCATCGACATGCTGACCATCGGGCAGTACCTCGCGCCCAGCACCTCGCACCTGCCGGTGCGCCGGTACGTGCACCCGGACACGTTCAAGATGTTCGAGGCGAAGGCGTACGAGATGGGCTTCACGCACGCCGCCGTCGGCGCGATGGTGCGCAGCTCGTACCACGCGGACCAGCAGGCTCACGCCGCGGGCGTGGCGATCGGCCAGGCCGCCTGACATGGCCGGCGCGCGCGACAGCCTGTCGCTGCGTGCGTACGGCGCCGCGCACGGCAGCCACGACCATCCGCACCACCAGCTGCTGGTGGGCATCGCCGGCGTGCTCGAACTCGAGGTGGAAGGCCGCGGGCGCAGGGTGGCCCCCGGCGACGCCGTGCTGGTGCCTTCCGGTGAACGCCACGACTTCGCTTCGGCCCAGGGCAGCCGCTGCCTCGTGCTGGACACCGCGAATCCGCAGTGGGACGCCTGCGGCGTCACGCCGCACCGTCCGCGGCAGGTCGCGGCACTTGCGCACTTCCTCGCCCAAGCGGCGGACCAGCCGCTCGCGACCGCGCATGCGCCCGCGCTGTTGCTGGAGGCGTGGCGCGCGCCGGGCACCGCGCAAAGGCCGCGCCGCCCGATCGACTGGATGGAACTCGCCGCGTGGGTGCAGTCGCGGCTGGACGAGCCGGTCGGTGTCGCCGAACTGGCGCAGCGCGTGCACCTGAGCGCGAGCCAGCTGGCGCTGCGGTGCCGCGAAGCGAACGGCGTCGGGGCGCTCGACTGGCTGCGATCGCAGCGGCTGGTGCGCGCGCGGCAACTGCGCGACGAAGGCTGGCCGGTGCACGAAGTGGCGCGCCGCACCGGCTACCGGTCGCCCTCGGCCCTGACCGCGGCGCTGCGCAAGAGCGGCCTGTAGACGCGGCTTGCGCGACGATCCAGGCGGGATGCGCGACGACGCCGCGCGCTAAGCTCGCCGCATGCATCCCAACGCCTACGCCCTCGGAGCGATCACGCTGTGGGCTTCGCTGGCCACGCTTGGCGTCGCGCTGAAGCACGTGCCGCCCTTCCTGCTCACCGGCCTGGCGCTCGTGATCGGCAGCCTCCCGGCCTGGCCGCTCGTGAAGCACTGGCGCGTGCCGGCGCGCACCCTGGCCCTCGGCGTGTACGGACTGTTCGGTTTCCACTTCCTGCTGTTCATCGCATTGCGCCTGGCACCGCCGGTGGAAGCGAATCTGGTGAACTACCTGTGGCCGCTGTTCATCGTGGTGCTCGCACCCGTGTTCCTGCCGGGGCTGGCGCTCAGGCCCGCGCACGTCGTTGCGGCGCTGGCGGGCTTCGCAGGCGCGGCCATCGCCATCCTCGGTGCCGGCCACGCGGGCGGCGGCTGGTCGTGGGGCTACCTGCCCGCGCTCGGCTCCGCCTTCATCTGGGCCAGTTACTCGCTGTGGACGCGGCGCGTGGCGGCCTTCCCCACCGCCGCCATCGGCCTGTTCGGGCTGGTGTCCGGCGTGCTCTCGCTGCTTTGCCATGCGCTGCTCGAGGTCCCGGTCGCGCTGTCCGCGCAGGACTGGCTCCTCGTCGCGGTGATGGGCCTCGGCCCGCTCGGCGCGGCGTTCTTCCTCTGGGACAAGGCGCTCAAGGGGGGCGACGCCCGCCACATCGGCATCCTCAGCTACTTGACGCCGCTGGCGTCGACGGCCCTGCTGGTGCTGTTCACGGGCCGTGGGTTCAGCGCCAGCATCGTGCTGGCCGCCGCGCTGATCATCGGCGCGGCCGTGCTCGGCACGCGCGCCCGCTGACGCATCAACCCGCGAGCGCCTGCGCCGGGTCTTCCGACGCCACCACGTCGCGCGCCCAGCCCTCGAGCCGGGTGGCATCGGCGCGCAACACCTCCTGCTTCACGGCGAGGATCTGCGCCGGGTGCATGGAGAAGCTGCGCAGGCCCAGGCCGATGAGCAGCCGGGTGAACTGCGTGTCGCCGGCCATTTCGCCGCAGACGCTCACCGGCTTGCCCTGCCGCCGGCATTCGGCGATGGTGCCGGCGACCAATCCCAGCACCGCCGGGTGGCAGGGGTCGTAGAGGTGCGCCACCGACTCGTCGGCGCGGTCGATCGCCAGCGTGTACTGGATCAGGTCGTTGGTGCCGATCGAGAGGTAGTCGAAGTACCGCAGGAAGGTCCGCACCTGCAGCGCGGCGGCGGGGATCTCGATCATCGCGCCGATGGAGACCGGGCCGTACGCCACGCCGCGGTTGTCCAGTTCGGCGCGCGCGAAGTCGATCAGGGACAGCGTCTGGCGGATCTCCGTGCCGTGCGCCAGCATCGGTACCAGCAGGTTGACCTTGCCGTGCGCGGCCGCGCGCAGGATGGCGCGCAGCTGGGTGCGGAACATCTCCGGCTCCGACAGGCTCCAGCGGATGGCGCGCAGGCCCAGGGCCGGGTTCAGGTGCGTGTCGTAGCGGCGCGTTTCGTCCAGCGGCTTGTCCGCGCCCACGTCCACCGTCCGGATCGTGACGGGCAGGCCCTGCATGCCCTCGACGGCCTTGCGGTAGGCGAGGTACTGCTCCTCCTCGTCCGGCATGCGGCCTTCGCGGCCCATGAACAGGAACTCACTGCGGAACAGGCCGACGCCCACGGCGCCCGCGCGCAAGGCGGCTTCCGCGTCTTCGGGCAGTTCGATATTCGCCAGCAGTTCCACCTTCTGGCCGTCCAGCGTGACCGCGGGCGTGTGGCGCAGCCGGCCCAGGCGGCCGCGTTCCAGTTCGACCTGCCGCTGCTTGTACCCGTATTCGGCCAGGATGATGGGCGACGGATCGACGATCATCACGCCGCCGTCGCCGTCGATGATGACCCAGTCGTCCTGCCGCACCAGCTGGCTGGCGCCGCGGGCCCCGACCACCGCCGGGATGTCCAGGCTGCGCGCGACGATCGCCGTGTGCGAGGTCTTGCCGCCGACATCGGTGACGAAGCCGGCGAACACGCTCTGCTTGAACTGCAGCATGTCGGCCGGCGACAGGTCGTGCGCGACCAGCACCAGGGGAACGTCGACGCTGTCGTCCAGCAGCCGGTCCTGCTGCGTCCTGCGCCGCGGAGTCGCCGGCGCCACCGGCGCGCCGAGGCCCTTCATGTAGCGCAGGATGCGTTCGGCGACCTGCTCGAGGTCGGCCTTGCGCTCGCGCAGGTACTCGTCCTCCATCTCGTCGAACTGGCGCGAGAGGGCTTCCAGCTGCGTGGTCAGCGCCCATTCGGCGTTGTACAGGCGGTCCGTGATCCAGTGCTTGACGCCGCCGATCAGCTCCTGGTCCTGCAGCAGCATCAGGTGCACGTCCAGCAGGGCCGACAGTTCGTGCGGCGCTTCCTTGGGCCCCATCCCGGCGATGGTCTGCTGCAGCCGGTGGATCTCCTCGATCACCGCGTCGCGGCCGACGCGGATGCGCTCGATCTCCGCTTCCACCTGCGAAGGCTGGATGAAGTAGTGGGCCACGTCGGCGCGGCCCGAGCCCATGACGACCGCCCGCCCGATGGCAATGCCCCGGGCGACGGCGATGCCATGGACGGCGAAGGTCACTACTCGCCCTCCCCGAACTTGTCGGCGATGAGTGCCAGCAGCGCGTCCATCGCTTCCTGCTCCTTCGGCCCGTCGGTCTCCAGCGTCACTTCCGACCCCACGCCGGCGGCCAGCATCATCACGCCCATGATGCTCTTGGCGTTGACGCGGCGCTCGCCGCGGCTGAGCCACACCTCGCAGGGAAAACTGCCGGCCAGCTTGGTCAGCTTGGCCGAGGCCCGGGCGTGCAGGCCCAGCTTATTGCTGATGGTCGTGTTCTTCTGGATCATGTTTGCGTTTGGCCTGGTTCTGCGGCGCGGTGATCGCGACCTGCATCACGCCCTGCGTGCCGCCCACCACGGCGCGCGACACCAGCGTGTCCAGCGCTTCGTGGCGGTAGCTCACCGCGCGCAGCAGCATGGGCAGGTTCACGCCCGTGATCAGGCGGGAGCCCACGCCGTCGACCAGCTTCTGGGCGACGTTGCTGGGCGTGGCCCCGAAGATGTCGGTCAGCACCAGCACGCCCTTGATGCCGGGCACGCGGGTCAGCTGCTCGATCGCGATGCGCGACGTGGCCAGGGTCTCGTCCGGCGACAGGTTCGGCTGCACGTCGATCGCCATCACCGCCGCCCCGCAGTCGGGGAACACATGCAGCGCGCACTGCCGCAGCGCGTTGGCGAGCGGGGCGTGGGCGATCAGCAGAATGGCGTTCATGGGCTCTGCCGCCGATTATGGCTTCTGCTCCACAGGAACCACGCATAGGACAGCACGCTCGTGGCGAGGAACACACTGAAGGCGGCGCGGAAGGCCTGCACCTCCGCGAACCCGCCGGCGCGGAAGGCGTCGATCAGGAGGCCGATGCCCCACTGCACGATGAACACGCCCAGGAAGATCACCAGGTTGTAGGCCGAGAGGGCGCGCCCCGCCAGCGAGGCCGGGAACACCATGCCCACGGCGGGCTGCGCCAGCGACACGAAGGTGCTGGACATGCAGAACAGCGCCAGCGTGAACGCGCCGGCCGCCGGTCCCATCACGATCAATGCGCCCAGGGCGACGAAGCTGAGGGGCAGCCCCCACGCGATCAGGGTGTCGGTGCCGATGCCGCGGCGCTGCAGCGAAGGCGTCAGCATGCCCCAGCTCCAGAACGTCGCGAGCATGCAGATGTTGATGGTGAAGAGGCCCCCGGCGGACGCGAGCGGCTCGTAGCCCGCGACCCGCACCATCCACGGCCCGGCCCAGAGGGTCTGCACGGCGATCATGCCGCCGTAGCTGAAGAAACCGACCGGCGTCATCTGCAGGAAGTACGGATGGCGCCAGACCTCGCGGTAGCTGCCTTGCGTGGCGTCGGCGCCGGCTTCCTCCGTGTCCCAGCGCGGCACCTGCCACGCGATCAGCGCCATCGCCAGCGCCATCAGGGCCGCCAGGCCCCAGAACAGCGGCCGCCAGCCGGCCACGGGCAGCAGCCACTGCACGGGCAGCGTCGACGACAACATGCCGAACGAACCCGTCATCAGCATCCAGGAGTTGGTGCGCAGTTGCACCGGCGGGCTGAACCAGCGGCGGTAGCCGGTGAGCGGCGCCATCAGGCAGGCGCTGACGCCCGCGCCGCACAGCACGCGGGCGGCCAGCAGCCAGGAGAAGCTGGTCGCGAGCGCAAAGGCCGCGCACCCGAGCACGGCCACGGCCAGGAACCACAGGATGACCTTCTTCGGCCCGTGCCGGTCGAGCCAGGTCCCCAGCGGCAGCTGGATGGCCGCGAAGCCCAGGAAGTAGCCGCCCGCCAGCAGGCCGAGGTCGGCCGCGTTCAGCCGGAACTCCGCCGTGAGGGTGGGCGACAGCGTCGCCGTGATCGCACGCACCAGCGCCGAGAAGAAGTAGGCGAACGCGAAGGCGAGGAACACCAGCACCGCCTGGCGGCGCGCGAGCAGGGACATCGGGATCCTGGATGAAGGGACGCCGCCTCTGCGGCGGGCGGCTGCGGCCATTATCGGGTTGCCGATAATGGGCCGCATGAATGCTCTCGATGGAATCCGCGTGCTCGACCTGTCGCGCGTCCTGGCCGGCCCGTGGTGCACGCAGACCCTGGCGGATCTCGGCGCCGACGTGATCAAGATCGAGCGGCCCGGTACCGGGGACGACACGCGCACCTGGGGCCCGCCGTTCCTGCAGGACCGCGACGGCAAGGACACGGCCGAGGCCGCCTACTACCTCGGCACCAACCGCAACAAGCGCTCCGTGACCTGCGACATCGCGCACCCCGAAGGGCAGGCGCTGGTTCGCGAGCTGGTGAAGCACTGCCACGTGTTCGTCGAGAATTTCAAGGTCGGCGACATGGCCCGCTACGGCCTCGACCACGCCTCGCTGAAGGCGCTCAACCCGCGGCTGGTCTACTGCAGCGTCACCGGCTTCGGCCAGACCGGTCCCTACCGCGAGCGCGCCGGCTACGACTACGCGATCCAGGGGATGGGCGGCCTCATGAGCATCACCGGCGAGCGCGACGACCTCGGCGGCGGTCCGCAGAAGGTCGGCGTCGCGGTGGCCGACCTGTTCACCGGCATGTATGCGACGGTCGGCATCCTGGCCGCGCTGCGCCACGCCGACCGCACCGGCGAAGGACAGCACCTCGACATGGCCCTCCTCGATGCGCAGGTGGCGATGCTGGCCAACCTGGGCGCGAACTACCTGGTGAGCGGCAAGGTGCCCGGCCGCGCGGGCAACGCGCACCAGAACATCGTGCCTTACCAGGTGTTCGAGGTCGCGCCCACCGCCGACGGCCGCAAGGACCACGTGATCATCGCGGTGGGCAACGACGGCCAGTTCGCGAAGTACTGCCAGGTCGCCGGGCAGCCGGAGCTCGCCTCGGACCCACGGTTCGCCAAGAACCAGGACCGCGTGCGCAACCGCGCGGTGCTGGTGCCCTTGCTCGAGGCCGTGATGAAGACCCGGCCGAAGGGCGAGTGGCTGGCGGCGCTGGAAGCCGCCAAGGTGCCTTGCGGCGCCATCAACGACATCGGCGAGGTGTTCGCCGACCCGCACGTGCGCGAACGTGGCATGGTGCACCAGTGGGACCACCCGCTGGCGGGCACGGTGAACCTCGTGGCCAGCCCGCTCAAGCTCGGAGGCACGCCGGTGCGCACGGACCTGCCGCCGCCGCTGCTGGGCGAACACACGCAGGAAGTGCTGACGGAATTGCTGGGCTGGGACGACGAGCGCATCACGGCCCTGCGCGACCAGGAGGTGATCTGAGATGGCAAATTTCGTTCTCGTGCACGGGGCCTGGCACGGCGGCTGGTGCTGGCGCCGCGTGGTGGCGCCGCTGCAGGCGCAGGGCCACCGCGTGCATGCGGTGACGCTGACCGGGCTCGGCGAGCGCGCCCATCTGATGTCCTCGCTCATCACGCTGGAGACGCACATCTCCGACGTGATGAACGTGGTGGAGGCCGAGGAGCTGCAGGACGTGGTGCTCGCCGCGCATTCGTACGCCGGCATGCTCGGCACGGCCGTGGCGGACCGCATGCCGCAGCGCCTGCGCCACCTCGTCTACGTGGACGCGGTCGTGCCGAAGCCGGGAGAGAGCTGGGCCAGCACGCAGTCCAGCGCCACGCGCGAGGCCCGCCTCGCCGCGGCGCAGGCGTCGCCCGACTACAGCTTTCCCGCGCCGGACCCGAAGGTGTTCGGGCTGGAAGCCGAGGACCACGCGTGGGTCCAGCGCCGGCAGACGCCCCATCCCGGCCACACGTACCAGGCGCAGCTGCAGTTCGACCCGCGGCGCGTCGCGGCCGTGCCGCGCACCTTCGTGGATTGCAACCGGCCGGCGCTGGGCACCATCGATGCCGTCCGCCAGCGCGTGCGCGACCGCAACTTCTGGGACGGCGCCTGGCAGGGCGGCGGCGGCGCGCGCATCGTGGAGATCGCGACCGGGCACGATCCCATGGTCAGCGCGCCGGCCGACCTGGTCCGGGTGCTGCTGGAAGCCGCGGCTTGACCCGCCGGCCGGCACGAACTTTCCGGCTGGGCCAGAATCCGAAGCACATGCAACACGCGGGAATGAAGATGTCGGCAAATGCATGGGGCGCACGCGCGCTCCTGGCGACGGTGGTGGTGGCAACGGCCCTGCTGGCGGGCTGCGCGCGCGACGCGGCGCCGCAATCCACCTTCGTGCTCCTGGACGGGTCGAAGAAGACCACGGCCGACCTCCAGGGCAAGGTGACGCTGGTGAACTTCTGGGCGACCAGCTGCACCACCTGCGTGGCCGAGATGCCGAAGATGGTCTCCACCTACGAGAAGTACAAGGCGAAGGGCTACGACCATGTGGCGGTCGCCATGGCGTACGACCCGCCGGCCTACGTCGTCAACTACGCGCAGACGCGCAAGCTGCCCTTCAGCGTGGCCATCGACAACACCGGCGCCGTGGCCCAGGCCTGGGGCGACGTGAAGCTCACGCCCACGTCATACGTGGTGAACAAGAAGGGCGAGATCGTGAAGCGCTACGTCGGCGAACCCGACTTCGCCGAACTGCACCAGCTGATCGAGAAGCTGCTGGCCGAGAGCTGAGCCGACCCTGCCCAATGGAAAAGCCCCGCGTCGCGGGGCTTTTCGTTTCCTGCCGGGAGAAGGGCTCAGTCCTTGCGGAAGTCGTCGTGGCAGGCCTTGCAGGTGCCCGCCGCGGCACCGAAGGTCGCCTTGATGTTGTCCAGGTTGCCGGTCTTGGCGGCGGCGGCGAGCTTGGCGACCTCCGCCGTCATCTTGTCGTTGGCGGCGCGGAACTTGGCCTGCTCCGACCAGATTTCCGGCTTGGCGCGCGTCTCGCCCTTGTCCGAGCCGGCCACGAAGCCGTTGGCGGGCAGGTGCGACACGACGGCCAGCACGTCGCCGTGGCGCGCAGCCGCCTGCGCATCGAACGGCGCGCGGTTGTTGGCCATGGCGCCGAGGGCACCGAAGTGGGCGGCCATGACGCGGAACGCGCCTTGCCGGTAGCGGATCGCGTCTTCGGGCTTCTGGAAGGACTGGGCGGCGACGGAACCGGCGGCGGCGAGCGCGGCGGCGGCGAAGGCCAGGGTGCCGAGGGACTTCATGGAATTCTTCTCCTGGTGGGTAAAGTGGCGGGTGCCACAGCGGCAGAGTGACCTGTGTGAAAAAAGTTCGCCCGGGAACTTGCCAGTGCGGGAATTTACTAACCCACGGCGTGCGCGGCCAGCTTCCGTGTCGCAAGCCGCCAACAGACCACAAGGGGAATCCATGGCTCATCGCGTGCGGGTTTGGGACTTGCCCACCCGTCTCTTCCACTGGTCGCTGGCGCTGTGCGTGGTGTTCCTCGTGATCACGGGCTACCGCGGCGGCGACGCCATGACCTGGCATGCGCGCTTCGGTTATGCAGTGCTCACATTGCTCCTGTTCCGCGTCGTGTGGGGCTTCGCGGGCGGGCACTGGTCCCGGTTCGGCTCCTTCCTGTACGCGCCCCGCAGCGTGGCAGCCTACCTGGCGGGACGCGCGCACCCGGACCACCTTGTCGGCCACAACCCGCTGGGCGCCGGCTCCGTGTTCGCGATGCTGCTGGTGCTGTTCGCGCAGGTGGCCACCGGGCTGGTGGGCGACGACGAGATCTCCTTCACCGGCCCGCTGAACCGGTTCGTCGCGAGCAGCAAGGGCCTGGCGGCGACCTGGTACCACAAGCAGGTCGGCCAGTGGCTGGTGATCGGGCTGGTCGTCCTGCACGTCGCCGCCATCGCCTGGTACGTGTGGCGCAAGCGCGAGACGCTGGTGCGGCCCATGGTGATCGGGGACAAGGAACTGGCGGCACCGGCGCGGTCGTCCCGCGACGACGCGCGGTCGCGCCTGGCGGCCGCGGTGGTGCTGGCGGTCTGCGCGGGCATCGTCTGGTGGATCGTCAGCCTCGGCAACGGCTGAAGGCGCCAAGCTCGTCCTTGGGAGCCCGCTAGAATGGTCCGTCCACAGGCTCGCATCCCGGTACCTTGGACACAGCCCCCCTTCCCTTGATCGAACTGGCCCCGCCCTCGGCGAGCGAACTCGACGCCGTCCGCTCGATCTTCCGCGAGTACGCGGCGGGACTCGGCGTCGATCTCTGCTTCCAGAACTTCGAACAGGAACTCGCCGGCCTCCCCGGCGACTACGCGGCGCCGCGCGGCGCCCTGCTGCTGGCGCGCGTGGACGGCGAAGTGGCCGGCTGCTGCGCGCTGCGCCCGCTGGACAGCGCCGACTATCCCAATGCCGCCGAGATGAAGCGCCTGTTCGTGCGCAAGGCCTTCCGCGGCTTCGGGCTGGGCCGCCAGCTGGCCGAGGCGACGCTCGATGCGGCGCGGCAGGCGGGCTATGCCTGCGTGCTGCTCGACACGCTGGACGACATGGAAGCCGCACGAGCCCTCTACGAGGACCTCGGCTTCGAGGACATCCCGCCCTACTATCACAACCCCATCCCGGGGGCGCACTACCTGAAGGCGGACCTCTGGAACACGTCCCCGGCGCCTCTCAGCAGCCGGGGCTGACTCTTCCTCCCTCCCCTTGCGGAAGGGCCGGTGCGGGGGCTCAGCCCTTCGCCTGCGACAGCATCGTCTGCGCGTCGCTCACTTCGAACTTGCCCGGGGCCTCGACGTTCAGCGAGGCGACCTTGCCGTCGTTCACCAGCATCGAATAGCGGTTGCTGCGCACGCCCATCCCGCGCGCGGTGAGGTCCAGCGTCAGGCCCGTGGCCTTGGCGAACTCGCCGCTGCCGTCGGCCAGCATGCGCACCTTGCCGGCGGTCTTCTGGTCGCGCGCCCAGGCACCCATCACGAAGGCGTCGTTGACGCTCACGCACCAGATCTCGTCGACGCCGGCGGCCTTGAGGTCGTTGAACTTCTCGACGTAGCCGGGCACGTGCTTGGCCGAGCAGGTGGGCGTGAAGGCGCCGGGCAGCGCGAACAGCGCGATCTTCTTGCCCTTGGTGGCCTCGCCCACCTTCACCGGGTTGGGCCCGATGCTGCAGCCGTTGCCTTCGACTTCCGAATACTCCATCAGCGTGACGTCCGGCAGCTGGTCACCGACCTTGATCATGGCAATCTCCTCGTTGGGTTGGGTGGGACAAAAGAAAACGGCCCACGATTGTGGGCCGTTTCGGTATCGCTTGCAGCGCGCGCGGGGATCAGACCTCGGCGGCCTTCTCGACCAGGCGGGTCGCGACCCAGTTCTTGGTCTTGGAGATCGGCTTGCTCTCGACGATCTCGATCACGTCGCCGGTGTGGTACTCGCCCTTTTCGTCGTGGGCGTGGTACTTGCTCGACTTGATCACGATCTTGCCGTACAGCGGGTGCTTCACGCGGCGCTCGACCAGCACGGTCACGGTCTTGGCACGCTTGTCGCTCACCACCTTGCCGACGAGGGTGCGCTTGAGGGAGGTTTTGGCTTCCGTCATGTTCACTCCTTACGACTTGGCGGATTCCGCACGCTTCTGGGCCAGGATGGTCTTGGCCCGAGCGATGTCACGGCGCGTGGAGCGCAGCGTGGCGGTGTTGTTGAGTTGTTGCGTGGCCTTCTGCATGCGCAGGCCGAAGTGGGCCTTCTGCAGGCTCTTGACTTCGGCTTCCACGCCGGCGGCGTCCTTGGAACGGAGATCCTTGGCTTTCGTCATGTCCTCTGCTCCTCTCACTGGCCGATCATGCGGGACACGAACGTGGTGCGCAGCGGCAGCTTCGCAGCGGCCAGCTTGAACGCTTCACGCGCGAGTTCCTCGGGCACGCCGACGATCTCGAACACGACCTTGCCCGGCTGGATCTCGGCCACGTAGTACTCCGGGTTGCCCTTGCCGTTGCCCATGCGGACTTCGGCGGGCTTCTGGGAGATCGGCTTGTCCGGGAACACGCGGATCCAGATGCGGCCGCCACGCTTGACGTGACGGGAGATCGCGCGGCGCGCGGCCTCGATCTGGCGCGCCGTGAGGCGGCCGCGGTCGGTGCACTTCAGGCCGAAGTCGCCGAACGCGACGGAGTTGCCGGTGGTGGCAACGCCGGTGTTGCGGCCTTTTTGCTCTTTGCGGTATTTGCGGCGAGCGGGTTGCAGCATGTTTACTCTCCTTTACCGTCGGCCGGGGTGGCAGCCGGCGCGGCGCCCGCGGTCTTGCGGGGAACGCGCTTAACGGTAGATTTCGGGGCTTCCGCCCCTGCGGTTGCTTCTTGCGGCTTGTCGCTGCCATCGGCAGGGGCCACGTTGCCGGCGCCGGCGCTCACGCCGCCACGCGGGCCGCCACGGCCACCCGTCGGGGGACGGCGGTCGCCGCCGGGGCCGCCACGGCGGTCGCCGTCGCGGCGCGGGCCGCGCGGGCCACGGCGCTCTTCGCCTTCGGGGCGCGGCGTGCTGTCCAGGGACGGCGCGTCGGTGCGACCGAGGGTGTCGCCCTTGTAGACCCACACCTTGACGCCGATGACGCCGTAGGTGGTCTTGGCTTCGGAGAAGCCGTAGTCGATGTCGGCGCGCAGGGTGTGCAGCGGCACGCGGCCTTCGCGGTACCACTCGGTGCGCGCGATCTCGATGCCGTTCAGGCGGCCCGACGACATGATCTTGATGCCCTGCGCACCGAGGCGCATGGCGTTCTGCATCGCGCGCTTCATCGCGCGGCGGAACATGATGCGCTTCTCGAGCTGCTGGGTGATCGAGTCGGCGATCAGCTGTGCATCGACTTCGGGCTTGCGCACTTCCTCGATGTTCACGGCGACCGGCACGCCCAGGCGCGTGGCCAGTTCCTTCTTCAGGTTCTCGATGTCCTCGCCCTTCTTGCCGATCACCACGCCCGGACGCGCCGAGTAGATGGTGATGCGGGCGTTCTTGGCGGGGCGCTCGATCAGCACGCGGGAGACCGCGGCGTTCTTCAGCTTGGTCTTCAGGTAGTCGCGGACCTTGATGTCCTCGGCCAGCATGTCGCCGAAGTCGCGGTTGTTCGCGTACCAGCGGCTGTTCCAGTTACGGGTGACGGCCAGGCGGAAGCCGGTCGGATGGATCTTCTGTCCCATGTTCTTCCTTAGTTCCCGACGGTCACGTACACGTGGCACGTACCCTTGCTGATGCGGTTGCCGCGGCCCTTGGCGCGCGCGGTGAATCGCTTCAGCACGGTGCCTTGCTCCACGTAGATCGTCTTGACCTTCAGCTCGTCGATGTCGACGCCGTCGTTGTGCTCGGCGTTCGCGATCGCGGACTCCAGCACCTTCTTGACGATGACGGCACCCTTCTTCTGCGTGAAGTTCAGGATGTTCAGGGCCTGGTCCACCTTCTTGCCGCGGATCAGGTCGGCCACGAGGCGGCCCTTGTCGACAGACAGGCGCACGCCGCGGAGGATCGCTTTGGTTTCAGCCATGGTTCATCCTCACTTCTTCTGGACTTTCTTGTCCGCGGGGTGACCCTTGAAGGTGCGCGTCAGGGCGAACTCGCCCAGCTTGTGGCCCACCATCTGGTCGGTGATGTAGACCGGCACGTGCTGCTTGCCGTTGTGCACGGCGATGGTCAGGCCGATGAAATCGGGCAGGATCATCGAGCGGCGCGACCAGGTCTTGATCGGCTTCTTGTCCTTGGTGGAAACGGCCTTGTCGACCTTGTTCACCAGGTGGTGGTCCACGAACGGACCCTTCTTGAGAGAACGCGTCATTGTGCGGACCCCTTACTTCTTGCGGCGCGAGACGATGAACGTCTGCGTGCGCTTGTTGTTACGCGTGCGGTAGCCCTTGGTCAGGTTGCCCCACGGATCCACCGGCGGCTTGCCGGTGCCGGTGCGGCCCTCACCACCACCGTGCGGGTGGTCGATCGGGTTCATGGCGACGCCGCGCACCGTCGGGCGGATGCCCATGTGGCGCTTGACGCCGGCCTTGCCGATCTGGCGCAGGCTGTGCTCTTCGTTCGCGACTTCGCCGATGGTGGCGCGGCATTCGATGTGGATGCGGCGCACTTCACCGGAACGCATGCGGACCTGGGCGTAGGTGCCTTCGCGGGCCAGCAGCGTGGCGGAGGTGCCGGCCGAACGCACGATCTGCGCGCCCTTGCCGGGCTGCAGCTCGATGCAGTGGATGGTCGAACCCACCGGGATGTTGCGGATCGGCAGGGTGTTGCCGGCGCGGATCGGGGCCTCGGAGCCGGACAGCAGGGTCGCGCCCACATCCACGCCGCGGGGGGCGATGATGTAGCGGCGCTCGCCGTCGGCGTACACCACCAGGGCGATGTGGGCCGTGCGGTTCGGGTCGTACTCGATGCGCTCCACCTTCGCCGGGATGCCGTCCTTGTTGCGGACGAAATCGACCACGCGGTAGTGGTGTTTGTGGCCACCGCCCTTGTGGCGCACGGTGATGTGGCCGTTGTTGTTGCGGCCGGCCTTCTGGAACTTGGGCTCCAGCAGCGGCGCGTACGGCTCACCCTTGTGCAGGTGGTCCCGCGAGATCTTCACCACGGCGCGCTGGCCGGGCGAAGTCGGTTTCATCTTGATGACTGCCATGATTAAGCGGTCTCCCCGGAGAAGTTCAGCTCCTGGCCGGGCTGCAGGGTGACATAGGCCTTGCGGACGTTGTCACGACGGCCGACGGAACGGCCGAATTTCTTCTGCTTGCCCTTGATGTTGAGCACGGACACGCCCTTGACCTGGACCTTGAACATCAGTTCGACGGCGGCCTTGATCTCGAGCTTGGTGGCGTCCTGCAGCACCTTGAAGGTGACGGCGTTGGACTTGTCCGCCACGTGCGTCGCCTTCTCGGAGACGATCGGGGCGACCAGCACCTGCATCAGGCGGCCTTCGTCGTACTTGGCGCGCGCGGCGGGGGTGGGATTGATGCGGCTCATGCGAACATCTCCTTGAGCTTGTCCACGGCACCCTTGGTGACCAGCACCTTCTTGTAGTGCACCAGGGACAGCGGATCGGCGTAGCGCGGCTCGACGATGAGCACGTTCGGCAGGTTCCGCGAAGCCAGGTACAGGTTCTCGTCGACTTCGTCGGCGATGACCAGAACGGAATCCAGGTTCATGGCCTTGAACTTGGCGGCCAGCTGCTTCGTCTTGGGGCTGTCGACGGTCAGGGACTCGACGACGGCCAGGCGGCCGTCGCGGGCCAGCTGGGAGAAGATGGACGCCATGCCGGCGCGGTACATCTTCTTGTTGATCTTCTGCGTGAAGTTCTCTTCCGGGCTGTTCGGGAAGATGCGGCCGCCTCCGCGCCACAGCGGGGAGGAGGTCATGCCGGCGCGCGCGCGGCCGGTGCCCTTCTGGCGGAACGGCTTCTTGGTCGAGTGCTTGACCTGCTCGCGGTCCTTCTGCGCACGCGTGCCTTGACGCGCGTTGGCCTGGAAGGCGACGACGATCTGGTGGATCAGCGCTTCGTTGTATTCACGGCCGAACACGGTCTCGGGAGCGTCGAACTTCGACGCGGCCTGGCCCTGCTCGTTCAGGAGTTCGAGTTGCATTTACTTCTTCCCCTTCTCGGCCTTGGCCTGCGCCTGGACCGGCTTGGGCTGGCCCTTGGCGGCGAGGCGGACGGTCACGAAACCGTTCTTCGAGCCGGGGACGGCGCCCTTGATCATCAGCAGGCCGCGCTGTTCGTCCACGCGGACGACGTCGAGGTTCTGCACGGTGACGGTGACGTCGCCGAGGTGGCCGGACATCTTCTTGCCCGGGAACACGCGGCCCGGGTCCTGCGCCATGGAGATCGAGCCGGGCACGTTGTGCGAACGGCTGTTGCCGTGCGACGCGCGCTGCGACTTGAAGTTGTGGCGCTTGATGGTGCCCGTGAAGCCCTTGCCGATGGAGGTGCCCTGCACGTCGACCAGCTGGCCGGCGGAGAAGAGGTCCTGCACCGGGACGGTGGCACCGGCGGCGTACTTGCCGGCGGTGTCGGCGTCGACACGGAATTCGCGGATGATTTCGCCGGCTTCGACGCCGGCCTTGGCCAGGTGGCCCGCGGCGGGCTTGGTGACGCGGGAGGCCTTGCGTGCACCGTACGTGACCTGCAGGGCCACGTAGCCGTCGTTGTCCTGGTTCTTGACCTGGGTGACGCGGTTGTTGGACACGTCGAGCACCGTGACCGGGACAGCGTCCCCGTCATCGGTGAACAGGCGCATCATGCCCACCTTGCGGCCCAGCAACCCGAGGCTGCTCAGACTCATGTTGTTACTCCGTTGCTTTCGCCGCAGCCGCTGCAATTGGCTTCTGCGTTCTCCCCGCCGGGGCGGAGAGTCGAAAGAGGGTTGATAAAAGCTTCGCCCGGCCGAAACCGGCGAAGCCCGAAATTGTAGCAGTCTTCCTACAAGCCTGCCAAGCAATGAAAAGGCCGCCCCGGAGGGCGGCCTTCGCGCGAGGCGCTGCCGCAGGCTTACTGCAGCTTGATCTCGACGTCGACGCCGGCCGGCAGGTCCAGCTTCATCAGGGCGTCGACCGTCTTGTCGGTCGGGTCGACGATGTCCATCAGGCGCTGGTGGGTGCGGATCTCGAACTGGTCGCGCGACGACTTGTTGACGTGCGGCGAACGCAGGATGTCGAAGCGCTTCATGCGCGTCGGCAGGGGCACGGGGCCCTTGACGATGGCGCCGGTGCGCTTGGCGGTGTCGACGATCTCGGCGGCGGACTGGTCGATCAGCTTGTAATCGAAGGCCTTGAGGCGGATGCGGATCTTTTGCTGTGCCATTTTCGTTTCCTAATCAGAGGGGACCGAGCAGTCGCTTCGCTTCCTGGTCCGTCCCCAAGGGTTTATTCCATGATCTTGGCAACGACGCCGGCGCCGACGGTCTTGCCGCCTTCGCGGATGGCGAAGCGCAGGCCTTCTTCCATGGCGATCGGGGCGATCAGCTTGACGGTGATCGTCACGTTGTCGCCGGGCATGACCATTTCCTTGTCCTTGGGCAGCTCGATCGCGCCGGTCACGTCCGTGGTGCGGAAGTAGAACTGCGGGCGGTAGTTGTTGAAGAACGGCGTGTGGCGGCCGCCTTCGTCCTTGGACAGCACGTAGATCTCGGCCGTGAAGTGCGTGTGCGGCTTGACCGAACCGGGCTTGCACAGCACCTGGCCGCGCTGGACTTCCTCGCGCTTGGTGCCGCGCAGCAGGATACCGACGTTGTCGCCGGCCTGGCCCTGGTCCAGCAGCTTGCGGAACATTTCCACGCCGGTGCAGGTGGTCTTGAGCGTCGGCGCCAGGCCCACGATCTCGATTTCCTCGCCGACCTTGACCACGCCACGCTCGACGCGGCCGGTCACCACGGTGCCGCGGCCGGAGATGGAGAACACGTCTTCCACCGGCATCAGGAACGCGCCTTCGACGGCACGCTGCGGCGTGGGGATGTAGCTGTCCAGCGCCTCGGCCAGGCGCATGATGGCCTGCTCGCCCAGGTCGCCCTTGTCGCCTTCGAGCGCCAGCTTGGCCGAGCCCTTGACGATGGGGGTGTCGTCGCCGGGGAAGTCGTACTTGCTCAGCAGCTCGCGCACTTCCATCTCGACCAGCTCCAGCAGCTCGGCGTCATCGACCATGTCGCACTTGTTCAGGAACACGATGATGTAGGGCACGCCCACCTGGCGCGCCAGCAGGATGTGCTCGCGCGTCTGGGGCATCGGGCCGTCGGCCGCGGACACCACCAGGATCGCGCCGTCCATCTGGGCGGCGCCGGTGATCATGTTCTTCACGTAGTCGGCGTGGCCGGGGCAGTCGACGTGCGCGTAGTGGCGGTTGGCCGTCTCGTACTCGACGTGGGCGGTGTTGATCGTGATGCCGCGGGCCTTCTCTTCGGGGGCCGCGTCGATCTGGTCGTACGCCTTGGCTTCGCCGCCGAACTTGGACGCCAGCACGGTGGCGATGGCCGCCGTCAGGGTCGTCTTGCCATGGTCCACGTGGCCGATGGTGCCCACGTTGACGTGAGGCTTGGTCCGCTCAAATTTACCTTTTGCCATTGAGAGATCTCCAGAAAGAGCAATGCCCGTGAGAGGGTTTTACGTCTGCACCCGGCTCCTGGTTCCCACGCCACGGGCAGCGTGAGGGGCCGGGTCGCAGACGGGCCGCTTGCGCGGCCGTCTGAAACTTACTTTGCCCGGGCAGCCACGATGGCTTCGGCGACGTTCTTCGGAGCTTCGGCGTAGTGCTTGAACTCCATCGTGTACGTCGCGCGGCCCTGCGACATCGAGCGCAGCGTCGTGGAGTAGCCGAACATCTCGGACAGCGGGACTTCGGCCTTGATGGCCTTGCCGCCGCCGACCATGTCGTCCATGCCCTGCACCATGCCGCGGCGGGACGACAGGTCGCCCATCACGTTGCCGGCATAGTCTTCCGGCGTCTCGACTTCCACGGCCATCATCGGCTCGAGGATGACCGGGGAGGCCTTCTTGGCGCCTTCCTTGAAGCCGAAGATGGCGGCCATCTTGAACGCCTGTTCGGACGAGTCCACCTCGTGGTACGAACCGAAGGTCAGCGTGACCTTCACGTCGACCACCGGGTAGCCGGCCAGCACGCCGCTGTTCAGCGCCTCGACCACGCCCTTTTCCACCGCGGGGATGTACTCGCGCGGCACCACGCCGCCCTTGATGGCGTCGACGAACTCGAAGCCCTTGCCGGTCTCGTTCGGCTCCACCGTGAAGACGACGTGGCCGTACTGGCCCTTGCCGCCGGACTGGCGCACGAACTTGCCTTCGACGTCGGCCACCTTGCGGCGGATCGTCTCGCGGTACGCGACCTGCGGCTTGCCCACGTTGGCTTCCACGCCGAACTCGCGCTTCATGCGGTCGACGATGATTTCCAGGTGCAGTTCGCCCATGCCGCCGATGATGGTCTGGCCGGACTCCTCGTCCGTGTTCACGCGGAACGACGGGTCTTCGGCCGCCAGGCGCTGCAGGGCGACGCCCATCTTTTCCTGGTCGGCCTTGGTCTTCGGCTCCACGGCCTGGCGGATCACCGGCTCGGGGAACACCATGCGCTCCAGCGTCACGATCGACGACGGGTCGCACAGGGTTTCACCGGTCGTGACGTCCTTCAGGCCCACGCAGGCGGCGATGTCGCCGGCGCGGATCTCTTCGACTTCCTGGCGGTTGTTGGCGTGCATCTGCACGATCCGGCCGATGCGCTCCTTCTTGCCGCGCACCGGGTTGTAGACGCTGTCGCCCTTGGTCAGCACGCCCGAGTAGACGCGCACGAAGGTCAGCTGGCCCACGAACGGGTCCGTCATCAGCTTGAACGCCAGCGCCGAGAACTTCTCGTTGTCGTCCGCCTTGCGGGTGACCGGCTGCTCGTCCTCGTCCATGCCGGTGACCGGCGGGATGTCGATCGGCGACGGCATCAGTTCGATGACGGCGTCGAGCATGCGCTGCACGCCCTTGTTCTTGAAGGCGGTGCCGCACAGCATCGGCTGGATCTCGCCGGCGATCGTGCGCGTGCGCAGGCCGAGGGTGATCTCCTCTTCGGAAAGGTCACCTTCTTCCAGGTACTTGTTCATCAGCTCTTCGGACGCCTCGGCCGCGGCCTCGACCATCTTCTCGCGCCATTCCTTCGCGGTCGCGACCAGGTCGGCCGGGATCTCCTCGAAGGTGAACTTCATGCCCTGGGACGCCTCGTCCCAGATGATCGCCTTCATCTTGCGCAGGTCGACCACGCCGGTGAAGTTCTCCTCGGCGCCGATCGGGATCACGATGGGCACGGGGTTCGCCTTCAGGCGCAGCTTCATCTGGTCGTAGACCTTGAAGAAGTTGGCGCCGGTGCGGTCCATCTTGTTGACGAACGCGAGGCGGGGCACCTTGTACTTGTTGGCCTGGCGCCAGACGGTTTCCGACTGGGGCTGCACGCCGCCCACGGCGCAGTACACCATGCAGGCGCCGTCCAGCACGCGCATGGAACGCTCCACCTCGATGGTGAAGTCCACGTGGCCGGGGGTGTCGATGATGTTGATGCGGTGCTCGGGGAAGGACATGTCCATGCCCTTCCAGAAGCAGGTGGTGGCCGCGGAGGTGATCGTGATGCCACGTTCCTGCTCCTGCTCCATCCAGTCCATGGTGGCGGCGCCGTCGTGCACTTCGCCGATCTTGTGGTTCACACCCGTGTAGAACAGGATGCGCTCGGTCGTCGTGGTCTTGCCGGCGTCGATGTGCGCGGAGATACCGATGTTGCGGTACCGCTCGATGGGCGTTTTGCGGGCCATGATGAGTCTTTCGGTTGAAACGGCACGAGCCCGCTCATGGCGGGCCCGTACCTCAGGTGGGGACGGTTCTTAGAAGCGGAAGTGGCTGAAGGCCTTGTTGGCCTCGGCCATGCGGTGCACTTCGTCGCGCTTCTTCATGGCGCCGCCCCGGCCTTCCGTGGCTTCCATGAGTTCGTTGGCCAGGCGCAGGGCCATGGACTTCTCGCCGCGCTTCTTGGCGGCTTCCTTGATCCAGCGCATCGACAGCGCCAGGCGGCGCACGGGACGCACTTCCACCGGCACCTGGTAGTTCGCGCCGCCGACGCGGCGGGACTTCACTTCGACCATCGGCTTGACGTTGCTGATGGCCATGGTGAACGCCTCGACCGGGTCACGGCCGGGGTTCTTCTTCTCGATCTGCTCGAGCGCGCCGTAGACGATGCGCTCGGCGATCGCCTTCTTGCCGCCTTGCATGATGACGTTCATGAACTTGGCGAGCTCGACGTTGCCGTACTTGGGATCCGGCAGGATTTCACGCTTAGGGACTTCGCGACGACGTGGCATTTCTAACCTCTCTGTTTGCTTCAGCTGGCCCTCTGGGGACCTTGGGCGCCATCTGGCGACCCGCTTACTCGACCCGGGATTGGGTCACTACGCTGATTCAGCCTGCCAGGCCGAATGAGCACCGACAAACCACTTTGGCTGTTTAGGCCTTCTTCGGGCGCTTGGCGCCGTACTTGGAACGGGACTGCTTGCGGTCCTTGACGCCTTGCAGGTCAAGCGAGCCGCGCACGATGTGGTAACGCACACCGGGCAGGTCCTTCACGCGGCCGCCGCGCACCAGGACCACGGAGTGTTCCTGGAGGTTGTGGCCTTCGCCGCCGATGTAGGAGATGACTTCGAAGCCGTTGGTCAGGCGGACCTTGGCGACCTTCCGCAGCGCGGAGTTCGGCTTCTTGGGCGTCGTGGTGTACACGCGCGTGCACACGCCCCGGCGCTGGGGGCTGTTCTGCATCGCGGGGGACTTCGATTTGACTTTCTCGACTTCCCGGCCCTGACGCACGAGCTGGTTGATGGTTGGCATTGAAGAAAACGTCCCTAAACGTCGTGAAAAAAGGAAAAGCATTCCCGCCCCAAATTGCGGGAAAGCCCGCGAGTATATCCCGGGGGGCAGAAACCCTCAACCGGGCGGGCTGGGGCGGGGCTGGGGCTCAGGGGCCCCGATTGGTTGCGGGACGGGATCCCCGCCTGCGCGGGGATGACCCTCGGGGCCCGCCGCAGGCGGGCGCCGAGGGTCACTTGATCCAGAGGCGGATGGCGTCCCAGGCGCGGCCGAAGATGCCGGCCTCCTCCACGGCGTCCAGCGCGACCAGCGGCACTTCGCGCAGCAGCTGGTCACCGGAGAGGATCTTCAGCGTCGCGACCTTCTGCCCCTTGGTGAGCGGGGCAACCAGCGGATCCGGCCGGGCCACCTGGGTCTTGATCTGCGAGGCGCTGCCGGCCGGCACGGCCAGCACGATCGGCAACGGCTGGCCCAGCTTCACGGTGTCGGCCGTGCCTTTCCAGATCGGCGGCGACACCACGGCCTGGTTGCCGTCGAAGAGCTTGAGGCCCTCCCAGGCCGTATAGCCCCAGTTCAGCAGCTTCTGCGCCTCGTTCGCGCGGGCGTTCTCGCTATTGGCCCCCAGCACGATGGCCACCAGCCGGCGGCCCTGGAGGTTGGGGAAGTCGCGCTTGGCGGTGGCGATCAGGCAATAGCCGGCGGCCTCGGTGTGGCCCGTCTTGAGCCCGTCGACCGTCGGGTCGCGGAACAGGAGCATGTTCCGGTTGGTGTCGTTGGCGGTCGGCGTGCCCTGGTAGCGGTATTTCTTGATGCTGTAGTAGTGCAGGTACTCCGGGAAGTCCTGCATCAGCCGGGTCGACAGGATGCTCAGGTCGCGCGCGGTCGTCGTGTGCCCCGGCGCCGTCAGCCCCTCGGGGTTGCGGTAGCCGGTGTTCTTCATGCCCAGTGCCTTGGCCTGCTGGTTCATCAGCTCGACGAAGCGTTCTACCGAACCGCCGACCGCCTCGGCGAGCGCGACGGTCGCGTCGTTGCCCGACTGGACGATCATGCCCTTGATGAGGTCCTCCACCGGCACCTGCATCTTCGGGTCGATGAACATGCGGGAGCCGGGCATCTTCCAGGCGCGCTCGCTCACCGGCAGGGCCTGCTGCAGCGTCAGCTTCTTCGCCTTCAGTGCGTCGAAGACGAGGTAGGCCGTCATGAGCTTGGTCAGCGACGCCGGCTCCACCGGGCTGTCCGGGTCGCGCGCCGCCAGCACCTGGTTGGCCGACACGTCCATCAGCAGGTAGCTCTTGGCGGCGACTTCGGGGGCTTGCGGCGCCTGGGCTGCGGCGGCCAGGCAGAAAAGGGCGAACAGCGGCGCCAGCAGCGCCTGCATCCAACGAGTTCTCATCCTTGTGTTCGCAGGTGGCGGACCACCAGACTTTTCAAAAGCGGCAATTGTCCGTGAAAGAAATGCTCGACCCCGGGAACGACCGTAACGGGGAGTGACTGCGGCCGCGCCCAGTCCAGCGCGTCCTGCAGCGGGACCGTCTCGTCCTTCTCGCCATGGACGACCAGGGTGCGTTCGTGGCTCTCGGGCGGCAGCGTGGCCACCTGGAAGCGCGACGCGGCGGTGCCGACCAGCACCACGAATTGCACGTCGCGCTGCCCCCAGAGCGCCTGCACCGCCTGCGAGGCGACGAAAGCGCCGAAGGAGAAGCCCGCCAGGGCGATGGGCCCCTGCGGTGCGAGCGCCTGCACCAGGGCCAGCAGGTCCTGGGTTTCGCCGCGGCCCTCGTCGTAGCTGCCGGCGCTGCTGCCCACCCCGCGGAAGTTGAAGCGCACCGCCGTCCAGCCGCACTGCACGAACGCGCGCGCCAGCGTCTGGACAACCTTGTTGTCCATGGTGCCGCCGAACAGGGGATGCGGGTGCGCGATGACGACGGTGCCGCGGGCCACGCCCTCGGGCTGGTCGCGCAGCACCTGGACGAGGCCCGCCGTCCCGGCGACCTCCAGCCGTTCCGTCTGGGCGTTCATCAGCGGCCGAGGTGCGGCGGCGTCAGCAGGCGCTCCACGACCTTGCCATCCCGCAGGTGCGACTCGACGATCTCGTCGATGTCCTTCTCGTCCACGTACGTGTACCAGGTACCTTCCGGGTAGACGACGGCGATGGGGCCGCCCTGGCAGCGGTCGAGGCAGCCCGCCTTGTTCACGCGCACCTTGCCCGGGCCGGCCAGGCCGCGCGCCTTCACCTGCGACTTGCAGCGGTCGAACGCCGCCTGCGCGTTGTGGTCCGCGCAGCAGGCTTCGCCGTTCTCCCGCTTGTTCAGGCAGAAGAAGATGTGGTGCTCGTAGTACTGGGGCGCGCTCATGCGGGGATTGTAGGAGGGGCTTCCCGGCGCGAGACGCGCAGCAGGACGTACACCAGTACCGCGTAAGGCCACAGCCACCCGAGCCACTGGGCCAGGCCGTGGAAGCGGATGAAGCGGCCCTGCTCCCACTCCTGCAAGGTCACGGTGAAGTACGCGCTGGCGGGCGCCTGGTTCAGCACGGCCAGGTGGATCACCAGCACCAGCAGCAGCACCGCCGCGCAACCTCGCCGCGGCACCGCGAGCATCAGCATCGCCAGCACCAGTCCGAACAGGAGGCCGACGCGCACCGGCATGCTGAGCCAGGCCCAGGCATGTTGCGGGCCCCAGCTCAGCGCGGCGGACAAGGCCGTCACGCTGGCGCCGAGGGCGACGGCCACGACGGCGAAGACGGCACGGTGGCGGGCAGATCGCAGGATGGTGTAGCCCAGCAGGCAGGGGATGAAGGCGCCGAGCCCGACGCACAGCAATTCGGCCGCGGGCACCAGCGGCTGCAGCTCCACCTCGCGCAGCGGCATCCATTCGAGGAAGGGCGTCTCCTCCAGCCACTCGGCCACGGCGGTCTCCAGCCGTTCCAGCACCTGGCCCAGGCCGAGCGGCACCGCTGCCGGGAACAGCAGCGCGAAGGGCCAGAGCGCCAGCAGCACCAGCGCACCGCGCGCGTGCGGGATGAACCAGCGCTCGCGGAAGCGGCTCCAGCGGTCGATCGCGCCGCCGAGTTCCAGGCCCGTCGCCGTGATCGCACCGATGAGCGTGCCCGACACGTTGAGGCCGAAGTCCACGTTCGAGGCCACGCGTGAAGGCAGGAAGGTCTGCACCGCCTCCATCACGAAAGACAAGGCGGTGCCCGCCACCAGAGCCACCGCAATCGACGCCAGGTTCGGATGCGTCGCGAAGTAGCGCACGTTGCCGCGGCGCATGAAGCTCAGGGCCAGCAGGAAGCCGAGCGGCACGTAGCCGATGACGTTGGCGACCAGGTCGAAGACCGTCCAGTACTTCGGCCAGCCCGCGAACAGGAACTCCCAGGGCGGGATCTCCTGGTTGCGCCAGCCGGAGAAGGGATACAGGCTCGCGTAGACGATCAGCAGCGCATAGGCGCCCGCCAGCGGCCAGGCGGAAGTCTTGTGCTGCATGTCAGAACGGCTTCACGACCACCAGCACGACGGCGGCAACCAGGAAGAGGACGGGAAGTTCGTTGAACCAGCGGAACCAGCGGTGGCTGCGCCGGTTGGTGCCGGATACGAACTTGCGCAGCACCAGCGCGCAGGCGTGGTGGTAGCCGACCGCGAGCACCACCACCGCCAGCTTGGCGTGCATCCAGCCCGCGCCGCGCCCGATGCCCCAGTGCAGCCAGAGCACGAGGCCGAGCGCGAGCGCCGGCACCGCCAGCAGGGTGGTGAACCGCAACAGCTTGCGCGCCATGACGAGCAGCCGCTCGCGTTCGGCGTCCGACCCCGGCGGCACCATGGCCAGGTTCACGAAGATCCGCGGCAGGTAGAACAGGCCCGCGAACCAGCTGGCCACGAACACGATGTGGAAGGCCTTGACCCAGAGCATGGCCGCGAGTGTACGGACCGGCTGCGTGCCGCGGTGGCGAAGCGCGCGTTCCGCCGGCGCGAAAAAAAACCCCGGTCGCAGCGCGCCGGGGTCAGGAAGCCTTTTTGCTGTCACACATCAAGGCGCCCGCTCAGGGAGGAAAAGCGGGGGGCGGCAAGCCGCCCGACGCGTAATTTAACAGCGGCCCCTGGCCCTTTCAAGCCTGGAGTCCCGGGAATCCCGCCTTCGCGGCAGGCGTGCGCTTCCCGGTGACAGGCGGCCCTGGCGGCCGGTCGCGCAACGCGCCGCGCGGCATCGGGCACAATTTTCACCATGACTTCCTACGCACCCTATCCCCAGGGCCGCCCGCGCCGGTTGCGGCGCGACGAGTTCACGCGCAACCTGGTGCGGGAGCACGCGCTCACGCCGCACGACCTGATCTACCCCGTGTTCGTGCTCGACGGCCAGAAGCAGCGCCAGGAAGTCGCCTCCATGCCGGGCGTGCAGCGCGTGAGCCTCGACCTGCTGCTGCCGGTGGCGGAGCAATGCATGAAGCTGGGTGTCCCCGCGCTCGCGCTGTTCCCCGTGATCGATCCGGCGCAGAAGACGCCCGATGGCCGCGAAGCCTGCAATCCCGAGGGCCTGGTGCCGCGGGTGGTGCGCGCCCTGAAGAAGGAGTTCCCCGAACTGGGCGTGATGACCGACGTCGCGCTCGATCCCTTCACCAGCCACGGCCAGGACGGCCTGCTCGACGACACCGGCTACATCCTCAACGACGAGACCATCGCGGTGCTGGTGCGGCAGGCCCTCACGCAGGCCCAGGCCGGGGTGGACATCGTGGCGCCTTCCGACATGATGGACGGGCGCATCGGCGCGATCCGCAACGCGCTGGAGAAGGACAACCACATCCACACGCGCATCATGGCGTACAGCGCCAAGTACGCGAGCGCCTTCTACGGCCCGTTCCGCGACGCGGTGGGTTCTGCGGCCAACCTGGGCAAGAGCAACAAGAAGGTCTACCAGATGGACCCGGGCAACACCGACGAGGCCCTGCGCGAAGTCGCGATGGACCTTGCCGAGGGCGCCGACATGGTGATGGTCAAGCCCGGCATGCCTTACCTCGACATCGTGCGGCGCGTGAAGGACGAATTCCGCGTGCCCACCTTCGCCTACCAGGTCTCCGGCGAGTACGCGATGCTCAAGGCCGCTGCCGCCAACGGCTGGCTGGACCACGACCTCGTGATGATGGAAAGCCTGCTCGCCTTCAAGCGGGCCGGTGCCGACGGCGTGCTGACCTATTTCGCACTGGACGCAGCCCGCAAGCTGCGCGCCTAGCCGAGGGCCGCACGTGCACATCGTCGAATTCGGTGCCGGCACCCTGCGCTTCCTGGAGCAGCCGCCGGCACGCGTGCCCGAAGGCGGCTTCGTGTGGATCTACATCGAGCGCGAGGAACTGCAGGAGCGGCTGACCGAGCTGCAGCGCGCGGCGAACACCCTGGGCGGCTCGGCCCTCCTCGACCTGCACGTGAAGGACCTGGGCAACCGGTCCCACCCGTCGCACTACGACTACACGTCGGTGTACGACCTGGTGATCTTCCGGCGGCTGGCCACGGAGCAGGAAGTGCGCGTGGAGCTCGGCGAGGACGTGCCCGCCGATCGCGCGCTCGCCTCCTTCGGCCGCATCCGCACGCGGGCCATCGGGTTCGCCGTGTTCGACCGGCTGCTGATCACCGTGCATCCTTCCGGCTGCCAGTCCGCGCGCACCTTCATCCAGCGCTACCTCGGCGACGTCGTGCAGAGCGAAGGCGTGACCGCGGTCGCGCGCACGCGCCTGCCCGCCAGCCCCGCGGACCTCATGCTGCGCATGGTCAACATGATGGTCGACAGCTACCTGGAGCTGCGCAAGGTGCTCAGCGCCGAGCTCGACGACTGGCAGCACGCGCTGCTGGCCGCGCGCGCGCGCGGCGCGGACTGGGCGGCACTGATGTCCGCGCGCAATGCGCTGCACACGCTGGAGGACCTCTGCGAGGAGCAGAACGACGCCATGCAGGAATGGCTGGACGGGCAGCAGGAGCAGCCCCCGCCGTGGATGGGACAGGCGGAACGGGACTCGCTGCTGGCGCGTGCGCGCGACGTCGTCGAGCACATCGAGCGCGTGGTGCACCACGTGCGGCGCATGGAACACGGCGCCGAGACGGCGGTGCAGATCCACTTTTCGGCGCTCGGCAACCGCACCAACGAGATCATGCGCACGCTGACCGCGCTCACCGCCATCTTCCTGCCGCTGAACCTGATCGCGGGCGTGTTCGGCATGAACTTCGAATTCGTGCCGCTGATCCATGCGGCCACCGGCTTCTGGTGGACGCTGGGCAGCATGGTGTTCATCGCGGTCGCGCTGGGCGTCGTGTTCTGGCGCAAGCGCTACCTGGCGCGCACGCGGTGATCCGCATCGGCACGGCGGGCTGGAGCTTGCCGCGCGAGGTGCAGGACCGGTTCGCGCCGGGTGACTCGCACCTCGCCCGCTATGCCTCGGTGTTCCCCGTGGCGGAGATCAACTCGTCGTTCCACCGGCCGCACCAGCGGTCCTTGTACGCGAAGTGGGCCGCCGCCGTGCCGGAGGATTTCCGCTTCTGCGCCAAGCTGCCGAAGACGGTCACGCACGAGCGGCGGCTGGTCGGCTGCGAAGACCTGCTGGACGCCTTCCTCGACCAGGCGGGCGGCCTGGGCGGGAAGCTGGCGTGCCTGCTCGTGCAGCTGCCGCCCAGCTTTGCGTTCGACCATGCGCTCGCCGACGCCTTCCTGCGCGCATTGCGCGCCCGCTTCGCCGGTGCGCTGGCGCTGGAGCCCCGCCACGCCACCTGGTTCGACGCCGAGGCCGACGCCTTGCTGCGGCACTGGGAAGTCGCCCGGGTCCTCGCCGACCCGGTGCGGCACGACGCGGGCCGTCTCCCCGGCGGCTGGCCGCGGCGCGTGTACCTGCGGCTGCACGGCACGCCGCGGGTGTACTACTCGGCGTACGAAGATGCGGTGCTGCGCGCGCTGGCTGCGCGCATGCGCCAGGCCGAAGCCGAAGGCGCCGACGTCTGGTGCATCTTCGACAACACCGCCTCCGGCGCGGCGGCCGGCGACGCGCTGGCGCTGCAGCGCCTGCTAGAACCAGGGCGGTGAGAGCTGCTCGTGGGCGAACACCCGCTGGACCGCGGGCCGCTCGCTCATGCGCTGCAGGTACGGGCCGAGGTTCTTCCGGTCACGTGCCTTGGCGCCGTGGAAATTGCGCGTCCAGCGGCACAGCGTGAACACGTAGGCGTCGATCGCGCTGTACTCCTTGCCGAAGGCCCACGGGCCGCCATTGCGTTCCACCAGCGCATCGAGCTGGTCGACCAGGCCGTTGACCTTCTCCTGCGCCTTCGCCTTCACCTCGGCGGCCCCTTCGGTGTTGCCCTCCTTCACCCAGCGCTCCGGGTAGAAGTAGACGATCAGCGCCTGCTGCAGCGTCGTCGCGCACCAGGACAGCCACTTGTAGAACTCGGCCCGGGCCGGCGTGCCCAGGGCGGGCGCGAGCTTCGCCTGCGGATGCGTGTCGCACAGGTGCAGCACGATCGCGGCCGTCTCGTACAGCACGAGCTCGCCGTCCGTCAGCACCGGCATCAGGCCGTTCGGGTTCAGCTTCAGGTACGCGGGCGCCTTGTGCTGGTCCTTCGTGCGGTCGACCAGCACGCGCTCGTACGGCGCGCCGAGTTCTTCCAGCACGATGTGCGGGATCATGGCCGCGGTGCTGGGGTAGTAGTGCAGTTGCATCGTCATGGAGCGGGAGCCTTCAGGCCGAACAGGTTGGCGCCATTGTCCCAGGCGATGCGGCGGGCCACGTCCGCCGGCAGGTCCGCCAGCCAGGCGCGGTAGCCCTTCATGGTGTCGTCATAGGACTGCCACCGCTGGTTCACCCAGGTGTCGGAACCGAGGAGGAAGCGGTCGGGATACTTCAGGAACAGCTGCCGCCATTCGGGGCACAGCCTGCCCCCCTCGCAGGTGAGGCCGGGCCGGTACGAGAGCTCTCCCATCAGGAGCGGGTAGCGCGCCATCATCTGGTCCACGCGGGCCACGGGCGTTCCGCCGATGCCGGTATGGGCCCAGATCAGCCGCAGCTTCGCGCCCTTGGTGGGCGTGTGCGCCATCAGCAGGTCGACGGCGGCATCGTCCACGTGCGCCAGCACGGCCAGCTGCTTCTCCTCCGCCAGGACCATCAGCTTGCGCGCGACCGGGCCGTTGGCGTTGCCGGACTCGTACAGGTGGAACTCGCCGATGCCCCGGAACGGGCCGGCGGCCGTGCCGCGCGCCAGTTCGGCCTGCACCATCTCGTGGATGCTCTCGTCGCGGAACCAGTTCGAGTAGTCGGCGCGGTTGCGGTACAGCCGGACGAAGGGCACGACGGTCACGCCCGCCTGCCGCGTCTGCGGGATCTGCGCCAAGAGCTTGCTGCCGTCGTTCGGCCGCGAGTTCGCGATGATCGCGCGAACGCCGTTGCGCTGCATGCGCGCCAGCACGTCGGCCGGCGGGTGCGGGCCTTCGCGGCCGTTCCAGGCCTCTTCGTTGTAGTGCAGGTGCGCGTCGAAGATCGGGCCGGTGTATTCCGCCGCGGCCAGGGCCGACGCGAGCGACAGGGCGAGGAAAGTGGCGAGGCGGCGCATCATCCGACGTGCTTGCGGAAGAAGGCGAGCGCGCGCTCGCGGGCGAGCTTCGCCGCGGCCGCGTCGTACGAGCCGCGCTGGTCGCAGTTGAAGCCGTGGTTGGCAGCGTAGACGTGCACCTCCACCTCCGGGTGCGCCCGGCGGAAGGCTTCGACGCCGTCGAGGGGGATCCACTTGTCCTGGTCGCCGAAGTGCGCCAGCACCGGCACCCGCGGCTGGCGCTGGGTCTCGTCGGGTGTCGTGACGCCGCCGCCGTAGTACGGCACCGCCGCGCTCAGGCCGGCGAGTTCGCACGCGGCGCGCCACGCCAGCAGCCCGCCGTAGCAATAGCCGACGATGCCGACCTTGCCGGCCTGCCCGGCGTGGCCGATCGCGGCTTGGATGTCCTGCAGGACGCCGGGCGCGGGGAGCGCCTCGGTGGCCGCCTTCAAGGCCTGGCCGGCCGCCATGTCGTCGGCCTGGTAGCCGAGGTCCACGTCGGGCTTGACGCGGTGGAAGATGGCGGGCGCGACGGTCAGGTAGCCGTCGGCCGCATAGCCATCGGCGACGGAGCGGATGTGCGAATTGACGCCGAAGATCTCCTGGATGACGACGATGCCGCCGCGCGGCCGGCCCTGCGGCTGGGCGACATAGGCGGGAATGGACTGGCCGTCGGCGGCCCGGAGCTGGAGGAAGGTTCCCATCGCGATTTCCTGTTGTTCGAGCACTGCGGAAGGCCGCGAGCTTCCCTCAGCCGCCGCGGGCCGTCAATCCGCCGCCTGTTTTGATCTAATGGCAGCGTGCCGCAACGCGGCAGTGGAGACATCGAGTGGACGAAGTCCTGTTGGTCACCGGCGGCAGCCGGGGCATAGGCGCGGCGACGGCCATCCTGGCGGCGCGCAAGGGGTATGCGGTCGCCGTCAATTTCGCCAGCAACGAGGCCGCGGCGCAGGACGTCGTGCGGGCAATCGCGGCTGCGGGTGGGCGGGCCCTTGCGGTCCAAGGCGACGTGGCCGACGAAGCGCAGGTACTGCGCATGTTCGCCGACGTCGATGCGAAGCTGGGGCGCCTCACGGCGCTGGTGAACAACGCCGGTGTCGTCGACCGCGCGCAGCGCGTGGACGAGATGGACTTCGGGCGCCTGAAGCGCATGTTCGACATCAACGTGATCGGCAGCTTCCTCTGCGCGCGCGAGGCGGTGAAGCGCATGAGCACGCGCCACGGCGGACGCGGCGGTGCGATCGTCAACGTGTCCAGCGCGGCGGCCCGCCTGGGCGCGCCCGGACAGTACGTGGACTACGCCGCGGCCAAGGGCGCGATCGACGCGATGACCATTGGACTGGCCAAGGAGGTCGGGGCCGAAGGCATCCGGGTGAACGCCGTGCGGCCTGGGCTGATCGAAACGGACATCCATGCGTCCGGCGGCCTGCCGAACCGCGTGCGCGACCTGCAGCACCAGGTGCCCATGCAGCGCGGCGGCACCGCGGATGAAGTGGCGCAGGCCATCGTCTGGCTGCTCTCGCCGGAGGCGAGCTACACCACCATGTCCCTGGTCGACGTGTCGGGGGGCCGCTGATGCCGGTCACCATCTTCTGGGAAGACCTGGCGCCGGGCAGCGTGCGCGAGCTGGGTTCGACGATGGTCGACGCAGCCGAGGTCAAGGAATTCGCCGGCAAGTACGACCCGCAGCCCTTCCACCTGGACGAGGAAGCCGGCAAGGCCTCGCTGTTCGGCGGCCTGTGCGCGAGCGGCTGGCACACCTGCGCGATGGCGATGCGGCTCACCGTCGACAACCTGTTGCGCCATTCGGCGAGCCTCGGCTCGCCCGGGCTGGAGAGCCTGAAGTGGCTCAAGCCCGTGTTCCCCGGGGACCGGCTCACGCTGCGCCACACCATCCTGGAGTCGCGTGCCATGCGCAAGCGGCCGGACGCCGGCATCGTGCGTTCGCGCTGGGACCTGTACAACCAGGACGGCGCCAAGGTGCTGGAGATGGAGGGCTACGGGATGTTCCGCCGCCGCACGCCGGCCACGCCGGAAGAGATCGCGCGCCTCGACACGCAGCGGCCGGCGGGCTGAATGGACTACAAGGCGCTCATCACGCTGCTGGCCATCGTCAACCCGCCGGCGATCGTCCCCTTCTTCATCCACTACACGCAGGGTTTCTCGCGCGCGCACCGGCGCCACACCGTGGTGGTCGCGTCGTTCACGGCCTTCCTGGTCATCGCGGCCAGCGCCGTGTTCGGCATCCGCATCCTGGAGTTCTTCGGCATCTCGCTGGCGAGCTTCCAGGTGGGCGGCGGCATGCTGCTGCTCACGAGCTCCCTGAACATGCTGAACGCGAAGCCGGCCGAAGTGAAGCCCGCCACCAACGAACTGGAGGAAGGCGCCGAGAAGGCGGCGATGGGCGCGAGCATCGCGGTGGTGCCACTGACCATCCCGCTGCTCACCGGACCGGCCACGATGTCGACCGTGGTGATCTACGCCGAGCGCGCGCAGACCGTCTGGCAGCTCGCCACGCTGGTCGGCTTCGGCGTGGTGATCGCGCTGGTGACGGCGGTGTGCTTCGCGCTCGCCAACCCGATCGCGCGCGTGCTGGGCCAGACGGGCATCAACGTGCTCACGCGCCTGATGGGGTTGATCCTCGCGGCACTGGCCGTGGAGGTGATGGCCGAGGGACTGGGCAAGCTGTTCCCGGTGCTCGGCCGCGCGGCACTCGGGGGCTGAGCGCTAGCGGGGCTGCGCCGCGGTCACCGGACGCTGGTTGCGGCGCCGGTGCAGCAGCCAGCCGCCGATGACCGCGGCCAGCGCCGCGCCCTGCCAGGCGAGGCCTTCCGCCGTCGGGTGCACGCCCAGCAGCGGCCATTCGACGAACTCCACCAGCGTGGAACGCAGCACGCCGGCCTCCTGCAGCGCCGCGATGCCGTGGCCCACGAAGACGACCGCGAGCAGCGCCAGCAGCGCGGAAGTGGCGCCGAAGAACGGGCCGATCGGCAGGCGCACGCTGTACTTCAGGATCGCGCCGCCGATGACGGCCAGCAGCACGGCGGCCGCGGCGATGCCCCAGAGCACCGCATCGCGCCCACCCGCGCCGGCCTGCACCCACAGCGTCTGGTAGAACAGGACGACCTCGAACAGCTCGCGGTACACGGCGAGGAACGAAACCCCGGCCATCGCCCACAGCGTGCGCCGTCCCAGCGCGCTGGTCACCTGCTGGCGGATGAAGGCGTTCCAGGCTTGCGCGTACGACTTGCCGTGCAGCCACCAGCCGACGTACAGCAGCATGGCGGCGGCGAGCAGCGCGGTCACGCCCTCGGTGAGCTCGCGGTTGGCACCGGACACGGCGATGACATGGGTGGCGACGAACCACGTCACCACGCCCAGCAGCACCGCGGCGATCCAGCCCGCGTGCACGTAAGGCAGCGCGTCGCGGCGTCCCGTCTTCACCACGAAGGCGCCGATGGCGGCCAGCACCAGGATCGCTTCGAGCCCTTCGCGCAGCAGGATCAGCAGCGAGCTCACGAAAGCGGTCGTCGGCGACAGCCCTTCGTTGCCGAGCTTGGCGTCGGCCTGGTCGAGGAGCCCATCGATGCGAGCGACCCGCGCCGCGATGTCTTCGACGGGGGCGCCGTCGGTGATCGCTGCCCGCAGCGCGATCATCTCGCGCTCGGTGTCGCGGCGCAGCGCGGGATCGACGTTGTCGAGCGCGGCCTCCACCAGCTCGAAGCCTTCGAGGTACGCGGTGATGGCATGCTGCCGCGCGGCGGCGCGGTCGTTGGCGCGCACCGCCTGGACCGCGTCGGCCAGCCGCGAGCGCGTGAACTGCAGGGGCGGCTCGCCGGCGGCCGCGAGCGCGGCCGGATGGCGCACGAGGTAGGCGTGAAGCGGCCCGAGGTCGGGGCCCGCCGCCGCGATCTCGCCCGGCGCCCGCATCACGAGCGACTGCAGGGCCTGGAAGCTTTCGCGGCCCTTGCCCTCTTTCCACGCCGCCTCGCCGCGCGCTGCGAGCTCCGGCGTCGTGCGCAGGTCGGCGGCGAAGAAGGCCAGCGCCCAGCGGTCCGCCTCGCTGAGTTCGTTGAAGCTGCGCATGGGCGTGCCGTTCACGCCGAGGCTGATGGTGTTGTAGAGGCCATAGAGGCTGCGCTGGTCCATGCGCGCCGCGTCGTGGAAGTTGCTCGGCGCGGGGTCCATGCCCCTGGCGAGCGGACCGTCGCCACGGCCCTGCGCACCGTGGCACGACGCGCATTGCGCCTGGAACAGCGTCGCGGCGCGCACCAGGTCGGGCGCCGCCCGCGGCGCAACGGCCACCTTGTACATGCGCACGACGTCGCCGCGCACTTCGGCCGCGCGTCGCGAGACCTCCGCGCCCGGTGCCTTGGCCTCGATGCGGGCGAGCAGCTCGCGCGCCTTGGCCACCAACTGCGCCTGTTCGGCATGCGCGGGCAGTTGCTGCACCAGGGCAAGCGATTGCGTCGCGAACTCCTTCTGCTCCTGGTACTCCGCTTCGTCCAGCACCTTGCCGTCCTGCACGAACTCCGGGTAGTCGACTCCGACGTAATCGAGCATGTGGATCACGGTCTGGGCCGCTTCGGCCGGCGTCGGTGCGGCGAGCGCCGGACGCGCCGCGCCCAGGGTGAGCAGCAGGAGGCACAGCGCCGCTGCGGGCAGCCAACGGCCCGCGCGCAAGGAAAGGGAAGCCTGGGGTTGCATCGGCGAAAACCTTGAAATCCACACGTATTTAAACGCGAATCATTCTTATTATGGTTTAAAGTCGCGCTCCCGTCAGCCTCCTCCAACGAAAAAGAACATGCGCACCCGCTCCCGTGCCGCCTGCATCGCCACCGCGGCCGCCCTCTCCCAAGGCCCCGCCTGGAGCCAGTCCGCTGCCCCGGTCGACCCGACGCCCACCCTCCGCACCGTCACGGTGAACGCCAGCGCCGACGCTTCCGCCCAGGGCCTGTCGCCCGAGTACCCCGGCGGGCAGGTCGCACGCGGCGGGCGGGCCGGCATCCTCGGCACGCGCGACCCGCTGGCGTCGCCGTTCTCGATCACCAGCTACACGAACCAGCTGATCCAGGACCGGCAGGCGCGCGGCGTCGGCGAGGTGCTGCAGAACGATCCGGGCGTGCGCGTGGCGCGCGGCTTCGGCAACTTCCAGGAGTCGTACTTCATCCGCGGCTTCATCCTGAACTCGGACGACGTCGCCTACAACGGGCTGTTCAGCCTGCTGCCGCGCCAGTACATCGCCACCGAACTGTTCGAGCGGGTGGAAGTGCTGCGCGGCGCCTCTGCCTTCCTGACCGGCGCCAACCCGGGCGGCGGCGGCCTCGGGGGCGCGGTCAACCTGCTGCCCAAGCGCGCACCGGCCGACCCGCTCACCCGCGTGACGGTGGGCGCCGCCAGCGGCGGCCAGGGGCAGGTCGCCGCCGATATCGCGCGCCGGTTCGGCCCCGACGGCGCCACCGGCATCCGCGTGAACGCGGCTTATCGCGATGGGGGCACCGCCGTGGACGAGGAACGCGCGCGCCTGGGTGTGGTGGCGGTCGGCCTCGACTGGCGCAGCCGCGACGTGCGCCTGTCCGGCGACATCGGCCACCAGGACCACCGCCTGCGCCGCACGCGGCCGAACGTCTCGATCGCGCCCGGCGTTGCCAGCGTGCCGGCGCCGCCGGATGCGTCGTCGAATTTCGCGCAACCCTGGTCGTACTCCAACGAGCGCGACGTCTTCGGCACCCTGCGCGGCGAATGGGACCTCACGCCCGCCATCACGGCGTGGGCGGCGTATGGCCTGCGGCGCAGCGAAGAAGCGAACTCGCTGGCCAACCTCACCGTCGACAACCTCGGCGGGACCGGCGCCGCCCGCACCTCGCGCTTCGACAATGCGCGCGAGGACGATGTCGACACCGGCGAGCTGGGCCTGCGCGGCAAATTCCGCACCGGCAGCGTCGGCCACGAGTGGGTCGTGGCCGCCAGCGCCTTCTCGCTGGACAGCCGCAATGCGTTCGCGTTCGACCTGTTCCCGCTGCGCACGAGCCTGTATGCGCCCACCGCGCATCCGCAGCCGCCGCTGGGCGCCACCACCTTCTTCGGCGGCACCCTCGGGTCGCCGCTGCGCACCACCCGCACGCGCCTGCAAAGCTTCGCCCTTGGCGACACCCTGTCGATGATGGACGACCGCCTGCTGCTCACGCTGGGCGTGCGCCACCAGCGGCTGGACCTGGGCAGCTACGACTACACCACGGGCACGCAGCTCTCCCGCTACGAGGCCCAGCGCAACAGCCCGGCCGCCGGCATCGTCTGGAAGGCCAGCCCGGAGCTGTCGGTCTATGCGAACTACGTCGAGGGCCTGACCCAGGGCGAGAGCGCGCCGGCCTCGGCCGCCGGCGTGCCCGTCGTCAACGCCGGCGAGTCGCTGCCGCCCTACGTGAGCAAGCAGAAGGAAGTCGGCGTGAAGGTCCAGCGCGGGACGCTTGGCGGCAGCCTGGCCCTGTTCTCCACCACCCGGCCGCGCGCCTACGTGAACGCGGCGAGCGTCTTCACCGCGGGCGGTGAAGACCGCCACGACGGCCTCGAGTTCAACGTCTTCGGCGAGGCGGTGCGCGGCGTGAAACTGCTTGGCGGAGCGACCTGGCTGTCGGCGAAGCAGCGCGACACCGGCTCCGCCGCCACCGATGGCCGGCGCGTCATCGGCGTGCCCCGGTTCCAGGCGTCGGTCGGCGCCGAATGGGAAGTGCGGGCCGTCGAAGGCCTCGCGCTGGATGCGCGCGTGGTGCACACCGGCGCGAGCTACGCCGACGCCGCCAACACACTGCGCGTCCCCGGCTGGACGCGCCTGGACCTCGGCGCCCGCTACCTGATGGAGGTCGGCGGCCGGCTGGTGAGCCTGCGCGCACGCATCGACAACGTGGGCGACCGCAACCACTGGGCTTCTTCCGGCGGCTTCCCCGGCGCCGGCTACCTCGTGGTCGGCGCGCCCCGCACCTTCTCCCTCAGCGCCTCGGTGGACTTCTGACCATGATGACCCAACAAGCCATCCGCACCTGGTCCTGGGTGCACAAGTGGAGCAGCCTCGTCTGCACGGTGTTCATGCTGCTGCTTTGCCTGACCGGGCTGCCGCTGATCTTCACGCACGAGATCGGCCACCTGCTCGGGACCGAGATGGAGGCGCCCGCGATGCCCAAGGGCACGCCGCACGTGAGCCAGGATCGCCTGAACGAGGTTGCCCGCTCCAAGCACCCGGACCGCGTCGTGCAGTTCTCCTTCCCCGACGAGGACGACCCCAACGTCTGGTACTTCACCATGACGCCGACGCCGGCCCCGACCGACGACTTCCGTTCGGTGGTCCTGGACGCGCGCACGGCCGACGTGCTGGGGCAGCCCCGCTTCGACGAAGGCTTCATGTGGGTGATGTTCAAGCTGCACGTCGACCTCTTCGCGGGCCTGCCGGGCATGCTGTTCCTCGGCTTCATGGCGCTGCTGCTGCTGGTGGCCATCGTCTCCGGCGTGGTGCTGTACGCGCCCTTCATGCGCAAGCTGGCCTTCGGCGAGGTGCGCCGCGACAAGTCTCCGCGCATCCGCTGGCTGGACCTGCACAACCTGCTGGGCATCGTCACGCTCACCTGGGCGTTCGTCGTCGGCGCCACGGGGATGATCAACACCTGGGCCGACCTGCTGATCAAGTACTGGCAGCACGACCAGCTGACGGCGCTGCTGGCGCCGTACCAGGGCCAGCCGACCGTGCCGGTGGCCGAACGCGCGTCGCTGCAGAAGGCCTACGAGGCCGCGCTCGCGCACGCCCCGGGCACCAAGCTGTCGTTCGTCGCCTATCCGGGCACCGCCTTCTCGAGCCCGCACCACTGGACCTACTTCCTCAAGGGTGAGACGCCCCTCACCTCGCGGCTGCCGCGGCCGGTGCTGGTGGACGCGCGCACCGCGCAGGTCACGGCGGCGCCGGAGCTGCCCTGGTACCTCACGGTGCTGCTGGTCTCGCAGCCGCTGCACTTCGGCGACTACGCGGGCATGCCCATGAAGATCCTGTGGGCCATCCTCGACATCGCCACCATCTTCGTGCTGGGCAGCGGCCTGTACCTCTGGTTCAAGCGCAGGCAGCCGCGGACGCTGCTGCAGGAGGCCGGCGTCGTGGTCCCGGGGACGGCGCCATGAGCGATCGCCAACGCATGTGGCGCGCACCGGTCGTGCTGGGCGTGCTCACCGCCAGCGGGCTGGTGAGCGCCCTGGTCTCCGACAGCTGGGGCGACGCCTGGTCCTGGGTCGGCCTGGGCATTCCCGTGGCGGTGATGGCCTGGTACGCCCGGCCGCGCAAGCCTCGCCCGCCGGCCTGACCGGACCGCAACCGACATCGCGGCCGCGCGCCGCAGCCAGCCCCGCCGGCCTTCCGGTGCAGCCAGCTCCCGCATCCCATCACGGATCGAACAAGAGGAGAAAGCACCATGAGAAGGAAGAAGCTCACCCGCCTCGCGGGTGCCCTGGCCACGGGCGTGTTCGCCCTGGCCCAGCCCGCGGCCCGCGCGCAGGACACGCTGCCGGAAGTGAAGATCCGCGCCGACCAGCAGCGCGAGTCGGCCACTTCGCCGGTCATCGGCTACAAGGCCCGCAACGCGGCGACGGCAACGAAGACGGACACGCCGCTCAACGAGACGCCGCAGTCGGTGACCGTGATCACGCGCGACCAGATGGTGGACCAGGGCGCCACCACGCTGCAGGAGGCGCTGAACTATGCGGCCGGCGTCCGCTCCGACGCCTACGGCATCGACTCGCGCACCGATTCCTCGCGCATCCGCGGCAGCGAGCCGACGGAGTACCAGGACGGCCTGCGCCGCCTGTTCGACTGGTACACCAGCAACACGCGCACCGAGCTCTTCACGCTGGAGCGCGTCGAGGTCCTGCGCGGTCCCGCCTCCATGCTGTTCGGCCAGGGCAGCACCGGCGGCGTGGTCAACATGGTCAGCAAGCGACCGCAGCCCGTGCGCCAGGGCGAGGTCGGCGTGCAGCTGGGCAGCTGGGGCCGCAAGCAGGTGCAGCTGGACCTGACGGGCCCGCTGGACGCGGAAGGAAAGTGGCTCTACCGGCTGGTCGCCGTCGGACGCAACGCGGACACGCAGGTCGACCACGTGCCGGACGACCGCGCCCTGCTCGCGCCATCGCTCACCTGGCGTCCGAGCGGCGCCACCTCGCTGACGCTGCTGGGACACTGGCAGAGGGACCAGAGCGGATCGACCGCGCAGTTCTTCCCCTGGGAAGGCGTGCTGCTGCCCAACCCGAACGGCCGCCTGCCCACCAGCCGCTTCATCGGCGAACCGGGCTTCGACCGCTACGATTCGGAGCGCGCCTCCTTCGGCTGGCTGTTCGAACACCGCTTCCACGGCGCGCTGGCCTTGCGCCAGAACGTGCGCTATTCGCGCAACGAGGTCGACTACTTCACCCTGTACGGCGACTCCTTCCTCGCGCCGGGCACCTGGGCCGGTGACCCGGTGAACAAGCGTCTGTTCGGCCGCTTCGCCGACGCCACCAGCACGACCGCGCGCATGCTGTCGGCGGACCAGCACGTGGAGGCCGACTTCACCACCGGCAGCGTGAAGCACAAGCTGCTGGCCGGCGTCGACGCGCTGCGCTACACCAAGGAGACGCGCTCGTTCTTCGACTTCCCGGTGTATGCCGGCGGCTCGGTGCCGCTGATCGACGCCTACGCCCCGGTCTACACCGGCTACACACCCGGCCCGCAGACGGCGGACCCGCGCTCGACGCTGCGCCAGGCCGGCTTCTACCTGCAGGACCAGCTGCGCCTCGGCTCCTGGGTGGTGGTCGCCGGCCTGCGCCACGACCGCGCCACCAACACGCTGGAAGGCAGCCCCGACGAGGACACGCGCGCGACGACCAAGCGCTTCGGCGTGCTCTACGCCGCGCCCAACGGCGTTTCGCCCTATGTGAGCTACAGCGAATCGTTCACGCCGGTGGCCGGCCTGAACTTCTCCAACGAACGGTTCCGCCCCCTGCGCGGCAAGCAATGGGAAGCCGGCGTGAAGTACGAGCCGCCGGGCGGCGACACGACGTTCGGCGCCGCCGTGTACGACCTGCAGGAGACCAACCAGCGCGTCCCGGACCCGTCGAACCCGCTCAACAGCCTGCAGTCGGGCCGCACGAAGACGCGCGGGCTGGAGCTGGAGTTCAAGGGCCGCGTGACGCGCAGCGTCGACGTCCTCGCGCACTACAACTACACCGACATCGACCCCGCCCTGGAGCAGCTGCCGCGCCACCAGGCGGCGGTCTGGGCCAAGTACCGCTTCGCGATCGCCGGCAGGCCCGGCTTCTCGGTCGGCGCGGGGCTGCGCCACTTCAGCGCTTTCCGCGACGGCGCGGCGCCGGAGACGCCGGCGGTGACGCTGGCCGACCTGCTGCTCGCCTACGACACCGGCAACTGGCGCTATGCGCTGAACGTCACCAACCTGGCCGACAAGGTCTACGCCAGCACCTGCCTGTCGCGCGGCGACTGCTGGTACGGTGCGCGCCGCAACGTCGTCGCCACCGCCACCTACCTGTTCTGACGCTCAGAACTCCTGCCACTCGCCGCTGCCGGGCCGTGCGGCGGCCGGCCGGCTCCAGGCCGGCAGGGCCGGCGCCGGCGGCTGCCGCTGGGCGCGCAGGGGGACGGGGGCCGTGCGCACAGGCGCGGCCGCCACCGGTTCCGGCGCGGGCGCATCGTCGCCCAGCCGGAAGCGCGACACGCTGCGCAGCAGGGCGACCGCCTGGCCCTTCATCGACTCGGTCGCGGCGGCCGCCTCCTCCACCAGCGAGGCGTTCTGCTGCACCACCTGGTCCATCTGGGTCACGGCGGTGTTCACCTGCTCGATGCCGCCGCTCTGCTCCTGGGAAGCCGCGGCGATCTCGGCGATCAGCGCGCTCACTTCCTCGACCGAACGCACGATGTCCCCCATCTTGCTGCCGGCTTCCGCCACCTGCGTGGTGCCCGCTTCCACCTGCTGCACCGAGTCGCCGATCAGCGACTTGATCTCCTTGGCCGCTTGCGCGCTGCGCTGGGCCAGGCTGCGCACCTCGGCGGCCACCACGGCGAAGCCCCGGCCCTGGTCGCCCGCGCGTGCCGCTTCCACGGCGGCGTTCAGCGCCAGGATGTTGGTCTGGAACGCGATGCCGTCGATCACGCCGATGATCTCGGCGATCTTGCGCGAGGACTGCTGGATGCCTTCCATCGTGTGCACCACGCGGCCCATCGCGGCACCGCCCGCGCGCGCCTCGCCGGCGGCGGTGGTCGCCACCTGCTTGGCCTGCCGCGCGTTGTCCGCGTTCATCGTCACGGTGGACGTGAGTTCCTCCATGGAGCTCGCCGTTTCCTCCAGCGTGCTGGCCTGCTCCTCGGTGCGCTGCGACAGGTCCTGGTTGCCCTGCGCGATCTGCGAGCTGGTGTCGGCGACCGTGCGCGCGCCTTCCGCCACGTCGCTCACCAGCGAGCGCAGGCGGTCGGTCATCTCGCCGAGCGCGCGCAGCAACTGGCCCATCTCGTCGCGCGCGTCGCTGTGCACCCGCACCGAGAGGTCGCCGTCCGCGATGCGGCGCGCCGCGCCCACCGCCTCGTTGACCGAGCGCGAGATCGAACGCGTGATCAGGGTGGCGGCCAGCAGCGCCAGCACGAGGCCGCCGATGCTCAAGGCGATGAGCAGGTTGCGCCCCTGCTGCGCGCTTGCGGTCGCGTCCCCGGCACTGCGGCCGACTTCAGCGCTGAAGTGATCGGACATCGCCTGGATCGAATCGACGTAGCGGTCGATGGCCGGCACCATCTCGGCGTCCATCATGCGCATCGCCGCCTCGGGGTCCGCCTGCTTGAGTTCCAGCACCTTCTTGCGCGAAGCGAGGTAGGCCGCGCGGCGCGCGCCGACTTCGGCGAACAGTTCCTTGGCCCTCGGCGTGTCGAGCAGGCTCTCCACCTCCTGCTGCAGGGTGGAGATGCGCTTGGTCGTCGCCTCCATCGCCGGCGTCAGCATCCGCTTGAGGTCCGGGTCGTCCGACCGCGTCAGCACCACGGCGCGGACCGCGTTCGCCCGCGTATTGGACAGCCAGTTGCCCACCACGCGCTCCAGCCGCAGGTGCACCTGCGCCAGGTCGTTGACGACGGCGCTTTGCTGCGCCAGGCGCCAGGCGCCGACGGCGGCCGTGGCGGCCAGCAGCAGGATGAGGGCGGTGAAGGCCAGCGCGAGGCGCAGGCGGATGCTGCCCCGTCCCCAGGCGCCGGCGGCATGCATTTCGTTCATGACTGATTTCTCCCCGGCGACGCCGATGCAGCCCCCGCATGCGTGCGCGGGGGCTCACTGTCGAGGCTAGCAGCGGGGAGCGGGTTCGTCCTCGGGGAAGCGCCGGCGTGTGACCGGAGCGGCACACACTTTGTCACGAAGATCGCGACCTTTTCATCAGCGAAAACGAATGTATGACACGGGCGCCGGTGCCAAGACGCGGCCGCCCCGACCGGTCGGCCCTCTTGGTCAGGCCAATAAACAGAAGTACAGTATTGGCCTGACCAATTTCAAGGCACGGCCCGCACGATGAACCCGAAGCTACCCCACGGCGGCGCCCGCCGTTGCTGCCCGTGACGGCGCCGCGGTCCTCCGGCGTCCTCCTGGTGACCGGCGCGACCGGAAAGGTCGGACGCACGTTCGTCGACCGGATGCTGGCCGACCCGCGGTTCGACGGCTTCCGCATCCGGGCGCTGTGCCACAAGCGCACGCTCGCCCCGCACCCGCGCGTCGAGACCGTGCACGGCTCGATCCGGCAGCGCGACGACGTGCGGCGCGCGGTCGAGGGCGCCACCCACGTGCTGCACCTGGCGACCAGCAAGGAGACGCCCGACGAGGTCATGGACGTCGCGGTCAAGGGCATGTTCTGGCTGCTGGAGGCGTGCCGGGCGAGCCCCGCGCTGCGGCAGTTCCTGCTCGTGGGCGGCGACGCCGCCGTCGGCCACTTCCATTACGCCCATCCGGTCCCCGTCGTCGAGACGCAGCCGCACAGCGCCTACCCCGGGTGCTACGCGCTGTCGAAGGTGCTCGAGGAGGTGATGCTGCAGCAATACCAGGTGCAGTACGGGCTCAACGGCTGCTGCCTGCGCGCGCCGTGGATCATGGAGAAGGACGATTTCCGCTACACGCTGTCCTTCGGGGAGGACGTCTTCGGCGGACCGCGCTGGCACGAACTCGTCGGCCCGGAACGCGCGCGCGAATACGTCCGCAACGGCGCGGTGCCCGTGATGCTGGATCCGGAGGGGCGCCCGGTCCAGCGCAACTTCGTGCACGTCGACGACCTCGTGGATGCGCTGCTCCTCGCCGTGGATGCGCCCCGCGCACGCCAGCAACTGCTGCACGTGTGCATGGACGAACCCGTCGACTACGGCGCGCTGGCCGCGTACCTGGCGCGCACCCGCGGCCTGCCGGCCGTGCCGGTGCCCACCGTCTACCGCTCGACCTGGCTGGACAACAGCAAGGCGAAGTTCCTGCTCGGCTGGCGGCCCCGCTACGACATGGCCCGCCTGGTGGAGTCCGCATGGTCGTACCAGCGCGCGCCGGACGACCCGCGCGTCGTCTGGTACCCCGGATAGGCATGCCGGCCCGCCCGTCGCAGCACCGGGCGGCGCCCTCGAACCGAGTGCTGGCCGTCCACGACATCAACTGGAGACATCGGAATGAAAGTCATGCAGCGACGCAAGTTCACGACCGCCCTGGCTTGCGCCGGCCTCGTGCTGGCCTGGAGCACGCCGTCCCGGGCGCAGGCCCCGCGCAAGAAGCTCGTCATCGGATTCGCGCAGACCGGCGCCGAAAGCGAATGGCGCACCGCGAACACCGAATCCATCAAGGCGGCGGCGAAGGCCGCGGGCCACGAGCTGAAGTTCTCCGATGCCCAGCAGAAGCAGGAGAACCAGATCAAGGCCATCCGCTCCTTCATCAGCCAGAAGGTGGACGTGATCATCCTCGCGCCGCTGGTCACCACCGGCTGGGACACCGTGCTGCGGGAGGCCAAGGCCGCGAAGATCCCCGTGATCCTCGAAAGCCGCAACGTGGTGGTGAAGGACCCGACGACGTGGACCACCTTCGTCGGTTCCGACTTCGTGGAGGAGGGGCGCCGCGCCGCGCGCTGGCTGGTCGAACACACCAAGGCCACGCAGGGGGACGTCAACATCGTGGAGCTGCAGGGCACCGTCGGCTCGGACCCCGCCATCGACCGCAAGAAGGGCTTCGAGGAAGTGCTCAAGGGCCACCCGCGCTACAAGATCATCCGCTCGCAGACGGCGGACTTCACCCGCGCCAAGGGCAAGGAGGTGATGGAAGCCTTCCTCAAGGCCGAGCCGGGCCGCATCAAGGTGGTCTACGCGCACAACGACGACATGGCGATCGGCGCGATCCAGGCCATCGAGGAGAGCGGCCTCAAGCCGGCCAAGGACGTCCTGGTGATCGGCGTCGACGCGGTCAAGGGCGCCTTCGAGGCGATGATGGCCGGCAAGATGAACGTGACGGTGGAGTGCAATCCGCTGCTGGGACCGCAGCTGATGGAAGCAGCCGCCAAGGCCGCGGCCGGGGAGCCCTTGCCCCGCTGGATCAAGTCGATCGAAGGCGTGTTTCCCGCCGAAGTCGCGGCGAAGGAATTCCCGAACCGGAAGTACTGAGCCGCGCAGGCCTCAGTCGCCGACCCAGCGCAGTTCGGAAGCGCGCAGGTGCGACAGCATGGCGGCCTGCGCCGCGATGGGGTCGCGGCTCTCGACCGCGCGCAGGATGGCCTCGTGCTCCTTCAGCGCGGCCTTCCAGGTGCGCGAGTTCTCGTAGCGCGACGAGAGCTTGGCGGAGATCGGGCTGTGCCGCTCGTGGAACAGCTCGGCGATCAGGTGCCCCATCACGGCGTTGCCGCTCATCTCGCACAAGGTGAGGTGGAAGCGGCGATCCAGCTCCATCGGCGCCCGGTTGTGCCCGATCTCCTCGCGCATGCCGTCGATGATCTCGGCCAGCTTGCGGATCTGCTCGCGCGTGCCGTGCGCGCAGGCGATCACGACCACCGCGCTCTCCAGCGCGGCCCGCGCCTGCATCAGCTCGCGCGGGCTTTCGCCGAGGGCCGGCGTGCGCTTGCGTGCCGCGGGGCCTTGCGGCGGCCGCGACACGTAGACGCCCGAGCCGCCCCGGATCTCCACGTGCCCTTGCACGTCCAGCGCGATCAGCGCTTCGCGCAGCGAAGGACGCGACACGCCCAGCTGCTGGGCCAGGTCGCGCTCCGGCGGCAGGCGGTCGCCGGCCTGGAACAAGCCCTTGTCGATCAGCTCCCGGATGTCGTCGGCGATCTGCTGGTACAGGCGCCGGGGTTCCGCGGCTTTCGTGGCGCTCATGGGATGGGCTGGAAGTGTGCCGAATGATACGTCGCGCGGCCGAGCTCCCGCCGCGGGTGCGAACGGGTGCCCGGCATCAGGGATTGCCCGCATGGGTGACCCCGCGTTGGTCAGGCCAAATGCGATACTTCCTTAATTGGTCAGACCAATCCCCAACCCACCAGGAGAGGCAGATGAGAGACGCAACCGGAAAACGGATGGCATTCTGGGCCGCAGCTGCGGCCCTGCTGATCGCGGCGTGGAGTCCCACGGCCCGGGCGAACGAGAGCAGCGAGGACCGCGCGCTGCGTGGCTCCGTCGAGCATGCGGAACGCATGGCCCCACCCGGGCGTCGGCCGATCGTCGACACCCACATCCACTTCTGGCAGGTCACGCGGCCGGGCGGCGTGCCGTGGCCCACGCCGGCGGAAGGGCCGATCTACCGCGACGTGCTGCCGCCGGAGTACAAGGCGGTGGCCATCCCGCACGGCGTGGTGGCGGCCGGCGTGGTCGAGGCGAGCGGCCTCGTCGAGGACAACCAGTGGATCCTCGATCGCATCCGGCACGACCGCTTCTTCTCCTTCTTCGTCGGCAACCTGGAGATCGGCGCGCCGACCTTCGCGCGCGACCTGGAACGCTTCTCGCACGACTGGCGTTTCGTGGGCATCCGGGGCTACCTCACCGGGCCGGCGGAAGGCATCACGCTGAGCCCCGCGCAGCTCGCGAGCCTGCGTGACCTGGCGCGGCGCGGCATGACGCTGGACATCATCAGCCGCGGCGCGAAGAACCCGAAGGACCAGGTGCAGGCGCTGTGCACGGCCGTCCCCGACCTGCGCATCATCATCGACCACCTGGGCGGCGCCAAGGGGCCGCCCCCGGTGGATCCCACCTGGGAGCTCGAGATCCGCCGCCTCGCCGACGTGTGCCCGAACCTGCACATGAAGTTCTCCTCCTTCTACGACATGTACGCGCCCGGCGACGTGGTCTATCCGACGCCCACGGACCTCGCTTCGTACCGGAGGCATTTCGACGTGTTGATGACGGCGTTCGGCGCCGATCGCCTGGTCTGGGGCAGCAACTGGCCCGTGATCACGCTGCACGGGACCTTCGAGGCGCAGATCGCCATCGCGGAGGAATACCTTGCGCCCTTCGGCGTTCACGTCCGCGACAAGGTGATGTTCCGCAACGCGCTGAAGTTCTACCGTGTGCGGCGCCCCTGAGCCGGCGCGCCGCTGCTGACCTTGCGGCCCGGCGAGTCCGCAACGGCCGAGCCATCTGCGGATGGCTCGGCCTTTTTCATGCCTCCGACAAGGTGCGCGGCACGCGTAGGCGCTCGACTACGTCCCGCCCCGCTTGAAACCGACACAAAACCCCTTATCATTAGCACTCGCTGGGGATGAGTGCTAGCAGCCGAGCTGCCTTGCCCGTCCTCCACGATAAGTTAACGAGCGCCAACTTCGGGTTGGTGCTCCTTGGCAACCACCCCTGATTCCATTGAAGGAGATGCAATGAAGCTTCGCCCCCTGCACGACCGTGTGATCGTCAAGCGCCTCGAGCAAGAAACCAAGACGGCCTCCGGCATCGTGATTCCGGACAACGCCGCCGAAAAGCCGGACCAGGGCGAGATCCTGGCCGTGGGCCCGGGCCGGAAGTCGGACAAGGGTGAGCTGATCGCCCTGAACGTCAAGGTCGGCGACCGCGTCCTCTTCGGCAAGTACTCCGGCCAGACCGTCAAGGTCGATGGCGACGAGCTGCTGGTCATGAAGGAAGACGACCTGTTCGCGGTCGTCGAAGGCGCCCCCGCCGCCGGCCTGAAGAAGGTCGCCTGAGCGGCGCCCCTCCCCCAGTTTTCCCCGCATTCAAGAGGTAACGAACAATGGCAGCAAAAGACGTGGTTTTCGGCGGTGACGCCCGCGCCCGCATGGTCGAAGGCGTGAACATCCTGGCCAACGCGGTCAAGGTGACCCTGGGCCCGAAGGGCCGCAACGTGGTGCTCGAGCGCTCCTTCGGCGCCCCCACCGTGACCAAGGACGGCGTGTCCGTGGCCAAGGAAATCGAGCTGAAGGACAAGCTCCAGAACATGGGCGCCCAGATGGTCAAGGAAGTCGCTTCCAAGACCAGCGACAACGCCGGCGACGGCACGACCACCGCCACGGTGCTGGCCCAGGCCATCATCCGCGAAGGCATGAAGTACGTGGCCGCGGGCATGAACCCGATGGACCTCAAGCGCGGCATCGACAAGGCCGTGATCCAGCTGACCGAGCAGCTGAAGAAGGCCTCCAAGCCCACCACCACGTCCAAGGAAATCGCGCAGGTTGGCTCCATCTCCGCCAACAGCGACTCCAGCATCGGCGACATCATTGCCGAAGCGATGGACAAGGTCGGCAAGGAAGGCGTGATCACCGTCGAGGACGGCAAGTCCCTGCAGAACGAGCTGGACGTTGTCGAAGGCATGCAGTTCGACCGCGGCTACCTGTCGCCCTACTTCATCAACAACCCGGAAAAGCAGTCCGCGCTGCTCGACAACCCGTTCGTGCTGCTGTACGACAAGAAGGTGTCCAGCATCCGTGACCTGCTGCCCGTGCTGGAGCAGGTCGCCAAGGCTTCCCGCCCGCTGCTGATCATCGCGGAAGAAGTCGAAGGCGAAGCGCTGGCGACCCTGGTGGTCAACACCATCCGCGGCATCCTGAAGGTCGTGGCCGTCAAGGCGCCGGGCTTCGGCGACCGCCGCAAGGCCATGCTGGAAGACATCGCCATCCTGACCGGCGGCAAGGTGATTTCGGAAGAAGTCGGCCTGACGCTCGAGAAGGTCTCGCTGGCCGACCTGGGCCAGGCGAAGCGCATCGAAGTGGGCAAGGAAAACACCACGATCATCGACGGAGCCGGTGCCGCCGCCGACATCGAAGCGCGCGTCAAGCAGATCCGCGTGCAGATCGAGGAAGCCACGTCCGACTACGACCGTGAGAAGCTGCAAGAGCGCGTGGCCAAGCTGGCCGGCGGCGTTGCGGTGATCAAGGTCGGTGCCGCGACCGAAGTGGAAATGAAGGAAAAGAAGGCCCGCGTGGAAGACGCGCTGCACGCCACCCGCGCTGCCGTGGAAGAAGGCATCGTGGCCGGCGGTGGCGTGGCCCTGCTGCGTGCTCGCCAGCAAGCCGGCGAGATCAAGGGTGACAACGCGGACCAGGACGCCGGCATCAAGCTGGTCCTGAAGGCCGTCGAAGCGCCCCTGCGCGAGATCGTGGCGAACGCCGGTGGCGAGCCGTCCGTGGTGGTCAACGCCGTGCTGAACGGCAAGGGCAACTACGGCTTCAACGCCGCCAACGACACCTACGGCGACATGATCGAGATGGGCATCCTGGACCCGACGAAGGTCACGCGCACCGCGCTGCAGAACGCCGCGTCCGTCGCGTCGCTGATGCTGACGACCGAAGCCATGGTCGCCGAGGCGCCGAAGGAAGAAGCCCCGGCCGGCGGCGGCATGCCCGGCGGCATGGGTGGCATGGGCGGCATGGACATGTAAGGTCCGGCGCCTGAAGCTTCCGCTTCAAGCCCACGAAAGCCCGCGGTGCAAGCCGCGGGCTTTTTTTTGCCGAATTCACCTACACATCGCCAAGGAGCCTCGTCAGTTGGCGCCGACGTCGCGAACAACATGTGCATGTTGGGCTATTCCCAACCTGTGCGACCAGTGCAGTGAGAACCTTCTGGCCAGCCAACTGAACGCTAATGTCGGGGATCCCAATTCTCCGGCTTGCGTCCTTCTCCAGGATTGGCGCGAGCCATTTGCCCTTAAAGAGCCGCAGCGGCTGCTCTGAGGACCCACACTTGAGAATCTCCTTTCGGTACCGGTCGTACATGCGGCTAAAGCGAACCCCTGAGCAGCCGAGTTCCGACTTCAACTTTCTTTTGAACTCTCCTAGCTGTGCTTCGTCTGTGGCCCCCAATATGTCAGGGTTGATCGCTGACATGCGGTCGAACGAGGCACCCACCTTTACTTGGCGAGCTTGCGAGATGACGCACAACGTCGCCCAGTCTGCCCAACGTTCGACCTGCGCCTGAATCCAGGTTGAAGGAAGTCCAAGGAAAGCGCCGGCTTGCTCTCGAGTCATCCCTAACGCATCCGACACGGCCGCGACTAAATCGGCGTTCAGGAAGAGGTCCCCTTCCAAGTCGTATGACTCTGTATAGATCACATGATCAGATCGCAGTCCCCGACGCGTAAGATCGTCGATATCCTTGTCTAGAAAGATCATGCAGACCGACTCTTTGCTGTACGCATTGAATCGCAGCATGCCCTTCTTTCTTAGCCATGCGTACAGTCTCACCAGCCTGGGCTTGCCACCTGTTTCGCCTGGCAGTTCCTTCGCCCCGATTACCTGATATCGCCAAACTCCCTTGCTCTCCGCGCGCAGCAGCCGGTCGGCAAACGGTCGATCCAAACCACCTTCCACAAACGCGAACACCTTCGAATTAGACACTTGTAGCTTTCGCGCAAAGGCCCCGTTGCTAAAGGTCAATCGGCTCATATTCTGAAAATCTTCTTATCATCGAGCTCGGCCATGATTTCCGGTGAATGTGTCGCCATGATCAACTGGCAGCTAGGGTTAAGCGCATGAACAGTTCCAACAAACTCACGCTGCCAATCGATGTGCATGGAAAGTTCTGGTTCGTCGATAATGACGGAATTTTCTGATGCATTCATTGCTGTTAAGAGCAGCTTCAGCAGATGCTTTTCACCCGAAGAAAGTGACGCGACAGAAAGCCGATTTCCATCTTCAAGAATCACGCTGAGCTCATTCCCGTGCGCACTCACCGTTTTGCCACGGGAGAATAGACCCTGAATAGTCGCAAGGAAGCGTTCAGTAGGCGCGAAGGCGGCTTCAACACTTCGCTCCACTCTATCCAAGTTGGTCACGACCCGACGCAATTCCTCATCTGTTTTATATCGCTCCCGAAACTTTTCTCGAGACCCAAGCATTCGCGAGCCAGCCGCTGCTTGCCGCTCTAAGAATCGCCGAACCCGTACATACACGTCATCAGGATCAACATCTGGATCTGCGACCTTGTCGCGCTTCGAAGACAGTGCAGAGTAGAGGACGGCACGGAGCCCGTCCTCCTGAATCGCGTTGACTTCGCGTACCGTTCTGGTGTTGAACAGGAGCCATGCCCGATTAAGGGACTCGGTGAAAACTGCATCGAGCTGATCGTCCGACAGCCTGTTGTTCGCTAGGGCCTGGCTGCTGTCGCCTACGTATAAGCGCGTGGTCGGCAGGAACGAGTGTGCCCACCTCGTCAAAGGCTTACTGTCCGGCTTCCGTTCGGGGAATCGGCGCCAAGCAGGCGTCTCGGCCTGCCGAAGTTTGGCCCAACGCATCCGGTCTGTGGCTCCCAGGGAAAGCGGATCGATTAAGGCAAGTTGTTCGTCTTCAGGTACTCCAGCCTTTTTCTTCCGATCCCAAACGTACTTGACTGTTTGATCTTCGGACAGCGAGAAGATGTGCACCTCAGCTCGGGCGACAGGAAGCTTGGCAATAGCTGCCGCATCGATGTTCATCGCCGCATCGAGAATTCTTAAGAGCGTAGTCTTTCCGCTCCCGTTCTCGCCGAAGAACACATTGACGTCCCTCTCCAAATTGAAGTGAATGGGTTCCGTTCGACCAAGAAGACCGTCGACTCGAAATTCTGTGATGTGGGCCAACGATGCTCTCCTAATGGGGCAGTTGAGCTCGGCAATGTACTCGACCCCGCTCGCGAACTCGCGTGGTCTCGACGTTCGGCCAAGCCATGGTGTGAGTCCGACAGGACGAACCACCTATGGACCCATCTTTCTTGGACCAAGCCAACGGGTATCTAACGTGCGCCGCGCGAAGCTTCCGCTTCAAGCGAACGAAAGCCCGCGGTGCAAGCCGCGGGCTTTTTTCATGGCCCGGCCGTTCGTCGTGCGCCCTCTTCCAAATAAGAATGATTCGCATTAGAGTCGCGTTCCTGCTTTCCCCCATCGCGAGCGAACCCTAGCGCCTCCCCGCGCCAGTCAGCCAGCGGTTGTCCATCAACCCGCCCCAGGCTGACCTCGTGAGATCCCTGCTTCCTCCTTCGTTTTTCACCCTTCGTGCGGCCGCTGCCGCCGCGGCCGCCTGCGCCGCGACCTCCGCCTTTCCCCAACCGACGACGACCGCCGAAGCGGCCGGCACCCTGCGCCCCATGGTGATCAGCGGTTCGCGTGCCGAGCAGCTCGCCGACGACCTGCCGGCCAGCGTCGACGTCATCGAGCGCCAGCAGCTGGAGGAGCGGCAGATCCACGACATCCGCGACCTCGCGCGCGAGCTGCCGAACGTCAGCGTGCAGCGGGCGCCCGCGCGCTTCACGCTCGCCGGCCAACCCGCCTTCGGCCGCGACCGCAACGCCGGCTTCAACATCCGCGGCCTCGACGGCAACCGCGTGCTGATCCTCTCCGACGGCATCCGGCAGCCGCGCAGCTACGTCTTCAGCGCCAACGCTTTCGGCCGCGACTACCTCGACATCGGCCTGGTGCAGCGTGTGGAAGTGGTGCGCGGCGCCGCGTCCGCCCTCTACGGATCGGACGGCCTGGGCGGCGTCGTCAACTTCGTCACCGCCGACCCCGCGGCCTTCCTCGCGCCCGGCAAGGCCGTCGGCGGCAGCGCCAGCATCGGCTACGACAGCGACGACGACGGCAAGCGCGTCGGCGCCACGGTGGCCGGCCGCTTCAACGACACGACGCAGTGGCTGCTGGGCGGCGCGTGGACCGGCGCGCATGCGCTGGACAACCAGGGCACCAACGACGCCGCCAACGTCGACCGCACCACGCCCAACCCGGAGGACGCCGGCAGCCGCGCCTTGCTCGGCAAGCTGGTGTTCACCCCCGGCGGCGGCCAGCGCCACGCGCTGACGCTGGAGCACGTGGAGAAGAAGGCCGACTACCTGCTGCTGTCCAACATCGCGCGGCCGCCGCTCGGCGCCACGTCGACCGTCGCCGCCAACGCCTTCACGCGCCAGGAGCGCCACCGCATCACCTGGGACGGCCGCTGGCAGCTCGGCGCGCCCATCGCCGACGACGTGCAGGCGGTCCTCAGCTGGCAGTCGACCGATGCGCGCGAGTACAGCTTCGAGGACCGCAACACGGCGGCCGACCGCGTCCGCGACACGACGTACCGCGAACGCACGCTGCAGGGTTACCTGCAGGCCACGCGCACGCTGCGGCTGCCCGGCGGCTGGGCGCACCGCTTCACCTATGGTGCGGAACACGTGCGCTCCGACATTCGCACGCTGCAGACCGGCCTGACGCCCGCCGCCGGCGAGACCTTTCCGCTCAAGCGCTTTCCCGACACGCGCGAGGCGAGCAGCGCGATGTTCCTGCAGGACGAGATCATGGGCGGCGCCTGGACCCTCACGCCCGGACTGCGCGTGGACCGCTTCACGCTCGATGCGTCTCAGGAAGGCTTCTCGCCGCCCGCGACCACGCCCGCGGCTTCCACCTCGGGCACCTCGGTGTCGCCCAAGTTCGGCGTGCTGTTCCAGGCCACGCCGGTGTGGAGCGTGTTCGGCCACTATGCGCACGGCTTCAAGGCGCCCAACGCCGGCCAGGTGAACGCGTTCTTCGAGAATTTCCTCGCCAACTACAAGAGCATTCCCAACCCGAACCTGCGCCCGGAAAAGAGCCGCACGTTCGAGCTCGGCGCGCGCGGCCGCATGGACCGGCTGACGCTCGACGCGGCCGTGTTCACCGGCCGCTATTCGGACTTCATCGAGGAGTTCCGGCAGGTCTCCGGTACCGGCGCGCCCGGCCATCCCATCGTGTTCCAGACGGTGAACATCGGCAAGGTGCGCATCTCGGGCTTGGAGGTGAAGGGCGACATGCGCTGGGGCCGCTACGCCGGCGGCGTCTGGTCGACGCCGTTCGCTTTCGGCGTGGCGCGCGGACGCGATCTCCTGACGGACCGGCCGGTCAACTCGGTCAACCCGGCGCGCCTGGCGGCGGGCCTCAAGTTCGACGCGGGCCCGTGGGCCCTGCGGCTGGACGCGACCCACCGCGCGGCCAAGAAGGCCGACGACATCGACAGCGCCTCGGCGATCGCGCCGCCGGCGCAGCAGTTCGCCACGCCCTCCGCGACCACATTCGACCTCAGTGGCCAGTGGCGCGTGCGGCCCGGCACGCGCATCACGGCTGGGATCCACAACCTCACCGACCGCAAGTACTGGGAATGGTCGGACGTGCGCGGCGTCGCCGCCACCTCGCCGGTGCGCGACGCGTTCACCCAGCCCGGTCGCAGCTTCCGCGTGTCCATCGTCACCGATTTCTGAAGGAGAGCCCCATGCCACCCAGCCAACTCCGCGACCGCTTCGCCGCCGCGCGCGCCCAGGGCCTGCGGCACAAGGAAGCCGCCGCCGCCTGCGGCGTGAGCGAAGGCGAAGCCATCGCCGCCCATGCCGGCGACCACGCGATGGCGCTCAAGGCGCTGCCGCTGCGCGGCCCATGGATCGCGCTGCTGCAGGCGCTGGAAGCCTGCGGACCGCTGCTCGCCCTCACCCGCAACGCATCGACCGTGCACGAGAAGACGGGCGTCTACACCAAGCTCTCGGCCAGCGGGCACGTGGGCCTGGCGCTCGGCGAGCAGATCGACCTGCGCCTGTTCCTCGACCGCTGGCACGCGGGCTTCGCCGTCACGGAAGCGGCGGCGAACGCCGTCAACCCGCCGTCGCTGAGCCTGCAGTTCTTCGACCGGCACGGCTGCGCGGCGCACAAGGTGTTCGCGCGGGAGGGCAGCGACCGCGAGCGGTTCCGCGCGGTGGCGGCGGACTTCGGCGCCCCCACGCTGGCCCCCGCGTTCGAGGCGGAAGCGGTGCCCGGGCGGCCGCGCCCCGACGCCTTCTTCGACGCCGCGGCGCTCACGGCCGACTGGGCCACGATGACGGACACGCACCAGTTCTTCGGGCTGCTGCGCAAGCACGACGTGGAGCGGCAGCAGAGCTTCCGCCTGGTCGAAGGACGGTTCGCGCGGCGGCTGCCGCCGGCCACGGTGCGCACGCTGCTGCAGGAAGCGGCTTTCGACGGCACGCCGATCATGGTGTTCGTCGGCAGCCCTGGCTGCATCCAGATCCACACCGGGCCGGTGAAGAACGTCGTGCCCATGGACATCCGCGGGATCTCCTGGCTCAACGTGCTGGATGAGGGCTTCAACCTGCACCTGCGCGAGGATGCGATCGCGCAGGCCTGGGTGGTGGAAAAACCGACGAGCGACGGCGTGGTCACCTCCGTGGAAGCCTTCGACCAGGACGGCGGGCTCATGGCCATGTTCTTCGGCGCGCGCAAGCCGGGCGTGCCGGAACGGCAGGAATGGCGCGCATTGGTGCAGCGACTGCAGGCGCACGCGGAGGCCGCGGCATGAAGCGGCGGCCCTTCCTGCTGGCGGCGGCGGCACTGCCGCTGGCGCGCGCGCAAGCCGTGCCGCGCCTGGTCACCATCGGCGGCGCCATCACGGAAGTCGTGTACGCGCTGGGTGCGCAGGAGCAACTCGTCGGCACCGACACCACCAGCCTGTATCCGCCAGCGGCGCAGCGCACCGCCAAGGTCGGCTACATGCGGCAGCTGTCCGCCGAAGGCGTGCTGGCGCTGCGGCCGAATGCGCTGGTCGCCACCACCGAGGCGGGGCCGCCGGTGGTGCTGGACCAGCTGCGCAGCGCCGGCGTGCAGGTCGAACGCGTTCGCGCGGACCACACCTGGGCCGAGGTGCAGCGCAAGGTGCAGGCCGTGGGGCGCGCCTGCGCGCGCGAGGCCGGCGCGCGGGAGCTCCAGCAGCGGCTGGACAGCGAGTGGAACGCGGCGCTGGCGGAGGTGGCGCGCAGCAACCGTGCCCGGCCGCGCGTGCTGTTCATCCTGTCGCACGGCGCATCGCCGCAGGTGGCCGGCGGCCACACGGCGGCCCACGCCCTGATCGGCTTCGCCGGCGGCACCAACGCGATCGCCGGCTTCGACGGCTACCGGCCGCTGACCGCGGAGGCGATGGCCGCGGCGGCGCCCGACGTGATCCTCACCACCACGCAAGGCATCGAGGCGCAGGGCGGCGAGCAGAAGTTCTGGTCGCGCCCGGAGCTGGCGCTGACGCCGGCGTTCGCCCGCAAGGCGCTCGTGAGCCTCGACGCGCTGCTGCTCCTCGGCTTCGGCCCGCGCCTGCCGCAGGCCGTCGGCGAGGTCCACCGGAGGATCGCATGAACCCGCGCGCAAGGCTCTGTCCGCAGTTGCCGGTGCCGGTGCTGGAAACCGCGGACCTCGCCGCCAGCGTGGCGTGGTACGCAGGCGTCCTCGGGTTCGTCGTCGAACAGCGGGTGCCGGGCGTCGTCGCCGTGCTGCGCATCGCCGGCGGCGCCCGCCTGCAGCTGTGGCAGGTGCCCGAGGCCGAGCCGCAGGACTGTTGCATCGTCGTGGAAGCGCCCACCTGCATCTTCCATTGCCACGCCCGCATCGCATCGGCCGCGCGCACCTGGGTCTCCCCCACGCCGGCCCTGCGCGCCTGGGGCGCATGGGAGTTCTGCGTGCCGGACCTGCACGGCAACCAGCTGCGCTTCATCCAGTGGGCCAACGCCGGCGCGGAGACCGAACCGGTGCGGCGGCAGGGGCGCCGCGCGTGAACGGCACGGTGCACCGGCTGCCGCCGCGCACCGTGCTCGTGCTCGGTGCGGCGCTGGTCCTGGCGGCTTTCGCCTGGGGCAGCGCGCGCGGCGCGTTCACGATCTCGCCCCTGCAGCTGCTGCAGGTCCTGGCGGATGCCGCCACGGGCGCCGGCCAGCCCTCGCAGGAGCGCACCGTCTTCCTCCACATCCGCCTGCCGCGACTGCTGCTGGGCGTCGGGGCCGGCGTGGGCCTCGGCATCGCGGGCGCGCTGATGCAGGGACTGTTCCGCAATCCGCTGGTCGATCCGGGCCTGATCGGCATCAGCAGCGGCGCCGCACTGGCCGCCGGCACCGTCATCGTCCTGGGCAGCGTCTGGTGGCCCGAGCTCCCGCGCGCGCTGGGCAGCTGGACGCTGGTGCTGGCCGCCTTCGCCGGCGGGCTGGCCGTGACCCTGGCCGTCTACGCCCTGGCGCAGGGTGGGTCGGGCACGCACATTGCCCTGATGCTGCTGGCAGGCGTGGCCGTCAACGCGCTCGCGGGCGCGGGCCTCGGGCTGCTCAACTTCCTCGCCACCGACGAACAGCTGCGCAACATCCAGTTCTGGTTGCTGGGCAGCCTCGGTGGCGCGCGCTGGAGCGCGGTGCTGCTGGTGGCCGCCGTGGTGGCGCTCGCCACCACCATCGGCTGCCGCCTGGCACGCGCGCTGAATGCGATCGCCCTTGGCGAGGCACAGGCGGTGCTGCTCGGGGTGCCGGTGGAACGCGTCAAGCGCCTGGCCATCGTCGCCACGGCCCTGGCGGTCGGCGCCGTCACCGCGACCACCGGCATCATCGGCTTCATCGGCCTGATCGCGCCGCATTGGGTGCGGCTGGTGGCGGGGCCCGACCACCGCATCGTGATCCCCGCGTCCGGGCTGCTGGGCGCCGCGCTCGTGCTGGCCGCCGATGGCGTGGCCCGCACGGTGCTCGCGCCGGCGGAACTGCCCCTGGGCGTGCTGACCGCGGCCATCGGCGTGCCCATGTTCCTGGCGCTGCTGCGCCACTTCCGGGAGCGCACGTGACGCTCGCATTGCGCAAGGCCGAAGTCCGCGCCGGCCCGAACGTGCTGCTGGCCCCCGTCACGGCCACGCTGCGACCTGGAAGGCTGACCTGCATCGTCGGGCCGAACGGCGCGGGCAAGTCCACGCTGGTGTCGCTGCTGTCGGGCGCGCGCCGGCCCGATGCGGGCGAGGTGCTGCTCGATGGCGCTCCGCTGCAAGGGGTGCCGCTCGAGGCGCTGGCGCGCCGGCGTGCGGTGATGTTGCAGGAAAGCGCGGTGGCCTTCGATTTCTCCGCGGCGGAAGTCTGTGGCCTGGGCCGCTATCCGCACCGCCTGCAGCCGAGCCGGCACGAGGACCGGATCGTCGCCGAGGCCCTCGCGGCCGCTTCCGTCGCCGCACTCGCATCCCGCAGTTTCGCGACGCTTTCGGGCGGCGAGAAGGCGCGCGTGCAGCTGGCGCGCGCGTTGGCGCAAGTCTGGGAACCCGACCCCGCCGGCGCGTCGCGCTGGCTGCTGCTGGACGAACCGACCGCGGCGCTCGACCTGCGCCACCAGCACGAAGTGCTGCAGCGTGTGCGCGCACTCGCCGAGGAAGAGGGCGTGGGCGTGGTCGCCGTGCTGCACGACGTCAACCTGGCCCTGCGCTACGGCGACGATGCCTTGCTGCTGGCCGCCGGCCGCGACGCCCGCTTCGGCACGGTCGGCGACGTGCTGGTGCCGGAGCGCATCCGCGACGTCTGGCAGGTGGGCTGCGAGTGGGTGCGCGACGCAGGCGGCCGGGCGCACCTCCTGTTCGGCTGATCAGCCCGTCCGGCCCACCGGCCGGAAGCCCGGCGTGTTCTGCCCGATGTGCCAGCACACGCCCGCAGGGTCGATGACCACGAACTCCGTGATGCCCCACGGCTGCTCCGTGACGGGCGTGACCTTCGCGCCGTAGCGTCCGGCCAGGTCGGCCTGCTCCACGTGCCGCTGCCACGCATGCACGTCCGCCACCAGCAGGTGCATCACGCAGTTGTCGGCGAATTCCGCGAGGTAGTAGTCCTGCAGCAGGAAGGCGCAGGGGCCGCAGGCGAAATAGGCGACGCCGCCGCCCTCGGATCTTTGCGTGAACCCGAGGTCCGCATAGAAGCGCTTCGACAGCGCATAGTCCTTCGCCGGGACGAAGGCCTTGATCTCGATGGCGGACAGTTCGTGCATGCAGCGCTCCGGGTTTCGCAGCGATTCTCGCCTGTCGCGGAAGCTGCGGCCCGGAGCGCACGCCTTCATTCAGCCCGGAGACGGCAGGTCGATCCGCTGGGCCTGGAAGCGGCCGGCCGCGCCTGCCTTGCCGTCCTGTCCAGACTGGCCGGCACTGGCGTCCCGCCCCCTCGGGCCGTTGCCCGGATCGGGGCTGTTCCAGGAGCACGGGCTGCGATTGCTGCCGCGTGGCCCGCCGGGCCCGCCCTTGCCTCCCGCGCCCGCCTCGCCCTTGCGGCCCGGCGCACCGGCGTCCACGTCGTACACGAGGCGATCGACGTGGACCGGCGCGTTGTAGAACACCACGTTCAGCAGCCCGCCGGCGCCGCCGTCGCCACCGTTTCCGCCGTGCCCCCCGGGTGCACCGTCGCCGCCGGGACCGCCCGGCTTCGCGCCACGCTTGCAAAAGCCGTGCTTCACCTTGGAGCTGCGCCCCTTGGCACCGGCGGCACCGTCCGCACCCTTGCCGCCATCGGCACCGTCCTGGCCGTCCTGGCCTTCGAGGTCCAGCACGAGGCGGCCTTCCACCGGCTTCAGCATGTACAGCTCGACCTCGCCGGCGGCGCGGCCCCCGCGGCCGTCGGGGGCCCTGCTGCCGGCGGGACCGGGCGGCTGCTTGCGCGGCGCGTCGTCCGCGACGGCGACGACCTTGCTGGCCCCATCGGCAACGACCTGTTCCGCATGGATCACCAGCTTGTGGCCGTTGGTGACGATGGTCGAACCCTCCAGCTTCAACGCGCGGGCCGTGAGGTGCACCGTCTGCGGCGGCTGGTCCGCGGCGCCGATCACCAGCACCGTGCGGTTCAGGGTGAGGTCGCCGGCGGCGCGCAGGGCGTCGCGCAGCTTGCCGACATCGCCCTTGTCCGGCAGCGACCGGAAGGCAGGGGCGAGCTCCTCGTACTTGTTGAGCGGACCGCCGATGACGACCTGGGCGGAGGCCATCGCGGTGGTGCAGGCGATCAGGAAAGCGCAGGCGATGCGGGGAACCGGGGTGACGGGCAACATGGACTTCCTTTGCGATGCGTTGGCGGTGCGCGCCAGGGTGACCTGGGGCGCGGCCAGTATCCGGCGCGTCCTCCGCATCGCGCATGGGCCGGAAGTCGGAACCGGGCCTCAGCCTTTCGTCGCAGCCGCGCGACTCACAGGGTCCGCGCCACCGCCCGCGCGGCCTCCGCCAGCCGCGCGACATGCAGGAGCGCCTTCTCCAGCGGCATGCGCGCCGCCGGGGCCTGCAGGGCCACAGCGCAGCGGACGTCCTTGCGTCCCGGCGATTGCACCGGCACCGCGACGCACACCAATCCCTGCACGAACTCCTGCGCATCCACCGCATGGCCCTCGCGGCGGATCCGCTCCAGCTCCTGGTCCAGCGCCTTGCGACGCGTGATGGTGTGCGGCGTGTGCGCCACGAGCGGCAGCGCATCGAGCAGCGCCTTGCGACGCTGCGACGGCAGGTGGGCCAGGAACAGCTTGCCGCTCGCGGAGCAGTGCAGCGGCACGCGCGTCCCCGGCCGCAACTCCATCCGCAGCGGGAACGCGCTCTCCACGCGATCGAGATAGACGACGTCGGCGCCGCTCAGCGCGGTGAGGTTGCAGCTCTCGCCGATGTCCGCGGCCAGCTGGCGCAGCACGGCATGGCGGATGCCGTGCTGGCTGCTCGCGGCCAGCGTGGATTCGGCCAGCGCCAGCAGGCGTGCGGTGAGCGTGTAGCGCCGGCCGTCGGCGCCGCGCACCAGCCAGCCGCCGTCTTCCAGCTGTCCCAGCATGCGGTGCACGCTCGGCTTGGGCCAGCCCGTCATGGACACGGCGTCGGCCAGGCTGAACGGCGCCCCGTGGCGGGCAGCGGTCTCCAGCAGTTCCAGCACGCGCAGGCTGGGGGAAGAGGCGGTGGCGTGGGGCATGCGGATCTCGGAAACCGAGACGGGAAGGCAAATAGTTCCGGGATTCTGCCGCACCGCGGCTAAGCTGCGCCGCGGCACGCCGACCCCGGCGGCCGCATGCAGGAACGACCCGACAAGATGACCACGGAGACCCCCCGGCCCATCGCCCTCATCGGCGCGGGCCCCAGCGGCCTGGCGGCCGCGCGCAACCTGCAGAAGGCGGGCCTGGCCTTCCAGGGCTTCGAGGCGCACACCGACGTGGGCGGGCTGTGGAACATCGACAACCCGCGCAGCACGGTCTACCACTCCGCCCACCTGATCTCGAGCAAGCGCACGACCGAGTTTGCCGAGTTCCCGATGGGCGGGACGGTGGCCGACTATCCGAGCCACCGCGAACTGCGCGACTACTTCACCGCCTTCGCCGACCACTTCGACCTGCGCCGCCACTTCCGCTTCGGCGCGCGCGTGCAGAAGGTGGAGCCGCTCGACGAGAGCGCGGCGCCGCCGTGGCGCGTGACCTGGACCGGCGCCGACGGGGCGACCCACAGCGAAGTGTTCGGTGGCGTGGTGATCGCCAATGGCACGCTCGCCGAGCCGAGCCTGCCGGAATTCGACGGCCGCTTCGACGGCGAGCTGCTGCACACCGCCGCCTACAAGCACCCGCAGCTGTTCACCGGCAAGCGCGTGCTGGTGGTGGGCGCGGGCAACTCCGGTTGCGACATCGCCGTGGACGCGGTGCACTACGCCCGCAGCGTGGACCTCTCCGTGCGGCGGGGCTACTACTTCGTGCCCAAGTACGTGTTCGGCAAGCCGGCCGACACGCTGGGCGGCAAGCTCAGGCTGCCGGCCTGGCTGAAGCAGCGCATCGACGCGAAGGTGCTGCAGTGGTTCACCGGCGACCCGGTGCGCTTCGGCTTCCCCAAGCCGGACTACCGCATGTACGAGTCGCACCCGGTCGTGAACTCCCTGGTGCTGCACCACATCGGCCATGGCGACATCGCCGTGCGGCCGGACATCGCGCGCTTCGAAGGCCGCACCGTGCACTTCAAGGACGGCAGCGCGCGCGACTACGACCTGGTGCTGTGCGCCACCGGCTACAAGCTGCACTACCCCTTCATCGACGCGCGCCTGCTGGACTGGGAAGGCATGGCGCCGCGCCTGTACCTGAACATCTTCCCGCGCCGCCACGACAACCTGGCCGTGATGGGCATGATCGAGGCGAGCGGCATCGGGTGGCAGGGCCGCTACGAGCAGGGCGAACTGGTGGCGCGCTTCTTCAAGGCCGCGGCGGAAGGCTCGCCCAGGGCCGACGCGCTGCGGCAGGCCAAGGCCGGTCCGCCGCCCGACCTGAGCGGCGGCTACCGCTACCTGAAGCTGGAGCGGATGGCCTACTACGTCCACAAGGACACCTACCGCGAAGCCGTGCGGCAGGCCGCCGCCGGACTGGCCTGAACCGCAAGGAGCGTCCATGCTGCCCGTCGACGAGATCCGCCTGAACTTCAACCCGGCTTCGCTGGTCGTGCTGAACGTCGTGCTGGCCTTCCTGATGTTCGGCATCGCGCTCGACACGCGGCTGGCCGACTTCCGCCGCGTGATGCGGATGCCGGGCGCGATGGCGGTCGGCGTGGCGGCGCAGTTCCTGGTGCTGCCGGCGGTGACCTTCGTCCTCACCCTGCTGCTGCAGCCGGAGCCCAGCATCGCCCTGGGCATGATCCTGGTGGCGTGCTGCCCGCCCGGCAACGTGAGCAACATCCTCACGCACCGCGCCCGCGGGAATGTGGCCTTGTCGGTCTCGATGACGGCGTTCTCGAACGCGCTGGCCATCGTGCTGATGCCGCTGAACTTCGCCTTCTGGGGCGCCCTGCACCCGACGGCGGCTCCGCTGCTGCGCTCGATCGCGCTCGACCCGCTGGAAATGGGCGGGCACATCGTCGCCATCATCGCCGTGCCGTTCGTGCTCGGCGTCGCCTGTGCCGAGAAGCTGCCGCGGTTCACGCTGCGCATCCGCAAGCCGGCGCGCATCCTGAGCTTCGTGTGCCTGGTCGGCTTCATCGTCGGCGCGGTGGCCGGCAACTGGCGCTACTTCCTCGACTACGTCGGCCTGGTGCTGGTGGCGGTCGCCCTGCACGACGCGCTCGCCTTCGGCACCGGCTGGCTGTGCGCGCGCGTCAGCGGCCTGAGCGACTACGACCGGCGCGCGGTAGCCATCGAGGTCGGGATCCGCAACGCGGGCCTGGGGCTCGTGCTGATCTTCAGCTTCTTCGGCGGTCTCGGCGGCATGGCCGTCGTGGCCGGCGTCTGGGGTTTCTGGGACATCATCGCGGGCCTGGCGCTGGCCAGCTGGTGGGCACGCAAGCCCGCCGACGGTGCTCCCGCCCCGGCGGCGGAGGCCGCATGACGGACGCCGGCTCCGGGCGGCGCGTGCTGGTCACGGGTGCCGATGGCTTCCTCGGACGCGGCCTCCTGGAGGCGCTCGCACGCGAGCCGGGCATCGAGACGGTCGTTGCCACCGATGTCCGTGCGGTCCCTTCGGAGCGCCGCCACAGCGGCGTGACTTATCTCGTGCAGGACGTGCGGGACGCGGCGCTCGCCCAAACGCTCGTGACCCATCGCATCGACACCGTGGTCCACCTGGCGTCCATCGTCACCCCCGATCCGCGACTCGGCCGCGAACTGGCGTACGACGTCGACGTGCGCGGCACCCGCAACGTTCTCGAAGCCTGCGTGGCGGCGGACGTCACGCAGATCGTCGTGAGCTCCAGCGGCGCGGCCTACGGCTACCACGCCGACAACCCCGCCTGGCTGCGCGAGTCGGATGCGCTGCGTGGCAACGAAGCGTTCGCCTATTCGCACCACAAGCGGCTGGTGGAGGAGATGCTGGCGGAGTACCGCGCGCGCCATCCGCGGTTGCTGCAGACCGTGCTGCGCATCGGCACCATCCTCGGCGAGCGGGTGGACAACCAGATCACCGCGCTGTTCGAGAGGCCCCGCCTGCTGGCCGTGCGCGGCAGCGACAGCCCGTTCGTCTTCGCCTGGGACGAAGACGTGGCGGGCGCGATCCTGCACGCGCTCCGCACCCGCCGCGGCGGCTGCTTCAACCTGGCCGGGGACGGCGCGCTCACGCTGCCCGAGATCGCGGCGCGCCTGGGCAAGCCTCTGCTGGCCTTGCCCGCCGCACTCCTGCGCGCCGGCCTGGCGGTGGGCAAGGCGCTGCGCCTGACCCGCTACGGCCCCGAACAACTCGGTTTCCTGCGCTATCGTCCGGTGCTGCTGAACACCGCGTTGAAGGAGGATTTCGGCTACATGCCCACGAAGACCAGTGCCCAGGCGTTCGAGGCCTTCGTCGCCGCGCGCGCGGCCCAGGGAAAGCCGGTGACCGCACGATGAGTTCCGGCGTGCGTCCCCTGAGCACCGGCGACTGGCTGGGTGCGGCCGGCGTGGTCGTGATCTGGGGCCTGAACTTCGTCGTGATGAAGGTGGCCCTGCAGGACTTCAGCCCCATGCTGCTGGGCGCGCTGCGCTTCGCGGCCGCCTCCCTGCCCTTCCTGCTGTTCCTGGCACGCCCCCGGCTGCCGTGGCGCTTCATCGCGGCGTACGGCCTCGCGCAGGGGCTGGGGCAGTTCGGCTTCCTGTTCCTGGGCATCAAGCTCGGCATGCCGGCCGGCATGGCGTCGGTGGTCATGCAGACCCAGGCCTTCTTCACCCTCCTCCTGGCCGCGCCCTTGCTCGGCGAGCGCGCCACCGCCTGGCAATGGGGCGGGCTGGCCGTGGCACTCGCCGGGCTGCTGGTGATCGGCAGCGCGCATGGCGCCGGCCCGGCCGACATGACGCTGGCGGGCTTCGCGCTCACGCTCGGCGCCGCGTTCATGTGGGCCGTGTCGAACCTGGTGGCGCGGCGCGCCGCCGCGTTCGGCGCCTACGACGCGCTGCCCTTCATCGCGTGGAGCAGCCTGTTCCCCATCCTGCCCTTCTTCGCCCTCGCCGCGTGGATGGAAAGCCCGCAAGCCGTCGCCTCCCAGCTGGCCGCGGCGCGCTGGCCCGCGTGGGCGGGCGTGGCCTACCTCGCCCTGCTCGCCACGCTGCTGGCGTACACCCTATGGACCCGCCTGCTGCAGCGGCACGCGGCAGCGCGCGTGACGCCCTTCTCGCTGCTCGTGCCCGTCGTCGGGCTGCTGGCCGCGGGCTGGGCGCTGGGCGAATGGCCGAACGGCCTGCAGTGGATCGGGACGGCCGGCGTGCTGGCCGGGCTGGTGGTGAACCAGTTCGGCGCGCGCGCGACCGGATGGGTTCGGGCACGCGGCGCACGCGCCTGAGGCCGGCGCGTCAGCCGCCCCTGGCGGGGCTTTCGCGGCGCGCCAGTTCCCAGAAGGCGCGGCCGGCCGGCGAAAGCCGCGTTGCGTCCAGGCAGGCCAGGGCCACGCGCCGTGCCACGCGGGGCGTGATCGGCAGGAAGACCAGGCCTTCGCGCGGCTCCGGCACCGTCAGCGAGGCCAGCACGGAGACGCCGTTGCCATGGGCGACGAACTCCAGGATCGACACCACCTGGAACAGCTCGTGCGCGATCTTCGGCCGCACGCCGGCGCGGTCGAACATGCGCATCACCATGTCCTGCGATCCCGCCTGCGTCAGGATCAGCGGGTACTCGGCCAGATCGCGCACGGCCACGGTCGCGCCTTTCGCGAGCGGGTGCCCTTTCGGGAGCACGGCGACCAGTTCGTCCGTCGCCAGCGCGAGCGTGTCCAGCGAGGGCTGCGGCAGCCGCACCACCCCGATCTCCACCTTGCGTTCGACGAGGTCCTGCTCGATGTCGGCGTCGGCCCGCTCGGTCACGTTGACTTCCACGCCGGGATAGCGGCGGCGGAACTTCTCCAGCAGCGGCGGCAGCAGGCGCAGCGACGTGCTGGGCCCGATGGAGCCGATGCGCAGCCGCCCGGTCTGCAGGCCCGCCGCGGCCGCGGCGACGGACTGCACCTGGTGCAGCGACGCGAACACGTCGCGCGCATGGGCCAGCGCCAGTTCGCCGGCATGCGTCATCACCACGCCGGCGGCCATGCGGTCGACCAGCGCGCAGCCGAGGCCCGTTTCCAGCGCCCGCAAGGCATGGCTGGTGGCGGAGGCGCTCATGCCGACCTTCGTGCCGGCCGCGGCGATGCTGGAGGCGCCGGGCAGGGCCACCAGCAGTTCCAGTTGCCGCAGCGTGGGGAGGCCGGCTTCGGCGCGCATTGAATCTCGATTCAATTGAATGTGAAGGTCGTTGAATCCTAGACTGTCCCCCATGAACACGCAACCACGCTCCCACACGCTCCCCGCCGGGCAGGCGATGCTGCTTCCTGCGCGCGCCGCCTCCGCGGTGCTCGTGCAGGGCGAAGTGCTGCTGCAGGCGCCCTCCACCTGGCTCGCCGGCCGCCTGGTCGTGCCGGCCGCCGTCCGCATCGCAGCGCCGGCGATGCTGCCGACGGACACCGAAGGCACGGTGTTCGCCGTCCACGATGCCGTCGTCGCGGTGCAGGAGGCGCCGTCGCTGCGGACGCTGCTCGCCGGCCTCGTTGCGCGCCTGCGCACCGGCCGCATCACGCGACAGCACGCCTAGGCGGATCGCGGACGGCGAGGGTCAGCGGCGCGCGTGCACGCGCCCGAGGAAGTCGCGCATGCGCGTCACGACTTCGTCGAGGTTCGTCTCCAGCAGCCAGTGCCCGCCGTCCAGCAGGTGGAACTCGGCCTCCGGCAGGTCGCGCAGGTAGGCGCGGCCCGAACGTTCGGGCATGTAGTGGTCCTGCGGGCCCCAGACGATCAGCGTCGGCGGCCGGTGTTCGCGCAGGTAGCGGCGGTGTTCCGGGAACCAGGCGCGGTTCGCCTGCAGGCCCACCAGCAGGTCCGCGGCCGCTTCCCTGCGCTGCGGCGTCATCAGCGACCAATGCAGTTGCCACAGGTCCGGCGGGATCGTGGCGGCCAGCTCGGGCCGCACGTCGTTGAGGAACTCCTCCCGGAAGGCTTCCTCGGTGACCGCCTCGACCATCTTCGCCCGCATCTGCGCCGCGGGCAGCTTCCACGTGGCTTCGATGTCGGCGTATTTCGGGCCGAGCGCGTCCTCGTAGGGGATGTCGCCGTTCTGGATGACCAGTGCCGCGACGCGCTCCGGCGCACGGATGGCCAGGCGCGCACCGATCGGCGAACCGAAGTCGTGCAGGTAGAGCGCGAAGCGTTCGACGCCGAGCGCCGTCACAAAGCCATCGAGGAAGCGCGCGTAGCTGTCGAAGCTGTGCTCGAAGCCTTCGGGCGCCACGCTGTACCCCGCCCCCGGGTAGTCCGGCGCGAGCAGGCGCCAGCGGTCGGCAAGCGGCGGCATGAGGTTGCGGAACTCGTACGACGAGCACGGATAGCCGTGCGGCAGCAGCACGACCGGCGCATCGCTGGCACCCGCTTCGCGGTAGAAGGCATCGACGGCGCCGATCCGGATGCGGCGATGCCGCACGCGCGTGTCCATAGGGTCTCCTGGGGGAGTCCCGAAGTTACCGCGCCCGCGGCTCTGCCGTGTTTTGCGGATGTTGCGGCCGTATGCAAACGCATCGGCCCCGCGGCAAAGCCCAGGCGGGCGCGCTACTCTGCCTGGATGTTCGCCGCCTTGATCACCTGCGCCCACTTCTTCGCTTCGGCGTCGATGAAGGCACGGAACTCGGGCGCGGTGCCCCCGCGCAGTTGCAGTCCGGCGGCCTCCGCCTTCTTGCGCACTTCCGCATCGGCGATCGCGGCGTTGGTCTCGGCATTCAGCCGGCGCACGATCGCTTCGGGCGTGCCCGCCGGCGCCATGAGGCCGTACCAGCCGTAGCCGACCACCGTGGGCAGGCCCGACTCCACGAAGGTCGGCGCGTCGTGCAGCGGCGTGCGTTTCTCGTTGGCCACCGCCAGCACGCGCAGCTTGCCGGCCTGCACGTGCGGGACGGCCGTGGAGATGGCGGTCAGCGTCGCGTCGATGCGGCCGGCCAGCAGCTCGGCGTAGGCCGGTGCATCGCCCTTGAACTGCACCACCACGCCCTTGCCGCCGGCCGCGCGCATCAGCAGTTCGGCCGTGAGGTGCGGCGCCGATCCGGCGCCGGGCGAGCCGAAGGTGAAGCCCTTGGGGTTCGCCTTGCCCCAGCGCACGAACTCCGCCACGGTCTTGTACGGCGCTTCGGCGTTGACCACCAGGAACAGCGGCGCGATCGCGGTACTGACGATCGGCTCGAAACTCTTGCGCAGGTCGTAGGGCAGGTTCGGGTACAGGGCCTCGCCGATGGCGATGGGCGCCGCCGCGTGCAGCAGCGTGTAGCCGTCCGGCGCCGCCTTCGCGACGAAGTCGTTGGCGATGCGCGTGCCGGCGCCGGCCTTGTTCTCCACCACCATCGCCTGGCCGAGCCGCGCGCCCAGGAAGTCGCCCAGCACGCGCGTGAGGATGTCGCTGGCGCCGCCGGCGTTGTACGGCGAGACGAGGCGGATCGGGCGCGCCGGCCAGGCCTGCGCCGCGACCGGCAGGCCCAGCGGGGCGAGCGCCGCGGCGGCGGCTCCGAGCAGGTGGCGACGGGTGATGTCCATGGGAGTCTCCTTGATGATCTCAGGTTCTCGCGCGCCCGGCTCACCTGCGGCGCAGGGGCGGATAGGCATAGAGGAAGGCCAGGTGTTCGTGTTGCGGCTGGTACAGGCGCAGCACGACGTAGAACAACTCGCCCGCCGGCGTGGGCAGCCAGTTGCCCTCCGGGCCGGGATCGTCCGCCTGCAGCCCGATCACCAGGCTGCCGTCGGCCTCCAGCCGCAGGCCGGGCGTGCGATCGCCGATGGAGTAGCGGTCGATGGGATTGGCGACGAAGAGGCAGTCGCTGCGGCGGTACAGCGTGAGCGACCAGAACGCGCCGACGCGCGGGCCGCCGCCGGGCGGGAAGCGCAGCTCGTAGCGGTTCGATCCGTGCAGCGGATCGCCCGCGGCGTCGACTTCCGCCGTGGGGTACATCGCCTCGTCGATGCCCAGCGCCCCGATGAAATTGCGCGCCACGCGGGCGCGGGTCTGCACGTCCTCGCCCCAGTGGCTGCGCACGGCCACCGCCAGGGCCCAGCCGCCGCCCAGGGCGTGCGGCTGCTCCGTATGGCGCAGTTCCTCGAGCACGTGCGGCAGTTCCCGCGCGAGGGCTTCCTCGCCGACGGGCCACGGCAGCGTCTCGCCTTCGGGCACCGGGTTGCGGGCAAGGGCCGCGTCGACGATGCGCCGGTACAGCGCGGCCGGCGGCACGGCGACCGCGCGGCCGTCCAGCAGCGTGTCCACCCGCATCGCCGCATCGCCCCCGTCCAGGCGGCGGGCCACGATCTGCGCCTGCAGCGCGCGCACCTGCTCCAGGTCCGCCGGCGTGTCGTCCACGAGGATGCGCCCGATGATCCACACGTCCTCGCCCGGTGCCGCGATGACGTTGTCCATGCCCGCAGGCACCGTGCCGCGCCAGCCGGGCCCATGCACCAGCGTGCGTTGCGCGCGGTTGCCGGTGGTGCGGCGGCCGACGTAGGCGAACGGATTGGTCCACGCGTCCAGCAGGCCGAGCGTCCAGTAGCGGTCGCCCATGTCCGGGGTCTCGACCAGCACCGGTCCCGCCGACAGGTCGAGCCAGGTGTTGCTGTAGACGGTGTCGTTGTTCGGGCTCACGACCTCGCGGTCGTCGGGGCCGAGGCGGCGGTGCGTGTGGGTGAACTGGTTGACCCAGCGCATCGTGGAATCACGCTGCTCCGACGCGAAGCCGAGCCGCGGATGGCGCCGCGCGGTCGTGGCCGCGCGCATGCGCATCATCTCGAACAGCGGCAGGGTCTGCAGGACGGCGGCGCGCACGGCGGCGCGGCCAAGCACTTCGGTCGGGAGGACGGCTTCGGTCATGGTGTTCAGGCGAGGATCCCGGCCTGGCGCAAGGCCGCGATCTGTGCATCGGAGTAGCCGGCTTCCGCGAGCACGGCAGCGCCGTCGGCGCCGCAGGCCGGTGCGGCAGGCGGCGCGGCGCGCGGCGCATCGCCCATCCGGTAGGGAAGGCCCAGGGCACGGTAGTGCCCGCCGTCCGTTCCGGCCGCATCGACGAGGATCCCGCTGGCGGCGACGTCCGCACTGGCCAGCACGTCGCGGTACCGGCGCACCGCACCCACCACGATCTGGTGGCGGCTGAGCAGGTCGACGCATTGGTCACTGGTGTAGCCGGACAGGCAATCGCGCAGCACGTCGCGCAGTTCCGCGCGGTGCGCGACGCGGCGCTCGTTGCTGCTAAAGCGCGGGTCGACGGCCAGCTCCTCGCGTCCCATCGCCCGGCAGAAGCGCTGCCAGTGGTCCTCGGCATACGCGGACAGCACGACGTGGCCGTCGCGCGTCGCCACCACCTCCGCCGCGGGCGCGTTGTGCGGCTGGCCGTCGCCGATGCGCGTGGGTTCCGGCGCGCCGGCGAGGTATTCGCACCAGGTCGCCGCCTGCAGGTGCAAGGCGGTCTCCAGCAGCGAGACCTCCAGCGTCTCGCCGACGCCGCTGCGCTCGCGGCCGTACAACGCGGCCAGCACCGCCTGCGCGCCGAGCTGCGCGGCGGCCGCATCGACGATCGGCACGCCCACCTTCTGCGGCAGCCGGTCCGGCTCGCCCGTCACCGACATCAGTCCGCTTTCCGCCTGCGCCGCGATGTCGTAGCCGGGGCGCTGGCGCGACGGGCCGCTGCTGCCGAAGCCGGAGATCGAAAGATAGATGACGCGCGGATGGCGCGCCCGCACTTCGGCCGGGCCGATGCCGAGCTTTTCGACCACCCCGGGCCGCAGGTTCTGGATGACGACGTCGCTGCCCGCGACCAGCCGCAAGGCCGCTTCGCGCCCGGCTTCGCTCTTCAGGTCCAGCGCGATCGAACGCTTGCCGCGGTTGTAGGCGCGGATCATCGATTCGCCGTAGCGCCCGATGTGGCGCGCCTGGTCGCCGCCGATGGGTTCCACCTTGATGACGCTGGCACCCAGTTCGGCCAGTGCCATGGCCGCGCCCGGGCCCGCGATGTACTGGCCGAAGTCGATCACGCGCACGTCCGCCAGCGGAGCGGCGGGTGGGCGGACGCCCTGGGGGGAAGCATCAGGCATGGCCGCACGATAGTCGGCGGTGCGATTCCTGAAAATTCAATAATGCTGATGCCGCGATCACATCGGGTGATCGGCAACGCTCCTGGACCCTCGCATGAAACCGAACTCCGACTACCTGGTGCGGCGCCTGCGCCTGCGCCACCTCGAACTGCTGGTCGCGCTCGCCGATGCCGGCACGATGCGCGCGGCCGCCGTGCGGCTGAACCTGAGCCAGCCCGCCCTGAGCAAGATGCTGGGCGAGGTGGAGTCGGGCTTCGGCGCGCGCCTCTTCGAGCGCAGCCCGCAGGGCCTGGCGGCGAATGCGCTCGGCGCAGCCGCGGTCTACCGGGCGCGCGTGATGCTGGGCGAACTGCTGCGCGGCAAGGACGAAGTGGACGCCCTGCGCACCGGCGCCGCCGGCGTGTTGCGGCTGGGGACGCTGTCGGTCACGGCGTCCGTGCCACGCGCCGTCGTGCAGCTGCGGCGGCGCGTGCCGGGCGCGCGCGTGCAGGTCCAGGAAGGGCGCGTGCGCGATCTCGTGCAGAAGCTGCTGGACGGCGAACTCGATTGCGTCTTCGGCGCCATCACGCCGGAGTTGCTGACCAGCGACCTGCTCCCGCTGCTGCACCCCGAGGTGCTGCTGGAAGACGAACTCTGCGTGCTGTGCGACCCCGAGCACCCGCTGGCGCGCAGCCGCAAGCTGCGCTGGGCCGACCTGCATGCGGCCGACTGGGTGGCGCCGCCCAAGGACACGCTGGTGCGCCAGGCCTTCATGACGGCCTTCCTCAACGAAGGACTGGAGCCGCCCGAGCCGGCGATCGAGGTGCTGTCGTCGGTGACCATCGGCAGCGTGCTGCGCATGGACGCCGCCCTGCTCGGTGCCGTGCGCTTCGAACATGCGCGCGACGAACTGGCGCGCACCGGTCTCCGTCGGCTGGCCGTCACGCCGGCCGTCCCGCTGCCGTCCCTCGGGCTCTACACGCGCCGCGCCGCCGAGGCCCCGGCGCCGCTGGTCCAGGCGTTCGCGGCCGCGTTGCGCCGCGCGGGCGCCGGCGCGCGCGGCCCGGCCTAGAACAGGGAGGGCGTTTCGGGCGGCTTGGGTTTCGGCGGAGGCTTGGGCTTCGGCGGGCGCGTGGTGCGCACGCTGCTCGCCGCCGGTGCCCTCGGCGGCAGGGGCGCCGGCTCCCCTTCGAGCGGGCCCGGCCAGGTGCGGAAGAACTGCGGCGCCTCCTGCACGCTGCACGCCAGCCAGGCGTCGTACTCCGCGGGGGCCAGGATGACCGGCATGCGCTTCTCGTCGCCCGGCCGCTGGAACCGGCTGTAGAACGCGTGGCCGTCGGCGTTGACGGTCAGCATCGCGAAGCTGAAAAGCTCGCGGCCGTCCGGATGCCGCCAGCGCGTGTAGATGCCGGCGATGCCGATGGGCACGGCGCCGGGTTGCTGGATCGCCCAGCGCACCGCCTTGCCGCTCTCGTAGTTCGGCTCGAAGATGATCTCGACCGGCACGATGCAACGCTGGCCGCGGCGCCAGGCATCACGGAAGCTCGGGAGCTGGTGCACCGTCTCGCTGCGCGCGTTGTAGGTCTTGCGGCCGAAGGCGAGTTCCTTCGCGAAGCCGGGCAGCAGGCCGAAGATGCCCTCTTCCGCCACGCGCCGGTGGCCGGAGCCCGGTTCCGCCAGCCGGATGAAGGGCGCGAGGCCGGTGGGGAAGGTGTCCACCGGCGGGTCGTCGCGCTCGCGGTGCACCCCGAAGAAGCTGAGCAGGCGGTCGGCCCGCGAGACCGCGACGTAGTTGGAACACACGCGGCGATTATCGGGCCCCTTCCTGCGGGGGCGAACGGCCCTAGCGCCGCCGGCCGGCTTCGAACACCCTCTGCAGCAGGCAGAACGCGAACAGCAGCGCGCCGATGGCGATGCGCGTCCACCAGGAGCTGAGCGTGCCGTCGAACATGATGAGCGTCTGGATGATGCCCAGCAGCAGCACGCCGAACAGCGTGCCGAACACGTAGCCGACGCCGCCCGTCAGCAGCGTGCCGCCGATCACCACGGCGGCGATGGCGTCGAGCTCCAGGCCCACCGCGTGCAGGCCGTAGCCGGAGAGCATGTAGAACGCGAACACCACGCCGGCCAGCGCCGAACAGAAGCCGCTCAACGCATACACGCCGACCAGCGTGGAGCGCACCGGCAACCCCATGAGCAGCGCGGAGTGCTCGTTGCCGCCGATCGCGTACACGGTACGGCCGAACTGCGTGTAGTGCGCCAGCCAGATGCCGGCGGCGACCGTGACGAGCGCGATGACCGCGCCGATCGAGAGGGAAGCCTCGCCCACGAGGGGGATGCGGACCTGCGACACCTCGGAGAAGAAGGCGTTGCCGATCGGCACGGAGTCGATGCTGATCAGGTAGCAGAGGCCGCGCGCCAGGAACATGCCGGCCAGGGTGACGATGAAGGGCTGCAGCCGGAAACGCTCGATCAGCAGTCCCATGAAGCCGCCGAAGGCCAGGCCCATGGCCAGCACCAGCGGGATCACCACGCCGGCGGGCAGCTGGTGGTGTTCCAGCAGCGAGGCGCAGACCATGGTGGTCAGCGCGATCACCGCGCCCACCGACAGGTCGATGCCGCCCGAGAGGATCACGAAGGTCATGCCGACCGCGACGATGCACAGGAACGAGCTGTCGATCAGCAGGTTCAGGAACACCTGGGCGGAGAAGAAGCCGGTGTAGGCGAAGGACCCGTAGCCGGCCAGGGCGGCGAACAGCGTGACCGTCACCAGCAGCGGAAGGTACTTCGGGTCCAGCCGGGTCGCACGGCGGGTGGCGGCCTGCGGCGGGGCGGCGGGCACCAGGTCGATGTCGTCGAGGCGGGCGCTCATGCGGTCGGACTCCCGGGAGCGGGTTGCGGGCGGCGCATCCAGCCGGTGACGGTGCGGCGGAACTCGGGCGACTGCAGCAGCATCACGGCGAAGACGACCGCCGCCTTCACCACGAGGTTCACTTCCGGCGGCACGCCCAGCGAGTAGATGGCATAGGTCAGCGACTGGATGATCAGCGCGCCGATCACGCTGCCGGCCAGGGTGAAGCGGCCGCCGGTCAGCGCGGTGCCGCCCAGCGTGACGGCGAGGATCGCATCCAGCTCCAGCAGCTGGCCGGCGTTGTTGCCATCGGCGCTCTTGACCGTGGAGCTCACGATCAGCCCGGCCACGCCCGCGCACGCGCCGGCGAAGGCGTAGACCCAGAAGGTGATGCTGCGCGCCGGCAGGCCGGCCAGCCGCGCCGCCGAGGGATTGATGCCGACCGACTGGATGAACAGGCCGAGCGCCGTGCGCCGCGTGAGCAGCAGCAGCACGGCGAACACCGCCATGGCGATCCAGAAGGCGAAGGGCAGGCCGAGCAGGTAGCCGTTGCCGATGAAGAAGTACGGTGCGTAGTAGATCGTGATGATCTGCCCGTTGGTCACCAGCTGCGCGACGCCGCGCCCTGCCACCATCAGGATCAGCGTGGCGATGATGGGCTGCATCCCCACCACCGACACCAGCAGCCCGTTCCACGCGCCGCACAGCAGGCCGACGCCGATCGCCGCGGCGATGGCGGCCCACATGGGGAAGCGGCTCACGTGCGTGGCCACGCCGTCGACCACCACCAGCGAGCCGCCGATCATCCAGGCGGCCACGGCGGCGGCGATGGCCACCACCGCGCCCACCGAGATGTCGATGCCGCGCGTGGCGATCACCAGGGTCATGCCCAGCGACACGAGGATCAGCGGGGCCGCGCCCTTGAGGATGTCGACCAGGCTGCCATAGAGGTGGCCCTCGCGCCACTGCAGCACGAGGAAGTTGGCGTTGAAGCCCGCGTTGACGGCCAGCAGCAGCGCCAGCGTCGCGAGGGGCCAGAACAGGCGATGGCGCCAGATGCCGCTCATGGCTGCTCCGCGATGAGGTGGTACACGTCCTGCTCGGTGGCGCCCGCGGCCAGCTCGCCGGCCTTGCGCCGGTCGCGCAGCACGGCGATGCGGTGCGACACGCGCACCACTTCCTCGATCTCGGACGAGATGAAGAGCACCGCCATGCCGTCCTTCGCCAGCCGCAGGATCTCGTCCATGATCTCCTGCTTGCCGCCGACGTCCACGCCGCGGGTGGGCTCGTCCAGGATCAGCAGGCGCGGCTGCGTCGCCAGCCACCGCGCCAGCAGCACCTTCTGCTGGTTGCCGCCTGAGAGTTGCGCCAGCGGCGTCTCGATGCCCGCCGTCTTGATGCCCAGGGCCTGCACGAAGCGCTCGGCCAGGCGCGCCTGCTCGTCGCCGGAGACGTTGCGCCAGACGCCGCGCTTGGCCTGCAGCGCCAGCGCGATGTTCTCGCGCACCGACAGTTCGGCAACGATGCCGTCCGTCTTGCGGTCTTCCGGCAGCATGCCCATGCCCAGCGCCACGGCGTCCGAGGGGCAGGTGACCCGTTCGGCGCGGCCCTGCATCCGCCATTCGCCGGCGTCCGCTGCGTCGAGCCCGAAGACGAGGCGCGCGAGTTCCGTCCGCCCGGAGCCGAGCAGCCCGGCCAGCCCCAGCACCTCGCCGGCGCGCAAGGCGATGTCGGTGGGGTGCAGTTGGCCCTTGCGGCCGATACCACGCACCTCGAAGTCGGCCTCGCCATCCACGGCCCGCTCCGGCGGCGCGGACGCAGCCTGGCGCGCGGCCAGCTCGCGGCCCACCATCGCGGCGACCAGCGCGGGCGCGGGCAGCTGCGGGGTCGGCCACTCGCCCACCAGCTCGCCGTTGCGCAGCACGGTGATGCGGTCGGCGATGGCGTACACCTGGTCGAGGAAGTGGGTGACGAACAGGATCGCCATGCCCTCTTCCCGCAGCCGGCGCAGCACGGCGAACAGGCGCTGCACCTCGTCCTCGTCCAGGCTCGACGTGGGCTCGTCCAGCACCAGGACCTTGGCCGACACGCTCAGCGCGCGGGCGATGGCCACCATCTGCTGCACGGCCACCGGATAGCTGGAGAGCAGCCGCGTGACGTCGATGTCCAGGTTCAGGCGCGCGAGCAGGGTCCGCGCTTGCGCGTTCATGGTCTTCCAGTCGATGCGCAGCCGCTTGCGCGGATAGCGCCCGGCGAACACGTTCTCCGCCACCGACAGGTTGGGGCAGAGGTTGACCTCCTGGTACACGGTGCTGATGCCCAGCCGCTGCGCGTCGAGCGGCGAGCGCGGGCGGATCGTTTCGCCGGCCAGCGTGACCGTGCCGGCATCGGGCGCGTGGACGCCCGTCAGCACCTTGATCAGCGTCGACTTGCCGGCGCCGTTCTGTCCCATGAGGGCGTGCACTTCGCCGGGGAAGAGGCGCAGGCCGGCGCCCTTCAGCGCGCGCACGCCGGTGAACGCCTTGTGGATGCCTTCCAGCTGCAGGACGGGAGCGTCGGCCATCACTTGTTCTTGTTGTACACGTCGACGTACACCGCGGCCAGCAGCACCAGGCCCTTGATCACCTGCTGGTAGTCGATGCCGATGCCCAGGATCGACATGCCGTTGTTCATCACGCCCATGATGAAGGCGCCCACGACGGCGCCGGTCACGCGGCCGATGCCGCCGGTCGCCGAGGCGCCGCCGATGAAGCAGGCCGCGATGACGTCCAGCTCGAAGCCCAGGCCCGCCTTGGGCGTGGCCGTATTCAGGCGCGCCGCGAACACCAGGCCGGCCAGCCCGGCGAGCATGCCCATGTTGGCGAAGGCCAGGAAGGTCAGGCGCTCGGTGCGGATGCCGGACAGGCGCGCTGCCTTCTCGTTGCCGCCCAGGGCGTAGATGCGGCGTCCGACCGTGGTGCGCCGCGTGGCGAAGTCGTAGCCGACGATCAGGATCGCCATGACCACCAGCACGTTCGGCAGTCCCTTGTACGACGCCAGCAGCCAGCTGAAGAGCGCGATCGCGGCGACGAACAGCAGGGTCTTGGCGAAGAAGAAGGCGGCCGGCTCGGTCTCCATGCCGTGCCGCATGCGCTGGGCGCGGCCGCGCAGGCTGGCCGCCCCGAGTGCCGCCGCCGCGGCCAGGCCGATGGCCAGCGAGGTCGCGCGCAGTCCGCCGCCCGACGTCAGCTCCGGCAGGAAGCCCGAGCTCAGGCCCTGGAAGGTGTCGGGGAAGGGGCCGATCGACTGGCCTTGCAGCAGCGCAAGGCACAGGCCCTTGAAGACCAGCATGCCGCCGAGCGTGACGATGAACGAAGGGATGCGCGGGTAGGCGACCAGCCAGCCCTGGGCGGCGCCGATCGCGGCGCCGGCCGCCAGGCAGACGACGGAGGCGGGCAGCCAGTGCCAGCCCTGGTTGACCATCAGCACCGCGGCCAGCGCGCCGATGAAGCCGCAGACGGAACCGACGGACAGGTCGATGTGGCCGGCGACGATCACCAGCAGCATGCCCAGCGCCATGATGACGATGTAGCTGTTCTGCAGGACCAGGTTGGTCAGGTTGAGCGGCTGGAACAGCGTGCCGTCGGTGAGCACCTCGAACAGCACCATGATCGCCACCAGCGACAGCAGCATCCCGTACTCGCGCAGGTGCTGGCGCAGGAACCCGCGCCAGGCGGGCGGCGCGTCGGCGGCCGGCGCGGCGTCGACCTGCAGCGGTGCGGCGACGGGATCAGGCATGCGCCACCTCCCGCGCCGTGCCGGCGCCGACGATCGCGCGCAGAATCGCCTCCTGCGAAGCTTCGTCGCGGGCCAGCTGGGCCACGAACCGGCCCTCGTTCATCACGTAGATGCGGTCGCACATGCCGAGCAGCTCCGGCATTTCGGAAGAGATCATCAGGATACCCTTGCCCTCGCGGGCCAGCTCGTTCATCACGGTGTAGATCTCGTACTTGGCGCCGACGTCGATGCCGCGCGTGGGCTCGTCCAGGATCAGCAGGCGCGGCTGGGCGAACAGGCACTTGGCCAGCACCACCTTCTGCTGGTTGCCGCCGGACAGGTTCACGCAGGCCTGGTGCACGCCTGCCGAGCGGATGCGCAGCCTCCGCCGGTAGTCGCTGGCGACCTGGTGCTCGTCGCGGTCGGAGATCACGCCATGCCGTGCCACGGCGCGCAGGTTGGCCAGCGTGGTGTTGAAGACGATGTCCTCGCCCAGCACCAGGCCCAGGCCCTTGCGGTCCTCGGTGGCGTAGGCGATGCCGGCGGCCAGCGCCTGGTCGACCGTGCGCGCCTCGACGCGCCGGCCCTCCATCCACAACTCGCCGCCCGCATGGCGGCCCCAGCTGCGGCCGAAGACGCTCATCGCGAACTCCGTGCGACCGGCTCCCATGAGGCCGGCGATGCCCACGATCTCGCCGCGCCGCACCTGCAGGCCCACGCCGCGGATGAACTCGCGGTCCGCATGCAGCGGATGCCGGACGCGCCAGTCGCGCACCTCGAACAGGACCTCGCCGATGTCCGGCGTGCGCGGCGGGTAGCGGTCGGCCATCTCGCGGCCCACCATCGCGCGGATCACCGCGTCTTCCGACAGCACGTCCTCCGCGCAGTCGAAGGCCTGCACGGTGCTGCCGTCGCGCAGCACGGTCACGCGGTCGGCGACCTGGCGCACTTCGTTGAGCTTGTGCGAGATCAGGATCGAGGTGACGCCGTGCCCCTTGAACTCCAGCAGCAGCTTCAGCAGCGCTTCGCTGTCCGCCTCGTTCAGGCTCGCCGTGGGCTCGTCCAGGATCAGCAGCTTCACGTCCTTGGCCAGCGCCTTGGCGATCTCCACCAGCTGCTGCTTGCCGACGCCCAGGTCGGACACCAGCGCCGTCGAGGGCTCCCGCAGCCCCACCTTGCGCAGCAGTTCGCGGGTGCGGGCGTGCGCCTCGAACCAGTCGATCACGCCGCCGCGTGCCGTCTCGTGGCCGAGGAACACGTTCTCCGCGATGGACAGCTGCGGCACGAGCGCGAGTTCCTGGTGGATGATGATGATGCCGGCCGCTTCGCTGTCGGCGATGCCGGCGAAGCGCCGCTGTTCGCCGGCGAAGTGGATCTCGCCGCCGTAGCTGCCGTGCGGGTAGACGCCGGAGAGCACCTTCATCAGGGTGGACTTGCCGGCGCCGTTCTCCCCCACCACCGCATGGATCTCGCCCGCGCGCACCCCGAGGTCGACGCGGTCGAGCGCGACGACCCCCGGGAACGTCTTGCGGATGCCCCGCATCTCGAGCAGCATGTCAGCGCAGCTGGCTTTCCTTGTAGTAGCCGCTGTCCACCAGCACCTTCTTCCAGTTCGCGTTGTCCACGGCGACCGGCTTGAGCAGGTAGGACGGCACGACCTTCACGCCGTTGTTGTAGGTCTTGGTGTCGTTGACCTCGGGCTGCTTGCCCGAGACCACCGCATCGACCAGGTTGGCGGTGACCTTCGCCAGTTCGCGCGTGTCCTTGAACACCGTCGAGCTCTGCTCGTTGCGCAGCATCGACTTCACCGACGGGATCTCGGCGTCCTGCCCGCTCACGACCGGGCAGGGTTGCTGCGCCGTGCAGTAGCCCACCCCCTTCAGCGAGGACAGGATGCCGATCGACAGGCCGTCGTAGGGCGACAGCACCGCGTGCACCTTGTCCTTGCCGTAGAAGGCGGACAGCAGGTTGTCCATGCGCGACTGCGCCACCGCGCCGTCCCAGCGCAGCGTGCCGACCTTCTCCATCCCCATCTGGCGGCTGCGCACCACCAGCTTGCCGGAGTCGATGTAGGGCTTGAGCACCGACATCGCGCCGTCGTAGAAGAAGAAGGCGTTGTTGTCGTCCGGCGAGCCGCCGAAGAGCTCGATGTTGAAGGGACCCTTGCCCTGCTTGAGCCCCAGCTTGTCGACGATCGAGTTCGCCTGCAGCACCCCCACCTGGAAGTTGTCGAAGGTGGTGTAGTAGTCCACGTTCTTCGAGCCGCGGATCAGGCGGTCGTACGCCACCACCTTGATGCCGCGGTCGGCCGCCTTCTGCAGCGCGCCGGACAGCGTGGTGCCGTCGATGGCGGCGATCACCAGGACCTTGGCGCCCTTGGTGATCATGTTCTCCACCTGCGCCAGCTGGTTCGGGATGTCGTCGTCGGCGTACTGCAGGTCGGTGCGGTAGCCCTTCTCCCGCAGGTACTTCACCATGTTCTCGCCGTCGGAGATCCAGCGCGACGACGACTTGGTCGGCATCGCGATCCCGATGGTGCCCTTGTCCTGCGCCGCGGCCGGCAGGCCGAGCAGCAGGGCGCCGGCGGCCAGCGCCGCGGCCGCGAATTTCATCAGCTTCATGCCCTTGTCTCCCTGGTGCGGATCAGTACTTGCGCTTCGGGAATTCCTTGGCGGCGACTTCCATCGGGAAGATGCCCTCCTCGGTGACGATGCGCTTGGGCACCGGCTTGCCGGCGACCACGTCCTTCACGGCCTGCATCAGCTGGGGGCCGAGCAGCGGGCTGCACTCGACGCTGACGTTCAGCTTGCCCTGCATCATGGCTTCGAAGGCGCCCTTCACCGCGTCGATCGAGATGATCACGATGTCCTTGGCCGGCTTCAGCCCCGCCTCCTCGATGGCCTGGATGGCGCCGATGGCCATGTCGTCGTTGTGCGCGTAGAGCACGTTGATCTTCTTGCCCTCGGCCTTCAGGAAGGCTTCCATCACCTCCTTGCCCTTGGCACGCGTGAAGTCGCCGGTCTGGCTGCGCACGATCTTGAACTTCGGGTCCGCCTTGATGATCTCCTCGAAGCCCTTCTTGCGGTCGATGGCGGGGGCGGAGCCCACCGTGCCCTGCAGCTCGACGATGTTCACCGGGCCCTTCTCGGCCTTCATCTTCTCCACCAGCCAGCGGCCGGCCTTGCGGCCTTCCTCGGTGAAGTCCGAGCCCATGAAGCTGACCCACAGCGACTGGTCCTTCACGTTCACGGCGCGGTCGGTCAGGATCACGGGGATCTTGGCGGCCTTGGCTTCGCGCAGCACCGTCTCGAAGCCGGTCTCCACCACCGGCGAGAAGGCGATCACGTCGACCTTCTGCGCGATGAAGGAACGGATCGCCTTGATCTGGTTCTCCTGCTTCTGCTGCGCATCCGCGAACTTCAGCTCGATGCCGGCGTCCTTGGCCGCGGACTTGATCGACTCGGTGTTGGCCGTGCGCCATTCGCTTTCGGCGCCGATCTGCGAGAAGCCCAGCACGATCTTCTTCTGGGCGAAGGCGCGGGGGATCCCGGCGGCCAGCGTGAAGGCGGCGCCGCCGGCAAGGACGGTTCTGCGGTCGAGGGTCATGGTTGTCTCCTGGTGGTTTTCGAGGGTTGTCGCCGTGTCACGCGCAGGTGTATGCGGTCTTCACGGTGGTGTAGAACTCCGCGGCATAGCGCCCCTGTTCGCGAGGGCCGTGGCTCGATCCCTTGCGGCCGCCGAAGGGCACGTGATAGTCCACGCCGGCCGTGGGCAGGTTGACCATCACCATGCCGGCCTGGGCGTGGCGCTTGAAGTGGGAGGCGCGCTTGAGCGAGGTCGTGCAGATGCCGGCGCACAGGCCGTAGGGCGTGTCGTTCGCCAGCGCCAGCGCATGCTCGTAGCTGTCCGCCTTGAGCACGGTGGCGACCGGCCCGAAGATCTCTTCGCGCGCGGTGCGGTGCTCCGGCGCGCCCAGCAGCAGGGCGGGGCTCATGTAGTGGCCGGCCGTCTCGCATTCCACGAGCCGCCCTCCGGCGACCAGTTCGGCGCCTTCGGCGCGGCCGATCTCCAGGTACGACTGGTTCTGTTCCAGCTGCGGCTTGCTGGCGACGGGACCGATGTCGGTGCCCCGGGCCAGCGCCGGGCCGACCTTGAGCTGCTTCATGCGATCGCGCATGCGGCTGACGAAGCCGTCGTAGACCGTGCGTTCGACGACGAGGCGGCTGGACGCGGTGCATCGCTGGCCGGTGGAGAAGAAGGCGCCCTGCACGGCGCATTCCACCGCGCGGTCCAGGTCCGCGTCGCCCAGCACCACCAGCGGATTCTTGCCGCCCATCTCCAGCTGCACTTTCACCCCGCGCGAGGCGACCTGCTGCCGCACCTGCGCGCCCACCGTTTCGGAGCCGGTGAAGGTGATCGCATCGACCAGCGGATGCTCGATCAGGGCCTGGCCCACCTGGCGGCCGCTGCCATTCAGGAGGTTGAACACGCCCGCCGGCAGGCCGGCGCGGCTGAGGATTTCCGCCAGCGCCCAGCCGCAGGCCGGCACCAGTTCGGCCGGCTTGAACACGACGGCGTTGCCGTACGCCAGGGCCGGCGCGATCTTCCAGGCAGGGATCGCGAGGGGAAAGTTCCACGGCGCGATGATGGCGACCACGCCCACGGGTTCGCGCGTCACGTCGACGTCGATGTCGGGACGCACCGAGGCCACCTTGTCGCCCGTGATGCGCAGCGCCTCGCCGGCGAAGAACTTGAAGATGTTGCCGGCACGCGCCGCTTCTGCGGTGGCCTCGGCCAGCGGCTTGCCCTCCTCGCGCGCCAGCAGCGCACCGAGTTCGTCCTTCCGGGCCAGGATCTCGCTGCCCACGAAGTCCAGCGCGTCGGCACGCCGCTGCGGCGTGGACAGCGCCCACGAGGCCGCGGCGTCGTGCGCGGCCAGCACCGCCTGCTGCGCCTGGCGCGCGTCGGCCCGGGCGTATTCGGCCACCGGCGTGGCGAGGTCCGAAGGGTTCTCGCTCAAGCCGGTGGTCGCGCCGGTTTCCCAGCCGCCGTTGATGTAGTTGCGAAGGATCTCCTGCATCGGCTCTGCTTCTTTGAAGTGGAGCGGATGGTAGGAAGGTGCGGGAAGTGCCGCCAATAGTTATTCGGCGCGTTGCCATACGGGAATTCGCATCCATGAAAACCCGTAGTGGCCGGCGTCTCCCAGGGGAGATCGGCCCGTTCCATGTCCTCCGCGATACGCGCGGGATGGCTTCGCACCGCCGAGCCATATACAGTTTGCTATCGATGAGGCGCCCAAGAAGAAGCACTTTGCAATGATCAATTACAGCCACTGGTTCATCCGGGCGCGCCTGAAGACGCGGCAGCTGCTGCTGCTGGTTTCGCTGGCGGAGGAAGGCAACATCCACCGCGCCGCCGAAGTGCTCAACATGACGCAGCCGGCCGCCTCCAAGCTGTTGAAGGACCTGGAGGACGTGCTCGGCGTCCCGCTGTTCGAGCGCCTGCCACGCGGCATGCGGCCCACGGTCTACGGCGAGGCCATGATCCGGCACGCGCGCGTGGCCCTGTCGAGCCTGAACCAGGCGCACGACGAAGTGCAGGCGCTCAAGACCGGCCAGTTCGGCCAAGTGAGCGTGGGCGCGATCACCACCCCGGGCATCGTGCTGCTGCCGCAGGCGATCTCGCGGGTGAAGCAGACGCACCCGACGCTGCGCATTTCGCTGCAGGTGGAAGGCAGCGACGTGCTGATGGAACGCATGGAACAGGGCAAGATCGACCTGCTGGTGGCGCGGCTCTTCGCCAAGCACGACAAGTCGAGCGTGCGCTTCGAGGCGCTGGCGGAGGAGCCGGTGGTCGCCGTGGTCCGCCCCGGGCATCCGCTGCTCGCGCTGCACCAGCCCACGCTGCGCGACCTGAGCGGCTGCGGCTGGATCGTCCCGCCCGAGGGCAGCGTCATGCGGCACCGCTTCGACCTGATGTTCAGCGAAGCCGGCCTGCAGGCGCCCACCAACCTGATCGAGACCAGTTCCCTGCTGTTCGTCACCAAGATGATCGGCGAAGGCGACCTGGTGGGTCTGCTGGCCGGCGACGTCGGACGCTATTACGAGCGGCACAACGTGGTGCGCGTGCTGCCGGCGGAGCTGCCCTGCCGCATGGACGCCTTCGGCCTCATCACCCGCACCGACCGGCCGCTGTCGCCGGCCGCCCACGTGATGCTGGATGCGATCAAGGCCGCGTCGGCGGAGTTGTACGGCGTGGCGCTCGAGGCCGGCATCTAGGACGCCTGCCATGTCCATTCCGGTATCGCAGCGGCCCAAGAACTCATTGGTGCCGCGGCCGCGATCGCCCTAGTCTCCGGTTCCCAAGCACGACCGGAGGCCGCATAGCGATGACCGACCGCAAACCCCTGCGCTCGGCCCAGTGGTTCGGGACAGCCGACAAGAACGGCTTCATGTACCGCAGCTGGATGAAGAACCAGGGCATCCCGGACCACGAGTTCCAGGGCAAGCCCATCATCGGGATCTGCAACACGTGGTCCGAGCTGACCCCGTGCAATGCCCACTTCCGCAAGATCGCGGAACACGTCAAGCGCGGCGTGCTGGAGGCCGGCGGCTTCCCGGTGGAGTTCCCCGTCTTCTCCAACGGCGAATCGAACCTGCGGCCGACCGCGATGCTCACGCGCAACCTCGCCTCCATGGACGTCGAGGAGGCGATCCGCGGCAACCCGATCGACGCCGTGGTGCTGCTGGCCGGCTGCGACAAGACCACCCCGGCGCTGATGATGGGCGCGGCCAGCTGCGACCTGCCCGCCATCGTCGTCAGCGGCGGGCCGATGCTCAATGGCAAGCTGCAAGGACGCAACATCGGCTCCGGTACGGCCGTGTGGCAGCTGCACGAATCGCTCAAGGCCGGTGAGATCGACCTGCACCAGTTCCTGGCCGCCGAATCGGGCATGTCGCGCTCGGCCGGCACCTGCAACACCATGGGCACGGCCTCCACGATGGCGTGCATGGCCGAAGCGCTGGGTGCCGCCCTGCCGCACAACGCCGCCATCCCCGCCGTGGACGCGCGCCGCTACGTGCTGGCGCACATGTCCGGCATCCGCATCGTGCAGATGGTGCAGGAAGACCTGCGCCTGTCGCGCATCCTCACGCGCGCCGCCTTCGAGAACGCGATCCGCGCCAATGCCGCCATCGGCGGCTCGACCAACGCGGTGATCCACCTCAAGGCGATCGCCGGCCGCATGGGCGTGCCGCTGGAGCTGGAGGACTGGACGCGCATCGGGCGCGGCGTGCCGACGCTGGTGGACCTGATGCCTTCGGGCCGCTTCCTGATGGAGGAGTTCTATTACGCCGGCGGGTTGCCGGCCGTGCTGCGCCGCCTGGGCGAGAACGGCCTGCTGCCGCATCCCGATGCGCTCACCGTCAACGGCCGCAGCCTGTGGGACAACGTGCGCGAGGCCCCCAACTACGACGAGGAGGTGATCCGCCCGCTGGCCAAGCCCCTCATCGCCGACGGCGGCATCCGCGTGCTGCGCGGCAACCTGGCGCCGCGCGGCGCGGTGCTCAAGCCCTCGGCCGCCTCGCCCCACCTGCTCAAGCACCGCGGCCGGGCGGTGGTGTTCGAGGACTTCGACGACTACAAGGCACGCATCGCCGACGAGTCGCTCGAAGTCGACGAAGGCTCGATCCTCGTGCTGAAGAACTGCGGCCCGCGCGGCTATCCCGGCATGGCCGAGGTCGGCAACATGGGCCTGCCGCCCAAGCTGCTGCGCAAGGGTGTGAAGGACATGGTGCGCATCAGCGACGCCCGCATGAGCGGCACCGCCTACGGCACCGTCGTGCTGCACGTCGCGCCGGAGGCCGCCGCCGGCGGGCCGCTCGCGGCCGTGCGCAACGGCGACTGGATCGCGCTCGACTGCGACGCCGGCAGCCTGCAGCTGGAGATTTCCGAGGCCGAGCTGGCGGACCGGCTGGCCGTCCCGGCGCCGTCCTCCGCCCCCAAGGGCGGCGGCTACGCCCGCCTCTACGTCGACCACGTGCTGCAGGCCGACGAAGGCTGCGACTTCGACTTCCTCGTCGGTTGCCGCGGCGCCGAGGTTCCCCGCCACTCGCACTGAGTGCATCATCCCGCCTGTCGCATCGCACGGAGCCTGCCATGTCCTTTTCCGCCCTCTACCCCAGCCTGCGCGACCGCGTCGTCCTCGTCACCGGCGGCGCCACCGGCATCGGCGCCTGCCTGGTCGAGAACTTCGCCGCGCAGGGCGCGCGCGTGGGCTTCATCGACATCGACGTGAACGCCGGGCTGGCGCTGGCCGAGCGCCTGGCCGGCAGCGCGCACGCGCCGCTGTTCCTCGAAACCGATCTCACCGACATCGCGGCGCTGGACCGCGCCGTCGCGCAGGTGCGCGAACGCTTCGGCCCGATCCGCGTGCTCCTGAACAACGCCGCCAACGACCGCCGCCACACGATCCAAGAAACGACGTCGGACGCATGGGACGCCAGCGTCGCCGTCAACCTGAAGCACCAGTTCTTCGCCGCCCGCGCGGTGTGCGAAGGCATGCGCGAGGCCGGCGGCGGCTCGATCGTGAACTTCGGCTCCATGAGCTGGATGGCCAAGCAGGCCGGCCTGCCCGTCTATGAGACCTGCAAGGCCGCGGTGCAGGGCCTCACGCGCAGCCTGGCGCGCGAGCTCGGGCCGGCCAACATCCGCGTCAACACGCTGGTGCCGGGCTGGGTGATGACGGACAAGCAGCTGCGCCTGTGGGTCGACGACGCCGGGCGTGCCGAGATCGCGCGCAACCAGTGCATCAACCAGCCCCTGCAGCCGGAACACATCGCGGCGATGGCCCTGTTCCTCGCCGCCGACGACAGCGCCATGTGCACGGCGCAGGACTTCATCGTCGACGGGGGCTGGGTTTGAACGCAGCGCTGCGGGTCGACGCCCGCGCCACCCTCGGCGAATGCCCGCTGTGGTGCGAGCGCAGCGCCAGCCTCTGGTGGACCGACATCCAGAGCTGCACGCTCAGCCGCTGGCGGCCGGCCGACGGCAGCCTGCGGCACTGGACGCTGCCGGACCGCGTGGGCAGCTTCGCGTTCTGTGCGGGCGATGACCGCCTGCTGCTGGGCCTGGCCACCGGCATCGCCCTCTTCCATCCCGAGACCCAAGCGCTCTCGCCGATCGTGCCGCTGGACGCACCGCCGGCGGAAGGCCTGCGCATCAACGACGGCCGCTGCGACCGCGAGGGCCGGTTCGTCTTCGGGATGTTCAACACGGCCGAAGCGCCGGTCGGGCATTTCTACCGCGTGCACGGCGACCTGCGCATCGAACGCCTGCCGCTTCCGCCCGCCGGCGTGGCCAACAGCATCGCCTTCAGCCCCGACGGCCGGACGATGTACTACGCGGATTCGCCGACCCGCACGATCTTCCGTGCCGACTACGCCGCCGACGGCCGCGTGGGCGCGCCACGCGTGTTCGTGACGCTTGCGGCCAGCGAAGGCTACCCCGACGGGTCGACCGTGGACGCGAACGGCGGCCTCTGGAACGCGCAGTGGGAGGGCGGGTGCGTCGTGCGCTACGACAGCGAAGGCCGCGAGACCGCCCGCATCGCCCTGCCCGCCACGCGGCCGACCTGTCCCGCCTTCGGCGGCACCACCCTCGACACGCTCTACGTCACTTCGGCGCGCATCGGGCTGCGGCCCGAGGCCCTCGCGCAGCAACCCGCCGCCGGCGGGGTGCTCGAGATGCAGCCCGGCTGGCACGGGCTGCCCGAATCGCGCTTCGTCCTTGCAGGAACCCGACCATGACCCGCCCCACGCCCCGCTACCAAGGCGTCTTTCCCGTCGTGCCGACCACCTTCGGCGCCGACGGCGCGCTGGACCTCGAAAGCCAGAAGCGCTGCCTCGACTTCATGATCGAGGCCGGCGCCGATGGCCTGTGCATCCTGGCGAACTTCTCCGAGCAGTTCAGCCTCTCCGATGAGGAAAGGCGCGTGCTCACCGACACCATGCTGCAGCACGTGGCCGGCCGCGTGCCCGTGATCGTGACCACCACGCACTTCGGCACGCGGGTGTGCGTGGAACGCTGCCGCCATGCGGAGCAGGCCGGCGCGGCGATGGTGATGGTGATGCCGCCGTACCACGGCGCCACGTTGCGCGTGACGGAGCCGCAGATCCATGCGTTCTTCGCCGCGCTCTCCGATGCCCTCACGATCCCGATCATGATCCAGGACGCGCCCATCAGCGGCACGCCGCTGTCCGCCGCCTTCCTCGCGCGCATGGCGCAGGAGCTGCCGCGGGTGCGCTACTTCAAGATCGAGACAGCCGGCGCGGCCGGCAAGCTGCGCCAGCTGATCGAGCTGGGCGGCGACGCGATCGAAGGTCCGTGGGACGGCGAGGAAGGCATCACGCTGCTGCCGGACCTGGAGGCCGGCGCCACCGGCGCGATGACCGGCGGCGGCTTTCCCGACGGCATCCGCCAGATCATGGACCCGTGGCGCGCGGGCCGGCACGAGGAGGCTGCCCTGGCGTACCAGCGCTGGCTGCCCCTCATCAACTACGAGAACCGGCAGTGCGGCATCCTCACGGCCAAGGCGCTGATGAAGGAAGGCGGCGTCATCGCCTGCGAGGACCCGCGCCATCCCTTCCCGTCGCTGCACCCGGCGGCACGCGAGGGCCTGATCCGGACCGCGCGCCGGCTGGACCCGCTCGTGCTGCGCTGGGCGAAGTAGCTTCACCTGGCTGCGTTCAAGGCGGTCGCAAGAAGCCTCGTCACCGGCGGGACGACTCCCTCGCCGCCGGCTGGCAGATCAGCGGCTGGATCCTGCGGAACGCGCGCGGCGCGGCTTTCTCCCACGGCCACGCGCCGGCCGTGCTGGGGATCACCACCTGCACCACCGGGTAGCCGAAGTCGCCGTACAGCCGGTTGCAGGCGAACATGAAGTTCGCGGCCTTGCGCGGCGAAGCAGGCTCGACGTAGACCGGGAAGCCCTCGAGGAATCCGCGGTACGCCACGCCCGGGCGGAACTTCTTGCCCGCGCGCACCTGCCGGTTGTACTCGTTGACCACCCAAGCGCCCAGCTTCGGCGAGAGCCCGAACACGATCACTTCCGGATGCCCGCTGTCCATGGCGATGCCGACGGAATAGCTGAAGGGCGCCTCGTCGCCGTCCGGATCGAACACCGAGAGGACGAAGCAGCCGTACTCCGCGATGCTGCTGCCGATGTGGTTTTCGTGCGCCGCGCGTTGGGCTCGGGTGAATCGCTGGGTCATCGATGCGATGTTGTCTCCGTGGGGGAGGGTCGAGCATAACGAAGAGAAAGGTCACCGCTGTCCAGCTCCCGGCCGTTCACGACCTAGCGGGTCATAGACCTGGTGGTTAAGCTTGGACGCTGGCGCGCAGTCGGCCGAGTCCGACTGCAGCGGTGGATGCCGGCGGACAGCCCCGCCCCCACGGCTGACCTCAAAGTGCAAGGCCATGCCTAGACCGCGAAGAGGAAACGCCGTGCACGCCATCTTCCGCCTGCCGCTGCTGTCCGCCGCCGCCCTGCTGTTCGCCGAACCGCTGTTCGCCATCGCGGAGTCGCCGATGCCCGACCCGATCGCGCCCGCCGTGATCGGCCGGCCGCTCGACCAGCTCGGTGCGCTGAAGAACGTGCGCCCGAAAGCCATCCCGTCGAAGCCGGCGCCCGCCAAGCGGGTGGCGGCGAAGCCCGCCGCGGCCAAGCCCCTCGCGGTGGCGCCGCAGCACGCGGCCGTGACCACGGCCACCCTGGGCGCGGCGGCCGCGGTGGCCGCACCGGCGCCGGCATCCACCGCGCCGCGCGAGGCCAAGCAGGCCGTGGACGACCGCGCCGATCCCAACACGCGCCTGAGCGAAGTGGGCGAGGGCAAGCGCCTGGCGCGCAAGCCGCTCGGCGAAGGCGCCTACATCGCCGCGCGGCACCGCAACGCCGTGCACAAGTACTACGAGCAGCACCCGGTGATGCGGCCGGCCGTGAAGTGGAAGATCGGCGAGCCGGTGCCGCGCGACGCGGTGGCGGCGCTGGTCCCGCGCGGCGTGCTGGCCGTCCTGCCGCCGGCGCCCCCGGGGCACACCTACGTCGAGCTGGGCGGCGAGGTGGTGCTGGTGGCCACCGGGTCCCGCATGGTGGTGGACGGCGTCAGCCGCACCCGCACGGAGACGGCGCAACTCACGCGCTAGCCTCCTTCGCATTCCCGCGCGGCATGGCGCACGGCGCCAAACGTCATGCCGCACGCCGCATGGCACGGTCACCATGGACCCTGCCATGCAAGACGCCCTGCCCCCGACCCTTCACGCGCTCACCGGCCCCCATCTCGCCGACGGCTGCCTGCGCTGTGGCGTGCCGGTCCGCGTCGCTCCTTCCGCGCTGCAGCCCCTCGTGCCCGGCATGGCATGCCGCGGCCGTGCGCGGCCCGTACGCCACGTCGGCAGCATCGACGTCTTCCTCGAAGCGCTCGACCACGTCTCGCCCGGCGACGTGATGGTCATCGACAACGGCGGCCGCCTGGACGAAGCGTGCATCGGCGACATCGTGCTGCTGGAGGCGCGGGCCGCGGGGGTGGCCGGCATGGTCATCTGGGGGCTGCACCGCGACGGCGCGGAGCTGCGCGAGATCGGCTTTCCCGTCTTCAGCCTCGGCGCCCTGCCGACCGGTCCGCAACGCCTGCACGCCAGGCCGCCGGACCTGTTCACCCGCGCCATGGTGGGGACGCATGCGATCACGGCCGACGACGTCGTGGTGGCCGACGCGAACGGCGTGCTGTTCCTCCCGCGCGACGGGCTGGAGGAGATCGTCGAGGCCGCGCAGGCGTACCGCGACACCGAGGCCCGGCAGCTGCGCGCCATGCGCGAAGGCCGCGGCTATCGCGAGCAGGTGCGCTTCGCGGAGTACCTGCGAAGGCGCCAGCGCGACCCGGGCTACGGGTTCCGCCAGCACCTCAAGGACATCGCCGCCGCCGGGGAAGTCTGATACTGCCTTCCCCCTACTGCCTGGAGAACCCCCATGGTGACCTGCCACCTGCGCTACGTGATCGACCCCTTCAAGCTCGCCGAGTTCGAGCGCTATGCCCGCATGTGGCTGCCGCTGGTCGCCCGGTTCGGCGGCACGCACCACGGCTACTTCCTGCCGCACGAAAGCGCGAACGACATCGCGGTCGCGCTGTTCTCCTTTCCATCCCTGGCCGCCTACGAGGAGTACCGCGCCCGCGCAGCGGACGACCCGGACTGCCAGGCCGCGATGCGCTACCACGCCGAAACGCGCTGCATCCTCAGCTTCGAGCGGACGTTCCTGCGGCCGGTGCTGGCCTGAGGGAGGACGGCCCATGGAACGAGGCGTCCGGCTGCACACCAGCGCACACGTCGTGCTCGAACTCGGGCGCGGCAAGGTGCTGTGGGTGTGCGACGGCGACGGCGCGCAGGTGACGTGCCATGCGGGCGCACTGTGGGTCACGGGCGGCGACGCGCGCGACGTCGTGCTGCGCTCGGGCGAGAGCCTCACCGTGCAACGCGCGCGCCGCGCGCTCGTGCACGCCATGCACGATTCGCGCCTGTCCGTGCGGCCGGGCACCTGACCACGCACCACGGAGCGCTGCCATGATCGTCACCCTGACCTCTTTCGCCCTGCCGGCACCCATCACGCGCGAACAGGCGCGCGACATCTTCCTCGCCACGGCACCGACCTACCGGGGCGTGCCGGGGCTGCTGCGCAAGCACTACCTGCTGTCCGAGGACGGCCGCACCGCCGGCGGCGTCTACTTCTGGACGTCGCGCGCGGCCGCGGAAGCGCTGTACACGGACGCCTGGCGCGCCTTCGTGCGGGGCAAGTACGGCACGCCGCCTTCGGTGACCTACTTCGACAGCCCCGTCGTGGTCGACAACGTGGCGCAGGAAACGCTGGCCGGCGGCTAGGGCGCCGCCGCGGTTGCAAGCCACGCGCGCGGCGACAGCCCCGTGCGCGCGGCAAAGGCGCGCGAAAGCGCGGAAGGGTTGGCGTAGCCCAGCTCCTCGGACAGCGCCTTGATGGAGCGGCCCTCGCGCAGCCGCTCCTGCGCCAGCGCGATGCGCCAGCCGGCCAGGTAGTCCGCGGGCGTCTGCCCGACCACGTCACGGAAGGTGCTGGCGAACACCGTGCGCGACATGCCCGCGCATTCCGCCATGCGCTCCAGCGTCCACGGCTCACCCGGCGCTTCGTGCAGCGCGGTGAAAGTGCGTGCCAGCCGCGGATGCGACAGGCCGGTGATGAGACCGGGCGGGATGCGCGCCTCTTCGGGGTGGTCCAGCAACCAGCGGAGCAACTGCAGCACCAGCACCTCGAAGAGCCGATCGGCCAGCAGGCGCTGCCCGCATTGCACGCGGTCGGTCTCGGCGAACAGCAGGTCCAGCGTGGCCTGCAGCCCCGGCACGCGCGCCAGCGGCAGCGCCACCAGCGCGGGCAATGCGCGCGCCAGCGGATTGCCCGCGCCGCCCGCGAAGCTCACCCGCGCGCAGGTGAAGTCGGGGCCGTCCGCCGGCGGGTTGTGGAAGCGGTGCGTGAACGGCAGCGGGTAGAACAGCAGCGTCGGCACCTCGAAGTGCATCGCGCGGGGCACCCCGCGCGCACCGGGGTGCCGCACCTCCAACCGCCCGCGGCGCAGCACGTGCAGGTAGCCGTGCCCCTCGCAAGCGTCGAAGTGATTCAGGCCGCACAGCGCGCCGGCGTGGTGCAGCTGCGCCTGGATGCGCATGCGTTCAAGGAGACCGGACAGGCGATCGATGGATTCGGGCGGTGGCATGCGGGACGAATGGATATGTCTTCCGCATGGAATGTATCAATGAATGCGGACCGGCGCAGGACACTGCCCTTTCACCAACCACCCCGAAGACTGCGCCATGCCACGGACCCCGCTCCTTGCCCTCTGCTTCGCCCTCTCCGCCTCGTTCGCCGGACACGCCCTCGCGCACGGCACCGGCCACCACGGCGGCATCGCCTCCGACGCCGCCAAGGCGGTGCAGGCGCCCTTCGACATCGTGCACACGAAGATCCGCACCGAAGGCAACACCGCCGTCTTCCACATGGCCGTTTCGGGCCGCGCCGGTGCCACGCGGCCGGCGCGCTCCGGCAAGCTCGCGGGCAGCGCGGTGTTCTCCTATGTCTGGCCGACCAGCCTCGACCCCGCCACGGTGGGCTTCGAGCCGAAGGCCGGCATCCTGGCCTTCGCCGTCACCTCGCATCCCGACTTCGACGACACGCCGCTGTTCGACGAGAACGGCGACGGCGACCCGGCCAACGACGGCAACGTCTGGCACTCGCACTGGGTCGTGCTGCAGCCCGACGCCGCCTGCGGCAAGGACGCACTCAAGGTCGTCGACATCCCCGCGGGCAGCAAGCCGCGCCTGCCGAAGACGTGGCCCGGCCTGCCGATCCTGATCGACAGCCCCGGCTGGGCCCCGACCTTCCGGCACGGCACCCTCGAAGTGCGCGTGCCGTTCGACGAGATCGGCGCCGTGGAGTCCGCCGCCTTCGACGGCGTCACCGCGGCGCTGCGCGTGAATGCCAGCGTGCACGCGCCGCTGCTTTGCGTGAGCAACGTGTTCAAGGTCGCTTCGCGCGACCTGTCGCTGCCTGGCAAGGTCAACCGCTGACGCTCCATCGACACGCGAGTCGCGTGTCCGAAAGCGGCCGGTGGCCGCCGGCCGGGGAATGCATGATCCGCTCCATGACGGACAAGTTTCCCCGGTCGTTCCGGAACCTCGCGGCCGCCAACCTGGGCGCGCAATCCGCCGAGCAACTGAGCCTGGCCGCCGTGCCCCTGGCGGCGGTGCTCGCGCTCGGCGCCGGCCCGGGCGAGATCGGCCTGCTGGCGGCCGTCCAGACCCTGCCCTTCCTGCTGCTGTCCATCCCGATGGGCCTACTGGCGGACCGCCTGCCGCGCCGCCGGGTGATGCTGGCCTCCGAGGTGCTGCGCACCGTCTCGCTGTTGCTGCTGCTCCTGATGGTGGCCACCGGCCACATCAGCATCGCCGGCATGGCCGTCCTCGGCTTCATCGGCGCCCTCGGCACGGTGGGCTTCACCGTGGCGGCACCGGCGCTGGTGCCGGCGATCGTGCCGCGCGAACTGCACGCGCGCGCCAACGGGCGGCTGGAGCTGGCCCGCAGTGCGGCTTATGCCGGCGGCCCCGCGCTCGCGGGCGCGCTCGTGGCGTGGGCCGGCGCCAGTTCGGCCTTCGTCATCGCATCGCTGCTGTCCGCCGCGGCGGTGGCCTTGCTGTGGCGGCTGCAGGAACCCTCGCGCACGCCGGCACCGCCGCGGCATGCGCTGCTGGAGATCCGCGATGGCCTGCGTTTCGTCTGGCACGACGCGCTGCTGCGTCCCATCCTGCTGACCGGCGTGGCCTGGAACATCTCCTGGTTCGTGCTGCAAGCGGCGTACGTGCCTTATGCCTTGCGCGCCCTGGGCCTGACGGCGCAGGCCGTCGGCGTCACCCTCGGCTGCTACGGCGCCGGCATGGTGGTGGGCGCGCTGTTTGCGCCCCGCGTGGTCGGCACGATGCGCTTCGGCCGCGCCGTGCAGCTCGGGCCGGTTGTGTCGGTGCTGGCCGCGACGGCCATGGTGCTCACCCTCTTCGTGCCGACCGGCGTGCTGGCGGGTGTCTCGTTCTTCCTGTTCGGTGCCGGCCCCATCATCTGGACGATGACCACGACGACCTTGCGGCAGGGCATCACGCCGGGCACGCTGCTGGGCCGCGTCGGGTCCGTCTTCCTCACCGTGAACGCCGGCGCGCGGCCGGTGGGCGCCGGCATCGGCGCGGCGGTGGGCAGCCTGTGGGGCGAGGCGGCCTGCCTGTGGCTGGCGCTGGCGGGCTTCACGCTGCAGGCGCTGGTGATCCTGGCGTCGAGCATGAACGGGCTGCAGCGCGTGCCGGAGCTGCGCACGCCGTAGCCAGGCATTCCCGCCGCGCATGGCTGGCGGCACGAAGCGTCGCACCAAGCCGCGCGGCTGCCGTCTCCAATGGGCACTCCAGCAAGGAGATCCCCATGGCCGTCGCCGTTGCCGCGCAACGTTCCACCTTCGCCGATCCGAACCGGCCGCCGGTGCACGCCGCGCTGTCGTACGTGGTGCGCAGTGCTTCCGTGCCGCGCAGCTACACGTATCCGCCGCCAGCGGGCGAGCCGTGGGAGAGCGCGGACTTCGACCGCCGCACCGTGCGCATCGCCGATGGCCGGCGGCATCCCGGCGCGACGTCCGTCCACCGCGAAGGCTTCGAGCTGTGGGATGCGCCGTCGGCCGTCTCCGACTTCCTCGACCACGATGCGGTGACGGGCACCTACTACGCCGAATGCGCCGAGCTGGCGCTGGCGGCGACCGGTGCCGCGCGAGCGTACGTGTTCGACCACCTGCTGCGGCGGCGCGAACCGGACGGCACGCCGCTCACCTTCGGCCGCCCGGACCAGGGCCGCGCCGGCGCCAACGGGCGCATCCACAACGACTACACCGAGGCTTCGGGACGCCGCCGCCTGGGCCTCGTCGTCACCGACCCCGCCGAGCGCGCCGCCGTGCGCCGCTACAGCATCGTGAACATCTGGCGCCCGATCCGCGGCCCGGTGCTGGACGCGCCGCTGGCCGTGTGCGACGCGCGCACCGTGGCGGCCGACGACCTGGTCACGGCCGAAGTCCTCTACCCCCGGCGCACCGGCGAGATCTACTTCGTCGCGCATTCCCCCGGCCACCGCTGGACCTTCTTCTCCGGGATGGACAGGCACGAGGCGCTGGTCTTCAAGCAGTTCGATTCCGCGCAGGACGTCGCCCGCTTCACGCCGCATTCCGCCTTCGACCACCCGCACACGCCGCCCGGCACGCCGCCGCGCGAAAGCATCGAGCTGCGTTGCCTGGTGGTGTATGACTGAAGCAGGCGCGCACCCGGCGCGCCATCGGTGCGCGGTGGAAGCCGCGCTACCTGGAAGGCCGGCGCAAGCCTCGCCCGTCGGCAGTGCGCGTGCCTTCCGTCCTGGACCGCGGCCGGATCAGCATGCGGCGGTCGCAGCACATGCACTGATAGAAGGCCGAGCCCGGAAACAGCCGCATCCACCAGCTTCTGGGCAGGCGGTCATGGCTGACCGTGGGACAGGAACATCGGGTGAAGCTGATCATGCGGTGGCGAAAGGGCGCGTCGTCCGGAAGTCTAGCCAAGCCCGGGCAGGCCACCGCAAGAATGCACAACGGAATCCAACCGGATGTGACCCGCGTCACGCAGTGCATGCGCGGCGGCATCGCCGCCCGGCGGCGGATGTGATGGAATGAAGGCCATGTCCGTCCCGCTCGTGCGCCTGTTCTCGCTGGACCTGCTGAAGGCCTTCGTGGCCGTCGGCCGGCGCATGAGCATCACCCAGGCGGCCGACGACCTGTGCCTCACGCAGTCCGCCGTGAGCCGGCAGATCCACACCTTCGAGGAACAGGTCGGCACCGCGCTCTTCGTGCGCAAGCAGCGCGGCGTGGCCTTCACCGAAGACGGCGAGCGCCTGTTCCACGCGGCCGACCACGCCATCCGGCAGCTGCAGGACATCGCGGCCGAGATCCCCGGCGGCAGCGCGCACGGCGCGGTGACCATCACGTCCAGCATCGGCATCACCGGCCTGTGGCTGCTGCCCCGCCTGTCGCGCCTGCAGGAGCGGCATCCGCGCATCGACGTGCGGCTGGCCGCGAACAACACGGTGAGCGACCTGCGCGGCGAAGGCATCGACCTGGCCGTGCGCTACGCCCGCGAGACGACGGTGCCGCCCAACGCCGTGCGCCTGTTCGACGAGACGCTGGCGCCGGTGGCCCACCCGCGCCTGGCGCAGGCGCTGCGCCGCGGCGAGGCCTGCCCGCTGCTGGAGTACGAGAACACGCGGCCCTGGCTGCAGTGGCGCCGCTGGTTCGACGACGAGCGCTGGCAGAAGGACCGCCGCCAGGTGCTGCACTTCAACCAGTACGACCAGGTGATCCAGGCCGCGATCGCCGCGCAGGGCGTGGCCATCGGCCGCATCGAGCTGCTGCAGTCGCTGATCGACAGCGAGCAGCTCGCCATCGTGGACCTGCCGTGCACGCCGCAGCCCAGCCCCTATGCGGTCTGGCTGCTGGCCGCCGCCGAAGCGCCGCGCGACGAGGTGCTGAAGGTGGCGGAATGGATCCAGCTGGAGGCGGCGCAGGTGCGGCAGTGGCGGCGGCCCGAAGCCGGGAGGCAAGCGGCTTGACGGCGTAACCCGGTCGGCTGCCGGGTGGCGTGAAGATCACTCGTCCCGCTGCCGAGCCCAGGCGCTGCTCCACACCAGCAGGCCGTACAGCAGCATGCCGACCCCGATCGCCGGCAGCTGGTAGAGCACGCCCTCCCGGCGGCGCATGTAGCGCGCGAACTCCAGGAACTCCGCCAGGGTGACGCCGAGCCCGTGCGCGAGCCACAGGGAAGCGCCGATGAGGACGAGCCCCACGCCCGCGAGCTTGAGGCCATAGCGGCCGTCCAGCACGCGCCACTCGCCCCACAGGTAGTCCCACGCGAACATGGCGCCGCCCGCCAGCATGGAGGTGGCCCACCACGCGGGCTTGCCGATCCAGGCGATCGCGCCGACGAGGGCCAGGGGGACCAGGTAGCTCTGCACGCCCGCAGTCTATCGGCCCAGACGCCGCCGTGGCGCCTAGGCGGAACTGCTCTTCGCGACGGTCGCCGCAGCCACCGACGTACGAGACCCGGCCAGCGCCGCCAGTGCGATGCCGCAGGCCACCAGCGCCGACGCGATCCAAGTAGAAAGGTCGGCCTGCTCGCCCAGCAGCAGGCTCGCGCCCAGGGCCGTCATCGGCGGCACCAGCGCGGACGACAGCGCCGCGCGCGAACTGCCAAGCTGCGACACGGCCGCCATGTAGACCACCTGCCCGAGCAGGCCGGCCAGCACGCCCTGGCCCAGGGCCTGCAGCACCACGTCGCTCCATGGTGCGGTGAGCAGGCGCGGCGCGCCCGTCCAGGGAAGCAGCGCCAGCAGGCCGATCGAGGACCATGCATTGACGACGGCGGCGCCTTCCCACGCGGTGAGGCCACTGCCGCGGAAGGCCACCGTGTAGCCGGCCCACGCCACGGCCGCGAGCAGGAACAGGAGGTCGCCGCGCCACGCGCCGGGGAGCAGCGTCGCCCCCGACAGGCCCAGCCACGCCACGCCGGCCAGGATGAACATGAAGCCGATGCAGCGGATAACCGGGATCGCCTCCCCCAGCAACAGCAGGCAGGCGAGCGCGGTGAACACCGGCATGGTGCCCGCCATGAAGACGCCGATGTGCGCCGCGGGCGCGAGCTGGGCGCCGGCCAGCACCAGCAACCCGAACGGCAAGCCGCCACCGGCCACCAGGGCCAGCAGCCGCCACCGCGAAAGACCCGCCGGGCGCAGCCCCACGCGACGCAGCACCGGCAACAGCACGAGCGCGGGGATGCCGTACCGCAGCAGCGCGATCTCGATCGGGCCGAGGGTGGTGGTGACGCCATGGCGCGTGAGCAACTGCCAGGCGGAGCCGAGCAACGCCGCCGCCAGCGCCGCCGCCACGCCTGTCCACATGACTTGCTGCATGCCGCCAGTGTCCGGCGTAACGGTCGCGGCGGTCTATCGAAATCCTGCTATCGCAGCGCGGTGCGCGCCTGGCGCGGCGTGCAGCCCACCGCCTGCCGGAAGGCCTGGCCGAAGTGGCTCTGGCTGCTGAACCCGAGATCGAAGGCCAGGTCCGCGAGCCGCGTGCCCCCGTCTTCCAGCCGCTGCAATGCATCGGCGATGCGCAGGTGCAGCCGGTACTGGTGCGGGCTGGTGCCGAGGTGCCGGCGGAAGAGATGCGCCAGGTGGAAAGGCGAGCAACGCGCCTCCTCCGCCAAAGCCTGCACGTCCAGGTGCCGAGCGCCGGCCGACGCGACGGATTGCCTGGCCCGAAGGACGGGCAGCGAAGGCTCGGCGACCTGCAGAGAGGCGGCGCGCTCCACCGCCGACCGGGCCGCAGCGCCGGCGCTCGCTACATCGATCTCGCCGCGCCGCAACTGCGCGAGGGCGCGTTTCACTTCGAACAACTCACGCGGACGCAGCAGCCACGCCCGGCCGGTGGAGGCAACGACCTGACGGGTGCCGCTGTAGAGGACGTGGTGGTCGCGTGTGCCGCGGTGCTGCAGTTGGTAGGTGTCGCCCGGCGACAGGCGGAAGGCGGTGAGGGCATCGACGTACACGAACTCGCGTGCATTGCGCCAATACACGTGCCCGTGGCCGGGAAGGACGCATCGCCATTGCGTCGCTTCGTGCAATGGTCCCCAATCCGCGCCGTGAGGAGCGGCTCTGATCCGCTCGACGTGCGTACTGCCGTCTGAAGCACAGAGCTGGCGGGTGATGAGCATAGTGGATCGTAGCGCGACCCCGCAAAAAAAGGCCGCAATGCGCGGTTTCGTGATAATCATGTCCTCCGCTTCCGGATGGTCGCCGTGTTCCCGATCCCGCTCTGGTCGAACCTTCCGCTGAAATTGCCGCGTAGTCGATTAATCCGCCTAATGTGTGCGATGCCAGTATCCCGTCCTAATCGTCTTGCCTGCGAGATTCTTGAACTGGACGGACTCACCTTCGGGTGAGGCAAGAAGTAGCTCTCAACGCGCGCATTTACTTGAAGTTGTCGGCTCGCCACAGAAGCCAAGAGGTACGGGCAGACGTTCACATCTCTAGAGCTTTAACGTATCGTTGTCGTTGTCGTGTACATGCCAACATCTGCCGCTCCATCGGCAGTGAGTGCACGCTCAACGCCAACGGACGTGGGTCTATTTGCTCTCGGGCAAACGACGCCAACCCAGCAGCGTCTCGCAATTGGTCAGAGTGAATGCCATTCACGCCACGGCTTGATCGCTAGACATGGATTTCGCGCAGCGGCTCTGGCGGTCTTCGCATGAGCGCGGCCTCACCCATCAAGCCCTGGCTGGCCTGGTGCAAGTGCAACTGACGCAGATCAACCGCGTGCAGGCCGCGCGCTCCAAACGCAGCAGCAAGGCCCTCGAGCGCCTTGCTGCGCGGGCGCGAACTCGCCGCCAATCGGAGCTCACGGCTGGATGCGCTGAAGGACCGAGGATCTCGCCATGCAGCCAATCGCATGGTAAGGCCAGGGGCCGGGTTTAGATGACTGAGAGACGCTGCAGATCGAACATGTCGATCCGCGACTCCTCGAGCTTCTTTTCCAACTCGGCAGGCCCATACTTACGGGCAAACTCAGTTTCAGCTTTCGATATGGGTACGGCCAGCAGCCAAGCCGTTTTTATGCCCTCGATCAACTCACTGTCGAAAGACCCATTCCAAAGGAATGGCGGAACGAAATAAAGATCGCTCAATGTCGACGACAGTCGATGCATCTCAAGAATATCCGGGAAGATCATTCCTGGCGCGCAGAACCACTTAGAGTTGATCACACAGAAAGCCGCAGTCGAAAGCGCATTGGCAAAGTCCGGATAGTCGGCGCCGCAAGCCCCCAGAAATTCAAACCGCAGTGGAAACGGCTTACCATCCTTCACCACCGCGTGATCTGACAGACCAATTGTTGAGTAGGAGGTAATTCCTGCAGCTGGCTTGCCTCTGACCGATAGGATGTCAATAGCACCCACGCGCTGATCGTCCCAATATCTCACGACCACAGGATCGCCGGCAAAGCCAAAGCCGTTGACAGCCTTTCTCGCCAGAGCAAGATGCCTCGTCGAAGGAGCGTCACTCATAGTCATCTGCGGAACCAGTTCGATCGATCTTCGCCTTGGTGGCTGCGGTTAGAAGAAGGCAACTCAGGCCTGTATCGCGATGGATCGTTCATTCTATTGAGGAACTCACCCCGCGTGACCAGTTTGTCGTCGTAGAGCCATTGTCGAATGGCATCTTGCCGCTGTTTCCAGTACTCCATTTGAGGTCGGTGCCCCATCTCCCACCGATCGCTCTTGTTTATCCCGGTACCGGTGAGAGGATCTTGCACACGACCTGTGGTCGGATCGACCGCATCGTCCCACGCTTGATCTCGAACGCCAGCGCGAAAGCTTCCGTTTCGGTCGAACGTCTTGGAGTCAAGAATCTCTGCATTGGGGCGCACGTAGAAGCGAGCAGGATGCTGTCCTTGAGGCCCAACATCAACTAGGGTCGATTCGACCGCCTTGGCCGCTTTCGGCGTTACATGGATGCCCACGCCAGGAACCGGCGCGGGCAGGCCCGTAAGAGCTGCGGTTCGAAGCGCCATAGACATGATCGCCGCACGTCCCACTGTGGTGCCGAGCGAAACTTGAGCTAAGTAGTTGATGCCGTCCACTAGCGCGCGTCCAGCAGCTAGTCCGATTCGACCTGCTAGCGTTGCGCTTCGCGTCGCGCCGCCTTGAGCAGTGGGGATGAGCGTGCCAACAACGTCCAGCGCATTCGATTTGACCCCGCCAAACTGGAAGCTGTTGTAAGTCGTCCCGTCGTATGCAACGCTGGACTTCACCATTCGATCTAAGTTGCCCAAGACGCGGTCGGGCTCGTTTCGCAGGGCCAACATGCCCAGAAGACCGCCCATGGCCTCAGGACTTGTACGAATTCCATGAGAACCGCTCATTGCCATCGAAAGCGCTACCGCGCCCTCGGGCGTCGGATCGCCAATCAAAGTGCCAAATGCCACCATCGCGTTCTGCACCATCGGTGGCTTCACCCAGCCACCTTCCTGCATCCAGGCGTCATAGCGGCCTAGCAGCGCTTCGCGCAGCCTCGGGTTCTGCGCCGTGTTCTCTAGCACCTCTTTCATCTCCCCGAGACTCTTTTGATAGAGTTCCGAAGACTGCTGCTGTTGTGTAGTGGTTGCCCATTCGGGCGCACCTGTCTGCGTCGCAGTCAGAATCCCAGACCAAGCTGAAGTGAACCGCGCAGTTGGGCTCGGCCGGTCTTGAGCCGGGCCAGCGACCACTGACGCCTCCTCCAAATCGATCAGTGACGGCTGACTCCGCTCGGTCCGCAAGCCCGCCCCCGTGATTCGCGTCGACTCGCCACTCACCGCATCCGCAATGGACTGGCTCAACGCATTGCCAAAAGCATCGATCGCGATCTGTCGGATCAGGACCTTCCCGCCCCCAGCTACTGCGGCGGCCGTCCCTGCAAGCAGCCCTGAAACCCCACGTGCCGCGTAGCTTCCCAGTGGCGACTCTCCCCAAGCCGCCTGCAACTCGTCGCCGACTACACGCCCAACCGCTGCGCCCACTGCACTTGCCGCAACACCTCTCCATGAGAAGCTGGGCTGAAGCCCAAGTGCCACGGCGACCCCTTGCGTTGCCAAGTTGCCAACGATGGCGCGCGAGACGCTTGAGCGCAACCCGGCGCCCGCAAGTGCGCTGCCAGGTGACGCGAGCCCTGCCGTCAGCCCTGTCGACAGCGCTCCCAGTCCTACGCCCCGCCAGTCGAACCGCTCCTGTGCTCCTGTCGCAATCCCGACACTCTGACTGGCTATGGATCCGACGGCGCCGCCGATGGCAGCGCTTGCCATTGAGACGGCCGCTCCTGTCGTCAACGCGCCCCCGGCCGACGCTCCTATGGTTATCGCCACTCCGTTTACCGTAGCAGTGCCACCTGCCATCGCCGCTAGACCGGTGGTGAACGTGGTCGCAGTGCCTCCCGTCGCGGTGACTGCCCCGAGGCCAGTCGCAGCGGCACCAGCCGTATAGATCGTAACGATCACCGCCACAATCACCATCAACAACTGCCCGATACCGCCACAACCCTCCTTCGGCATCGGCAAATGCGGCGTCACGTCACCCGTGATCTTGCTGGGGTCGTAAGGTTCGAAAGTCGTGCTGTTGTTGTGGACCGTGCCCACACGATTGGGAATGCTCAGCGTCTGCCCGACCTTCAAGTCGGTGCTCGTCACCAGTCCGTTCGCCTCCGCGATGCGGTACCAGAGCGCGCTATCGCCGTACGCTGATTGCGCGATGCTCTGGAGCGAATCACCTGCGCGGATGATGTAAGTGCCCGGACTCGCGTTCGGGTACTTGGAGTTGATGGGCGCGTAGCCAAGCTCGAAGTCGGCGAGGTTGGCGAAGTTTGGATTGCCGTCGGTCTTTCTCGGCTCCTTCTCGTTGATGCCGGCGCCGTACAGGGCAAGAACCTCTCCGTTCACGATCAGCTGCCGTTGCACCCGCCCCGCCTGGTTGACATACAGCGCCCGCCCCTGGCTATCGTTCACGAAGTCACGGTTGTTCGCAGACATCGAGGAGTCGCGGAGCGAAACGAGATGGCCGTTCGCGTCATAGCCGTGGGTGGTCTTGCCGGGCGCGGTGACCGTGGACGAGGCATTGATCTCGTCGGCCTGGTGGCCTTCGAAACGCTTGAAAGTCGTGTTGTACGTCGTGACCGTCCCGGACTTCGCGTCGCGGACCGCGTAACCCTTCGCGTTGCCCACGCCGTCGTAGCCGGCCGCCCGCACACCGCCGCCGATGTCCTGCGAAGGGTCCCAGCTGACGATGGCTCGGTCCTGTCCATCGCTTCCCACCGTGCGCTGATACAGCAACCGTCCGTTGGCGTCGTACCGGCTGTAGGTCTGGCTCAACCCGTCGTCCTCGTTTTCCTTCAGGTCGGTTCGCGCCGCGGACAAGTAGCCGGTCGGGAGCGAAGCGGGCCCGGAAAAGAGCAAGCGATCCGCGCCGTCATAGCGGCGGTGGTTCACCATCACGCCATCGCGAACGATGCTTTGCAGGCGGTTGGCCGCGTCGTAGCGATACACCTCCGTCGTCCAACCATCTGCCTTCGAGAAGGTCAGGTTGTTGTTGGGGACTCCCGTTCCGTCGGAGTCGTCGTTGTAGTACAGGACGGCCGATGCGCCGTTGGTGGCGGCGACACGCTTGCCCCAGGACGTGTCACTGGTCCGATTGCCATTCCGATCGTATGTGATCACGTGGCCGCGATCCGTGCCGATGTCGCCCGCAGGATTGATCGCGTCGACCACCGTCTGCCGGTTCATCGTGTCGTACTTGAAGTACCTCGCAACCGTCGAGGGCGCGACCTCGCCAGTCACTCCCTGGTAGCCTACCGTCGTCGCGACAAACGTCCGGTTTCCGACCTTGTCGTAGTCCATGCTCACATGGACACGGGCATCCGCAACGTCCCGCAGGCGGCCCAGCGCGTCATAGGCCAGGTGGTTGTCTTGGTAAGTCAGTCCGTTCTGCACGACACGTTCGCGGATGTGCCTTCCGCCGGCGTCGTACATGTAGGTCGTGGTCTGGTTCAGTGCCGCATCATGGAGGCGTACCAGCTGACCGGCCGCATCGTAGCCGTACTGAAGGTTCTGCCCGCGCGTGTTCTTCTGCGTGGTGAGCTGCCTCGCGTGGTCGTAGGTGTAGGTGTAGCGTGCCCCACCCAGGTCGGAATGGTCCGTGACCCTGCCGAAGTAGTCGTAGCTCCAGCGACTGACAAAGCCGTTCGCGTCCAGTTCGGCGATCTTTCTGCCCTGGGCGTCGAATGCGGCGCGTGTCTTCTGCCCGAGAGCTTGGCGGGTCTCCACCACGTTGCCGCGGAGGTCATACGTGTAGGTCAGTCGATCGCCATTGCCGTTCGTGTAGGTGAGCTTCTGGCCCAACTGGTCGTACGTCCAGCGGTCCTTGATGGTTGCCAGTCCAGCCCATACGACATTCGAGCCGGAGCTCTGGTACGTAGGAAGCTGGCCCTTGTCGACCGCCAGGAGATTGCCGGCGCGGTCGTACTCGTACTTCACCACACGGGATTCTGCGTCCGTCGTCTGGATGCGCATTCCAAGGGCGTCATACACGTGGCGAACCACGCCTGTGTCGGCTTGCCGCTCTTCGATCACGTTACCCGCGCCGTCGTAGACTTGACCGTTCACGTTGCCATTCGCGTCCTGGATCGCCACCTGCCGGCCCAAGGCGTCGTAGTAGACCTGGGTGGTGGCGACGCCGATCACTGCGATGCTCGGAAGGCTCTGCTGCACCATCTGGTTGTTGGCATTGAAGCGGTAGGTGGTGACCCAGCTGGACGAGCGTGGATCCGTGATGGCCACCACGTTCCCCCAGCGGTCCGTGTTCTGGGCGACCACCGGCCGGAATGCGCGGTTCCCGAGTGCGCTGCTGGTCAACCCTTGGATGGACCGGCCTTCGGCGGTGCTCAGTGCGTAGGACGAGGAGGGTGTCGTCACGCTGACGCTGTAGGTCGTGGGCGTCGCGGACACGTAAGTGGCTGGCGTGTACGGCGGTGTGGTTACCGTCAGTTGCCGGCCATAGATGGAAACGTCGTATCTCGCCGTGGCGATCCTCTCGCCTGTCCTGACCACTTCAAGGTACCAGGTTCCGAAGCCGAGATGATCCAGCCTCATTCGCTCGGTGCCGTAGTAGCCGCCGGTGTACGGGTCCGTGTGCGCAAGCGCCCGATCGATTGTGACGCTGACCCAGCTGCTTCCGTTGTAGTACCTGGCGGACGTCGCGCCGCATGCGTCCCAGGTCAACGCGGTCACGTTGGTCGGCGGCGTGTAGTAGGAGTTCGCCTCATCCCCGCCGGTGTACGTCCCCGGGATGAGGATGGTGCCCAATGCCACGTTGGTGATGTTGGGCAAGCCCGATGCCGGGATGGTGTAGGCCGAGGTGCCGGGCACGATCGTGAAGGTGCCCGTTGCGTGCTGCGTTGCGCTGCTCTGGCCGGCCAAGGTCCAGAGCAGTTCGAACTGGTAGCTCCCGGACGACAGGTGTGCCGTGTCCACGCCGTCCACGTCGGAGTTGTACCCGAAGACATTCACGGGCAGCGTGCTCCATGCCGTCCCGCCCACGGGCCGGTAACGCATCACCTGCTGGGTGGAGAAGTCCTGGTGAACCCAGTAGAGTTTCCCCTGGGGGAAGCCTGCGAAGTTGATGGCGACGGGGATCGACGACAGCAGGGGCTGCGTCACCGACACGGTCCCGCTCGCGGTCACGTCGCCAGGCTTCCCCTGCGGGGTCGTCGTGACGATGTACTCGTAGGTTCCCGCCACCAGCGCGGACGCGTCGTACCGATAGGCGTTGCCGAAATCGACCAGGGTGGCAGCCGGTACGCCCGTCCAGGCGGTAGAGCCAAGCGCCCGGACCTGGAGCATGACGGCGGTTTGCGGATCTTCCGGTGCCCCCAAGAGGATCTCGTTGCGGCCGTAACCCGGCGCCTGGTCGATCACGGTCGCCCAATTGCCGGAAATGTCCTTCTTCTCCACTCGCACGCGGGTCACTTGGCCCACGCCGCCGGTCGTGGGTGTGCCGGCGGTCTCGGCCCACGTGAGCGTCAGCCCCGCCGCGTGGGTGGTGCCATCGAACAGACCCGCCGCATAGCTCTTCGCAACACCCCCTGAATAGGACACCGGAGTCGTGTATCCGAACTCGGCGTCGTAGACACCGCCGTGCCGGGTGACGGGAGTCTTGTAGTCGATCACGACGCGAAGTTCGCCGCTCCCCAAGGGCGCAAGGCTGTTCCAGCCCAGGGTCACCTCGTTCATGCCCGTCCACGCCGACGCGGTCTGCAGGTCGCCGACAGGGACTGCAGATCGGACTGAAGCGGCGACGAACTGCCGCTGGACGGTCACCCCCCCGCGGGTCTCCGTGCGCACCGCCTCCGTGCGAGACGCAACATGGCCCAGGGCGTTGTACTGGATGTCCGTGCGCCGCGAGTACGAATCTGCGTGTGCCTGGTCGACGCTCTGGTAGGCGCGCACGTCCTGATTGACACCGCCTGCACCCGAACTCCGGATCTCGGCGCTGACGTTTCCTCGCAGGTCGTAGAGCTGCACGCGGTCGACGCCATCGCCAGCGTTCGTGCGCCACACCCGGCCGGCGGCGTCGTAGTCGTAGTACTCCTGCAGCGCGCCTTGGGTTCCCCTGCGAGTCATCTCGCCGAAGGCATTGAATTCCTGCCGCGTGGACACGTACCCAGCTTCTGCCTGGCTCAGGACGTTCACCCCGGACCCTGAAGCGTTCGCCAGGGTTCCTTCCCACTTCGAGCGCCATTGGCCGTCGACGAACTGCAGCACGCGGATGCCGGCGATGCGGTCCGCCTTCTCGCCCCAGGTCACCTCGCCCCCACCCGCGGCGGCGGCGGCAGTGAAGTCCCTGCTGGCTTTCGCAAGGCGCGACTCCGGCACGAGGACTTCGCTGCCCCAGATGTACTTGACGACCTGCGTGGTCACGACATAGTCGACTTCGATGCGGACCGACCCACCTTGCGGATCCACCAGGTCTGACCATTGCAGAGCCATCCTCGCCGGGGTCGCCTGAACGTGATCCCCGTAGTCGATGAAAGGGGTGTAGTTGGCGTGCATCCCACCTTGCACGACCGTGGTGGAGGCCGGGGTGAGCGTCTCCACCAGCTGTCCCAATGCGTCGTACACGTTCAGCTGAAACTGCGTCCGGGTGTGCCCATCCGCATCCGTCACCGCTCGCCACGTCTTTGCAACGCGCCCGGCCGCGTCGTAGGAACTGAACAAGGTGGAATCGTTGGCGTCGCGCACCTCCAGTTCCCGACCGAGCGCGTCGAAGCGGGTGATCGTGGAACGGTCCGTGGGCGCTGCAGGCAGCGGCACGTACCCGGCGTCCATGACCACGGGCGTGTTGTGTTCCAGCTTGACGACGACATTGCCGTGCGCATCCCGCTTGAACTCGACCAAGGTGTTGGTCGCGTTCGAAGCCTGGAAGGGGGTGGCAACGGCGACCACACGGCCCAGCACGTCGTGGAAAGTGAGGGTCGACTCTCCCAGCGCGTTGGTCGTGCGGACCTGGTTTCCGAGCGCGTCATAGCCATACGTCGTGGTCAGGTTGCCGACGACGGTCGTCGCCGCAGGACCCGTGCTGTACTCCACAGCGATGCGCGTTTCACCCGTCTTGCGATCCAATAGGTCGTAGGCATAGCTGGTCGCACGATCGGCGCTCGATCCGCCGGGCACGACGAACATCGCGAGGTTCCAGGATCCCGGGGTCGCCGCAGTCGCGTATTCCGTGACGCGTTCGAGGTTCCCGAACTTGTCGTACGCCCGCGTCGTGACATGGCCCAGGGGGTCGACGATGGCCCTTTCCCTCCCGAGTACGTCGAAGTAGCGATGCGTGTGATACCAAACCGTCGCAGCGGAGTCTCTCGCACGGCTCTCCTGAACCATATCGCCGAATGCGTTGTACTGACGTCTGGTGCGAGCCGAGGCGGCGCTTTCCGACGTGGCCAGTCCCGCGTCGTACATGAACGCCGCGGGTTGCCATGTATCGACGAGGCGTCCGGCCCTGTCATACGAGGACCGCAGCACGCGGTCCGTCGCGTGGTTGAAGGACGATGCGTTGAGAACGCCTTCCACCTCTGCTCGAGAAACGGCCTGCGTCGCCGACGTGAGCTGGCGCCCCGCCAGTGCTGTCCCGCTGCCGTACCGGGTGAGGGCAGTGACGGCCCCGAACGTGTCGCGGCTGTAGCCCGTCACATACCCGGCTGCATCGACCTCATACGCCACACGGCCGGCTCGGTCATACACCTTCTGGCTCAGCCCTCCGCCGACGTCCCTGTTCGCCACGGCGTTGCCAAGTGCGTCGTAGTACGTCCTCGCTTCCAGTGAGCGGTTTTCCACATCGCGCCGCGGGGAGAGGCCGTCGTTCGCCAGTGGATTGTCATTGGCGGCGTCGTAGACGCCCACCGGCGGAAAGATCACCCGCACCTGCCGCCCGGCCGCGTCGTACTCGTAGCGAGTGCTGCGTTCCTCCGCGAGTCCCGCCGCTTCCGTTCTTTGGGTGAGATTGCCGAGCCCGTCGTAGCGGAGCACGGTTTCGATCGCGACCTGACGGGTGGCGCCTTCCACGACGGTCTTCGCCACAGGGTCGAAACTGCTCGATGCCAGGGTCACCTCTGGAGAGCGCTCTCGCACGAGTCGCCCGGCCGCATCGTACGAGTAGGTCCAGGTGGCGCCTTGCTTGTTGATGAAGCTTGCCTTGTTGCCGAGCCCGTCGTACGTCCATCGCTCCACCTGCCCCAGCGCGTCGGTCGTGCTGCTGCGCCGGCCTGCCGCGTCGTACGCATGCATCTCCCGACGGTCGAGGGCCGACTCGGACACATTCGCCGACACGGTCGACACGGTCACCGCGACCGCGGGATCGAGCCTGCTTTCGTAGCGACGGGTTTCCAGCAGGCGGCCGTTCGCATCATGGACGTGCTTCTTCACCTGCCGAAGCGCGTCGACCTCGAAGACCAGCCGTCCAGCGGCGTCGTAGGCGAAGCGGTCCGTGCGGTCGTCCGCCGTGGAGGCAATGGTCGGAGGTGTGCCGCTCCAGGCAGCGAGCGCCGCTGCTTCCACCTTGGTGGCGAGTGCCGTCCGCGACGACACGCGTCCGCCGGCGTCGTACTGCGTCCGAACCGCCGCATTCTCGGGGTCGACGCTGAGGACGCGGCGGTTGGCCGCGTCGTAGCTGTAGCTCAGGATGCGGTCGTCCGCCGTTCGCGGAGCAGTTGCCGGAGTGGCCGTGTCGCCGATGGCGGTGCTGAGGTGGATCTCCTGGAGGACGTTCCCGTTCCGGTCGTAGACCCGCTTCTGCACGGAGCCCATGCCATCGACGCTCGCGACCAAGCGCCCCGCCGCGTCGTAGCTGTAGCGAAGGCGGACGTCCCGCCCGGCGTTCGCGACAGCCCCCACCGCCGCGGTCATGCCGGCGACCGTCGCTGGCGTATCGAGCGGCACAGGGCGTGCGTAGGCGATGCGCTCGACGACGGCGCCATTGGGGTCATACCGGTACTCGACCACGGCCCCCAACCCGTCCATGGAGAAGACCGCGCGGTTCACGCCGTCATAGACGGTCGTCTGCCGGGTGTCGCGTGAAGGGTCCGGGAGCGGCAAGGGGATGCCGACGCCTGTCCAGGCGGAGAGGTCGATGCGGTTGGCGAAGGCATCGCGCTGGACGACATTCCCGTTGGCGTCGTACGTGAAGCGGACCACCGCGCCGGTACCATCCACTGTCGCGATGCGACGACCGTCACGGTCGTGTACCTGGTACTCCGTCACGTCCGCGGCGCTTGTAAGGACTCTGGACTGGATGTCCGTGAAGCCTGGCGCCGGCGGCAGCGACGCGACGTTCACTGGGGTCGCGTAGCGGATCACCCGGACGAGCCGGCCTTCCGCGTCGTAGAAGTTCTGGACGACGGCTCCGAGCGGGTCGACGGTGAAGGCCAGCCGGCCGTTCCCGTCATACGCGTAGAGCGTCGAGTTCCCGAGCGCGTCTGTCGAAGAGATTGCATTGCCCGCGTCGTCATACGCCCACTTTCGTTCGAGGTTGAGCCCTGCCGGGTCCACCCGCTCCGAGGTGCGGCGGCCCAAGGAGTCGTAAACGTACTGCGTTCTCGTCCCCGCAGGCGACGTGACGGTGAGCGTTCGATCTGCTGCGTCGTAGGTATAGGTGGTCCGCAGGTTCAAGCCCCCGGGATCCACGGTTTCGGTCGCCACCCGGCCCTTGCGGTCGTAAGCGTACGTGGTCACGTTGCCGTTCGGGTCGGTGACGGTCACCCTCTGCCCTTTGGCGTCGTAGGTGTACCGCGTCGCCAGTGCGAGTCCGGAAGAATCGACGGTCCGCGTCAGGACGCGATCCGCCGCGTCATACGCATAGTTGACGCGGTTGCCTGCGGCATCGCGCGTCTCCACCAGCCGGCCGGCAGCGTCGTACGAGCTTGATTCCGTCGCCAGGGGGGAGGACTTGCCCACCAGGCGCCCGTCGCGGTCGTAGGTGTACGTGGTGACCCCGCCACGTCCGTCCTTGAGCGTGTGGACCTGGCCGTGTCGCGTGTAGGAGGTCTCGGTACGCACGCCCTCCGGGGTCGTCATGGAGACGGAACGCGTCTCCGGGTCGTACGTGAAGGTGCTCGTGTTCCCGAGTGCATCTGTTGTCGTCAGCTGCCTGCCGAAGGCGTCGTAACTGGCGCTTCGCGCTCCGCCCATGGGATCGCGGGACACCACCACACGGCCGAGCCGGTCGTACTCATCGACCCGTGCCTTTCCGTTGGCATCGATCCTCCGTGTCGCTCGTCCGAATGCGTCGTACTCGGTGGTTTCCAGTGCGGCGATCTGGTTGGGATCCGACAGCGTCGCGGTTCTCAGGCCCCTCCGGTCAACCGTGTACTGCTGCGTGAATCTGACGCCGCTGCTCAAGTGGTACTGCGTACGGAGGATTTCCTCCCCAAAGCTGTTGTACTGGATGCTGGTCTGATTTCCCTCTGCATCCAGGACGGAGGCCACCGTGCTGTCTCGGGCGTACGAGTACGTCGTCACCGAATCAGTCGCGGCATTCGCCGTCACGGCAATTGCCGAAGCGATCAGGCCCCCCGGGCCTCTCACACCCGAAACCGCGGAGTACGCGATCTCCTTGTGCAGCCGCCCCAAGGCGTCATACCGACGCTCCTTCACCTCCCCGAGACTGTTGATCGTGTAACGTAGCGATCCGTCCGCGTCGTAGTAGTGCCACCGCACATTTCCGTTGGCGTCGGTGGTCGAGGTGCGCCGCCCCGCGGCGTCGTAGGTGTACCTCGTGCCGTGCTGGGCCCAGATCGCATCCACCTGCGCTGGCGTCTGCCCACCAACCAGAAGGGAAGCACCGAGGGCGGAAAGTTCTCCTACCAGCCGCCCCTGCACGTCGTATCGGACGAGCAACGTGCGTGCCTCGTCCGTGTTCACCGCACGCACGGTGGACACCAGCCTGCCACCGCTGTCATAGGCGTAGCGTGTCGTCACCCGGTCCACGCCCGTCTCTTCCGTCAGCCTCCCGAGAGAGTCGAAAGTCCGCGTCGAAACCTGGTCGTGGACGCTAGGCGTCGGTCGCAGGCTGGCCAACGAGCTGGTCACCGTGACTGGCGTTGCCGCACGGTTTGCATGCCGCAGCGTGCTGACCAGGTTCCCGGCAACGTCATAGCCCCATTCGGTCAGATAGCCCTCGGCGTCCACCTCCGCGATTCGCTGTCCCTTGCCGTCGTAATAGTTGAATGAGGAGATGTCGCTGCCATTGACCGGCGGCTTGAGCTGCGCGAGCGTCCCTGCGGCTCGCAGTGACTGTGTCGTGGCAGATGCATGCCTGACCCGTTGCACCTCGCGCCCGGCGGCGTCGTATGTGAACGTGGTGAGGTAACCCTCCGCGTCGAGCGTTCCCTCCAGAGCGCCGGTATCGTCATGGAAGTGGCGGACGATCCGGTCGCGTGCGGTCGCCGCGGGGACGGGGATGGAACCGGGACTGAGGGAACTCGCAAGAGCCAGGTTCGCATACTGCGTGGTGCGTACGATCCGCGAGGCGCCGTCGTACGCAATCGCCTCCACGGCCGCGGAGGTCCCCGTCCCGACCGTTCGCGCAGTCCGCACCAGCCGGCCCGCGCCGTCATAGGCGTTCCAGGTCTGCACATCGGCAGTGGTGCTCGTAGGCCGCAAGGCTGCGGGAGAAACACCCAGGACAGGCGCGCCGGCGGCGTCGGTCAACGGGGCTGTGCTGATGGCGGTGGCGTAGGAGATGCTGTGGGTCAGGCGCCCATTGCCGTCATAGGCGAACTCCGTCAGGCTTCCATTGCCGTCCACCTCGGCGGACTTCCGGCCCTCTTCGTCGTACAGGGTCCAGTGACGGACCCCTGTTGGGTCCTGCGTCATGCGGAGTCGCCCGCCTGCGTCGTAGAAGAACCGGGTCTCACCAAGTCCGGCACCTGCGGCCGTCGAGTGCGACGTGGAGACAAGCCGGCCTGCAGCGTCATACGCCTGCGTGGTCGTCAGCCCGTCCGGGTTCAGCACCACTGTCCGGCGACCGGCGTCGTCGTACTGTGTGACCGTGACCTGCCCCAACGCATTCGTCTGCGTGAGCACGCGGCCGAGACCGTCGTAGGTGAACTGGGTCACGCCCTGGCTGGGCGAGACCACCTGCAGCAGCCTCCCCGATGCATCGCGAACGAACTGCTCCACGGACGCGATGCCGGCGCCGGCTCCCGCGGCGTCCGACGCGCTGTAGGCGGTACGGGTTCGCAGGTGTCCGCGCGCGTCGTAGGTCATGTCGCTGCGGCGCGTGCGCGTGAGGTCCTGCGCGGCGCACCACGTTGCGAGCGCGGACTCTGCGGGCACGTCGGCTTCTGCGAGGCCGCCCACTGGATACGTGGCGCCGGCGTAGACGACCGTCGACACCCGGTCGCCCAAGGCGTTGTATCTGTGCTCGGTGACCGCCCCTTCCGCCGTGATGGAGAAGCGCAGCAACGCGCGGCTCCCCCCCTCGTAGACGAATCTGGAGGTCAGGGGCTGCGCGGGCTGCCCCGTCCCGCCACCGTCGGGGTCGGGCTGGAGGTACGCGGTTTCTGCGATGAGCTGGTTGCGGGCGTCGTAGGCTTTCCGGACGGTGTTTCCCGCGTGATCACGTTGCAGGACCTGGTTACCGCGATCGTCGTAGGCGAAGGTGGTGATCCGCCCCGTACCCTCTGTCACTGCGAGCACATCTCCATTGGCGGCATAGGAGAAACTGCGCGCCGCGGCGACGCCGGCAACGGGCGGCGGTGTGAGACTGGTCAGCTGGCCCTCTGCGTCGAAGTCATAGCGGGTGACGAGGCCGAGGGCGTCCGTGACAGTACAGTGACCTGCTCCATAGGCAAAGCTTGTGGTCTGGCCGAGTGCGTCCTGCACGGAGGCAAGCTTGAACGTGCCGCCGCCGACATCCACGTAGGTGAAGGCAAGACGCGTTCCGTCCGATTGCGTGATACCGGCGAGCCTTTTGCTGCTCCCGTCGTACTCGTAGTCGGTGACGTAGCGGTTCATGTCCGAAACGTCGTAGTCCTGCGGAGTGTGGTCGACAACTGTCTTCACCAGCCGATTGCTGCCGTCGTACAGGAACTGCAGATGGGACAAGGGCGTGCCATCGCCGCGGTAAGTCAGGACGCGATGAAGGTTTCCTTCGGTCGTGTAGGCGTACTGGCGCGTCTCCCCGCTGTCCGCGGTCTCGGAGACGATGCGCCCCTGTGCGTCGTACGTGTACGTCACCCGATAACCAGTTGCATCGGCGGTGGCGAGCAACCGAAACGCGCCGTCCGACTGGTACCGCTGCGTCAGTCCCGAGCTGCCATCGCGCCACTCCAGCTGGCTGTCGGCGGCGATGAAGGTGATGGTGTCATGGGCTCCGGCACCCTGCGTGGTCCGGTAGAGGCCCGATACGCTGTCGAAGACGTAGGCGGATGCGCTGCCGTCTCGGGCGGTCCTCGTGAGCGTGCTTCCGGCCGTATTGAGGGTGCCAGTCAACTGGAGCGGCTGCAGCACGAAGCCCGTGCTCCAGTTGTCCCCGTTGTCGTCGTTGAACAGGCCTTGGCTGTTGTACGTTCGCAGCGCAGTTCCATCGACCCCGCGCAGGCTGAGCACGTCCTCGACGCGCTGGATGACAAGGTTCCCCGTAGCGACGTTCACGTACGCCGACTCTCCGTTGCGCCCGTGTACTGCGCCTGCACCCAATGGCATCCCCAGCGTCTGATGGGAAGTGAGGTTGAGTCCCAGGCTGTTGCCGCTGACGATCGCTACCATCTTTGTGCTCTGCGTGTTCGTTGGTCGGTGGCGGCCATCCTGGTGTTCGCCGGGATACGCCTTGCACCGAGTACATCCCCGCAGCACGCGCGCTGTTTAGGCGCTAAACAGCGCGCGAACGGGTTGGATGTACTGGCAGATCACCGCTGCTGGGCGCGACATTTCACGGATGGCTGGCGTCTGCCGCGGTGCGCGCTAAACTGCCCCCGGGACCACCCATGACCGAGAACCCTCGCTTCGACCAGCTGCTCGCGCAAGGCCTGGAGGCCAGCCGGGACAACCGCACCGACGCCGCCCTCGAGCTCTTCGCGCAGGCCAGTGCGGCCGCACCGGGCTCGGGCGTGCCGCATTTCCTCATGGGGTCGGAACACGCGAGCGCCGGCGACATCCAGGCGGCGGAACTCGCATTCGCCAACGCGGTGCTGCTCGCGCCGGAATTCCACCTGGCCCGCTACCAGCTCGGCCTGCTGCAGTTCAGCTCCGACCGGGCCGCCGTTGCATTGATCACGTGGCAACCGCTGTTCTCACTGCCCGAAAGCGACCCACTGCGCCACTTCGTCTCGGGTTTCGCCGCGCTCGCACAGGACCGATTCCAGGAAGCGCTGCATCACTATCGCGCCGGGCTACAGCGCAACGACGACAACCCTGCCGTGTCCGCCGACATCGGCAAGGTCATCGCAGCCGTCGAACAATTGATGCAACCTCCGGCGGCCGGACAGCCGGCCGCGGCGGCCAGCCACGTGCTGCTTTCCGGCTATTCGAAGGGCATGCACTGAGACCCGCGTGACCAGCATCGACCCCAGCCACCAGCTGGCCGCCCTCCTCCGCAAACAGGTTTCCGCCGTCCGTGATGGCGGCGCCAAGGCGGGTCCAGCGGGCAGCCCAGCTCGGGCGGAACGGGCCCAGTCCGATGCTGCCAGCGTTGCCGCAGGCCGAATCCAGGCGTTGTCGCCGAACGATCCCGATCGCAAGAAGAAGGCGCTGCGCATCTTCCTCGAATCGGTTCTGTTGCAGGAACTCGGCGCGCAGCTGGTGCACGACCCTTCGTTTCCAAACATGGTCGACGCCGTGCAGGGCCAGATGCAGGCCGACAGCCAGATGGCGGCTGCGGCCGACGAACTCAGCGAACTCCTCGTGGCCGGCGCCACGCGCAAGTAGCCGCCGTCCCTTCGCTAATGGCGGACCGGCGGCGGCTTGATCGCGTCGCTGAGCTTCCGTCCGAAGAACCCCGGCCGATCCAGCAGCCGTTCGGCAAGTTCCGCCAGTCGAGAGATGTCTCGCGCCTCGCCGGCGACCACGGCGCGCGCATACCGCCCGGTCACGTTCGTCGGATCCAGGCGTTGGGCGACCTCGAGATGGTGATCCGCCTGGGCCTTGTCGCCGGCCAGTGCGAGGACCAGGCCCATCGCGCCGTGGGTTTCGGCGAAGTTGCGGTCGCGTTCGAGCGCGCTGCGGAAGGCCTCGAGCGCCCCCGCGATGTCCTGCTGCAGGAGGCGGGCCCAGCCCAGCGCATGCCAGGTGCCGACGTGTTCCGGCACCAGTTGCACTGCGCGTTCCAACTGGCTCTGGGCCAGCGGAAGGTTCTGCATCTGCAGGCTGGCATAGCCCAGGGCCGACCACGTGCGGCCATCCTCCGGGTTGCTGCGCAGCGCCTGCTCCAGGAGCTTCGCTCCCAACGCGGGCTGCTGCTGCGCCATCGCCACGTAAGCGCGCGCGGCAAGCGCCTCGACTTGCGCGGGATCCACCGCGAGTGCCGCTTCCGACCAAGTGAGCGCCGCTTCGAAGTGCGAGCTGTCGATCGCGACCAGGCTGGCCGGCCCCTTGGCCCGCGGCTCGAGGCGACCCACCGCATCCTCCTGCTGGGACCACTCCCAGGCCTCGTGCAGCAGATGCAGGCGGTGGCTCGCGCGCAGCCAAAGGATCTGCAATGCTTCCCGCTGCTCCGGCTCCAGCTCACCTCCAGCGGCCAACCACGGCTGCACGAGTTCGCGCGCGGCCGCGTAGTCGGCGCGCAGGAAGCTCACGTACGCCAGGTCGTGGGAGACCGCAGGATGGTCGCCGGTCGATCGCAGGCTCCGCAGCAGGGCGTCCGCCTGCTCCAGGTCCCTTCGCGCGATGCACACGCCTGCGCGCCGAAAGACCCAGGGCGTGCGGTCCGGCGCGAGCCGCTCGGCGGTGGCGATGTGCCCCAAGGCGCGCTCGTGCTGCCCTGCCGCGATCGCCGCCTCGCATGCATCGGCCAGCAGCGAAAGGTTGGCGGGGTCCTGCCGGAGATAGCTTTCCAGGCGCTCGAGGCGACGGGTTGCGGGAGAAGGGGAAGTGTTCATGGTTGACTCGCCATTTCAGAATCGCACGTCGAGGTCGCCGTGCTCGGAGACCCCGGCGCGCAGCCGCAGAAGCGCCTGCTTGTGGATCTGGGAGATTCGGCCTTTCGTCAGGTTCAGCGTTTTTGCCACTTGCTCGAAAGGCACTTCCTGAAGGTAGTGGCTGCGGATGACCGTACGCTCCTGGGGCGGCAGCGCATCCACGATGGCCAGTAGCCGCTCGCGCAGTTCGCGGATCTGGGAATTCCGATAGAAAGGGATGCTTTCCGCCCGGTTGGGGCCGTCCACCATCGACGTGCCTTCCAGCAGCCACGATAGCGCCAGTCCCAACCCGACCTCCGCCACATACGTCATCAACTGTTCCGCGCCTTTGGGCGCGGAACCTTCGCGCACGGCGGCTCGCCCCAGCGCGATCTCCTTCAGTGCCTCGGTGCGCTGCGCCCGGATGCGTTGACGGGCGGCGATCTGCTGCTGCTTTTCGGTCAGCCGTTCCAGCCCGTTCAGGATGGCGCCATGCATCCGCCGTGCGGCAAACGTCCTGAATTGCGCGCCGCGATCGGGATCGAACCGTTCCAGCGCCTCCAGCAGTCCGATCGATGCGAACTGGTGGTAGTCGCCGAACTCGATCTCGTCATGGAAGCGCTTGCTGTAGTAGACGGCAGCCACCACGCGCGCATAGGGCAGGTGCAGGCCAAGCAGTTTCTCGCGTGCGCCCGGGTCCCCGTCCCCGCGGTAGCGGCGCCACAGGACGACCTCCTCCGCAAACTCCGCCTCGGGCACGACCGTTGGCGGGAGAGCTTCTCGGGGGCGCGCATCCATGGCGTCAGTGGAAGGACCCGACCAGGGCCTTCAGGACCAATGCCCACCCATCCACCAGGATGAACATCAGGATCTTCAGCGGCAGCGCCACCGTGGTCGGCGGCATCATCATCATGCCCAACGCCATCAGCACGCTCGAGACGATCAGGTCGATCAGCAGGAAGGGCAGGAAGATCACGAATCCGATCTGGAACGCAGCGCGCAGTTCGGAAAGCATGAAGGCGGGGATCAGCTGCACGTTGCTGATCTCCTCCATGCTCTGCGGCGGCTTGGCTTTCGACAGTTCGACCATCAGCGCCAGGTCCTGCTCGCGCGTCTGCCGCACCATGAATTCGCGCAGGGGCTGCGAAGCGGAGGTATAGGCCGGCTGCATCCCGATGGCGCCATCCATGAAGGGCTGGAAGGCGTCCTGGTTCACCTTGTGCAGCACGGGTGACATCGTGAACAGGGTCAGGAACAGGGCGAGCCCGATCAGCACGGGGTTCGGCGGCGTCTCGGGCATCCCGATGGCGTGGCGCAGCATCGACAGCACGATGATGATGCGCAGGAACGAAGTCACGCACACCAGCAACGCAGGCAGCAGTGCCAGGACCGTAAGCCCCAGCACGACGCGAACGGCCTGGGCGGTGTCGGTACTTGCGCGGTCGACGATCCCTGCCGGCGCGCCGGCACGCGGCGCTGCCGGGCGCGCGGTGGCGGCAGGGGCGCGCTCCTGCACCGTCTGCGCCAACGTTGCTGCGGGGAGGATGGCCATGAGTGCAAGGAAAGCCATGCACACGAAGTGGCGGAAACGGAACGGCAGCATCACTGCGGCACCTCCACCGGACCGGGCGCCGGACGGCGCGCCAGGACGGTGACCTGCTGCGCCGTGCACCCGAGCAGCAGTTCCTCGCCGTCCCACCGCACGGCGTGCACGCTGGCTTGCGGCGTGAGCGGCAGGCTGGCGAGCTTCGCCACCTGCGCTCCCGTCGGGCGCACCGTGCCCCGCCCGCCGAGGAGGGCACCCGCACCTCGCCTCCGGACGACGACAGCCATGGCGCCGATCGCCAGGAGGCCCAGCACCACTGCGGCCGTCCAGGGTGCGCCATCGCCCGAGGCAGGGGGATCCCGCCGCAAAGGCAGGTCCTTCGGCAGGCCCGCGGGCGCGGGCGCGCTCGCCGAGGCTTGCGGTTGCTGCGCGACCTGAGCGAACGTCGGGGACGCGGCGCCCGCCTGCAGCACGACAGCGGCGGCCAGGAACCACCGCTTCCTCCGCGATCTTGCCTGGTGCATCTCAGAACTTCAGAGGCAGGGGCAGTTCGGTTACGCGGACGGCGAAGCATCCATCCACCGCCACCAACTGGCCACGCGCAACCACCTTGCCCTCGAGGACCAGGTCGACGGGCTGGTCCACCGCGCGGTCCAGCGGCAGCACTTCGTTTTCGCGCGCGCCCAGCAGGTCACCCAGCGTGAGGGCGGCCTGTCCGACGCACACGCTGAGCTTCACTTTGACGGCATGCAGGGGATGGGCCGTGCCGACCAGCGCCGGGCCTGCGCCTGCGCCGCGCACCATTTCGTCCAGCGCGATCGGCTGCGCGCGTGGTACGCCGGTGGCGCTGTCGTTCATGAAGGATTCGATCATCTGGCTCATGGCATTTCCTTGTTGTGCGGGGGACGGGAAGGTGGGCGGTCAGGGGGACGGGTTTTTCACGAGCTCCACCGCCAGCTGCCCTAGGTGGCGACCGAGATAGCCGCCGAAGAGCGTGGCGCCGGTGCCGTCGAGGACGCGCGCAGGGGCTTCGAGCGGATGCGGCAGCCGCAGGACGTCGCCCACCTGGAGTTCCTGCAGGCTGCCCAGGTCGAGTTCGCACCCGACCAGTTGCACCTGCAGGGACACCATCTGCTGCGCGACTGCATCCGATGCAGCCGCCAGGGGTTGCGAGGCGCCCGCGCGGGTGGTGGACCGCGCGAAACCGCGCGATGCGCACCATGCCTCCACCACTTCCGGCGCCAGAACCAGCCGCGCGTCGACCACGCCCGTCACCACGACCTCGACCGCCCCGGACCAGGGCGCCACGTCGGCGGATGCAGGAACACTCGTGCTGCCCGGCGCAGCCGCAAGTTGCAGCACGCCGGCGAGCCGTTTCCAGCCGTCCGCCACGCAGGCTTCCACGACTTCGGACGCCACGGCTGCGGACGAGAGATCGCCGAACAGCGCGGTGGCAACCATGGCTGCGGCCTTCGGTGCGTGCAGCCATGCGGCGATTTCGCCGGAGAAACGCAGCGGCGTCCAGTCCTGGCCCACCAAGGATGCCGCCGTTGCCACGGTGCAGGCGCTCGTGAGGCTGCCCGCCAGCCCCCACGCCTGCTGCCATGAGGAGAGCGCGGCCTGCACGGCGTCCGACAGGCCTGCGAGCTGCCCCGCCTCCCAGCACCGGAGAGGCACGGCCGCAGCCGCTCCGCGCCAGGGCCGTGCGCCGTCTTGGGTCACGATGGCTTCCATCACTTGCCGATCACCTTGAAGAGTTCCTGGAGCATGTCGTTGGCGGTCGAGATAACCTGCGAGGACGCCTGGTAGCCGCGCTGCATGACCACGAGGTCGCTGAACTCCCGCGACAGGTCCACGTTGGAGACTTCCAGCACGCCGGCCCGCACCGTGCCGAAGGCACCTTCGCCGGCCCGCCCGGTCTCCCAGGCCATGCCGTTGGCTTCGCCGTACTCGTTGCCGCCCAGGTCTTCGATCGCATCGATGGAGGGGTACCGCGCAAGCAGCAGGCTTGCCCCTTTTGCCGTCTGGCCGTTGGTGTAGGTGGCGACCAGCGTGCCTTTCTCGTCGAAGGTCGCCTTCGACAGCGTGCCCGGTGCATAGCCGTCCTGGGACGTCATCGCCAGCGTGGAGAGGTTGCCCGAGGCGAAGGAAGTGACGTCGCTGCCGAAGTCCAGGGTCAGTTGCTGCGCGTCACGGCCGGCAGGCGCGTAGGTGAATACCAGCTTGGTCGCGTCGGCTCGCGGCCTTCCGTCGACAAAGACGATTTCCGAGGTGCCCACCGAGGTCGTTCCGTCGAAGAGTTCGACCTTCCAGCTTCCCGGCGTGACGGTATCGGTGCTGGTGAACTTGGCCGAAAGCGTGTGCTCCTGGCCAAGCGAATCGTGGATTTTCACGGAGCCCACCGTCTGCTCCGTCACCGTGCTGGAGAGGTTCCCGGTGAAGCGCGCACTGGCGGTGGCCTTGCCGGCGCTGGCCCGCATCCCGGCCAGGGAAAGGTCCACGCGGTTGCCGGCGGCGTCCACGCCGACGACCTTGCGGCCGTCGTTGCGCGAGACCAGCACGCCGCTCTCGTCGAAGTCGAACTGGCCCGCGCGCGTGTAGCGCACGCGTCCGTCCCCGTCACGCAGGATGAACAGCCCGTCGCCGTCCAGCCCGAGGTCGAACGCATTTCCGGTCTGGCGCAGGTCCCCCGGACGGAAGTCCAGCGTGGTGCCCGCGGTACCGACCCCATATCCCAACTGCTCCCGGCCACCGCCCGCCAGCATCGTGTTGGCGTAGAACAGGTCGGTGAACTGGAGCGTCGCGGTCTTGTACCCGGGCGTGTTGAGGTTGGTCGTGTTGTTGGCGATGACGCGCAGGCCCTTGGAATAGCCCAGGAGGCCGGTCATCCCGATCTGGATGGAATCGAGCATGGTGTGGTCTCGGAGGCGGCGTTCAGCGGACCGCGATGATCTGGCCGAGGCCGACGTTGGAGACCACGGTACCGCCGGTGGTCGTCACGCTGATCAGCGGCGCATCGCCCGACAGCGACAGCGATGCGACGGTGCCCGTCATCTGCCCGCTGCTGGTGCTGATGTCCACCGTGCGGCCGATCAACCCCACCGACTGGAGCGCAGCCTGGTTGGTGATCAGCTGGTCCAGCTTCTCGTTCAGCCGCTGCGTCTGTTCCAGCGAAGTGAACTGCGCCATCTGGGCCATGAACTCCTGGTTGTCCATGGGCTTCAGCGGATCCTGGTAGGTCAGCTGGGTGAGCAGGATCTTCAGGAAGTCCTGCAGGCCGATGTTGGCCTGCGCCGTCGGGGAGGCGGCGGTACTGCCGCCGATGGGACTGATGGCCATCATGGCTCCTTGGATGGAAAGAATTCGCCCGCCTGGAAGAGGGTCCGGCCGTTGCACACCACCGCGTGCAGTGGGCGTCCGGATGCCTGGAGTTCGCGGCGCAGATCGGTCACGAGGGCCCACGCGCGAGCGGCCACGCTCGCCGCATCCCCGTCGACGCCGAGCCAGACGGTGGTGCCGTGTGGCCCGTGCTCCATGTGCATGCGCAGGCCGGATCGCGGTTCCGGTTCTCCCCCCGGTGGAACGGGGACCGCGACGAGGGCGGCGGCCGTACCGGCGCGAAGCGGGCCTTGAACGCTGAACGACACCGCGCTCACCGCTCCGCCGATGCCGCTCGCCGCCGCCATCGCGGGTGCCTGCAGATCGAACGAAGGAGCCAGCGGGAACGCGGGGTGGACCGGGCCGGGAAGTCGCAACGACTCGGAAGATCCCGGGGCATGCGCCGGAGACGCCACCAGGAACGCCGGGGCTTGCATCGCCCCCGGTTTCGGCACCGGTCCATGGCCTCCAGCTTGGCCCGGAACCTTTTCTCGGGCGTCGCCCGGATGACGTGTCGGGGCCCGATCGGCGCCCCCATGGAACCACTCCGTCGCCTGGGCTTTTTCCATCTCGCGTCGCCAAGCCTGCGCTTCGCCGCCGTTCGCCGCAGCCGCGGGGCTGCGGGGCTCGGGCGGCGGCGGCACCATGAAGGGATTCACCACGTTCATGCTTCGGCGCCTCCTTCGTCGCGCACGGGATGGCGGTCCCCGGCACGCAGCATCAACCAGGCGGCGTCCGCCTCCTTGGACTCGCGCTGGAGCTCCTGCCGCACGTGCTGCCCGAGGGCGCTGTCCCGCGCCGCCACCAACGTGTCCAGGCGCCGCTGGCAAGCGAGGCATTCGGCGCGCGCCGCATCGGCCTGCGACTCGGCAGCTTGCCGCTCGCGCTCCGCTTCGACCATGCGCGAGGCGAGCACCGACAGGTAGACGAGGGCTTGCGCATGGGCGTGCGCATCGCCGCGGGCGCGCATCACGCGGGCCGCTGCGGCAGCTTGCTCGTTGCGCGTGGCCTCCAGTTCCGCCACCTGCGATGCGGCCCGCAGCGCCTGCTGCAACCGATCCGCGAGCCGCGCCTTGGCGGCCTCGAGTTCCCACTCGAGCTTGCGCTGCACTGGCGCCAGGCGCCAGCGGAATCCGCGCAGGTCCACCGCGGCGGGCAGGGAAGCAGTCATGCGGTCCTCCTGGCGGCCACGGCTTCGGCCAACCCCTGCAGTGCGTCGGCGCGCGCAACCCCGCCTTCGGCCTGGCGCAGCCACCCCTGCAGGGCAGGTTCCAGCGCCAGCGACGCGTCCAGGGCCGGATTGCTTCCCTTCTGGTAGGCGCCGATGTCCACCATCTGTCGATTCCGCTCGAGCAACGCGAGGTGCCTCACGGCCTCGGAGGCGAGCGCCCGTTCGCGTTCGCCCGCCAAGTCGGGCAGCAGACGGCTGGCGCTCTTGAGCACATCGATTGCCGGGTAGTGCCCCTGCTGGGCGAGTTCACGCGAGAGCACGATGTGGCCGTCGAGGATGGAGCGCAGGCTGTCCGCGATCGGCTCGTTCATGTCGTCGCCTTCGACCAGGACGGTCAGCAGGGCCGTTACCGACCCGCCCGAGGGCGAAGTGCCGCAGCGCTCGCAGATCTGCGGCAACTCCGCGAACACCGAAGGGGTATAGCCGCGGGCCGTCGCGGGTTCCCCCGCGGCCAGCCCGACCTCGCGTCGCGCCATCGCCAGCCGCGTCACCGAATCCATGGTGAGGACGACGTTGCGCCCTGCATCGCTGAAGAAGCCTGCGATCGCGACCGCTGCGTGCGCCGCGCGCAGGCGCGCGAGCGCAGGCTGGTCCGAGGTGGCCACCACGACGATGGAGCGCGCGAGGCCCTGCGGCCCGAGCTGCTTGTCGATGAACTCCCGCACTTCCCGGCCGCGTTCGCCGATGAGCGCGATCACGTTGACATCGGCCTTGACGTGCCGCGCGACCATGCCCAGCAGCGTGCTCTTGCCGACGCCGCTGCCGGCGAAGATCCCCATGCGCTGGCCCTGGCCGACCGTGAGCAGCGCGTCGATCGCACGGATGCCGGTTTCCAGCACCCGCTGGATCCGGGGGCGTTGCAGTGGGTTGGGCGCCGGCACCTGCAGGGAGCGCTGGACCATCGGCGGCGGAGGCGGCAGGCCATCCAGCGGCACGCCGAAACCATCGATCACCCGCCCCAACAGCGCTTCGCCCACGGCGACGCCGGAGCGCTCACCCAGCGCGACGACCTCGGCACCGGCGCCGATGCCGTGCAGCGAGCCGTAGGTCATGAGCGTCACGTGGTCGGCCTTGAGCCCGACGACCTCCGCAAGCACGCCTTCCCCCGCGGCACTTCCGCGTGGCGTGATGCGGCACAGTTCCCCGACCGTCGCGTCCGGACCTTCCGCCTCGATCGCCAGGCCCTGGACGCGGCGCACCCGTCCCAGGCGGCGTTGCAGCGTCACCGTCCGCAGGTGTTCGCGATAAGGGCGCAGCACGTTCACGCCGCCCCCTTGGCCATCGACATGCCGGCCGGCTCAGCCTCACGCGCCGCCCGCGCCCCGAGAAACGCGTCCTTGCATTGCTGCAGGATGGTCTCCAGCCGCGCGTCCACTTCGCCGGCACCGCCGCCACGCAGCACGCAGCCGCCGAGCGCGACGCGGTCGTCGGCGACGTAGCGAAGGCGCCGCCCGCCGGCATCGCTGGCATCGCTGGCATCGCCAGAGCGTGCTTGTTCGACCAGCTGCAGGTCCTCGGGATGGACGTGCACCGAGATCTCGCCGGAGCGCCCGCTCGTTGCCAGCAGTTGCCGCACCTGCGCCTGCAACCCGGCCGGGGTGGCGAGCGCCTGCCCGAGGAGGCGGCCGAGCACCTCGTAGCAGAGGGCGACGAGTTCTTCCTCCGCGGCGGCCCCGTAGGCTTGCGCCTGCGCCTCCAGCGCGGCCGCGGCGTTCTCGAGCCTGCGGCTCTTTTCCTCCAGTGGCCGGATGGCTTCGGCCCGGGCCGCTTCCAGGGCCTTGCGGCCCTCCGCCTGCGCCGCCTCGCGGCCGAGCGCCAGCCCCTCCTCGTAGCCGGTCCGGCGGCCTTCCTCAGCGCCCAGGCGGATTCCCTCGGCACGTCCTTGCCGCAGGCCTTCTTCGGTGGCTTCCCGCAGGGCCTCTGCGTCCGCGGCCTCGCGTGACAGGGCTTCGTCCAGCCGGGGCTGCACCGGCGCGACGGAGGCGCTCGCAGATTCCGGAGCGACCTGCCCAGAGCGGGCGCGCCCGACACGAACCGCACCCGCCTGGAAGAGCGCGTTGCGCAGCACGACCTCCCCGGATCCGTTCATCGGGCCCTCCGCCGCACCGCCAGGCGCGCCAGCAACGCGCGCCATTTCGGCGAACCATGCCGCCCGCGCACCGGCACCGTCGAATCCAATCGGCGCAACAAGGCTTCGCACAAGGCCCGCTCGAGCGCCGGTGCGCGTGGCCGCGCCGCGTGCCTTGCGGCCGCCTCTGCCGCTGCCTCGGGCAACTGCGCCAGCAAGGCCCCCGCCCAGGGCCACGCGCGCAGCGCCAGCACGCGTCCCGCCAGCACCGGAGGTTCGTCGCGCAGCAGCTGCGCCAGGCGTTCCACCTGATGTGCATCGAGCCTGGCGAGAACGTCTTCCGCGGTCTCGGGCTGCGCGGTCGGGGGAGCCTCGATCACGTCGCGCAACAGCGCTGCATCGGGAGGGATGCCCATTTCGCGCAGCTCACCGAGCAGTTCCTCAACCGCCTCGCGCTGCGCCGGCGGCAACGATCCAAGCAGCCAGGCCTGGTCGGACGGCGGCATCGCGTGCACCAGCAAGGCGGCACGGCGACTGGCGACGGCACCCGGAGCCATCATGCTCATCGCCGTGCGCCTTCCGCGAGCAGGCTCGCATCCGCGGTGTGCGCGGCGCCGCCCTCGTGCAGCCAGGCCTCGACCTTGCGCAGCGCGAGCTGGCGCTGCCCGTCGGTCAGCGGCGGGGCCATCGCCCGCGCGGCGCTGCTGCGCTTGCGCGATCGCAGGGCCAGGAAGATTCCGGCGGCCAGAACCAGCACCACGGCAAGCGGCCATGCCGTGGCCGCTGTGGCGGCTGGGGGCGCGGCGTCCAGCGGCACCCTAACCGGACCGCCTTCTTGTGCGGGAGCCGTCGCCGGGGCCTGGAACGACTGGACCAGGACCGCATCCCCGCGTTCCGGGGACGCGCCGACCGCGACCGCCACCAGCTTGCGCACCTGTTCCTGCTGTTCGGCATCGAGGGCCTGCCGCACCACCGCGACGACATGCAGGCGCCGGATCGAGCCTGGCTGGCTGACCACCTGTTCGACCCGCCGGCCGGTCTGGTATTCCACGTCGCGCTGCACGCTGCTGCCGCGCGCGCCCCGGTCACGCGCTTCCGGCGCGCCGGTGTCGCGGGCGGACTCCCGCTCGCGCACGAGCACGCCCGTTGCGACACCCTTCGCATCCGGTGCGGCGATCACGTCCTCGGTGGTCACCCGCACCTGGTCCATGTTCAGAGTCACGTCGACGCTCGCCAGGGCCTGGCCCGGACCGAACGCACGTTCCAGCACCGCGCCCGCCTTGCGCGAAAGATGGTTCTCCATCTCGCGCTTCAGGTCCAGACGCCCGCTGGCGCCTGCCTCGGCTTCCCCATCGCTGGCACGGCTCATGGCGACCCCCTGGTGGTCGACCACGGTGACCTCCTGCGCCACGAGGCCGGGCACGGCTGCGGCCACCAGCCGCTGGATGCCGTTCACCTGTTCGACGCGCAGGGTGTGCCCGTGCCGCAGGGTCAGGGTGATGGCCGCCTTGGGCCGCGAGGATGCCTGCTTGAACAGGCCCTGTTCCGGCAGCGCGAGGTGGACGCGTGCGTCACGCACTTCGGGGAAGGACAGGATCGTGCGCGTGAGCTCGCCCTGCAGCGCGCGCTGGTAGTTGATCTTCTGCGCGAACTCGGTCATGCCGAAGTCCGTGTTGTTGAACAGCTCCAGGCCGACGGCGCCATGCAGCGGCAGGTCCTTGCCCATCAGCTTCATTCGCGTGGCGTGCACCTGGGCCTTGTCGACCAGGAGCGTCGTGCCGCCATCGGCCACGGTGTACGCCACCTTCTGCTTTTCCAGCTCGGCGGCCATGGTGGCGGCATCCTGCGGCTTGAGGTCGGAGAACAGCACCGCGTACTCGGTGCGCAACAGCCACCAGCCGGCAAGCACCGTCGCCAGCACGATCGCCGCGACCCCTGCCAGCAGGCCCGCCTTGCCTCGCCGGTCCAGCACATCCCACCAGTTCTTCATCGTCTTTCCTTGTTGGTTTCCGGATCGGGGCGGGCTAGATCTGCATCCTCATCACGTCCTGGTACGCCTCCAGGACGCGATTGCGCACCTGCATCATCAGCTGGAAGGAGATGCGGCTTTCCTCCAGTCGCACCATCACCTCGTGCAGGTTCTGGGTCTCCCCGAGGGCCAACTTCTGCAGGTCCGACTGGCTGGCCACGAGCTGCTGGTTGACGCCTTGCAGGCCCTCGGTGACGAGTTGCGAGAAAGGCAGCCCCGCCGGCGCGCCGGCGGCCGGTGGCGGCGGGAGGGAGGCGGGGACTTCGTCGTGGGCGCCGAGGCCCTGGATGGCTTCGATGTTCATGATCCGCGTCCGATCTCCAGGGCTTTCAATGCCAGCGCGCGCGCCGTGTTCATGGCGGCCACGTTGGCCTCATAGGCGCGCGTTGCGCTCATCAAGGTGACCATCTCGGTGGCCGGGTCGACCCCTGGATAGGCGACGAAGCCCTGCCCGTTCGCCAGGGGGTGGCCGGGCTCGTGCACGAGACGGGGTCCGGTGGCGAGCGGCTCCACCGACACGCCCGGCAGGACCGCGCCCTCCAGGCCGCCACTCACGAGTTCGGTGAACGCCTGGCCCTGGGCCGCCCGCGCGACCGCACGCATCGGCTGGTAGCCGAGGCCCGAAGGGTCCTGCACGGTGTTGGCGTTCGCGAGGTTGGCGGCAGCCACCTCCACGCGCGTGCGCTCGGCGGACATGCCCGCGGCGCTGATGGCGAAAGACCGGAGGTAGTCCACGGCTTACTTCCTCCCGTCCGCGACCGCGGTGGCCATGATCGACATGTGCCGCGACAAGCCTTGCGCCAGGGCCTGGTACTGCACGGCATTGGCGGCCATCTCCGCCACCTGCAGGTCCAGGGACGGCTTGGCCACGCGGCCGTCCTCTTCCAGCATCGGTTCGAGTTCCAGGCGCACGGCCTGCAGGTGCGCGGGCGAGACGGTGCCGTGCGTGCGCAGCGCCTCGCGCGCCTCGGCCAGTTGCGTCTCGAACGACAGCTTCATCGGCGCATAGCCTTCGGTGTTGGCGTTCGCGATGTTCGCCGCGAGGGCCTGGTGGCGACGGGTGGCCGCTTCCAGCGCGAGTGAAACGGTGGCCGTCGTGACGGCCTCGAGTGGGGTGCTCATCGTGCTTGCTCCTCTTACTGGACCACGAGTTCGCCGTGCAGGGCGCCGGCCGCCTTGACGGCCCTCAGGATGGAAATGATGTCGCGCGTGCTGGTCTTCAGCCGCGCCAGCGACTGCACCAGGTCGGAGACCGTCCCCGCGCCGGCAAGGAACCCCACGCCGGTGGGCTCCTCCACGTTCACGGTGGTGTTGCTGATGACCGCAGTGGTCACGCCCGGGCCGACGCGATCGAGGTACGCCGGCTGCGACACGCTGTTCTGGGTGGCGATGTTGATCTTCAGGTCGCCGTGCGAGATCGCCACGCGCGAGATCCGCACATCCCCACCGGACACCACGGTTCCGGTGCGCTCGTTGATGACGACGCGCGCGCGGCGGTCCGGCTCCACGGTCACGCTCTCGAGCCGGGCGAGGAAGCTGACGGGTTCGCCCCGCAATGCGGGCGGTACCTCGATCTCGATGCCGCTGGCATCCCGCGCATGCGCCAGGCCCGCACCGAGCTGCGCATTGATGGCCGCGGCCACGCGACTGGCCGTGGTGTAGTCGGGTTCGGCGAGGACGAAGGTCACGTGGCTGCGCGCCGGCTGCGCGGGCGTCATCCCGACTTCGACGGTGGCGCCGTTCGGGATCGAACCGGCCGTGGGATGGTTTTTCTGGACCACGTTCCCGTTGGCGTCGTAGCGGTGGCCACCGATGGCGAGCGGGCCCTGCGCGAGTGCGTAGACCCGGCCGTTGGGCGCTCGCAGGGCCGACAGCAGCAGATTCCCGCCGGCGAGGCTGCGCGCATCGCCCGTGGAAGTGACGGAAACATCGAGCGTATCGCCCTCCCGCGCGAAGCCGGGCAGTGAAGCGCTCACCATCACCACCGCCACGTTCCGGCTGTTCACCTGTTCCGGCGCCACCGTCAGGTTGAACTGCGACAGGACGTTGGACAGCGCCTGCCGCGTCGCGCGGTTCCCGGGCGAGTCGCCGGTGCCAGCGAGTCCGGTCACGATGCCGGTGCCGACGAGCACGTTCTCGCGCCAGCCCTGCACCTTACCGAGGTCTTTCACACGCAGGGGAGCCCCTTGTGCGACACAGGCGAGGGACGCCGTGGCGAGCACCAGCGCCAGCATGGCCTTTGCACGGATCGCGACGTCCAGCATGTCAGAACCCCACCGCGTCGAAGAGGCGGCGCCACCATGCCCGCCGCTGCCTTTCGCTCAGGTCGCCCTCTCCCACGTACGTGATGCGGGCGTCGGCGATGCGCGTCGACTGCACGACGTTGCCGTGTCCGATGTCCACGGCCCGCACCACGCCTTCGAGGGTGACCCGCTGGAGCTCCTCGTTGACCGTCAGGACCTGGTCGCCGGCGATCCGCAGCTGTCCGTTCGGCAGCACTTCCTGCACCACCACCGTGACGGTCGTCAGCAGCCGGCTGGCGCGTTGCGTGCGGCCGCCACCCTCGAAATCGCCGCCGACGCCCAGCGAGGTCTGCGCCACGGTCCGGGGGCCGTGTGCCAGCTCCGCCTGCAGGCTGTTGTTGCGCCGCGTGCCGGTGTCGGCGCTGGTCACGGCGCTCGAGTTCTCGAACACCTGCACGGTCAGGACGTCTCCGGCGCGGAACGCCTTGTTGTCGCCCGTCAGGGGCCGCCAGCTGGACTCGTCGTAGAGGCTCTGGCCGGCCGCAGGCGCCCCCATGGCGAACGCCAGGGCCAGGGCGAGCGCGGATGCGTTCATGGTTTTCATCGTGCGACCTCCAGTTGGCCGGGGCCGACCACCTTGGCCACCACGCCTGCGGTGGCGCCGGGCTGGCGGACGCGGACGCTGTCGCCGGGACGGCCGTCCTGCAGGACTTCGACACGGGTCTCGAGGGACACCGCGCCCGCGCTGGAGCGCAGCGACGCCCATTGGCCGCGCAGGACCGCTGCGGCCGGCTGCACGTCCTGCTGGCGGATCGCTTCGCCGGCCCGCAAGGGACGCCGCGTCTCCAGCGGCCCGGCCGGAACGCCGGGCAGCAGCGGCACGCCAGCCATGCCGGCCACGTCGATCTCGCGCAGGGACATCGTCTCGCGGCCGACGTTGGCGCCGACGGACAGCGGCTCCGACGTGATGGCGACCTCGCGCCAGGCGGTCACCGAGAAGGCCACGGGCACGGTCCGGACGTGGCGCTGCGCGGCCCACACGTCCACCCACACCAGCATGCGCTTGCGCAGCTGCGCGCTGGCGAGCGGCCGTGTGTGCAGGCGCACGGTGGCGTCCGGCACTTCGATGTCACGCGGCAGGCGTTCCAGTTCGATCGCGCTGTGGCCAGCCTGGGTGGCCAGCCATGCGCGCAGGTGGTCCGCCGCGGCCGCCGCGATGTCGTCGCCGGCCAGCGAGCGGCTCGCCCCGGTCACGCGCACCGTCCCGGCGCCGCTCCACTGCACCTGCGTCTCGGCGAGGCGCGCGCGCTGTCGCACCCAGCCGGAAAGTCCGGCGCGCTCCAGGACGGCGCTTTCGCCGGCCGCGGGGGCGCGGCCGATCGGAAGGTTCACCAGGGCGCGCATGAGGTCCAGGTCCGTGGTCCGCAGGTGCGCGACCTGCCCGAGCACCACAGGGCCGGCGGGCACGCGCGCCTGCGGCAGCAGCTCGATCGCGATCTCGCTCGCGGCGAATGCAGGCACGGCCGCACACGCCACGAGGATGCAAAGCCAGCGGCGCATGGTCACCGCCGCAACCCGTTGATGAGGCCGAGCATCTCGTCGGAGGCCTGCACCACCTTCACGCTGGCTTCGTAGGCGCGCTGCGCCACCATGAGGCTCACCATTTCTTCCACCAGCTTGACGTTGGAGCCCTCGAGGAAGCCCTGCGCGATGGTGCCCATGCCGTCCTCGCCGGGCCTGCCTCCGATCGGCTCGCCTGAAGCCTCGCTGGCGCGATAGGTGTTCCCGCCCTGGGCGACAAGGCCTTGGGGATTGGTGAAGCGCACCATCTCCAGCTGGCCCGCCTCCACCAACGTCGCCTGCCCGGCGACACGCACCTGCACCCGGCCGTTGGCGCCCACGACGACGGCCTCGGCGTTGTCCGGGATCAGGATGCCGGGCTTCAGGGGAATGCCGGCCCGCGTCGCGAGCTGTCCATCCGCATTCACCTTGAGGCTGCCGCCACGGCTGTACGCCCGGGTCCCGTCCGGCATCGCCAGTTCGAAGAAGCCCTCGCCGTGGATGGCCAGGTCGAGGGGCGAGTCGGTCTTCTTGATCTCGCCGGCGTCGAACATCTTGGTGGTGGCCATCGCACCAACCCCTGCACCGATCCCTGGCGCTGCACCGAGCGGCCCCCCTTCGCTGGCCGCCGCCTGCTGCGCGCCGGCCCTGACGACGAGGTCGGAGAAGCTCACGCGGCTTTTCTTGTAGGCACTGGTGTTCACGTTGGCCAGGTTGTTGGCGATCGTGTCCACGTTCAGCTGCTGCGCGTGCATGCCGGTGGCGCCGATAGAGAGTGCGTCGAACATTCGGTCTCCAGAAGAGGTTGTTGCGTTGCGGTTCAGGATGTCTCGCCGAGCTTGCGGACGGCGGTGCCCAGCATCTCGTCATAACCGAGTGCCACCTTCTGCATGGTTTCGAAGTGGCGCATGGACTGCATCAGCTGCACCATCTCGTGCATCGAGCTGACGTTGGAGTTCTCCAGGAATCCCTGCCGGACGTCGGCCTCTCCTGCGGCTATCAGGCTGGTCTCGCCGGCCACCGTGACGAGCCCGTCCCCGAGTCGCTGCACCGGCGCCTGCGCATCGAAGCGCACGATCTTCAGCTGTGCGACTGCTTCGGCATGGGGGCGCGCCGGCACGCCGCCCGGCAGTGCGCCTTCGAAGACGCGTCCTTCGGCGTCGACGACGGGCACATCGTGCGGCAGTTGGATCTCGCCCCCCACTCCCATGACGGGATGGCCCTGCTGGGTGACCAGCCGACCCTGCGCGTCGAGCCGGAAGTTGCCCTGTCGGGTATAGGCGACGCCCTCCGGCGTCATCACTTCGAACCACCCTGGCCCCGCCAGTGCGACATCGAGGCTCTGGCCGGTGGCTTTCAGCGTGCCCGGCTTCTGGTCGACGTGCACCGTGGTGGCGGGTGCGGTGGCGGCGCCAGCCGCCTGGCCCGCGGCAGCCTCCACCCTGCGGGCGAAAGGCACGTCAAGCAGGACTTCGCGCTTGTATCCCGTGGTCTGCGCGTTGGCGAGGTTGAAGGCGACGCGGTCGACCTTCGCCATGTCCTGGTGGAGGCTGTGCAGGGTGAGTGCGAGGATTTCATTCATGGGCGTGTCAAAGCGAAACGGTGCCGTACGACTTGAGTTCGATGGCTTGCGGGATTTCGGCCATGGACAGCACGCGGAGGTGGGGCAATCCACGCTCGGACAGCGAGCGCAGGTGGCGGCGAAGTTCGGGCGCGCAGAGCAGCACCGGCAACAGGTTGCTCTTCATCATCTTTTCCGCCTGCTGCATCAGGTGGATCAGGAATTTCTCCACCAGCTTGGGCTCCATCACGAACTGTCCCGCCGCCGCCCCGTCGCGCTGGGCCGCATGAAGGTTCTGGAGGAAGCGGCCTTCCATCGCCGGGTCGAGCGTCAGCACGTGCAGCGACGGCGAATCGCCCACGAGGCCCTGACAGATGGCGTGCCCGAGGCGCTGGCGCACGGCTTCGGTGAGCTGCGCGGGATCCTTCGTGGCACGCGCGCCGTCGGCCAGGGTCTCCAGGATGGCCTCCATGTGGCGGATCGACACTTTTTCGCGCAGCAGATTCTGGAGCACCTTCTGCACGTCGCCCACCGACAGCAGCACCGGCACGAGTTCCTCCACGAGGGTCGGATGGCTTTGGCGCATGCGAGAAAGGATCTTGTCGGTCTCGCTGCGCGTGAGCAGCGTCGCCGACTCCCTGCGCAGGACTTCGGTGAGATGCGTCAGGAACACGGTCGGCGGGTCCACCAGCGTGTAGTGCGCGGCCGTGGCTGCCTCGCGGTGAGCCAGCTCGATCCACAGCGCAGGCAAGCCGTACGTCGGATCACGCGTGGCCTCGCCCGGAATGGAGCGCAGGTCGCCGGCGGCGTGGATGGCGAGCAACCGGTCCTCCCTGGCCTCGCCACGGGCGACCACGGCGCCATCGACATGGATCTCGTATGCCTCTTGCGCCAGGCGGGGATGGCCCTTGAAGCGGATGGGTGGCAGCACGAGACCGAAGTCCAGCGCGTGCTGCTTGCGAAACGCCGCGATGCGCTCCAGGAACAGGCTGCCCGGCTCGTTGACCTTGGGTACCCAGCGCGCGCCGACGAGCACCTCCACGAGTTCCACGGGCTGAAGCTCGTACGCCTGCTCGGTGCCGGACTCGAGCTGCTCTCCCGCGACAGGCTTCCCCTGGCTGGCATCGCCAGACTGCGCCTTCGTCCGGTATGCCATCCATGCGACGAGCGCGATCGCCACGACGAGGGCCAGGGCGGGCAATGCCGGAATTCCCGGCAGCAACATCAACGCCGCGAGCGCGACGCTCACCAACACCAGCGTCTTCGGGAACGAGGTGACCTGGCGCAGCGCTTCCTGGCTCAGGTTGCCGTCCGATGCCGAGCGGGTGACGATGATGCCCGTGCCCACGGCGATGACAAGTGCCGGCACCTGCGTGACGATGCCGTCGCCGATGGTCAGGAGCGTGTACGTCTGCAGCGCCTGCGCCCAGGGCATCTTGTGCTGCATGATGCCGATGACGAGTCCACCGACGATGTTGATCAGCAGGATGATGATGCCTGCGATGGCGTCGCCCTTCACGAACTTGCTGGCGCCATCCATCGCTCCGTAGAAACCTGCTTCCTTTTCCAGGTTCTTGCGGCGCCGTTGCGCTTCCGCCTGGTCGATGAAGCCCATGTTCAGGTCGGCATCGATGCTCATCTGCTGGCCCGGCATGCTGTCCAGCGTGAACCGCGCGGCGACTTCCGACACGCGCTGCGCGCCGTTGGTCACGACGACGTACTGCACGACGATCAGGATCAGGAACACGATCAGGCCGACGACATAGTTGCCCCCGACGACGTAGGAGCCGATGGCGCCGATCACCTTGCCGGCGTCGCCTTCGGCCAGGATCAGGCGCGTGGCCGCGACGTTGAGCGCCAGACGGAACAGCGTCGCGATCAGCAGGAGCGACGGGAACGTGGAGAACTCCACCGGCCGCGCCATGTAGAACGTGAGCAGCAGGATCAGGAAGGCGAAACTGAAGTTCGCCAGGATCAGGAAATCCAGCAGCGGCTTGGCGATGGGAACGAACAGGACGAGCAGGACGCCCAGCACCGCGAGCACCATCACGATGTCGGAGTGGCGGCCGAAGAAGCGTTGCATGCCGTTCATGCCACCTCCCCTGCCGCTCGCCGCTGCTGCGCCCGCATGGCGAAGACCCACACGATGATCCGCGCGACGTCCGCATGGAAGGCGCCCGGCAGGGTCTGCTCGATGTCGAGCTCGCGGAACAGCCGTCGCGTCAGGGCCGGACTGCGCACCACCGCGATGCGGTGCCGGTAGGCCATCTCGCGCATCGCCGCCGCCAACTGCCCGGCGCCCTTGGCCACCATCTGCGGCGCTTCCATCTCGCCGTGCACGTAGCGCAAGGCGACCGCATAGTGCGTGGGATTGGTGAGCACCACGTCGGCAGACCGCGTGTTGCGCAAGGCCTTGCTGCGCTTGAGCATTTCGCCGCGCAGCTCCCGCAGCCGGGCACGGATGCGGGGGTCGCCTTCGCGGTTCGTGTATTCGTCCTTCAGCTCGCGCCGGCTCATGCGCATCTTCTGCCCGAACTCGCGCCGGGTGTAGGCGAAGTCGAGCGCGGCGATGAGGCCGAGCACGAGCGCCATCTTCAGGCCCAGGTCCGCGACGTCGGCGACAAGGATGCGCAGGAAGGCGGCCGGCGACAGCGCCGCCAGCGCATAGAACTGCGGCAGCAGGCTTTCCAGCGCCAGCCAGGCGGCCAGCACCAGCACCACGAGCTTGATGCAGGCCTTCATCGCATCGAACAGGGTGCGCATCGAGAACACCCGCTTCATCCCGGCGGCCGGGTTCACACGGTTGAAGTCCGCCTTCAGGGGTTCGAAGGAGAGCACCACGCCCGTCTGCACCAAGGTCCCGAGCACCGCCGCCACCATCAGGACGAACATGAACGGCAGCACCACCTCCGCGGTCGACGCGAGCAGTTCACCCGCGATCGGGGGAATCGCGTCGCCCGCGGCGGCCGCCGGAAGCACCTGTGCCAGGACCGTGCGGGCCAATTGCAGCAGGCTGGTCACGGAGCTCCACCCCTGCCAGGCCACCGTCACCATGGCGGCCGCGAACACGATGGCGCCCACGGCGTCGGTGCTGCGTGCGGTCTGGCCCTGCTCCTGCGCCTTCTGCAGCTTGTGGGGCGTTGCCGCTTCGCTGCGGTCGATGTCCTGCTCGGCCACTACCGCCCTCCCCGCGCGGGCTCGCCCGCCGGCGACGGGAGCGTGAGCAGGCCCGTCCACGTGCGGTAGATCTCGCCGTAGATGCGCAGCGTCACCTGCCCCATGCCGCTGGCCCAGAAGGACAGTGCCAGCAGCCCCACGACGATCTTCACCGGGATCCCGAGCACGAACATGTTCACCTGGGGCAGGTTGCGGGCGACCACCCCCAGCGCGAACTCCACCAGCAGCACGCACATCACCACGGGGGCAGCAAGCGCGAAGCCGAGGGTGAAGAGTCCGGCGGCTTGGCGTATCACCGGTTCGGCCGAAGCGGCAAGCGGCCAGGGCCTGCCGACGGGAAAGCGCTCGAGGCTCAGTGCGATGCCGCGCAGCAGCGCGTGATGCCCATCCACCAGGAAGAACAGGAGCACGCCGAACAGCGTGAACACGGAGGTCAGCACCGGGACCTGCGTGCGCGTCACCGGGTCGAAGACCTGGCCGATGCCGAAGCCCACCTGCACGTCCAGCAGCCGCCCGGCCACGGCGAAACCGCTGAAAGCCATGAGGATGCCGAGGCCCAGCGTGGCGCCGAGCGCCAGTTCGCTCAGGAAGGACTGCGCCAGTGCCCCGACGTCAGGGACGCTCCCGCCTTCTCCGGCAAAGGGAAGCGCGAGCGCCACGGACAAGCCGAGCGCCAGCAGCACCCGCACGGACGTGGGCAGGGGCATCGCATGCAGCACCGGGGTCATCAGGAACAGGGCTGCGATCCGTGCGGAGACGAGCAGCACAGTGGCGATCCACGCGAGGCCCAGGCCGGGAAGGAGATCGCTCACGGGGGCGCCGCTCAGAACATGGAGGGGATGCGGGACCAGAGCTGCACCGTGAACTGGCACAGCGTCCTGAGCATCCAGGGTCCGAAGACGACGATGGCCACGCCGGCAGTCACCAGCTTCGGCACGAATGTCAGGGACATCTCCTGCACCTGCGTGACCACTTGCAGCACGCTGATCACCAGACCGACCAGCATCGTGAGACCGAGGACCGGCAGGCACACCAGCAAACCCGTCCAGAACAGGTCGGACGTCATCTTCAGAGCCAGATCGCTATGCACTTCCCCTCCTTTGCGGGCGCGCCACGTGGCTGCGCTGCGTCCCGCATCCGCCTCTTCGGACCCTTCACCCGCTGCGGCGTGTGGGGTCGTTGCTGTACTTTGGAGCGCGAATCCTCGCACGCGATCGGGCTAAACTTTCGCGAGTTTCTGTGGATGCTTTCACAGGAAAACGGCTTGACGCCGCATGCGTCCACGGCGAAGCAGGGCTTCTCTCGATCCGAGTGGCGAAGTTCCGCCGCAACGTGCGACTTCTTTCCCGCGCCAAAAGAAAAAGGGCTGCACATGCAGCCCTTCGAGAGAAGCGGGGAACCGTCAGAACGTGATCGTCACCGTCTCCGGCTCGCGCGTCGCCACCTGCGTGCGCACGACCAGCCCCGCCTCCGCCGGCCATTGCCACTGCACCCAGTCCGGCCCGCCTTGCGCGGCCACGGTCAGCGTATGGGCGTCGTCCTCCGGGCGCAGCGTGGTGTCGGCCCAGGAAGCAGGGGGTAGCTCGATCCTCATGCCTGCACTGTAACCACCGGTAGCACGGTCGGGCTGCCGTCAGGCGGCGATACTCGGCGGGAACCGTCGAAAAGTGCACAGGCGAGTGCGCTAGCATCGCCTCCCTTGAAAAGTTCACGGGCCGCCCCTAGCTCGTGGGCGGTGCACCCACACTCCAAGCCATGAGCCAGAAACAGACCCTCTCCTTCCAGGCCGAGGTCGCGCAACTGCTGCACCTCGTCACCCACTCCCTGTATTCCAACAAGGAGATCTTCCTGCGCGAGCTGGTGTCCAACGCGTCGGACGCCTGCGACAAGCTGCGCTTCGAGGCGCTGGACAACTCCGCCCTGTACGAGGACTCGCCCAACCTGGAGGTGCGCGTTTCCTTCGACAAAGAAGCCCGCACCCTGACCATTGCCGACAACGGCATCGGCCTGTCGCAGCAGGAAGCCATCGACAACCTGGGCACCATCGCCAAGAGCGGCACCCGCGAGTTCATGAACCGCCTCTCGGGCGACCAGAAGGCCGACGCGCAGTTGATCGGCCAGTTCGGCGTGGGCTTCTACTCCGGCTTCATCGTGGCCGACAAGATCACCGTGGAGTCGCGGCGCGCCGGGCTGAAGCCCGAGGAAGGCGTGCGCTGGGTGAGCGGCGGCGCGGGCGACTTCGAGGTGGAGGCCATCACCCGCCCGCAGCGCGGCACCAGCGTCACCCTGCACCTGCGCGACGATGCGCTGGACTATCTTTCCACCTGGAAACTCAAGTCCATCATCGGGAAATATTCCGACCACATCTCCCTGCCCATCCTGATGCAGAAGGAGGAGTGGAAGGAGGGCGTTGAGGGCCAGCCCGGCGAGCACGTGCTCACCGACGAATGGGAGGCCGTCAACAAGGCCACGGCCCTCTGGAGCCGGCCCAAGAAGGACATCACGCCGGAGCAGTACAAGGAGTTCTACAAGACGGTCAGCCACGACTTCGACGACCCCCTGGCCTGGAGCCACAACCGGGTGGAGGGCAGCACCGAATACACGCAGCTGCTGTACGTGCCGGCGCGCGCGCCCTTCGACCTGTGGAACCGCGACAAGGCCGCGGGCGTGAAGCTGTACGTCAAGCGCGTGTTCATCATGGACGACGCCGAAGCGCTGCTGCCCTCGTACCTGCGCTTCGTGAAGGGCGTGATCGACTCGGCCGACCTGCCGCTGAACGTCAGCCGCGAACTGCTGCAGGAAAGCCGCGACGTGAAGGCCATCCGCGAAGGCAACACGCGGCGCGTGCTGGGCATGCTGGAAGACCTGGCGAAGGCCGAAAAGGAAGAAGGCGCGAGCGAGGAAGACAAGGGCAAGTACGCGAAGTTCTGGGCCGAGTTCGGCGCCGTGCTGAAGGAAGGCCTGGGCGAGGACTTCGGCAACCGCGAGCGCATCGCCAAGCTGCTGCGCTTCGCCTCCACCCAGAGCGATACGCCGGCCGTCTCGCTGGCCGACTACAAGGCGCGCATGAAGGAAGGCCAGGAGGCCATCTACTACATCACCGCCGACACGCAGGCCGCCGCCGCCCACAGCCCGCAGCTGGAGGTCTTCCGCAAGAAGGGCCTCGAAGTGCTGTTCATGACGGACCGCGTGGACGAGTGGGCGCTGAACTACCTGCAGGAGTTCGAGGGCACGCCGCTGCAATCGGTGGCGCGCGGCCAGGTCGACCTGGGCAAGCTGCAGGACGAGGCGGAGAAGAAGGCGGTGGAGGAAGCCGCCGAGACCTTCAAGCCCGTGTTGGCGCGGCTGAAGGAGGCGCTGAAGGGCAAGGCGGAGGACGTGCGCGTCACCACCCGCCTAGTGGACTCACCGGCCTGCCTGGTGGCGCCGGAAGGCGGCATGAGCCTGCAGCTGGCCCGCATGCTGAAGCAGGCCGGGCAGAAGGCGCCGGAGGTCAAGCCGGTGCTGGAAGTGAACGCGTCGCACCCGCTCGTGCAGAAGCTGGATGCCTCGCCCCACTTCAACGACCTGGCGCACATCCTGTTCGACCAGGCGCTGCTGGCCGAAGGCGGGATGCCGGAGGACCCGGCGGCTTACGTGAAGAGGGTGAACGCGCTGCTGGGCTGAGCTTCGTCGGCTGCACCGCGCAATAGTCCCAGGTGAAGAACGCCAGGTCCTCCCTGGCGACGTTCTTCAGCTGCACCCTTTCCCCCGACCAGATGCGGACGCGCTCGCCCAGGGGCAGCGGTGCGCCGTTGGCGCGCAGCCGGCCCCGGACGGCGGCGAGGTGGCCGCAGCGACGCGGCTGCAAGGTGGTCGCTTCGCCCGCGGCGAGCGACCAGGCACCGGTGGGATGTTCTGGTTTCATGATTCGACAATAGTCGAATTATGTCCGGGATGCAACTGCCCGAGATGCCGGCCCCAAAGAGAAAGCCCCGCCAGGCCAGGGACCTGCGGGGCTTTGCGTGGGGCGGGAACGGGTTCTTAGGCCGTCACCGACGCCTGGCAGTAGTGCTTCACCAGGCTCATCAGTTCCTCTTCCGAGTACGGCTTGCCCAGGTAGTGGTTCACGCCCAGTTCCTTGGCGTGCTCGCGGTGCTTCTCGGCGATGCGCGAGGTGATCATCACGATCGGCAGGTGGGCCAGGCGGCTGTCGCCGCGGATGTTGCGGGCCAGGTCGAAGCCGTCCATGCGGGGCATCTCGATGTCCGACAGCACCACCGACGGCAGTTCGTCCGCCAGCTTTTCCAGGGCCTGCAGGCCGTCGGCGGCGAGCGCCACGCGGTAGCCTTCGCGCACCAGCAGGCGCTGCGTCACGCGGCGCACGGTGATGGAGTCGTCGACCACCAGCACCAGCGGCACGGCGGGCACGGCCGGGGCGACCGGCGTCACCACCTTCACCGCGCCTTCGCCCAGGGCGTCCGGGCTGGCACGGTCGGCGCTCAGCGCGCGGGCCTGCTCGCCGTACACCTGCGTCAGCGCCACCGGGTTGTAGATCAGCACCACGGCACCGGAGGCCAGCACCGTCATGCCGGCCAGGCCGGGCAGGCGCGCCAGTTGCGGGCCGAGGTTCTTCACCACCACTTCCTGGTTGCCCAGCACTTCGTCGACGTGCACGGCGACGCGCTGCGCGGCGGAGCGGAACACCACCACCGGCATCGTCTTGCCTTGCGGTTCGGTGCTGTGGGCGGAAGACTGCAGCAGCGCACCCGACCAGAAGAAGGGCAGCGACTCGCCGGCGAACTCGAAGCTGCCGGAGTTGTAGGCCTGCTGCACTTCCTTCTGGCTGGCGCGGCGCACCAGTTCCACCAGGTTGGCGGGCACGCCGATGGCGAGCTTGCCGGAGCGGATCATCACCACCTGCGTCACGGCGGTGGTCAGCGGCAGCACCAGCTTGAAGCTCGTGCCCTGCCCCGCCTGCGTCGCGGTTTCGATGCGGCCGCCCAGCGCATTGACTTCAGCGCGGACGACGTCCATGCCGATGCCGCGGCCGGCGAGTTCCGTCACCTGCGCGGCGGTGGAAAAGCCGGGCAGGAAGATCAGGTTGGCCGCTTCGGCGTCGGTGATCTGCTGGTCCGGCGCGATCATGCCGTTCTGCACGGCCTTCTCGCGGATGCGGGCGATGTTGAGGCCGGCGCCGTCGTCCTGGAACTCCACCGAGACGTCGTTGCCTTCCTGGCGCACCGAGATGACGATGGTGCCCGCGGCTTCCTTGCCGGCGGCGGCGCGCGCGTCCGGCGTCTCGACGCCGTGCGCCACGCAGTTGCGCAGCAAGTGTTCGAAGGCGGGCGTCATGCGGTCCAGCACGCCGCGGTCCATCTCGATGGAGCCGCCGATGATGTCCAGCTTGACCTGCTTGGCACTTTCCTTGGCGGCCAGGCGCACCACGCGGTACAGGCGGTCCGAGATGCCCTCGAACTCCACCATGCGCGTGCGCAGCAGGTCACGCTGCAGTTCGCGCGTCTGGCGCGCCTGCGCGATCAGGTCGTCTTCGGTCGCTTCCACCACGCGGTGGATGTTGCGCTGCACCGTGGCCACGTCGTTCACCGACTCGGCCATCAGGCGCGTCAGTTCCTGCACGCGCGTGAAGCGGTCGAACTCCAGCGGGTCGAAGCCCGCGGCGGTGTCCTTGGCCTGCGCCATGCGCGACTGCATCTGCGACTCGGCCTGCACCTCGATCTCGCGCAGCTGGGCGCGCAGGCGGTCCAGGTTGCCCGAGAGGTCGCCGAGCGAGCCGCGCAGCTGGCGCAGTTCGGATTCGAGGCGCGAGCGGGTGATCATCACCTCGCCGGCCTGCGTGACCAGGCGGTCCAACAGCTGCGAGCGCACGCGCACGGCCTGGTTGGCGGCCTGGCGCGAGGGCGCGACGCTGGTCTGCACGGGCATCGCGATCGCGGTGCTGCGCACGGGGGCAGCAGCGGGCTGCGCGGGTGCGGCCTGCGCCGGGGTCGGCATCTCGAACACGGGCGCGGCCGGTGCCGGCTTCGCTTCCGGCGCCTTCACCTCCACCTGCGGCTGCATCTGCAGCGGCGCGGACGGCGCGGGCGTTTCGGCCGGGGCGACGCCACCGGTGGCACGCAGCGTGTCGAAGCGCGACTGCATGGCGTCGAAGCGGTGCAGCAGGGCTTCGATGTCGGCCGAGTTGATGTTCTCGTGGCCCAGGTATTCCACCTCGGACTCGAGCCGGTGCGCCAGTTCGCCCAGCTGCAGCGCGCCGGCCAGGCGGGCGCTGCCCTTGAGCGTGTGCAGCGCACGCAGCACGATGTCGCGCGGCTCGCGCTGGTCCGGACGCGCGGCCCACTGGCGCAGCGAGCTGCCCAGTTGGGGCATCAGTTCGGCGGCCTCTTCCTCGAAGATCGGGAACAGGTCGGGGTCGATCGCGTCGACGACGTCGAGTTCTTCCTCGGTGTCGACCTGCACCACCGGCGCGCGCGGCGCGGCTTGCGTCGTCAGGCCGAGCGGCTGCGCGATCGGGCCGCGCGGCACCACCGGGGCGGCCTTCGGCTTTTCGGCAACGACGACCTTCTTGTCGCCGAAGCCGGTGAGCGTGTCGTCGCCGTCGCGGCGGTCGGAGCGCGTCTCGCCTTCGGCGTCGCGCAGCGCGTGCAGGGCCTGCAGCAGGCGCGGGTCGGGTTCCTTCAGGAAACCGGCGGCGAACTGGTGCAGCAGGCGGCGCACTTCTTCCGCGGCCTCGGTGAAGATGCGCGCGTGCTGCTCGCTGCCGCCCGCGAGAGACTGCGTGTGCTGCAGCGCGCCTTCGAGCGCGCGGGCGATCTCGGACAGCGCCTGGAAGCCCACCGTGGCGGAGCTGCCGGCCAGCGAGTGCGCCCAGCCCACCGTGGAGTCGGACACGCGCTGGTTCATCTCCAGCGTCCACTCGCTGATTTCGGTGGCGAGGCGGCGCGACCATTCGTCCGCCTCGTTCAGGTACACGTTGTAGAGCGGGATGCCGATGCGCAGGTTGCCGATCACCTTGACCTGCTCGTCGCGCGACGCGTCGGCATCGTTGGCGGCGGGCTCGGGTTCCGGTTCCGGCATCGCGGCGGCGACGACCACTTCGGGGGCCGCCGGTGCCGGCGTGTCGAACACGAAGTCGTCGTTGCCCAGGGTGATGGGTTCGCCAGCGGGCGCGGCTTCGACCACCGGCTCCGTCGGGCCGGCGACGGCGGACAGGCTGGAGAAGTCGATGCCGGAGATCTCCATCGGCTCCTGCATGTGCGCCGGCGGCTCGATGTCCATGCGCGGGAGGATGGCCGTGGAGACGAGCTCCGGCAGTTCCTCTTCGGGCTGCGCCGGCGCGGCGGCGCCGAAGTCGGCGAACTCGGGCGGCAGTTCGTCCGCGCTGAGTTCGGCGATCTCGGTGGAGGGCGTCGCGGGGGCGGTACCGAAGTCGATGTCGAATTCGGCGGGCAGTTCGGTGGCTTCGATGGCCACCGGCGCTGCGGGTTCGGCGGGCAGGTCGATCGAGAAACCGAGGTCCTGCAGTTCCGCGACGGGCGCCGCAGGGGCTGCGTCCGGCTGCGGCGCGGCGCCGTCGTCCAGCGCCATCAGGTTGGAGAGGATGGCGCTGTCGGTGGCGGGCAGTTCGGCCGGTGCCGCTTCGGCGGCGGGGGCTTCGGCTTGCGCGGTTTCGCTCACGACGGCCTGCAGCGCCTGCGTCGCTTCGTGGCTCACGCCAGGCATCTCGATGGCCACCAGGCGCGACTCGGTGCGCAGCGTGTCGGCGGCGGTGCGGAAGGCGGCGGCCGTCCAGCCGGAGTCCTTGCCGTCGGCGATGTCCTCGACCCAGCGGCCGAAGCCCAGCATGGCCTGCGTGGACAGCGAGCGCAGTTCGTCGCCGGCGGGCTTCTGGTCGGCCAGCCAGGTGTTCAGCACCTGCTCCAGCGACCAGGCGGCTTCGCCGAATTCGTTCAGGCCCACCATGCGCGAGCTGCCCTTGAGCGTGTGGAACGCGCGGCGCAGCGTGGTCATGTCGGCCAGGTTCTTCGGGTCCTCGGCCAGGGCGGTCAGCGCGGCCAGGCCGTTGCCGACCACTTCGCGCGCTTCCTCCAGGAAGATCTCGCGCAGTTCGCTGTCGCCGTCGTCCTCGTCGGCCGCGGCGGCAGGGGCCGGAGCGGGTGCGGGGGCCGGCGCAGGCGCGGCGGCGCGCACGGGCGCGACCGGCGCGGGGGCCGGTGCCGGCGCGGGTGCCTTCGCGGCGGGCGCGAAGTCGAGCGGCGGCAGTTCGAACGTGGGCTCGGCGGCCACGGCGGGAGCAGCCACCGGCGCCGCCACGGGGGCGACCGGTGCGCTGAACGCCGGCAGTTCCGGCGCCTGCGGCCGCGCGGCGGGCTGCTGCGCGGGCAGGTCGGCACGGCCCATCAGCGGGCGCAGCTCGCCCTGTGCGTCGTCCCACACGAACAGCTTCTTCGCCAGGCTCGGCTGGTAGTTCAGCATGTCGATGAGGAAGCCGAGCGCACCGAGGTTGGTGCCCAGCTTGTCGAAGGTCCCCGCGGCGCGGGCCTTCTCCTCTTCGATCTCGGTGGTGATGATGTTCTCGACCGTCTCGCGCATGCGCATGACGGCCTGCGAGGCGTGGTCCAGCCCCAGCACCGACAGCACGCCGCGCATCTGCGCGAGGAAGGTCGGGGCGTCGCGCAGCGGGCCCTTGTCGGCCGGGTTGCGGAAGAACTGGTCGAGCAGCTTCTCGAGCTCGCCCATGGTGCCGCGCAGTTCGCCGACCACGCTGCCCATGGTCTGCTTGTCGCTCACGCGGCGGTAGAGGTCTTCGACCCAGTGCTCGAGCGGCTCGGGCTGGCCGCCCTGCACGACCTTGCGCAGGCGCTCGGACAGGCGCTGCGTGCGGTCGGCCAGCTGCGCGTCGTTGGGGTCCAGGTCCTGGAAGGCGGCTTCGAGGTACAGCACCGCGGTGGCGACTTCCATCGCCAGTTCGGCGCTGGGCGGACGGTTGCTGCGCACGACGTTGTCGATGGCCGTGTTCAGCGTCTGGGCCAGCGGCTGGCTGCCGGGGTACAGCTTGATCAGCGTGTCGGCGAGGTTGTGGAACTGCTCGCCCACGCCCTTGACCTTGCTGGCTTCGCCGCCGGACAGCGCGGACCAGGTTTCCTTGGCCGTCGCCAGGCGCTTGCGCAGCTGGTTCAGCAGCGTGGGGTCGAAGCGGCCGAACGGGCTGCTCGCGTAATCCACCGGCTTGCTGGCGGACAGGCCGTAGCCTTCGCGCGCGGCGACCAGGGCCGGCGCGAGCGCCGGGTCCGTGGGCATCGCTTGCGCGCAGAAGAACAGGAGGTCCTGCGCCAGGCGGTCGGAGACGGTCTCGTCACCCTTGGCGAGCGAGGCGTACTGCAGCAGCACGCGCGAAGCGGCGCGCTTGACGTACACGTCCGGCGGCAGCAGGCCCAGCGCGATGGCTTCGAAGTAGCCGGCGGCGATCTTCCAGAACACCTTGGGCTGGCGTGCCGCCTGCGAAGCGGCCAGGCCCATGCTCACTTCCGCGAGCTCGCGCCCGGCGGCGGGGTCGGCCGCCTTGACGATCTTCAGCACCGCCTGGTCCATCCGCGAACGGGTGGACGGCTCGTAGGCCAGGGGCTGCGTGCCCTGCGGGCCGGCGAAATCGTTCCAGCGCCAGTCGGTCGTCCAGAGGTCGGCCGGGTGCACGCGGTCGGCGCCGCAGACGTCCTGGACTTCCTTGTACTGCAGGAACAGGCTGACGGGCGAGACGGCCTTGCCGCCGAGCATCGCCTCGAGGTATTCGGTCAGCGCGAAGCCGGCACGTTCCACCTTGGCGGCGGCCGCCTCGGTGCACAGCTCGGGACGCTCGATGAACTTCTGGGCCGCGCCTTCCATCGTGCGCAGCATGTGCGCGGGCGCGCCCATGCCCACCATCTCCAGCGCGCCGACGGCCTGGTGCATGTGCTGGCGGGCGATGCGCAGGTGGCCGGTGTCGACCGAGGACATGTCCTGCCCGCGGGCCTGCGCGGCGTCGCGGACGAAGCGCCGCAGCGCGGAGGAGGCGGACTCGAGGGACTTGCGCAGTTCGTCCAGCACCCAGGCCAAGGGGCCCAGGTCGTTGTTCGGCGCCAGTTCGAGATCTTGGGCTGCTTGCATGAGGATTCCGTCTGGTGACGCGCTGCGCGTGGTGCCGCGCACGCGGCGCCACTGCGTCTGTTGTTATGCGATCTTGAACCGCGACACAGACTGGCGCAGTTCCTCGGCCATCCGCGTCAGTTCGCGCACCTGCTGCGCCGTCGAGCGCGTGCCTTCACCGGTCTGCTCCGTCACGGCGAAGATGTGCTGGATGTTGCCGGCCACCACGTTGGCGGACTCGGCTTCGCGGGAGGCGGAGGTCGAGATCTGTTCGATCAGCTCGGCGAGGCGGCGCGACACCTGGTCGATCTCGGTCAGCGCGGTACCGGCGTTGTCGGACAGCTTGGCCCCTTCCACCACGCCCTGCGTCGAGCGTTCCATGGCGGCCACGGCGTCCTGCGTGTCGGTCTGAATGGCCTTCACCAGCGCCGAGATCTGGCGCGTGGCGTCCGCGGAGCGTTCGGCCAGTCGCTGCACTTCTTCCGCAACCACCGAGAAGCCGCGGCCCGCTTCACCGGCCGACGCGGCCTGGATGGCGGCGTTCAGGGCCAGCACGTTCGTCTGTTCGGTAATGTCGGAAATCAGTTCGGTGATTTCGCCGATCTCCTGCGACGACTCGCCCAGCCGCTTGATCCGCTTGGAGGTTTCCTGGATCTGGTCGCGGATGGCGTTCATGCCGCCGATGGCGTTCTGCACGGCCGCGAGACCCTGCTCGGCGGCGTTCAGCGACTGGCGCGCAACCTGTGCCGATTCCTGCGCTTGACCGGCCACCGAGTTGATGCGGGAGGCCATGTCCAGCACCGACTGGCCGGTTTCGCGGATCTCGCGCAGCTGTTCGGTCGAAGCGGCCAGCAGCTCAGTGGAGGTGCTTTCCACCTGCGCCGTCGTCTGCGCCACCTTGGTCGCCGTGCTCTGCACGTTGCCCACCAGCTGGCGCAGTTCTTCCACCGTGTAGTTCACCGAGTCGGCGATGGCGCCCGTGATGTCCTCGGTCACCGTCGCTTCCTGCGTCAGGTCGCCCTCGGCGACAGACTGCAGTTCGTTCATCAGCCGCAGAATGGCCGCCTGGTTGGCGTCGTTCACGCGCTTGGCTTCCTGCTCCTGGCGCTCGGCTTCCTGGCGCTGCGATTCGGCGCGTTCCTGGCGGGCCCGGCTGTCCTGCAGCTGCACGTAGGCGAGGCCGATGGCGCAGAGGATGGCGAACACGGAGGAGATCGCCAGGGCGGCCAGCGCGCCGGCGCCCAGGCCGGTCTGCGCGGACAGCTTGGCCTGCAGGCCTTCCAGCGCGCCGCGCAGCTTCTCGCTGTCGGCAATGATCTTGGACTGCGCTTCACGGGCGGACACCAGGCCCTGCAGGTTGCCCAGGATGGCGCCGGCCTGCGTGCGGGTCTGTTCGTACAGCTTCAGCAGCGCGTCGAGGCGTTCGCGGGTCTGTTCGTCCTTGGTGGCGGCCAGGCGCAGCTCGGGGCTGCCATCCAGCATGCCCTGCGCGATTTCCTTGAAGGAGTTCAGGTCCTTGCCCAGCAGGAACACGGCTTCCGGCGACACGCCTTCCATCGTCAGGAATTCGTTGGCGGACTTGCCGATCCGCTGGGTCAGCATCACCAGCTGGCCGGCGGCGGAGATCTCGGCCGGGGGCGCGTTCTGCTGCAGCTTGAGCGAAGACACCGTTTCGGCGATCTCCAGCAGGTCGGACGACTGGCGGTTGATCGTGCGCAGGGCGGCGCCCACCTGCGTCAGGATCTTCTGCTGGCTCATCACGGTGTTCGCGTTCTTCTCCGCGTCCTGCATCATCGGCATGATCACGGCGATGTCGTTCTGCAGCTCCTCGGAGACCGGGGCCACGTTGACGCCGGCGTCGCCGTCCTTCAGCGCGCGCACCGTCTGCGCCAGCACGCGGGCGCTGTCCTGCACGTCGGGGAAGGCGGCGGGGCTGCCGATCAGCGCCTGCGACACCGACTTGGCCAGCCGCTGCGACTGCATCAGCGAGTTACCGGTACCGGCCACCTGCTGGGCGACCTTGTCGGCCTGCCGCACCGCGAACACCGCCACCGCGGCCAGCACGAACAGCGAGAACGCCAGCAGCGTGAACAGCACGCGCTGGTGCGTCGCCGCGGTGCGCTTGCCCAGCACCGGGACGGAGATCCGTTCCGCTTCGTAGGCCTCGTCGCCGACCTCTTCGCCGATGGTGTCGGGGTCGTTCGGGGCCTGCGTGCTGCCGGCCTCGATCGCCGCGGTCGAGCCCATGCTCATTTCCTGGGTGACGGACGGGTCGATGTCCTCGGCGTCTTTCTTGCCGAACAGGTTTTTCAGGGTAAAAGCGGACATGGTTGCAGCCTTCGGAGAGGGTCTAAGCGCTGATGCTCAGGAATTGCTGTTGTTGCGAAAGCGCCTGGAGATTGATTTCCTGCCAGTAGGCGCCACTGGCATCGGTGTAGCCGCTGCCGAAATAATCCGGCGAGCCTTCGGGCGCGTTGCCCGAGGCGACGAATGCGTCGGTGTTGCGCAGGCCGGCGAGCCGGTCGATCAGCAGTGCGCAGTTCACTTCGAGGAGCTGGTTCAGGGCGACCAGGCGCGCTTCGGCGCGGCCCGCATCGGAGCGCTGGGCCGGGGCCTGCCCGCTCACGTAGCTGGCGAGGTCGACCACGCCGAACAGGCCGCCGCGCAGGTTGGCCACGCCCAGGAACCAGTCCTGCGTGTAGGGGACGGCCTGGGCCGGGCTGTACGGGAAGATCTCCCCGGACTGGCTCAGGGGGAAGAGGTACTTGCGCCCGGCGGCTTCGACGGCGAGCCAGCCGGCCTGCACGCCTTCGGTACGTGCAGCCTGCAGCCGGCTGGCGAGCCGGCTTTGCAGCTCGCGGAGGGCTTCGCGGTTGGCCATGGTCGGTGGGTGGTACTGCTCGAAAGCGTGGTCAGCCGAGGGCCTTGATCTTGGCCATCAGCTCGCTGGCGTCCACCGGCTTGGTGATGTAGTCGCGCGCGCCCTGGCGCATGCCCCACACACGGTCGGTTTCCTGGTTCTTGCTGGTGCACATGATGATCGGCACGTCGGCGTAGGCCGGGTCGCGCGTGATGGCGCGCGTGAGCTGGAAGCCGTTCTGGCCGGGCATCACGACGTCCATCAGGATCAGGTCCGGCTTCTCTTCGCCCAGGCGGCGGAACGCGTCTTCGGCGCTCTCGGCCGTCTTGACGGAAAAGCCGTTCTTCTGCAGCAGGTCCGTCATGAACATCAGCTCGGTCTTGGAATCGTCGACCACGAGAACTTTGCGGATGGCCATTGCATCTCTCCTTGTTATTTCCCAGTGCCGAACTGCTGCACGGTCTGCAGCAGCTGGTCTTTCGTGAACGGTTTGGTCAGGTAGTCCTGCGAGCCGACCATGCGGCCCCGCGCCTTGTCGAACACGCCGTCCTTGGACGAAAGCATGACGACCGGCACGCCGGAGAACTTGGCGTTGCGCTTGATGATCGCGCAGGTCTGGTAACCATCCAGCCGCGGCATCAGGATGTCGCAGAAGATCAGGTTGGGCTCGTAGTCGTTGACCTTGGACAGGGCATCGAAGCCGTCCTCGGCCAGCATCACCTCGTGGCCGCCTTGCTTCAGGAAGATCTCCGCACTGCGCCGGATGGTGTTGCTGTCATCGATCACCAACACCTTCAATCCAGTGGTGCTCACTTGACGCCTCTCCTCATCTTGTTACTGCTCGAGGTGCGGCATCCCTCTTGCGTCCCAACGCCGCGGCCTCTGTTAGATCTGGACCATTTCGAAGTCTTCCTTGCGTGCCCCGCATTCAGGGCAGGTCCAGTTCATCGGCACCTGCTCCCACGGTGTTCCGGGGGCGATGCCATGTTCAGGAGAGCCTGCGGCTTCGTCGTAAATCCACCCGCAAATCAGACACATCCAGGTCTTCGTATCAGTCACAGCTTAAAGGGCCTTCGCATAGAATGCAACGATTGTATCGGGGCCTTTTCCCTACCCTTCCCAATGGAGAGGGTGCACAAGATACGGGCCGCCATGACGAATTCCACACCTATCCAGACGAAGCCCTCCGAGCCCGAAGGCGAGGACGCGGGGCCGGCCTGCGTGCTGGTGTTCAACGCGAGCGACCCGAGCGGCGCCGGCGGACTCTCCGCCGACATCACCGCGATCGCATCGGTCGGCGCGCATCCGCTGCCCATCGTGTGCGGCGCGTATGTGCGTGACACCGGCGAGGTGTTCGACCATTTCGCCTTCGACGAAGACGCTGTCGCAGAGCAGGCGCGCACGATCCTCGAGGACGTCCCGGTGCAGGTGATCAAGGTCGGTTTCGCCGGCAGCCCCGAGACCCTGAGCACCATCGCCGAGATCGCCGCGGACTACCCGGACGTGCCCGTCATCTCGTACATGCCGCAGCTTTCCTGGTGGGACGAAGGCCCCACCGACCTGTACGAAGACGCCTTCCGCGAGCTCATGTTGCCGCAGACCACCGTGTTGGTAGGAAACCACAGCACCTTGTGGCGCTGGCTGTTGCCGGATTGGAACAACGAGCGTTCGCCGACCGCCCGCGACCTCGCCAAGGCGGCTTCCGAGATGGGCGTTCCGTACACGCTGGTCACCGGCGTGCCCTTGCCGGACCAGTTCGTCGAGAACGTGCTGGCCACGCCGCAGACCGTGCTGGCCAGCGAGAAGTTCGAGCGCTTCGACGCCGTCTTCTCCGGCGCGGGCGACACCTTGTCCGCCGCCCTCGCCGCCCTGGTGGCGGGCGGTGCCGACCTGTCCGCCGCCGCGGGCGAAGCCCTGGCCTACCTGGACCGCTGCCTCGACGGCGGCTTCCGCCCCGGCATGGGGCACGTCGTCCCGGACCGCCTGTTCTGGGCGCAACCCGACCTGGAAGGCGACGAAGACGAAGTCGCCGCCGATCCGGCCGAAGGCTTCGACCTCCCCGCGCACGACACCAAGCACTGATCCCCTGCCACGCATGGCCACCGACAAGAACCTGGAACTCTTCGAGCGCGCCCGCGCGCTGATCCCCGGCGGCGTGAACTCGCCGGTGCGTGCCTTCCGCGCCGTGGGCGGCACGCCCCGCTTCGTGGCGCGCGCGCAGGGTGCGTACTTCTGGGACGCCAACGGCGACCGCTACATCGACTACATCGGCTCCTGGGGTCCGATGATCCTGGGCCACGGCCACCCGCGCGTGCTCGAGGCCGTGCAGAAGGCGGCCACCGAGGGCTTCTCCTTCGGCGCGCCGACCGAGCGCGAGATCGAGCTGGCCGAGGAGATCGTCAAGCACCTGCCGGCCGTGGAGATGGTGCGGCTGGTCAGCTCCGGCACCGAAGCGGCGATGAGCGCCATCCGCCTGGCGCGCGGGGCCACCGGCCGCAGCCACATCATCAAGTTCGAGGGCTGCTACCACGGCCACGCCGACGCGCTGCTGGTGAAGGCAGGTTCGGGCCTGGCCACCTTCGGCCACCCGACCAGCGCCGGCGTGCCGCCGGAAGTGGTGCAGCACACGCTGGTCCTCGAATACAACAACGTCGCCCTGCTCGAGGAGGCCTTCGCCACGCATGGCGCCGACCTCGCCTGCGTGGTGATCGAGCCGATCGCCGGCAACATGAACTTCGTGCGCGCCAGCGTGCCCTTCATGCGCCGCCTGCGCGAGCTGTGCACGCAGCACGGTGCGCTGCTGGTGTTCGACGAGGTGATGACCGGCTTCCGCGTGGCCCTGGGCAGCGCGCAATCGGTCTACGCGAAAGCGATCCCGGGCTTCAAGCCCGACCTGACGGTGCTGGGCAAGGTGATCGGCGGCGGCATGCCGCTGGCGGCCTTCGGCGGGCCGCGCGCGGTGATGGAGCAGCTCGCGCCGCTGGGCCCCGTCTACCAGGCCGGCACGCTTTCCGGCAACCCGGTCGCCACGGCCTGCGGGCTGGCGACGCTCAAGGAGATCACGCAGCCCTCGTTCTTCCCTGCCCTGGCGAAGAAGACGCAGGCGCTGGTCGACGGCCTCAAGGCCGCGGCGTCCGAGGCCGGCGTGCCCTTCGCCGCGGATTGCGAAGGCGGCATGTTCGGCTTCTTCCTGCTGCCGGAACTGCCGCAGAACTATCCGGCGGTGATGAAGAGCGACGCCCCGCGGTTCGGCAAGCTGTTCCACGGGCTGCTGGATCGCGGCGTGTACATCGCGCCGGCGCTGTACGAAGCGGGGTTCGTGAGTTCGGCGCACAGCGACGAGGACATCGCGCGGACCGTGGAAGCCGCGGGCGAGGTCTTCCGGTCCTTGCGGACCTGAGAAGCCGCCATTCCCGCGCAGGCGGGCATCCAGGGCGCCCTGGGTCCCCGCCGGCGCGGGGACGACGTTCAGTGCCGGAAGTGCCGCACCCCTGAGAACACCATCGCCACGCCGCGCTCGTCGGCAGCGGCGATGACTTCGGCATCGCGCATCGAGCCGCCCGGCTGGATCACGCAGGTCGCGCCGGCGTCCACCACCACGTCGAGGCCGTCGCGGAACGGGAAGAAGGCGTCGCTTGCGACCGCCGTGCCCTGCAGCGACAGCTTGGCGTGCTGCGCCTTGATGCTGGCGATGCGTGCCGAGTCCAGCCGGCTCATCTGCCCCGCACCCACGCCCATCGTCATGCCATCCTTGCAGAACACGATGGCGTTGGACTTCACGTACTTGGCGACCTTCCACGCGAACAGCAGGTCCTGCAGTTCCTGCGCGGTCGGCTGCTTCTTCGTGACCACCTTCAGGTCGGCCAACGCGAGCTCATGGTTGTCGGCGGTCTGCATCAGCAGGCCGGACCCCACGCGCTTGATGTCCATGAGGTTCTGGCCCTTGTCCCAGGGTTGGGCGCCGCCCGGCGGCAGCGCGATCTTCAGCAGCCGCACGTTGGCCTTGCCGGCGAAGGCCGCCAGGGCCTCCGGCGTGAAGTCCGGTGCCATCAGCACCTCGACGAACTGCTTGGCGACCGCCTGCGCACCGGCGCCGTCGAGCGGCCGGTTGAAGGCAATGATGCCGCCGAAGGCCGAGGTCGGGTCGGTCTGGAACGCCTTCGAGTACGCTTCCAGCGGATCCTTGCCGACCGCCACGCCGCAGGGGTTGGCGTGCTTCACGATCACGCAGGCGGGCGCGTCGAAGCTCTTGACGCATTCCCACGCGGCGTCGGCGTCGGCGATGTTGTTGTACGAGAGTTCCTTGCCCTGCAGCTGCTGCGCCATGACCAGCGAGCCGGGCGCGGGATGCAGGTCGCGGTAGAACGCCGCCTGCTGGTGCGGGTTCTCGCCGTAGCGCAGGTCCTGCAGCTTGACGAAGCGGCCGTTGGCCTGCGCCGGGAACGCCGCGCGGGAGCCGTCGTCCTGCAGCGACGACAGGTAGTCGCTGATCGCCGCATCGTAGTTGCTGATGCGGTTGAACGCGGCCACGGACAGCGCGAACTTCGTCTGCTTCGAGACCTGGCCGGAAGCCTTCAGCTCCTGGACCACCTGCGCGTACTGCGAGGCATCGGTGAGCACCGCGACGTCCTTCCAGTTCTTCGCGCCGCTGCGCACCATCGCCGGGCCGCCGATGTCGATGTTCTCGATCGCGTCCTCCAGCGTGCAGCCCGGCTTCGCCACCGTGGCCTCGAACGGATAGAGGTTCACCACCAGGATGTCGATGGTGGCGATGGCGTGCCGGTGCAGCGCCGCCATGTGCTCGGGCAGGTCGCGCCGGGCGAGCAGGCCGCCGTGCACCTTGGGGTGCAGCGTCTTCACGCGGCCATCGAGCATCTCCGGGAAGCCGGTGAGCTCCGCCACCTCGGTGACGGGCAGGCCGCTGTCGGCCAGCAACCTGGCGGTGCCGCCGGTGGAGAGGAGGCGCACGCCCAGGTCGTGCAGCGCACGGGCCAGGTCGACGATGCCGGTCTTGTCGGAGACGGAAAGGAGGGCGTTCATTTCAGGAGCTTGTGTTCGATCAGCTTCTTGCGCAGCGTGTTGCGGTTCAGTCCCAGCCATTCCGCCGCGCGGGACTGGTTGTTCTCGGCCTTGGCCATCACCACTTCCAGCAGCGGCTTCTCGACCACCTTCACCAGCATCTCGTACATGCCGTCCGGCTCCGTCCCGCGCAGGTCGCGGAAATACGCCTCCAGGCTGGCACGGACGCACTCCTCGATGTGCTTCTTGCTCATGCGTCGTTCTCTTCGTATTCCTCGGCCGCCACCGGCACCACGGCCGGCATCCGGTCCGTGCGCGCCGCCAGCGCGTCGAAGAAGCGTTCCACCGCGGACAGCTGCGTGAAGCTGTCCTCGATGGCATTCATCTGCGCGCGGAACGCTTCCCCCTCCGGAAGCGACCGCACGTACCAGCCGATGTGCTTGCGCGCGCTGCGCACGCCCGTGAACTCACCATACAGCGCGTAGTGGTCCTGCAGGTGCGCGGCCAGCGCCCTGCGCACCTCCTCCACCAGCGGCGGCGCGAGCTCGGTGCCGGTGGCGAGGAAGTGGGCGATCTCGCGGAAGATCCACGGCCGGCCCTGCGCGGCGCGCCCGACCATCACCGCGTCGGCACCGGTCGCACGCAGCACCTCGCGGGCCTTGCGCGGCGAATCGACGTCCCCGTTGGCCACGACCGGGATGCGCACCGCGGCCTTGACCGCCGCGATCGTGTCGTACTCGGCCTCGCCCTTGTAGCCCTGCTCGCGGGTGCGCCCGTGCACGGTGAGCATCTGCACGCCGGCCTGCTCGAAGGCCCGCGCCAGCGCCACGGCGTTGCGGTGGGACGCCGCCCAGCCGGTGCGCATCTTCAGCGTGACCGGCACGCCGTGCGGCAGGCAGGCCTGCACCACGGCGCTGGCGATCGCGACGGCGAGCGGCTCGTCCTGCATCAACGCGGAGCCCGCCCACTTGTTGCACACCTTCTTGGCCGGGCAGCCCATGTTGATGTCGATGATCTGCGCGCCGCGGTCGATGTTGTATTGCGCGGCCTCGGCCATCATCTGCGCGTCGGTGCCCGCGATCTGCACCGCGACCGGGCCCGGTTCGCCCTCGTGGTTCGCGCGGCGCGAGGTCTTGAGGCTGTTCCACAGGTCGCGGCGCGACGTCACCATCTCGCTGACCGCATAGCCGGCGCCGAACGCGCGGCACAACTGGCGGAACGGCCGGTCCGTCACTCCCGCCATCGGCGCCACGAACACGTTGTTCGCGAGGGTGTAGGGGCCGATGTGCATGGGAGGGGCGAAAGGGGCTGCCGAAAAAAGAGGCACGATTGTAGGCCCGCGGGATTTCAGCGCTTGAAAAGCATGGAGCTGTCCAGGACGGCCGCCGGCGGGCCTTGCGCGCTTACGATGCGCGCCGATGCAAGCGTGGTTCGATTCCCTCCTGGCGCTCCTGGCGCTGCCGCAGTACGGGCTCAGCAGCCTGTTCGCCGCCGCCTTCGTTTCCGCCACGCTCCTGCCGATCGGTTCGGAGCCGGTGCTGTTCGGGTTGCTCAAGCTGAACCCTGGCCTGTTCTGGAGCGCCATCCTCGTGGCGACCGCGGGCAACACGCTGGGAGGCATGCTCGATTGGTGGATCGGCTACGGCGCCCACAGCGTCGCCGACAAGTACAGCCATTCGCGCCACCACCTGAAGGCGCTCGACGTGCTGGAGCGCCTGGGACCGCGGGCCTGCCTGCTGTCGTTCCTGCCGATCGTCGGCGACCCGCTGTGCGCGGTCGCCGGCTGGCTGCGCCTGCCCTTCTGGCCGTGCGCCGGCTACATGCTGGTCGGCAAGTTCCTGCGCTACCTCGTCGTGACGGTGCTGCTGCTGCGCGTGTTTCCGCACTGAACGGTTTCCGCCGCGGCGACCTGGCCGGCCGCTTCGAAGGCGGCAAACGCCATGGCGAGCAAGGAAGCGCACAGCGCGGCTTCGTAGCAGTACAGGGCGCGCCGGCGCAGGCGCAGCGAAAGGCGGGGGAAGGAGGGCATGGCGGTCTCGGCTGGCGTGGAGCCGCCATGGTCCGCGCAAGCCGCGCGCATTGCAGTGATGTCTGCACGCGCCCGGCGGGCGTCGCCGGGTCGGTCAGCGCGCGGCGACCGTCCCGGTGTAGCTCAGGCTGCCGAGTTCGGCTTTCGCCTTCTCCGGCGTCTCCGGTTCCAGCACCACGCGACCCACCATCACGCCGAAGCCGATGGAGGACCGGATGTACTTCGTCTCGCCGGCCTGCAGGTTGAAGCTCACGGTCTTTTCGGTCTCGGTGCTGGTGCTCGCCACGTAGTTGCCCGCCGGGCGGTCCACGTAGAAGAAGCCCCCTGGCTTCGACTGGCCCACCACCTGGCCGCTGAGGCGGATGTCCGGCTGCACCGCGGCGCCCAGCATTGAGGCGGAGCGCAGGAAGTAGATGCGGCCGTGGCCGGCTTTCAGGCTGGGCATGCTCGATGCCATCTGGTCGTGCTTGACGCCGGTGGCGCAGCCGCTGACCAGCGCCAGCGCGGTGGCCGCGAAGGCCAGCTTGAGGAAACTCCGTCTCATCGTTTTGCTCCTGTGGAGGGTGGAAGGGAAAGCGGGGGAACGAGGGGTGAGTAGTTGCCCTCGCCCGGAAGATAGAAGCCCTGGACTGCGCCTGCGTGCACCACCAGCCAGGCTTCGTGCACTTGCCGGCCTTCGATGGCGAAGACGGTCCCGACCGGACGGTAGACGGCGCCCTGCGGCAAGGCACCCGCGAGGCGCCACAGGCTGCCCTTGGGAATGGCGCGCGTGTACCCGGTGGAGAGGCGGATCGGAAGTTCGGTGTCGAAGCGGAGTTCGGGGACGGCAGCCGGCGGCGCGGCGGCAAGCGGGTCCGCAGGCTGCACGGGCACGACGCTCGCACACCCGCCGAGCATTGCGCAGAGCAACAGCGCGCCGGCGGCGCGCGCGACTTCGAGATGCATGTTTCCCCCTCCGCTGTCTCCTGCCGGGACTTTGGAGGCAATCACGCGACACCGCAAGCGGCGGCGCTCCTGCATTCGGGGGAAACGTGGCGCGGCAGCCACGTGCAGGCCCCTCCTTTGGGAGGAGCCGTGCCGTCAGACGTTGAAAAGGAAGTTCATCACGTCGCCGTCCTTGACGACGTATTCCTTGCCTTCGCTGCGCATCTTGCCCGCGTCCTTCGCGCCCTGCTCGCCCTTGTAGGCGATGTAGTCGTCGAAGGCGATGGTCTGCGCGCGGATGAAGCCGCGCTCGAAGTCGGTGTGGATCACGCCGGCCGCCTGCGGTGCCGTCGCGCCGATCGCCACCGTCCACGCGCGCACTTCCTTTTCGCCCGCCGTGAAGTAGGTCTGCAGCCCCAGCAGCTTGAAGGCGGCGCGGATCAGCCGGTTCAGGCCGGGCTCGTCCTGGCCGATCTCGGCCAGGAACATCTTCTTGTCCTCCTCGGCCATCTCGGCGATCTCGGATTCGATCTTCGCGCAGATCGCCACCACCGGCGCGTTCTGCGTCACCGCGTACGCGCGCAGCTTCTCCAGGTGCGGGTTGTTCTCGAAGCCGCCTTCGTCGACGTTGCCGACGAACATCGCCGGCTTGGCGGTGATCAGGAACAGCGGCTTGAGCAGCGCCTTCTCGTCGTCGGTCAGCGACAGCGTGCGCACCGGGCGGCCTTCGTTCAGCGCCGCCTGCACCTTGGGCAGCAGCTGCACCATCTTCGCGGCTTCCTTGTCGTTGCCCGACTTGGCGGCCTTGCTGTAGCGCGCGAGCGTCTTGTCCACGGTGCCCAGGTCGGCCAGGCACAGCTCGGTCTGGATCACCTCGATGTCGGCGACCGGATCCACGCGGCCCGCGACGTGGATCACGTTCGCGTCCTCGAAGCAGCGCACGACGTTCACCACCGCATCCGTTTCGCGGATGTGCGCGAGGAACTGGTTGCCCAGGCCCTCGCCCTTGCTGGCGCCCGCGACCAGCCCGGCAATGTCGACAAACTCGACAATGGCTGGCACGATGCGTTCAGGCTTGACGATCCCGGCCAGCGCGTCCAGGCGCGGGTCCGGCAACTCCACCACGCCCACGTTGGGCTCGATGGTGCAGAAAGGATAGTTCTCGGCGGCGATGCCTGCCTTGGTCAAGGCATTGAACAAGGTGGATTTGCCCACGTTGGGCAAGCCCACGATCCCGCACTTCAAACTCATGTCAGCACCCGGTAGCGAAGCCCGAAAGTGTATGCGATGGTCCCCGGCCCGGTCGGCCGCGGTCCTGCTGGGCCTGGTGCTGTGCTGCCTCTCCGCCCCCGCCGCGGCCGAGACGTTGCTGCGCGACGCGGTCCCGTCCGTGGAGGCGTCCGCGCAGGCCCGGGCCTGGGTGGACGCGCGGGGCGACGCCACGGTGGCGCAGGTGCACCGCGGCGCCGGCACGCTGTTCCAGTCCCCGCCGCCCGGCGCCGTGCACCGCCTGTCCACCGAGGGCGCGCTCTGGCTGCACCTGCGCTTGCGGCGCGGCCCGGCGGAGCGCCAGGACTGGGTGCTGCGGCTGCCGATGTCCGTGCTCGACAAGGTCACGGTGCACCAGCAGGACGGCAGCGGCTGGCGCGCCGAGAGCGCGGGCGACACGCTGGCGGTCGACCGCTGGCCGGTGCGGGGCCGCTACCCCGTGTTCCGGCTCGACCTGCCACCCGGCGAAGCGCGCGACGTGTACGTGCGCATCCAGCACTCCACGCCCACCCAGTTCCCCATCGAACTCGTCACCGGCACGCACCACACGGAATCCGTGCAGCTGGATTACCTCGGCCTCGGGGCGGCGCTCGGGGCGCTCCTGCTGCTGATCGCCAGTTGCCTGGCCACCGGCTGGGTCTACCGGGACCGGGCCTTCGCCTGGTATGCCGCCTACGCGGCGCTGACCAGCCTGGCCATGTCGGCGTACACCGGCATCGCCAGCCAGTTCCTCTGGCCCGGTTTCGGCCTGCTGCAGGACGCTCCGACCAACATGCTGGCCTGCATCGCGGTGGGCGCCGCGGTGCTCTTCGTGCGCAAGACGCTCGGCCTGCGGCGGCGCCTGCCCACGCTGGACCGCCTGTGCCTGGTGCTCGGCGCGGCCGCGCCGGCGGCGGCCCTGCTCGCCCTGGTGGTCGGCAAGACGGCCTTCTACGCCGCCATGGGCGCCTACGTGTGCGTGGCCAGCTGCACGACGCTCCTGATGTCGGCCATGGCGTGGCGGCGCGGCGACACCGTCGCGCCCTGGGTGTTCGCCGCCCAGTTCCCGCTAGTGGCGGCCGTGGTCCTCACCGTCACCCGCAACCTCGGCTGGGTCGACCTGCCCTTCGTGCCGCAGTACCTGGTGATCCTGGCGCTGGGCATCGAGGTGCCGCTGCTGCTGGTGGCGCTGTTCATGCGCTCGCGCGATCGCCACAGCGCCGAGGTGCGCGAACAGGCGCTGAGCACCCACGACGCCCTGACCGGCCTGCTGGCGCCGCACCTGTTCCAGGACCGCCTCTCGCAGGTGGTCACGCGGTTCCGCCGCGACCAGCAGAACGCGGCCGTCATGTTCATCGACCTCGTGAACCACGCGCGCATCCGCGAGATCTACGGCAGCGCCGTGGCGGAGCAGAGCCTGCTGCGCAGCGTGATCAAGCTGCGCCGGCTGCTGCGCGACGTCGACACCGTGGCCCGCGTCGGGGAGGCGCGGTTCGCCGTGGTGCTGGAAGGCGCCATCGCGCGCTCTTCCGTGACGGACCGTGCCACGCGGCTGATCGCCGCGGGGCTGATGCCCTTGCCGGGGCTCAAGCCTGACGTGACGCTGCACTTCCATGTCGCCGCGCTCCTGCTCAGCGACCGCCCGATGGAAGCCGACGGGATCCAGGCCGCGCTCTCGGACCAGCTGGCCCGCATGTCGCGGCGCACGCGCCGGCCGATCCGCTTCATCGAGAAGGAACTGCCGCCCGCCGCCGCCGACGAGCCCGATTCGCAGTTCCCGAACGACGACGAGGGCGTGCCCGAGCGCGGGCTGGCGCCCGCGCCCTAAGGCGTCAGTCGAACTTCCAGTCCGCCAGCACGTCCTGGCCGACGCGCAGCTTGCAGCCGTCGCCCGCCAGCACGATGGCGTTCATCGCGAAGCTGATCGCGCCGCCCAGCACCTCGCTGCGGCGGTAGCCCTGCAGGGTGTCCGTGACGATGGGGTCCACGGCCGCGGTGGCCGGGTCGACGTTGGGGATCGGGCAGCGCGCACAGGGCTTCACCGCCTTCAGTTGCACCTCGCCCTCGGCCGTGGCGATGCGCATCACGTCCAGCCGGTCCTCGTCGTGGGCCTCGATGCCTTCCAGCACGATGTTGGGACGGAAGCGCTCCATGCCCACCGCCGGCCGGCCCTGCGCGGCCAGCTTCTCGTTCAGCTGCGCCAGCGACGCGGTGCTCGCCACCAGCACGGGATAGCCGTCGCTGAACTGGTTGAGGGCCTCGATGCCGTTGGTCCACTTCATGTTCGACAGGCGGCGGTGTTCCGGGTCGAAGCGCACCAGCCGCAGCGGCTGGCCGAGGAAATCCGTGAACCATTGCTCGGCCACCGCACCCATGTCGTAGGCCGGGACCTCGTCGTTCCACAGGCGCACCTTGACCGGCTCCTCCACCGTGTCCACCTTCAGGTGCAGCGCCAGCATGCCGGGCGCGCGCAGCACCACTTCGCTGCCGCGCAGCTGGGTGCGCACCAGCGCCATGCGGGGCAGTTCGCGCTGCGTGACGAACTCGCCGCGCGCGTCCACCACCATCCAGGCCCGGTCCAGGTCCAGCCCGGCGTCGGTGAGTTCGGCCTCCACCAGTTCGATGCCGGCGCAGGATTTCACGGGGTAGACGAACAGGCGGGCGATGCGGGCGGTGACTTCGGCGTTGCTCATGGGCGTGGGTGCGGCTTGGCGACAGGGGCTGGCGGATGCCAGCCGGGATTGTGCCCGGCTCCTACAATGCCCTCATGCCCGCTCCTCTCGACGTCTGTATCCGCGGCGCCGGCATCGTGGGCCGGACGCTCGCGCTGCTGCTGGCGCGCGACCGCCTGCGCGTCGGCCTGGTGGAGACGCCGCCCCCCGCCGAGGCCCGTGCCGACGTGCGCGCCTATGCGCTGAACGCCGCCTCCCGCGAACTGCTGCTGCGGCTGCGCGCCTGGCCGGACGACCCGCACGCCACGCCCGTGCTGGCCATGGACGTGCACGGCGACGACGGCGGGCGCGTGCAGTTCTCCGCCGCCGCCGAGGCGGTGGGGGCGCTGGCCTGGATCGTCGACGTCGAAGCGTTGCTCGCGCGGCTGGCCGAGGCCGTGCGCTACCAGCCGCAGGTCGAGGTCCTCTCCGCACCCCGCGACGCCGCGCTCACCGTCGTCTGCGAAGGGCGGGCGAGCGCCACGCGGGCCGAATTCGGCGTGAACTTCGAGGTCACCTCCTATCCGCAGCGCGCCATCGCGGCCCGCCTGGAATGTGAGAAACCGCATGGTGGCGTGGCGCGGCAATGGTTCGACGACGGCAACATCCTCGGCCTGCTGCCGCTCGGCGGCCCGTCGGGGAACTCGGCGGCGCTGGTGTGGTCGGTACAGGAGGCGCGTGCCGACGAGCTGCTGGCGCTGCCCGCCGCCGACTTCGAGGTGCGCCTGCAGGAGGCCATGGGTCACGAACTCGGCGCCGTGCAGCTCACCACCGAGCGCATGGCCTGGCCGCTGCAGCGCGCGCAGGCGGACCGCTGGTGCGGTGCCGGCTGGGCCCTGGCCGGCGACGCAGCGCACAACGTGCATCCGCTGGCCGGGCAGGGATTGAACCTCGGCCTGGCCGACGCGGAGACGCTGGCGCAGGTGCTGCACGGGCGCGAATACTGGCGCGGCCTGGGCGACGAGAAACTGCTGCGGCGCTACGAGCGCGCCCGCAAGCTGGACGTGCTGGCGATGGGCTGGACGACCGACGGCCTGCAGCAGCTGTTCGCGCAGCCTGCGGAACCTTGGGCGGTGTTGCGCAACTGGGGCATGCGCGGCTTCGACCGCAGCGGCCCGGTCAAGCGCTGGGTGGTGCGGCAGGCCATGGGCAACGGACGGAACCTCTTGAGAACGGGAAGAACATGAAGAAGAACACGTTGCGCGGCCTGCTGGCGACGGCGCTGCTGGCGGCGATGCTTCCGGCCGGTGCCAACACCGGCAGCCAGGCGCCCACCGTGGCGAACGCCGCCGCGCAGGTGCCGCCGGCCGTGGAAAGCGCGCTGCGCCGCACGCTCGCCGAGCGCCTGCCGGGCGCCGGCCGCGTCGACGAGATCCGCCGCACGCCGATGGCCGGGCTGTACGAGGTGCGGATCGGCTCCGACATCCTCTACACGGACGCCGAAGGCAACCACCTGATCCAGGGCGAGATGATCGACCTGCGCAACCGCCGCAACCTCACCGAGGAAAGGGTGGAGAAGCTGATGGCGGTCGACTTCGACGACCTCCCGCTCAAGGACGCCTTCGTGATGGTGCGGGGCAACGGCAAGCGCAAGGTCGCCGTGTTCGAGGATCCGAATTGCGGCTACTGCAAGCGCTTCGAACGCGACCTGCAGAAGGTGGACAACGTCACGGTCTACCTGTTCCTGTACCCGATCCTCGGGCCGGACTCCACGGAGAAGTCGCGCAACATCTGGTGCTCCAGGGACAAGGCGCGCGCCTGGCTGGACTGGATGATCCGCAACGAACCCGCCGCCCGCGCCGACGACAAGTGCGATGCCGGCGCGCTCGCCCGCAACACCGAGTTCGGCAAGCGGCACCGGATCACCGGCACGCCCACGCTGATCTTCACCAACGGCACGCGGGTGCCGGGGGCCATCGGCCCGGCGGACCTCGAGAAGCTCCTGGCGGCCGGCGGCAAGTGATCGCGTCGCGCCACGCCGGCCCGCACTACCGCGTCGAGGCCGCGGACCCGGCGGCCCACCTGTTCCAGGTCACGCTGACCATCGCGCAGCCGCAGGCGGCCCAGCGCGTGTCGCTGCCCGCGTGGATCCCCGGCAGCTACCTGGTGCGCGAGTTCGCCCGCCACCTGCAGAAGCTGGGCGCGCGGCAGGACGGCAAGACGGTCGCGGTGCACCAGCTGGACAAGGCCTCATGGCAGGTGGACTGCGTGGCGTCCAGCCCGCTGGTCCTCACCTACGAGGTCTACGCCTTCGACAACTCCGTGCGCACCGCGTGGCTCGACAGCCAGCGCGGCTTCTTCAACGGCACCAGCCTGTGCCTGAAGGTGCACGGGCAGGCGCAGGAACCGCACGAGCTGGAACTGGTGGCGCCCCGGGCCTATCCGCATTGGGAAGCCGCGACGGGGCTGGAGCCGCTCAAGACCGGCAAGCGCGGTTTCGGCACCTACGTCGCCGTTGACTACGACGAACTGGTCGACTGCCCGGTGGAGCTCGGCGCCTTCTTCAGCGCGGAGTTCCGCGCCTGCGGCGTGCCGCACCGCATCGTGGTCGCCGGGGCGACGGAAGCCTTCGACGGCGACCGCCTCGTCGCCGACACGCAGCGCATCTGCGAACAGCAGATCCGCTTCTGGCACGACCGCCGCAAGCCGCCGTTCAAGAGCTACGTGTTCCTGCTCAACACGGTCGACGACGGCTACGGCGGGCTCGAGCACCGCAATTCGACGGCGCTGATCGCCGGCCGCCGCGACCTGCCGCGCCGGGGCGACACGCGCATGAGCGAAGGCTACGTCACGCTGCTGGGCCTCATCAGCCACGAATACTTCCACACCTGGAACGTGAAGCGGCTGCGTCCGGCGGAATTCGCCTACTACGACTACAGCGGCGAGAACTACACCCAGCTGCTGTGGTTCTTCGAGGGCTTCACCAGCTACTACGACGACCTGCTGCTGCGGCGCGCCGGCCTCATCGACGACGCCACCTACCTCAAGCTGCTGACCAAGACCGCCAACCAGGTGCTGCAGACGCCCGGCCGCGAGGTGCAGTCGGTGGCGCAGGCCAGCTTCGACGCCTGGGTGAAGTACTACCGGCAGGACGAGAACACGGCCAACGCCACGGTGAGCTACTACACCAAGGGCGCGCTGGTCGCCCTGTGCTTCGACCTCACGATGCGCCTGGAAGGCCACACCACCCTCGACGAGGTGATGCGCGCGCTCTGGCTGCGCTGCAAGTCCGGGCCGATGGCCGAGGCCGATTTCGCCGCGGTGCTCAAGGAGCTCGGCGGCCGTTCGTACAGCCGCGAACTGGCCGCGTGGGTGCACGGCACGCGCGAGCTGCCGCTGCGCGAACTGCTGGAACGGCACGGCGTGCAGGTGATGGACGAGCCGGCGCAGCTGCAGCAGCGGCTGGGCGTGCGCGTGAGCGAATCGCAGGGCGTCGTGCTGAAGAACGTGCTGCGCGGCGGCGCCGCCGAACAGGCGGGGTTCGCCGCGAACGACGAATGGGTCGGGGTCGAAGTGGCCGGCAGCGCCTGGCGCCTGTCCAAGCTCGACGACCTGCTGCTCTATGCCGGCAGCCACCGCAAGGTCACGGCCATCGTCGCGCGCGACCGCCGGCTGCTGCGGCTGGAACTGGGCATCCCCGCGGCCGTCACGACCTGGCGGCTGGTCCTGCGCGACGCCTCGCGCGCCCAGCAGTGGTACGCCGCGCAGCACTGAAGCTGGCGCTGCTCGCGGCGCTGGTGCTCGCCGGCCACCTCGTCGCGCTGGAGTGGCTGGGCCGCCAGGCCGACGCCATCTCCGGCATGCCGCGGATGGCGCCGCCGATGTTCACGCGCATGCTGCGGCCGGCTACGCCGCCGCCGGTGGTGTCGATCGCGCCGGCACCGGCCGCCGTGCCGAAGCCGCGAGTGGCGCCGCGTCCCAAGCCCGCGGCGTCCGCCGCGCAGGAACCGGCCGAGGTGCAGCCGGCGGCCGCCGAACCGCCGATTCCGCCGGAGGAACCCGTGGTCGCGCAGCCTCCCGAGCCCGCCGCATCGGCGGCCGCGGCCGCGGCCGTCGCCGCATCGCCCGCGGCGAGCGCCGCCACCACGGACAGCGCGGCCCTCGACACCTGGCCCACCGACACGCGGCTGAACTACCGGCTCACCGGCCACTGGCGCGGCCCGCTGCACGGCAACGCGCGCGTGCTGTGGCAGCGCGAGGGCGACAAGTACCAGGTGCGGCTGGAGGTGACGATCCACCTGCTGGGCGACCAGGCGCTCACGAGCCAGGGCGAAGTCACGCCGCAGGGCCTGGTGCCGCGCGCCTACGAGGAGCTGCGCCCGGGCAAGCGCCGGTTCGCGCAGTTCGGCGACCAGGTGCTGGTGTTCGAGAGCGGACGCACGGCAAAGCGGCCGCCCGGCGTGCAGGACACCGTCAGCCAGTTCGTCGAGCTCACGCACCGCTTCGCCACCGGCCGCGAGGTGCTGGAGGTGGGCCGCAGCGTCGACATCTGGCTGGCGCGTCCCAGCGCCGTGGACCTGTGGACCTACGACATCGTCGCGCGCGACCTGCTGCAGACCGGCAGGCTCGGCGTGGTGGAGGCGTACCACCTGAAGCCGCGGCCGATCGCCAACCCGCGCGGCAACATCACCGCGGAGATGTGGTTCGCGCCGAACCTGCTGTACCTGCCGGTGCGCATCAAGGTGGTGATGGGCACCGAGGCCTGGCTCGACCTCGTGGTCGAGCACATCGAGCAGCGCTGAACCTACGGCCTGCGCTGGTCGACCACGCGCCGGGCCTTGCCCATGCTGCGCTCGACGCCGCCGCAGGGCCGCAGCTCGATGCGTGCGGTGGTGCCGATGTACACCTTGATCTCGTGCGCCAGCAGCTCCGCCGCCGCCTGCACCTCGCCATGCCCGGGGTCGCGGCCGGGGCCGCACTCCACCGCCACGGTGAGCGCGTCGAGCGGCCCTTCGCGCGTGAGGATGCACTGGTAATGCGGCGCCAGCGCCGCCTGTTTCAGGATCAGTTCCTCGATCTGCGTCGGGAACACGTTGACGCCGCGCACGATCATCATGTCGTCGCTGCGGCCGGTGATCTTCTCCATGCGGCGCATCGTGCGCGCCGTGCCGGGCAGCAGGCGCGTGAGGTCGCGCGTGCGGTAGCGGATGATGGGCAGGGCTTCCTTGGTGAGGCTCGTAAACACGAGTTCGCCGAGCTCGCCGTCCGCCACCGGCTCGCCGGTTTCGGGGTCGACGATCTCGGGGTAGAAATGGTCCTCCCAGATCGTCGGGCCGTCCTTGGTCTCGACGCACTCGTTCGCCACGCCCGGGCCCATCACTTCCGAGAGTCCGTAGATGTCGACGGCGTCGATGCCCATGCGCTGCTCGATGGTGGCGCGCATGTCGTTGGTCCAGGGTTCGGCGCCGAAGATGCCCAGGCGCAGGCTCGAAGCCCGCGGGTCCAGCCCCTGACGCTCGAATTCATCGGCGATGGCCAGCATGTAGCTGGGCGTGACCATGATGATGTCGGGGCGGAAGTCGGTGATCAGCTGCACCTGCCGCTCGGTCTGGCCGCCGCCGAAGGGCACCACCGTCAGCCCGAGCTTCTCGGCGCCGTAGTGCGCGCCGAGCCCCCCGGTGAACAGGCCGTAGCCGTAGCTCACGTGGACCATGTCGCCCGGCCGCGCCCCCGAGGCGCGGATGCTGCGCGCCATCACGTGCGACCAGGTCTCGACGTCGTTCTTCGTGTAGCCGACCACCGTGGGCTTGCCCGTGGTGCCGCTGGAGGCGTGGATGCGCACGCACTGTTCGCGCGGCACGGCGAACATGCCGAACGGATAGGCGTCGCGCAGGTCGCCCTTGCCGGTGAACGGGAACTTGCGCAGGTCCGCGAGGGTGGCCAGGTCGTCCGGGTGCACGCCGGCGGCGTCGAACTTGCGGCGGTACACGGGCGAATGCGCATAGGCATGCCGCAGGGTCTGCTTCAGCCGCTTGAACTGCAGCGCCCGCAGTTCGTCGACGCTGGCCTTTTCGATCGGCTCGAGCGGGAACGCCTTCATGCGCCCTCCGGCAGCACCGTGCCCTGGAGGCTGGCGCTCTTGCCGCGGAACATCGCGACGACCTCGCCGTCCTGGTTCGTGACCTTCATGTCGTAGATGCCGTGGCGCCCCTGCAGGACCTGCTCCACGCCTTCGCACGTGAGCACGTCGTCGAGCTGGCCGGGCTTGAGGAATTCGATGCTGCAGCCGGCCGCCACCGTGACCTTGTTGCGGCTGTTGCAGGCGTACGCGAAGGTGGAGTCGGCCAACGTGAAGATCAGGCCGCCATGGCAGATCCTGTGGCCATTGAGCATGGGGGCGCGCACCTTCATGCGCATCACGGCGCGGCCGGGTTCGCAGGCCAGCAGTTCGATCTGCATGAAGTCGCGCACGGCGGGGTCGTTCGCGTACATCGCCTCGCCGACGGCGGCGGCGAGCTGTTCGGGCGTGCGCATGCTCATTCGCCCTTGAAGCGTGCGGGGCGCTTCTCGCGGAAGGCCATCACACCCTCGATGTAGTCGTGCGTGCGGCCCAGGGCCGACTGCGTGTCGCGCTCCAGGTCCAGCTGCGCGTCGAGGTCGTTGGAGGCCGCCGCGCGCAGCAGCTTGCGCGTCTGCGCCAGCGCCGTCGTCGGCAGGACGGCCAGGCGCTCCGCTAGCTTCATCGCCGCGGCGACGCAGTCCTCGCCTTCCGGCGCCACGTCCCAGATCATCCCCCACTCCTTCGCGTCCTGCGCCGACAGCTTGTCCCCCAGCATCGCGCAGCCCATCGCCCGCGCGAGCCCGAGCTTCTTGACCAGGAACCAGGAGCCGCCGGCGTCGGGCACCAGCCCGATCTTGCTGAAGGCCTGGATGAAGGACGCCTTCGGGTCCGCCACCGCGAGGTCGCAGGCCATGGCGAACGAGGCGCCGGCGCCGGCGGCGACACCGTTGACGGCGGCGATGGTCGGCACGCGCAGCGCCATGAGCTTGCGGATGGAGGGATTGAAGGCCTGGTCGATCACGGGGCCCGGATCGGCGCGCTTCACCAGGTCCGGGCCCGGCTCGAAGTCGAACTCCGCCAGGTCGGCCCCGGCGCAGAAACCGCGGCCCGCGCCGGTGAGCACGGCGGCGCGGATGGACTTGTCGGCGTTGATGCGATCGAGGATGTCCCAGAGGTCCTGGTGCATCCTGCGCGTGAAGCTGTTCAGCGCCTGCGGCCGGTTCAGCGTGATCAGCGCGACGCTGGCGCGCGCCTCGAAGAGGACGGTGGCTTCTTCGCTCATGGGGTCTCCTTGCCGCCGAATCTAGCATCCGTGCGCGCGGCCCTGCAGCATGGTTTCCCTTGGTTATAGTTCCCCGATCCCACTGGAGAAACCATGGCCTACGAACTGATCGAGGTGCGCACCGAAGGCGGCAAGGTCGGCGTGATCACGCTGAACCGGCCCAAGCAGCTCAATGCCCTGAACGACGCGCTGATGGACGAGCTGGGCGCGGCGCTGAAGGCCTTCGATGCCGACGAAGCGATCGGCTGCATGGTGCTCACGGGCAGCGAGAAGGCCTTCGCCGCGGGCGCCGACATCGGCGCGATGGCGAGCTACAGCTTCGCCGACGTCTACAAGGGCGACTACATCACGCGCAACTGGGAAGCCATCCGCGCCATCCGCAAGCCGGTGATCGCCGCCGTGAGCGGCTTTGCCCTGGGCGGCGGCTGCGAGCTGGCCATGATGTGCGACTTCATCATCGCCGCCGACAACGCGAAGTTCGGCCAGCCGGAGATCAAGCTGGGCATCATCCCCGGGGCCGGCGGCACGCAGCGGCTGCCGCGCGCCGTCGGCAAGGCCAAGGCGATGGACCTCACGCTGACGGGCCGGATGATGGATGCCGCCGAGGCGGAGCGCGCCGGCCTGGTCAGCCGCGTGGTGCCGGTGGACAAGCTGATGGACGAGGCCCTGGGCGCGGCGCTGATGATCAGCGACTACTCCCGCGTCTCCGTCATGGCGGCGAAGGAGTCGATCAACCGGGCGTTCGAGTCCGGCCTGGCCGACGGAGTGATGTTCGAACGGCGCCTGTTCCATGCGCTGTTCGCCACCGAGGACCAGAAGGAAGGCATGGACGCCTTCGTGAACAAGCGCAAGGCGCGGTTCCGCCACCAGTGAACTAGCGCAGCAGGCGGGCGACCTCTTCGCGCAGGTCCTCGTCGAGGGAGGCCGCCGGACGCAGCAGCCGCGGGACCTGGCCGGGCTCCACCGGCGTCCACCGCCAGTGCTCGCCGAGGCGTTCCAGCACGCCGAGCGCTTCGTTGCCGCGGGCGAGTTCGAGGCGCAGGGACGCCGTGCCCGCCGTGGCGCCGTTCGCCGCGGCCGGCGACGCGAACAGGCGCACGACCAGGGCGGGCAACAGGCCGGCCTGGTCCGCCGGCAACACCAGCGACCTTCCACCGGCTTCGACGCGCACCTGCGTGAAGGTCGCCGCTTCCGCGCGCGCACGCGCCGCGGGGGCGGCCGCCGCGAGCGGCGCTGGCGGAGCGGCGGCGGGTGGGGGTGCAGGCGCGCGTGCGAGTGCAGGAGCGCTGCGGCGTTCCTCCAGCGCCTGCGGCGCGGGTTGCGCGGCATCCGCCATGGCGGCCGGCGGCGCGGTCGCGGGCGCGGGTGCGGGTGCGACGGCAGGTGCGGAGGGCGCCGACGGTGCAGCGGGAGCCGGCACCACGGACGGAGACGCGGCGCGTCCCTGCGGCGTGATCGCAAGGCCTGGCCGCGGCGCGGGCGCCGGTGCCTTGGCGGATTCCGGCAGCACGGTCGGTGCGGGGGGCGGTGCCGGCTGCGGCGCCGGCTGCACCGCCGGGGCGGCCGGCACCTCCGGCTTGGCGGCGGCCTGCGGCGCCGCCGCCACGCGTTCGCCCGCCGGCTCGGTCCTCGCGCCGGGCACTTCTTCATCGTTCCACAAGACGGTGACCAGCGTGGCCACCATCAGCGTCGCAAAGGCGGCGGCCCACGGCGTGCCGCTGCGGCCGACGGGACGCCACCAGCGCCGCCATGCGGGCTGCACCGCCGCACGGGCGGCGGCATGGATGGCCTCGCGCGTGCGCGCCTGCGGCTGCAGACCGGCGTCGGGTGCGGCATCCAGCGCCTGGCGCAGCCGCGCGTCGCGCAGGTCGGTCATCGCGCGGGCTCCAGGGCGGCCAGGTAGTCGCCCATGCAGCCCCGCAGCTTCTTCAAGGCATAGCGCAGGCGGCTCTTGGCCGTCTCGAAGGGCAGCGACAGGCGCCGCGCGAGGTCCTCGACGCTGGCGCCGTCCTCGTGGTGCAGCAGGAAGGCCGCGCGCTGTGCCTGCGGCAGCGCCTCCAGGCAATGCAGCAGCTGCGCGCCGGCCGCGCGCCAGTACGCGAGGTCCTCGCTCGAAGGCGCGAGCTGGTCGGCCCGCGCGAGCAGCCAGTCGAGCGGATCGTCGCCGTCTTCGTCGCGGTCCACGCTGACCTCGCGCCCGGCCACGCGCAGGCGGTCCATGGCGGCGTTGTGCGCGATGGTGAACGCCCAGGTCCGCCAGGCCGCGCCCTGCGGCTGGAAGCTCGCGCGCGCGGCGACGATGCGCAGCCAGGCGTCCTGGAACACCTCGTCGGCCTGGGCGGCCAGCGACGCGCCCAGGAGGCGCCGCACGAAGCGGTACAGGCCCGCCTCGTGGCGCGCATAGAGCAGGTCGAAGGCGGAAGCGTCGCCGCGGGCATAGGCGAGCATCAGGTCCTCGTCCGGCAGGTCGCGCTGGGGATGCATGGGCAGATTCTCACATCACGTTCTACGGCGGCCACCGGGCATCGGGGTTAAACCGGGCGCGGGCACCTGACCCCGTCCGCGTGCGCGCCGCGTGCAAAGGACATCCCAACCAGGAGTGGTCCATGAAGAAACGCAGTCCGTCCCGCTTCCTTCCCTGCGCCCTGTGCGCGCAATTCCTGCTGGCCGCCTGGCCCGCAACGGCGCAACCCCTGTGGCCGGAGCCCCGGCTGGAGCCCACGCGCTCGCTGGTCGCGCGGCCGACGCCCGGCTTCCACGCACCGTCCGCAACCCACTGCGCCCGTCCGGTCGGCACGCGCGAGGTGCCGGGCCGCGCGCACGCACAGCACGGAGGCGACCCGCGGCTGGAGGAATCCGCGAAGCCGTCCGCCGACGCACGCCTGGAGCGCCGCAGCCGCGGCGAAGCCGCCGCGTCCGCACCGGCGCTGGCCGCGGCGCCGTCCGCCGTCCCGGCACCTCCCGCCGGCGCCCGCGCCGCCGCACCGGTGGCGCCCCAGGCCATGCACGACGGCATCGCGCCGCACCAGCCGTCACACGGCCAATGGACGGCACCGCCCGTGGTCACGGCTGGCGTGGTCGACGACAACGCGGACTTCAGCGCCTACCTCGCCTTCCGGGATCGCACGCAGGTGCACCACCGGCCCCGCGACGTGCGCGAGCGCCACCTGCTGGAAGTGAAGGACCGCCGCGGCCGCCCGGTCGGCGACGCCGAAGTGTCGGTGCAGGGCACGAGCGGACACGCGATGTGGGCGCGCACCGATGCGGGCGGGCGCGCCTGGCTGCACCCGGACGCCTTCGACCCCGCGGGCTCGATGCACTACGACGTGGCCGTGCGCAAGGACGGCCGCGAGACCGCCGCCCGCCTCGCGCGCGGGCAGAAGAGCGCCGTGCAGGTGGTCCTCGATGCTGCGACGGCTCCCGCGCGGGCCCGCCTGGACCTCGTCTTCCTGGTCGACGCGACCGGCTCCATGGGCGACGAGATCGACAAGCTCAAGGCCACCTTGCGCACCATCACGGCGGAAGTGGCGTCGCTCCCCAGCCGGCCGGACATCTGCCTGGCGCTGGTGGCCTATCGCGACCGCGGCGACGCCTTCCTGCTGCGCAGCCACGACTTCACCAACGACGTGGGGGCGTTCCTGCAGCACGCGCTGTATCCGCTGCGCGCCGGGGGCGGCGGCGACTACCCGGAAGCCATGAACGAGGCGCTGCACGAGACGGTGCACCAGCTCAGCTGGCGCGGCGACGGCGCCACGCGCCTCGTGATCCTGCTGGCCGATGCCCCGCCGCACCTGGACTACGGCGCGCCGCAGTACGACGACGACATGCTGGCCGCGTTGGGCAAGGGCATCAAGGTCTTCGGGGTGGGCGCCAGCGGGCTGGACCGCCAGGGCGAGTTCATCCAGCGGCAGATCGCCCAGTACACGGGCGGCAAGTTCGTCTTCCTGACCTATGCCGACCCGCACCGGCCTGCCAGCGGGCCGGGCCGCGAGACCGTGCACGACGTGAAGAACTACTCGGTCGACACGCTCGACCGGCTGGTCGTGCGGCTGGTCACGGAAGAACTGGCGAAAGGCGCGCCGCGTTGAGTGCAAGGCCCGTCCGCGCGTTGCTATAATCTTGGGCTCAGGCGCTTTAGCTCAGTCGGTTAGAGCGACGGAATCATAATCCGCAGGTCCGGGGTTCGAATCCCTGAAGCGCCACCAGATACACCGCGCCGCTCGGCCTGCACGGGCGGGGTTGCGGCCCGCGATGGACATCCCCGGGGCCCAGAAATCCCGCCAGGCGCTGCGGCCCAGGCCGAGCCCGGGCCGATCGCGGGATCTCCGCAGCACATGATCGAGAGATGCCGCGCGCCAGCGGCGGGCCGGGCACGACCCGGAAGACGCGAGGACGCAGAATGACTGGTTTCATCCGCCTCGTGCTGGCCGTCCTGGCCGCAGCCTGCGCAGCCACCGCGGCTGCCGCGCCTGCTCCCGCCGACGTCCAGCCGAGTGGTTCCGGCAAGTACAAGATGTACTTGTGGAGCTTCTCGCCGTCGCACAAGTACGAGCTCGAGAAGCACCTGAAGGACGGGGATCCCCTGCGGGCGGTCTGGAGTACCTGGGCGCAGTACCACCACACCCGCGACCTGCCCCTGGCGCTCCGCAACGTCGACGCCATCGTGCGCCACTGGAACGTCGACAGCACGGCGAAGGTGACCTACGGCTACGCGTACAACAACATGCCGGCGGGCTGGTGGTCCGGCATGGACGGTCTGATGCTGCCCTGGCTGCTCGTCCAGCTCGGACAGGAAGGCGGGCGCCGCGACCTGGTCGACCTGGGACGCAAGGTGCTGAAGAAGTCCCTGGCCTCGCCGCTGGAAGGCGGAACGCTCTGGCGCGAGGGCAACCGCTGCTGGTTTTCGGAGTACGCCTGGCCCGGGATGAAGAAGTCCGAGGAGTTCTACGTGCTGAACGGCCACCTGTTCTCCCTGGGAGCGGTGTTCGAGCTGGCACGGCTGCTCAAGGACAAGGAGGCCGCCGCAGCCTATGAATGCGGGATGCGGGGGATGCGGGAGCGGCTGCCGGAATTCCTCGGGGCGGGCGACCACTGGGCGCGGTACATGACCACGCCGTCCACCATCAACCCCAGCCTGTACCTCATCTACGAGATCGTCCAGCTCGATTCGCTGCACGCCATGACCGGGGAGTCGGTGTTCTTCGACGAGGGCATCCGGCGGCGCGCCCTGCTGCAGCGCCAGTATCCGATCTATGCGGTGGAGAAGAACGGCCGGAAGGAGGTCTTCTTCAGTTCGAGCGGCGCGCCCCACCCGTACCAGCTCGATCCCTACCAGCGGGTGGTGCGGTGCCGGGGCCCGGGCGGCGCGGTGTCGCTCGCCACCTTTCCGGCCAGGGACGGGTTCGACAAGTCGGCCTTCCTGTCGGCACCGGTGCGCGACTTCGACCTCACGTGCGAGTTGTACGCACGGGCCGGGTCGAGCGAGATCCTCATCTACTCCACGTCCGATTTCGTGAAGGCCGGTGCCGCGGCGCCCCAGCCCCTGCGGTACGAAACCCGGGACGTCATGCTGGATGCGGTGCCCCAGAAGGACGGCTCGATCCTGCTGCAGCCGGACATCGTGTCCGCGCCGAACGGGCCGCAGTACCTCAACACCTCGGGGCGGGTGTCGCTCGCCTTCCGCTCGCGTCCGCTGTCGCCCACGGACCTGGTCGTGCTGGAGGTGGAAGCGTCGGAGCCCCTCAACTACAGCATTTCCCTGAATGCCGCCGGCAAGACCATCATGCGCTACGGCAAGCCGCTGAAACAGGGCCGGCAGCTGGTGGTGCTCTCGTCGCTGGGTTTCGACGAAGGCATGCATTTCCACGCCATGGACGGCATCACCTTCTACTTCGACACCACGCGCCTGGGGAAGCAGGCCCGGGTGAAGCTCGCCAACCTGTACGTGGTGGATCAGTACGGCTTGTACCTGGTGCACAAGTCGACCGGCATTCCCATGTTGAGCGAAGATCCGGCTTCGCTCGTGAAGATGTGATGGCGGCCGCTGTTGATGTGCCGCCACAACGCGGCGGCATCGTTTGACACCACGTGCCCCGCATTGCACAGTCACCCGCACTACCCCTCAGCCCCTGGCTCTACACCATGACCCGCTGGACCCGCACCACCCTCCTCGCCCTCGGCCTGGCCGCCGCGGCCGCCACCGCGCAAGTCACCTCGATCCGCGGCGCGCCCCTGAACGTGAAGCCGGCGATCATCGCCGTCAGCGCCACGCCCCCCATCATCCAGCTTGACGGCAAGGAAGACCGCTTCTCGCCCGGCGCGCGCATCCGCGACCGCGACAACCGCCTGGTGCTCACCGGCACGCTGGCCGGCAAGTCGGTCTACACCGTGTACAAGCGTGACCCCGCCGGCCTCGTGCACGAAGTCTGGCTCCTCAACGAGGAGGAGTTCCGCAAGGTGGGCGGCATCAGCGACCTGGGCAACCCGGAAGGCTACAAGCGCTTCGCCGAACTGCTGGACCTGATCTGGGCGGCGCGGTCGCTGTACATGCTGCGATGAACGCGTCCCCGAAAAAGGTCTTCATCAAGACCTTCGGCTGCCAGATGAACGAGTACGACTCGGACAAGATGGCGGACGTGATGAACGCGGCCCAGGGCTACGAGCCCACGCAGGACCCCGAGCAGGCCGACCTGATCCTCTTCAACACCTGCTCGGTGCGCGAGAAGGCGCAGGAGAAGGTGTTCTCCGACCTCGGGCGGGTGAAGCACCTGAAGAAGAAGGGCGTGCTGATCGGCGTGGGCGGCTGCGTGGCCAGCCAGGAAGGCGCGGCCATCATCGAGCGTGCGCCCTACGTCGACGTGGTGTTCGGCCCGCAGACGCTGCACCGCCTGCCGGAGCTGCTGGAGGCGCGCCGCCGCCACCGGCGTCCGCAGGTGGACATCAGCTTCCCCGAGATCGAGAAGTTCGACCACCTGCCGCCGGCACGGGTGGAAGGTGCCTCCGCCTTCGTCAGCATCATGGAAGGCTGCTCCAAGTACTGCAGCTATTGCGTGGTGCCGTACACGCGGGGCGAGGAAGTTTCGCGCCCCTTCGACGACGTGTTGACCGAAGTCGCCGGCCTGGCCGACCAGGGCGTGAAGGAAGTGACCCTGCTCGGGCAGAACGTGAACGCGTACCGCGGGCGCATGGGGGACACGGCGGAGATCGCCGACTTCGCGCTGCTGCTGGAATACGTGGCCGGGATCCCGGGCATCGCGCGGATCCGCTACACCACCAGCCACCCGAACGAGTTCACGCAGCGCCTGGTCGACGCGTACGCGAAGGTGCCGCAGCTGGTCAGCCACCTGCACCTGCCGGTGCAGCACGGCAGCGACCGCATCCTGATGGCGATGAAGCGCAACTACACCGCCATGGAATACAAGAGCACCATCCGCAAGCTGCGGGCGGTGCGGCCCCAGCTGTCGCTGTCCAGCGACTTCATCGTGGGCTTCCCCGGCGAGACCGACGATGACTTCGCGAAGATGATGAAGCTGGTGGAGGACGTCGGCTACGACGCGAGCTTCTCCTTCATCTTCAGCCCGCGTCCCGGCACGCCCGCCGCGGCCCTGCACGACGACACCCCGCACGAAGTGAAGCTCGCGCGGCTGCAGCAGCTGCAGGCCGTGCTGGAGGACAACGTGCGGCGCATCAGCGCCAGCCGCGTCGGCACGGTGCAGCGCATCCTGGTCGAAGGGCCTTCGCGCAAGGATGCGAACGAGCTGATGGGACGCACCGAGTGCAACCGCATCGTCAACTTCGCCGGCCCGCAGCGGCTGGTGGGGCAGATGGTGGACGTGACCATCACCCAGGCCCTGCCGCATTCGCTGCGCGCCGAGGTGCCGCTGGCCGAATCGGTGCTCGCGGCCTGAAGGCGCGATGGGTTCGTTCCGGCAGCTGCTGCTGGTGGCCTTCATGCTGATCGCCGCCCTGCTGGGCGGGACGGCGTGGCGGGCGGTGGTCATCCTGGAACGGCTGGTCGCGCAGAGCGGCCAGGAGGCGGACCGCGCACTGGCGCTGAACGCCGCGGCCCAGGCGCTCGCCACCCGCACGGCGGGCATGGAGCGCACCGCTCGCCAGTCGCTTGTGCTCAACGACACCCCGTTGCGGCGCCGCTTCGACGAGGAGTGGCGCGCCGCGCGCACCGCCTTGCAGCAGATGGCCGAAGCCGGGCTGCAGAGCCCCGACCTGGCCGCGTGGCGCCAGCAGGCCGAAGGCATCGCGCAACTGCTGCAGGGACCGGCCGAAACGGCGCTCGACCGCGAGCGCCTGGTGGCCGCCGAGTTCCGGGAGCTCGATGGCGTGAACGCGCGGCTCGCGGGCCGGGTGCAGGCGCTGGTCGAGGACCGCGACCGCGCGCTGCGCCAGCAGCTCAACGTCGAGCGCAACCAGCTGGTGCAGCAGGTCTGGGGCGCGATCGGCCTCGCCGTCCTGCTGGCGGTGGCCTTCGGCATCTGGCTGGCGCGGCCGTTCAAGCAGCTCGAACGCGCCATCGTGCGGCTGGGTGAGAACCGGCTGGAGGCGCCGGTGGACATCCGCGGGCCGTCCGACGTGCGCCGGGTGAGCCAGCAGCTGGACTGGCTGCGGCTGCGCCTGACCGAACTCGACGCGGACAAGGCACGCTTCCTGCGACACGTCTCGCACGAGCTGAAGACGCCGCTGGCTTCGCTGCGCGAAGGCGTGGCGCTGCTGGAGGACGGCGTCGCCGGCAAGCTCGCCCCCAAGCAGGAGGAAGTGGTGGCCATCCTTCGCCAGAACACGCTGTCGCTGCAGGGCCAGATCGAGGCCCTGCTGCAGTTCAACGCCGCCGCCTTCGATGCCCGCCAGTTGCGCCGCCGCCGCACGGACCTGCTGGCCTTGCTGCGTTCCGAGGTGGAAGCCCAGCAGCTGCAGTGGCAGGCCCGCCAGCTGGACGTGCGGGTGGAGGGCGCGCCGGTCACGCTGGAGATCGATGCCGGCAAGATCGGCACGGCGGTGGCGAACCTGCTTTCCAACGCCATCCGCTTCTCGCCCCCGGGCGGTACCATCGCGCTGCAGGTGGCCGCCGGCGACGGCGCCGTCCGCATCGACGTGCGCGACGACGGGCCCGGCGTGGCCGAGGGCGACCGCGCGCGGGTCTTCGAACCCTTCTACCGTGGCGAACGCCAGCCGGAAGGCGCCGTGCGCGGCACCGGCATCGGCCTGTCCATCGTGCAGGAATACATTGCAGCCCATGGCGGGCGGGTGCGGCTGGTGCCGGCCACCGCCGGCGGCCACTTCCGGATCGAGCTTCCCCATGCATCGTGAATCCACCGCCGCGCACGCGCTGGCGGCCACCTTCGTCCTCCTCGTGGCCGGCTGCGCCGCTCCGGTGCCCGCGACGGCGCCCCCGCCCGCGCCCGAGCCGATGCGGGCCATGGTGCTGCCGTCGGCGCCGCCCGCGGTCCCCTTGCCTGCGCCCACGCCCCCGCGGACCGAGGTCCACCCGCTCGAAGCCGCCGTCGCGCATGCCGAACGGGTGCGCGGCCTGCCGGCTTCCGAACTGGCGACGGAGATCCAGCGCCTCGGCGAGACCAGCTACACGCCGCTGCGCGCCACGCAGCTGGCGCAGGCCCTCGCCTTCGCGCGCGGCCCCGCCAATGCCAGCCGGGCGCAGGCCCTGCTGCAAAGGGTGCTGGCCGACCCCGCGGGGGAGGCGCAGCCCTTGCACCCTTATGCACGCGTGCTCGCGGCGCAGATCGCCGAGCAGCGGCGCGTGGACGAACAGGCCGAGCGGCAGGCGCAGCAGCTGCGCGAGGCCCAGCGGCGCATCGAGCAGCTGAACGACCGGCTGGAGGCCGTGCGCGCCATCGAACGCAGCCTGCCCGGCGCGCCGCGCGCTCCGGCGCCGAGATCCCCATGACCGGCCCGAACGCCGCACGCCTGCTCGTCGTCGACGACGACGGCGACATGCTGCGGCTGCTGTCCATGCGGCTGGAGGCCGCCGGCTACCGTGTCGCCACGGCGGGCTCGGCCGAAGCCGCGCTCGCACAGCTCGACGTCGAACGGCCGCAGCTGGTGATCAGCGACGTGCGCCTGCCCGGGCGCGACGGCCTGGCGCTGTTCGACGAGGTGCGCCAGCGCCATCCTTCGCTGCCGGTGATCCTGCTCACCGCGCATGGCACCATCCCGGACGCCATCGAGGCCACGCGGCGCGGCGTCTTCACCTATCTCACCAAGCCGTACGACAGCAAGGAGTTGCTGGAGCGGGTCGCACAGGCGCTCGCGCTGCACGCGCCGGCCCCAGCGAGCCCGCAGGCCGAGGAGAAATGGCGCGCGGACATCATCAGCCGCTCCGCGCGCATGGCGGACCTGCTGGCCGAGGCGCGGATGGTGGCGCGGTCCGACGCCAGCGTGCTGCTGCGCGGCGACAGCGGCAGCGGCAAGGAGATGCTGGCGCGCGCCATCCACCGCGCCAGCGCCCGCGCGGCCAAGCCCTTCATCGCGGTGAACTGCGGCGCCATCCCCGAGGCGCTGCTGGAGTCCGAGCTGTTCGGCCACGTGAAAGGGGCCTTCACCGACGCCGTCGCCAACCACAAGGGCCTGTTCCAGGCGGCCGACGGCGGCACGCTGCTGCTCGACGAGATCGGCGACATGCCGCCGGCCCTGCAGGTCAAGCTGCTGCGCGTGCTGCAGGAACGCGCGGTGCGGCCCGTGGGTTCGAGCCAGTCGCACCCGGTCGACGTGCGCATCCTTTCCGCCACCCACCGCGACCTCGAGGCCGCGATGGCCGCCGGCCAGTTCCGCGAAGACCTCTACTACCGCCTCAACGTCGTGACGCTCACGCTGCCGACGCTGGCCGAGCGGCGCGAGGACATCCCGCTGCTGGCGAACCACTTCCTCAACAAGCTGGCCGCCAAGTACGGCCGGCGCCTCTCGGGTTTCGCGCCCGAGGCATTGAAGGCGCTGATCGCCGCGCCCTGGCCGGGCAACGTGCGCCAGCTCTACAACGTGGTGGAGCAGGTCTGCGCGCTGGCGACCACGCCGCTGGTGCCATTGGCCCTGGTGCAGCGCGCGCTGCGCGTGCCTTCGGTGCAGGTCCTGACCTATGCCGAGGCCAAGCAGCGCTTCGAACGCGACTACCTGGTGGGTTTGCTCAAGCTCACCGACGGCAACGTCGCGGACGCGGCGCGCCTGGCCGACCGCAACCGGACCGAGTTCTACCGCCTGCTGCAAAAGCATGAGCTGACCCCTGGCCATTTCCAGTCGCAGGCCGGCGACCGTGCCGTGTCGCCGTCCGGCGACGACGGCAAGTAGTTGATCCGCAAGGCTTTTCTTCCACTCGCCTGGATGGGCTGTCGCCGTGCGGCGACAAAAACGCCGCTGCGGCGCAGCAATCTTCGGGAAAACCCGAACTGCCGAGCTGATGAACCGCGCAAGTCCCTGATCTAGAAGGACAATTTCCGCTGGCACGGGCCTTGCCCTGTGGCCTGCATGAAAGCGTTGTTCCGTCTGCTGCGGCTGCTGGCCCTGCCCGTCGTGGCCGTGCTGCCGCAGGCCGCCACGGCGCAGTCCGCGCCGGTGCCCGCCTTCGACTTCGAAGGTGTCGCGGCGATCGCGCGCGAACGCGCCGCCCGGCCGCACCGGCCCGACGCCGCGCCGCTGCCCCCCGAGCTGGGCGCGCTGGACTACGACGCCTACCGCGACATCCGCTTCCGTCCGGACCGCGCGCTCTGGCGCGAAGCCCAGCTGCCGTTCGAAACGCAGTTCTTCCATCGCGGGCTGTACCAGCGCGAACAGGTGCGCGTGCACGAACTGCACGAAGGCCAGGCGCGCCCCGTCCCCTACGCCAGCGGCGACTACGACTTCGGCCGCAACGCCTTGCAGCCGCAGTCCTGGGCCGACCTCGGGCACGCCGGCCTGCGCATCCACTATCCGCTGAACACGCCGCAGTACAAGGACGAACTGGTCGTCTTCCTGGGCGCGAGCTACTTCCGGGCGCTCGGCCAGGGGCAGCAGTACGGCCTGTCCGCCCGCGGGCTGGCGATCGATACGGTGGGCGGCAGCGGCGAGGAGTTCCCGCGCTTCACGGACTTCTGGCTGCAGCGGCCCGCGCCGGACGCACGGCAGGTCACGCTCTACGCGCTGCTCGAATCGCCGCGCGCCACCGGCGCCTACCGCTTCGACATCGTCCCCGGCGAGCAGACCGTCACGCGCGTGCAGGCGCGCATCTTCCTGCGCGCGCCCGTCGCGCGACTGGGGATCGCGCCGCTCACGAGCATGTTCCTCTCCGGCGAGAACCAGCCGCGGCCGGGCGACTTCCGTCCCGAGGTGCACGATTCCGACGGGCTGATGGTCGCCGCCGGCAACGGCGAGTGGCTGTGGCGGCCGCTGCAGAACCCGCGCCGCACCAGCGTCAACAGCTTCGCCGTGCAGCAGCTGCGCGGCTTCGGCCTGATGCAGCGGGACCGCGCGTTCGCCAGCTACGAGGACACCGAGGCCCGCTACGAACGGCGTCCCAGCGCCTGGGTCCGGCCTCTGTCCGACTGGGGACCCGGCCGCGTGGAGCTGCTGCAGCTGGCCACGCCCGACGAAACGCACGACAACATCGCCGCCTACTGGGTGCCGGACCGCGTGCCGGCGCCGGGCGAGCCGCTGGACCTCGCCTACGAGATCGCCTGGCAGGGCGACGCGCAGCAGCAGCCCCCGGGCAGCCGCGTCGTGCAGTCGCGCCGCGGCGTCGGCTACACGCGCCTGACGCCGCTGGAGCTGTCGGCGCAGGTCCAGTACGTCCTCGACTTCGAAGGCCCCGCCCTGGCGGCGCTGCCGCCCGGTGCGCCGGTGCGCGCCGTCGCCAGCGCCGACGACAACGGCCGCGTCCTCGAAGCCATCGCCTATCCGCATCCCGCCGGCCAGCGCTGGCGCCTCACCCTGCGCGTGCAGCGCCTGGACCCTTCGCGGCCGGTCGAACTGCGCGCCTTCCTGCAACACGACACCCACATCCTGAGCGAGACATGGAGCAACATCATCCTTCCCGAGTGAGCGCCGCACAGGCGCCCGGCCGCTCCCGCCTGCGCGAGGAGCGCCACCCGAATTCCGTCACCGCGCCGCCGATCCGGCGCGGCTCGATGCCGCCGCGTCCCTGGCGCGGGTTCTGGAACGGCGTGGGGACCGCGCTGCTGTCCGGAGCGGACCGCCTGCTGCCAGGCGGCGCGCGTCCCGCCGCGCGCGAAGTGCGCGAGCCGTGGCAGGACGCGGCCGCGCGCCGCCGCCTGGTCTTCGCGCTGCTGACGCTGGTCACGACCAGCGTGGCCAGCTGGCTGTTCGCGCAGGCGCAGCCCGACTACGGCAACGAATTCCTCGAATGGGGCCAGATCGCGCTGTTCGCCATCCTCTCCACCTGGGTGGTGACCGGCTTCGTCACGGCGCTCATGGGCTTCTGGGTCAGCCTGTTCGGCGACGCCGCCTCCGTGTCCGCGCGCGCCGTGCAGCACCACGGCATCGCACCCGACGCCCGGACCGCGATCATCATGCCGATCTGCAACGAGGACGTCGCAACCGTCTTCGCCGGGCTGCGCGCGACCTGCGAATCGGTGGCCGGCACCGGCCACGCGCCGGTGTTCGACGTGTTCGTGCTGTCCGACAGCAACGACCCGGCCATCATCGCCGCCGAACGCGCCGCCTGGGCGGACCTGCGCGCCGCGCTCGCGGGCCATCCGCAGCAGCCGCAGATCGAGGTCTACTACCGCCTGCGCCAGCGCCGCACGCACCGCAAGGCGGGCAACGTCGCCGACTTCTGCCGGCGCTGGGGCAAGGACTACCGTTACATGGTGGTGCTGGACGCCGACAGCGTGATGAGCGGCGACTGCATCGCCACCCTGGTCAAGCTGATGGAGGCGCACCCGCGCGCCGGCATCATCCAGACCGCCAGCCAGGCCGTCGGCCATGCCACGCTGCATGCGCGCGCGCAGCAGTTCGCCTCGCGCGTCACGGGCCGCCTGTTCACGCTGGGCATGCAGTTCTGGCAGCTGGGCGAGTCGCACTACTGGGGCCACAACGCGATCCTGCGCGTCGAGCCTTTCATGCGGCATTGCGCGCTGGCGCCCATCCCGGGCCGTGGCGGCCTCTGCGGCCCCATCCTGTCCCACGACTTCGTCGAAGCCGCGCTGATGCGCCGCGCCGGCTACCACGTGTGGCTGGTGTCCGACCTGGAAGGCAGCTACGAGCAGCAGCCGCCCGACCTGCTGTCGGAGCTGCAGCGCGACCGGCGCTGGTGCCAGGGCAACCTGCAGAACTCGCGGTTGATCGCCGAGCCCGGCCTGCACCGCGTGCACCGCGCGATGTTCGCCATCGGCGCCATGTCGTATCTCTCCGCGCCGCTCTGGCTCGCGTTCCTGACCTTCGGCACCGTGCTGTGGATGACCGGCGCCGCGATCGAGCCGGGCTGGCATGCGGTGCCCGCGGAACTGCGCAGCCTGTGGCTGTGGACGCTGGCGATGCTGTTCATGCCGCGCGTGCTGGGGCTGGCCGCCGTGTTCCTGAAGCGCGGCCAGAACGGCTTCGGCGGCACGCTGCCGCTGCTGGGCAGCGCGGTGGTCGAGACGGTGATGGCGCTGCTGCAGGCGCCGGTGCGCATGCTGGCGCATTCGCTGTTCGTGCTGGTGGCGCTGACCGGCTGGAAGCTGGAATGGAAGTCGCCCCCGCGCGAAGCCTCGGGCCTGTCCTGGGGCCAGGCCGCGCGCCGCCTCGCACCGATGACGGCGCTGGTCGCGGTGCACGGGACCGCGCTGGCCGCGATCCAGCTCGGCGCGCTGGTGTGGCTGGCACCGGTGGCGCTGCCGCTGCTGCTGGCGGTGCCGCTGGCCGTGCTGACCAGCCACGTCGCGCTCGGCGACTGGATGCGAGCGCGCGGCGTGCTGGTGATCCCGGAAGAGTCGCGTTCGCCCGCGGTGCTGCGGCGCGCGTGGCGGCATGCAGGTTTGCTGGCCGCGTAAGTCGACCTCTCTCCTGCACAGCCACCCTCGCGTGCAAAGCGGCCCACGGGCCGCTTTTTTCATGGGGCAGGCAGCGTGCGGCGGACGTGGCACAGCAATCAACGGTTGCACGATGACCTGTTGGTTTTTGTCTCGCAACGGGCCAAACCGCCCCAGGCCGCTCTGCTCTTCCCGATACTCCGCCTTCGCATTTGATCGTCGTTCGGAGCTTCATCGTGAAACCACAAGAGTCATCCTTCTTCCGCCACCGCCTGCATGCGGTCGGCCTCGCCGTGCTCGGCGCCACCCTCGGCGCACCGGCCATGGCGCAATGGGCGCAGTGGTCGCAAAGCGGCTATGTGGGCGGCAGCATCGGCGCCACCCAGTCCCGCTTCGACAACGCGCCGGCGACCTCGCCGCCCACGGCGCTGACCTCGACCAGCGAGGACGACAGCGAGATCGGCGGCAAGCTGTTCCTCGGTTACCAGTTCCACCGCAACTTCGCGGTGGAAGCCGGCCTGTTCCACCTGGGCAGCTTCGACTACGCGTATGGCGGCCCGGCGGGCACCATCAGCGGCACCTCGCGCTTCCGCGGATTGAATCTCGACCTGGTCGGCACCCTCCCGATCACCGACCGCTTCTCGGGCATCGCGCGCATCGGCGCCGCCTACACGCAGACCCGCTCGAGCGTCGCGACCACCGGCGCCATCGGCGGCGGCGGCACGAGCAGCGACCGGAACTGGGGCCCGAAGATCGGCGTCGGCCTGGAGTACGCCTTCACGCCCACCCTGTCGATGCGCGCCGAACTGGAGCGCTACCGTGTCGAGGACCGCGCGCGCGGCCGCGACTATGTCGACATGGCTTCGATCGGCCTGGTCTACCGCTTCGGCGCGCCGGCGCCGACCATGACGCGCGTCGTCTCGCCGCCGCCCCCGCCTCCGCCGCCGCCCCCGCGGGCTGTCGCGGTGCCGCCCCCGCCGCCGGCGGTGCAACCGCCTCCGCCCCCGCCGCCGCCGGCCCCCGCACCCGCACCGCTGCCGGCCAGGCCGTACCGCAACTGACGGCCAACACGCAAACCCGCTTCGGCGGGTTTGTCGATGGTGCGGTCAGGGACGCTGGAAAGCGGCCGCCGTCGACGCGTGCACGACGCGGGGCGCGTCCACGTCGTACGAGCCGAACAGTTCCTGCGGGCGCCGCTGTTCCGGCAGGATGTAGACCACGCCGCCTCCCGCGAACGCCGGCCGCACCACGCCGTCGTAGAAGGCCGCGGGCACGTTGATGCAGCCATACGTGATGCGGCGGTCGCCCGCGACCTGGCTGGCCAGGCGCTGCAGCCGCCGCTCCTGCGGCACGTTCGTCACCACGCGGTGCAGCGCGAGCGCGTTCTGGTAGTCCACCCAGAGGATGTCCTCGCCCTTGGGCCCCACGCCCATGCGGGCTTCGAAGCGGCCGGCCGGCGTCGTCCGTTCCTCCGGCCGGATGCTGGCGATGGGACGCTCACCGATGCCGGGCACGGACAGGTCGCCCGGCGCGGAACCCACGAGTGCCGCTGTCGCTCCCAGCAGCCCGCCCTGCGCGTCGAACACGTAGAGCCGGCCATGGACCTTGTCCACCACGGCGAAGGGCCGGCCCTGCGGGTCGCGCGAGTGCACCGCCCAGTCCGCCACGTGGCGCACTTCCGGCGAAGCGCCTTCATGCCCGGCTTCCGCGACCTTGGCCGAGCGCAGGCTCTCGCCGCCTTGCTGCGCAAGGGCGTGCGTGCCGTGCAGCGCGACCATGCACGCCACCCACACCGCCACGGCCGACACCGGATACCTCGCCAACGGGCGCATCGTCTCGCCTCCCTGTGCAGAACTGAGGCGAGATTCTTCGGCGCGCGCGCACGCGTCCGCGTGGCTCCGCAGGCAGCAGCGCGCGCCGGATCGCGCGCGAGATCAGGAAGGACGGCGCCTACAGCGGCGCGAAGCGGCGGCTATTCGATGCGCGCGCCGGACGCCTTGACGATGGCGCCGGCGGAGTCCCAGTCGGCGCGCAGCAGCTTCTGGAACTCGTCCGGGGACAGCGTGCCGCCCTCGACGCCCAGGCGCGTCAGGCGCTCCTGCACCACCGGGTCCTGCAGCACCTTGTTGATCGCGGCGTTGAGGCGATCGACTTCGGCCTTCGGCGTCCCCGCAGGCGCCAGCACGCCGATCCAGGAATCGAACTTGTAGCCGGGGACGCCGGCCTCCGCCACGGTGGGCAGCTCCGGCATGAACTTGGACCGCTGCGTGCCGGTATAGGCCAGGATCTTCAGCCGCGCATCCGACTTGAACCCGGTCACGCCGATCAGCGACGAGGTCACGCCCTGCACGCGGCCGGCCAGCACCTCGTTGACGGCATCGCCGGTGGACTTCATCGGCACGTGCTGCATCTCGAGGCCGGCCTTCGCGAGGAAGTAGGCCATGCCCATGTGCGTCGCGCTGCCGTTGCCGGCCGACGCGTAGTTCATCTGCCCGGGCTTCGCCTTCAGCAGCTTCACGTAGTCGGCGAGCGTGTTCACGCCCAGGTTGCCGGGCGCGGCAATCACGTAGCCGGAGTTGCCGACGTACGAGACGCCGACGAAATCCTTCACCGGGTCGTAGGCCAGCTTGCTGTACAGGTGGCCGGCCAGGGTGTGGCTGGCCGCCGCCAGCACCAGCGTGTTGCCGTCGGCGGGCGCCTTCGCGACCGCGGCCGTGCCGACGGTGCCGCCGGCGCCGGGGCGGTTCTCCACCACGACGGAGGCGCCCAGCGCCTGCCCCAGTTCGGCGTTGAAGGTGCGCGCCACGGTGTCCTGCACCGCGCCGGGGCCGAAGGGCACCACGAGGCGGATCACGCGCTGGGCGAATGCGGGCGAGGCCGCGGCGGCCGCGAGGACGAGGGCGACGGTGGCGCGGCGGAAGACGAGGTTCGGCATGTTCACGGCTCCTGGATGCTTTGGGCAAGCCACTTCTGCGCCAGGCGGACGAAATAGCTGGCGCCGATGGGGATGATCTCGTCGTTGAAGTCGAACGAGGTGTTGTGGATGATGCAAGGACCGGGCCCATGGTCCGGCAGGCGGTGGCCGCCGTCGCCGTTGCCGATGAAGGCGTAGCAGCCGGGCCGGACCTTCAGCATGTGGGCGAAGTCCTCGGCGCCCATCACCGCCGGAAAGTCCGCGTCCACGCGGTCGCCGCCCACGATGTCGCGCATCACTTCGGCGGCGAAGCGGGCTTCGTGCGCATGGTTCACCACCGGCGGCGACGCGCGGCGGAAGAAGATCTCGGCGCGGCAGCCGTGCGCCTGGGCGATCCCGTCGGCGATGCGGCGCATGCCGCCCTCGATCGCATCGGTCGCCGCTTCGGAGAAGGTCCGCACCGTGCCGCCCACCCAGGCTTCGTCCGGGATCACGTTCGGCGCTCCCGAGCCCTGGATCTGCGTGACGGCCAGCAGGGCGCGCTCGGTGGACGCGATCACCCTGGGCACCAGCGTCTGGAGTTGCTGCCCCAGGTCGATCACCGCCGCCACCGGGTCGATGCCGGTGTGCGGCAGGGAGGCGTGCGTGCCACGGCCGTGCATCGTCACCTTCCAGGTGTTGCTCGACGCCATCAGCGCGGCCTCGTTCAGCGCGAACCCGCCGACGGTCTCGATCGCGAAGTTGTGCAGCGCGAAGACGGCCTCGCAGGGAAAGCGCTCGAACAGGCCGTCCTGGATCATCTTCAGCGCCCCGGCCTTGCCCATTTCCTCGGCCGGCTGGAAGATGAAATGCACCGTGCCGTCGAAGTCGCGCGCCTGCGCCAGGTGCCAGGCCGCGGCCAGCAGCATGGTGGTGTGGCCGTCGTGGCCGCAGGCGTGCATGCGGCCGTCGTGCGTGGAGCGGTGCGGGAAGCGGTTCTCTTCCTGCAGCGGCAGGGCGTCGAGGTCGGCGCGCAGGCCGATCGTGCGGCGGCCGGTGCCGCACTTCAGGACGCCGACGACGCCGGTGCCGGCGATGCCCTCGTGCACCTCGATGCCCCATTCGCGCAGGAGGTCCGCAACGACCTTCGAGGTGCGGTGCTCCTCGAAGCCGAGCTCCGGATGGGCATGGATGTCGCGGCGCAGCGCGACGAAGCGAGAGATGTCGGCGAAGCTGTCAACGAGGTTCATGGCCCCGGAGTATGCAACGCCGCCCGGCGCTAGAACGGAAGCTTCGGCATCCCTTTGCCGCCGCCGCCCATGCGCTTCATCATCTTCATCAGCCCGCCGCCCTTCATCTTCTTCATCATCTGCTGCATCTGCTCGAATTCGTTGAGCAGGCGGTTCACTTCCTGGACCTGGACGCCGGCACCGGCGGCGATGCGGCGCTTGCGGGTGGCCTTGATGATCTCGGGCTTGCGGCGCTCGGCGGCCGTCATGCTGCAGATGATCCCCTCCTTGCGGCGGATGTCGCGCTCGGCCTTGTCCATGTCGACCTGGCCCGCCTTGGCCTGCACCTGGGCCGGCATCTTGTCCATCAGCGTCGACAGGCCGCCCATGCTCTTCATCTGCTGCAGCTGCGCGAGGAAGTCGTTCAGGTCGAAGCCCTGGCCGCTCTTGACCTTGGCCGCGAGCTTCTGCGCCGCCTCCATGTCGACGCCGGCCTGCACCTGCTCCACCAGCGCGACGATGTCGCCCATGCCGAGGATGCGGCCGGCATGGCGTTCGGCGTCGAACACCTCCAGCCCGTCGATCTTCTCGCTCACGCCCGCGAACTTGATCGGCGCGCCGGTGATCTGCCGCACCGAGAGCGCCGCGCCGCCGCGCGAGTCGCCGTCGAGCTTGGTCAGCACGATGCCGGTGAGCGGCAGCGCCTCCCGGAAGGCCTTGGCGGTGTTGACCGCGTCCTGGCCCTGCATCGCGTCGACCACGAACAGCGTCTCGACCGGGTTCACGGCCGCGTGCAGTTCCTTGATCTCGCGCATCATGGCCTCGTCGATCGCCAGCCGGCCGGCCGTGTCGACCAGCAGGACGTCGAAGTACTGGCGGCGTGCGTGGTCCAGCGCGGCGCGCGCGATGTCCACCGGCTTCTGGTCCGGCGTGCTCGGGAACCACTCGGCGCCCGCCTGCTTCGTGACGGTCTTCAGCTGCTCGATGGCGGCGGGGCGGTAGACGTCGCCGGACACCGTCAGCACCTTCTTGCGGCGTTTCTCGATCAGGTGCTTGGCCAGCTTGGCCGTGGTCGTGGTCTTGCCGGCGCCCTGCAGGCCCGCCATCAGGATCACCGCCGGCGGCTGCGCGGCGAGGTTGATGTCGCTCACGCCCTCGCCCATGGTCGCGACGAGTTCGCGATGGACGATGCCCACCAGCGCCTGCCCGGGGTTCAGCGAGCCGACCACCTCCTGCCCGAGCGCCTTGTCCTTGACGCGCGCGATGAAGTCGCGCACCACGGGCAGGGCGACGTCGGCTTCGAGCAGCGCCATGCGGACTTCGCGCAGCATCTCCTGCACGTTGTCCTCGGTGATGCGGGCCTGGCCGCGCATCTGCTTGACGAGGCGGGAAAGTTTGTCGGAGAGGGCGGAGGCCATGGGAAGTGGGGGTGGCGCCACAGGCTGGCCGCGGAGCGGCAGAGGCAGGAAGGCCAGGGGCTAAACTTGGTCCATGATTTTATCCAGTGCCTCCCCGGCGAGTGTGGCGCTCTCCGTCGCCGCGGCCACGGCCTATGCCGTGCCCGCCGCGGCGGCGGCCCGCCTCAGCGAGGGGGCGGCACGCGCGGCCCTGCTGGTCGCATGGGTGCTCCACGGCGCGGCCCTCGCGTGGGGCCTGGTCGGGGATTCGCCCCGGTTCGGCTTCGCGCCGGCGATCTCGGTGACCGCGTGGCTGGTGCTCACGGTGTATGCGGTGGAACGCCAGGTGTTCCCGCAGCTGCAGGCCCGCTGGGTGCTGGCCGCGCTGGGCGCCGCGGCGGTGCTGCTGGCCGCGGTGTTTCCCGGGACGCCCCTCCACGTCAACACCTCCGCGTGGTTGCCGCTGCACTGGGCGCTGGGCATCGCCTCCTACGGCCTCTTCGCCGCCGCGGTGGTGCATGCCTGGCTGATGCAGCGCACCGAGCACACCATGCGCATGGCCACCGCCGAACCGCAGGCCGGGCTGCCGCTGCTGACGCTGGAACGCCTCACCTTCCGCTTCGCGGGCGCCGGGTTCGTGCTGCTGACCGCCACGCTGGTGGTGGGCGTCTTCTTCTCCGAGCGCGTGTACGGGCGCGCCTTCCGCTGGGATCACAAGTCGGTGTTCTCGGTGCTGGCGTGGGTCGCGTTCGCCCTGCTCCTGCTGGGGCGGCTGCGCTTCGGCTGGCGCGGACGCAAGGCGGTGCGCGTGATCTACATCGGCTCGCTGCTGCTCCTGCTGGCGTACGTCGGCTCGCGCTTCGTGCTCGAGGTGGTCCTGAGGCGGCCCGCATGAAATACCTCCTGCTGCTGGCCGTCCTGGGGGTGGCCTACTTCCTCTGGCGCAACGCGCGGGTGGCGGCACGCGGCGCCCCGAAGCGGCCGCCGCCGCCCCTGCCGCAGGAGATGGTGCGCTGCGCCGAATGCGGCGTGCACCTGCCGCGGGCCGATGCCGTCGCCGGCACCAACGGCCTGCCCTACTGCAGCGCGGAGCACCGGCTGCGCTCCGGCAGCTGAGGCGGCACATGGCACCGCCTCCGTCCACCTGGGCGAACTCCACGTGGGCCTGGGACACGCCTCCCGCGCCGCCGCCCGAGCGGCCGGAAGACTCCGCCTTCTACCGTCTCTGGCTCGGCTTCATGATGGCGCGCATCGCCATCGCGATCACCCTGCTGGTCCTGCTCGGGGCGCTGATGGTTGCCGGCGTCGCCCCCATGAACCCGTGGCAGCTGGGGCTGTGCGGCACCTACCTGGCGGCCTCGCTGGCGGTGCGCGCGTTCACCCGGCCGGCACCGCCCGGGCGCACCTTCGATCCGCAGTGGGTCTCCACCATCGGCATCGACCTGGTGGCGTTCTCCACGCTGCACTTCCTCGAGGCCGCCAGCCTCAACTACGCGCCGCTGTTCGCCCTGCCGGTGCTGACCGCGTCGGTGCTCGGTTCCGGGCTGCTGGCGCTGGGCACCGCCGCGGCGGTCACGCTGCTGCTGCTGGTCGACGCCTGGCTGCAGTCGCTCGTGTTCCTCGACCCTGCGGCCCGCCTGGTGCAGGCGGGCTTCGCCGGCGGCGGCTACTTCCTGGTGGCCTTCCTCGCCAACCAGCTTTCGCAGCGACTGGCCGGCGAGGAGCAGGCCGCGCGCCGCAGCCTGTCGGCGGCGCGCACGCAGGGGCAGGTCAACGAGCTCGTCATCGAGAGCCTGCGCGACGGCCTCCTGGTGGTCAGTGCGGACTGGCGGGTCCATGCCGCCAATCCCGCCGCGCGCGCGCTCCTGGGGTGGCAGGCCCGCGAGGCCCCCGCGTCGCTGGCGCTGGTGTCCCGCCCCGGCTGGAGGCCGCTGGCCGCGCTGGCGCAGCGCACCTTCGACACCGGCGACCCGCAGAGCGCGGAGCTCGCGCTGGAACTGGCGGCGGGCGAGAGCCTGCACCTGAAGGTGCGCACGCGCCTCACGCCGCCGCCGGACGCATACGCCGAGACGCTGTGCGTGATGTTCCTGCAGGACCTGCGCGAGGTGGAGGCGCAGCTGCGCACCGAGAAGCTGGCCGCCATGGGCCGCATGTCCGCCGCCGTCGCCCACGAGATCCGCAATCCGCTCGCCGCCATCGCACAGGCCAACGGCCTGCTCGCCGAGGAGCTGACCGAACCGGGCCAGCAGCAGCTGACGACGCTGGTCCAGAAGAACGCGCAGCGCCTGTCGCAGATCGTGGAGGAGATCCTCAACCTCGCGCGCGTGCAGCCGCGCACCGCCGACTGGCTGGAGCTCGACGCGGTCGTCCGGGGCTTCGCGGGGGAATGGGAGCGCAACGCGCAGGCGGGAGACCGCCTGCGGCTGCAGCTCGATTCGCACGCCGCCTGGGCGGCGTTCGACGGCGAGCACCTGCGGCGCGTGCTCGTGAACCTCCTCGACAACGCGCTGCGCTACGTCTCCGGCGCGCCCGCCGCGATCATCGTCGCCACCGATTGGTCGGCAGGCGACTGCCGGCTGCACGTCTGGAGCGACAGCCCGCCGCTGGATGCCAGCGTGCAGCGCCACCTGTTCGAACCCTTCTTCTCGTCGGAGAGCCGCTCCAGCGGCCTGGGGCTCTACATCTGCCGCGAGTTGTGCAAGCGCCACGATGCGGAAATCTCTTATGCCCGCGCGCCCGCGCCCGACGCGAGCGGCCGCGAGGGGAACGCGTTCACCGTGACTTTCCGCACGCGCACGACGGTGGTGCCAGGCGGCGCACCGTTTGCCACAATACGCGCCTGATGGCAGCGCCCAATCCGTCCCCGGCCCACGTCCTCGTCGTCGACGACGAACCCGATCTCCGCACGCTCTACGAGCTGACGCTGCTGCGCGAGGGCTACCGGGTGGATGCCGCCGGCACGCTGGCCGAAGCCTGGCAGCTGCTCGAAGGCGCGAAGTTCGACGCGGTGATCACCGACATGCGCCTGCCCGACGGCCTCGGCCTGGAGATCCTGAACCGCATGGCCGCGCAGCAGCGGCGCGAACGCTGCGTCGTGATGACCGCCTACGGCTCCGCGGAGAACGCGGTCGAGGCCCTCAAGGCCGGCGCCTTCGACTACCTCACCAAGCCGGTGGACCTGAAGCAGTTCCGCAGCGTCGTCGCGGCCGCCATCCTGGAAGGCAACGCACCGGAACGCACGCGCGGCAGCGGCGGCACGCGCCCCGGCATCGCGCAGGAACGCTCCGGCGGCTCCGCGCTGCAGCGGCTGGTCGGCGATTCGGCGCCCATGCGGACGGTGAAGGAGCGGATCGGGAAGGTCGCCCGCAGCATGGCGCCGGTGCTGGTGCGCGGCGAGTCGGGCACCGGCAAGGAGCTGGTGGCGCGCGCCATCCATGCCTGCAGCCACCGCGCCGACGGCCCCTTCGTCGCCGTCAATTGCAGCGCGATCCCGGAGACGCTGCTGGAAGCGGAGTTCTTCGGGGCGAAGAAGGGTTCGTACACCGGCGCCGCCGCCGACCGCGAAGGGTACTTCCAGGCCGCCCGCGGTGGCACCTTGTTCCTCGACGAGATCGGCGACCTGCCGCTGCCCATGCAGTCCAAGCTGCTGCGCGCCATCCAGGAGCGCAGCGTGCGCGCGCTCGGCTCCACGCAGGAAGAGGCCGTGGACGTGCGCATCGTCAGCGCCACGCACAAGGACCTCGCCGCGGACGTCCAGGGCGGCCGCTTCCGGCAGGACCTGTTCTACCGGCTGAACGTCATCGAGATCGTGGTGCCTCCGCTGCGCGAGCGGCGCGAGGACCTGCCGGCGCTGTGCAACGCCCTGCTTGCCCGCATCGCGCAGGAAGCCGGCATGCCCGCGCCGCACCTGTCGGAGCAGGTGCTGCAGCAACTGCAGGCGCACCCCCTGCCGGGCAACGTGCGCGAGCTGGAGAACCTGCTGCATCGCGCCCTGGCGCTCTCCGACGGCTCGCAGTTGCAGGTGGACCTGGCCCCCGGCGCGGCCCCGGCGACCGCCTCGCCCGCGCCCGCCGCCGGGGCATCGGCCCCGCCCGCGGCGCCGGAGGCCGCGGCGCCGGCGGCCGTGCCGAACGACCTGCAGGCCTACCTGGACCAGCAGGAGCGCGAGATCCTGGTCAAGGCGCTGCGCGAAACCAATTTCAACCGCACGGCGGCGGCCCAGCGCCTGGGCCTGAGCCTGCGCCAGATCCGCTACCGCATCGCGCGCCTGGCGATCGCCACGCCCGGCAGCGACGAAGCCGATGACCCCGCCACGCCGGCCTGAGGGCGCCGCGGCGCTCTGGGACGGCGGCTGGTACCGCTTCGCGCACCGCATCGCCTCGCCGAACTTCGGCCCGCGCCCCGGCGGCGCCAGCATCGACCTGGTGGTGGTGCATTCGATCAGCCTGCCGCCCGGCGTCTTCGGCGGCGACGAAGTGCAGCGCCTGTTCACCAACACGCTGGACTGGGACGCCCATCCCTACTTCCAGCAGATCCGCGGCATGCAGGTGTCGGCGCACTTCTTCATCCGCCGCGACGGCGCGCTGATCCAGTTCGTGGATTGCGACGCGCGCGCCTGGCACGCCGGACCTTCGCGCTGGCGCGGGCGGGACAACTGCAACGACGATTCGGTGGGCATCGAGCTGGAAGGGCTCGAAGGCGGGAGCTTCGAGCCGGCGCAGTACGAGGCACTGGCGGTGGTGTGCGCCGCCCTCGCGGAGCGCTACCCGATCCGCCATGTCGCCGGCCACGAGCACATCGCGCCGGGCCGCAAGAACGACCCCGGCGCCGGCTTCGCATGGCCGCTGCTGCAACGCGAACTCGGCTGGCCCGCCGAGTGGTTCCCCCCTTCCGCCTGAAGCACCCGCCGGCAAGTTGCTGAGGCACAACGCGACAACTGCGAAGCAGTTCACGCTTTGGGGCGGCGCGTCGCGGCGTCCGGCCCGCCTCACAGGCTGCGCACAGCGTTGTCCACAGCTCGTTCACCGGGTTGCTCGGTACAACCACTACCTGTAGTGGCTTGCAATGCCCCGAGACCCTATCTATAGTGCCCCGGCAGACGGAAGGCGATTAAACTTCGCCCCCTTCGCAGAACAACCGCAGCACGAGGACGAACCGCATGCAACCTGCCCTGAGCACCCCCACCGTTGCCTCACCCGGCGCCGCCGCCGCTCCGCTGGCCTCCGCCGCGCAGTCCGGCGCCACGCCGCTGGCGCACTACCAGATCATCCGCCGCAACGGCGCGGTGGTCCCGTTCGAGCCCAGCAAGATCGGCATCGCGATGATGAAGGCCTTCCTGGCGGTGCACGGGACGCAGGGCGCGGCCTCGGCGAGCGTGCGCGAGACGGTGGACGTGCTCACCCAGAGCGTCGTGCGGGCGCTGGTGCGCTCCCGCCCGGGCGGCGGCACCTTCCACATCGAGGACGTGCAGGACGCGGCCGAACTGGGCCTGATGCGCAGCGGCCACCATGAAGTCGCCCGCGCGTACGTGCTGTACCGCGAGCGCCGCGCGCAGGAGCGCGCCAAGCAGTCGCAGGACCAGGCGCCGGTCGCGCCCCAGTTCCACGTGCTCGACGGCGGCCAGCGCGTGCCGCTGGACACCGAAGGCCTGCGCGCCCTGATCCTCGCGTCGTGCGAAGGCCTGGGCGCCGACGTGAAGCCCGAGCCGATCTACGCCGAGACCCAGCGCAACCTGTACGACGGCGTGCCGCTCGACGAGGTCTACAAGGCCTCCATCCTGGCCGCCCGCACGCTGATCGAGAAGGAACCCGACTACACCTTCGTCACCGCCCGCCTGCTGCTGCACACGATCTTCAAGGAAGTGGTCGGCCGCGAAGTGGCCCCGGCCGAGCGCGCCGAAGCCTACGCCGACAACTTTCCGCTGTTCATCAAGAAGGGCGTGGAAAACGAGCTGCTGGACGAGCGCCTGCTGCAGTACGACCTGGCCCGCCTGGGCGGCGCCCTGAAGGCCGACCGCGACCTGAAGTTCGACTACCTCGGCCTGCAGACCCTGTACGACCGCTACTTCCTGCACGTGCGCAAGACCCGCATCGAGCTGCCGCAGGCCTTCTTCATGCGCGTGGCCATGGGCCTGGCGCTCAACGAGATCGACCGCGAAGCGCGCGCGATCGAGTTCTACGAGGTGCTCAGCAGCTTCGACTTCATGTCGTCGACGCCGACGCTGTTCAACGCCGGGTCGCTGCGCTCGCAGCTGTCCTCCTGCTACCTGACGACGGTGCCGGACGACCTGGACGGCATCTACGAGTCGATCAAGGAAAACGCGCTGCTGTCCAAGTTCGCCGGCGGGCTGGGCAACGACTGGACCCGCGTGCGCGCGCTGGGCTCCCACATCAAGGGCACCAACGGCGAGTCGCAGGGCGTCGTGCCCTTCCTGAAGGTGGTGAACGACACCGCCGTGGCGGTGAACCAGGGCGGCAAGCGCAAGGGCGCCGTCTGCGCCTACCTGGAGTCCTGGCACCTCGACGTGGAAGAGTTCCTGGAGCTGCGCAAGAACACCGGCGACGACCGCCGCCGCACCCACGACATGAACACGGCCAACTGGATCCCGGACCTGTTCATGCGCCGCGTGATGGAAAAGGGCGACTGGACCCTGTTCTCCCCCTCCTCCGTCCCCGACCTGCACGACAAGTTCGGCGCCGACTTCGAGCGCGCCTACCTGGCCTACGAGGAAAAGGCCAGGCGCGGCGAGATCAAGCCGAGCAAGACGATCCCCGCCAACGACCTGTGGCGCAAGATGCTCTCGATGCTGTTCGAGACCGGCCACCCCTGGATCACCTTCAAGGACGCCTGCAACGTCCGCTCGCCGCAGCAGCACGTGGGCGTGGTGCACTCGTCCAACCTGTGCACCGAGATCACGCTGAACACGTCCGACACGGAGACGGCGGTCTGCAACCTGGGTTCCGTGAACCTGCTGCAGCACCTGAAGGACGGCCAGGTCGACCACGAGAAGCTGAAGAAGACGATCGCCACGGCGATGCGGATGCTCGACAACGTCATCGACATCAACTACTACGCCGTCAAGAAGGCCCGCGACTCCAACATGCGCCACCGCCCGGTGGGCCTGGGCGTCATGGGCTTCCAGGACGCGCTGTACGAACTGCGCATCCCCTACGCCTCGAAGGACGCGATCGAGTTCGCCGACCGCTCCATGGAAGCCGTCTGCTACTACGCCTACTGGGCGTCGACCGAGCTGGCCCGCGAGCGCGGCAAGTACTCCAGCTACAAGGGCTCCCTGTGGGACAAGGGCATCCTGCCGCTGGATTCGCTGAACCTGCTGGCCGACGCCCGCGGCGAGCAGTACGTGGACGTGGACCGCTCCACCACCTTGGACTGGGACGCCCTGCGCAAGAAGATCGCCGCCGACGGCATGCGCAACAGCAACTGCGTGGCCATCGCGCCGACCGCGACCATCTCCAACATCATCGGCGTGGACGCCTCCATCGAGCCCTGCTTCGGCAACCTCTCGGTCAAGTCCAACCTGTCCGGCGAGTTCACGGTGATCAACCACTACCTGGTGCGCGACCTGAAGCGCCTGGGCCTGTGGGACGACGTGATGGTCATGGACCTGAAGCACTTCGACGGCTCGCTGCGGCCGATCGACCGCGTGCCGCAGGAAGTCAAGGCGCTCTACGCCACCGCCTTCGAGGTGGAGCCGGTGTGGCTGGTGGAAGCCGCCGCCCGCCGCCAGAAGTGGATCGACCAGGCGCAGTCGCTCAACATCTACATGGCCGGCGCCTCGGGCAAGAAGCTGGACGAGACCTACAAGCTCGCCTGGCTGCGCGGCCTGAAGACCACCTACTACCTGCGCACCACCAGCGCGACGCAGGCCGAGAAGAGCACGGTGCAGTCCGGCCGCCTGAACGCGGTGAGCAACGGCAACGGCGCCGGCGGCATGAGCGCGCTCGAAGCGGCGGCGGCGGCGGCGCGCGCGCAGATCGAGGCGCAGACGTCGGGTGCGACGCCCGCGACCGACATCAAGTTCTGCGGCGTCGACGATCCCACGTGCGAGGCTTGCCAGTAATTCGAAGCGCGAAGCACACGCGAAATGAACGAGGTATCGGCGTTCTCCGACAGAACGCCGATGCAATCAAGCAACAAAATGCGAGCCGGATGTGAACGGACACTTTGATTCCACCATCCGGGCTCGCATAATCCGAGCACTGGAACACCTATGTTGACCTGGGACGACGAAGTCACGCCCACACCGTCAAAGCCCGTGAGCAGCGGTTTAGCCACCAACCGCGAGGCGATGCATTCACCGCTCGCGACCGCACCCGCTTCCGTTCCCCAGCCTGCACTGCGCACCCTCGACGACGGCGCCATCGCGCCGGCCGCCGTCACGCCGATCGTGACGAAGCCCGCCGCCGCCGCACAGACCGCCGCACGCCGCGTCACCGCCGCCGACAAGCGCATCATCAACGGGCAGACCGACGTCAACCAGCTCGTCCCCTTCAAGTACAAGTGGGCCTGGGAGAAGTACCTGTCCACCTGCGCCAACCACTGGATGCCGCAGGAAATCAACATGAACCGCGACATCGCCCTCTGGAAGGACCCGAACGGGTTGTCCGAGGACGAGCGCCGCATCATCAAGCGCAACCTCGGCTTCTTCGTGACGGCCGACTCGCTGGCCGCCAACAACATCGTGCTGGGCACCTACCGCCACATCACGGCGCCCGAGTGCCGCCAGTTCCTGCTGCGCCAGGCGTTCGAGGAAGCGATCCACACCCACGCCTACCAGTACATCGTGGAGTCGCTCGGCCTGGACGAGTCCGAGATCTTCAACGCGTACCACGAGGTCGCCTCGATCCGGGACAAGGACGAATTCCTGATCCCGTTCATCGACGCGATCATGGACCCCAACTTCCACACCGGCACGCCGGAGACCGACCAGACGCTGCTCAAGAGCCTGATCGTGTTCGCCTGCCTGATGGAAGGCCTGTTCTTCTACGTCGGCTTCACCCAGATCCTGGCGATGGGCCGGCAGAACAAGATGACTGGCGCCGCCGAGCAGTACCAGTACATCCTGCGCGACGAGTCGATGCACTGCAACTTCGGCATCGACCTCATCAACCAGATCAAGCTCGAGAACCCGCACCTGTGGACCGCCGACTTCAAGGCGGAGATCAAGGCGCTGTTCCTCAAAGCCGTCGAACTCGAGTACCGCTACGCCGAGGACACCATGCCCCGCGGCGTGCTGGGACTCAATGCCTCCATGTTCAAGGGCTACCTGCGCTACATCGCCAACCGGCGTGCCACGCAGATCGGCCTGGAAGCGCTTTTCCCGAACGAGGAAAACCCCTTCCCGTGGATGAGCGAAATGATTGACCTGAAGAAAGAGCGCAATTTCTTCGAGACCCGCGTGATCGAATACCAGACGGGTGGCGCTCTTTCCTGGGATTGAAACGGCAACTGCGAGTGAGTTTGGAATAGTGCCCGCATGCACCACCGCCCGGAAAGAGGCGGGGGCATGACGGGTGATGGTGTTCGTGGGGCTGGGCCAAGGCCCAACCCCGCGGATCGCTTCGCGCTACCAACAATGCGCGGAGTGCTTCTTATGGTTGATGTGATCAACTTGACTAGGAGATAGAGAAAATGGCAACTGCGAAGAAATCGGCCGCGCGTAAAGCCCCGGCCAAGAAGGCATCCGCGAAGAAGACGACGGCGAAGAAGGCCACCGCCAAGAAGACGACGGCGAAGCGCCCGGCCGCCAAGAAGACGGCCGCCAAGCGCCCGGCCGCCAAGAAGACCGCGGCGAAGCGCCCGGCCGCGAAGAAGGCCGCAGCGAAGCGCCCGGCCGCCAAGAAGGCCGCCGCCAAGCGCCCCGCCGCCAAGAAGTCGGCTGCGAAGAAGACGACGGCGAAGAAGGCCACCGCGAAGAAGAGCACCGCCCGCAAGGCGACTGCGAAGAAGAGCACGGCCAAGAAGGCTGCGAAGAAGGCCTCCGGCGGCGCGAAGAAGGCTGCGAAAGCGCCTGCTGCGAAAAAGGCTGCCAAGAAGGCGCCTGCTGCCAAGCCGGCTGCTTCGGCCTCCGCTTCGGCTGCGCCCGCGGCTCAGACCACCCTGAACCCGCAGGCCGCCTGGCCTTTTCCGACCGCGGCCAAGCCGTAAGTCGCACCACGGGGAAGACGCCCTCGCGTTTTTCCCCGTGGCCGGCAGGTCACCCGACGCCACGGCGATGCCGTGGCGTTTTTCATTGGCGCGATACTTCGCGCATGCAGCCGCAGGACGACCTTTCCGGCGATGCACCCGGGCCGGTGCTGCCGGACGGCATGCGCTACGAGGCGGGCTTCCTCTCGCCCGGCGAGGAAGCAGCGCTGGTGCAGCGCATCGCGCAATTGCCGCTGGCGCCCATGAAGTACCAGCAGTACGAGGCCCGGCGGCGGGTCGTGAGCTACGGCGGGACGTACGACTTCAGCGCGCAGAAGCTGCATGCGGCCGCCCCCCTTCCGGATTGGCTGGAGCCACTGCGCTCCCGTGCCGCCGCCTGGATCGGCGTCGCGCCCGAGGCGTTCACGCAGGCGCTGGTGGCGGAGTACAGCCCCGGGACGCCCCTGGGATGGCACCGCGACGTGCCGGACTTCGAGGACATCGTGGGCATCTCGCTCGGCCACGACGCCGTGATGCGGTTCCGGCCGTACCCGCCCGAGGGCGGCCGCCGCGCCGACGTGCTCAAGCTGGTGGTGGCGCCGCGCTCCATCTACCTGCTGCGCGGGGCGGCCCGCTGGAACTGGCAGCACGCGGTGTCGCCGACGAAGGCCCTGCGCTACTCCATCACCTTCCGCACGCCGGCGGCAGCCCCGCGCGGGAAGCGCTAGCGCTCCTCGGCGGCCAGCTGCATGCGGCGGCGCAGCCGCGCGGCTTCCTCGGTGGCGCCGGCCTTTTCGGCACGCAGCGCCTGCGCCCCGAGCCAGGCCATCACCGCGCGCCGCCAGCCCTGCGCGGAAGCGGTGTCGGTGGCGAGCTGGAGCACCTCGGGGTCGGCCCGGTCGGTGCGCAGCAGGACCGCGGCGGCGACCAGCCGCGACAGCGGCACCTCGATGCCCTTGACGGCCGCGGCGCCGCCGGAGCCGCCCGCGACGCCGCGATAGGCCTCGGGCAGCGCCTTCGCCTGTTCCGGCGACAGCGGCACGCCGGCCAGGAAGTCGGCATACGCGCGCTCCGCATCGCTGGCATCGCGCCGCAGCGGCTCGAAACCCGCGCAAGGCGTGAAATCCAGGCTGGCGACCTGCACCGCGCAGCGCGTGAGTTCGGCCCGCGCGACCAGCGCCGGCTGCGCCGTGCTGGCGACCTCGCTGCGAAAGCGCGTGAACTCGGCCTGCGCCACGCGGTCGCGCGCCGACAGGTACGCGCGCTCGTAGCGCTCCTGCGCACCGTCGGCGTTCACCAGCCAGTCGGGCTGGCGCGGCTTGTTGCCGCAGGCCGTCAATGCGAGCACGGCCAATGCCAGGGCCGCCGCGGAACCGGCTTTGCCGGGCCGCTGGGGGCGCCCCCTCGAGGGGGAGGCGGCCGAAGGACGCTTCGGGGGGGAGTCCATCACGGCAACTCGACCTTCCGGTCCTTGGCGAAGGGCCAGCGGCGGTTGAGGTCGTTGATCATGTCCTCGATCTTGCGCAGGTTGGCCTCGACGTCGCCGCGCAGCGCGCCGAGATCCTCGGTCGCCTTGTTCACGTTGCCGGCGATGCCCTGCGCTTCCTTCAGCACCGCATCCACGCGCTGCAGGCTGCCGCGCGTTTCCTGCAGCAAGGCCTGCAACTGCCGCATGCTGGCCTGCGCGTCGTCGGCGATGCCGTTCTGGCCGAACACGCGCTGGTCGGCGTTGGCCACCAGGCGCTGCCCGTTGGCGGCCAGGCCCTGGATCTGCGCCATCGCGGCGTTGGCGCGGTCGACCGCGGCCACCAGCTTGCGCGCGTCCTGCTCGTTGCCGAAGATGGCGTGCAGCGCGCCCTGCCGGCTTTGCAGTTTGTTGGTGAACACCTGCAGGTTCACCATGGCCTGGTTGAGCTCGGAGTTCGCGGCCGTCATCTGGTTCACGTTGTCCAGCACGTCCTTCGCCGCCCCGATCACCCGTCCCACTTCCTCGTTGAAGTCCCCGCGCAGCACCGGGCGCTCGGCGCCGTCCGGCAGGGGCGGGTCGGTCAGCACGCCGCTGTAGGCGCGCAGCGTGGCGCCACCGAACAGCGGCTTGATCAGCGTGAACACGCTGGACGTGCGCAGCCACTTGGCGTCCTTCTTCGCGACGTCGATCTCGATGCGGACCTGGCCCTGGTCGCTGAGCGACACGCGCTGGACGCTGCCGATCGGGAAGCCCGAGAAGCTCAGGTCCATGCCCGCCACCACGCCTTCGGCGTTGTCGGCCACCAGGTACAGCTGCTGCTTGGGCTCGAAGTACCCGCGGGCGCGCATCAGGAACAGCCCGGAGCCGATGATCAGCGCCAGGGTGAAGGCGAGCAGCATGATCGCCTTCAGCTCCAGGTTGCGGATGTTGCGGTTCTTCGCCGTCGGCTCCGATTTCTGCACCGGCGTCTCGGGCGGCGGCGGTGCGGTGGGTGACGGAGGGCCGGGGCGCGGGGGGTCTTCGACCATGCTCAAATGTAATTGGCGACCAGCGACAGCGCCTCGAGCATCAGCAGCACGCCGAACATGCGGACCAGGCCCTGGAGCGCCGCGCTCTCGCGCGAGCCGTCGTCCTCGATGTTGTTCAGGCCCGAAGCCATCGGGATGACCGAGACGGCGATGGCGAAGAACAGCGTCTTCAGCACGAAGATGAACGTGAACATGGGCTCGAACACCCGCCCCACCATATGGACGTACGCGGACGTGCCGGCCACCGTGAACCCGTAGACCGCCAGGTAGGCCAGCGTGCCGGCGACGACGCAGCTGAGGGCCGCCAGCGTGATGCAGCAGAAGATGCCGGCCAGCAGCCGGGGCAGGACCTCGACGGCGATGGGGTCCAGCCGCCGGCGGTGCAGCGTGCGGAAATGGCCGATGCGGCGCATCTCCACCAGCGCGGCGCCGCTCGGGATGGTGCAGCGCAGTGCCACGAAGAGCGCGGCCGTCAACGGGATGAGCTCGATCACCAGGACCCGGATCACCATTTCCAGCGCGTATTGCGAGAGGCCGTAGCTGGCCGACGTGACGATCACGATGCGCGTGATGATCAGCGTGAAGAGCGCGATCATCACCGTGAACCAGCCGAGGATCGGCGCGGTGTCCACGTAGACGTGGCGCGCCAGGTTGCTGCGCGTCTCCGGCCCGTAGCTTTCGGGGGAAAAGGCCCGCACTACCATCACCGAGCCGAAGAAGGTGATGCGCGCCCATGCCGCCGCCCAGCGCACGGGCGCCATGCTCCTGTGCCCTACGGCGCGGTACCAGGTCGTCAGCGGCATAACGCCCGCATGGTAATGGGGCGCCGCCAGCGCGGGCGTAAGGCGGCGCCTACAGTTGAGCCACGCGGGGCATGTTCAGGACGCCGCGACGGCCGCGTGACAACTTCACGCAGCCTGCGGGCAGGTCGGACGCGGACTACGGCCTTTACACGCCCTTAGCTGACATCCAAGCTGACTCAGGCGTTCAATAGCGCATGAGCGCGATCGACACACGGACCGGAGGTGCGGGCTGCCGCCGGTGGAATCATGGCCTTGCAGCCCTGGCCCTGGTGTGCAGCGGCGTCGGCTGGGCGCAGGTGGTGTCCGTGCCCACGGCACACCTCCACCACGCGGAAGGGTCGGTCGCGCACGCGCCGCAGGGCGACAAGGAATGGCACGACGTGCAGCCCCGCAGGCTGCTCAAGCGCGGTGACCGCCTGTGGACCGACCGCGGCTCGCGGGCCGAACTGCAAGCCGCCGGACACCAGCTGCGCATCGACGGCCAGACCCAGCTGGTGCTGGAGAACGTCGGCGAAACGGCCACCCAGCTCAGCCTGACGCAGGGCAGCCTCGCGTTCAGCGTCACGCGCATGAACGCGGGCGACAGCTTCGAGGTGGGCACGCCGAACCTGGCGTTCCGCGCCCGCCAGGCCGGCGACTACCGGATCGACGTCGACACGAAGCAAGGCGTCACGCGCGTCGTCGTGCTCTCGGGCGCCGGCGTCGTGTACGGCGAACAGGGCGAGGTGCTGGAGATCCGCAACGGCCAGCGCTTCACGTTCCGCGAGCGCAGCCTGCACAAGGTGCAGCAGGCGGCTTTCGCCGTCACCGACGATTTCGACCGGTGGGCGGGCGCACGCCGGCGCGGCGAACCCACGGTGTCCATGCCCGCCGTGGCGTCCGCGGAGAAGGCCCCGGCCCCGGCCGTCACGGACGGCCGCAAGACGATCATCATCCCGGGCGGTCCGCTCGTGGCCGCGGCGAAGCCCGCCGCGGTGCCGCCGATGCCGGCGCCGCAGTCCACCGCGGCACCGATGCGCGTGACCGCCGCCGCAGCGCCGGCGGCAGCCTCCCTATCCAACGCGGCGATCCCGGCGGCCCCTTCGGCCATGCTCCCGCCCGCGGCCACGGCGCAGAAGGCACCCGCCCCGCAGTCCGCACCCGCCGCGCCGCCGGCGCAGGCGGCTGTGCAGGCCAAGGCAGCGGCCGAGGCCCAGGCGGCGCGCGAACAGCAGGAACGCCAGCGCGCCGCGCAGTCGAGGGCCGAGCAGGAACGTGCCGCCCAGGCCCGTGCGGAGCAGGAGCGCACTGCGGCCGCGGCCGCACAGCGCGCCGAGCAGCAGCGCCGGCTGCAGGCGGAGGCGCGCCGCGCCGAGGAACGCCGCGCCGCCCAGGCGAAGCGTGAAGCCGCGGAACAGAAGCGTGCGCTCGTGGCGAAACGCGCCGAGGACGAGCGCCGCCAGGTCGCCGCGAAACGCGAGGCGGATCTCAAGCGCGTGGCCGCGGCCCGACGGGCCGAGGACGAGCGCCGGCAGGCGCAGGCCCGCCGTGCCGCCGAGGAAAAGCGGCTCGCCGCCGCGCGGCAGGCGGAAACGCAGAAGCTGGCGGAGCAGGCGCGGCGACAGCAGCTGGCCCGGCTGCAGGAACAGGCGCAGCGCGAGGAGCAGTCCGCGCGCAGCCGCCGCGAGGCCGCAGCGCGGCGCGCCGAGGAAGACCGCCAGGACGAAATGGCGCGCCGGGAAGAACAGGCGCGGCGCGAGGATCAGGCCCGCCGGGACGAAGCCCGTCGCGACGAGGAGGTCCGGCGCCAGCGCATGCTGGCGGACCAGTGGCGGCGCGAGCAGGAGCGCCGCGAACAGGAAGTCTGGCTGCGGCAGCAGCAGTACCAGCCGCCGCCGATGATGCGCCCCGCCCCGATGGGCGTGCCGGCGCGCAGGGTCAGTTGACGCGGCGCGTGTAGGTCCGGGTCACCGGTGCCGGCTTGTCTTCTTCCGGCGGCAGGTAGATGGTGGTCCGGTCGATCTTGGCGTCGAAGGCCGCGATCTCCGCGCTGGCGCAGCGGATGACGGCTCGGTCGAGCGGATGGCACTGGCGCTGGCTCAGCTTGCCGAGTTCCTCGGAACGGTCGATGTGTTGCTTCACCTGGGCCGGATCGACCATGAGGGCAAAAGGATTGCTGGCCATCGCTGTCGTCATTTTCTTGGACTCCTTGTGCTGCGTTTTCGTCGGTCAACGACGTCGTTCTGGATGACGCAGACTGTCGGCCCTGGCTGAAAAAAGCCCGGTCAGCGGAGTGCGTTACACCTTGTAGGACACCGGCGCACTGCCGGCCGCGGGCGAGGCGCGCGAGGGCAGTTGCACAATAGGCGCATGCCTTTCATGCCGCCCTTCATCGCCCCCACCTTCCACACCGACGCCGAGAGCGCGCTGGCGCAGGTCGGCGCGATCTACGCGCAGCAGATCAACCACCTGCGCGAAGCGATGCAGAGGTTCGTCGCGGGCGAGGCCATGCCGGGCCGCGTGCGAGCCTGCTATCCCTTCGTGCGCATCCACACCGAAAGCGTGGTGCCGCAGGCCGCGCTGGAGAACGCCGGCCTGTCCTACGGCTTCGTGGCGAGCGCGGGCCGCTACGAGACCACGATCACGCGTCCCGACCTGTACGCGAACTACTACCTGGAGCAGTTCCGCCTGCTGCTGCAGAACCACGGCGTGCCGCTCGAGGTGGGCACCAGCAACGAGCCGATCCCGGTGCACTTCTCGTTCGCCGAGCATGACCACATCGAGGGCAACCTGCCGCCCGCGCGCCGGATGCTGATGCACGACGTCTTCGACCTGCCCGACCTGGGCACCATGGACGACGGCATCGCGAACGGCACGGTGGGCTTCGCGCCGGGGCAGCCGCATCCCTTGTCGCTGTTCACCGCTTCGCGCGTCGACTACTCGCTGCACCGCATGCGCCACTACACCGGCAGCGCGCCCGACTGGTTCCAGAACTACGTGCTGTTCACGAACTACCAGTTCTACATCGACGAGTTCGTGAAGCTCGGGCACCAGGAGATGAACCGGCCGGAAAGCGAATACATCGCCTTCGTCGAACCGGGCAACGTCGTCACGCGGCGCATCGGCGCGCCGCGCGAACCGATGGACGCGCTGGGCGCCCCGCCGCCGCGGCTGCCGCAGATGCCGGCCTACCACCTGATCCGCCCGGGACATGGCGGCATCACGATGGTGAACATCGGCGTGGGCCCGTCCAACGCGAAGAACATCACCGACCATGTCGCGGTGCTGCGCCCGCACGCGTGGATGATGCTGGGCCACTGTGCCGGTCTGCGCAACAGCCAGCAGCTGGGCGACTACGTGCTGGCCCACGGCTACGTGCGCGAGGACCACGTGCTGGACGAGGAGCTGCCGCTGTGGGTGCCGATCCCGGCCCTGGCGGAGATCCAGCTGGCGCTGGAACAGGCGGTGGCGGACGTGACGCAATGCCAGGGCGCGGACCTGAAGCGGATCATGCGCACCGGCACCGTGGCGAGCACGGACAACCGCAACTGGGAATTGCTGCCCGGCAACGAGCCGCAGCGGCGCTTCAGCCAGAGCCGCGCGGTGGCCCTCGACATGGAAAGCGCCACGATCGCGGCCAACGGCTTCCGCTTCCGCGTGCCCTACGGCACCCTCCTGTGCGTGAGCGACAAGCCGCTGCACGGCGAGATCAAGCTGCCCGGCATGGCCAACCAGTTCTACCGCGAGCGGGTCGACCAGCACCTGCGCATCGGCATGCGCGCCATCGAGATCCTGCGCGCCCAGGGCTCGCAGCGGCTGCACAGCCGCAAGCTGCGCAGCTTCGACGAGGTGGCGTTCCAGTAGGCGCGGCGGCCGGGGAGGGTCAGCCCTTCACCGGGGCGTCCGGCGTGGCGTGCACGGTGCGCCGCCGGGCACCGCGGAACGGTACCGCTTTGCCCAGGACCAGCAGCACGGCGAGCCCCGTGGCCATGCCGATCGACACCGAGTAGCCGGCCGCCACGAAGTACTCCGCCACTTCCTCGCTCAGCACGATCAGCGCAGTGAGCGCGGCGACGGACATGGCGAGCGCGGCCATGAAGAAGGCGAGGAAGTCACCCAGGACCACTTCCTGGCCGCAGGCGGCGCAGGTCGAGATGTCCTGGAGGAAGAGCTTGCGGACGTTCAGGCCCGCGTGGCACATGGGGCAGCGATAGTTCATGGTGCGACTCCGGCAAGGCGGCGAAGGTACACCGCCCCGCGCCGCATCGGCCTCTACCGACCAGGGGAGCCGGGGCTCCCGACCGTGTCAAAGTGCCGCTTCCGACTCCAGGAGCGTGGCCATCGCCTCGCCCAGCCGCACCGGCCGCGTCGGCGCCCAGTCGGGCGTGAAGGTCAGCACGTTCTTCGGGAACAGCATGACCACGGTCGAGCCGAGCAGGAAACGGCCCATCTCGGCGCCCTTGGCAAGGACGATCTCCTGGCCGTCGTAGCGCCACTCGCGCGGCTCGCGGGTGCGCGGCGGGTTCACCTGCCCGTGCCACACGGTGGCCATGCTGCCGACGATGGTGGCACCGACCAGGACCAGCACCATCGGGCCGTGGGCACAGTCGAATTCGCAAACGACGCGTTCGTTGCGCGCGAAGAGGCCGGGCACGTGCCGCGCCGTCAGCGGGTTCACCGAGAACAGGTCGCCGGGGATGTAGATCATCCGCTTCAAGCGCCCTTCGCAGGGCATGTGGATGCGGTGGTAGTCCTTGGGCGCCAGGTAGAGGGTGGCGAAGTGCCCGTGGTCGAACCGCTGCGCCAGCGCCTGGTCGCCCCCGACCAGGGCGCGCGTGGAATAGCTGTGGCCCTTGGCCTGGAACAGCTGGTCGTGCTCGATGGGGCCGAACTGGCTGATCGCGGCGTCGACGGGGCAGATGAACGGCGACGCCGCCAGCGGCCTGGCACCTTCCCTCAGGGGCCGGGTGAAGAAATCGTTGAAGGTGGCGTAGCTCCCGATCCGCGGGTCCGCCGCCTCCTGCATGTCGACGCGGTAGGTCGCGACGAAGCGCCGGATCATCCATTGCGTGACGGGGCCGAGGCGGGCAGAGGCCAGCTTGCCCATCAGGACGGTCAACAGCTTCTTGGGCAGCGCGTACTGGTGGGCGATCGAAAGCGGTGGGAACAAGCGCGGTCCTCGGAGTGAAGGGAAATTCTAAGGGCCCGGTGCCGTCTCCGGCAGACCGGGCGGCTCTGCGACACAATGGCCCCCGCCCATGACCGAGCCCCTCTTCGCAGCCCGCGCCCTGACCAAGCGCTACGGCGCCACCACCGTCGTCGACGACCTCTCGTTCGCGATCGCCCCCGGCGAATGCCTCGGAGTCATCGGCCCCAACGGCGCCGGCAAGACCACCACCATCCGCATGTGCCTCGGCCTCACGGAGCCGGACAGCGGCGAGATCGAGGCCCTCGGGCTGCGCATGCCGCGCGACGCGCTGGCGATCAAGGCGCAGCTCGGCGTGGTGAGCCAGTTCGACACGCTGGATCCGGACTTCAGCTGCGCCGAGAACCTGATGGTGTACGGCCGCTATTTCGGCATGCCGGAGGCGCGCATCCGGGAACGCATCCCGCAGTTGCTGGAGTTCGCGGCCCTGTCGCACAAGGGGCAGGCCAAGCCGGGCGAGCTCTCGGGCGGCATGCGCCGGCGGCTGTCGCTGGCGCGCGCGCTGGTCAACGACCCGCGCCTGCTGCTGCTGGACGAACCGACCACGGGCCTCGATCCGCAGGCGCGCCACCTGATGTGGGAACGGCTGCAGGTGCTGCTGCAGCAGGGCAAGTCGATCCTGCTGACGACGCACTTCATGGACGAAGCCGAGCGCCTGTGCACGCGGCTGCTGGTGCTGGACCACGGCCGCAAGATCGCCGAGGGCACGCCGCGCGACCTCATCGCCGAACACCTGGAGCCGGACGTGGTGGAGGCGTACGGCAACGGCGCGCTGTCGCTGGTGGATTCCCCGCTGAAGGCGCTGGCCGGGCGCACCGAGGTCAGCGGCGAGACCGTCTTCTTCTACACGCAGGATGCCGGCCCGCTGCTGCAGGCCCTGGGGCGCGACCACCCCAAGCTGCGCACCCTGCACCGGCCGGCCAACCTGGAGGACCTGTTCCTCAAGCTGACCGGCCGCCAGATCCGGGAGGGTGGATGAACAACCATTGGCGGCTTCCTTCGCTGTCGCTGCGCTGGTGGCCGGTGTTCCGGCGCAACCTGCTGGTGTGGCGCAAGCTGGCGATCCCCAGCCTGATCGGCAACATCGCCGAGCCCCTGATCTGGCTCGTGGCCTTCGGCTACGGCATGGGGGCCCTGATCGGGCAGCTGCAGGTGAACGGCACCACCGTGCCCTACATCCTGTTCCTGGCCAGCGGCTCCATCTGCATGAGCGCGATGAACGCGGCCACCTTCGAGGCCTTGTACTCCGCCTTCTCGCGCATGCACGTGCAGAAGACCTGGGACGGCATCCTCAACGCGCCGGTGAGCCTGGACGACATCGTGATGGCGGAGATGCTGTGGGCCGCCTGGAAGGCCATCTTCACCGTGACGGCCATCCTGCTGGTGATGCTGGCGCTGGGCATCAGCTACAGCCCCAAGCTGCTGGTCGCCTGGCCGGTGCTGCTGGCCGCCGGCATCACCTTCTCCTGCATCGCGCTGATCTTCAACGCGCTGGCCAAGGGCTACGATTTCTTCACCTACTACTTCACGCTGTTCCTCACGCCGATGATGTTCCTGTCGGGCGTGTTCTTCCCTCGAGAACAGCTGCCCGGCGCCGTGCGGGCGTTCTCGGATTGGCTGCCGCTCACCAGCGTGATCGAACTGGTGCGCCCGATGTTCATGGACCAGTGGCCGACGCATCCGGTGCGCAACCTGCTGGTCCTGGGGGCGTACGCGGTCGTCACGTTCTGGATCGCCCTGGCGCTGACGCGGCGCCGCTTCGCCACCTGAACACGCCATGGCTGCCGTGCTGCCCGCCGACCTGCTGGCCATGATGGAGCGCGGCGTATCGGTGATCGTCGGCTCCCGCGACGCGGCCCTGCGGCCCAGCGTCATGCGCGGCGTCGGCAGCCGCATCGAGGCGGACGGCCGCGCCATCACCGTGTACCTCTCGCGGCCGCAGTCGCGGCAGCTGGTGCAGGACCTGGCCGCGACCGGCCGCATCGCGGTGGTGTTCAGCGAGCCTTCCACGCACCGGACCGTGCAGCTGAAGGCGTCGCGGGTCGAGATGCGCAATGCGGACCCCGGCGACGCACCGGTGCTGGAGCGCTACCTGCGCTCGATGGAGCACGAGGTGCAGAAGGTCGGCTTCGGTCCGCCGCTCACGCGGGCCATGCTGGCGCACCGGCTGGAGGACGTGGTGGCCGTGCGCTTCACGCCCGAACAGGCCTTCGACCAGACGCCCGGGCCGCGTGCGGGCGCGGCGCTCGGGAGCGGCCGGTGAGCGCTCCGACGCTGCAGGACATCCGCGCCTGCTTCGAGGGCGCGATCCCGGCGATCGTCGGCACCTGCAGCGCCGACGGCGTGCCGAACGTCGCGTACATCTCGCAGGTGTTCTACGCCGACGAGCGCCACGTGGCGCTGTCGTTCCAGTTCTTCAACAAGACGCGCCAGAACATCCTGGCCAACCCCCACGCCACGGCGCTGCTGCTGCACCCGGGCACCGCGCGCTTCTACCGCCTGCACATCCGGTACCTGCGCACCGAGACGGCCGGGCCGCTGTTCGAAGGCATGCGGGCGCAGCTCGCCGGCATCGCGTCGCACAGCGGCATGCAGGACGTGTTCCGGCTGCTGGGCGCGGACGTGTACGAGGTGGAACAGGTCGAGGCGCTGGAGGGCGACACGCTGCCCGCGCCGCCACCGCGCGCGGGCTTGCTGGGCGCCGTGCGCCGCGCGAGCGAACGGCTGGCCCGTTGCGCGGGCCTCGACGACGCGCTGGCCGCCGTGCTGGCCAGCCTCAACGACCACCTCGGCATCCGTCACGGCATGGTGCTGATGCTGGACCCCGCGGCGCGGCGCCTCTACACGGTGGCGAGCTGCGGGTATGCGACCTCCGGCGTGGGTTCGGAGGTCGGCCTCGGGCAGGGCGTGATCGGCGTGGCGGCCCGCGAGCGCACGCCGGTGCGCATCGGGCACATGACGAACGCGGCGCTCTACGGCCAGGCCATGCGCAGCAGCTTCGACGCGAACGTGCCCGACTTCGAGCCGGTCACGGAGATCCCCTACCCCGGGCTGGCGCAGCCGCACAGCCAGCTGGCGGTCCCCATCGTGAACGGCGGAAGGCTGCTGGGCGTGCTGTTCGTCGAAAGCAGCCAGGAGCTGCAGTTCACCTACGAGGACGAGGACGCGCTGGTGGCGATCGCGGGCCACCTCGGCGCCGCCATCGAACTGCTGCAGGCCACCGAAGCGAGCGATGCGGCGAGCCCGCCCGCCCCGGCGTTGCCGGACCCGCCTGCGCGCGCCGCGCCGCTGACGGTGCGCCACTTCGCGGCCAACGACAGCATCTTCCTGGGCGACGGCTACCTGATCAAGGGCGTGGCCGGCGCGATCCTCTGGAAGCTGTTGCGCGACCACGTGGCGCAGGGACGCACGGAGTTCACCAACCGCGAACTGCGGCTCGATCCCGCGCTGGGCCTTCCGGACGTCAGCGACAACCTCGAGGCCCGGCTGCTGTTGCTGCAGCGGCGGCTGTCGGAACAGGGCGGCGGCCTGCGCATCGAGAAGACCGGGCGCGGACGATTCCGGCTGGTGGTGGAGCGGGCCGTGGTCCTGGTCGAAGCCTAGGCCGGCAGCCCGAGGTCGCGCGACAGCTTGTCCCAGTCGCGCTGCGCGAGGCAAGGGCGCACGCCCTGCAGCATCGCGTCGAACGCCGCGGCGGGCGCCTTCGCGCGCATGTCGGCGACCACGTGGAAGCGCTCCAGCGGGTTCATGAAGGGCACCAGCCAGCGGGAGATGACCATCATCTCGTCCGGCGGGATCGAGGCGACCAGCGCATCGTGCACGGCCACCAGCTCCGCGTCGGTGTAGCGGGCCCAGAGCACGGCGTTGTGCGCCGTTTCCTCGACGTGCATGTGCCGGAAGTTGTCGGCGACGAAGAGGGCGAGTTCGCGGTACAGCGTGGTCGCGAGCGCATGCCGCTGCGCGTCACCGGCGGTTTGCAGGATGCCTGCCAGCTCGCCAAGGGACGCGATGTGCTGCCGGTGTTCCTCGTGTTCGTGCGCGATCGCGTCGCTGGCGCCGGCGGCGCGCGCTTCGATCGCCGCGTGCACGAAGCGGTTCTCGTGCTCCAGGTGCGATGCACAGAAGCCGAGCAGCTGCAGCACGCGTCCGGTGGTCTCGGCGACTTCGGCGGGGTCGGCCGGGTCCATGCGGCCGACGGCGACCAGGGTGTCGGCCATGAAGGCGCGCAGCGCCTTGTGGATGCCGGTGTACATGTCGAAGCGCGGTGCTTCGGCGGCCGCGACGCGGGCCAGTTCCTGCGGGGAGATCTGCATGGTCTTCTTTCGTGGGAGGACGGCGGGTTGCCGTGGAAAGAAGTCTAGGAACGCACCCCGCGGCGCGTTCTGAAGAATCCCTTAAGCAAACCTTCCAGGAACCTTAAGCAGCGACGGCCTCGCGCGGCACGTGAACTGGTTCACGGCCCGCGCGCGCCGCGGCCCGGACGAGGTCGGCCGCCTTCTCGCCGATCATGATGACCGGCGCGTTGGTGTTGCCGCCGACGATGGTCGGCATGATCGACGCGTCCACCACGCGCAGGCCTTCGAGTCCGTGGACCCGCAACTGCGCATCCACCACGTCGAGCGGGCCGGTGCCCATGCGGCAGGTGCCCACCGGGTGGTAGATCGTGTCGGCGTGGTTGCGCACGAAGGCCTCGATCTCGGCGTCGGTGCGGGCGCCGGCGGACGCCGCCAGTTCGCGCCCGCGATGGCCGGCCAACGCGGGCTGCGCCAGGATGTTCCGCATGGCCTTGAAGCCGCGCACCAGGCGCTGCACGTCGTCGGGATCGGCGAGGAAGTTCGGGTCGATGCGCGGCGCGGCCAGCGGGTCCGCGCTCTTCAGGCCGACCGAACCCCGGCTCTTCGGCCGCAGCAGGCAGACGTGGCAGGAGTAGCCGTGGCCGAACACCGTCTTGCGCCCGTGGTCCACCAGCTTGCCGATGACGAAGTGCAGTTGCAGGTCGGGGATCGCTTCCGCCGGGCTGCTGCGGATGAAGCCGCCCGCCTCCGCGAAATTGGTCGTGAGCAGTCCGGTGCGGGAGCGCCGCCATTCGAGGATGCCCTTCACGGCATTCACGAGGCCGGAGAACGACAGCCCGAACAGCTCCGTGACCGTCGGCGCGTCGACCACCTGCACCACGTCGACGTGGTCGTGCAGGTTGCGCCCGACGCCCGGCAGGTCGTGCAGCACCGGAATGCCGTGGGCCTGCAGTTCCGCGGCGGGGCCCACGCCCGACAGCATCAGCAGCTGGGGGGACAGCAACGCCCCGGCGGAGAGGATCACCTCGCGCCGGGCCCGCATCTGCCGGCGCTGGCCGCCCTGCTCGTATTCGACGCCGACCGCGCGCCGGCCCTCGAACACGACGCGGCTGGCGTGCGCGCCGGTCACCACCTGCAGGTTCGCGCGGCCGCGGTTCGGCGCGAGGTAGGCCTTGGCCGCGCTGTACCGCTCGCCGTCCTTGTGCGTCACCTGGTAGAGGCCGACGCCTTCCTGCTGCGCGCCGTTGAAGTCGCGGTTCTCGGGATAGCCGGCCTGCTTGCCCGCCTCGACGAATACGCCCCCGAAGCGGTGCGGGCTGCGCAGGTCCATCACGTTCAGCGGCCCGCCCGTCCCGTGGAAGGCGTCGGCGCCGCGCTCGTTGTGCTCGGAGCGGCGGAAGTACGGCAGCACGTCGTCCCAGCCCCAGCCCGCGTTGCCTTCCGCCGCCCAGCCGTCGTAGTCGGCGCGGTGCCCGCGCGCATAGATCATCGCGTTGACCGAGCTCGAGCCGCCCAGCACCTTGCCGCGCGGCTGGTAGCCGCGACGGCCGTTGAGGCCGGGCTGCGGCTCGGTCTGGAAGCCCCAGTTCGCCTGGCCGTTCTTCGCCAGCAAGGCGAGGCCCGCCGGGCAGTGGATCAGGATGCTGGTGTCCGGCGGGCCGGCCTCCAGCAACGCCACCTGCACGTCCGGGTCTTCGCTCAGGCGTGCCGCCAGCACGCAGCCGGCGGAGCCGCCGCCCACGATCAGGTAGTCCACAGTGGCGATGTCGCTTGCAGCCATGGCTGTCTCCTCCGTTGCACCAGTCTAGGCCGCCGCCCCGCCGCGGCCACCGGGTGCCTGCTCTAATGACGCTCATGGAAAACGCCAGTCCGCCCGCCGAGGGCACCATCCGCACGGAGCGACGTGGCCCGCTGCTGCTGGTCGGCATCGACCGCCCCGCCAAGCGCAACGGCTTCACGCCCCGCATGTTCCGCGAGCTGGCGCAAGCGTACACCCTGCTCGACGACGACGCCGAGCTGCGCGCCGGCGTGCTGCACGCCCTCGGCGACCATTTCACGGCGGGGCTGGACCTGCCGTCGATCGCCCCTTTCATGCAGAAGGGCGAGAAGTTGTGGCCGGCCGGGCTGGTGGAGCCGCTGGACCTGGGCAGCCCGGGCTACCGCCGGCGGACCAAGCCGATGGTGGTGGCCGTCCAGGGCATCACCTTCACGCTGGGCATCGAGCTGATGCTGGCCGCCGACATCGTCGTCGCGGCGGACGACTGCCGCTTCTCGCAGCTGGAGGTCAAGCGCGGGATCATGGCCACGGGCGGTGCCACGCTGCGGATGGCGGAGCGCGCCGGCGTCGGCAACGCGCTGCTGCACCTGCTGACCGGCGACGAGTTCGGCGCGGCCGAAGCGCTCCGGCTGAACTTCGTGCAGAAGGTGGTCCCTGCCGGACGGCAGCTGGAAGAGGCAATCCGCATCGCAGAAGCCGTCGCTGCCCAGGCGCCGCTGGCCGTGGTGGCCACGCGGGCGAACGCGCGCAAGGCCGTGGAAGACGGCCCGCTGGCGGCCATGGCCGAGTTCGTGACGGTGCAACAGCGGCTGTCGCGCAGCGAAGATGCGGCGGAGGGCGTGCGCTCGTTCATCGAGAAGCGCGCGGCGCGGTTCAGCGGCCGGTAGGGCCGGACGGCGCAGGGACCCTGCCGCCGGCGCCAATGCATTGCACGCAATTTGATTTTGAACTACACTTCACGCCATGCCGGCCCGCAACCCTTCCGTCGACCCGATGCTCCTGCTGGACAACCAGCTGTGCTTCGCGCTGTATTCGGCTTCGCTGGCCATGACCAAGCTCTACAAGCCGCTGCTCGACGAACTCGGCCTGACCTACCCGCAGTACCTCGTGATGCTGGTGCTGTGGGAAGGTGACGGCCTGATGGTCTCCGAGCTCGGCCAGCGCCTGTATCTCGATTCCGGCACGCTCACGCCGCTGCTCAAGCGGCTGGAGGGCGCGGGCCTCGTCAGCCGTCTGCGCGACGTGGCCGACGAGCGCCGGGTGCACGTGCACCTCACGGCGGCCGGCCGCAAGCTGAAGGCCCGTGCGGCCCGCGTGCCCGCCTGCGTGCTGCAGGCCAGCCAGTGCTCGCTGCCCGAACTGAAGCAGCTCACCGACCAGGTGCGCAGGCTGCGCGAGCGGCTCGCCGCCTGACGCCCATCCTTTTCCCCTCCCGCTTCTCCCGAAGCTCCAACCCCCAAGGACCTCCATGACCACCCAACTCGACAAAGTGCTGTACACCGCAAAGTCCCACGTGACCGGCGGCCGCGAAGGCGAAGGCCGCTCCAGCGACGGCCGCATCGAAGTGAAGCTGTCCTCGCCCGGCGGTCCCGGCAATGGCACCAACCCGGAGCAGCTGTTCGCCATCGGCTATTCCGCCTGCTTCATGGGCGCGATGAAGGCCGTCGCGCCGAAGCTGAAGGTCACGGTGCCGCAGGACGCCGCGATCGACGCCGAAGTCGACCTGGGACCCACCTCGCTGGGCTACGGCATCGCCGCCCGCCTGAACATCAGCCTGCCCGGCATGGAGCGCGCGCAAGCCGAGCAGCTGGTGGCCGAGGCGCACAAGGTCTGCCCCTATTCCAACGCCACCCGCAACAACATCGACGTCCAGATCAACGTCGTCTGACGCTCCTGGGTGTCCCGCAGGCGGCCCGCCGGTGTTGAGCCGGCGGGCCGCCTGCCTTAGCGTGCGGGCATGAGCAACACCACCCTCCTCGTGCGCAAGGACCGCATCGCCGACGCCCGCCTGGACGAGAGCGAAGACCCGGCCCTGTCGGCCGGCGAAATCCGCGTGCGCGTCGACGCCTTTTCCCTCACGGCCAACAACATCACCTACGCGGCATTCGGCGACGCCATGCACTACTGGCGCTTCTTCGCGGCGCCGCAAGAGGGCTGGGGCATCGTGCCGGTCTGGGGATTCGCCACGGTGGTGCAGTCGCTGCATCCTGGTGTGGCCGTCGGCGAGCGGCTCTATGGCTACTGGCCGATGGCGCGGCATGCGGTGCTGCGGCCCGACCGGCTGGACGAAGGCGGCTTCCTCGATGCCACGCCGCACCGGCGCGAGCTGCCCGTCACTTACAACCACTACGCGCGCAGCAGCCGCGACCCGTTCTACACGCCGGACAGCGAGGACGCGCAGTCCGTGCTGCGGCCGCTGGCGACCACCGCCTGGCTGATCGACGATTTCCTCGCCGAACAGGGCTTCTTCGGCGCGCGGGCGGTGCTGATGTCGAGCGCCTCGAGCAAGACCGCGTACAGCACGGCGTTCCACCTCCGGCGGCGCCAGGGGATCGAACGCATCGGCTTCACGTCGCCGGCCAACCGGGCGTTCTGCGAGAGCCTGGGCTGCTACGACCGCGTGCTCGCCTACGAAGAGCTGCCACGGCTGGATGCCACCCTGCCCTGCGTGTACGTGGATTTCGCGGGCAACGCGGACTTCCGGGCCCGGCTGCACGGCCACTTTCCCGACCTGAAGTACAGCTGCGCCGTGGGCGGCACGCACGTGTCGGCGCTGGGTGGCGGCAGCGGCTTGCCCGGTCCGCGGCCGACCCTGTTCTTTGCCCCGGCGCAAGCGCAGAAGCGGCAGAAGGAATGGGGCGCCGCGGACTTCGGCAAGCGCCTGGTCGAAGGCTGGAATGCCTTGCGCGACCGCGCCACGGACCCCGCACGCCCCTGGCTGCGCGTGCAGCACCACGACGGACCCGACGCGGTGCTGGCGGCCTACCGCCGCATGGCCGCGGGCGACACCGACCCGGCCTTCGGCCACGTGCTGAGCCTGCGCTGAGGGCGGGCAGCGACAATCGCTGCATGACCGACGCCCTGCACCCTTACGAGACGCTCACGCCCGACGTGGTGATGGACGCCTTGTCCTCCATCGGGCTGCATGGCGACGGCCGCCTGCTGGGCCTGAGCTCCTACGAGAACCGGGTCTACCAGGTGCACCTAGAGGACGCCTTCGAAGGCTGTCCCATCGTGGTCGCCAAGTTCTACCGGCCGGCGCGCTGGAGCGAAGCCCAGATCCTGGAGGAGCACGCCTTCGCCGCGGAGCTGCTGCAGGCCGAAGTGCCGGCGGTGGCGCCGCTCGCGCCGGGCGGCGCCACGCTGCACCACCACGCGGGGTTCGCCTTCAGCGTGTCGCCGCGGCGCGGCGGCCGCGCGCCCGAGCTCGACGACGGCGAGGTGCTGGAGTGGATCGGCCGCTACCTCGCGCGGCTGCACACGGTGGGCGCGCGCCGGCCCTTCGCGGTGCGGCCGGCGCTGGACGTCGCCTCCTTCGGCGAGGAGCCGCGCGACTGGCTGCTGGCGCACCACGGCATTCCGCTCGACGTGCAGGGCGACTGGCAGCGCGCCTGCGAGCTGGCGCTGGCGCGGATCCGCACGGCGTTCGACGCGGCGGCCGCGGCCGGCGTGCGCACGCTGCGCCTGCACGGCGACTGCCATCCCGGCAACATCCTCTGGACACCCGATGCCGGACCGCACTTCGTGGACCTCGACGACGCGCGCACCGGCCCCGCGGTGCAGGACCTGTGGATGCTGCTGTCGGGAGAGCGGGCCGATCGCCAGCGGCAGCTCGGCGGGCTGCTGGACGGCTACGAGCAGCTGCGCGACTTCGACCGCACGGAGCTGGCGCTGATCGAGCCGTTGCGCACGCTGCGGCTGATCCACTATTCGGCCTGGCTGGCGCGGCGCTGGGACGACCCCGCCTTCCCGCATGCGTTCCCCTGGTTCGGCACCTCCGACTATTGGCGCGGCCAGGTGCAGATGCTGGAGGAGCAGCTGGAGGCGATGGACGAACCGCCCGTGGTCGCCTGAGCGGTCAGCGCAGCGGGTTCTCCAGCACGCCGATGCCGCCGATCTCGATGCGCACGACGTCGCCGGACTGCAGGTACTTCGGCGGCTTGTAGCCGATGCCCACGCCAGCGGGAGTTCCGGTGGCGATCAGGTCGCCGGGGTACAGCGTGATGCCGGCCGAGATCGTTTCGATCAGCGTGGGGATGTCGAAGATGAAGTCCTTCGTGTTGGCGTCCTGGCGCAGCTCGCCGTTGACCCAGCACTTCACGTCGGTGGCCTGGCCGTCCATCTCGTCGGCCGTCACGAGCCACGGGCCCATCGGGCAGAAGGTGTCGAAGGACTTGCCCAGCAGCCACTGCGAATGCCGGCCCTGCCAGTCGCGCGCCGTCATGTCGTTGATGATCGTGTAGCCCCACACGTGCTGCATCGCGTCCGCCTTGCGGATGCCCTTGCCACCGCGGCCGATGACGACCGTGAGTTCGGCTTCGTAGTCGATCGAGGTCGACACCTCGGCGGGGATCAGGATCGCCTCCTTCGGGCCGATCACGGACTCCGGCACCTTGGAGAAGATGATGGGCGCGGAGGGGATGTCGCCGCCCGACTTGGCGCTGGAATCGAAACCGCTGCCGGCGAACTCCTTCGCGTGCGCGTGGTAGTTCTTGCCGACGCAGAACACGTTGCGGCGCGGGCGCGGGATCGGCGCGACGAGCTGCACCTGCTGCAGGGGAATGGCGGGGCCGGTGGCGGGCAGGGGACGACCCGCGGCCTGCGCCTCCACCAGCGGCAGCGCGCCCAGCGCCGCCTCGGCGTCGCCGAGCTGGTAGGGTTCGACCTGCTGGCCGTCGGCGGAAACAACGCCGACGCCAGCGCGGCCCTGGTAGCGGAATGCAGCGATTTTCATCGGGAAAACTCTCTTTCGCGCCGCCGCCGGCGCTTCATAGCATGCTAACAAAACCCCACCGGAGTGATCCCCCCATGATCCGTCGTTTCCTCCTCGCCGCAGGCCTTGCCGCCGCGGCCGGCCTGGCTGCCGCCCAGGCCGCGTACCCGACCAAGCCCGTCACCATGGTCGTGCCGTTCCCGCCCGGCGGCCTCGCCGACATCGTCGCGCGTCCGGTCGCCGAAGCCATGGCACGCGAGCTGGGGCAGCCGGTCGTGATCGAGAACAAGGGCGGTGCCGGCGGCGGCATCGGCATGGCCCAGGTCGCGAAGTCGGCCCCGGACGGCTACACCCTCCTGATGGCGCTGTCCTCGTACAGCGTGCTGCCCGAAGCGGACGAAGTGCTCGGCCGCCCGCAGATGTACGCGTACAGCGCGCTGCGGCCCATCGCGCGCTTCACCGCGGACCCCACCGTGCTGGCCGTGCGGGCCGACGCGCCGTGGAAGACGGTCAAGGATTTCGTCGAGGACGCGAAGAAGCGCCCCGGCGCGATCAACTTCGGCAGCTCGGGCAACTACGGGACCATGCACGTGCCGATGGAGATCCTGAACCAGGTCGCCGGCATCAGGCAGACGCACATCCCCTACACGGGCGCCGGCCCGGCCGTCGTGGCCCTGCTCGGCGGCCAGGTGGATGCGCTGTCCACCGGGCCGGCCACCGTGCTGCAGCACGTGAAGGCCGGCAAGATCCGCGTGCTCGGCCACTGGGGCACCGGCACGCTCGCATCGATGCCCGAGGTGCCCTCGATGAAGCAGGCCGGCTATGACGCCGAGTACGCGCAATGGTCCGGGCTGTTCGTGCCGGCCGGCACGCCCGATGCGGTCGTCCAGCGCCTGCGGGCCGCCGCCCGCGCCGCCGCCAACGACGCCAGGGTGAAGGACGTGATCCTCGGCGCCGGCAGCCCGGTGCTGTACCAGGACACGCCGGACTTCGAACGCTACGTGCAGAACGACGTCAAGCGCATGTCCGACGTGGTCAAGAAGATCGGCAAGGTGCAGTAGACCCCACCAGGAGCACGCCATGCAGCGTCACGCCTTCCTTCGCCGGCTCGCCGGCGCTGCCTGTGCCTGCGTGCTGCTGCAGGCGCTGCCTGCCGCGGCGCAGGCGTGGCCCACGCGGCCGATCCGCATCGTCGTGCCTTTCGCGGCCGGCGGCTCCGCCGACGTGTACGCGCGCTTCCTCGCGCAACGGCTGCCGGACATCCTGGGGCAGCCCGTGGTGGTGGAGAACCGTCCCGGTGCGGGGGCGGTGATCGGCACGGACCTCGTGGCGAAAGCGCCGCCGGACGGCTACACGCTGCTGCTGATGTCGAACACGCACACCGTGAACGAGACGCTGGTCGCGAACAAGCCCTACCACCTGACGCGTGACTTCGTGGCCGTCGCGCCCATCAACTCCGCGGACCTGGTCTTCGTGGCGCACCCCTCGGTGCGCGCCGGCAACGTCCGTGAAGTCCTCCAGCTCGCGAAGGAACGGCCGGGCCGCCTGAACTATGCGTCGTCCGGGACGGGTACGCCGTACCACATGGCCGGCGAGCTGTTCAAGAGCCTGTCGGGGACGTACCTGGTGCACATCCCGTACAAGGGCAGCTCGGGCGCGCGCGCCGACCTGCTCGGCGGCCAGGTCGACCTGATGTTCGATGCCGTGACGACCATGGTGGAACAGGTGAAGGCAGGCAAGGTCAAGGCCATCGCCACCACCGGCAGGCAGCGCTCCGCCGTGCTGCCGGAGGTGCCGACGGTGCACGAATCCGGCCTGCCGGACTACGAAGCGACGATCTGGCTCGGGCTGCTGGCGCCGAAAGGCACGCCACCCGCGGTGGTGAGCCGGCTGAACGAGGCGGTGAGCCGCATCACCAGCCAGGCGGACGTGCAGCAGGGCTGGACCCGCCAGGGCGCCACCGCGATGGTGATGAACCCGCAGGCGTTCGACCGCTACCTGCAGGAGGACATCCAGAAATGGGCGCGGCTGATCCGCTCCGCCCAGATCAAGGCCGAGTGATGGAACGCACCCTGCATCTCCTGAGCGGCGGTGCCGCGCAAGGCCTGCTGACCCGCCTGCAGCCCGCTTTCGAAGCAAAGCACGGATGCCGCATCGCGGGGACCTACGGCGCCGTGGGACTGATGAAGGACAAGCTGCTGGCGGGCGCGCCCTGCGACCTGCTGATCCTGAGCCACGCGCTCATCGCCGACCTCGTCGCGCAGGAGCGCGCGGAAGGCGCCACGGCGGCACCGGTCGGCGTGGTGAAGACCGGCGTGGCGTTGAAAGCCGGTGCCGCGCCCGCGGCCCTGCGCACGGAAGGCGACCTGCGGGCGCTGCTGCAGGCGGCCCCCGCGATCTACTTCCCGGATCCCGCCAAGGCGACGGCAGGCATCCACTTCATGAAGGTGCTGCACGCCCTCGGCCTGGCCGGCGAGGACGGCAAGCTGCGCACGTTCCCCAATGGAGCCACCGCCATGGCAGCCCTCGCGCAGGCCGCGGAGCCCGGCGCCGTCGGCTGCACGCAGGTGACCGAGATCCTCTTCACGCCGGGCGTGCAGCTCGCCGGCTTGCTGCCGCCGCCGCACGAACTGGCAACGACCTACACCGCCGCCGTCGCGGCGGGCGCGCAAGAGGCCGCGCTGGCCCGGGAACTGGTCGCGGCACTCACCGCGGCCCAGGCGGCCGGCGTGCGCAGGGACTGCGGCTTCGAATGAATCGCGCCGCCCCATGAAAAAAGGGCTGCATCGCTGCAGCCCTGCTTCTTCAGGGAGGTGAAGCCGCGGGATCAGAAGCTGGCTTCGCCCGACGGGATCTTGCCCAGGCGCAGCGCCTGGATCGCTTCGGCGCGGACGGTGCCGGCTTCCAGCGAGGTCTTCATCGGTGCGAGCACGCGCGAACCGGCCGGCTCGGTGCTGCGGGTGGCGGCGACCTTGGAGGCTTCGGCCATCACTTCGGCGCGGGTGCGGTTGCCTTCGAACTTGATGGCGAACTGGGACGCATCGGCTTCGTCGGCGCGGGCGGCACCGGAGGCGGCGGCAGCGAAGGCGACGGCGGCGAGGAGGAACTTGGCGTTCATGGCGAGGGACCTTTCAGTGGATGAGGAGTTTCTTTTTCCCGGTGAGCGGGAGGGCCCGTATTCCCTCGCGTTCACCGTGACTCCACTGTAGGTTTCGCCCTTTAGGCGAGCCTTAGCGCTCTCTTAGCTGCGCATTAGGCGATGGACTCGACGCGCGCGATCAGCCCGCTGCGGTCCTGGCGATTGCGCAGCGTGAGCAGCAGGCCGGCGCGTTCGGCGGCCGCCTGCGCGATGGCGAGGCCCAGGCCGCTGCCGTTGGCGCCGTTGCCCGGCACACGGAAGAAGCGGTCGAACACGCGCGGCAACATGTCCTGCGGGATGCCGGGGCCGGTGTCCACGACTTCCACCGCGACGCGGCCCTGGTCCTGCACCAGCCGCACGTCGACGACGCCGCCTTCGGGGGTGTAGCGCAGCGCGTTCTCGATCAGGTTGTCCAGCAGGCTGCGCAGGTCGCCCGCCGCGCAGTGCAGCGGCACCGGGGTGGTTTGCTCCGGGCCGACGAAGCCCAGGTCGATGTTGCGCTGGTCGGCGATGCCGATCAGCGTGTTCATGCTGTCGCGCAGTTGCGCGCGCAGGTCGACGATCGCGGGGCCGTCGGCGCCCGCGGCTTCCTGCCGCGACAGCCGCAGCAGCTGGTCGACGAGGCGCTGCGCCCGGCGCACGCCGGTCTCCAGCTGCGCGAACCGGTCGGCCGCGGCCTGGCAGTTGACGTCCTGGCGCATGTTCTCGACCTGCAGCGCGATCGCCGTGATGGGCGTGCGCAGTTCATGCGCGGCGTCCTGCACGAAACGGCGCTGGGTGGCGAAGGCATCGCGCAGGCGCCGCAGCAGGCTGTTGAAGGACTGCACCAGCGGCGCGATCTCGCTCGGCACGTGGCTGACCGGCAGCTCCGCGATGTTGTGCTCGTCCTGCTGCGCGGCCTGGCGCGCGATGTCCTGCAAGGCGCGCGACATCGTGCGGGCCACCAGCCAGAGCACCAGCATGGACAAGGGCAGCAACAGCACGATCGGCAGGACCGCCGCGCCGGCGCGCTCGGCGGCCAGCTTCGCGCGGAACCCTTCGCTCTGGATCACCTGCACGGTGTGCCCGCCCGCCTGGCGGGCCGGCAAGGTGTAAATGCGCCACTCGCGGCGGTCGTGCCGCACCTGGTGGAATCCGGGCGCCGGCTGCAGCGGCACGCGGAGCTCCGGCCAGGACGTCACCTGCAGGTGGCCGGCGGCGTCATAGGTCTGCACGACGTATGCGCCCCACTCCAGCACGCGCTCGGCGTTCTGGCGCGCCGGTTGCACCGCCTGGTTGTCCTCGAGCGCGGTCGCGAGCTGCTGCATCTGTTCGTCCATGAACGTGCTCACCATGCGCGAGTACGACCAGTACGACAGGCCGGCGGCGGAGATGCCCACGGCCAGGAACACCGGCACCAGCCAGAGCAGGAGCGCATGGCGGATCGAGCACAGCGGGCCGCGCGGGAAGACGTGGACGTGCCAGTGTTTCATGCCACCGCTCCGGCGCCCGTCGCGCTGCCGCCGCTGACACGCCAGCCCAGCCCCCGCACGTTGCGGATCGCGTCCGGCCCGAGCTTGCGGCGCATCCCGTGGATCAGGACGTCGACGGCGTTGCTGCTCACTTCCTCGCCCCAGCCATAGATGCGGTTCTCCAGTTGCTCGCGCGAGAGGATCGCGCCGGGCCGCTCCAGCAAGGCGTGGAGCAGTGCGAATTCGCGGGCGGACAGCTGCGCGCGCTCGCCCTGCACCAGCACCTCGCGGGTGGTGAGATCGAGCTGCACATTGGCGTTGCCGATGACCGAGTGCGCGCTGCCGTCGCGCCGGCGGATCACCGCCCGCATGCGCGCGAGCAGTTCACGGACTTCGTAGGGCTTCACCAGATAGTCGTCGGCGCCGACATCGAGGCCGCCGACACGGTCATCGACGCCATCGCGCGCCGTCAGCACCAGGACGGGCGTGGTGTCGCCGCGCGTGCGGGCGTGGCGCAGGACCTCGACACCATCGCGCTTGGGCAAGCCCAGGTCGAGCAGCACGCAGGCGTAGTCGCCATCGGCCCACGCGCTCTGCGCGAGGAGTCCGTCCTTGACCCAATCGACCGACCAGCCTTGCGTCGACAGCGCCTCTTTCAGGCTGTGGCCAATCATCTCGTCGTCTTCGACCAGCAGGACACGCATCGTCACCTTCCCTCGTGAGAAGCGAAAGATAGCCCCACTCTCTTACGTTGCCGTTAGCCCCTGGCGCGGCGTCCGTTGCATTTTCGCCAATGCCGGGCCCGCCGGTCCTGCGACCGGCGCCACTCGTCCCGGGGGGCCGTGTTGCATAGCCGTTGAAGTATGCCCCTTAGGTATCGTGCTTAATCCACAGCCGGGCCGGGTTTTCAGGGGGCCGGGCCGCCAAGTGGCTGATTCCGCGGGCCTTAACGGCGTAATGCCGAGCTGCAGCAGCTTCTCGCTGGCTGACAAGCTCGTAACAGGAAGTTGCAAAACCGGTCCGTAGATTCTAGATTCGGCCCAGATGCAGGTCCCCATGGATGCCCAACAACAGATCGTCAACAGCAGGGAAGCGGGTGAGCGCGTGGCGCTTGCCCACCGCCGCGGCCCTGGCCCTGGCGATCGCGGCACAGGCGTCCGCGCAGGGGAACGTGCAGTCGCTGGACCGGGCGCAGGCTGAACAGGAAAGGTTGCGGAAGATGCTCGAGGGCAGGCCGAAGGCCTACGAGGACAAGGTGATGGATACGACGCCGCTGCCGGACGCGTCGGATCCCGCCACGTCCGTGCCCGCCGAGGAAGGCCTGCGGACCTGGATCTCGGAAACGCGCGTCGGTCACGGCACCGGCGACTCCGGCCTGGAACTGCGCCAGTCCACCGAACTGGGCCAGCGCATGGAATACCGCCGCGAAACCCTGAGCCACGGGACTCTCCTGGCGCAGGTGGACGTGCGCCACGCCAACGGCGACACCAGCTTCGGCCCGCTGGGATTCACCAACAAGGCGACCAGCGGCCGCGTCACCCTGCGCAACATCGGCTTCCCCGTCACGACCCGCACGTTCGCGGACACGGCACTGGGCGACGTCGGCAGCGAGGTGACCGATGCGCTGTCGCGCTCCTACCGCCTCTCGCTGGGCAGCAGCGTCGTGCGGGGCGCCAGCGCCCGGGTGTTCGACGCCGAATCCGACCTGCGCGCCGGCTACGGCCTGCGCGGCAACCTGCGCGGCGGCCCTTATCCGGGCTTCGAACGCACGCGGGGCGCCCTGGGGTGGGCCGGCTACAGCCGGCGTTTCGGCGAACAGGCCTTCGCCGGCGTGCAGGCCAGCCACGCCACCGAGGTGCCCGTCTTCTCGCTCACCGCTCCCGCCGGCGCGGCGACGGCCACCATCCACAGCGCCGCCGCGAGCGTCGGCTATGGCAAGGAACTGCTGGGACCGGGCGAGCATCGCGCCCGCGCGACCGTCCTGCACAGCTCCACCTCCGGCGTCGGCCCGGCCAGCGGCCTGTTCCTGGAAGGCGCGGCGCGCACGGGCAGCCTGCGCCACGAATTCGGCGCGTATCGCGCGGATGCCGACCTCTATTACGGCGACTACCTGCTGGCTTCGGACAACCGGGGCGCGTACTGGCGCGTCGATTCCAGCAGCCTGCGCCTGAACTGGGGCGCCGGCATCGACGTCGAGGAACAGAACCCGGGCCGCGAGGCCGGCCGGCCGAACCGCCTGGCCGTCGGCCTGCAGGGCAACGTGCAGTTGCGCATCGACCGTGACCAGATGATCGGCGGCAGCGCGGTGGTGCTGAACAGCCGCTACGACGCGGCCGCTTCGCTCGCTTCCGGCTTTCCCGAGGGGGCCCGCAGCGCCCACCTGAGCGCCTACTACGACGTGCGCATGCGCGAGTGGGGCCGCAGCCGCTTCCGCGTGACGCTGCGGCGCAACGAGGTGCTGGTCGCCAACGAGGCGCCCGCCACCGGCGAGGAATTCGAGTGGGAGCATGACTGGATCACCGGCCGCTACGAAACCATGCGCCCGGAGTTCACGACCGTGCTGGGCGTCTCGCGCGAGCGCAACAACGGCACCACGGAACTGCGCCCCATCGCCGGCGTGAACTTCCGCTGGTGGCCCACGCCGGACTGGACGGTCGGCGGGAACCTGCGCTACACGGCCACGAACAGCAACCTGGCCATCTCGCGCGGGCTGTCCGGCGCGGTCGACAGCGAAGTCACCTTGGCCGGCGGCTGGGTGCTGGGCGGGTCGCTCACCCTCAACCAGGCGGTGGTGGAGATTCCCCCCGGCGGCATCGGCACCCCCGTGGTCACCCGCAGCAACGACAAGTACGCGTCGGTGTACCTGCGCTGGCAAGGCACCAGCGGCGGTGGCTTCAGCGGCGCGGGTGTCGGCGTGGGCGGCGCCGTGGGCGCGGGCTCGGTGGCGGGCACGGTCTACTTCGACGCCGACCGCGACGGCGAGCAGTCGTCCGGCGAAGCCGGCGTGCCGAACGTGGAGGTCGTGATCGACGGCCGCTATCGCACGACGACCGACCGGCAAGGCCGGTTCGCATTTCCGCTGGTGGGCACGGGACGCCACCAGCTGACGCTCACGCTCGAAACCGTGCCGCTGCCCTGGGGCGCGTCGTCGGAACAGGCCGTGAGCATCGATGTCCCGCTGCGTGGTCAGGCCAACCCCCGCATCCCCGTGGTGCGGGTGGGGGAATGAGCATGTGGACCATCCGACCCAGCGGGGCAGCGGCCATGCGGGTCCATTTCGTTGTTTGACAAATCGTTGGAAGGAAAGACCATGAAGACCAAGATGAAGGCGATCGCCGCAGCCGTCGGCACCGTGATGCTGTTCGCCGCGCAGCAAGCTGCCGCGGAAAGCACCTACGGCTACGAGACGAACGCGCTCAACCCCGTCACCGCGACGTCGCGCGTGACGATCACCGTCACCACGCCGAAGCTGATCCTGCTGCGTGTGGGCGTTCCCGGCGCGACCTGGCAGACCGTGAACCTGGGCCTCACGCCGGACGTGCAGACCGCCCCGGGCCCGCTGCCCACGACCGTGGGCAACAGCCAGGCCGCCACGTGGGACGGCAACGCGCCGGTGTTCACGGCGAACACCGTGAACGTCAACGCGTTCCTCTGGCACAACAACAACGGCAACGCGCAGCTGACCTGCGTGGTGGGCACGCCCTTCCCGACGCTGGCGGCTTCGGCGGTGACCGTCAGTTCCCTGGCCGGCGGCCTGCAGCACCCGGGCAGCGACACCACCTGCGCGACGCCCACGACCGGCCTGGCGCGCAACACGGTGCACACCGGCACCTGGACGTACGGCGTCTCCGCGGCCGCGCTGACCAGCGCGATGCCCGGCAGCGAGTCGCAGACCGTGACGTACATCGCGACGACCCTGTAACGCGCAAGTGTCGCCGGGCGCGGCCCGGCGACGGGAGCAACCATGAAGAACATTCGTTGGGGAGCGCTGGCGACAGCGCTGGGCGCAGCCGTGGTCTCGAGCGGCGCGATCGCCGAAAGCACGTACGGCTACAACGCCGCAGGCACCGGCTCGGTCACGGCCACGGCCCGCGTCAACCTGCAGGTCACGGTGGCCAAGCTGATCCTGCTGCGCGTGGGTTCGACCAATGCGGCGGTCGACACGCTGGCGTGGACGGTCGGCAAGTCCATTCCGGCCGTGCCGACGACGCCGGCCACCGGCAACAACACCGCCGTGGACTGGAGCGGCGCGGCCCCGACAACACCGGCGCTGGCCAACCCTGCCGCGGTGAACGTGTTCGCCTGGACCAACGCGACCACGCCCACGATCAACTGCGCGGTCGGCGCCTGGACCGGCCCGGCCGGCGGCCCGACCAACGCCAACTTCACCGTGGCGGTCGGCGGAGCCACCCCCGTGCCGCACCCCGGCGCGAACCTCGGCGCCTGCGCGTCGACGAACTTCACGGCCAACACGCTGCTGACCGGCACGTGGACCTATGCGCTCGGCGGCACGCCGGGGACCTGGCCGGCCGGCGTCTACTCCACCACGGTGACGTACACGGCGACCGGCCTCTAAGATGCGGGGATGAGCACGTCCCGGACCGTCGAACGCGCCCGCGGCTGGTTGTTGGCCGCCGCGGCGGCCGCAGCCGCGGCGCCCGCCGGCGCGGTGTTCACGTTCACGCCCCTGGACACGCCGCGCGAGGTGACGCTGCAGGTCGGCTCGCCCGGCAACCTGGTGAACGAAGTGCGGTTCACGGTGAACAATGCGGCGGTGGCGCCGAACCCCGTGCCGGTGACAGGCATCCCCAGCAACAACACCCCCAACACGTCGCCGGCGGGCGGCGTGGAGATCATCGTCACGACCCGCATGCCGCCTTCGGTCTTCGGATCCGACACGATGACGCTGACCGTCGATTCGACCCAGGGCCTGGCCTGCGTGGGCGGATCGGGATGCGGCACCACCGTCATCCCGTTCACCACCATCGGCTGGACCTCGTACAACACCGACCCGTCCGGCCAGGACATCCAGGCCGGCACCTTCAACGCGACGGCCACGCAGCAGCTGGCCACGTACACCGTGTACACGGGCTTCCCCTGGACGGGGCAGAGCGTCAACATGCGCAACGTGCTGGTCTTCCGGTACGACAACGCGACGCTGTATCCGTCGGGCACCTACGAGGGCCGCGTGGTCTACACGGCAACCAACCTGTGAACCCGAAGTGGGCCATGGCCATGTTGCTTGCCGCCGCCACGGCGGCACAGGCCGTCGAGCGGCTGGACGACAGCGCGTCGCCGCGCAGCCGCGTCCGCGCGCCGGTGGTGCTCGGCGAGGACGGCAGGCCGCTGCAGGACAGCCGCAACGCCACCCGTGCCACCGTCCGCTTCGGCCGGGTGGACTACAAGCTGTCCACCGCACGCCATGCAGGGCGCACCGCGCGCATCTACTACGTGGTGCCGGCGGCCATTCCCGGCCTGCGTTCGCCATCGGGCCTGCGCGTCGAATGGCGGGGCAGCGGCCTCTTCGCCGACGGCAGCGCCATGCCCGGGGAACGCCGGCTGGTCTGGAGCGGCGTGGTGCCCGGTCCGTGGATGACCGAAGGGCTGGACCTCACCTTCCACGTGGACCTGCGACAACTGCAATTGCGTCCGAACGAACCGTTCGGCTTCGAGTCGTACTTCGAGATCGAGATTTCCCCATGACTTCCCTCCTGCGCTCCGCCGCCCTGCTGGCCCTTGCCCTGGCCGCAGCCGCGCCCGCCTTCCCGGCCTCCTTCGAGGTGGCGATCTCCCCTTCGCGGTTCGAAGTGGCCGGCAAGGCCGGCGCCCGCATCGGCCAGTCGCTCACCATCCACAACCTCGGCAACACGGCAACCGACGTCTCCGTGCGCACCCTGGACTGGAGCTATTCGCCCGAAGGCCAGATCACGTACCACGACGAACTCGTTCCCGGCAGCTGCCGGCCCTGGGTGACGCTGGAACGGCGGACGTTGCGCGTGCCGCAGCAAGGCCGCAGCAACTTCCGCTTCCAGATCGACATTCCGCCGGAAGCCCCGCGCGGGGAGTGCCGCCTGATGCTGGCGGTCGAGGGCATCGAGCCGGCGTACCAGGCCCAGATCCAGAGCGGCAACGCCAGCCTCAGCCTGCCGGTGAGCGGGCGCATCGCGCTCGCGGTGTACGTGAAGGTCGGCGGCGCGGAGCCGAAGCTCGAGGTGAACCAGGTGGGCGTGAAGTCCGTCAACGGCAAGCCGACGCCGGTGATCACCGTGACCAACAAGGGCGATGCGCACGGGCGGCTGGAAGGCGGCCTCGAATCGACCGATGCGAAGGGCCTCCGGTTCGACCTGACGCCCGAGAGCACGCCCATCCTGCCGGGCCAGACCCGCACGCTCCCGCTGGCACCGCGGGGCGAAGCCAACCAGAAGCCCCCGGAGATCACCCTGCCCGTCCGGAGCAAGGGCCAGATCGACTGGGAACTGGGAAGCTTCAAGGTGGACGTGGAGTTCAAGTGAATCCGCTCGCGCGCCGGGCCTGCTGCGCTGTCCTGGCGCTGGCGCCAGCGCTCGCCTCGGCCGACCGCGGGTCGGGCACGAACGCCGCCAGCGCGGATCTCGACTTCCGCATCGACATCGGGAAGTTCCTGTTCTTCCGGGTCGGCAGCGGCGCGTACCCGACGGCGAGCACCACGGTCGACACCGTCACGCTGAACACCGCCCCGAACATCCCGCCGGGCGCCGTCGTGCCGGTGCCCGGCAACAGCACCACCGTGAACTGGGACGGCACGCTGCCGATCCCGGCGAACTCGGCCAGCGTGCCGGTGGAAGTGCGCAGCAATGCAGGTCAGGTGACCATCCGGGCGACGGTGGTGCAGCCGCTCACCAGCGGCGCGAACACGATCCCGATGTCGCAGATCGTGATGGGCACGAGCGACCCCGCCTTGCCCGCGCCGGTGCTGCCGAACACGCTGACGGGGCCCGCGGTGAACGTGGCCGGCACCGCGTTCAGCAACCTGGTGACGCTGCGCAGCGCCACCTGGAGCTTCAGCTATTCCCCTGCGCCCGGGCAGCCGGCAGGCAACTACACGGGGCAGGTCCGCTTCACGGCCTCCTCGCCGTGACGGCGCTCAGGCTCAGACGGCGCCGGGCGGCAGGGCGGTAGGCGCATCGGGCGCGGGTGCGGGGCCTTCGCCGTACTGGTTGGCCGCACCGGTCGGCTGCACCAGGAAGTAGATCATCACGGCCCAGCCGAGCACGGGGATGAACCACAGCAGCTGGAACCAGCCGCTCTTGCCGATGTCGTGCAGGCGGCGCGCGCCGACGGCGAGGGACGGCAGCACCAGGCCCAGGTTCACCAGCATCGCGAGGATGTCGCTGACCATGCCGACCACCAGGCCCACGACCAGCGTGAACAGCGCGAACCACCAGAACTCCGGACGGCCTGCGCGGCCGCTGAAGTCGACGTACTTGTCCTTCAGGCAGGTGATGACCGATTGCTTGAAATCCATGGGGGAGACCCTCCTCGTTGTTGTGGCGGGGCCATCATACGGACGGGGCCGGCGAAGACAAGCCGCCGGGAGTCACATTTCCGGTACTCCTCCTCGGAACGGCGCGCTTCCGGAAGGCTACGGCGGCCGTCAGGCGTCCCGCTTCGGGATGTCGAGGCCGCGCGCCACGGCCGGACGCGCCACGAACGCATCGAGCACCCGCCGCACGTGGGGGAACGCATCGAAGCCCACCAGGTCGCCCGCGCCGTAGAAGCCCACGAGGTTGCGCACCCACGGAAAGATCGCGATGTCCGCGATGCCGTAGCTGTCCTCCACCATCCACTCGCGGCCCTGGAGGTGCCGCTCCAGCACGCCAAGCAGTCGCTTCGATTCGTTCACGTAGCGGTCCCGCGGCCGCTTGTCCTCGAAGTCCTTGCCCGCGAACTTGTGGAAGAACCCGAGCTGGCCGAACGTGGGTCCGATCCCGCCCATCTGGAACATCACCCACTGGAGCGTCTCGTAGCGTGCGCCAGGGTCCCGAGCCATCAGCCGCCCGGTCTTCTCTGCCAGGTACACGAGGATGGCGCCGGACTCGAACAGCGCGAGCGGCTTTCCTCCGGGTCCGGCCGGATCGAGGATCGCCGGGATCTTGTTGTTCGGATTGAGCGACAGGAATTCGGGCGACATCTGGTCGTTCGTGTCGAACGAAACCTTGTGCACCTCGTACGGCACTCCGAGCTCCTCCAGCGCGATGGAGACCTTGACCCCGTTGGGCGTGGGAAGCGAATAGAGCTGCAGCCGGTCCGGGTGCTGCGCCGGCCACTTGCGGGTGATGGGGAAGGCGGAAAGGTCGGGCATGGGGTGCGTGTTCTTGTTTTCCCTGGGCGTCCCTAGATCTTCTTGCGGCCGGCCGAGGTGGTGGAAAGCGGGTCGTCTTCCTGCGGCAGGGAAAGGACGGTGCGCACCGCGCGCATCAGTGCGTCCGGGGTGCAGGGCTTGGTGACGTAGCCGTCCGCGCCCAGGGAGATGCCGCGGATCACGGATTCGCGCGTGGCCTTGCCGGTCAGCATGATCACCGCCACGTCCTTCAGCGCCGGGTGCTGGCGCACGCGCAGCAGGATGTCGAAGCCGTCCGCGTCCGGGAGCATGACGTCCAGCAGGATCAGGTCCGGGATCGGGGGGCGGCGGATCTCGGCGACGACCTCCGCACGGTCGCCAGCCTGGCGCACCTGGAAGCCGTGCAGCGTGAGGAGCGTGGTCGTGAACTTCGCGAGCACGGCTTCGTCCTCGACCACGATCGCCGTCAGGGGCTTGTCCGCGGCGCGCACCGGCGCCGCCCGCGGCCGCGCGATCTGCACGAAGAACCCGCTGCGCTGCAACGATGCAAGGCTGGTATCGACCTCGGCGTCGCCCACGTTGCGGCTCAGGCGCTGCACGTCGGCGTTCCACTGCGCGGTGAAGGGGTCCGGCTCCGCAAGCTTGACCAGGTTGCGCATCTGCAGCGCGGTCAACATCGCCCCGGCGCTCTTGCGTGCCTCGGGCTGCATGCCGTCGACCACCTGCTGGTAGCTGAGCACGCCGTCGAAGCGCACGAGCAGATCGAGCTGTGCCGGCGTCAGGCTGGTGGCGCTGCTGTGCAGCTCACTCTCGCCGAGGGGCGTGAGGGCGTAGATGTCGTCTGGGTGCATGGCGGTCGGTCCGGCGGAGACAGCCTCCACCTTATCGCAGAACACGCCATTCATGGTCACAAGGAAAAACGCCCACTCGAAAGTGGGCGTCTCAATGTGGTTGCGCGGGCAAGATTTGAACTTGCGACCTTTGGGTTATGAGCCCAACGAGCTACCAGGCTGCTCCACCGCGCGTCAGAGGGGGAAGTATAGCTTATTCGGCTGCGGCTTGCTCGTTGCCAGCGGCTTCCGTCGGCTCGGGGCGGTCCACCAGTTCGACCAGCGCCATCGGCGCGTTGTCGCCGACGCGGAAGCCCATCTTCAGGATGCGCGTGTACCCGCCCGGACGGGTCTGGTAGCGCGGGCCGAGTTCGTTGAACAGCTTCGTCACGTTGTCGCGGTTGCGCAGGCGGTCGAACGCCAGGCGCTTGTTCGACAGCGTGGGTTCCTTGCCGAGCGTCAGCATCGGTTCGATCACGCGGCGCAGTTCCTTCGCCTTCGGCACGGTGGTCTTGATGACCTCGTGCTCGATCAGCGAATTCATCATGTTGCGCAGCATGGCGAGGCGGTGCTCGCTGGTGCGATTGAGTTTGCGGAGTCCGTGTCCGTGGCGCATGGTGTGTTCCTTTCCTTATCTGAAAGGCAGCCGTGTCAGGTACTGCCAGTTCACCAGTGTTTAACTAATCAGTCGAGGACAGAGCAGCGCGCTACGCGCTCCTGGTCTGTCCCACGATTACCTTTTATCCAGGCCGGCGGGCGGCCAGGATTCCAGTTTCATGCCAAGGGTCAGGCCGCGCGAAGCGAGCACTTCCTTGATTTCGTTGAGCGACTTGCGACCCAGGTTCGGGGTCTTGAGCAGCTCGTTCTCGGTGCGCTGGATCAGGTCACCGATGTAATAGATGTTCTCGGCCTTCAGGCAGTTGGCGGAGCGGACGGTGAGCTCGAGCTCGTCGACCGGGCGCAGCAGGATCGGGTCGAACTGCTGCGAGCTGCGCTGCACCGGCGCGTCGAACGCGGCCAGTTCGGAGCCTTCCAGCTGCGCGAACACGGCGAGCTGCTCGACCAGGATCTTGGCCGAGGCACGCACCGCGTCTTCCGCCGTGATGGCGCCGTTGGTCTCGATCTCCATGACCAGCTTGTCCAGGTCGGTACGCTGCTCCACGCGGGCGCTTTCGACCGTGTAGCTCACGCGCTTGACCGGCGAGAACGAGGCGTCCAGGACGATGCGGCCGATCGACTTGGTCGGCTCGTCGCCGTAGCGGCGCATCGTGCCCGGAACGTAGCCGCGGCCCTTCTCCACCTTGATCTGCATGTCGATCTTGCCGCCTTGCGACAGCGTGGCGATCACGTGGTCGGGATTGATGATCTCGACGTCATGCGGGGTCTGGATGTCGGCGGCCGTGACGACGCCTTCGCCGTCCTTGCGCAGGGACAGCGTCACCTCGTCGCGGTTGTGGAGCTTGAACACCACGCCCTTGAGGTTCAGGAGAATGCCCACGACGTCTTCCTGCACGCCGTCGATCGACGAGTACTCGTGCAGGACACCGGCGATGGTCACTTCCGTCGCCGAATAACCCACCATCGACGAGAGCAGGACCCGGCGCAGCGCGTTGCCGAGCGTGTGGCCGTAGCCGCGCTCGAAAGGCTCCAGGGTCACCTTGGCACGGTTGGTGCCAAGCTGTTCCACGTTGATGGACTTGGGTTTCAGCAGGTTGGTTTGCATGCAGGACTTTCCTCTCAATACCCCCGGCTCGTTACACCGGTAAGGCTGGGGTCCCATCGCCGTGCCCGGCGTGGGGAATGAAACGGGGCGAGGGCGGTGCCGCACCGGCGGCGCCGCCCTTCATGCGCCTTAGCGCGAATACAGTTCGACGATCAACGATTCGTTGATGTCGGCGCCGAATTCGTCGCGGTCCGGGACCTTCTTGAAGGTGCCTTCCGCCTTGTCGACGTTCACTTCGATCCAGGCGGGGATGCCGACTTGGGTCGCCAGCTGCAGGGCCTCGACCACGCGGTTCTGCTTCTTGGACTTCTCGCGCACGGCGATCACGTCGCCCGGCTTGACCAGGTACGACGGGATGTTCAGCGGCTTGCCGTTCACGGTGATGGCCTTGTGGCTCACCAGCTGGCGTGCTTCGGCGCGGGTGGAGCCGAAGCCCATGCGGTACACCACGTTGTCCAGCCGGGACTCCAGCAGGAACAGCAGGTTGGCGCCGGTGTTGCCCTTGCGGCGGTCGGCTTCCTCGAAGTAGCGGCGGAACTGCTTTTCCAGCACGCCGTACATGCGCTTGACCTTCTGCTTCTCGCGCAGCTGCAGGCCGAAGTCGGACGTGCGCTGGCCGGAAGTGCGGCCGTGCTGGCCGGGCTTGGAGTCGAACTTGGCCTTGTCGCTGATGGCGCGGCGGGCGCTTTTCAGGAACAGGTCGGTGCCTTCACGGCGGGAGAGTTTGGCCTTGGGGCCGAGGTAACGTGCCACTTTCTCTATCCTTCAAATGACTACCGCGGCCTGTTGCCGCGGGAGCCGGCAGCGCATGCGTCGCCGGCGGTGGGCTTCAACAAATCAGCTTAGATGCGACGACGCTTCTGCGGGCGGCAGCCGTTGTGCGGGACCGGCGTCACGTCGGAGATCGACGTGATGCGGATGCCCAGCGCGGCGAGCGCACGCACGGACGATTCACGGCCCGGGCCGGGGCCGCGGATTTCGACGTCCAGGTTCTTGATGCCCTGCTCCATGGCGGCACGGCCAGCCACTTCCGAAGCCACCTGCGCGGCGAACGGGGTCGACTTGCGCGAGCCCTTGAAACCCTGGCCGCCGGAGGACGCCCAGGACAGGGCATTGCCCTGGCGGTCGGTGATCGTGATGATCGTGTTGTTGAAGGACGCGTGCACGTGGCAGACGCCGTCCGACACGTTCTTGCGAACCTTCTTGCGCACACGCTGCGCGGCGTTGTTGGCAGGAGCCTTGGCCATGTCTTGTCTTTCTCGAAGTGAGGGGTCGGGGTAGTCGCGCCGGGCGCTTCTTGGTCCGACCCCAGGTACTTGTTACTTCTTCAGCGCCTGCGCCGCCTTGCGCGGACCCTTGCGGGTGCGGGCATTGGTGCGGGTGCGCTGGCCGCGCATGGGCAGGCCGCGGCGGTGACGGAAGCCGCGGTAGCAGCCGATGTCCATCAGACGCTTGATGTTCATCGTCGTTTCGCGGCGCAGGTCACCCTCGATGGTGAACTGGGCGATCTGGTCGCGGATCTTTTCCAGGTCGGCGTCGGTCAGGTCCTTCACCTTCTTGGAATAGGGGATGCCCGTCGCTTCGCAGATCAGGCGAGCGCGCGTGCGGCCGATGCCGAAGATCGCCGTCAGGCCGATTTCGGCGTGTTGGTGCGGCGGGATGTTGATGCCAGCAATACGTGCCATGTCGTTCCTCTAAATCTCTCTCAGCCCTGGCGCTGCTTGTGGCGCGGGTCCGTGCAGATCACGCGCACGACGTTCTTGCGGCGGATGATCTTGCAGTTGCGGCAGATCTTCTTGACGGAAGCCGAAACTCTCATGTTCTTTCTCCTAAATCTCTAAATCAGCCGCCAAGCGACGTCTTGAAGTTGGCCTTCTTCAGCAGCGATTCGTACTGCTGGCTCATCAGGTAGTTCTGCACCTGCGCCATGAAGTCCATCGTGACCACCACGATGATCAGCAGCGAGGTCCCGCCGAAGTAGAACGGCACGTTGTACTTCAGGATCAGGAACTCCGGCAGCAGGCACACGAAGGTGATGTAGATCGCGCCGGCGAGCGTCAGGCGCGCCAGGATCTTGTCGATGTACTTGGCCGTCTGTTCGCCCGGGCGGATGCCGGGGACGAACGCGCCGCTCTTCTTCAGGTTGTCCGCCGTCTCGCGGCTGTTGAAGACCAACGCCGTATAGAAGAAGCAGAAGAAGACGATCGCTGCAGCGTAAAGCATGACATAGATCGGCTGGCCGGGACTCAGCGTGGACGCAATGTCCCTCAGCCAACGCATGCTATCGCCGGTCGAGAACCAGCTGACCACGGTGGCGGGCAGCAGGATGATCGAGCTGGCGAAGATCGGCGGGATCACGCCGGCCATGTTCAGCTTCAGCGGCAGGTGCGACGACTGGCCGCCGTAGACCTTGTTGCCCACCTGGCGGCGCGCGTAGTTGACCAGGATCTTGCGCTGGCCGCGTTCCACGAACACCACGAAGTAGGTCACCAGGGCCACGGTCAGCACGATGAAGATCGCCACGAGCGGTCCCATCGCGCCGGTGCGCACCAGCTCCAGCAGCCCGCCGATGGCGGAAGGCAGCCCCGCCGCGATGCCGGCGAAGATCAGGATCGAGATCCCGTTGCCCAGGCCGCGCTCCGTGATCTGCTCTCCCAGCCACATCAGGAACATGGTGCCGGCCGTCAGGCTCACGACCGCCGTCATGCGGAAGCCGAAGCCCGGGTTCATCACCAGGCCGGCGGAACCCTCCAGCGCCATGGCGATGCCGAGGCTCTGGAAGATGGCGAGGGCCAGCGTGCCGTAGCGCGTGTACTGCGTGATCTTGCGGCGCCCGGCCTCGCCTTCCTTCTTCATCTGCTCGAACGTGGGGACCACGTAGGTGAGCAGCTGCATGATGATGGAAGCCGAGATGTACGGCATGATCCCCAGCGCGAACACCGTGAACCGGCTCAGCGCGCCACCCGAGAACATGTTGAACAGGCTCAGGATGCCGCCCTGCTGGCCCTTGAACAGCTGCGCGAGCTGGTCCGGGTTGATGCCGGGCACGGGAATGTGCGCGCCGATGCGGTAGACCACCAGGGCGAGCAGCAGGAACACCAGCCGGCGACGCAGGTCGCCGAACTTGCCGGTCTTCGCGATCTGGGCTGCGCTAGTTGCCACGGACGCCTTTCAGTCGTTTCAGGCCAAGGAGCCGCCGGCCGCCTCGATGGCAGCCTTGGCACCCGCGGTCGCACCGATGCCGGTGAGCTTGACCTTCTTGGTCAGCTCGCCCGACTTGATGACCTTGACGTTCTTCACGTTCTGGCCGACCAGCTTGGCACCCTTGAGCGTCAGCAGGTCCACTTCGGCGGCGCCGAGCTTTTCCAGGTCGCCCAGGGTGACTTCGTCGTTGAACTTGAGGTTCTGCGACTTGAAGCCACGCTTGGGCAGGCGGCGCTGCAGCGGCATCTGGCCGCCTTCGAAACCGACCTTGTGGTAGCCGCCCGCGCGGGACTTCTGGCCCTTGTGGCCGCGACCGGCGGTCTTGCCCAGGCCGGAGCCGATGCCGCGGCCGACGCGGCGGCGCGGCTTCTTCGAGCCGTCCGCCGGCTTGATGGTATTGAGTTCCATGTCAGAGCACCTTCACCAGGTAGTCGACCTTGTTGATCATGCCGCGCACCGCGGGCGTGTCTTCCAGCTCGCTCGTCGAGTTCAGCTTGCGCAGGCCCAGGCCGCGGACGGTCGCGCGATGCGATTCCTTGGTGCCGATCGGGCTGCGGACCAGCTGGACCTTCACGGTCTTTTGCTGTTGGTTGTTGGCCATCGTGTTTCTCCTCAGGCGGCGAAGATGTCTTCGACCGACTTGCCGCGCTTGGCCGCCACCTGACCCGGGGTCGTGGAGTTCCTCAGCGCGTCGAACGTGGCGCGGACCATGTTGTACGGGTTCGTCGAACCGTGGCTCTTGGCCACGATGTCCGTGATGCCCATGACTTCGAACACGGCGCGCATCGGGCCGCCGGCGATGATGCCGGTACCCTTCGGGGCCGGCGCCATCATGACGCGGGCGGCGCCGTGCTGGCCCAGCACCATGTGGTGCAGGGTGCCGTTCTTGAGCGACACGCTGGTCATGTTGCGGCGGGCTTCTTCCATCGCCTTCTGCACGGCGGCGGGCACTTCCTTGGACTTGCCCTTGCCCATGCCGACCTTGCCGTTGCCGTCGCCGACCACGGTGAGCGCCGCGAAACCGAGGATCCGGCCGCCCTTCACCACCTTGGTCACGCGGTTCACCGCGATCATCTTCTCTTTGAGGCCGTCTTCCGGACCGTCACCCTGACGGTTAGCTTGAATCTTTGCCATGTCGTCTTTCCGTGTCCGTTAGAACTGCAGGCCGGCTTCGCGGGCCGCTTCGGCCAGCGCCTTGACGCGGCCGTGGTACGCGAAACCCGCGCGGTCGAACGCCACCTTCTCGACGCCGGCGGCCTTCGCCTTCTCGGCGATGCGCTTGCCCACGTTCTGCGCGGCGGCGACGGTGGCGCCCTTGCCGGCACCGCCGAGTTCCTTGCGCAGGTCGGCTTCGACGGTGGAGGCCGTGGCCAGCACCTTGGAGCCGTCGTCCGAGATCAGCGTCGCGTAGATGTGCAGGTTGGTGCGGTTCACCGTCAGGCGAGCCGTGCCCTGCTGGGCGATGCGGATGCGCGTCTGCTTCGCACGGCGCAGACGCTGTTCCTTCTTGGTCAACATCGTCATGCTCCTTACTTCTTCTTGGTCTCTTTGATCACGATCTTTTCGTCCGCGTAGCGGATGCCCTTGCCCTTGTAGGGCTCAGGCGGACGAACAGCCCGGATCTCGGCGGCCAGCTGGCCCACGCGCTGGCGGTCGGCGCCCTTGACCACGATTTCCGTCGGGGTCGGGGTGGCCACCGTGATGCCCGCGGGCATTTCGATGTTCACGGGGTGGGAGAAGCCCACCGCCAGGTTCAGCTTGTTGCCTTGCGCCGTGGCCTTGTAGCCCACGCCGACCAGCGACAGCTTCTTCTCGAAGCCGGCGGTCACGCCGTTGACCATGTTGTTCACCAGCTGGCGCATGGTGCCGCTCATGGCGTTGGCTTCGCGCGATTCGTTGGCGGCCGCGAAAGTCAGCTTGCCGCCTTCGTTGGTCACCTTCACCAGTTCGTTCTGCGCCAGGGTGAGCGAACCGCCCTTGCCCTTCACGCTGATCTGGTCATCCTTGATCGCCACGTCCACGCCCTGGGGGACGGTGACGGGCATTTTTCCGACTCGGGACATTTCTCTATCCTTCCCTTAGGCGACGTAGCACAGCACTTCGCCACCGACACCGGTAGCGCGCGCCTTGCGGTCCGTCATCACGCCCTTCGGCGTGGTGACGATCGCCACGCCCAGGCCGTTCATGACCTGGGGAATGGCGTCGCGGCCCTTGTAGACGCGCAGGCCGGGGCGGCTGACGCGCTCGATACGCTCGATCACCGGACGGCCGGCGTAGTACTTCAGGGCGATCTCGAGCTCGGACTTGCCGTTCTCGCTCTTCACCTGGAAGCCGTCGATGTAACCCTCGTCCTTCAGCACCTGGGCGATGGCCACCTTCACCTTGGAAGAGGGCACGCTCACGGTCGCCTTGGAGACCATCTGCGCGTTACGGATACGCGTCAGCAGGTCGGAGATGGGATCACTCATGCTCATATCTGTCTCTCCTCGCCCGGCTTACCAGCTGGCCTTGACGATGCCCGGGATGTCGCCGGTGAAGGCCATCTCGCGCACCTTGTGGCGGGTGATGCCGAACTGGCGGAAGGTGCCACGCGCGCGGCCCGTCAGCTCGCAGCGGTTGCGCTGGCGCGTCGGGTTGGCGTTGCGCGGGAGCTTCTGCAGCGCCTGGCGTGCGGCCATGCGCTCCTCGTCGCTCTTCTTGGCATCGCTGATGATCGCCTTGAGTTCCGCCATCTTGTTGGCGTACTGGGCGACCAGCTTGTCACGCTTGAGTTCGCGTTGGATCAAAGCAGTTTTAGCCACGATGCACCTTCAGTTCTTGAACGGGAAACGGAAGCCCGCGAGCAGCGCCTTGCACTCGTCGTCGGTCTTGGCCGTGGTGGTGATGGAGATGTTCAGGCCGCGCAGCGCGTCGACCTTGTCGTACTCGATCTCCGGGAAGATGATCTGTTCCTTGACGCCGATGTTGTAGTTGCCGCGGCCGTCGAAGGCCCGGCCGCTGACGCCACGGAAGTCCCGCACGCGCGGCAGGGCCACGGTGACGAAACGGTCCAGGAATTCGTACATGCGCGCGCCGCGCAGGGTGACCATGCAGCCGATGGCCTGGCCTTCGCGGATCTTGAAGCCGGCGATGGCCTTCTTGGCCTTGGTCACGACGGGCTTCTGGCCGGCGATCTTGGTCAGGTCGCCCACGGCGTTGTCCATGACCTTCTTGTCCGCCACGGCCTCGCTCACGCCCATGTTCAGCGTGATCTTGGTGATGCGCGGCACCTGCATCGGCGACTTGTAGCCGAACTTCTCGGTCAGCTGCGGCACGACCTTGGTGCGATAGTGTTCTTGGAAACGGGACATGGTCAGGCCACCTTGATTTCGTCGCCGGACGACTTGAACACGCGCGAGCGCTTGTTGCCGTCGACCTTGATGCCCACGCGGTCAGCCTTGCCGGTGGCGGAGTTGAAGATCGCCACGTTCGACTGGTGGATCGGCATGGCCTTTTCCACGATGCCGCCGGTGGTGCCCTTCAGCGGATTGGGCTTGGTGTGCTTCTTCACCAGGTTGATGCCCTCGACGACCAGGTACTGGTCGTCCTTGCGCAGCGTGACGCGGCCGCGCTTGCCCTTGTCCTTGCCGGCCAGGACGATGACTTCGTCACCCTTCACGATCTTGTTCATTGGCGGGTTCCTTACAGGACTTCCGGGGCCAGCGACACGATCTTCATGAACTTCTCGGTACGCAGCTCGCGCGTGACCGGGCCGAAGATGCGGGTGCCGATGGGCTCCAGCTTGTTGTTGAGCAGCACGGCGGCGTTGCCGTCGAACTTGATGAGGGAGCCATCGCCGCGGCGGATGCCCTTGGCGGTGCGGACCACCACTGCGCTGTAGATCTCGCCCTTCTTGACGCGACCCCGCGGAGCGGCTTCCTTGATGCTCACCTTGATGACGTCGCCGACGCTGGCGTAGCGACGCTTGGAGCCCCCGAGCACCTTGATGCAAAGGACGGACTTCGCGCCGGTGTTGTCGGCGACTTCGAGCCGAGATTCAGTCTGGATCATTTCGTTGGTTCCCAACTTGTCCCGAACGCACCCTGATGGACGATCCATCAGGACATCGGGGCAGTCTTGGTCCCGTCGTCGCCCCCGGCGGCCTGGCCGGCCGGTGGCTTCGAATGGGTAGAAGCTCGCCCAAAAAGGCGAGCCCGCGATTATGGCAGAAGGAGGGCGTTTGTCAAACGCCTCCTACACGAACCCGCTCAGGCGGGCATGCGCACGTAGGTCTGCGCCAGTTCCCGGAACGCCGCCGCCTGCGGGTCGATGCCGGTTTCCTCCAGCAGGATCGCGCCCACCTCGGCCGACAGCGCGGCCGCCTGGGCGGCATCGAGGAACAGCAGGCGGATGCGGCGGGCCAGGACGTCTTCCACGGTCCGGGCGTACTCGTGCCGGGCGGCGAAGCGGACCATCGCGACCGTCAGCCCGCCGCCCAGGTGCCGGTCGCCCCGGATCGCCGCCACCTCGCCGGCCTCGGCGCCGTACAGGTGCAGGCCCGGTGCCGCACTGATGGACATCGGCTGCGCCTCGGCCGGAGGCGCCCCGACCAGCCGCAAGTTGGCAGTCACTCCCGCAGGAGTCCGCTCCAGCAGGCCGGCGGTGAAGCATTTCTCCAGCACATCCTCGGCCATGGCCCGGTAGGTGGTCCACTTGCCGCCGGTCACCGTGACCAGCCCGGTCTTGCTCACCAGGACGGTGTGCTCCCGGCTGAGCGACTTGGTGGTCTCGGCGTCGTCGCCCACCGGCTTGACCAGGGGGCGGAGGCCCACCCAGAGACTGCGGATGTCCTCCCGGCGGGGCGCACGGACCAGGTAGCGGGCGGATTCGCCGAGGATGAAGTCCAGCTCCTCGCGAAAGGGCCGCGGCTCGCGGGCGAGGTCGCCACGCGGCGTGTCGGTCGTCCCCAGGATAAGCTTGCCCATCCAGGGCACGCCGAACAGCACCCGGCCGTCCGAGGTCTTCGGGACCATCAGCGCGTGGTCGCTGGGCAGGAATTCGCGGTCGACCACGGCGTGCACGCCCTGGCTGGGCGCCACCATCGGCTCGACCTTGCGGCCGGCGGCCACGCCGTCCTGCCGGCGCAGCTCGTCGACCCAGACCCCGGTGGCATTGACTACGCAGCGTGCGCGCACCGTGAATTCGCGTCCCGTCTCCGCGTCGCGGCAGTTCACGCCGGCCAGCTTGCCGCCCGTGTGCAGCAAGCCGGTCACGGCGCAGTAGTTCACTAGCAGGGCACCGCGTGCGGCCGCCGTGCGCGCGAGCGCCAGCGCGAGGCGGGCGTCGTCGAACTGCCCGTCCCAGTACTTGACCCCGCCCTTGAGGCCGTCCGGCCGGGCCGTGGGCAGGCAGGCGAGCGTCTGCCGCCGGCTCAGGAACTCCGTGCGGCCGAGGCCGGCGGCCCCCGCCAGCGCGTCGTACATCTTGAGCCCCGCGCCGTAGAAGGGCGTCTCCCACAGCTTGTACGAAGGCATCACGAAGGCCAGCGGCTGCGCGAGGTGCGGTGCGTTTTTCAGCAGCGTCGTGCGCTCCTGCAGCGCCTCGCGCACCAGGCCGATGTTGCCCTGCGCCAGGTAGCGCACGCCGCCGTGCACGAGCTTGGTCGCGCGCGACGATGTGCCCTTGGCGAAGTCGTGCGATTCCAGCAGCACCACCTTCAGCCCGCGCGCGGCGGCATCGAGCGCCACGCCCAGGCCGGTGGCGCCGCCACCCACCACGGCCAGGTCCCAGGTCCCGCCCTGCGCCAGGCGCGCCAGCAGGTCTTCGCGCCGCGTCGGGGCGGCGCTCTGCGTCGAGGAATCGTTCAAGTGCGGGTCCAGCCTTTCGCGCGCTCGACCGCTTCGCGCCAGCGCGCGAGCTTGGCCACGCGTTCCCGCTCCGACAGCCGGGGTTCGAACCGGCGGTCCACCTTCCACTGCCTCCCGATCTCGGCGGGGTCGGCCCAGAAGCCGGTCGCCAGCCCCGCCAGGTAGGCGGCGCCGAGCGCCGTCGTTTCCGTGACCTGGGGCCGCACCACCGGCACGCCCAGGAAATCCGCTTGCATCTGCATGAGCAGATTGTTGCGCGAAGCGCCCCCGTCCACGCGCAGCTCCGTCAGCGGAATGCCAGCGTCGCGCGACATCGCCGCGAACACGTCGGCCGACTGCAGTGCGATGGCCTCGAGCGCCGCGCGGGCGATGTGCGCCCGCGACGTGCCGCGCGTCATGCCCACGAGGGTGCCCCGGGCATGCCCGTCCCAGTCGGGGGTGCCGAGACCGGCGAAGGCGGGCACGAGATACACGTCGCCGGTGTCTTCCACCTGCGCCGCCAGCGACTCGACTTCCGGTGCCGACTGGATCAGCTGCAATCCGTCGCGCAGCCACTGCACGGTGGCGCCCGCCATGAAGACGCTGCCTTCCAGGCAATACGCCAGGTTGGTCGGGCCGTCCGGGCCGCGCCAACCCACCGTGGTGAGCAGGCGGTTGCGGCTGGTCACGCGCTGGCCGCCGGTGTTCATCAGCATGAAGCAACCGGTGCCATAGGTGTTCTTGGCCATGCCGGGCGACCAGCAGGTCTGGCCGAAGGTGGCGGCCTGCTGGTCGCCCGCGATACCGGCGATCGGCAGTTCGGTCCCCAGCACGGTGGCGTCGGTGGTCGCGACCAGCCCGCTGGACGCGACGACCTCTGGCAGCACCGCGCGCGGCACGCGCAGGAGCTTCAGCAGTTCGTCGTCCCACGCGCCGGTGCGCAGGTTGAACAACATCGTGCGCGAGGCGTTGCTGGCGTCGGTGGCATGCACGCGGCCGCCGGTGAGCTTCCAGACCAGCCAGCTGTCGATGGTGCCGAAGGCCAGCTCGCCGGCCTCGGCACGCGCCCGCGCGCCCGGCACGTTGTCGAGAAGCCATTCCAGCTTGGTGCCGGCGAAGTACGCATCGATCACCAGGCCGGTCTTCTGCTGCACCCGGGCGGCATGCCCGCGGGCGCGCAGTTCGTCGCAGCGCGTGGCCGTGCGGCGGTCCTGCCAGACGATCGCGTTGGCGACCGGTTCACCGGTGGCGCGATCCCACAGGAGCGTCGTCTCGCGCTGGTTCGTGATGCCGATGGCGGCGATGGTGGCCGCGCCGCCGGCCTTCTCGATGGCTTCCAGCGCCACCGCGTGCTGGGTCGCCCAGATCTCGCGGGCGTCATGCTCCACCCAGCCCGGCTGCGGGAAGATCTGCGCGAACTCACGTTGCGCCAGGGTCACCACCTGGCCGGCGGCGTCGAAGACGATCGCGCGCGACGAGGTCGTCCCCTGGTCGAGGGCAAGAACGTATCTCATGGGCCGGCAGCGTAACGCATGGGCGCGGGGGCGGGCGCTAGACTGCCGCCTCCATGGCCCTTCCTCCTTCGCCCGCCCTGCCGTCGCGGCGGGCCGTCCTGCGCGCCGGCGGCGCGGCCTGCGTGCTGTCGGCCATGGGCTGCATGCCGCGCCAGGACGCGCCCGCGGTGCCCTCCGGGCCCAGCCGCCTGCGCCTGCTGGCAGAGACGCGCCTGCCGCACGGGCTGCGCGTGCAGGGGACCACGGTCGGTGGCCTCTCGGCGATCGATCACGACCCGGCCACCGGCGCGTGGGTGGCCCTGAGCGACGACCGTTCCGAGCTGCAACCGGCCCGGTTCTACCGGCTCGCCGTCACGCTCTCCGCCGCGACCCTGGTCGTCGAGGTGACGGAGTCCGTCACGCTGCTGCAGGCGAACGGCCAGCCCTTCCCGCCGCGGCGCGCCGGCGGCGAAGTCGTGGACCCGGAAGGCATGCGCCTGTTGCCGGGCGGGCGGGGCGTCCTGTGGTGCAGCGAAGGCGAAGAACGGGTCCACCAGCCGCCGACCGTGCGCGAAGCCCGCCTGGACGGCACCCATGTGCGCGACCTTCCGGTCCCTGCCCTGCTGCAGTTCACCCGTCCGGGGACGGGGGCGCGCGTCAACCAGGCCCTGGAGGGACTGGCGCTCACGCCCGATGCGCGCTTCGCCTGGGCCGCCATGGAGGGCCCGCTGCACCAGGACGGGCCCGAGCCCGGCGTAGGGCGCCCCGGCGGCCCGTGCCGCCTCACCGCCTTCGACCTCTCCAGCGGCCGCGCCGTCCGGCAGGTCGCGTACCTGCCGGATGCGGTGCCCCTGCCGCCCGTGGTGCCGGGCGGATACGCGGACAACGGCATCAGCGAGGTCCTGATGCTGGACGGCGCACGCATGCTGGTGCTCGAGCGCGCCTACAGCATGGGTGCCGGCAATTCGTTGCGGCTGTACGAAATCGATACGCGTTCCGGCAGCGACACGCTCGCGCTGGAGCGCCTGCGCGAAGGCAGCTACCATCCCGCGCCCAAGCGGCTGGTCGCCGACTTCGCGCACCTGGGCCTGTCGCTCCTCGACAATACGGAGGGCATGTGCTGGGGCCCGCGCCTGCCGAACGGCCGGCGCACGCTGGTGGTGGTCAGCGAGGACAACTTCAGCGCCCGGCAGGTCACGCAATTCGCAGCCTTCGAATACCTGGAATCCCCATGACGCAGACGAACGAACGGATCGCCTTCATCGGCGGCGGCAACATGGCCAGCGCCATCATCGGCGGCCTCCTGAAGCAGGGCCTGCCCGCCGCGGACGTGCAGGTGGTCGAGCCGGTCGCCGAAGCACGCGAGCGCCTCGCGCAGCAGTTCGGCGTGCAGGCGCAGGCGCAGGCGGATGCGGCCCTGTCCCGCGCGGCCCTGGTGGTCTGGGCCGTGAAGCCGCAGACCTTCCGCGACGCGGCCGAAGCCGCGCGCGCGCACGTGCAACAGGCGCTGCACCTGAGCGTCGCCGCCGGCATCCGCTCCGGCAGCATGGCCGCCTGGCTGGGCACCGAACGCATCGTGCGATCGATGCCGAACACGCCGGCGCTGGTCGGCAAGGGCATGACCGCCCTGTACGCACGCCCCGCCGTGGCCCAGGCGGACAAGGCGCGCGTCGAGCGGGTGATCGCCACGACGGGCGAACACCTCTGGGTGGCCGAGGAGCAGCATCTCGACGCGGTCACCGCGCTCTCCGGCTCCGGCCCCGCCTACGTCTTCTATTTCCTCGAAGCGATGGTGCAGGCCGGCACGGAGATGGGACTGTCGGCGCAACAGGCGCGCCGGTTGGCCATCGCCACCTTCGCGGGAGCTTCGGAGCTGGCGCGGGCCTCCGCCGATCCGCTGGAAACCCTCCGCGAGCGGGTGACGTCGAAGGGCGGCACCACGTATGCGGCCCTCACGTCCCTGGAAGGAGACCAGGTGAAGGCGTCGTTCGTGAGGGCCTTGCATGCCGCGTGCGAGCGGGCCGGCCAGCTGGGCGACGAGTTCGGGAAGTAGCCCTCAGGCGATCGCGTAGCCCACCGCCGTGCCGGCGAACAGGGCGAATCCCACCCAGTGGTTCAGGCGGAAGGCCCGGAAGCAGCCCTCCCGCGTGCGGCCGCGGATCAGCGTGAAGTGCCAGAGCGCCTGGGCCGCCGCGCCGGCGACGGCCAGGCCCACGACCCACGCCGGGATCCGCCCCGTCATCACGACCGCCCAGGCGCCGATGGCCACGGCATAGCAGGCCATCACCACCGGCACGTCCGCCTTCCCCAGGGTGATCGCCGAAGTCTTGATCCCGATGCGCAGGTCGTCGTCGCGGTCCACCATGGCGTACTCGGTGTCGTAGGCCAGCACCCAGAACAGGTTGCCGAGCAGCAGCCCCCAGGCGAGCAGCGGCACTTCACCGCGCACGGCGGCGAACGCCATGGGGATGCCGAAACTGAACGCGACGCCCAGCACCGCCTGCGGCATGGAGACGAAGCGCTTCGCGTACGGATAGGCGATCGCGATGGCGAGGGCCGCGAACGACCAGGCGATGGTCGCCGCGTTGGTCGTCAGCACCAGCAGGAAGGCCAGCAGCGCCAGCACCGCGCCGAGGACGAGGGCCTCGCGCACGGAGACCCTGCCGCTCGTGACCGGGCGCTGCGCGGTGCGCTTCACGTGCCGGTCGAACTCGCGGTCGGCCACGTCGTTCACGCAGCAGCCGGCGCTGCGCATCAGGATCGTGCCGAGCGTGAACACCGCGACCAGGTCCCAGCCCGGGAAGCCGTCCGCCGCGATCCACAGCGCGGACAGGCTGGGCCACAGCAGCAACAGCCAGCCCGCCGGGCGGTCCCAGCGGACCAGGTCGAGGTAGAGCCGGGCCCGGTCCCTCACGTCACGCCGAGGCCCAGGCGCCGCAGGTCCAGGCGCCCTTCGCGCATGGGCGGGCACCAGAAGTACGCACCGGTCACCGGCTTGGAAATGGAGAACAGCGCGTCCACCACGCCGTCCTCGTGCCCGGCCATCCGCCGCATCTGCTGCTCGAAGGCCTGGTGCGACTTGCCGAATGCCACGAACATCAGGCCCGCCTGCATGCTGAGCATCCAGGGCATGGAGCGGCGCAGGACGAACGCCGGCGGATCGAAGCTCTCCTGCGCGGTGCGCTTGACGTGCGCGGTTTCGGGCGCGTCGTCGATCTCCTCGTTGTCGGAGAGGCGGCGGCCGAAATGGTGGTCGCGCTCCTCGTCACCCAGCGCCTCGAAAGCGTCCAGGTCGTGCACCCACTGCTGCACGGCGACGTAGCTGGAGCCGTCCACGCCTTCGCCCAGGCCATGGGCGAACGCCGCCTCCTCCGCGGCCTCGCCCGTCGGGTTCTCGGTGCCGTCCTCGAAACCGGTGAGGTCGTGGCCGTGGCCGCCCTCCTTGTAGGCGTGCCGGAACGCGTCGACGGCGTGCCGCACGGTGAAGGCCGGGGCCAGGGCCTTCTGCACCTTGCGCGTGACGTGCAGCAGGTCGCCGAGGTCGGAGCCGCGCATCCAGCACCAGAGCGTGCCGGGCGTGACCGGCACCTTGATGTCGCCGCGCGAGAAGTCGGGGAATTCGTGCAGGTTCGGGATGTCGGCGCCGAGCGCCTTCGCCAGCGACGGCCCGATGCCGACCACGACGTCGCTGCCGTCCACCAGCGGCGTGAGGCGGGTGAGCGCTTCGCGGATGGCCGCGGCGTCCACCTTCGGGTCGCTCAGGTTGAACAGGACGAAGCGCGCCACGGGCGGGACGCCTTCGAAGATGCCGGGCTGGTACGGCTTGTCGGCGGGGACGGGGCTCGTTTCTCTCATGACAGTCTCTTCACGCCCGGAAGTTCGCAGGCGTAGATGGCGTTGCGCAAGGCGGCGACCGCCTCGTAGCGCGTGAAGCTGCGCCGCCAGGCCAGCACCACGCGCCGGCTGGGCGGGTCGCCTTCGAAGGGGATGTACTTGACGAAGGCCTGGTCGTCGTTGCGCCGCTTCGGCTTCGCGGCCAGGGCGTCCTTCGGGACCGACAGGCGCGGCACCAGCGTGATGCCCATGCCGGCGGCGACCATGTGCTTGATCGTTTCCAGCGAGGAGCCCTCGAAGCTCTTGCGGATGCCTTCGGCATCGCTGGAGAAGCGCGCGAATTCGGGGCAGACCTCCAGCACGTGGTCGCGGAAGCAGTGGCCCGTCCCGAGCAGCAGCATGGTCTCCTTCTTCAGCTCCTCGGCCTTCACCGCCTTGAGCTCGGCCAGCGGATGCGTGGTCGGCACGGCGACCAGGAAGGGTTCGTCGTACAGCGGCGCGATCGCCAGGCCGGTGTCCGGGAACGGCTCGGCCAGCACGGCGCAGTCGATCTCGCCGGTGCGCAGCATCTCCAGCAGCCTGGCGGTGAAGTTCTCCTGCAGCATCAGCGGCATCTGCGGGGTGCGCGCGATGGCCTGGCGCACCAGGTCGGGCAGCAGGTAGGGCCCGATGGTGTAGATCACGCCCAGCCGCAGCGGGCCCGCCAGCGGGTCCTTGCCGCGCTTGGCGATCTCCTTGATCGCCGCGGCCTGCTCCAGCACGCTCTGCGCCTGGCGGACGATTTCCTCGCCCAGCGGCGTGACCGACACCTCGTTGGCGCTGCGCTCGAACAGCTTGACCTCGAGTTCGTCCTCGAGCTTCTTGATGGCCACGGACAGCGTCGGCTGGGACACGAAGCAGGCCTCGGCCGCGCGGCCGAAATGCTTTTCCCGCGCGACGGCGACGATGTATTTGAGTTCTGTGAGCGTCATGGGTGCGGCGGGTCCATTGTCGTGGAATTGGGTGACCCGCGGGCACGGACGGCGGTGCGGCCCCTCACGCCTTCAGGTAGTCCTGCCGCCCTCCCAGCCAGCGGGCCACGTGCTGCTCCGCCAGCCCCGGATGCCGGTCGAGCATGGCCGGCGCCGCGGCACGGGCCCATTCCAGCAAGGGCCCATCGGTCAGGAGGTCGGCGAAACGCAGCAACGGCGCGCCCGACTGCCGCGCGCCGAGGAACTCGCCCGGCCCGCGGATCTCGAGGTCGCGCCGCGCGATCTCGAAGCCGTCGTTCGTCTCCGCCATCGCCTTCAGGCGCGCGCGCGCGGTCTCACCGAGGCGGCCGCTGTCGCCGGCGGAGTACAGCAGCACGCAGGCGGAGGCAGCGGCGCCGCGGCCCACGCGCCCGCGCAGCTGGTGCAGCTGCGACAGGCCGAAGCGTTCCGCGTGCTCGATCACCATGAGCGACGCGTTCGGCACGTCGACCCCCACTTCGATGACGGTGGTGGACACCAGGACCGCCATCTGGCCGCCGGTGAAGAGCGACATCACCGCTTTCTTCTCGGGGCCCGGCATCCGCGAGTGCAGCAGGCCGACCATCACGCCGGGCAGCGCGGCCCCCAGCGCCTCGTGCGTCGCGGTCGCGTTGGTGAGATCGAGGTTCTCGCTCTCCTCGATCAGCGGGCAGACCCAGTACACCTGCCGGCCTTCCGCGACCTGGGCGCGGATGCGCTCGACCACTTCGTCGCGGCGGTTGTCCGAGATCAGCTTCGTCACCACCGGCGTGCGGCCGGGCGGCAGTTCGTCGATGGTGGAGACGTCCAGGTCCGCGTAGTAGCTCATGGCCAGCGTGCGCGGGATGGGGGTCGCGGACATCATGAGCAGGTGGGGCTCCCCGCCGTCACGCAGCTTGCCGCGCAGCGCCAACCGCTGCTCCACGCCGAAGCGGTGCTGCTCGTCGATCACCGCCAGCGCCAGGGCCTTGAACTGCACCTGCTCCTGGATGACGGCGTGCGTGCCCACCACCAGTGCCGCCTCGCCGCTGGCGACCAGCTCCAGCATCGCCTGCCGCTCCTTCTTCTTCTGGCTGCCGGTGAGCCAGGCGACACGCAGGCCGCGCGGCGCGAGCAAAGGCTCCAGCCAGCCGATCAACTTGCGGAAGTGCTGTTCGGCGAGGATTTCGGTGGGTGCCATCAGCGCGCACTGCCAGCCGGCGTCGATCGCGATGGCGGCCGCGAGCGCGGCGACGATGGTCTTGCCGGAGCCGACGTCGCCTTGCAGCAGGCGGTGCATGGGGCGGTCGCGCTGCAGATTGGCGGCGATCTCCTCGCTGACGCGCCGCTGTGCCCCGGTCAGCCGGAAGGGCAGCGCCGCCAGCAGTTGCTCGTGCAGCCCGCCCGGCCCGGCCTGCAGCGTCGGCGCGCGCAACGCGTCGTGTTCGCGGCGGCTGCGCGCCTGCGAGAGCTGCTGCGCGAGCAGCTCCTCCGCCTTCAGGCGCAGCCAGGCGGGATGGCTGCGGTCCTCCAGGGCCGCGAGCGAGACTTCGGGCGTCGGATGGTGGAGGAACTGCAGGGCGCGCCGCAGCGGCCATGCCGTGGCATCGCCCGGCGCCGGCGGTGCATCGGGAGGGATCGTCTCCCGCAGATCCGCACGCTCCAGCCCGCTCGCCACGGCCTTGCGCAGGTACGCCTGCGGCAGGCTGGCCACCGTGGAATACACGGGCGTGAGCGCCTGCGGCAACTCTCCACCGGCCGCCCGCCAGCCCGGATGCACCATCTGCCAGCCGAGGAAGCCGCCCTTGAGCTCGCCGCGGATGCGCAGGTGCGCACCGACGGCCAGCGACTTCTGCTGCGAGGGATAGAAGCTGAAGAAGCGCAGCACGCAGGTGTCGCTGCCGTCGTCCACCGTCACCACCAGCTGGCGCCGCGGCCGGTACTGGATCTGGCAATCGGTCACCGTCGCTTCGATCTGCACCGTGTCGCCTTCGCGCGCATCGCGCAGCTTCACGATGCGCGTCTCGTCCTCGTAGCGCAAAGGAAGATGCAGTGCAAGGTCGATGTCCCGCTCCAGGCCCAGCTTGCGCAGGGCCGCATCAGGGCCCCCAGGCCGCCGCGATGCGGCGTCCGCCCCCCCAGGGGGTGCAGAAACCTTGGGGCGGCCCGGCGGTTTCTTGGGGTTCGGCATCGCCTGCTTCTCTGCCATGGGACAATTCTGCCCTGCTCCTCCCTCCACCTTGGAACGGGCCCGTCCGGCCCTCAAGCGCATGCGCCCCTTCACCCTCGGCGATTTCGATTTCGCCCTGCCTCCCGAACTGATCGCCCAGCACCCGGCCGCGGAACGCAGCGCCTCGCGCCTGCTCGATGGCACCGGCGAGACGCCGGTCGATCGCGTCTTCCGCGACCTGCCGTCGCTGCTGCGAGCCGGCGACCTGCTGGTCTTCAACGACACGCAGGTCGTGAAGGCCCGCCTGTTCGGCGAGAAGCCCACCGGTGGCAAGCTCGAACTGCTGGTCGAGCGCGTGCTCGGCGGCTCCGAGGTGGCGGCCCACATGAAGGTCAGCAAGAAGCCGCCGGTGGGCACCGTGCTGCGCATGGACGGCGGCTTCCAGGCGACGCTGCTCGGTCGCTGGCCGGAGGCCGACGGGCCGCTGTTCCGCCTGGCGTTCGACGTCGACCCCTACCTGGCGATGGAGCAGCACGGGCATGTGCCCCTGCCGCCCTACATCACGCACGCCGACACGGCCGAAGATGCGCAGCGCTACCAGACCGTGTTCGCGAAGAACCCGGGCGCGGTCGCGGCCCCCACGGCGGCCCTGCATTTCGACGAGCCGCTGCTGGCCGAACTCGCGGCGCGGGGCGTGCAGCGCGCCAGCGTCACGCTGCACGTCGGCGCCGGCACCTTCCAGCCGGTGAAGACCGAGGACATCGCCCGGCACCGCATGCACAGCGAGTGGTACGAGGTGCCGCCGGCGACCCAGCAGGCCATCGCGGACCTGCGGGCGCGCGGCGGCCGCCTGGTCGCCGTCGGCACGACCACCGTCCGCACGCTGGAGTCCTGGGCGCGCAGCGGCCAGGCCAGCGGCGACACCGACATCTTCATCACGCCGGGCTTCGCCTTTCGCCAGGTGGACCTGCTGGTGACCAACTTCCACCTGCCCAAGTCCACGCTGCTGATGCTGGTGAGCGCGTTCGCGGGCCACGAACGCATGCGCGCGCTGTACCGGCACGCGGTGGAAGCTCGCTACCGTTTCTTCAGCTACGGCGACGCGATGCTGCTCGCCCGCGCCTCCTGAGATCCCGATGCTCCAGTTCGAACTCCTGAAAACCGAAGGCCTGGCCCGCCGCGGCCGCCTCACCCTGAACCACGGCGTGGTGCAGACGCCGATCTTCATGCCCGTGGGCACCTACGGCACGGTCAAGGGCGTGACGCCCCGCTCGCTGGAGGAGATGGGCGCGCAGATCATCCTGGGCAACACCTTCCACCTCTGGATGCGCCCGGGCCTGGACGTGCTCCAGCAGTTCGGCGGCCTGCACCGGTTCGAGCAGTGGGACAAGCCGATCCTCACGGATTCCGGCGGCTTCCAGGTCTGGAGCCTCGGCGAGATGCGCAAGATCGCCGAAGAAGGTGTCAAGTTCGCGTCGCCGGTCAACGGCGACAAGCTGTTCCTCACGCCCGAGATCTCCATGCAGATCCAGACGATGCTCAACTCCGACATCGTCATGCAGTTCGACGAATGCACGCCCTACGACACCAAGGGCCACATCACCACGGAAGCGGAAGCGCGCTTCTCCATGGAGCTGTCGCGCCGCTGGGCGCTGCGCTGCAAGGCGGAATTCGCCCGGCTGGAGAATCCCAACGCGCTGTTCGGCATCGTGCAGGGCGGGATGTACGAGAACCTGCGCGAGGAGTCGCTCGCGGCGCTGGTCGAGATGGATTTCCCCGGATACGCCGTCGGCGGCGTCAGCGTGGGCGAGCCCAAGGAGGAGATGCTGCGCATCATGGCGCACACGCCGCACCGGCTGCCGGCCAACAAGCCCCGGTACCTGATGGGCGTCGGCACGCCGGAAGACCTGGTGGAAGGCGTGGCGCAGGGCGTGGACATGTTCGACTGCGTCATGCCCACCCGGAATGCGCGCAACGGCCACCTCTTCACGCGCTTCGGCGACCTGAAGATCCGCAACGCCAGGCACCGCAGCGACGAGCGGCCGCTGGACGAAACCTGCACCTGCTACACGTGCAAGGGCCACGTGCGGCCGGACGGCACGGCGGTGGGCGGCTTCTCGCGCGCCTACCTGCACCACCTGGAGCGCTGCGGCGAGATGCTCGGCCCCATGCTGGCCAGCATCCACAACCTGCACTACTATCTGAACCTGATGCGCGAGGTGCGCGAGGCGCTGGACCTCGGCACCTTCGCGGCCTTCGTCGAGGCGTTCAGGCGCGACCGGGCGCGCGGCGTGTGATGGTCCGCCCGGCGATCCCCGCGCGATGCCATCGGCTATAACGCGGCCATGAACGCGCCGCGCGAACGCAAGTACGTGGTGGCCGCCAAGGCGGTCAATCGCCGCACGACCCCGCGTGCGCCGGCGCCGCCCGCACCGGTCGCCAGGGAGAGGGCCGCTGCCACGCAGGCGCGCCGGCGAGTGGGCGCGCCGCTGGCCGAACTTCTCCGCACGCGCGCGGATGCGCGGCGGCGGGTCTCGGCGCTGGCGGTGGCCGGTGGCATGGTGGCGGCCGGCAGCGGCATCGCGTTGTTCCTGGGCTGGCTGCAGGGGTCCGTCATCCTGGGGGGACTGGGTGCCCTGGGCGCCGGCGCAGGGCTGCTGGCGGTTCGATCGTCCGGTGGGCGGGCGGCAGGCCGGCAGGACGAGGGCCCCCAGGCCCCCCTGCTGGACGAGCCGGCGATGCGCAGCTTCGACGACGCAATGGCGCGGGTGGCGCCGGAACTCCCGGCCGATGCCGCGCAGCAACTGTCGGACGTCAAGCAGCTGGTCGTGCGTATCGCGCGCCATCCGGCCGCCTCCGGTGCGGACGAGCATTTCACCCTCGAAGACCGGATGTACGTGGTCGAGTGCGTCCGGCGCTACGTGCCCGATGCCCTGCAGGCTTATCTCAGCGTGCCCAGGGCGCAGCGCTCGGTCGAAGTGGCCGAAGGCCGGACGGCCCAGGCCGTGCTGTCGGGCCAGCTGGCGCTGCTGCGCACGGCGCTGCAGGAACGCGAGCAGAAGCTGGCCCGCAGCGCCGCGGAAGCGCTCCTGCGGCAGGAGCGCTTCCTCAAGTCGAAACGCTAGCCGCGCTCGGCCAGCGGACCGGTCTCGGTCGGCGGGCCCTGGCGCTCCATGATGTCCGCTTCGTGGCCGTCCCGCAGCGTCTTGGCCAGCGTGAAGGCGCTCGACACCATGAACAGCCACGTGACCATCATGTACGCCTTCTGCCAGTACGGGATGTTCATGCGCCACAGGCCCCAGGCGGTCAGGGCAACGGCCGCCGCGAACGCGATCCACACCGTCATCACCCAGGACGAAGTGTCGACCTGCGAATCGCGGTTGTCGCGGATCGTCTTGGCGACCGCGAACACGGTGAACAGGCAGAAGAAGAAACCGATCGCCAGGAAAGCGCGGTCGAGCTCGGCGCCGGGAAGCTGGATGACCCCGACGGCAGCCGCCAGGATGGAGAGCGCGAACGACAGCCACACCTGGAGCCGCCAGGTGCTGGTGTCGCGTTGCATGATGTATTGGGTGGCCATGGTCGTCTCCTTCTTTTGACCGGATTCAGAGCGCGACCGGGCCGCTCACGGCCGATCGCGTGGCTTCACGGGCTTGCTGCTGCCGCAGCCGATCCACGTACTGGTCGGCCTTGGCGAGCTGCTCCTGGATGATGATGTTGTTCTGCCCCATCACCTCGATGGCCTTGGAGCGGAAGTTGTCCATCGCGTCCATCGCCTTGTAGGTCTGGTCGAACATCTCCTTGAGCTTCTCGATGCCGATCACGGGGTTCTGCGCGAACTGCGTCGTCTTGTCCACGTGCGTGTTCAGCTGGCGGCCCGTTTCCGCGATCAGCCCTTCGATCGATGCGTTGACGCCCGAGAGCATCTCCATCACCTTGATCTGGTTGCCGGTGGCGCGGGCGACCGTCTGGGCGACCGCCAGCGCGCTCATGCCGCTGGTCGCCACCCGGCTGCAGCCGTTCATCATCTCGCGGCCGGTCTTCTTCAGCACGTCGAGCGCCAGGTAGCCGTTGGTGCACACCGCCTGCTGCGTCAGCATGTCCTGCAGGTTCTGGCGCACGTAGAAGAGCACTTCCTGCTCCAGCGCCTTCGCCCGGGTCGCGTCCGTGGCCTTCATCGCCTCGACCTTCTGCGCGAGCCGCCCATCCAGCGTTTCGGCGAAGTGGATCGCCGCGGTCAGCTTCTGCATGGCGTCCCACAGCTTCGTCCGCGTGGCCTCGAGGTCCACCACGTCCCGCTGCATGTCGTCGCGCGCGGCATAGAGCTGCTGCATGGTCTTCTGCAGTTGCCCGGAAGCCGACTGGTACCGGCGGAAGTAGGCCTGCAGCTTGTTGCCGTACGGGATCAGGCCGAGCAGCTTCTGCGGCTGGAACAGGTCGCCCTGGCGGCCGGGATTCAGCTCGTCGAGCTGCTGGCGCATGTCCTGGATGGCCTTGAAAGCGGAGGTGTCCTCCATGCCGATGAAGTTGCGCTGCAGCAGGCGGCCCTGCATGAGGCTGGAGGCGACGGAGACTTCCTCCCGGCCCAGGGCGAACGCGCTGTCGAGGCGCGCCTTGAACCCGTCGCTCTGCACGTCCTCAGTGAGCAACCCGTCCATGAAGCGCTGCACCTGGTCCTCGACGGCCGACTTCAGCTCGGGCGTCAGTGGCACCGCGGTGCGCGCGCTGGCCTCGCCGACGGGTTGGATGACCTCGGGCGGCTGCAGGCGAAAGCCGTTGTCCGCCGGAGCCGGCGTTTGTGTTTCCATGTCCCTCTCCCTCCACCTTGGTGGTTACCAAATGAATCTAACCCGCGCAATGCAGACCCGCAACGCCCGCGTGGAGGAGGCGGCGCGAAGTGTGCGCTGCGGCCAACGCCGGTGTCGCTTTCGTCCATGCGCGATCCCGCGCACGCCGTGCCGATCGAGACGGGCCCCGCAGGTTCGGTGCCGGTCACTCCGCGAGCAGGTGCCCCACCTTCGCTTGCAGGAGGGCGGGATCCGCCTGTGCCGCAGGCAGCGGCGCGCCGACATTCAGCCCCACCCGGCTGAAGAAACCGCGCCGGAACGGCCGCACCATCGCGCCGCCCTGCTCGACCCGGCTGAAGAACGAACCCCAGAGGTTGGTGAGCGCCATCGGAACCACCGGCGGCTCGACCCCTTCGGCGCGGGCAGCCTCCAGCACCTTCATGATGCCGCCCTTGAAGGGCTGCAGCTTGCCGTCGCGCGTGATGCCGCCTTCGGGGAAGATCGCCAGCAGGTCGCCGTCGCGCAGCACCTGCGCGGCGCGCGCGAACGCCGCCTCGTAGACCGCCGGGTCGTCCTTCTGCGGGGCGATCGGAATCGCCTTCGCCAACCGGAACAGCCAGCCCAGCACCGGCACCCGGAAGATGCGGTGGTCCATGACGAAGTAGATGGGCCGGGGGCTGGCTGCCATGAGCAGCACCGCGTCGACGAAGCTGACGTGGTTGCAGGCCAGGATGGCGGGGCCTTCGGTCGGGATGTGTTCCTCGCCGCGCACGCGGAAGCGGTAGACGACGTGCGTCGCCATCCAGGCCGTGAAGCGCAGCAGGTATTCCGGCACCAGCAGGAAGATGTAGGCCGCCACGAGCGCGTTGGCGATGCCGACGAACAGGAACACCTGCGGGATGGTGAACCCGGCCGACAGCAGCGCGCCGGCGATCAGAGAACTCGCGATCATGAACAGCGCGTTCAGGATGTTGTTGGCGGCGATGATGCGCGCGCGGTGCGTGGGCTGCGCGCGCAGCTGGATCAGCGCATACATCGGCACCGAGTACAGGCCGGCGAAGAAGGACAGCAGCCCCAGGTCGGCCATCACCCGCCAGTGCGCCGGCTGGGCCACGAACTGCGACAGCGTCAGCGCCGCGGACGGCGGCAGCCCGCGGGCGGCGAAGTACAGGTCGACCGAGAACACCGTCATGCCGATCGCGCCCAGCGGCACCAGCCCGATGTCGACGTGCCGGCGCGACAGCATCTCGCAGGCCAGCGAGCCCGCGCCGATGCCGACCGAGAACACGACCAGCAGCAGCGAGGCCACCTGCTCGTTGCCGTGCAGCACCTCCTTGGCGAAGCTCGGGAACTGGCTCAGGAAGACCGCGCCGAAGAACCACATCCAGCTGATGCCCAGCAGCGAACGGAACACCACGACGTTGCCGTGCGCCAGCTTCAGGTTGCGCCAGGTCTCGGTGAACGGGTTCCAGTTGATGCGCAGCCCCGGGTCGGTGGCGGGAGACAGCGGGATCCACTGCGCGGAGAGGCGCCCGGCGATCGCCAGCACGATGCAGCTCACGCCGACCCAATGCGGCCCCACCTGCGGCACGGCGATGATCAGGCCTCCAGCGACGTTGCCCAGGAGGATGGCCACGAAGGTGCCCATCTCCACCATGCCATTGCCGCCGGTGAGCTCGCGCTCCGAAAGGTGCTGCGGCAGGTAGGCGAACTTCACCGGCCCGAACAGCGTCGAGTGCAGCCCCATGAGGAAGGTGCAGGCCAGCAGGATGGGGATGTTCGGCAGGAAGAACCCCGCGGCGGCGAGCGCCATGATGGCGATCTCGAGCCACTTCACGAAGCGGATCAGCGTGCGCTTCTCGAACTTGTCGGCCAGCTGCCCGCTGGTGGCGGAGAACAGCAGGAAGGGCAGGATGAACAGGGCACCGATCACCAGGCCGGCCATGGCGGGCGGCAGCCAGCCGACCTGCAGCTGGTAGGTGACCATGACGGTGAAAGCGAACTTGAACAGGTTGTCGTTCGCGGCCCCGAGGAACTGCGTCCAGAAGAAGGGCGCGAAGCGGCGCTGGCCCAGCAGCGCGAACTGGTTCGGGTGCGCATGGGGCGCGGCGGCGGGCGCGGTGTCGGCAACAGCGGTGTTCATCTTTTTCTCCTCCGGGTCAGGCGGCGTGGGCCGGCGCTCGCGGCCCATTCTGCCGCCGAACAGGGCCGTTCACCGCGGCGATCACGGGCCATGCGGCCGCGGCCGCGAGGACGTGCTTCAGCGTGTGGCCGGAGAGCAACTCGCCGCTCGCCTCGAAGATCGCGTGGTCGTTCACCTCCAGCCACTTGGCCACCGCATAGGCCAGCAGGACCAGGCTCCAGCGCACGTCGAGCGCGCCGGGTCGGACGCGGGTCGTCGCGAGCACCAGCACGATCACCGCAATGCCGCCGAACTGCACGATCGCCCAAGGCAGCACGTTGCCGGTCTGGTACCAGGTGGCCACGCTGGCGGGGGCGAGCAGCAGCACCGCGGCCCCCAGTGCGATCCCGGCGCGTGCGCTGACCCGCGTCGCCGCCAGCAGCGCCAGCAAGCCCGCGAAGGCGATCGCCATCCCGCCGCGGTCGATGGCCAGGCCCGCGTCGGAAGGCTGCAGGTGGTACCAAGCCGATGCCGCCGTCGTGACGAGCAGCCCGATGAAGAAGAGGCGGGCACACGCGCGCTCCGTGGCGTCGACCGACCGCGCCGGGAGCCCCTGCAGCGCGTGCAGGCCGAGCACGCCGGCGAACGCGAACGGAAGGTTGGACAGCACGTCGAGCGCGAAGGGCACCCCCCACAGCACGCGCCGGTCGGCGAAGTCATGCAGGTGCGCGGGTTGCGCGAGCGGCGGCGCGAAAACCGCCGCCAGCAGCATGGCGGCGCAAGCGAACAGGAGGATCGCTTCGGAACGGGTGGGCATGGGGCGCATGGCGGCTCCTTGTGAAGAGGAGCGCAGTCTCTCCGCCGCGGCGCGGCCGGTCGCTGGATTTCGGCTACATTGCACTCCATCGACCCCTTCGGTATCGCATTCCTGTACTTTCATGAGCACCACCGCCGACCTCGTCACCGCACTGAAGAAGGAACTGAAGGCGGCCCAGATGACGTACGCGGACCTTGCCACCGGCCTCGGGATGGCGGAGTCCAGCGTCAAGCGCATGCTCGCCAAGGGCGACATGGCGCTTTCGCGCATCGACGCGATCTGCCGGGTGCTGAAGCTGGATTTCGCCGAACTCGCGCGCCGCGTCGCCGATGCGCAGCCGCTCCTGAGCGAGCTCACGCAGGAACAGGAGCGGGCGGTCGTCGCCGACAAGAAGCTGCTGCTCTGCGCGATCTGCGTCCTCAGCCAGTGGACGCTGGAGCAGATCGGGGCGGAGTACCGGCTCAGCGAAGCCGAATGCATCAAGTACTTCGCGCAGCTGGACCGGCTGGGCATCATCGAGCTGCGGCCGATGAACCGCTACCGCCTGAAGCTCGCCAAGACCTTCCGCTGGCGGCCGCACGGCCCGGTGATGCACTACTTCCGCGACCACGCCGTGCTGGATTACTTCAACGGCGGCTTCGACGGACCCGCCGAAAGCGTGCTGCTGGTGCACGGCTCGGTGAGCCGCGCGATCGCGCCCTCGTTCGTCGACCGGCTGCAGCGCGTGGCGCAGGACTTCGCCCAGCAGCACCAGGCGGACCAGAAGCTGCCGGCGAAGGACCGCGAGGGCTACACGCTGGTGCTGGCGATGCGCAGCTGGGAGTTCGCCGCGTTCACCTCGCTGCGCCGCAAGCCCGGCTGACCGCTAACGGAACACCGTGAGGACGCCGGTGTAGCCGTACAGGTGGCTGCGGGCGATCTCGCCGCCGGCGAAGAAGCCGACCAGCGGGACGTCGCCGAGCGCGCGGCGCACGATCTGCATCTCCGCGCTGGGCCCGCCGAAGTGCGGCCCGCCGCGGCCGGAGCAGCTGACGTAGATGGCCCCGGCGATGCGCGACTCCGGGCTCGGGCCGGCGGCGGGGTCCGGCGCGGCGAGCGCGCTCGCAACCGCCAGCGGCAGTTCCTCCGGCTCCAGCTCTTCGCGGATCTCGGCGCAGATGCGCACCAGGTCCGCACGCGCTGCCGCGACGTCGCGCCGGCAGAACGCCAGCCGCATGCCTTCGTCGACCTTGTCCGCGACGGCCACGCCGCGCCGGCGCGGATCGACGCCGATGATGTGGCGCACGACGACATCGGTGCCGAAACTGCCCATGCGCGTCACCACGTCCTCGCTGGGCTGCGTGAGGCCGACCAGCGTGGTCCGCAACGCGGCCACCGCGGCCTGCGGCTGGTCCAGCGTGATGCGCAGGTCTTCCAGCAGCACGTCGAGCGCCGGTTCGCCATCGAGCTCGGTCACCAGGTTGACGTCCGCGCCGGTGATGCGGCGCGCCGGCGCCACCGGCTGGCAGCCCTGGGTGACGCGCGAGACCAGCTGCACGCCTTCCGCGAAGGCCACCCCGGAGAGGCCGCCGCGGAACACGCCGCCCGCCTTGCCGTGGCCCTGCAGATTGCCGTTGCCGCCGACGGCGAACTGCACGGTGTCGGCCCGGCTCGATGCCAGGCCTCCGAACAGGTAGCCGCTGGTGGTGCGATCGGCCAGTTCGGCGATCAGCTCCGCGACGTCGGGGGTGGATGCGTCGGCATGGACCAGCGCCGTGTGCGGGGTGAAGGTCGCCGGCAGCGGCGCGACGCCGGAGAACACGCGGTATTGGTCCGTGGGCAGCGCGCAGAGCATCACGGCCATGGCGGGCTCGTCGAAGTACTCGACGTTCGACGAAGCGATGCCGACACCGACGGTGCCCGACCAATCCGTCACCAGCGGCAGTTCGGCGCCGAGGTGGTCCAGGATGTCCTGGGCCGCGGCGGCGTAGTGGTCGGTGATGTACAGCAGCCCCAGAGTCGGCGATGCCGCATAGCCGTGCAGGCTCATCTGCGCCCGCAGCTGCGCGAGCACCAGGCCGGCGGCCATCTGCCATTGCGGATGCGTGGCATGCCCGAAGGGGAAGAGTTGCACCGGGGGCTCCTACGGCTTCGCGCGGCCCTAGCGCGCGGGGGACTTGGCAGGCGCCTTCTTCGCGGCTTTCCGGGGCGCCTGCGCGGGCGCTCTTGCCGGCGGCGCCACCACGGTGTTGGCCTTGTCGAGGCCCACGGCGCCACGTGCCATGCCGGTGGCCGCCTTCATGGCCTCCTTGGCGACGCCCGTCGCCATGTTGCGGGCGGTGTCCACCGCGGTCTTCTGCGCGACGTCCTTCATGGCGCCCGCCGCGATCTCCTGGAACTGCTGCGTGAGCGCGCCCCACCACTGCATCGGGTCGACGGTGCCGCCGGCGGCGGCTTTCCCCTTGCGCGCCGCAGGCGCCGGCCGCCCGGTGGCCTTGCGCGCGGCCGCCGTGACCTTCTGCGCGCCGCTCGCCACGGTCTCCGCCGTCTTGAGCTTCAGGGCATTGGCGACGTCGCCCATGTTGAAGTTCATGCCGTGCAGCGTGGCCAGCGTCATCTTCTGCACTTCCAGGGCCTGGATGGTGGCGCCCAGCGCCTTGCTGTTCTGCTCCAGCCAGAAATGCACCGCCTTAAGTTCGGTGATGCGCTTTTCCAGCTCCTCCACGTTCAGCGTGGGGGCCACCCAGTTCGACAGGTTCGGCAGCTGCGGGATGTTCTGCGCCGCGCCCTTGGCGATGTTCTGCAGGAAGTCGAAGCCCGGCACGAGCTTGGCAAAGCCGAGGGAAGGGTTGTCGCTCATGGCCGCGCGCTCCGGAGTGGTCCTGCGGACAGCTTACCCCAAGGGCGCGCGGCGCTGGCGCGAGGGCTAATGCCTGTGCGGCACGGGCGGCGCATGGAGGACCGGCACGGCGACCTCCAGCACGCGGGCCTGGCCCTTTGCGTCGCGGAACTGCAGGGCCAGCGGCACCTGCGTGCCCGCGCGGAATGCCGCCTTCAGGTCCATCAGCATCAGGTGGTAGCCGCCCGGCTTGAGTTCCACCGGCTTGCCGGCGGGCAGGTCGAGGGTGTCGACGGCGCGCATCTTCATCACGTCGCCTTCCATCTTCATCTGGTGGATCTCGATGATGCCGGCGGCGGGCGAGGTCACGCCCGTCAGCGTCAGGGGCTCGCGCGCGGTCAGCGTCATGTAGCCGCCGCTGGAGCTCTGGCCCTGGAGGAGCGCGCGGGCCCAGGCGCCCTGGACCGAGACGGGCGCCGGCGCGGGGGCCTGCGCGTGCGCGGCGAAAGTGGCGGCCAGCGCCAGCGTGCAGAGGATGTTCTTCATGGGGGCTCCTTCAATGGCGGTGTTCGCCGGCCTGGCCGGTGGGCAGCAGTTCCAGCAGCGCGGCCGGGGACTTCAGGTCGGATCGCTTCTGCCCGGGTTTCGGCACCTCGACCCAGTCGTTGCGGCCCTCCTCGCACACCTGGCGCACGGGCCAGTACAGCGATCCGGCCTGCGCCGGCAGGCGCGCCACCAGCACGAACTCGTCGTAGTGCGCGTTGGGCAGCATGTCCTCGCGCGTCTTCGCCGTCCAGGTGATGCGCGCCACGTCCTCGGTGACCGTGCGGCCATGGTCCGTCTCGGGTTGCGGCAGGGGCGCGCGCTCGATCGCGAGTTGCCAGCCGGGCTTGGGCATGGGATGCGCGCCGCGGACGCCGGCGGGGATCTCGACGACGATCTGGCGGGTGGCCGACGTGCCGCAGCCGTGGCCGACCTTGAAGGTGGCCTTGTAGCTGCTGCCGGCCGGCGCGGCCTGGTGCTCGAGCACGACATGGGCGCCGGCGGTGCCGGCGGCGAGCGCGGCGCAGGCAAGCAGCCCACGGCGCGGGAAAAACGATGCAAACGGGAACGGCATGTCCAATCCTTGTTCTTGAATCCACGGGTTCGCGCCGCCGCGGGCGCGGCGGTGCTGCGCAGCGGCGTGCCGCTGCGGGTCGACGATCAGGTGGAAAGGACCGGCGGGCCGCGCGGCGGCAGCGCCGGAGCGGCGGCCGTGGCGCTGCGGGAGGCGGGATTGAAGGCGGGCAGCACGCCCACCGACGCCGTGGGGGTGGCCTGCAGTTGCGCAGGCGGCGGCAGGACGGCGACGCACAGCGGGCAATCGAGGCCGGCCGGCTGCGGGGCGTCCCCGTCACCCGCATCCACCGGCACCAGCTTCATGCCGCTGCCGGTGCACACCAGGTCCAGGGCCTGCGGGTGCAGCGCAGGGGCCGCGGCGGCGAGGCCCACGACCAGCGTGAACCACGCCAGCACGAGGCGGGCGAGGAAGCGGGCGGAGCGCAGGCCTTGCATGGAGGAGACGATTATCGCTGCGCCGGGGGATGCGCGCCGGCTAGTCGAAGCGTGGCGCCCGCCGCGCGCGCAGCGATGCGATCCCTTCCTTCACGTCCGGCCCCGCGAAGCCCATGAACTCGAGCGCCAGCGAGGTGTCGAAGGCCGGGCCGGCCTGGCGCAGCCAGTTGTTCAGCGAATACTTGGTCCAGCGGATGGCGCTCTGGCTGCCCTGCGCCAGGCGGTCGGCCACCTCGTAGGCCCTGGGCAGCAGCTGGTCCGCATCGACGGCCAGCGAGACCAGGCCGATGCGCTCGGCCTCCTCCCCGCTCACCGCCTCGCACAGCATCAGGTAGTACTTGGCCTTGGCCATGCCGCACAGCAGCGGCCAGACGATGGCCGCATGGTCGCCCGCGGCGACGCCCAGCCGCGTATGGCCGTCGACGATCTTCGCGTCCCGCGCCGCGATCGAGATGTCCGCCAGCAGCCCGGCCACCAGGCCGGCGCCCACCGCGGGCCCGTGCATGGCGCTCACGATCGGCTTGTCGCAGTTGATCACGTTGTAGACCAGGTCGCGCGCTTCCTTCCAGACCTGCGCGCGCACGGCGAAGTCGTTCGCCATGTCCTCCACCAGCCCGAGGTCGCCGCCGCCGGAAAAACCCATGCCCTCGCCGCGCAGCACCGCGCAGCGCACGCTGTCGTCCTGGCCCACGTCGCGCCAGATCTCCGCCAGCTCGCGGTGGCCGGCGTGGCCGGCCGTCGGCAGCTTGCCGTTGGCCGCCTTCATCTGGATGTCGAGCACGGACTGGCCCGGCCCGCGGCGGCTGATGTTCAGGGTCTCGTAGCGGGCGTAATCCATCGTGGCTTGCGGTAGTCTTGGCGGGATGGCTAGCTTATTCCACCTCGCCTTCCACGTGACCGACCTCGACGCGGCGCGCCGCTTCTACGGTGGCGTGCTCGGCTGCCGCGAAGGGCGCAGCACCGCCACCTGGGTCGACTTCGACTTCGACGGCCACCAGCTGTCGCTGCACCTCGGGCAACCCTTCCCTACCGAACGCACCGGGCGGGTCGGCGACCAGCTGGTGCCGATGCCGCACTTCGGCCTGGTGCTGGAGCTGCCGCGCTGGCAGGAGATGGCGCGCAGCCTCGAAGCCGCGGGCACGGCGTTCATCCTGGAGCCGCAGGTGCGTTACCCGGGTGAGCCGGGCGAGCAATGGACCATGTTCTTCTGCGACCCGTTCGGCAATCCGATCGAGATCAAGGGCTTCCGCTCGCTGGAAGGCCTCTACGCCGCCTGATTCCCGCCCGCCTGTAGGCCCTCTCCTACGCGGCGCGGAGGCCGCGGGGTCTGGCGAGCCCGGTCCTCCTTTGCTACGGTCACGCCCAATGACGCTCGCGGAGATCCTCTCCCCTTCCTGCGCACTGTTCCTGGATTTCGACGGGACCATGGTCGACATCGCACCGCAACCGCAGGCCGTGCACGTACCGCAACCGCTGCTGGACACCCTGCGCGAAGTGCAGGCCCTGCTGCAGGGCGCGGTCGCGGTGATCTCCGGCCGGCCGATCACGCAGATCGACGACTTCCTCGATCCGCTGCGCCTGCCGGTCGCCGGGGTGCACGGCGCCGAACGCCGCGATGCCGCCGGCCGGCTGCACCTGTTGCACACGCATCCGCTCGACCATGTGGAGCAGGCCGCGCGCGGCCTCGCCGCCGAGCACGACCGGCTGCTGGTGGAAAGCAAGCGCGGCTCGCTGGCCCTGCACTACCGGCAGGCGCCCGAACTCGAGGAACTTTGCCTGCGCACGATGGCCGACGCCGTGGCCGAATCGCCCGGCATCTCGCTGCTGCGCGGCAAGATGGTGGTCGAGGCCAAGCCGGGCGGCGCCAGCAAGGGCCGCGCGATCGAGGATTTCCTGGCGGAGGCGCCCTTCGCGGGCCGCACCGCCGTATTCATCGGCGACGACGTCACGGACGAAGTCGGCTTTTCCACCGTGCAGCGCCGGGGCGGGCTCGGCATCAAGGTCGGCGAAGGCGCCTCCGTGGCCCACCGCCGGTTGGCCGACCCGGCCGCGCTGCATCGCGAACTGAGGGAGGCCCTGGCCGCCCGCACCACGAGAACCGCATGAACGACAAGAACCTCACGCCTTCGACCCTGCAGGTCGGCATGATCGGCAACTGCGCGTACAGCGCGCTCATCGACCAGCAGGCGCGCATCGTCTGGTGCTGCCTGCCCCGTTTCGACGGGGACCCGGTCTTCAACGCCATCCTGGACCCGAGCGAGAACGGCAGCCTGTGGTCGTTCGAGCTGGAGGACTACGACCGCAGCGAGCAGCACTACGAGCCGAACACCGCCGTGCTGCGCACGCGGATGTACGACCGGAAGGGCCAGGGCATCGAGGTCACCGACTTCGCGCCGCGGTTCTGGAGCCGCGGCCGCATGTTCCGGCCGCTCACGCTGGTGCGGCGCGTCAAGGTGCTGTCGGGGTCGCCGCGCATGCGCGTCCTGCTGCGGCCGCGCTTCGACTGGGGCAGGGCCAAGCCGGCGGTGACGCAGGGCAGCACGCACATCCGCTTCGTCTCCGGCAACAGCACGCTGCGGGTGAACACCGACGCGCCGCTGTCGTACATCCTGTCGGAAACCTTCTTCGTCGTCGACCGGCCGATGAACTTCATCATGGGGCCGGACGAGACGCTCTCCACCGGCATCGAGGAGACGGCGCGCGGCTTCGAGCAGGAGACGGTGGCGTACTGGCGCCAGTGGACGCGCGCGCTGGCCCTGCCGCTGGAATGGCAGGAAGCCGTGATCCGCGCCGCCATCACGCTGAAGCAGTCGCTGTTCGAGGACACCGGCGCGATCGTGGCCGCCATGACGACCAGCATCCCCGAAGCACCCGGCAGCGGCCGCAACTGGGACTACCGCTACTGCTGGCTGCGCGACGCCTTCTTCGTGGTGCGCGCGCTCAATTCCATCTCGGAAGTGGCGACGATGGAGGAGTACCTGCGCTGGCTGATGAACGTGGTGATCCGCTCCGGCGGCGGCCACATCCAGCCGCTGTACGGCATCGGGCAGGAGGAGAAGCTGCCGGAGTTCATCCTCGACCACCTCCCCGGCTACCGCGGCATGGGCCCGGTGCGCGTGGGCAACCAGGCCCAGGAGCACTTCCAGTACGACGTGTACGGCAACATCGTGCTCGGCGCCGCGCAGGCCTTCCACGACCATCGCCTGTTCAAGCGCGCCGGCCGTGCCGAGTTCGCGCACATGGAAGCGGTGGGCGAACAGGCCTTCCGCGTCTACGACCAGCCCGACGCCGGCATGTGGGAACTGCGCACGCGGGCGCGCGTGCACACGTCCTCGGCCCTCATGAGCTGGGCGGCGTGCGACCGCCTGGCCAAGATCGCCGCCGCCATCGGCCTGCCGGACCGCATCCGCTACTGGCGCGAGCGGGCCGACATGATCCGCGGCCGCATCCTGAAGGAGGCGTGGAACCAGGACCGCCAGGCCTTCGCCGAAAGCTTCGGCGGCCGCGACCTCGACGCCAGCGCGCTGCTGATGGCGGAAGTCAACATGATCGACCCGAACGACTCGCGCTTCATCGCCACGGTCGACGCGCTGGAGAAGTCGCTCTGCGACGGACCCTACATGCGCCGCTACGAAGCGGCCGACGATTTCGGCAAGCCCGAGACGGCGTTCAACATCTGCACCTTCTGGCGCATCGACGCGCTGGCGCGCATCGGCCGCAAGGCGCAGGCCCGCGAGATCTTCGAGGTGATGCTCAAGAGCCGCAACCACCTGGGGCTGCTGTCCGAGGACACGCACCCCGTCACCGGCGAGATGTGGGGCAACTTCCCGCAGACCTACTCGATGGTCGGCACCATCAATGCCGCCGTGCGGCTGTCCGCGCCCTGGGACACCGTGATCTGAAGGAGCCCTGTTGAGCCGCCTCGTCGTCGTCTCCAACCGCATCGCCGACCCCCGGCAGACCGCCGCCGGCGGCCTGGCGGTGGCACTGGCGGAGGTGTTGAACAACACGGGCGGCCTCTGGTTCGGCTGGAGCGGCAAGATCGTCGACGATGCCGAGGGCGACGACGTGCACATGCTGCAGGCGGGGCCGGTGAAGCTGGCGACGGTGGACCTCTCGCACGTGGACCACGACGCCTTCTACCTGGGCTACTCCAACGGCGTGCTGTGGCCGGTGTTCCACTACCGCGTCGACCTCGCCGACTTCGACGCCGGCTACATCAACGGCTACCGGCGCGTGAACCAGCTGTTCGCGCGCAAGCTGCTGCCGCTGCTGCGGCCCGACGACGTGATCTGGGTGCACGACTACCACCTGATCCCGCTGGCGGCCGAATTGCGGGCGCTGGGCTGCACGCAGCAGATCGGCTTCTTCCTGCACATCCCGCTGCCGCCACCGTTGATGCTGGCGGCGATCCCCGGGCACGACTGGCTGATGCGGGCGCTCTTCGCCTATGACCTGGTCGGCTTCCAGAGCCAGTCCGACGTCGACCACTTCACCAAGTACGTCGAGACCGAGGCCCACGCGCAGCCGCTGGATGGCCAGCGCTGGCGCGCGTTCGGCCGCACGGTGCGGGCCGGCGCCTTCCCCATCGGCATCGACGTCGACGAGTTCACCGGCCTCACCTACGCGAGCGAGGCGGTGGAGATGTACGAACGCATGAAGCGCGAGTACTCGCGCCGCAAGCTGCTGGTGGGCGTCGACCGGCTCGACTACTCCAAGGGCCTGCCGCAGCGCATGCGCGCCTTCCGCGAGTTCCTCACCCGGCACCCGGAGCTGCGCTCCAGCGCCACGCTGATCCAGATCGCCTCGCCCAGCCGCGAGAACGTCAGCGCGTACACCGACCTCCTGCGCGAACTCGAGACGCTGTGCGGTTCCATCAACGGCAACTTCGGCGAGCTGGACTGGATGCCGGTGCGCTACATCCACCGCACCGTGCCGCGCGCCCGCCTGCCCGGGCTGTACCGCGCCAGCCGCGTCGCGCTCGTCACGCCGCTGCGCGACGGCATGAACCTGGTGGCCAAGGAGTTCCTCGCGGCGCAGGACGAAGCCGATCCCGGCGTGCTGGTGCTCTCGCGCTTCGCCGGCGCGGCCGAGCAGCTGAAGGAAGCCCTGCTGGTGAACCCCTACGACACCGAGGGCACGGCGGCGGCGATCCAGCTGGCGCTGCAGATGCCGCTGGAGGAAAGGCGCGACCGCCACCAGGCCATGATGCGCACCGTCCGCCAGTACGACGTGCACTGGTGGTGCGAGAGCTTCCTGGCCGCGCTGGCCGAGGCGCAGCCCGAAGAGAAGGGCACGTCCTGGCTCAGGCTGTAGCGCTGGCGCCAGCGCCTTGCGGACGCGGTGGGCAAAGCCCCCACGTCTTTCTGGAAATTCCTGAATCCACCCGCGCGCCCGCCGCGTATTCAGGGGGCGAGGTCCGGCCATCCCGCCGGTCCCGCTTCCAAATTTCAGGAGATCCTCCATGCAACGCCAACTCATCGCGGCCTGCGCCGCCACCCTGCTCGCCGCCGCCGGCGGTGCCGCTTTCGCCGAAGGCTATGGCCGCAACGTCATGGTCGACATGAACGCTTCCGTCGCGGGCTCCACTGCCGTGATGGGCGCGTCGGGCGCCACCAAGATGGTCGGTGGCGCGGCGATGTACCCCACCAAGGACATCGTCGACAACGCAGTGAACTCCCGCGACCACACCACGCTCGTTGCCGCCGTGAAGGCCGCCGGCCTGGTCGACACCCTGAAGAGCACCGGTCCGTTCACCGTCTTCGCGCCGACCAACAATGCGTTCTCCATGCTGCCGGCCGGCACGGTCGACACGCTGCTCAAGCCCGAGAACAAGCAGACCCTGACCCAGGTGCTCACGTACCACGTGGTGCCGGGCAAGGTCGACGCCGCATCGCTCGCGCAGCAGATCAAGGCCGGCGGCGGCAAGGCCATGCTGAAGACGGCCAGCGGCGGCACCCTCACCGCCAGCATGCGCGGCAACGACGTGCTGATCACCGACGCCAAGGGCAACGCCGCGGTGGTGACCACCGCCGACGTGTACCAGTCCAACGGCGTGATCCACGTCGTCGACAAGGTGCTGCTGCCGTCCTGATGCAGCGCGGGTGGGCGGCCCCGCCCGCCCCTTACCGCAACACCGCGGCGAGCCCCACCAGCCCGATCCCCAGGGCGGCGAGGGCGTCGCCCGCGATCATCCCCCCGCCGAACAGCGACGTGCCGCTCATGTCCTCCGGCAGGTCGTCGCGCTTGGCCGTGTTCCGCTCCAGCAGGCTGGCCACCACGCCGCCCGCGGCAAACCACAGCGCCGTCGGCAGGTTCACGAATCCCCCCAGCGACATCGCATAAGGCGAAGGCAGCAGCACCGCGTCCACCAGGAACGACCGCGGCCGCAGCACCTTGCGCGCGACTTCGATCGCGAGCCCGAGCCCCACGCCCAGCATGATCGCCGTGCGCTGGTGCGGCTGGTCGTCCGTCAGGCTGCGCAGCACGCCCACGAACTTGTAGGTCATCGCGGACGTCCACTCCACCGGCTGCTCGTCGGCCTTCATCACCGTCTGGTCCAGCAGCAGCACCGGGTACGCCGCCATGAACACGCGCGCGAACCCCACCGCGAGTAGGGCCCCGACCAGGACGCCGAGCACCTGGTAGCGGAACTGCAGCACGCGCGGCGTGCCGAGGCGCCAGCCGGTGGAGCGGTCCTGCTGCATGTCGCAGGCGACGCTCGTGGACACGAGCAGGATCGCACCGGCCATGAGCCCGACGCCGGGATCGGCGAGCCCGAGCAGCGCCATCAGGACCACGGCGACCACGAACGCGGACGAGATCGGGTTGGAATCGCTCACGCCCACCGAGATGCCGTTGACCAGCGCGAAGACGAACACCAGGGCGATGGCGAGCGCGAGGAAGAACAGCGGCTGCCCGAGCAGCAGGTGGCCGGTGGCCAGCGTTCCCCCGGTCCATGCGAGGACCCACAGCCAAAGGCGGCCCCGGTCCACGCGCTGCCACGCTTCGGCGGCGGGGGCGGCGGCGGCTCGCCGGCGCGCCGCGGGCAGCGCGTCGCGGAAGATCAGCGCCAGGTCCACGAGGGCCGCGCCCATGATCGTGCCCAGCGCGATCAGGAAAGTGATCTTGCGGAACGGATCGCCCGGCTGCAGCCAGCCCACCGCGACGAACACGGGTTGCAGGGACCAGCCGAGCAAACCACCGACCGCGGCGGCGACGCCGATGCGCGCGCGCACCACCAGCCCGGCGCCGAAGGTCGAGGCCGAGAACTCCGCGGCCGCGAGCCAGGGGATGCGTCCGGCGGACAGCCCGCCCACCAGTCCCGCGACACCGCCGCCGGCCAGCCGTCCCACCGAGCGCCGCAGCAGCACGGGATCGGTCAGCGCGCGCAGGATGTTGGCCACCGCCAGCCCGGACGGGAACGTGAGCCGCATGCGGTCGACCAGGATGGGCGTGTAGAGCATGCCGATGCCCACGCCCAGCATGCCGATGCAGGTGAAGTACGCGACCAGCTGCCATGCCGGCGGCTGCGGCAGTCCCATCCACACCATGGCCTGCACCAGCACGCCCATCGCGGCCATGCTGGCCACCGACGCGGCCGCGGTCTGGATGTAGTTGGCACCGTGCCTGCCGCGCGCCCCGTAACCCGCGGTGACGGCGGACCCCAGCAGGCCGGCGAGCACCTGGCCGCCGACGAAGAAGCCGAGGGAGAAATTCATGTACGCCGCCGTCAGCCCGGCCAGCGGCCCCAGCACCAGCATGCCGCTGGCGGCGAGCAGCAGGTGGTAGCGCCAGCTGCCCTCCGCGGGCAGCCAGCGCCAGCGGGGCGGCGCGTCCATGGCCACAGTATGGCCTGCGCTGCGCAATCGCATTGCTTGGCGATTGCCGGGTGTCGGATTAGCATCCCTCGCATGCAGTTGCTCCCCGTCCTGCTGCTGGCGGGCGTCCTGGCCGCGCCTGGCGCGACGCAGGCCGCTCCGGACGAGGCCGCCCTCGGCAAGGCGGCCGGGTACCCGGTGCAACGCTCCGGGCCCGGCTTCAGCATGTTCACCGACCACTACAAGGTGGGCACGTTCAGCCAGATGGACCAGGTCTTCTGGCCCCGGGTCGTGCAAGCCCCGGCGGAGGCGTCGCCCCTGCCGGCCGATCCGGTGCCGCTTGCCAACTTCCGCTACACCTTCGATGGCGCCAGCCTCGGCATCGACGACTTCCTGGCCCGCCAGAGGATCACGGGGCTGCTGGTCATCAAGGACGGCAAGGTGCTGGTCGAGCGCTATCAGTACGATCGCACCGCGGCGCACCGCTTCGCATCCTTCTCCGTCGCGAAGACGGTCACGGCCTTGCTGGTCGGGTTGGCCCTGCAAGACGGCCACATCGTGTCGCTCGACGACCCGGCGGCCAGGTATGCGCCGGAGCTGAAGGACTCGGCGTGGGGACCCGTCACCGTGCGCAACTTGCTGCGCATGTCCTCCGGCGTCCGCTGGAACGACAAGGTGATGGCCGGCGCGGAAACCGACGGGGCCCGCCTGGCGGTGGAATCGTTCTACCAGCGTGGGCGCGGCGGGGCCAGCGCAGTCGCTTGGGTACGCCAGACGGAGCACCCGCAAGGCACGCGGTTCAACTACAACTCCGCGGAGACTTTCGTCCTGGGGGTGGTGCTGCGCGGCGCGCTGCGGACCGACCTTTCCACCTATCTGTCCGAGAAGGTCTGGAAACCCATGGGCGCCGAGGCCGACGCCTCCTGGCTGGTCGACCGAACCGGCCTGGAAGCCGCGAACTGCTGCCTGAACGCAACCCTGCGGGACTACGGCCGCCTGGGCATGCTGCTCGCCAACGACGGCCTTTGGAACGGGCGGGAAGTGCTGCCGCGGGAGTTCCTGCTGGACGCGACCGACCCCGCACGGCAACCTGCGCACCTGCAACCGCGCAAGGCAACCCCTTATTTCGGCTACGGCTACCAGGCCTGGCTGTATCCCTATCGGACGCGCACTTTCGGGATGCGTGGGTTGTTCGGGCAGGAGCTCATCGTGCAGCCCGATTCGCGCTTCGTCATGGTGATCACGTCCGCCCTCCAGTCGGCCGACCAGCCCGCGCACATCGCGGTGGAGCGGAACACCCTGCTGGGCGCCCTTCTCACGACGCTGGGCGGCAAGGCCGACCTGTACCGCTAGCTCCTGATCCCGGCCTACGCCGGGATCGTCGACCCCTGCGGTCCGACCACCTTCTGCTCGATGGCGCCGAACACGCTCTGCCCGTCCTTGCCCTTCATCTCGATGCGGATGGTGTCGCCGAAGCGCATGAACTCCGTGGTGGGCTTGCCGTCCTGGATCGTCTCTATGGCGCGCTTCTCGGCGATGCAGCTGTAGCCCTTGGGCCACTCGGTCTTGCCGCCCGCGCCCGCCACGCCCTTGTTGCTGACCGTGCCGGAGCCGACGATGCTGCCGGCCCGCACGTTGCGCGTCTTGCAGACGTGCGCGATCAGCTGGCCGAAGTGGAAGGTCATGTCGGGGCCGGCCTCGCACATCCCGACCTTGCGGCCGTTCCAGCTGCTTTGCAGCACCAGGTGCACGCGCCCGCCCTGCCAGGCATCGCCGAGCTCGTCGGGCGTCACCGCGACGGGCCCGAAGGCGGTGGCCGGCTTGCTCTGGAAGAAGCCGAAGCCCTTGGCGAGTTCGTTGGGGATCAGGTTGCGCAGGCTCCAGTCGTTGGCGATCATCACCAGCCGCACGCCGTCCAGCGCCTGGTCGGGCGTCGCGCCCATGGGGACGTCGCCGGTGACCACGGCGACCTCGGCCTCGAAATCGATCCCCCACGCCTCGTTCCGGAAATGCGCGTCCTCCTGCGGGCCGAGGAAGTCGTCGCTGCCGCCCTGGTACATCAGCGGATCCTCGTAGAAGCTCTGCGGCACTTCGGCATTGCGCGCGGCGCGCACCAGCTCCACGTGGTTGATGTACGCGGAGCCGTCGGCCCACTGGTAGGCCCGCGGCAGCGGCGCCATGCACTGCGCCGGGTCGAACGGAAAGGCATGCCGCGCCTTGCCCTGGTTCAGCGCGTCGTACAGGTCCTGCAATTGGGGGGCGAGGAAGTTCCAGTCGTCCAGCACCTGCTGGAGGCGCCCGGCGATGCCGGTCGCATAATGGGCCGACTGCAGGTCGCGCGAGACCACCACCAGCTGCCCGTCGCGCGAGCCGTCCCTGTACGTCGCAAGCTTCATCGATTGCCCCCCGTTTCCGGATGCGCTAGAGTCCCGCGGACATTACGCATTGTGAAATGAATTTACCTAAACGTAATTCTAGTGGATGGTCGCGGTGCTGAAGGAAAGGGCGGGCATCCAGTCGGTCGAGGTCGGCTTCGCGCTGCTGCAGGTGCTCGGCGAAGCCGAGGGCCCGCTGATGCTGCGCGACCTGGCGCGCGCCGCCAACATGAGCGCGGCCAAGGCGCACCGCTACCTCGTGAGCTTCCAGCGCCTGCAGCTGGTGGTGCAGGACGCCGCCAGCACCCGCTACGACCTCGGCCCCGCCGCGCTGAAACTCGGGCTGGCTTCGCTGTCGCGGCTGGATGCCGTGAAGCTCGCGCGCGAGCGCGTCACCCTGCTCATGGAGGAGATCGGCCACACGCTGGCCCTGGCCGTCTGGGGCAACCACGGCCCGACGATCATCCACTGGGAAGAGTCGCCGACCGCGGTCACCGTCAACCTGCGCCTCGGTGACGTGATGCCGCTGCTCACCTCCGCCACCGGGCAGTGCTTCGCCGCCCACGCGCCGCGCGATGCGATCACGCCGATGCTGAAGGACGAGATCGCCCGGGCGCAGAAGCAGGGGCGCAAGGACGTGCCGTCCACCCTCGCGGAAGCGCGCGCGCTGCTCGAGGAGGTGCGGGCGCGCGGGTCGTCGCGCGTGGTCGACTCCGTGCTGCCCGGCATCGTCGGCTTCTGCGTGCCGGTGTTCGATTCGGACGGCCACATGGCCCTGGGCATGGTCGCGCTCGGCCCGGCCGGCGTCTTCGACGCCGCCTTCGGCGGCGCGGTGGAAAGGCCGCTGCGCGAGGCGGCGGCGCAGCTCTCCAGCGACCTGGGCCACCGGGGATGAACCCCGGCCCCACCGGCCCGTGGCCGCGGCTCCTGCCGCTCACGGTGCTGGTGGCGGTCGTGCACGTCCTGCTCCTGCAGGCCGGGCCTAATCGCGTCGCGCCGCCGCGCGAGGACCTTCGTTTCCGCACCCGCAGCGTGGCGTCGCCGGCGGTCACCGCGCCGGTCGCGGAAGCGCCCCCACAGGTCGCCCCGCCTTCCGCGTCCGTTGCCAGCCCTCGCGCGGCCGTCGCACGACGCGGGGGCAGCCGGCGAAGCCCTCGAGACGCGGCCCCGGCGGTCGCGTCCATGCCTGCGGCGCTCCCGACGGAACCTGTCGCGGTTCCCGCCAAGGTCGCCGTGTCCCCGCCCGCGCGGCTGCACTATGAACTCGTGGTCCACTCCCGCGGCGCGACGCTGACCGGGCAGGCGCTTCTCGACTGGACACACGATGGGCAGGACTACGAAGCGCGGCTCGAGCTCACCGCGCCGGGCTTCCGCGGCCGGGTCCAGCGCAGCACGGGCCGCATCACCGCGCAGGGGCTGGAGCCCGGCTACTTCTCGGACCGCTACCGCGGGGAACAGGCCACGCACTTCGACCGCGCGCAGGACCGCGTCGTCTTCAGCAGCAACCGGCCCGAAGCCGCGCTGGCGCAAGGCATGCAGGACCGCCTGAGCGTGGTGCTGCAGCTCGCCGCCCTGGTGGCGGGCGATCCGGCGCGGTTCGTGCAAGGGACGCCCATCGAGGTGCCGACGGCGGGCACGCGCGACGCGGAGCCGTGGACGTTCACCGTGCAAGGCGAGGAAGACCTGGTACTCCCGGGCGGGCCGGTGCGCGCGCTCAAGCTGCAGAAGGACCCGCGGCGGGAGTACGACCAGCGCGTGGAACTGTGGCTCGCGCCCCGCATGGATTACGCCCCGGTGCGCTGGCGTCTGACAGCCCCGGACGGTGGGGCGGTCGAACAGCGCTGGGCCTCAACCGACAGGTCCCGCTAGGCGGCCCCCCGTACATTGGATCCATGGCCAATCCGGCCTGCCTGCGGATTCCACCTCGAGTGGCACACTTGAATCGGAGCGCCCGCAGCCAGCTAAAGGCAAAAGGAATAGATCATGCAAATGCTTTATGACTCCGATTCTTTCGTGGTGGTGCATCTGCAGGCCAATGAGCCCGCGGAGGGCGAGGCGCACCCCCAACTGGTGCGGCATGGCTTCGAGATCGTCGACAAGCGCTCCAACAAGGAGGTCTACCTCGACGGTTCGTGGGCGGACGCCTTCCAGCGCCAGATCAACGCCTGGCAACTGAACACCCCCACCCAGGAAGAGGTGGAAGAGACGCTGGACGGCTATGCCGAACTGGCGCAGAACCCGCTCGTCATCCATTGATTTCTCCACGCCGGGGGTTGGGCACGCAGCCCCCGGCGCTTCTCTTTTCCCCGCGCACCCACGCCAGGCCGCCCGCTACGATCGGCCGATGCCGATCCGACCGCTCCTCGCCAGCCTGCTGCTCTCCGGCTGCGCGCTCCTCCCCCACGAATCCGCCACGGATGTGCTGCTGCTTGGCGAGCAGCACGACGCCGTCGCCCATCCTGCCCTGCAGGAAGAGCGGGTGACCCGCCTCGCGCGGGCAGGACGTCTGCGTGCCGTGGCGCTGGAGATGGCGGACCGCGGCACCACCACGGCCGGCCTGCCGCCGGGCGCCAGCGAAGCGCAGGTGCGCGAGGCCCTCGGCTGGAACACGGACGGCGGCTGGCCCTGGGAACGCTATGCGCCCGCCATCATGGCGGCGGTGCGCGCCGGCGTGCCGGTGGCTGGCGCGAACCTGCCGCGCGCGCAGATGCGGCAGGCCATGGGTGACACGTCGCTCGACACCCTGCTGCCGGGTCCTGCGCAGAAGGCGCAGCAGCAGGCGATCCGCAAGGGCCATTGCGACATGCTGCCGGAAGGCCAGGTGACCCCCATGACGCGCGTGCAGGTCGCCCGCGATGTCGCGATGGCGCAGACCCTCGCCGCGCTCGCGCGGAGCGACGGCACCGTCGTCCTGATCGCGGGGGCGGGCCACGTCGACCCGGAGCTCGGCGTGCCGCGCCACCTGCCGCGCGCGTTGCGGGTGAAACCGGAAGTGCTGCCGCCGGAGGACACCGGCAAGGACTATTGCGCGGAGTTCCGGCGGCAGATGCAGCGGCGCTAGCGCCGCCGTCCGCTCAGGCGTTCGCCCGGATCGAATCGGCCAGCGTGTTCACCAGCTGGTCGATGTGCTGCTTCTCCACGATGTACGAAGGCGCGATCACCACGACGTCGCCGGCGGGCCGCACGAGCGCGCCCTTGCGGAAGCAATCCAGGTAGATGTCGTAGGCCCGCTTGCCGGGCGTGCCGGCGATCGGCGCCAGTTCCACCGCCGCGGCCAGGCCCAGGCTTCGGATGCCGACGACGTTGGGGAGGCCCTTGAACGCCGAGTGGAACGCGTCGCCCAGCACCTTGCCCATCTCGGCGGCGCGCGGGAACAGCGCTTCCTTCCGGTACAGCTCCAGCGTGGCGATCGCCGCGGCGCACGCCACCGGATGGCCGGAGTAGGTGTAGCCGTGAAAGAACTCGATGACGTGCTGCGGCGCATCGGTCTTCATCATCGTGTCGTAGATCTTGTCGCGGCAGATCACGCCGCCCATCGGGATCACGCCGTTGGTGACCGCCTTGGCGAAGTTCAGCATGTCCGGCACGACGCCGTAGAAGTCGGCGCCGAAGTTGGTGCCCATGCGGCCGAAGCCCGTGATCACCTCGTCGAAGATCAGCAGGATGCCGTGCTTGTCGCAGATCTCGCGCAGGCGCTTCAGGTAGCCCTTGGGCGGCAGGTACCAGCCGGCCGAGCCCGCCACCGGCTCCACGATGATCGCGGCCACGTTGCTCGGGTCGTGCAGCGGCAGGATGCGGTTCTCCAGCTCCAGCAGGTAGTCCTCCTGCGACACCGGCTCCTCGTTGTGGATGAAGGCGTTGGCCGGGTCGTGGATGAAGCGCATGTGGTCCACGCGCGGCAGCAGCGCCGTGCCGTACACCTTTCGGTTCGCCGGGATGCCCCCCACGCTCATGCCGCCGAAGCCGACGCCGTGGTACCCCTTCTCGCGGCCGATGAAGACGTTGCGGTGGCCTTCACCGCGCGCGCGGTGGTAGGCCAGCGCCACCTTCAGCGAAGTGTCCGCCGCCTCCGAGCCCGAGTTGCAGAACAGCACCTTGTTCAGATCGCCGGGCGCCATCGCGGCGATCATCTCCGCCGCCTTGAACGCCTGGTCGTTGCTGGCCTGGAAGGCCGTCGCGTAGTCCAGCGTGTCCAGCTGCTTCTTGATGGCCTCGTTGATCGGCTTTCGGTTGTGGCCGGCACCCACGCACCACAGGCTGGAGATCCCGTCGATCACCTGGCGGCCGTCGTGGGTGGTGAAGAACATGCCATCGGCGCCCGTGAAGACGCGCGGTTCCTTGCGGAAGTGGCGGTTCGGCGTGAAGGGCAGCCAGTGGCTGTCCATGTTGAGGTCGTTGAATCCCATGGGTGCTCCTGCGAGGAGCCCCCATTTTGCGCCGATCGGCGCCGGCTGCCAGCCGGCCGAAAGTGCTCAGCGCAACGCGCCGAACACCCGCCCGAGCAGCGCGCTGCCGGTGCCCACCGGGTCGCGCCGGATCTTGCGCTCCTCCTCGCCGATGACGAGGTACAGCGCGTCGAGCGCCTTGCGCGTGACGTAGTGGTCGATGCTGGGGTCTTCCATCCGCACCAGCCCGAAGGCCTGGGCCTTCTTCGCCAGCTGGTCGGCCTTCTCGGCGAGCTGCACCTTGGCGGTGGCCTGGCGCACGACCGGCAGGAAGGACGCCGACAGCGGCTGGCGCGTGCGGTCCGCGAAGAAGGTGGTGACGGAGGTCTCGCCGCCGGTGAGGATCTGCTTGGCGTCCTGCACGGTCATGGTCCGCACGGCATCGGCCAGCAGCTTCTTCGCCATGGGCACGGCGTTCTCGGCGGCGCGGTTCATGGCGGTTTCCAGTTCCTCCACCTCGCGGCGGCGGCCGATGGCGCTGAGGATCTTGGCCGCATCCTTCAGGTACCCGGGCAGCGGGATCCGCACCTGCGGGTTGCCCAGGAAGCCGTCCGGCCGCCCCAGCAGCCTGACCGCCGCCATCGCGCCCGTTTCCAGGGCCGTCTTCAGCCCCCGGCTGGCGTCGACGTCGCTGATGCCGGCCAGCCCCTGCGCGGAAGCGGGCGCCGCCAGCGGCGCGAGGACGAACATGGGGAGGGCGGAGGCGAAGCGGCGGCGTTGCATGCAGCGGACCGGAAGTGGCGATCCCCCGATCATGCACATCCGGCCGGGCGCGTCCATCGCGCCCCTGCGACAATTGCACGGATATGTCGACCGCCTACATCCTCACCCTGTCCTGCCCGGACCGCCCGGGCATCGTGCACGCCGTCTCGGGCTTCCTGCTGGAACGCGGCGGCAACATCGAGGAAGCCGCCCAGTACAACGACCACGACACGGGGCTGTTCTTCATGCGCGTGCGCTTCGCGTGCGGGCAGCTGACGCAGGACGACCTGCGCACGCAGCTGCGCCTGTTCGCCGAAGGCTTCCAGATGCAGTGGAAGCTGCACGACTCCACCCAGCCGATGCGCACGGTGATCTTCGTCAGCCGCGAGGGCCACTGCCTGAACGACCTGCTGTTCCGGTGGAAGAGCGGGCTGCTGCCGCTGGACATCCGCGCGATCGTCTCCAACCACCGCGACTTCTACCAGCTGGCGGCCAGCTACAACATCCCGTTCCACCACATCCCGGTGACGGCCGCGACGAAGGCGCAGGCGGAGGCGCGCCAGTACGAGGTGATCGAGGCGGAAGGCGCCGACCTGGTGGTGCTCGCGCGCTACATGCAGATCCTGTCCGACGACCTGTGCCGCAAGCTCGCCGGCCGCGCGATCAACATCCACCACAGCTTCCTTCCCAGCTTCAAGGGCGCGAAGCCCTATTACCAGGCGCACGACCGCGGCGTGAAGCTGATCGGCGCGACCGCGCACTACGTGACGGCCGACCTCGATGAAGGCCCGATCATCGAGCAGGACGTCGCGCGCGTGGACCACGGCTACACGGTCGAACACCTCACGGCCCAGGGCCGCGACACCGAAAGCATGGTGCTGGCGCGCGCCGTGAAGTGGCATGGCGAGCACCGCGTGCTGATCAACGGCCACAAGACGGTGATCTTCCGCTAGCGGCCGGGCAAGGCATGGCCGTGCGCATCCCGCCGATCCAGTGCCTGCTGACGTTCGAGGCACTGGCCCGGCTGCGTTCGGTGTCCCTGGCGGCGGATGAACTCTGCGTGACGCCCAGCGCGGTGAGCCATCGCGTGCGGCAACTCGAACAGATCCTCGGCACCAAGCTGTTCGGCCGCAGCGATTTCTCATTGACCACCGAGGGCAGCGAATACCTGGCGCACGTGCGCGAGGGGCTGGCGGTGCTGGGCCGCTTTCCGGGCCGCGACGGCGGCGCGGGCAAGCGCAAGCTGCGCGTGGCGGTGACGCCCACCTTCGCGCGGTCCATCCTGATGCCGCGGCTGCGGGGCTTCACCGAGGCCTATCCGGAAGTCGACCTGACGCTGCAGGTCTCCATCCCGCTGCTCGACGTGGTCGCCGAGGACGCCGACCTGATGATCCGCTTCGGCACCGGCCGCTACGCCGACGTCGAACACCTGTGCCTGCTGACCGACGAAGTGACGCCGCTGGCCGCGCCGGCCTACCTGCGCGAGCACGGCCCCTTCGACACGCCGCAGGAGCTGCTGGCGGCGAAGTTGATCAAGAGCCCGCTGGAGCCGTGGCGCACGTGGTTCCTCGCGCACGGCATCGACGCGCCCGAGCCCGCCGAGGGATCGTCCTTCAACGACATCGGGCTGATGTGCGACGCCGCGGCGCAGGGACTCGGCGTCGCGCTGGTGCGCCTGAAGCTCGGCCAGCCCTGGCTGGAGAACGGCACGCTGGAGCGCGTCTCGGCACGCAACGTGCCGAGCCCGCATGCGCACTACCTGTGCTGGCGCACGGGCACGATGGACCGCTGGGAGTGCGCGGCTTTCGCCGACTGGCTGAGGAAAAGCCTGGCGTAGCGGCCCGAATTTATTTCAGCCCCGATGGCCGCGCCGCGCGCCACAATGGCCGCATGAACGCCCCCGCCGACAACGCCGTCCTCGATCGCGCCGAACGCCAGTCGCAGGTCGTGGCGGCCCTGCAGCCGCTGCTGCCGCAGGGCGCGCTGCTGTGGCACGCGGAAGAAACCACGCCCTACGAATGCGACGGCCTGACGGCCTACCGGCAGCGGCCGCTGGTGGTGGCGCTGCCGGAGTCCGAGGGCCAGGTGCAGGCGGTGCTGAAGGCCTGCCACGCGCTGGGCGTGCCGGTGGTGGCGCGCGGCGCCGGCACGGGGCTGTCCGGCGGGGCGATGCCGCACGGACTGGGCGTCACGCTGTCGCTGGCCAAGTTCAACGCCATCCGCAAGGTGGACCCGGTCTCGCGCACGGCGGTGGTCCAGTGCGGCGTGCGCAACCTGGCCATCAGCGAGGCCGCGGCGGCCTACGGGCTCTACTACGCGCCCGATCCTTCCAGCCAGATCGCCTGCACGATCGGCGGCAACGTGGCCGAGAACTCCGGTGGCGTCCACTGCCTGAAGTACGGGCTGACCGTGCACAACGTGATGAAGGTGCGGGGCTTCACCGCGGAAGGCGAGCCGGTGGAGTTCGGCAGCGACGCCCTGGACATCCCGGGCTACGACCTGCTCGCCATCCTGGTCGGCAGCGAGGGCATGCTGGCGGTCGCCACCGAGGTGACCGTCAAGCTCGTGCCCAGGCCGCAGCTGGCGCGCTGCATCATGGCCAGCTTCGACGACGTGCGCAAGGCGGGCGACGCGGTGGCCGCGGTGATCGCGGCCGGCATCATCCCTGCGGGCCTGGAGATGATGGACAAGCCGATGACGGCGGCGGTGGAGGACTTCGTGCACGCCGGCTACGACCTCACGGCCGAAGCGATCCTGCTGTGCGAGAGCGACGGCACGCCCGAGGAGGTGGAGGAGGAGATCGGGCGCATGAGCGCGGTGCTGCGCAACGCCGGCGCGACCGCGCTTTCGGTCAGCCGCGACGAAGCCGAGCGCCTGCGCTTCTGGAGCGGCCGCAAGAACGCCTTTCCCGCCTCGGGCCGCATCAGCCCGGACTACATGTGCATGGACTCCACCATCCCGCGCAAGCGGCTGGCCGACATCCTGCTGGCGATCCAGGAGATGGAGAAGAAGTACGGCCTGCGCTGCGCCAACGTGTTCCATGCGGGCGACGGCAACCTGCACCCGCTGATCCTGTTCGACGCGAACGATGCGGACCAGCTGCACCGCTGCGAGCTGTTCGGCGCCGACATCCTGGAGACCAGCGTCGCCATGGGCGGCACCGTCACGGGGGAACACGGCGTCGGCGTCGAGAAGCTGAACTCGATGTGCGTCCAGTTCAGCGGCGAGGAGCTGGAGCAGATGCGCGCGCTCAAGGCGGCCTTCGACCCCGCCGGCCTGCTGAACCCGGGCAAGGTGGTGCCCACCCTGAACCGCTGCGCCGAGTACGGGAAGATGCTGGTGCGGGGCGGGCGCATCGCCCACCCCGACCTGCCGCGCTACTGAGACGGTCCTAGCGCGGGAGGCAGGACGTGTCGGTCACGACGATGTCGTCGCGGCCGATCCGGTTCTCGCGCACTTCGTCCAGCCGCTGCTGCTCGGACTCCTGGACGAACAGGTTGGCGAATTGCACGACCTGGTTGCCCACCTCCATCGTCTCCGCCGAGTTGCCGGGCAGCACCGCAGCCTGCGCCACGAGCACCAGGTTGCTGCCGCTGGCGGCGGCCGTCAGCTCGGGCTTGTTCACCGCAGGCAGCGTGGAAGCGTCGAGGCTGCCCGCCTGGATCACGGCGAAGCTGTCGCCCTGCAGGAAGCCCCCGCCCGGCAGCAGGTTCACGGCCACGGTTCCGCCGGTCGCCGCGGTGCCGGTCACCTTCACGACGTCGAAGTTGGTCGTCGATTCCAGGTCCACCCCGAGCGTGCTGCCCGACTGCATCGCCAGCGCGCCTTCGATGGTCAGCGTTCCCGTGCCGCCGATGCTGCCGGCGTTGATGGTGCCGAAGTTGTTGACGAGGCCATTGCCGTTGTCCACGGCGATCGTGCCGTTGCCGGTCAGCACGCCGGTGGACTCGTTGACGAAGGTCGCGCCCGACACCGTCGGGACGGCGGAAAGCACCTCGCTGGGCGGCTCGCTGGGCGTCGACGGCGTGCCGGTCTCGAGCCGGCCGTCGACCTTGAGGGTGCCCTTGTTGCTCAGGAATCCCGGCGTGCTCAGGCGGCTGCCGGCCACGACCTCCACGGTGCCGTGGTTCTCCGTCAGGTTCACCAGGTTGTCGCCGAAGCTGGTGAGCCGTCCCTTGTTCTCGACCCCGAGCGAGACGTTGATGCTGGCGGCGCCGTAGAGGAACAGGTCGCTCAGGTTGCTGAAGGCCCCGTTGCCGGTCACCGCTGCGCCCCGGATGTGCACGTTGGAGCTGTTGTTCCAGATCGCGTTGAGCATGAACGGAGCTTCCACTTCCACCGACGTGCCCATGGCCGCCAGCGTACCGAGAGCGCCCTTCGCGCCGGTCGCGGTGGCGTCCGCGTTCGTGCCGCCTTCGCCGCCTTCGGCGACGATGATCGGGCTGCGCAGGACAACGCGTCCCGCGGACGCCAGGAGCTCGATGCTGCCGCCCTGGCCGCCGGCGCCCGCCGTGCCGCCGTTCGCGGTCGAATCGCCGCCCTGGCCGCCTTCGGCGACCAGCCACACGGTGTCGTCGAGCACCATGTCGCCGCTGCCCGTGCGTTCCAGCTTGATCGTGCCGCCCTTGCCGCCCGTGCCGCCGGTGGTGCCGTAGTCGCCCTGGCCGCCGCCGGCGACCACGATGGTGTCCGTGATGGCATTGCCGAAGCGCAGCGTGACATCGCCGCCCTGCCCGCCCGCGCCGCCGGCGCCCGCCGAGCCGGCGCCGCCATAGGCCTCGACCAGCCCCATGTTCATGGAGCCGCCCGCTTCCGCGACGACGCTGCCGCCCGTGCCCGCGGTCATCCCCCAGCCGCCGACGGCCGACACGGAGACCGCCGTGAAGGGCGGCGCCTCGATCGCGGCCACGAGGACCTCCTCCTCGAGGGGCGGCGACACCAGGACGATGTTGCCGCCGGCCTTGAGTTCCACGCGGCCGCCGTTGCCGGCCTGCCCGTCGTAGTTGTCCCCGCCGTCCGAGCGGATGGCGATGAAGGTGGACGACTCGCCATCGTCCTGCGGCGCCAGGGTGATGTCGCCCGATGCCGCCACGACGACCTTGCCGCCGTTGCCCGCGGGCGCCGAGGTCTGGGAATAGCCGCCGGAGGCGTCGATCGTCTCGATGCGGACGTTGCCGGCGCTGGCGGTGACGGTGATGTCGCCGCCCTTGGCACCGCCGGCACCGCCGCCGCCCTGCAGCAGCGCATAGCCGATGTCGATGTCGCCGCTGTTCGCCGTGACGGAGATGGTGCCGCCCATGCCACCGGGCCCGGGCGCCGACGAGAAATACTCGCCGCTGCCGCCGGAGACGTCGATGCCTTCCACCGTGATGCCGCTGCCGGCGACGAGGGTCACCATGCCGCCCTTGCCCGCGGCCACCGAGTGGCTGCCGCCGTAGCTGTAGACGTAGCCCAGGTCGATCGTGCCGCCCGCGGTGACGTCGACCCGGCCGCCGTCCCCGCCTCCTGCGGAACCGAACCCGTATCCCTGGGCACTGATCTGGCCGCCGCTGACGGTGCCGTTGGCGGCCGTCACCGTCACGTTGCCACCGTGCGGTGACGAGAAATTGCCGTAGGTGGAGATGGTGCCGAACTGGACGTTCCCCGTCTGCGCGACCAGCGTCACGGCGCCCTCAAGCCCGTCCGCCGAGGCGCTGCCGTCCGTGCCGACGAACACGCTGCCGAGGATGCTGCCCGTTGCAACGACCTTCACGGGCGAGGAATTCCCCTGCAGCGACGTGTGCTGGTTGAACTGCGCGTCGCGGCCCACCTGGAAGTCGATGCCCTTGCCGAGCCCGCCGCCGCCGTAGAAATAGGCATAGGCGGCATTCGGAGACCCGCCGTTGCTGGCGACCACGTCGCGCCCGGACTGCACGAGGAGCTTGCCGCCCGCATAGACGGTGGTGCTGGTGGTGGCCGCCGCGGCCACCGTGCCGACGATCACGTCACGGCCGGCCTTCAGCGTCATGTCACCGCTGGCGCTCACCGTGGCGGTCTGGATCTGCAGGTCCTGGGCCGCATCGAGCGTGACGTTGGCGCCGGTGACGTCGTTGCCCGGCAGCACCTGGATGTCGCCTGCCGTGGTGCTGACCTTGACGTCGCCCGCGGCGATGATGCCGACCGCCGTCGCGCCGTAGGCACTGCCCACCGAGCCGATGGTGACCGACTGCGCGTTCTTGAACGAAGCGCCGTTCGTGCCGCCCGAGGCCTGGATGCCGACCACGTCGACCAGGTTGTTGCCTTCCAGGGCGACCGCGCCGTTGTCGGCGTTCACCTGCAGGTAGGACAGGTTGATCACGCTCGTCGCGCTGTTCTGCGTGATGTTGCCGTTGATCGCATGCAGGGAGAGGGTGGCCGTCCCCGCGGTGTTGGTGAAGCTGCCCTGCAGGTCGATGCTGCCGTCCGCCTGCAGGCCCAGCGTGTTGTTGTTCGCCCACTCGACGTTCACGCCGTCGGCCACGGTGATCAGCCCGGTGCCGCCGGTGGCGCTCGGGTTGGTCATCACGAGCACGTCGGAGAGGGCGAGTTGCGCCTCGAGGTCGGATTCCTTGATCTTCGAAGTGCCGTTGGCGGTGCTCGAGAAGGTCGAGCCGGTGCTCACGGAGGTGTCGGTCGGGCCCGTCACCTCGATCACGAGGTCGTTGGGGTCGAGCAGCAGGGTACCGTTCCGCCCTTTGGGTGCGCGCAGGTCGGCGCGCCCGGTGAAGGCGAGGTGTTCCTTGCCCGACACCTCGGCGAAGCCGCCGTCGCCGCCACCGGCACCGCCACGCGCGGAAATCTGGCCGTGCATGCGGGTGTCGCCATCCGCCCAGACGATCACGCGGCCGCCGTCGCCCCCGACGATGGCATCGGCGCTGATGCGCGCGTTCGCGTCGACATAGGTGCGGCGTGCGTTCGGCACCGCCGCGTTTGCCCCCTGGTAGTCGCCGCCGATTCGCACCTGGCCGCCACCGAGCTGGCCGCTGACTTCCACCGATGCGCCGGCGAGCAGCGCCACGCGGTTGCCGAGGACGTCCACGCTGCCGCCCCGGTAACCCGGTCCCGCGGCCACGATGCGGCCGTCGACCAGCGCGTCGCCGCCGATGGCCTTGAGGACCACCTTGCCACCTTCGGCGGTGACCGCTTCGGCCTGGACCAGGCCGCTGTGCTTGAGCGTCTGCGCGAAGATGCCGACCGCATCGCCCTTCAGCGTCCCGAGGTTCACGGCTTCGTTGCCCGCCTGCACCTCCATGTGGATGCCTTCCAGCCCGCGCCCGGTGATCTCCACCTTGCCGCCGGCGGCCAGGATCGTGGAACCGTTGCTCTCGACCAGCGCGCCGGCGCCCGTCTGGACCTTGGGCGCGATCAGCACGACGTCGCCGTTGCGCGCGACGATGCGGCCATCCACCTGCAGCAGCCCGCCGGCATTGCCGCCGAAGCGCAGGCGGCCCGCGAGCGCATCCGCGTCCGACATCTTCAGGGTGGAGGCGGTGAAGCCGCCGGTGTCGACCACCGCTCCCGGGCCGACGGCGATGCCGGACGGGTTGACCAGCACGAGGCGGCCATTGGAGCTGAGGGTGCCGTAGATCGCCGACGGGTCCGGGCCCATCACGCGGTTGATCGAGGTGCTGGTGGCGGACGGCTGGTGGAAGTGCGTCACGCTGCCGGTGGGCACCGAGAAGCTTTGCCAGTTGATCGCGGAGTGGTTGGTGCCCGCGCCGTTCTGCGTCGTGATCGACAGCGTGTTGCCGTTGCGCGCGAAGCTGGCCTGCCCGTGGATGACCTGCGCGCCGCTCGGCTGCGCCTGGGCGGCGAGCGGCTGGAGGACGAAGGCGGCGGCGACCGCGAGCGCGGCGCCCGCGGGGCGGAAGCCGGCGACCGCCGGGCTGGAGGCGACCGGGCGCGCGATGCGGACGGACCGGTGACGAACGGTGGACATTGCTTGTGCTCCTGCGAACGTGAACGGCTGTGGCGCCGTTTCCCGTCCGGAACTCCCCTGATGCAAACACGGCTGCCGCAACCCACCGGCTGGTGGTGCGGCATGCCCCCTATGGTGTTTCGACGGTAGCACAGCGTTACAGGGGTCGCAATCTGCCCGCGGGGTGAACCGCCGCATGCAATACACGCGAATGCGGCATCCATCACGCTCGGGCGCACCCGCCGCGGGCGGAAGCACTTGCTACCATCCGGCGCAAGTGTCCATGGGCATCTTCGTCAGCATCGCCTCCTACTGCGACCCCGTCCTGCCGTTCACGCTGGAACGGGCCGCGGCCATGGCCTCCGACCCCGCCGGCCTGCATTTCGGCGTGGTCGACCAGTCCCCGGCAGGCAGCCCGCGCCCCTTCCTCCCGACGGGCGGCGCCCGCCTGAGCCAGGTGCAGCTGGACGTCGCCGACGCCCGGGGACCCTGCTGGGCCCGCGCGATCGCGATGTCGCTCTACGACGGCGAGGCGTGGTTCCTGCAGCTCGATTCGCACATGGACTTCGATCCCGGCTGGGACGAGCGCCTGGTGGCGCAGGCGCAGGAACTCGGCGCGCCGGCGCGCGACCTCGTGCTCACGACCTACCCGGATGCGTTCCGTTTCGTCGACGGACAACCGGTGCGCCAGCCCACCGCATCGGGCGTGCTGGCGCAGGTGCTCAGGCCCGGCACCACCTTCGCGACCGACCACCCGGTGCTCTCCTTCGAGGCGCAGCCGGTTCAGAGCAGCGTGGCCCTGCCCGCCTTCCACGTGGGCGCCGGCTGCCTGTTCGCGCCCGGCCGGATCGCGCAGCAGCTGCCCTACGACCCCTGGCTGTACTTCCACGGCGAGGAACAGGCCTATGCCCTGCGCCTCTACACGCACGGCTGGGACCTGTTCCACGTCCCGGGCCTGCCGATCCACCACCTGTACAACGATCCGGGCTCGGGCGCGCCGCCGCGGCCGCTGCACTGGGACGCGGCCCACGATGCCCTGCGGCAGACCGGCTGGTGGAGCCTGGAGCAGCGCTCGCGCGCACGGCTGGCGGCGCTGGTCGCCGGCGAAGATCTCGGCGTCTACGGCCTGGGCTCGGCGCGCACGCTGGCGGCGTATGCGGACTTCTGCGGGATCGACTACGCGGCGCGCACCCTGGCACCGCGCGCGTTCACCCCCCGGCTCCCCTAGGGCGCCTCGAGCAAGAGCGAGCGCGCCAGGCACAGGTCGGCCCAGGCCCGCCCCTTGTCGGCCGGCGTGCGCAACAGCAAGGCCGGATGGAAGGTCACCACCACCGGGACACCCTCGAAGCGATGCACCTGCCCGCGCAGGCGCCCCGGCGGCTCGTTGTTCTGCAGCACGGCCTGCACCGCGAAGCGACCCATCACGAGGATCACGCGCGGCTGCAGCAGCGCGACCTGGCGGCGGAGGAAGGCGAGCGATTGCGCGACCTCTTCCGCTTCCAGCGACCGGTCCTGCGGCAGCCGGCACTTGAGCACGTTCGTGAGGTAGGCGCCCTTGCGGCGGCCGGCGCCGACCGCCGCCAGCATGTTGTCCAGCAGCTTGCCGGCGTCGCCGGCGAACGGCAGGCTTTCGCGTTCCTCGTCCTCCACCGGCGGCTCGCCGATGCACAACCAGTCGGGCCGGGGGTCCCCGATGCCGAAGACGGCCCGGCGCCCGCGCGCATTCGCCCACTCCGCCACTGCTTGCTGCAGTTCGTCCCATCCGAGGGCATCGACCTCCGACGTCGCCCGAGGCGCCGCCGCTACCACTTCCACGGGGATCGGCACGGGCGCCTGCATGGATCCTGCCGGCCGCACGTCGGCCATCGCCGCCGCTGGTCGGGGCGGCGCAGGGGAGGTGACGGCGGTCCGCCCGCAGGAGCGGGGGTCGAAGACCCTCACTCCCATCTCTTCCAGCATGGCCCGCTGGCGCGCGTCGAGGGCCAGGCTCACAGCTTGTAGCTCATCACGATGGCGTCCTCGCGGCCCTGCTCCGCCGGGTAATAGTTGCGCCGCTCGCCGACGCGGCGGTAGCCGTAGCGCTGGTACACGTGCTGCGCGCGGACGTTGCTGGTGCGCACTTCCAGCCACAGCCACTGCGCGCCCTGGCCGCGCGACCACAGCGCCAGGGCGTCGAGCATGACACGGCCCCAGCCCTGACCCTGGTACGCCGAGTCCACCGTGATGTTCAGGAGGTGCACTTCGTCGACGCCCCGCATGGCCACGAAGTAGCCGATGAGGACCTCCCCGGCGCACAGCAACTGCGCTTCGTAGCCGGACCGCAGCGAATCCGCAAAATTGCCGCGCGTCCAGGGATGCGCATAGGCGCGGCGCTCCACCGCCACCACCTCGTCGAGGCGGGCTTCGGTCATGGGCTCGAAGCCCGCTTCCATCGTCCGGAAGACTGCACTCATGGCATTCCCGCCGCGGCCGTGCCGCGCAGCATGTCCTTGCGCGCGCGGTCGGCCGCGCGCTCCTCGGTAGTTTGCGCCACTTTGTCCCGCACGTAGAGCGGCAGGGCCCGGGCGGCCTCGTGGGCGGTGCCATCGGCGAGGGCGGCGGGCGCCAGCCGCAGCAGGGCCCGGGCCGTGGGAAGGACGGCGCAGCGCGGCATCCCCGCCGGCAGGCGCGCCGCATGCAGCTCGACGGCGTTGCCGGCCAGCGTCCAGCCCGCGGGCGCCTCCACCGCTTCCGGCCGCAGCAGGGCTGGCGCCCGGCGCTGCGTCCAGCCCCCGCCATCGCGTTCGTAGGCGGCCGCATAGACCTCGTCCATGCGCGCATCGAGCAATGCAACGACCCGCTGGGCGCCGCAACGGCCGTGGGCCTCTTCGGCCACCGCCAGCAGGGTGTCGATCGGCAGGACCGGGACGCCGCTGCCGAAGCCAAGGCCCTGGGCCACGGCCGTCGCCGTCCGCAAGCCGGTGAACGAGCCGGGCCCGCGCCCGAACGCGATCGCATCCAGCTGCGCCAGCCGCAAGCCGGCGCGGGCGAGCAGGTCCTGGATGGCCGGGATCAGCGCGGCCGACGCCTGCGCGCCGCCGGGGCCGGCGTGTTCGAACAACGGCCCCGCGGCGCCCGCGCGGACGGCGACGGAGAGCGTTTCGGTGCTGGTGTCGAAGGCGAGCAGGTTCACGGAAGTCCCGGGGCAGTCCGCCATTATCGAAGCTTCGCCGACCCATAATGGCGCGCATGCCCCTGCGCCGGTTCCGCATCGCCTGCTGCCTCCTGGCCCTTGCCGCGGCGTCCGCCGGCGCACAGCGCCTGCCGCCCGAAGTGGAAGCGGCCCTGGCCGAGGCCGGCCTGCCGCGCGAGGCCGTGACGCTGCTGGTCGCGCCCGCGGAAGGCGGCACGCCGCGCCTCGCGCACCGGGCGGACGTCCCGGTGAACCCGGCGTCGATCACCAAGCTGACCACCACCTACGCGGCGCTGGAGTTGCTGGGCCCCACCTTCAGCTGGTCGACGCCCGTCTATTTCGACGGGCCAGTGCGCGACGGCGTGCTGTACGGCAACCTCGTCATCAAGGGCCAAGGCGACCCCAAGCTCGTCATCGAGCGCCTCTGGCTGCTGCTGCGCCGGGTGCAGGCGGCCGGGGTGCGCTCCATCGCCGGCGACATCGTCCTGGACCGCAGCGCGTTCGCGGTGCCGGCGCGCGACCCGGCGGCGTTCGACGGCGAGCCGCTGCGGCCCTACAACGTGGGGCCCGACGCGCTGCTGGTGAACTTCAAGACCGTGACGCTCACCTTCACGCCCGAGGCGGGGACGGCTCGGGTGCGGGCGGAGCCCGCGCTGGCCGACGTGCAGTGGCCCGCCACGGTGCCGCTGGCGGGCGGCGAGTGCGGCGACTGGATCACGCCGCTGCAGGCCGACTTCCGCAACCCGGCGCAAGTGCGCTTCGGCGGCGCGTTCCGCGCGTCCTGCGGCGAGCGCGTCTGGCAGCTCGCCTTCCCCGATGCCGGGGGTTACGCCGCGCGGGCCGTCGCCGCCACCTGGCGCGACATCGGCGGGCAGCTGCGCGGAGGCGTGCGCGAGGGCCTCGCGCCGGCCGGCGTGGCGCCCGCATTCGAGTTCGCCTCGCCGCCGCTGGCGGAAGTGGTGCGCGACATCAACAAGTTCAGCAACAACGTGATGGCGCAGCAGCTGTTCCTCACGCTGTCGCTGCAGCTGCGCGGCTCGGGCACCCTGGAAGGGTCGCGCGAGCTGCTGCGGACCTGGTGGCGCGACCGTTTCGGCGGGGAACCGCCCGTCACCGACAACGGCTCCGGCCTGTCGCGCACGGAAAGCATCTCGGCGCGGCAGCTCGCGCAGATGCTGCAGGGCGCCTGGGCCTCGCCGCTGATGCCCGACCTGGTGGCCTCGCTGCCCGCGCTGGGGCTGGACGGGACGCTGCGGCGCCAGCGGCAGAACGTGGGACTGGCGCACCTGAAGACCGGCAGCCTGAACGAGGTCACCGGCGTGGCCGGCTACGTGCACGGGCCCGGCGGCCGCCGCTACGTGCTCGTCGCGATCGCCAACCACCGCAAGGCCGGCGCGGTGCGCCCGGCCATCCAGGCGCTGGTGGAATGGGCCGCGCGCCAACCGTGACCGCATGACCGAACTCGTAGGCTACTTCGCCGCCGCCCTCACCACCTGCAGCTTCATGCCGCAGGCCTGGCTCACCTTCCGCACGCGCGACGTGCGCGGCATCTCGCTCGGGATGTACAGCGTGTTCACCCTCGGCGTGGCGCTGTGGCTCGCCTACGGCGTGCTGCAGGGCGCCTGGCCCATCATCGTGGCCAATGCGATCACGCTGACGCTGGCCAGCGTGATCCTCGCGATGAAACTGCGCTACCGCAATGCGGAGCGGACTACCAGCGTTCCTTGATGCGGGCCTGCGCGAAGTCGCCGAACAGGCGGTGCGCATGCGGCGTGGGATACACGCGGTCGGCGAAGAGGTAGCGGTTGTACGTGCTCTCGCGCACGTCGCCGGCGCCACATTCGCTCGAGTCCACCTGGCCGCCGCCGGTGCCGATGCCGGTGTCCGGATCCCCGGAATCGATGGACGTGCAAGCCGGCACCGTCACCACGCCCAGGTCGTAGCCCGCCGCGTTCGAGTAGTAGACGTTGAACTCGCGCTCGGCGTCCACGTACAGCAGCTTGTCGCCCAGGTCTTCCAGGCGCACCAGGAGCTCGGTGTTGAACTCGCGCGTGGCGGTCTCGAACAGGGTGCTTTCGCCGGTCTCCACCGCCCAGGGGGTACGGCCGAGGTTGATGGGCGGCACCACGACGACGTGCGTCGCGCCCGCGTTCACCAGGCGGCGCACCTGCGCGGCCAGCTCGCGCGCGGCCAGCTCCACGGCGGCAATCATCTGATCGCGCGTCTGCGCGCCCGAGCGGGCCGCCTCCGCCTGCACGATCAGGTCGGACGTGCCTGCATTGACGATCACCAGGTCCAGCGCCGTCGGCGTGGCGGTGGCCAGGAAGGTGTCGATCTGCTCCTTGACGGTCGGCGTGCTCGTGAGACCGCCCGCGTCCGGCTCGGCCACCACGCGCGCGTTGCCGGTCGCATAGGAGTACCCGCCGGCGGAGGACGCCGCCAGGGGCCGGCCGTACGAGTCGGCGACGAACTGGGTCCAGTTGTTGACCGAGCCGTCGTTGACGGTGTACCGGGACCCGTTCTGGCCCAGGTCCGCCATCGCGTCGCCGAACGCGACGATCCGGCTGGGGGTGAATTCGGATTCGACGCTGCCGCCGCCGCAAGCGGCCAGCAGCAGGGCGGACGCGCCGGCCACGAGCCAGCCGCGACGCAACCACTGAGATGCCATGGAAGTTCTCTCCGGGTGAAACCGGCGAGTTTAGCGACCCGCCGGTCAAGGGGTGGTAAAGGGCTATCCGGCGGCCGCCCGCTGCAGGCGGTCGCGCACGCCGTCCCAGTCGGGGTCGGCCGGCGGCGTCTCCACCCAGATCAGCTTGACGCCCTGCGCATCGAAGTCGCGCAGCACGGCGAACAGCTGGCGCGCCGTTTCCGCCGCGTCGTCCGGCATGCGGCGGTGGTGGCGCGAGCGGCTGCGCAGGGCACTGCGGGCATAGACCGCGATGCCGGCCGCATCGGCGCCGAGCAGGTCGAGGGCCGTCTGGAGGCTCTTCGCATCCATGAGGCGCACCTTGGCGTCGGGCGCATAGTGGGACTCGAGCGTGCCGGATGCCCGGGGCGCGGCGTCGGGCCGCTCCTCGGGCAGCCACAGCCGCTCTCCACACGCGGCCTCGATCCGGCTGCGCGCCAGCGTGCCCGGCCGCAGCAACACGGGCGCGCCGCGGGTGCAGTCGACGATGGCGGATTCGATGCCGACGGGCGTCGCGCCGCCATCGAGCACCAGCAGGTCCCCGCCGAACTCCGCGGCGACGTGCTGCGCGGTGGTGGGGCTCACGCGGCCGAAGCGGTTGGCACTCGGCGCCGCCAGGCCGCGGACCGGGGGCGTGGCCCCGGCGCAGGCGAGCAGCAGCGCGTGCGCGACCGGGTGCGCGGGACAGCGCAGCCCGATCGAATCCTGTCCGCCGGCGGCGGCCGCGCCGACGTCCGGGCGGCGGCGCAGGATCAGCGTCAGGGGTCCGGGCCAGAACGCCTGCATGAGCCGCCGCGCCACGGGCGGGACCTCCGCCGCGAAGGCTTCGGCGGCGGCGGCATCGGGGACATGCACGATCAAGGGGTGGTCGCTGGGCCGGCCCTTGGCCGCGAAGATCTTCGCCACCGCGCTTTCATTGCCGGCGTCGGCCCCGAGCCCGTAGACGGTCTCCGTGGGGAAGGCGACCAGGCCGCCGCCCGCGAGGAGCTGCGCCGCCTGCGTCACCGAAGCCTCTTGGGCGCCGTTCAGGATCATGGCGTCAGAACGTCGCGATCCCGAGCTGCCGCGCCGCCGCGAGCGCGGTCTCGCGCGCGGCTGCCGGTGTCGGGCCCGTCAGCGTCAGGTGGCCCATCTTTCGGCCCTTGCGGGCCGACAGCTTGCCGTACAGGTGCAGGTGCGCGCCCGGCAGGGCCAGCACGCCGGCCCAGTCCGGCGTCGCCTCGGCAGCGCCCCTGGCGAACCACAGGTCGCCCAGCAGGTTCAGCATGACCGCGGCACTGTGCTGGCGCGGCTGCACCAGCGGCAGCCCCGCCAGGGTGCGCACCTGCAGCTCGAACTGGGAGACATCCGCGGCATCCATGCTCCAGTGGCCGCTGTTGTGCGGGCGCGGTGCCATCTCGTTGACGACCAGCGAGCCGTCCTCGAGGCCGAAGAATTCGACGCACAGCACGCCGACGTAGTCGAGGCCGTCGGCGATCCGGCGCGCGGCGGCGATGGCGCGATGGGCCTGGGCGTCGGGGATGCAGCCTTCGTGCACTTCCGTCACGGCCAGGATGCCTTCGCGATGCAGGTTGCGCTGCACCGGCAGGTGCACCATCGCGCCGTCGTGGCCGCGCGCCACCACCACCGAGCATTCGAAGGCCAGCGGCAGCAACTTCTCCAGCACGCAGTCCGCGCGCCCGAGCTGCTCCCAGGCGGCGCGCAGTTCGGCGCGGGTGCGCACGCGCGCCTGGCCCTTGCCGTCGTAGCCGAGCCGCGCCGTCTTCAGGATGCCCGGCAGCAGGTCGTCGTCGACGGAGGCGACTTCTTCCTCGTTCGTGACCACGGCATGCGGCGCGCAGTCGACGCCGCACCGCACGAAGTGCGCCTTCTCTAGCGCGCGGTCCTGCGCGATCGCGACCGCCGCCGCCCCCGGCGCGACGTCGCGGTGCTGCGCCAGCCGCGCCAGCGCGTCGGCGGGGACGTTCTCGAATTCCGTGGTGATCGCCTGCGCGTGCCCGCACAGGGTGGCCAGGCCGATCTCGTCCAGGTAGTCCGCGCGCACGTGGTGGTGGCTCACGCGTCCGGCGGGGCTGCTTTCGTCCGGGTCCAGCACCGCCGTGAAGTAGCCCATGCGCTGCGCCGCGTGCACGAACATGCGCCCGAGCTGTCCGCCGCCCATCACCCCCAGCGTCGCCCCGGGGAGCAGCACCTTCGGTCCGCTCATGCGGGATCCCGGGGGGGCAGGCTCATGGCACGGGCGGCTTCGGTCTGCCGGGCACGGTACGCCTCGAGTTTCGCGCGCAGCGCGGCGTCGTGGCCGGCCAGCATGGCCACCGCGAACAGCGCCGCATTGGCCGCGCCGGCCGCGCCGATGGCGAAGGTGGCCACCGGGATGCCCTTGGGCATCTGCACGATGCTGTGCAGCGAATCGACCCCCTGGAGGTGCCGGCTCGCCACGGGGACGCCCAAAACGGGGACCGTCGTCTTCGCGGCGAGCATGCCGGGAAGGTGGGCGGCGCCGCCGGCACCGGCGATGATGGCCTTCAGCCCGCGGCCGGCGGCCGCCTCGGCGTAAGCGAACATGTCGTCCGGCATGCGATGCGCCGAGACGACCTTCGCCTCGTGCGGGATGCCGAATTCCTGGAGAATCTGCACCGCTTGCTGCAGGGTGTCCCAGTCGCTGCTGGAGCCCATCACGACCCCGACTGTCACGGTGCTCATGTCCATAGAATCCCCGAAGAAGCCCCGATTTTACTTTTCCGCCCGGAGGGAGCCGGCATGATCGACGTCACCATCGAGAACTTCGAACAGGAGGTCATCGCCGCCTCCCTGACCCAGCCGGTGCTGGTGGACTTCTGGGCGCCCTGGTGCGGGCCCTGCAAGGCGATCGGTCCCATCCTCGAAAAGCTGGAGGTCGCCTACGGCGGCGCCTTCAAGCTGGTCAAGATCAACTCCGACGAGGAGCAGCAGCTCGCCGGCGCGTTCGGCATCCGCAGCATCCCGACGGTCATCCTGCTGAAGAACGGCCAGCCGGTGGACGGCTTCATGGGCGCGCTGCCGGAAGGCAAGGTCCGCGAATTCCTGGACAAGCACGTGCAGGCCCTCGCGCCCGAGGACGAAGAGGCGGAGGAAGCCGCGCTCGAGGAGCCCGCCGCCCTGGATCCCGCCGCGCAGCTGGAGAAGCTGCAGCACGCGGTGGCGACCGACCCGGCCAACGACGATGCCCGCTTCGACTACGTCAAGGCGCTGCTGCTCGCCGGCCGCGAGGACGATGCACGCCGCGCCTTCGAGCCGGTGGCGAACAAGGCCGCCGTCGTGCGCCGCGTCGACGCCTTGGCGCGCTGGCTGGACGCGCTGTCCTTCGCGGCCAGCCAGCCGAAGGCCGCCGAGCTCGATGCGAAGATTGCCGCGAACAAGCGGGACTTCCAGGCCCGCTTCGACCGCGCCCGCCTGCTGTTCGCGCAGCAGCAGTGGACCGCCGCGATGGACGAGCTGCTGGAGATCCTGATGCGCGACAAGGCCTGGAACGAGGACCTGGCGCGCAAGACCTACATCGCCATCCTGGAAGTGATCGAGCCCCCGAAGCCGAAGGTGGCCGAAGGACAGATCCCGCCGGACGACCCGACGGTGGCGACGTACCGTCGCCGGCTGTCGTCCGTGGTGCTGAGCTAGCGGGTCACCATCACCACGCGCTGCGCGGGAACGCGCACGCGCAGCTCCACGAGCTCCCCACCGGTGCGCAGTTTCGGGAAGGCAACGCCTTCCACTTCGACCGTGCCGGCGGCGACGGCCGGCACCTGCGTCCTGCGGCCCGGCGCCTCGCCGTCCGCTTGGAAGAGAGGCGCATCGCCGTCGCAGCGCGAAAGCAGCGCCGGCTGCGCCAGCCGGGCCTGCTTCACTGCGGCGAGCGCTTCGCGGCTCGCGGCGGTCACGACGCGGCCATCGCCGCCGAGCAGTTGCACGCCGGCCAGCCGCGGCGCCCATCGGGCGTCGCTCAGGCGGCCGGCGACGATGCATTGCGCTTCGGATTGCGCGAACGCCGGGGCGCCCAGCAGCGCCGCGGCGGCGAGGAGGAAGAGGCGGTTCGTGCGCATCGAACCAGCATAGCGCGCAGGCCGGCGCTCGGCGCGGGCCTTTACATCCGGCAACTCAGGAGGTCAGCCGCTGCAGCGCCTCGCGGTACTTGGCCGCGGTCTTCGCGATCACTTCCTGCGGCAGGTGCGGCGCCGGCGGCGTCTTGTCCCAGGGCTTGCCGTCGACCTTGACCTGTTCCAGCCAGTCGCGCACGAACTGCTTGTCGTAGCTCGGCGGGTTCTCGCCGCGGGCGAACGCCGCTTCGTAGCCTTCCACCGGCCAGTAGCGCGACGAGTCCGGCGTCAGCACCTCGTCCATCAGCACCAGCCGGCCCTGCGGGTCGAGGCCGAACTCGAACTTGGTGTCGGCGATGATCAGGCCCTTGGTCAGGGCGTAGTCGGCCGCTTCGCGGTAGATGCGGATGCTGGTCTCGCGGATCTGCTCCGCCAGTTGCGGCCCGATCATCTCCACGACCTTCTCGTACGGGATGTTCTCGTCGTGGCCCGAGGCCGCCTTGGCGGCCGGCGTGAAGATCGGCTCCGGCAGCTTGCTGGCGTTCTTCAGGCCGTTCGGCAGCTTGACGCCGCAGACCGACCGGCTCTCCTGGTACTCCTTCCAGCCGCTGCCGGCCAGGTAGCCGCGGACGACCGCCTCGACCAGGATCGGCTTCAGGCGCTGGACGAGCATCGAGCGGCCCTGCACCTGCGGCACCTCGGCCGGCGTCACCACGCTTTCGGGGGCCTCGCCCGTCAGGTGGTTCGGGCAGACGTGTCCCAGGCGGCCGAACCAGAACAGCGCCATCTGCGTCAGGATCTCGCCCTTGCCGGGGATGGGCTCGCCCATGATGACGTCGAAGGCCGAGAGGCGGTCGCTGGCCACCATCAGGATGCGGTCGCTGCCGACCGCATAGTTGTCGCGCACCTTGCCGCGCGCGAGCAGCGGCAGCGAGGCGATGTGGGAGGTGTGGAGGGCGGCGGTCATGCGGCGTGCAAAGCGAAACGGCCCGCAAGGCGCGGGCCGTCCATTATCGCCAAGTGCGAAGCGGGGTCAGTTCACCGTCTGGGCGAGCTCGCCCTGGGCGTACTTCTTCGCCACGACCTGCAGGTTCTCGCCCTTGATCTTGCCGGCCTGGCCTTCGCAGCCGAACTCGATGTAGCGCTGCTTGCAGACCTGCTTGGCGGCCTCGCGCGCCGGCTTCATCCATTCGCGCATGTCGAACTTGTCCGGGTTCTCGGCCAGGAACTTGCGCACCGCGCCGGTCATCGCCAGGCGGATGTCCGTGTCGATGTTGATCTTGCGCACGCCATGCTTGATCGCTTCCTGGATCTCCTCGACCGGCACGCCGTAGGTTTCCTTCATGTTGCCGCCGTACTGGCGGATGATCGCCAGCAGCTCCTGCGGCACCGACGAGGAGCCGTGCATGACCAGGTGCGTGTTGGGGATGCGGCGGTGGATCTCCTTGATGCGGTCGATCGCCAGGATGTCGCCCGTCGGCTTGCGGGTGAACTTGTAGGCGCCGTGGCTGGTGCCGATGGCGATGGCCAGCGCGTCGAGCTGCGTGCGCTTGACGAAGTCGGCGGCCTGCTCGGGGTCGGTCAGCAGCTGCTCGCGCGTCATCGTGGCATCGGTGCCGTGGCCGTCTTCCTTGTCGCCCTTCATGGTCTCCAGCGAGCCGAGGCAGCCGAGCTCGCCCTCGACCGTCACGCCCAGCCGGTGCGCCATGTCGACGACCTTGCGGGTCACGTCGACGTTGTAGTCGTAGCTGGCGATCGTCTTGCCGTCGGCTTCGAGCGAGCCGTCCATCATCACGGAGGAGAAACCGAGCTCGATGGCGCCCTTGCACACGTCCGGGCTCTGGCCGTGGTCCTGGTGCATCACCAGCGGGATCTGCGGGTAGGCCTCGATGGCCGCCTGGATCAGGTGCTTGATGAAGGACTCGCCGGCGTACTTGCGGGCACCGGCGCTGGCTTGCAGGATCACCGGCGCGTTGGTTTCCTTCGCCGCTTCCATGACGGCCTGGACCTGTTCGAGGTTGTTGACGTTGAAGGCCGGGATGCCATAGCCGTTGGCGGCGGCATGGTCCAGCAGTTCGCGCATGGAAACGAGAGGCATGGCAGTTCCTGGAGGTACGACGGAGGGGTGCCCGGCGGCCTTGGTAACCGCCTGGTAACTCGTCGCATTTTAGCGGCTGAGCCTTGCGCCGTGGGGCGCGGGCCTGCCCGCCGGCCTCAGCTCGCGCGCACGATCTTCAGCATGTTGGTGCCGCCCGGCGCGCCCATGGGTTCGCCGCAGGTGATCGCGTAGATGTCGCCGGCCGCCAGGATGCCGCGGGTCTTCAGGTGCGCTTCGGCCTCGGCCAGGGCCATGTCGCGTTCGACGTTCTGGTCCATCAGCAGCGGCCGCACGTTGCGGTACAGCGCCATGCGCCGCTGCGTCACGAGCTTGGGCGTCAGCGCGTAGATCGGGATGTGGATGCGGTGCCGGCTCATCCACAGCGCCGTGGAGCCGGAGTCGGTCAGGGCGACGATCGCCTTGCAGCCCAGGTGGTAGGCCGTGAACAGCGCGCCCATCGCGATGGACTGGTCGATGCGCGAGAAGGACATGCCGCTGAAATCGGCATCGAGCCGCACGTCCTCGGCCATCTCGGCCTCGGCGCAGATGTTCGCCATCTGCTCCACCACCTCGACGGGGTACCTGCCGGTCGCGGTCTCGGCGCTGGTCATCACCGCGTCGGTGCCATCGAGCACCGCGTTGGCCACGTCGCTTACCTCGGCGCGCGTGGGCACCGGCGCGGAGATCATCGACTCCATCATCTGCGTGGCAGTGATCACCACCTTGTCGTGCTCGCGCGCCAGCCGGATCATGCGCTTCTGCAGCGCCGGCACCGCGGCGTTGCCGACTTCCACGGCGAGGTCGCCGCGCGCGACCATGATGCCGTCGCTCGCCTTCAGGATCGATTCGAGGTTGGGGATCGCCTCCGCGCGTTCGATCTTGGCGATCAGCGCCGGCTTGTGGCGGAACTCGGCGGCGGCCACGTTGCACAGCTGGCGCGCCATCTCCATGTCGGTGGCGTTCTTTGGGAAGCTCACGGCGACGTAGTCGGCCTGGAAGGCCATCGCGGTGCGGATGTCCTCCATGTCCTTGGCGGTCAGCGCCGGCGCCGTCAGGCCGCCGCCGTGCTTGTTGATGCCCTTGTTGTTGGACAGCACGCCCCCGAGCTTCACCTTGGTGTGGATGCGGTCGCCCTTCACGTGGTCCACCGTCAGCACGATCAGGCCGTCGTTCAGCAGCAGCAGGTCGCCGGGGCGGACGTCCCGCGGCAATTCCTTGTAGTCGAGGCCCACCGCTTCCACGTTGCCCGGCTCGGTGCGGGAGGCGTCGAGGATGAAGCTCGCGCCGGGCTCCAGGTGCACCTTGCCCTCGGCGAACTTGCCGACCCGGATCTTGGGGCCCTGCAGGTCCGCCATGATCGCGACCTCGCGGCCGGCCGCGTGGCCCGCTTCGCGCACCTGGCGGGCGCGGTCGATGTGGTCCTGCGCGGTGCCGTGGCTGAAGTTCAGGCGGACGACGTTGACGCCGGCGCGGATCATGGCTTCGAGCACGGCGGGGTCGCTGGACGCGGGCCCCAGGGTGGCGACGATCTTGGTGGCGCGACGAGCCATGGACTGCGGTCTCCTGTAACTTAGTTTCGGATTCTCACATGGAAGGCGGAACGGCGCGGTTACCAAGCGCGCGCTTGACGCAGGTCACGACGCGGTCGCCGGCCCCGGCCTAGCATGGCCGGTTCCATGACGACCCTCCAAGCTCCCGTCCCGGCCCACGCGCCGCTGCCGCACCGCAAGCACATCCGCGAATGGCTGTTGCCGCTCTCCGCCCGCGCCACGGCCTGGCCCGTGCTGCTGCTCCTGTTCGACTACGCCCTGCTGCTCGCCGCACTGGGCGGCGCCGTCCTGCTCGGTCCCTGGTGGGCGCGCCTGGCCTGCGGGCTCGCGGCCGGCTTCGTCATCGGGCGCCTGTTCATCGTCGGCCACGATGCCTGCCACCAGAGCCTGACACCGCACCGCCGCCTGAACCAGTGGCTGGGGCGCATCGCGTTCCTGCCTTCGTTCACGCCGTACAGCCTGTGGGAGGTCGGCCACAACGTGGTCCACCACGGCTATACCAACCTCAAGGGGTTCGACTTCGTGTGGGCGCCCTATACCGCCGAGGAGTTCGCGGCGCTGACGCCCCTGCGGCAACGCCTGGACCGCATCTACCGCAGCGGCTGGGCGCCCGGGCTGTACTACCTGGTGGAGATCTGGTGGAAGCGCATGTTCTTCCCGAACCGGCGGCACATGCCGACGCGCCGGCGCGTGTTCCTGCTCGACAACCTGCTGGTCTCCGGCTTCGCGCTGCTCTGGATCGGCGCGCTCGCCGTTCTCTCGCACGCGACCGGGGAATCCTTCCTTGCGCTGCTGCTCACCGGCTTCGTGGCGCCCTTCGTATTCTGGTGCGCCATGATCGGCTTCGTCGTCTACGTGCACCACACGCACACGGCGGTGCACTGGCACGACGAACGCGCCGCCTGGTCGCGCTCGCAGCCCTTCGTGTCGACGACGGTGCACCTCACCTTCCCGCTGGGCCTCGGCGGCGCCATGCACCACATCATGGAGCACACCGCGCACCACGTGGACATGACGATCCCGCTGTACAAGCTGAAGCAGGCGCAGGCGAAGCTGGAGGAGATGCTGCCCGGGCGCATCATCGTGCAGCCGTTCTCCTGGCGCTGGTACTTCGACACCGCGCGCCGCTGCAAGCTCTACGACTTCGCCCGCGACGGCTGGACCGACTACGCGGGGCGGCCGACTTCGCCGGCCCCCGCCGCCTGAGCCGTCAGCCGTTCGCGCGCTTCTGCAGGATCTCGAAGGCCGGGAGCGTCTTGCCTTCGAGCACTTCCAGGAAGGCGCCGCCGCCGGTGGAGATGTAGCCCACTTCCTTCTCGATGCCGTACTTGGCGATGGCCGCCAGCGTGTCGCCGCCGCCGGCGATGCTGAACGCGTCGGACTCCGCGATCGCGCGCGCGATGGTCTCGGTCCCCTTGGCGAACGCATCGAACTCGAACACGCCGACCGGCCCGTTCCAGACGATGGTACCGGCCGACTTGAGCTGCGCGGCGAGACGGGCGGCCGTTTGCGGCCCGATGTCCAGGATCATGTCGTCCGGTGCCACGTCGCGCGCCGCCTTGACGGTCGCGGGCGCATCGGGCGCGAAGCCCTTGGCCACCACCACGTCGGTCGGGATGGGCACTTCCGCGCCGCGGGCCTTCATCGCCTCGATCACCGCCTTCGCGTCGGCGAGGAGGTCGGCCTCGGCCAGCGACTTGCCGATCGGCAACCCGGCCGCCAGCATGAAGGTGTTGGCGATGCCGCCGCCCACGATCAGCTGGTCCACCTTGCCGGCCAGCGCCTGCAGGATCGTGAGCTTGGTCGAGACCTTGGAGCCGGCGACGATCGCCACCAGCGGGCGCTTCGGCTGCGCGAGCGCCTTCGTCAGCGCATCGATCTCGGCGGCCAGCAGCGGACCGGCGCACGCGACCTTGGCGTATTGCGCGATGCCGTAGGTGGAGGCCTCCGCGCGGTGGGCGGTGCCGAAGGCGTCGTGCACGAAGATGTCGCACAGCGCCGCCATCTTCTTCGCCAGCTCCGGATCGTTCTTCTTCTCCCCCTTGTTCAGGCGGCAGTTCTCCAGCAGCACGACCTCGCCGGGCTGCACGTCGACGCGGTCGATCCAGCCGGACTTCAGCGGCACCGGGCGCCCGAGCAGCTCGGACAGGCGCTGGGCGACGGGGGCCAGCGAATCCTCCGGCTTGAACTGTCCTTCGGTCGGCCGTCCCAGGTGCGAGGTGACCATCACCGCCGCACCGCCGGCCAGCGCCATCTGGATGCAGGGCACCGAGGCGCGGATGCGCGTGTCCTCGGTGATGGTCCCGTCGTCGTCCTGCGGCACGTTGAGGTCGGCGCGGATGAAGACGCGGCGGCCGCGGGCGCGACCCTCGTCGCACAGGTCGGAGAAGCGGAGGACGTTCATGGCAACAGCTCGGGTTGGGGCAAAACCCCGATTCTAGGAAGGCGCGACCGGGCCGGGCTACCAGCCGAGCCCGAGGTGCAGCGGCAGGTACACCGCCATGCCCACCAGCAGGGTGGCCAAGACGCTGCGGCGCCAGAAGAAGACCGCGGCGCCGGCAGCGGCGGCGAACAAGCGCGCGTCCTGCCAGGTCGCGACGAGTTCGCCGTTCGTCATCACCACTTCCGGCACGACCACGCCGGCCAGGGCGGCCACCGGGGCGTAGTGCAGCGCGCGGTGCGCCCAGGCCGGCAGCGACCAGGGCCGGTCGAGGATGAAGAAGAAGCAGCGCGTGAGCACCGTCACGCCGGCCAGGCCGAGGATGATGAACAGCGTCCAGCCGTCGGTCACGCCCCTCATGCGGCCTTCTCCCGCGGCGGTGCCGGCGGCACCCGCCCTTCCAGCCAGAAGCAGGCGAGCACGGCGACCGCGATGGCCGCCACGATGTTCAGCTTCAGCGGCAGCGCGTAGGCGGCCACCGCCGCGGCACCGGCGATCACCGCCGCCAGGATGCGCAGGCGCGTGTTGGCGAGCGAGCACAGCACGCCGACCAGGCACAGCACCCCCGCGAAGCCGAGACCCCAGGCGCTGGGGATCAGGTTGCCGAGGGCCACACCCAGCAGGCTCGCGCCGGTCCACGCGCACCACGTCAGGAAGTAGTTGCCGGCGAGGAAGGACTCCTGCCCCAGCTGCTCCGCGGGCTCGGTCGCCGGTTGCGGGAAGCGGCCGGTGAAGATCGCATAGCTCATGTCGGCGGTCAGGAAACCGTTCACCAGCCGGCGCCAGCGCGGCAGGTGCATGAGGTAGCTGCGCAGGTGCAGGCTGAAGACCACGAAGCGCAGGTTGACGCAGAAGCCGGTCGCCCACACCACCCAGGCCGGTGCGCCGGCCACGATGAGGGGGATCGCCGCCAGCTGGGAGCTGCCGGCATAGACGAACAGCGTCATCGCGACGGCTTCGGGCACGCTCATGCCGGACTTCACCATCGCCACGCCCGTCATCAGCCCCCACGCGGCGATGCCGGGCGCCACCGCGCTGCTGGCACGCATGCCCTCGCGGAACAGCGGATGCCGGTGGATCTCGCGCCGGAAGAACATCAGCGATCGAAACGCTGGCCGGGCTCCAGCGGGAAGCCGCGCAGGAAGTCCGCGGCGGGCAGGCGCTTGCCGCCCGGCCGCTGCAGTTCCGTGATCTCGAGCCGGGTCTGGCCGCCGCAGGCCACGCCGATGCCCCGCGCGTCGACGGCCACCACGGTGCCCGGTTCGACGCTGGCGCGCCCCGGCAAGGCGTTGGCGCGCCAGACCTTGATGGTTTCCCCCGCCGCCTGCGCCGTCGCGCCGGGGAACGGGTCGAAGGCACGGATGCGCCGCTCGATCACGTCGGCCGGGAGCGTCCAGTCGATCGCCGCTTCGCCCTTCTCGATCTTGTGCGCATAGGTGACGCCCTCGGTCGGCTGCGGCACGGGCTTCAGCCCCCCGCAGGCCCCCAGTTCGAGCGCCTCGACGACCATGCGGCCGCCCAGCACCGCCAGCCTGTCGTGCAACGTCGCCGTGCTGTCCTGCGGCGAGATCGCGACCCGCTCGCGCAGCAGCATGTCGCCGGTGTCCAGGCCGGCATCCATCTGCATGATGGTGACGCCGGTTTCCGCGTCGCCGGCTTCGATGGCCCGGTGGATCGGGGCGGCGCCGCGCCAGCGGGGCAGCAGCGAGGCATGGATGTTCAGGCAGCCGAGACGCGGCAGGTCCAGCACCCATTGCGGCAGGATCAGGCCGTACGCCGCCACCACCAGGACATCGGGCGCCGCCTCCAGCAGCGCCGCACGTGCGGCCTCGGCGTCTTCCGGGAACTTGCCGTCGAGCCGCAGGCTGCGCGGTTGCGCCACGGGGATCCCGTGCGCCTGCGCGAAGGCCTTGACCGGGGACGGCTGCAGCTTCATCCCGCGGCCGGCGGGGCGGTCCGGCTGGGTGAGGACCAGCGGCAGCGCGAAGCCGGCCGCGTGCAGGCGCTCCAGCGCAACCTGCGCGAAGACGGGCGTGCCCGCGAAGGCCACCCGCATCACGGGCGGTCGTTGGGCGTGTTCACGTGTTCGATGGCGGGATGGGCCCGCTGGACCACGCCCTGCGGGTCCACGTACACGTGATAGAACATGTTGCTGTTGGCCAGGTCGCGCCAGCGGTAGGTCATCACCGTGCCGCGGAAGCTGCCGACCCCCTCCAGCAAGGCGGGCGGTCCGAACTCGCGCTCGATGTCCGCCCGCGTCCAGCGTCCCGGTTCGATCCGGTGGAACTCCGCTTCGGTCAGGACCTGGCGGGACCGGACGACGCGCCCGGCCGGGTCGAGGTCCACCATGAACGCGTAATGGCCCAGGGGCTGCAGCGTGTACTGCAGGCGCTGGCCGCCGCCGGGGAGATCCACGACCCGGGACGGCGCGCCCGACTGCGCGATCACCTGGTCGCGGGTGGCACCGGCGGGAACCCCGACCGCGTGCCAGGGATGCGCGCAGGCGCCCAGGAGGGCGAGCGCGGCGAGGGCAACCAAGTGGCGCATGGGAGTCCCTTCCTCAGACGCGCTCGGTGTCCCGGCGCGCCTTGATCATCTTGGTCTTGATGCGGTTGCGCTTGAGCGGCGACAGGTATTCCACGAACACCTTGCCCAGGAGGTGGTCCATCTCGTGCTGGATGCAGACGGCCAGCAGGCCCTCGGCCTGGATGTCCCGCACCTTGCCGTCGGCGTCGAGCGCCCGGACCGTCACCGCGCTGGAGCGCTCCACGCCGTCATAGATGCCGGGGACGGAGAGGCATCCCTCGTCGCCCACCTGCTTCTCGTCGCTGGCCCAGATGATCTCGGGGTTGATCAGCACCAGCGGCTGGTTGCGTTCCTCCGAGGTGTCGATCACCACCACCCGCTCGTGCACGTCCACCTGCGTGGCCGCCAGGCCGATGCCGTTGGCGTCGTACATCGTCTCCAGCATGTCCTGCACCAGCGCGCGGATGCGCGCGTCGACCTCCTTCACCGGCTTGGCTACCGTGTGGAGGCGCGGATCGGGGTAACAAAGGATCGGAAGGACGGCCATGGCGGACAGGTGGGGGTGGTGTCGCTATTTTCGCCACTTTTAGCGTCGCGAATGGACCACATGGCCAATAAACATTGCCCGATCAAGGACTTGAGGCCAGAATCGCCAGCAACTTGTCAAGAGCGGACGAAACAGAGATGGCTCCTTCCAAGGCAGCTTTTGGCCTCGCCAACCGCACCATCGTGGCAGTCGCCGCGCTGGTCGTTGCCGGTGGCCTGGCCTCCACGGCTTCGGCACAGAACTACCCGATCACCCCGGCCCAGCGGTCGACGGCGGAACAGGTGGCCAGTGCCGGCGTGCCGCTCTCCGAGCTCGCGCCCAACGCGCCCGACAGCTACACCGTGAAGTCCGGCGACACCCTCTGGGCGATCTCCGGCATGTTCCTCAAGAGCCCCTGGCGCTGGCCCGAGCTGTGGGGCATGAACATGGAGCAGGTGCGCAACCCGCACCGCATCTATCCCGGACAGACCCTCTACCTCGAAAAGCTGAACGGACTGGCCCGCCTGCGCATGGGCCCGGCCGGCGCCGGCCAGCCCACCGAGACGGTGCGCGTTTCGCCGCGCACCCGCATCTCCAGCCTGGCCGACCTCTCGCTGCCGACCCTGCCCCCGCACGTGATCGAGCCGTTCCTCAACGAGGCGATCCTGGTGGAGCGCGCCGAGGAACTCGAACTCGCCCCGCGCATCGTGGCCGGCCCCGCCGACCGCGTGCTGCTCACGCAGGGTGACCGCGCCTACGTCCGCGGCTACGCCGGCACGCCGTTCGTGGAACGGGACCCGAGCATGATCGACACCTATCGCGTGTTCCGCAACGCCACGCCGCTGCGCGACCCGGTGACCGGCAAGGTCCTCGGCTACGAAGCCAAGTACCTGGGCAGCGCCGAACTCGTGCGCAACGAATCCGTCCAGCCGGTGCGCACCAGCAGCGGCGGCACCGAGCCGCTGCTCGTGCCGGCCACCGTCGACATCACGCGCGCCAAGGAAGAGATCCGCGCCGGCGACCGCCTGCTGGCGGCGCCGCCGCGGCAGATCACCAGCTACGTGCCGCGGGCCCCCAGCCAGCCGATCGAAGGCACGGTCGTCTCCGTCTACGGCGACGCGGTGACTTTCGTCGGGCAGAACCAGGTGGTCGTGATCAACCGCGGCCTGGCCGACGGCATCGAGAACGGGCACGTGATGGCCGTCATGAAGGCCGGCCGCCGGATCGACGATCGCACGATGCCGTCCGAGCGCAGGAGCGTGCAGCTGCCCGACGAGCGCAGCGGCCTGCTGATGGTCTTCCGTGCCTACGAGAACCTCTCGTACGCGCTGGTGCTCGAGATCACCGACACCGTGGGCGTCGGCGACCGGATCAGCAACCCGCGCTGAGCGCCGTGGAGCGCGACGAGCTGGCCGGCTGGCTGCGACTCGCGCTCACCCCCGAGATCGGCTCCATCACCGCCCGCCGGCTGCTTGCCAGCTTCGGGCTGCCCGCCACGCTGTTCGCGCAGGATGCCGAGGCCCTGGCGCAGGTCGCCGGGCCTGCAGCGGCGGCCGTCCTGGGCCAGGAACCCGAAGGCCTTCAGGCGCAGGTGGATGCCACCCTGGCCTGGCTCCAGGCCGACCCCGACCACCGCCAGGTGCTCACGCTGGCCGACCCCGGCTATCCGGCTTCCCTGCTCGCCATCGACGACCCGCCGGCCATGCTGTACCGGATGGGCCGGTTCGATGCCGCGCCGCCACGGGCGCTGGCGATCGTCGGCAGCCGCAATGCCACCGCCCAGGGACTGCAGAACGCGCGGCGGTTCGGCCGGGCCTTCGCGGAAGCCGGTGTCACCGTCGTCTCGGGCATGGCACTGGGCATCGACGGCGCCGCGCACGAAGGCGCACTCGAAGGTGCGGCGCCCGATGCGATCGCCACCATCGCCGTGGTCGGCACCGGCCTCGACCGCGTGTACCCCAGGCAGCATCGCGACCTCGCCCACCGCATCGCGGACCGCGGCATGCTCCTGAGCGAATACGCGATCGGGACGCCGCCGTTGCCGGCCAACTTCCCGCGGCGCAACCGCCTCATCTCCGGCCTGTCCCAGGGCACGCTGGTGGTCGAGGCGGCCCTGCAATCCGGCTCGCTGATCACGGCGCGGATGGCGGCGGAGCAGGGCAAGGAGGTCTTCGCGATCCCCGGCTCCATCCACTCGCCCCACGCCCGCGGCTGCCACGCGCTGCTGCGGCAGGGCGCCAAGCTGGTGGAAAGCGCGCAGGACGTGCTGGAAGACCTGCGCTACGTGCTGCCCGCGGACGCTGCAGCACCGGGCGCCGTGGAAGACGCGGCGGGCGAAGACCCGCTGCTGCACGCCATGGGCCACGACCCCGTGGGCCTCGACGCGCTGATCGCGCGCACCGGCATCCCCGCGCCACGCCTGCAGGCGCAGCTGCTGGAACTGGAGCTCGCAGGCCACGTCGCACGCCTGCCCGGCGGCCTCTACCAGCGCATCGCGCAGGCCTGACGCGGCGCCGGCGCGACGCGCCGGTGCAACAAGCGCGCGAAACCCCTTGCGCACGGGCTTCGCTTCCCGGCTATATTGGGGTTCATGTTTGAAGTGCTGGTGTTCGTCTACGAAAACTACTGGCGCGGCGATGCCTGCCCCGAGCTCCACCAGCTCGAACGCAAGCTCAGCGCCCATGGCTTCGAACCCGACGAGATCCACGAGGCCCTGGTGTGGCTCGACGGACTCAACTCCGCGGCGCAGAACATCCTGCTGCCCGCCCCCTCCCAGGCCGAATGGGCCCCCCAGCCGAGCGACGCCAGCATGCGCGTGTTCTCGGTGGCGGAGCAGGACCACCTCGGCGCGGACTGCCTGGGCTTCATCAGCTTCCTCGAAAGCGCCGGCGTGCTGCCGGCGGCGCTGCGCGAGATCGTCGTCGACCGCGCCATGGCCGCGCCCGGCGACCCGGTGCCGCTCGACGCCCTGAAGATCATCGTGCTGATGGTGTACTGGCGCTTCGGCCACGAACCCGATGCGCTGATCCTCGACGAGCTTTGCGGCGACGCCGAGGAGCGGCTGGCCCACTAGCAGGGCATCGTCGCCGGCACGCGGGCCGGCGGACGCGGGCACCTATTCGAACAGGCGCTCGGGATTCGCGTCGAGCTTGGCGAGCGCGTCGCGCGTGGCGCGCACGGTGAGCGCCTCTTCCTCGGTGGGCACCAGCAGCCCCGCCTGCAGGTAGGCACCGAGCCGGCGGATCGGCATCAGGTAGCAGTGCCCGTCGCCCGACGCGAACAGGTGCAGCTGCCGCCGGTCGCTGCGCCAGGCGTACTGCACCTGGGCGACGCGGTTGTTGTGGTCCAGGGTGAACCAGTTCCCCAGCTGGAGCTCGTTGGCCCAGCCCATCATCGCGCCGTTCGGCTGCGACCCGCCGGTGCTGATCACCTCGATCATGGACGCGTCGATGCCGAGCATCATCTCGATGCTTTCCTGGTCCAGCGGCAGCTCGCCGGCGTCGTCGTCCGAGACGAAGTCCTCGAGGTTGGCGAGGCGGCGCGTCATCTCCTCGATGCGTGCGTGCGGGATGGCTTCCGTCTTGGACAGGAAGGCATCGGCCAGCGTGTCGCCGATCACCTTGATGTGGTTCTCCTGCTCGGGCGGCTCCAGCCCCAGCAGCGACATGCCGCGGCGCAGGCGCGCCAGCAGGTCCGGCAGGTCCTGGATCACCTTCGCGCGGTCGTTGCGGTTCGGCTTGGCGCTGGCCGCCCAGACCAGGTCGCTGGCGGACTTCTTCAGCGCCAGCGTCTCCTCGTGCTGCGGCCCGTTCTTCACGGCCGCCACCGCCAGCACCTCGGCCCAGACCTTGAACAGGTACTCGCGGATCTCCTCGCGCACCGGCACGTCGGAGAGCATCTTGCGCAGCTCGATGGTGTACTGGATCGCCATCGTCTCCTTCTGTTCCACCTGCTGCGCGACGCTCACCAGCTTCTGCGTCGGGCCCTTCTCGGTCAGGAAGCGCGACAGGAAACGCTGGAACTCCTCGTAGACCAGCTGGAACACGCGGCGGCCGGTCTCCGGGTACTGTTCGATGACCTGCACGACGCGGCGGATCTCGTTCTCGAGCGCGCTGCCGGAGATGGTGGAGGCATCGAAGCCGAGCACGCACGAACCCATGCGGTCGATCAGCTGCCGCGCGGGATGCTCCATGGAACCGAAGAACTCCGGCTCCGCCAGCGCGACGCGCAGGACCGGCATCTGCAGCCGCGCGAACCAGACCCGGACCGCGGGCGGAATGCGCTCCTCGGCCAGGATGCTCTGGAACATCAGCGCCACGATCTCGATCGTCGCCTTCTCGTTCGAGGACGAGGCCTTCTTCTTCAGCTCCTGGGTGCGATGCCGCAGGTCGAGAGCGACCTCCTCGACCGCGTCGTCGTCGAAGACCACGATGTCGCCGACCGTCATGGCCTCGTTGACGCGCGACTGCACCTGCGTCTGCACCTGCGTCGCGTGGTGGGTCACCGCCGCGACGAGGGACGGCGAGGGCGGCACGCCGGTGCCCTCGTGCACCCCGGCGCGGTCGCGCAGCAGCCGCTTGAGCTGGCCGAGGACGCCGCTGGCCTTGGCACGGGCGCGGGCCAGCGGGGTGGCACCGGCGTCGGCCGGCCCGCCACCCTCGGCAGGGGCGAAGAAACTGGTCGGGCTGGAACCGCCGCCGGGCGCCTGGCCTTCGCCGCCCGCGGCACCACCGCCGCGGGGCCCGCCGCCGGCAGGCCCTGCGGCACCGTCGAAGCGCGGGCCACCCGGTCCGCCGCCGGCGCTGCCGCCGCCGCGGTTGCCGCCCCCGGACCCGCCCGGGCCGCCGCCGCCGGATGCCGCCTGGCCGGAGCCGCCACCGGCCTGGCCCTGCTGTGCCTCGCTGCGCGGCGCCACGGGGGGCCGCTTGACGCGGGACCGCAGGTCGATGTGCGGCAGGACGCCGCTCTCCACCAGGAACTCGTTGGCCTGCTGGTAGCCCTCCAGCGCCCTCGGCACGACCAGTTGCTGGATGACGTCCTTCACGGCCACCCAGGTGTCGCGCGGCAGCTTGGACGCGCTCCACTGTTCCACGATGACCTGGCACAGCGCTTCCGGCCGCAGCACGTCCTCGGTGGCCAGTTCCTCGCCGCCTTCGAGGTGGGTGATGCGCAGCTTCAGGTCGTTGAGGTCCCAGACCGCCTTTTCCTGCACCGCCATGGCCAGGCGGGACGACAGGATCTTGTTCTCCACCACGTCGTCGCCGATCAGCTCCAGGCTGGCCAGCTCCATGCGGACCCGGCCGGTCGCGGTGGGCGGGATGATGGCGCGCCGCCAGGCCTTGGAGGTCGCCTCGGTCCAGCGGCTGCCGTAGTGCTCGAAGTCGACCAGCGCGTCGCGCCGCTGCTGCATGTCGCGGCTGCTCTGCGCGGAGTTCATCTGCTCCTGCAGCAGGTTGCGCACCGCGTTCACCAGCTCCGGCAGCCCGCCCTCCATGTGGGCGACGAACCGCTCACGCGCCTGCCGGGCCAGGGGCGCGGCGGTGGGAGTGAGCGTGGACGACATGGGTGGCCGCTCCTCAGACGGTGGCGCCCGCGTTCGGGTCGTTCGGGTCGCCGTCGCGCTTGGGGGCGGCCTTGACGAGGTCCTCGCGCTTGACGCCGAGCCACATGGCGATGGCCGCCGCGACGAACACCGACGAATAGATGCCGAACAGGATGCCGATGGTCAGCGCCATGGCGAAGTAGTGCAGGGTGGCGCCGCCGAACAGCAGCATCGACAGCACCATGATCTGCGTGGAGCCGTGGGTGATGATCGTGCGGCTGATCGTGGAGGTGATCGCATGGTCGATCACTTCCACCGTCGTCATCTTGCGCTGGCGCCGGAAGGTCTCGCGGATCCGGTCGAAGATCACCACCGATTCGTTCACCGAGTAGCCCAGCACCGCCAGCACCGCCGCCAGCACCGCCAGCGAGAACTCCCACTGGAAGAAGGCGAAGAAGCCCAGGATGATGACCACGTCGTGCAGGTTGGCCAGGATGGCCGCCACCGCGAACTTCCACTCGAAGCGCACGGCCAGGTAGATCATGATCCCCACGACCACCATGGCCAGGGCCTTGAGGCCGTCGGTGGTGAGTTCCTCGCCCACCTGCGGGCCCACGAATTCCGTCCGCTTGAGCGTGACCGTCGGGTCGGACGCCCGGAGCGCCGCCAGGGTCTTGTCGCTCTGTTGCGCCGAACTGACGCCCTTTTGCGCCGGCAGGCGGATCAGGACGTCGCGGGCGGTGCCGAAATTCTGCACCTGGACGTCGGTGTAGCCCAGGCTGCTGACGGTACGGCGCACCGATTCGACGTCGGCGGGCTGCGCGTACTGCACCTGCATCACCGTGCCGCCGGTGAACTCCACCGACAGGTGCAGCCCCTTGGTCACGAGGAAAAACACGGCGGCCGCGAACGTGAGGAAGGAAATCACGTTGAAGACCAGCGCGTTCTTCATGAACGGGATGTCCCGCCGGATCTTGAAAAACTCCACTGCTTTGTCCCTTTTGGAGCCCCCGGCCCCGTCCTTGTTTTTCCTACTCGGCCTTGGTTATAGCGTTATCGCCGCCGGGCCGCCAGACCGTCCCGATGGAAACCGCCTTGAGCTTCTTCTGCCGGCCGTACCAGAGGTTCACCAGGCCGCGCGAGAAGAACACGGCGGAGAACATGGAGGTCAGGATGCCCAGGCAGTGCACCACCGCGAAACCGCGGACGGGGCCGGAGCCGAACGCCAGCAGCGCCACGCCGGCGATCAGGGACGTCACGTTGGAGTCCAGGATCGTGGCCCAGGCGCTGTCGTAGCCGGCGTTGATCGCCGCCTGCGGCGAGGCGCCGCGCCGCAGCTCCTCGCGCACCCGCTCGTTGATCAGCACGTTCGAGTCGATGGCCATGCCCAGCGCCAGCGCCATGGCCGCCATGCCGGGCAGCGTCAGCGTGGCCTGCAGCATGGACAGGATCGCCACCAGCAGCAGCAGGTTGACCCCCAGCGCGACGCTGGAGAACACCCCGAACAGCATGTAGTAGAGGATCATGAACACGCAGATGGCGGCGAAGCCCCAGGCCACGCTGTTGAAGCCCTTGGCGATGTTCTCGGCCCCCAGCGTCGGGCCGATGGTCATCTCCTCGATGATCTCCATCGGCGCGGCCAGCGAACCGGCGCGCAGCAGCAGCGCGGTGTCGTTGGCTTCGACCGTGGTCATGGCGCCCGAGATCTGCACGCGGCCGCCACCGATCTCGCTGCGGATCACCGGGGCCGTCACGACCTCGCCCTTGCCCTTCTCGAACAGCAGGATCGCCATGCGCTTGCCGATGTTCTCGCGGGTGATGTCACGGAAGATGCGCGCGCCCTTGGCGTCCAGCGTCAGGTGGACGGCCGCTTCCTGCGTCTGGTTGTCAAAGCCGGCCTGGGCATCGGTCAGGTTCTCGCCCGTCAGCACGACCTGCTTGCGCACGACCACCGGACGGCCTTCGCGGTCCAGGTAGCGCTCCGAGCCGAACGGCACCGCGCCGCTGCCGGCTTCGGCGCCGCGGCCTTCGGCGCTCTCGTCCACCATGCGCACTTCCAGGGTCGCGGTGCGGCCCAGGATGTCCTTGGCGCGCGAGGTGTCCTGCACGCCGGGCAGCTGCACCACGATGCGGTCGAGGCCCTGCTGCTGGATCACCGGCTCGGCGACACCGAGCTCGTTGATCCGGTTGTGCAGGGTGACCATGTTCTGCTTCAGCGCCTGGTCCTGCACGCGGCGGGCCGCCTCCGGCTTGATGGTGAGCGTCAGCCGGGTGCTGTCGCCGTCGACGGCCTCGGCGACCTGCAGGTCCTGGAACTGGTCGGCGATGACGCCGCGGGCGGACTGCAGCGCCGCCGGGTCGCGGAAGGCGACTTCCACGGCCTGGTTGTTGCGGTTGATGCCGGCGTGGCGGATGTTCTTCTCGCGCAGCACGGAACGCAGGTCGCCGGCGAAGGACTCGGCCTTCTTGGTCAGCGCGGCCTGCATGTCCACCTGAAGCATGAAGTGCACGCCCCCGCGCAGGTCCAGGCCCAGGTACATCGGGCGCGCGTTGACCGCGGCCATCCAGGCCGGCGTGCGCGACAGCAGGTTGAGGGCGACGATGTAGTTGGCGCTCGACGCCTCGGGCGCCAGCGCGCGCTGGATGGCCTCGCGCGCCTTCAGCTGCGTGTCCGGCGTGTCCAGCCGGACCTTGATCGAGGTTTCGTCCTGGACGATGCCGAGCGGCTGGATGCCGGCCTGCGCCAGCGCCTGCTCGATGCGCGCGCGCGTCGAGGCGTCCACGCGCACGCTGCTGCGCGCCGCTGACACCTGCACGGCCTCGTCCTCGCCGAAGAAGTTGGGCAGGGTGTACAGCACCCCGATGATCAGCGCGACCGCGATGACCAGGTATTTCCAGAGCGGGTATCGGTTCATCAGGCGGACGCGGGCGCACCGGGCGCCCGCGCATGGACCTCGTGTTTACTTGATGGAGCCCTTGGGCAGGACCTGGACGACGGCGGTGCGCTGCACCTGGACCTCGACACCCGGCGCGACTTCCACGCCCAGGTACTGGTCGCCCAGCCTGGTGACGCGGCCCAGCAGGCCGCCGGCGGTGGCGACCTCGTCGCCCTTGGCCAGGGCCTCGATCATCGAGCGGTGCTCCTTCTGGCGCTTCATCTGCGGCCGGATCATCACGAAGTACAGCACGACGAACATCAGGACCAGCGGCAGCAGGCTCATGAAGGAGGACTGCATGTCGCCGCCCGCGGCGGCCGGCGCCGCTTGGGCGAAGGCGGAGGAAATGAACACGGTGTCTCCAGGTCGGATCGGCTAAGGGAAAGGCGAGCTCCCGCGCACGGCGGCACGCACCGCCGGCGGGGGAGGAAAAAGGATTGTATGCGGCGCCCCGCGGGACGCGCGCGCCGGCCTCAGGCGGCCTGCCGTTGCGCCGGGACTCCCGCGCGCCACTGCTCCATCAGGCGCTGCCACTGCGGGCGCACGGCGGCGAGGTTGCGCTCCTTGACATGGCCGTAGCCGCGGATCTGCTCCGGCAGGTTGGCGATCTCCACCGCCAGGGCGTGGTTGCCGGGCTGCAGGCGGCCGATGAGCTCCTCCACGGTCGCCCGGTATTCGTCGACCAGGGCCCGCTCGGTGCGGCGCTCCTCCGTGTAGCCGAAGACGTCCAGCGGCGTGCCGCGCAGGCCCTTCAGGCGGGCCAGCACGCGGAACAGCTGGTACGTCCAGGGGCCGAACTTGCGCTTCACCAGCTCGCCCTTTTCGTTCTTCTTCGCGATCAGCGGCGGGGCCAGGTGGTAGTGCACCTTGAAGTCGCCTTCGAACTGGGCTTCCACCTTCTCGCGGAAGCCGGTGTCGGCGTGCAGGCGCGCCACCTCGTATTCGTCCTTGTAGGCCATCAGCCGGAACAGGCCCTTGGCCACCGTTTCCGTGAGGACGGTCTTGCCGAGCGGGGCTTCGGCGGCGCGCACGCGCTCGACGAGCTCCTGGTACTTGCGCGCGTAGCCGGCGTCCTGGTAGGCCGTGAGGAACTCCGCCCGGCGCGCCACCAGCGTGTCCACCGTCTCGCGCTTCTTGAACGCGATCACCTGGGCGGCGGGAGCCACCAGTTCCATGACGCGCGCGAGGTCGTGGGCGGCGCGGCGGCCCCATTCGAAGGCCGCCTTGTTGTTCTCGACGGCCACCGCATTGAGCTCCATCGCGCGCAGGATGGACTCGCGGCCCAGCGGCACCCACCCCTTCTGCCAGGCGTAGCCCAGCATCATGGGGTTGGTGTAGATGCTGTCGCCCAGCAGCTTGGAAGCCAGCGCGTCGGCATTGAAGGCGCCGAGGTGGTCCGCGCCCACGGCCTTGCCGATCTCGGCGGCGCAGGCATCGGCGGGGTTCTCCCAGGCCGCGTTCTTCACGAAGGCCGCGGTCGGCGTGCTGTGCGCGTTCAGCGCCACGCGGGTGCGGCCCGGGCGCATGCGCAGCACCGTTTCCTTGCCGCCGGTGACGATGGGGTCGCAACCGATGATGAGATCGGCCGCCGCCATGCTGACGCGGGTGGTGCGGATCGCATCCTGGTCGTCGGCGATGAGCACGTGGCTCCAGGTGGCGCCGCCCTTCTGCGCCAGGCCGGCGGAATCCTGCGTGACGATGCCGCGGCCTTCCATGTGCGCGGCCATGCCCAGCAGCTGCCCGATGGTGATCACGCCGGTGCCGCCCACGCCCGCCACGACGATGCCGTAGGCCTCGCCGGTCGCCGGCAGCGGCGGCTCCGGGAGCTCGCCGCCGGTCCAGGCAAAGGTCGCCGCTTCCTTCTTCTTGCCCTTCAGCTGCCCGCCTTCGACGGTGACGAAGCTGGGGCAGAAGCCCTTCAGGCAGCTGGTGTCCTTGTTGCAGGTGCTCTGGTTGATGGTGCGCTTGCGCCCGAACTCGGTCTCCAGCGGCTCGACCGACAGGCAATTGGACTTCACGCTGCAGTCGCCGCAGCCCTCGCAGACCAGGTCGTTGATGACCACGCGCAGGGCCGGGTCGACCATCGCGCCACGCTTGCGCCGGCGCCGCTTCTCGGTGGCGCAGGTCTGGTCGTAGATGATCGCCGTGGTCCCCTCGATCTCGCGGAACTCGCGCTGGACGCGATCGAGCTCGTCGCGGTGGTGCACGGCGACGCCGGCCGGCAGCTTCGCGCCCTCGTACTTCTCCGGCTCGTCGGTGACGACGACCATGCGGCGCACGCCTTCGGCGTCCAGGCTCTGGGCGATCTGCAGCACCGAATGGCCCTCGGGCCGTTCGCCGACCGGCTGGCCGCCCGTCATCGCGACGGCATCGTTGTAGAGGACCTTGTAGGTGATGTTGACGCCGGCCGCGATCGACTGGCGGATGGCGAGCAGGCCGCTGTGGAAGTAGGTGCCGTCGCCCAGGTTGGCGAACACGTGCTTCTCGTTGGAGAAGGGCTGCTGCCCGACCCACGGCACGCCCTCGCCGCCCATCTGCGTGAAGCCGATGGTGGCGCGGTCCATCCAGGTCGCCATGAAGTGGCAGCCGATGCCGGCCATCGCGCGCGAACCCTCGGGCACCACCGTCGACGTGTTGTGCGGGCAGCCGGAACAGAACCAGGGCATGCGGTCGCCCTTGACCTCCACGACCTGCATCGCGCGTTCCTTGGCCTCCAGGATCGCCAGCTGCGCGTCGATGCGGGCCTGCACGTCGGTGTCCAGGCCCATCTTGCGCAGGCGCTTCGCGATGGCCCGGGCGATCAGCGCCGGCGAGAGGTCGGCGTTGGCGCGCAGCAGCGTGTGGGCCGTGGGGTTGGGCCGCGACCATTCCCCGCCCGAGTAGTCGCCCTCGACCTCGTCGAACTTGCCCAGCACGTTGGGACGCACGTCGGGACGCCAGTTGTAGAGCTCTTCCTTCAGCTGGTACTCGATGACCTGGCGCTTCTCCTCCACCACCAGGATCTCGCGCAGGCCCTGCGCGAACTCGCGCGTGCCCTGGGCCTCCAGCGGCCACACCACCCCCACCTTGTGCAGGCGGATGCCCAGGCGGCGGCAGGTCGCGTCGTCGAGACCCAGGTCCAGCAGGGCCTGGCGGGTGTCGTTGTAGGCCTTGCCGCTGGCCATGAGGCCGAAGCGGTCGTTCGGGCCTTCGATGACGTTGTGGTTCAGGCGGTTGGCGCGGATGTACGCGAGCGCGGCATACCACTTGTAGTCGTAGAGGCGCGCCTCCTGCTCCAGCGCGGTGTCGGGCCAGCGGATGTGCAGGCCGCCGGGCGGCATCTCGAAGTCGGTGGGGAGCTGGATGCGCACGCGCTCGGGGTCGATCACCGCGGTGGCGCTGGACTCGACGATCTCCTGGATCGTCTTCATGCCCGACCAGATGCCGGAGTAGCGGCTCATGGCGAAGGCATGCAGCCCCAGGTCGAGGATCTCCTGCACCGTCGCCGGGAAGAACACCGGCAGCCCGCAGGCCTTGAAGATGTGGTCGCTCTGGTGGGCGGCGGTGGAACTCTTGGCCACGTGGTCGTCGCCGGCCACAGCGATCACGCCGCCCCAGGGCGTGGTGCCCGCCATGTTGGCGTGCTTGAACACGTCCGAGCAGCGGTCCACCCCCGGCCCCTTGCCGTACCAGATGCCGAACACGCCGTCGAACCGGTTGCTGCCCGCGGGCGCGAAGCCCATCTGCTGGGTGCCCCACAGCGCGGTCGCGGCGAGTTCCTCGTTCACGCCCGGCTGGAACACGATGTTCTGCGCGGCGAGGTACTTCTTGGCCTTCCACAGCGCCTGGTCGTAGCCGCCCAGCGGCGAGCCGCGGTAGCCGCTGATGAAGCCGGCGGTGTTCCTGCCCTGGAGCGCATCGCGCTGCCGCTGCAGCATGGGCAGCTTGACCAGCGCCTGGACGCCGCTCATGAACGCGCGCCCCATGTCGAGCGAATACTTGTCGTCGAGCGTGACGGTTTCCAGCGCCTTGCGGATGTGTTCGGGCAGGGGTGCGTTCATGCGCAAAGTGTATGGCCGCATGCCGGGATATGTCTTTGCGTTCTGTGCCTGGAATCCCCTAGGATGGGAAAGATTCTTTCCCTGGAACGCTGAAAATGGAAAAGCTCGACCGATATGACATCCAAATCCTTACCGAGCTCCAGGCCGACGCCCGGCTGACCAACGCCGAACTGGCCCAGCGCGTGGGCCTGTCGGCGGCGCCCTGCTGGCGCCGCGTGCGAGCGCTGGAGGAGGCCGGCTTCATCAAGGGCTACCGCGCCGAGATCGACCGGCACCGCATCGGCCTGGGCGTGCTGGCCTTCGTCCGGCTCGACGCCGACCGCAACACGGGCGAGCGCACCCGCGAGATGGAGGAAGCGATCCGCAAGATCCCGGAGATCGTGTCCTGCCACTACATCAGCGGCGCTGGCACCTTCGAACTGCAGGTGGTCTCGCGCGACCTCGACACCTTCGCGCAGTTCGCGCGCGAGGTGCTGATCAACCTGCCGAACGTGAAGGACATCCACACCAGCTTCTCGCTGGGCGAGGTGAAGGCCAGTTCGAGCTGGCCCCTCGCGCACCTCGCGCCCTGACGCGGCCGCGCCCGCGGCGCTGTCACAGATCGGTCACGCCGCCGTCATCGGTCTTTCATCGCGCCTTCCTACGCTCCCGGGTTTCGCCAACCCCAGCAAGAGCAAGGAAAGACATGTCCCACTTGACCGACAAGTACCGCGCCGCCTCGCGCGCCAGGAACCAGTTGCCGGACGTGCCCGGCCAGATGATGGAAGACGTCCTGGGCCAGGCGCAGCTGCAGCGCCGGACGCTGCTGCGCGGCAGCTTCGGTGCCACCTTCGCCGCCGCCTTCGGTGGCAGCGCCCTCCTGAGCGCCTGCGGCGGCGGCAGCGACGACGTCGCGGCAGCGCCCGCGCCCGCGCCGGGCCCGGCCCCCGCTCCCGCGGTCAGCTACGACGTGACCTTCAAGGGCATCCCCGCCATGGTCGGCGACCAGGTGTTCATCCCCGAGGGCTACACGATGGACGTGCTGTTCGCCGCCGGCGATCCGGTCGTCGCCGGTGCGGCGGCCTACACCGGCACGCTGCTGGATTCCGCGGGCTACGAGAAGGTCTCGGGCGGCAACCACGACGGCATGCACTTCTATCCGCTGGCCGGCGTGGACCCGAACAAGGGCGGCCTGCTGGCGATCAACCACGAAGCCCCGGACGTCCAGATCCTCTTCCCGGCCGGCTTCACCTACAACGCCGGGACGGCGACCGCGGAGCAGAAGAAGATCGCCCTGTCCGCCGTGGGCGTCTCGGTGATCGAGGTCGAGCTCGCCAGCGGCAAGTGGGCCGTGAAGGCGAATTCCCCGTACAACAAGCGCTACAGCGGCAACACCGTCTACAACGTGGGCGGGCCCGCCGCAGGCGTCGTCGGCCCCACCGTGGTCGGCACGCTGAACAACTGCGCCAGCGGCCGCACGCCCTGGGGCACCTACCTCACCTGCGAGGAAACCACCGACAACTACCTCGACCCGACGCAGCCCGCCAACGGCTACGGCTGGGTGGTTGAGATCGATCCCCAGGGCAGCTTCGCGGCGACCAAGCGCACCGCCCTCGGCCGCTTCGACCACGAGAACACCGACTACATGGTCGACGCCGACAACAGCCTGGCGATCTACATGGGCGACGACAGCACGCCGGGCTGCGTCTACAAGTTCGTTCCCTCGGGCAAGTACAACCCGGCCGACCGTGCCGCCAACCAGAACCTGCTGGACGCGGGCACGCTGTACGCCGCCAAGTTCAACGCCGACGGCACCGGCCAGTGGATCGAGCTCACGCAAGGCAAGAACGGCCTCGTGGTGGGCGCGCAGGATCCCGGCAACTTCACCCAGAGCGCCGTGCCGCCCGCGCCCGTGACGGTCGACTTCGCGACGCAGGCGGACGTGCTGCTGAACACCAAGTCGGCCGCCCGCGTGGCCGGCGCGACGCTGATGGACCGTCCCGAGTGGGTGTCGGTCGGCCCCGACCGCAAGATCTACTTCACGTTCACCAACAACGGCGGCCGCCAGGTCACCGACGCCGCCAACCCGCGCGTGACCAACTCGCACGGCCACATCATTCGCTGGACGGAAGACGGCGACACCGCCAAGGCGACCAGCTTCAAGTGGGAGATGTTCCTGCTGGCCGGCGACCCGCGCCTGACCGCCGCCAACCTCAAGGGCAACATCAACGGTGACACGTTCTCCAGCCCGGACGGCCTCGGCGTCGACCCGAAGGGCCGCCTCTGGGTGCAGACGGACGCCTCCACCAGCGCCACCACCACGAACACGTTCGGCAACAACGCCATGTACTACGTGGACCAGGCGACGAAGGAGTCCACCCGTTTCCTGGTGGGCCCGAACGGCTGCGAGATCACCGGCCTGACCTACACGCCGGACCTCACCACCTTCTTCATCAACATCCAGCACCCGACAGGCACCTGGCCCTCGAACGTGCAGGGCAACGCACTGCCCCCGCGGTCGGCGACGATCGTCGTCCGCCGCACCGACGGCAAGCCGGTCGGCGCCTGAGCGTCCGCCCTCTCCAAGGGTGAAGGCCCGCGTCCCGCCAGGGGCATGGGCCTTTTTCCATGCGCGTCAGCGCGGCCAGAGCACCCAGAGCTGCAGCGGCTGCTTCAGGCGCCCGGCGACTTCCCCGGCTTCCGGCCCCCAGCCGACGAAGTAGTCGGCCCGCACGGCGCCGACGATGGCGCTGCCGGTGTCCTGCGCGATCACCAGCCGCTGCAGGTTCAGCAGCGGCCCGGGCGAGGCCAGCCAGACCGGCGTGCCGTAGGGGATGCTGTCCTTGTCCACCGCGATCGACCGTCCCGGCGTGAGCGGCACGCCCTGCGCGCCGCGCGGCCCGAAGGCGGCGTCGAGCGCCGAGAGTGGCTCCTCGCGGAAGAACACCACCCGCGGATTGCTCCAGAGCATCTCGTTCACGCGCTGCGGATTCGCGCGGGCCCAGGCCTTGATGCCCGGCCACGACGCATCGCGCAGCGCCCCCTGCTGCAGCAGCCAGCCGCCCACGCTGCGGTAGGGATGTTCGTTGGTGCCCGCATAGGCGACGCGCACGAGCGTGACGCGGCCGTCGGGTTCGGTCACGCGGATGCGGCCGGAGCCCTGGATCTGCAGCGCCAGCGCGTCCAGCGGGTCGGCGAGGTAGGCGATCTCGCGCCCGCGCAGCGCCGCGCGCGCCTGCGGCAACGTGTCGATCTCCTGCCGGCTGTACCAGGGACGGCGCGCGTTCAGGTCCGCCGGCGGGCGGTAGAGCGGCACCTGCTGGGTGGCCGTGGGAGCGCGGCTGCCATCGAGCAGCGGCTCGTAGTAGCCGGTCAGCAGCGATTCCGCCCCGGCCTGCAGCGGCTCCACGCGGTACGGCTGCAGCCGCTGCTGCATCCAGGCCCGCTGCTCCCCGGGGCTGGCGATCGACAGGCGCCGGATCTCGGGACACAAGGCGGCGAGTGGGGGCGCAGGGCGTTCGCAGCTGCGCACCCACGCGTTCCAGGCTTCGTGCAGCGCGTCGGCGTCGAAGCCGGGCAGGTCGCTCCAGCGCACGGGCTGCCAGCGGCTCTTGCCGGACTGGCGCGCGGGCGGCAGCGGCGCACCGTCGTCCGGCGGGGGGCGCGTGGCCAGGGGGGGCAGCGGCGCGGTGCCGGGAATGGAAGGCTCCGGCGGCAACGCCACCGAAGCGCAGGCCGCGAGCATTCCTACAATGGCGGATGAAGTCAGGACCCGGAACATGCTGCTGATTCTGCTGGAAGCCCTGTTGGCGCTGGTGCTGCTCGTCGGCATCGTGTGGTGGACCATGTTCTCGGGACGCAAGGACGGCGAGCCGCCGCGGGATGCCGGCACGGACGGCCGGGACGACGACTAGACGTCGCGCAGCAGGTTGGCGAGCTCCACCGCCGACTTCACTTCCATCTTGTCGAAGACGCGGGCGCGGTGCACTTCCACCGTGCGCACGCTGATCGCCAGCTGGTCGGCGATCAGCTTGTTCGGCAGGCCTTTCGCCACGAGCCGCATGACGTCGCGTTCGCGTTCCGTCAGTTCGCCGAGCCGGTCGCGCAGCGCACCGATCTCCTTCTGCGAAGCGATCACCTCGGCCGAGCGCCGCAGCGCCTCCTCGATGCGGTCGACCAGCGCGTTGTCCGAGAAGGGTTTCTCGCAGAAGTCGAAGGCGCCGCGCTTGACCATGTCGACGGCGGTCGGCACGTCGGCGTGCCCGGTCAGGAAGATCACCGGCAGCACCTGCGCCAGGTCGCGTTCGACGATCCGCTCGAACAGCGCCAGGCCGCTCATGCCCGGCATCCGCACGTCCAGCAGCAGGCAGGCAGGCTGCTGCGGCCGGAAGCCCTGCTGCAGCAGCGCGTCGAACGCCTCGGCGCTGTCGAAGCTGGAGGACAGCAGGCGGCGCGAACGCAGCAGCCAGGCGAGCGCGTCGCGCACGCCCGCATCGTCGTCGACGATGAAGACGCTGGCGTCGGCGGGCGGCGGCATCACGGTTTCTGGGCGGGCAGGGTGAAGCGGAAGATCGTACCCTGCGGCACGTTGTCCTCGTAAACGAGCTGGCCGCCGTGCTGTTCCACCACGGTGCGACAGAGGCTCAGGCCGAGGCCCATGCCCTCCTCCTTGGTGGTGAAGAAGGGCGTGAAGAGCCGGCTGCGCACCTCCGGCGCGATGCCGGGCCCGCAGTCGGCGACGGAGAACTCCAGCCAGCGCTTGCCGGCTTCCGTGAGCGGCGAGGCCTGCGCCTGGATCACCAGCCGGGGCGCGGGCACGTGCGCTTCGTCCATCGCCTGCATCGCGTTGCGCGCGAGGTTCAGGAGCACCTGTTCGACCATGGTGCGGTCGCACAGCACGCGCGGCAGGCCGCCGGCCACGCGCACGTCCACGCGCACGCCCAGCTTGCGCGCCTGCAGGTTCACCAGCGGCAGGATCGCGTCCACCAGCGCTTGCGGCGCGAGCGCCTCGCGCGCCTGGTCGCGGCGCCGCACGAAGTCGTGCACGCTCTTGATGACGCGGCCGGCGCGGTCGGCCTGCTCGGCGATGCGGGCCATCGCCACCCGCAGGTCCGAGGCCGGCGCCGGGGCCTGCTGCAGCAGGTTCATGGAGCCGTTCGCATAGCTGGCGATCGCGGCCAGCGGCTGGTTCAGCTCGTGGCTCAGCAGCGAGGCCATCTCGCCCACGGTCGCCAGCCGGGCCGTCGCCTGCAGCCTTTCCTGGCTGGCACGCGACAGCTCCTCCACCCGCCGCTGTTCGCTGATGTCCAGCACCGCCGACATCCAGCCGGTCTGCAGGCCCTGCGCGTTGATCAGCGGCGCCTCGATGATCAGCACCGGGAAGCGCGTGCCGTCCTTGCGCATGAACACCGACTCGAAGCCGTCGCGCGGCGGCACCGCGTGGCCGGCCAGCCGCACCTCCTGCCGCTTGCGGTAGTCCTCCGCCAGCTCCGGCGGCCAGTAGGGCGCGGGCGATCCCTGGCCCAGGAGCTCGTCGCTCGTGAAGCCGACCATCTGGCAGAACGCGGGGTTCACGTAGGTCGTGCGGCCCTGCAGGTCGCGCGCGCGCAGGCCGGTCACCAGCGAATCCTCCATGGCCTTGCGGAAGGCCAGGGCGTCGGCCAGGTCCTCCTCCACGCGCAGGCGCCGGCGCGTGTCATGCCCCAGCAGGAACAGCACCGTGACCAGCGCGATCGACATCACGGTGACCAGCGCCGTCATCACGTTGGGAAACAGGTCGGGTTCGGCGTGCCGCCAGCTGTCCATGCGCAGCACCATGGTGCTGCCCGGCAGGTCCAGCAGCTGCTGCGCGGAGAACACGCGCTGGCCGCGGCGCGCCAGGCCGTGCATCGCCAGGCGCGTGCCGTCGGCCTCGGTGAAGGAGATCTCCTGGCTGCGTCCCATCTGCGGACCGATCTGCGTGGCCAGCAGGTCCGACAGCGAATACGTGGCGACGATGAAGCCCATGAGGCGGCCGACCTCCACCTGCGGCAGGCACAGCTCCATCAGCTCCAGCCCGAGGCCGTCCGCCTGCGGCACGAAATGGCTGCGCGCATAGGCATGGCTGCTGATGCGGCGGGCCGCGGTGCAGGCCTGCTGCACTTCGGGCAGCGAATTGGCGCGGCCGAAGCGCGCGAAGGCGGGGTTGCGGTAAGGACTGTCCGCCTCGGCGCGCAGCTCCAGGTCCGGGCCGCGCCATTCCAGGCGGACGAACTCGCGGTGCGCGCGCAGCAGTTGGTCCGCCGCGGCGAGCCAGCGCTCGCGGTCGCGCTGTCCCGCCTGCAGCGCCTGCAATTCCTGCACGTTGCGCGTGAGCGCCGAGCGGATGTCGCTGAGCGCGTCGGCGGCGTCGCGCTCGACGTCGCCCTGGGCCACGCTCGCTTCATAGCGGGCCGCCAGGTAGACCACCGTGACCAGCAGCGCCAGCACCAGGGCGCCCAGCAGCCCCCAGAGTGACCAGCGGCGCCAGCTGGAGAGCCGCACGCCGGCCGGTGCGGGAATCGCCGCGGCGCTCACAGCACCCGGTGGTCCAGCGCCGGCAACTGGCCGCGGACTTCGGCGATGCGCGCAGCCTCCAGGTCCGCGAGGACCACGCCGGGGCCGTCGTCGCCGCGCTCGGCCAGCACCGCGCCCCAGGGATCGACCACCATCGAATGGCCCCAGGTGCGGCGGCCGGTCGGGTGCCGGCCGCCCTGCGCCGGGGCCACCACGTAGGCCAGGTTCTCGATCGCGCGGGCGCGCAGCAGCACCTCCCAGTGCGCCTGGCCGGTGGTGTGCGTGAAAGCGCTCGGCACCAGCAGCAGGTCGGCCTGCAGCGCGCGGTACAGCTCGGGGAAGCGCAGGTCGTAGCAGACGGTCAGGCCGACGCGCCAGGCATGGCCGTCGCGCGACGGCAGCGTGAAGGCCTGCGGCGTGCCGCCGGCCTCGATGACGCGCGACTCGTCGTACTGCTCCCGGCCGTTGTCGAAGCGGAACAGGTGGATCTTGTCGTATCGCGCCACGCACTCGCCCTGCGGCGAGAAGGCGAGGCTGGCGTTGCGCACGTGGCGGTCGTCGCCCGCGGCCAGCGGGAGCGTGCCGCCCACGATCCACAGGCCGCACTCGCGCGCCGCCTGCGCGAGGAAGGACTGCACGGCGCCTTCGCCGAACGGCTCGCGCACGGCGAGCTTGTCCGTGTCGCGCTGGCCCATGAGGCAGAAGTACTCGGGCAGCACCGCGAGCTCGGCGCCGGCCGCCGCCGCTTGGCGCAGCAGGTCGTGCGCGGCGGCCAGGTTGGCCGGGACGTCGGGGCCGGAGACGGTCTGCAGCGCGGCGATCTTCATGGCGGGCCTTTCCTCAGCGCACGGTGCCCGCGTTGGCGGGCGGCTCGGTGGCGCCGGTCGTTTCCGTCACCGGCGTGCGCGCCACGCGCGTGACGCGCGGGTCGCTCCAGGTGCCGTCGATGTGGAACTCCTGGGTCGCTGCCCGCATCAGCGGCTGGCGCAGGAACAGCTGCGCGAGGAACGAGCCGAGGCCGATCGCGGGGTTGATGACGGTGGCGACCAGCGACACCGTGCCGGCGTTGATCTCGGGCACGACCACCACCTTCAGGTCCTGCGTCTCGCGGGCGATATCCGCCTTGCCCTCCATCAGCACCGCGGCGTTGACGCCCTTCATCTGCAGGTTGTTCGTGGACGCGATGCCCTGCTCGATCACGATGTCGCCGCGCAGGAAGTCGAACGAGAAGCCCTCCGTGAACACGTCGCGGAAGTCCAGCACCAGCCGGCGCGGCAGCGACTGCAGGCTGACCACCCCGAGCAGCTTGGCGATGCCGGGATCGGCCTTGAGGAACTGGCCGCCGCCCACCTCGACGTGGAAGCCGCCGGTGAGGCTGGCATGGTTGAAGGCCAGCGGCGAACCGAGCCAGGAGACGTTGCCTTCCATGCTGCCGCGGCCGCGCCGGACCACGTCCTTCATGCCGAAGCGCGCGAGCAGCAGGCCGGCATCGCCGATGTCCAGGCGGAACTTCATCGACGTCCGGCGCCGCTCCCCCGGCCTGGGGTCCTGCCGCGGCGCACCGGCCGGCAGCGGCTGCGCGCCGATGGCGGCCCAGTTGCCCGACGCCGTGAACAGCGCCTCCGGCGTGCGCAGGCTCAGGTTGTTCAGGCGCCACTCGCGGATGCCGCCCTCGCGCACCACCGTCCCGGCCCCGCGGTTGACCGCGTCGATCTCCAGCCGACCGAGCTTGTGGCCCTTGAGCTCGAACTCGTCGACGACGACGTCCAGCGCCGGGATGTTGGCCGGTTGCTGTTCCAGCAGCGCCTCGACCTCGCTCGCCTCCGACGCGCCGATGCTCAGGCGCGCGAGCCGCGCGTGCACGCGGCCCGCACCGGTGTTCTGCGGCTGGCGGTATTCCACGTAGCCGTTCAGTTCGTCGGCGTCGACGTTGACGCGCCAGGTGCGGTCCTCGCGGGAACCGCCGACGACCACGTTGCGCAGGGTGCGGCCTTCGACCTTCAGCTCCTTCGCGCGCACGGCCAGCACCGACGGCAGGTACGACAGCCCCGGCGCGTTCTCGCCGCGCAGCGCCACCGGACTGCCGCCCCCGGAAGCCCGCGCGATCGCGTCCTCCCAGGCATCGACGTCGAAGGTCGCCAGCTGCACGTTGGCCGTCACGCCCTGGTCCGGCATCGCCACGCTCTCGCCGGGCGCCAGGCCCACGGCCACGCTGCCGCGCAGCACGCGGGCATCCGCCGCCGCCAGGTCGCGCACGAACTGCACGGACGCGAGCCGCCCGAGGTCGAGCGACATCTGTTCCTGCAGGGGCGCGCCCGGCGCCAGGGCTTCGCGCGTGAGCGCCGTCTCGAAACGCAGCGGCATCGCCGCCTCCGCCGGCTTGTTCAGCGGGGCGGGCAGGTTCAGCGCCATGCCCTGCAGGTTGCTGGTGACCTGCACTTCCGGCGTGCCCCGGCGGAATGCGAGCGCCAGTGCATAGGCCGTGCTGCCCTGGAAGTCGCGCGCCAGCCGCGCGACGAAGCCGAGTTCCTGCGCCTGCCGCAGCCCCTCGGCCGTGGCCGTGCCTTGCGCCCGCAGCTGCACGATCGCCGGCTCGCCCGCCGCGCCCGGACGGGTGCCGCCTTCCAACCGCACGTCGCCGCCGAGCGCGCGCGCCTGCACGCCGGCCAGCTGGAAGCCCTTGTCGCCGAACTGCACGCTGCCGCGGGCCCGCGCCAGCAGCGGGCTGTCGGGCGTGACCTGGACGTCGTTGCCCGCGAGGACCACGCTGCCCTGCACCTGCGAACGTGCAAGGTCCGCCAGCGGCATCGCCAGCCGCAGGTCGACCTCCGCGTTGCCCGTGATGGTGGCGCGGGCGAGGGCCTGGTTCAACATCCCGCCCGCGGGCGAGCTGTTCACCACCCACAGCGCTTCGCTGGCGACCCCCGCGATCTTGCCCTGCACGTTCACCTGGGGCACGTGGAAATCGGGGATCTGCGCCTGCGCGTTCACCTGCAGCCGCGGCGCACCCTGCACCCGGCCCTTCGCGTCGCGCACTTCCATGCCGTTGCCGCGGAACACGAGTTCGCCCGCCAGCTGCACCAGCGGCGGCCACGCGCCCGAACCCGCCGCGCCCGTCTTCGGGACGTAGGCGAAGGTGACGTCGCGCACGTCGGTGGTGATGAGGAACTCGCCGCCGCCGTCGGCCCAGGGGAAGCGCCGCAGGTCGCCGCGCACGCGCGCCTTCGTGTTGGCCGCCGTGCCGGCCTGGACCGACTGCCGCACATAGTCGCGCGCGTTCTTCCCCACGCCGTTGGGCAGGTAGCGCCAGACGCGCGTGCCGTCGGCGCGGCTCAGGCTGGCCTGCAGGTCCAGCACGCCCGGGAAGCGCGCGCCGCCCGGTTGCGACGCATCCCCCGTGCGCCAGGAGCCTTTGCCTTCGCCCTGCACGTCCTCGTTGGCGAACCGCAGGTTGCCGACGCTGACCGACCAGTCCTGGCCCTTCACCTGCCACTGCACGTCGGCCCCGAGCGCATCGAAGGGGAGGGAGGCTTCCTCGAACACGCCGGGGAACTCCAGCGCGCCCCGCTCGATGGCCAGGCGGGCCTTGCCGCCCCCTTCGGTGAAATCGAACTCCAGCGCTGCGCCACGGATGCCGGGCACCCCCGCCGCGCCGTCCGGGCCGGGCCGCGCCGCCACCTCCAGCCCCTTGGCGCGGCCGCGCGCCTGGTACTTGTGCAAGGCATCGAGCGGGCCCTGCCAGCGCGCGTGCACGGTTTCCACCAGCCCTTGCGGCGCGTAGGCCTGCAGGGCGGCGTGCGTCGCCGCCCCCAGGGGCAGGCGCGCCGCGATCTGGCTCAGGGCGCCGAGGTCCAGCCGGTCGGCGCGGAATTCGCCCTGGGCCGGCATCCGCCCTTCCGCGGCGTTCCAGGTCACCGAGACGTTGCCGCCCGGCCAGCGCTGGCCTTCCTGCGTGACGAACTGCAGGTCCTGCGTGTGGAACTCGAAGCCGTCGGCCAGCCGCTTGCCGCCGAGCCGGCCGGACACCGACTGCAGCGCCAGCGGCTGCAGCTGCGGGCCGAGGGTGGCATTCACGTCCTGCAGGACGACGTCGGCGGTGCCGCCGACCACCTGGCCGCGCTGCACGTCGGCCCATGCCCGCACCCGGCCGCGGCCTTGCGCCAGCTCGAAGCCGAGGGCGGCGTGGCGACGCAGCTGCGACACGTCGACGGCCGCGAAGTCCGCGTGCATCTCGCCGGTCCATTCCTGCCACCGGCCCGCGTTCGCGGTCAGCAGCGGCTGGCGGAACACGCCGGTGACGGTGAAGCGGTCGCCCCATTCCGGCGGCGGGGTGGCCGCCAGGCGCAGCGCATGGCGGCGCGCGCCGTTGCGGGCGACGAACTCCACCTGGCTCAGCACCAGCGGCGGCGCCCGGCGCAGTTCGTCCGTCCATTGCACCCGCCCGCCCTGGAGGATGAATTCCGTCTGGCTGAAGAACCAGTCGGCGGCGCGGCCCTCGTTGTCGCTGCTGCGCGAGACGTCCAGGCCGGCCACGAACACCCGGCCGTCCGCGGCGCGCCGGATCTCCAGCTCGGGGCGGTCGATGTACAGCTGCGTGAAGCCCAGGTTGAACATCGACCGCGGCGAGAGCGCGCCCACCACCAGGGGCAGGCGCAGCGCCACGCGCCCGCGCGGGTCGAGCAGTTCCACGTTCTCCAGGGTGAACGAAGGGATCAGGCCTTCGGTCTGGGCGCGGATGGCGCCGATGCGCACGGGAATCCCCAGCACCTGGCTGGCCCGGATTTCCAGCGCGGAACGCATCTCGCCGATTCGCGGCACAATGAATCCATGGAGCGCACCCCACGCGATCGCCAGCAGCAAGGACGCGGCCAGCAGCAGCCCGAGCGACCACCTCGCAGCGGCTGCGAAGAGCCTCAGGGCGCGTGAGGGATACGGCGGCGTCGCATTCATGAAGACTTCGAAGTGGCGGGAATTATGACCCTGGGCGTTGCGCCGGGTTCGGCATCGGACGGCACCCCTGGTTCCGACAACGGCGGCGGCGTCGCGACGGACGACACCGCCGGCGGACAAATTCCACTCTCGGGCCACTCGCGTTTCGTGCAGCGCCTGCGCCGGCGCTACGCCGCCGAACTCGCGCTGCTGCCGCCCGGCGTGCCCACGCACGACGCCCTGCGCACCGCGTACCAGGCTTTACACGCGCGTTACGACGTGCCCTCGGCGCTGCGCGTGCTGCGCCAGCTGGTCATGGAACGGCTGGCGGTGCTCGATTGCGACCTCCAGGCGCCGCTGCAGGACATCACCTCCGCGGTCACCGAACTGGCGGAGTTCGCGCTCGACGCCGCCTGCGTCCATGCCTGCGGCGAGCTCGATGCGCTGCACGGCGCGCCCCTCACGCCGGAAGGCACCCGTGCGCAGCTTTGGGTGGTCGGCATGGGCAAGCTGGGCGCCCGCGAGCTGAACGTGTCGAGCGACATCGACCTGGTGTACGTCTACGACCAGGACGGCGAGACGGCGGGCAATGCCGAAGGCCGCAACCGCATCAGCAACCACGAGTATTTCGCCAAGGCCGTCAAGGCGGTCTTCGGCCTGATCGGCGACGTCACCGAACACGGTTTCGTGTTCCGGGTCGACCTCGCCCTGCGCCCGAACGGCAATTCGGGCCCACCGGCGGTGTCGCTGGGCGCGCTGGAAGACTACTTCCAGGTGCAGGGCCGCGAATGGGAGCGCTTCGCCTGGATGAAGAGCCGGGTCGTCGCGCCGCGCAGCTGCATCGACGACGGCTCCGCCCAGGCGCTGCGCGCCGCGGTGCTGCCCTTCGTGTTCCGGCGCTACCTGGACTACGCCGTGTTCGACGCCCTGCGCGTGCTGCACCGGCAGATCCGCGAGCACGCCGCGCGGCGGGCCGCGGGCCGGCCCGAGCGCTCCAACGACGTGAAGCTCTCGCGCGGCGGCATCCGCGAGATCGAGTTCACCGTGCAGCTGCTGCAGGTGGTGCGCGGCGGCCAGTTCCCGGAGCTGCGCACGCGGCCGACGCTGCAGGCGCTGCAGCGGCTCGCCGCGGCGGGCCTGATGTCGGAGGAGACGGCCCGCTCGTTCGAGGCCGCCTACGTCTTCCTGCGGCGCGTGGAGCACCGCATCCAGTACCTCGACGACCAGCAGACCCACGTGCTGCCCCTGGGCTGCAGCGACGACGAGGACGACTCCGACCTGGCGTGGATCGCGCGCAGCATGGGTTACGCCGACTGCTGTCCCTTCCTGCACGAACTCGACGGCCACCGCGAGTTCGTGGCGGAGGAGTTCGACAAGCTGCTGGGCGGGGGCGCGACCGAATGCCGCAGTTGCGCCGGGCCCAGGGGCAGCAAGGCGCCGCCGGACCTGGAGACCATCCTCGAACAGCTGCCCGCGCAGCTGCAGCAGCGCGTGCACGGCTGGTGCAGGAGCCCGCGCGTGATGGCGCTGCGCGACGACGCGCGCCACCGGCTGTCCCGGCTGATCGCGCGCACCGGCCAGTGGCTGAACGAAGGGCGCGTCTCCGAGGAAGCCGCCCTGCGCATGGCCGACTGGATCGAGCCGCTGCTGCGGCGCGAGAGCTACCTCGCGCTGCTGTGGGAACGGCCCGCCGTGCACGAGCGCCTGCTGCGCGTGCTCGGCGCCGCGCGGTGGCCGGCCCGCTACCTGATCCAGCATCCCGGCGTGATCGACGAACTGGCCAGCGACGGGCTCCTGAGGGAGCGCTTCGCCGCCGCCGATTTCGAGCGCGAACTGGAGCACCGCAAGCGCTCGCTGACCATCACGGGCGAAGCCGACGACGAGACCCTGCTGAACCTGCTGCGGCGCGCCCACCACGCGGAGCTGTTCCGCACGCTGGCGCGCGACGTCGAGGGCGTGCTGACGGTCGAGGAGGTGGCGGACGAACTGAGCGCGCTGGCCGACACCACGCTGCGGGTCACCGCGCGCTGGTGCTGGGAGCGCCTGAAGCAGCGCCACCGGGAGGACCCGCTGTTCGCGATCCTGGGCTACGGCAAGCTGGGTGGCAAGGAACTGGGCTACGGCAGCGACCTCGACATCGTGTTCGTCTACGAGGACGAGGACGAGCGCGCTCCGGACGCGTACGCGGCCTACGTGCGCAAGATCATCAACTGGCTCTCGACCAACACGGCCGAAGGCGACCTGTTCGAGATCGACACCGCGCTGCGGCCGAACGGCAGCTCGGGCCTGCTGGTGACCACCTTCCGCGCCTACGACGACTACCAGCAGCGCCGCGGCAGCAACACCGCCTGGACCTGGGAACACCAGGCCATGACGCGGGCACGCTTCGTGGTCGGCCTGGAATCGCTGCGCCCGCGCTTCGACGCGGTCCGCGAGGCCGTGATCACCGCGCCGCGCGACGTTGCCGCCCTGCGGCGGGAGATCGTGGCCATGCGCGAGAAGGTCCGGGCTGCCCACCCGGTGCGGGCCGGCCGTTTCGACTTGAAACACAGTCCGGGCGGCATGGTCGACGCCGAGTTCGCCGTGCAGTTCCTGGTGCTGTCGCAGTCCGGCGCGCATCCCGAACTGGTTCCCAACGTCGGCAACATCGCGCTGCTGCGGCGCGCCGAAGCGGCCGGCCTGCTGCCCGCGGGCGCCGGCGAGGCCGCGGCCTCTGCCTATCGGGAGTTGCGCCGCATGCAGCACCATGCCCGCCTGAACGAGGAACCGACCTCCGTCCCGCAGGATCACCTCGCGGCCGAACGCGCGGCGATCCTGGCGCTCTGGAAGCACGTCTTCGGTTGAGCACCCCGCGCCCTGAAACGGGGCGTACCTTCGGGTGACAAGATCGCCCGGCCGATGGTAGGCTCGCGGGTTTCGCTGCTTCGCGCCGCACGAGGGCGCGCCCCCGCGGCGACGAAGAAGCCCCATCAGGGAAGGAAGCATGAAGCTCTCGCGCACGCTCGCGGCGGCGGCCGGCCTGCTATGGCTTGCCGGTTGCGCCGTCCCCCGTCCACCCGCCGCCGCCAGCACCGAAGCCCCGCCGCGCTGGCATGCGCCGCTGCCGCATGCCGGCACGCTCGCCGACCTGCGCCAGTGGTGGCAGCAGTTCAACGATCCCCTGCTCGTCGACCTGGTGGAGGCGGCGCAGACGGTGAACCCGAACGTGGCCACCGCCGGCGCCCGCATCGCGGAGGCGCGCGCCGCGCGCGTCGCCGCGCGTGCGGCCCTGCTGCCGGCACTGGACGGCAACGCCTCCGTTTCGCGGGGCAACGCGCAGCAGGGCGTGCCCACGGTCGCCACGATCGCGCAGACCGGCCTGCAGCTCGCCTGGGAGCTCGACGTGTTCGGCGGCCGCACCGCGCAAGCCGACGCGGCGCGGGCGCGCCTGGCCGGCTCCGAAGCCGGCTGGCACGAAGCGCGCGTCGCCGTCGCGGCGGAAACGGCGCTGTCGTACCTGGACCTGCGCACGTGCGAACGGCAACTCGCGGTGACCCGCAACGATGCCCGCTCGCGCGCCGAAACCGCGCGGCTGACGCAGCTGAGCGCCGATGCGGGCTTCACGGCCCCGGCGGTCGCCGCGCAGGCCCGCGCCAGTGCCGCGGAGGGCTCCGCGCGCAGCACGCAGCAGCAGGCGCAGTGCGACCTCACCGTCAAGGCGCTGGTGGCGCTGACCGGCCTCGCGGAGCCGGCGCTGCGCCAGCGCCTGGCCGCGCCGTGGGCGGAGCCGACCGGCTTCGCGCTGCTGGCGATGCCGGCCGTGCCCGCGCGGCTGCTCGCGCAGCGGCCGGACGTCTTCGCCGCCGAACGCGCGGTCGAGGCCGCCAGCGCCGAAGTCGGGGTCGCGCGCGCGGACCGCTTCCCCCGTGTCTCGCTCGGCGGGCAGATCTCGACCGGCTGGATCCGCGCCGGCGGCCAGACCAACGACGCGCAGACCTGGACGATCGGCCCGCTGGCGCTCACCGTGCCGGTGTTCGACGCCGGCCGCCGCGCCGCCGCCGAGGATGCGGCGCAGGCCCGCTACGAGGAAGCCGTGGCGCTCTATGCGGCGCGCGTGCGCCAGGCCGTGCGCGAAGTCGAGGAAGCCCTGGTCAACCTGGAGAGCGCGCGCGAACGCAGCGAGGACGCCCGCATCGCGGTGGAGGGCTACCGCGCGTCGTTCGCCGCGAACGAGGCCCTGTACCGCAGCGGTCTCGGCAGCCTCATCGAGCTGGAGGACCAGCGGCGCGTGGCGCTCGCCGCCGAGACCGCGCTGGTGTCGCTGCAGCGCGAACGCGTCGCCGCCTGGATCGCGCTGTACCGCGCGCTGGGCGGCGGCTGGGAGCGGCCCGATGCCGCGCCGGCCGCGCCGCAGCCCTGACCCGAAGAACCACGAAGAACAAGGAACAAGAAACGTGATGCACCCGACCCCCCGGAACCGGCGCGCCCTCCTGCTCGCCGCCTTCACCCTGCTGCTGGCCGCCTGCGGCGACAAGGCCGCCGAACCCGCCAAGGCCGGCAAGCCGGCCCTCACCGTCACGACGACGACGCCGGTGCAGGCGATGCTGCCCGTCACGCTGGCCGCCACCGGCAACCTCGCGGCCTGGCAGGAAGCCAGCATCGGCGCCGAGGCCGGCGGCTACCGCATCACCGAAGTGCTGGCCGGCGTGGGCGACCGCGTGCGCCGCGGCCAGGTCCTGGCGCGCTTCGCCAACGACACGCTGGAGGCCGAGGTCGCGCAGGCCCGCGCCGCCTTCGCCGAGGCCGAAGCCAGCGCCGCCGACGCCGCCAACAACGCGGCCCGGGCGCGCACGCTGCAGCAGACGGGGGCCATGAGCGCCTCGCAGATCAACCAGTACATCACCGCCGAATCCACGGCCCGGGCCCGCGTGGCCGCCGCCCGCGCACAGTTGCAGGCGCAGCAGGTGCGGCTGTCGCAGACCGCCGTGCACGCGCCGGACGACGGCGTGATCTCCGCGCGCACCGCCACCGTCGGCGCGGTGGTGCAGAACGGCGCCGAACTGTTCCGCCTGATCCGCAAGGGCCGCCTGGAATGGCGCGCGGAAGTGACCGCGTCCGAGCTGGGACGCCTCACCGCCGGGACGCGCGCCATCATCACCGCCACCAGCGGTGCGCGCCTCGAAGGCCGCGTGCGCATGATCGGCCCGACCGTCGACCCGCAGTCGCGCGTCGCCATCGTCTACGTGGACGTGTCGCCGCTGCCCGGCCCCGCTTCGGGCAGCGCCCGCGCCGGCATGTTCGCGCGCGGCGAGTTCGACCTCGGCGCGCAGCCCGCGCTCACCGTGCCGCAGCAGGCGGTGGTGGTGCGCGAGGGCTTCAGCTACGTCTTCCAGGTGCAGCCGGACAACCGGGTGCGCCAGGTCAAGGTGCAGATCGGCCGCATCGCCGACGACCGCCTGCAGGTGCTCTCGGGCATCACCTCGGACATGCGCATCGTCGCCAGCGGCGGCGGCTTCCTGAACGACGGCGACCTGGTGCGCGTGGCCGGCGGGCCCGCCGCGGCGCCGGCTTCCGCGGCTTCTGGCCCGGCCCGTCCTGCTTCCGCTTCCGCATCGGCGCCCGCGGCCGCTGCTTCCGGCGCCTCGCGCTGAGGACCCGTCCATGAACGTTTCAGCCTGGTCCATCCGAAACCCGATCCCGGCGGTGATGCTGTTCGTGCTGCTCACCTTCGCCGGGCTGCTGTCCTTCAAGGCCATGAAGGTGCAGAACTTCCCGGACATCGACCTGCCGACCGTGATGGTCACGGCCGCCCTGCCCGGGGCCGCACCGTCGCAGCTGGAAACCGACGTGGCGCGCAAGCTGGAGAACTCCATCGCCACGGTGCAGGGCCTCAAGCACATCTACACCAAGGTGCAGGACGGCGTGGTGACGCTCACCGCGGAATTCCGGCTGGAGAAGCCGGTGCAGGAAGCGGTGGACGACGTGCGCTCGGCGGTGGCCAAGGTGCGTTCGGACATGCCGACCGACCTGCGCGACCCCATCGTCAGCAAGCTCGAACTCGCCGGCCAGCCGGTGCTCGCCTTCACGATCGCCTCGCGCAGCATGGACGACGAGGCGCTGTCCTGGTTCGTCGACAACGACCTCTCGCGCCGGCTGCTGGCCGTGCCCGGCGTCGGCGCGGTGAACCGCGTGGGCGGCGTCACGCGCGAGATCCGCGTGGCGGTCGACCCGCTCAAGCTGCAGTCGCTGGGCGTGACCGCGGCCGACATCTCGCGCCAGCTGCGCCAGGTGCAGACCGAAAGCGCCGGCGGCCGCGCCGACCTGGGCGGGGGCGAGCAGCCGGTGCGCACGCTGGCCACCGTGCAGAGCGCGCGCGAGATCGCGCAGATGGAGATCTCGCTGCCCGGCGGCCGCAGCATCCGGCTGTCCGACGTGGCCGAGATCAGCGACACCATCGCCGAGCCGCGTGCCGCCGCGCTGCTCGACGGCAAGCCGGTGGTCGGCTTCGAGGTGGCGCGCAGCCGCGGCGAGAGCGAAGTGGCGGTCGGCGCCGCCGTGCAGAAGGCGCTGGCCGAACTGAAGGTGCAGCGCCCGGACATCGAGCTCACGCAGGCCTTCGACTTCGTCACGCCGGTGGAGGAGGAGTACGAGAGCTCGCTGAAGCTGCTGTACGAGGGCGCCATCCTGGCGGTCATCGTGGTCTGGCTGTTCCTGCGCGACTGGCGCGCCACCTTCGTCTCGGCCGTCGCCCTGCCGATGTCGGTGATCCCCGCGTTCATCGGCATGTACCTGCTGGGCTTCTCGATCAACGTGGTGACGCTGCTGGCGCTGTCGCTGGTGATCGGCATCCTGGTCGACGATGCCATCGTGGAGGTGGAGAACATCGTGCGCCACCTGCGCATGGGCAAGACGCCGTACGAAGCCGCCATGGAGGCGGCCGACGAGATCGGGCTGGCGGTGATCGCCACCACCTTCACGCTGATCGCCGTGTTCCTGCCCACCGCGTTCATGAGCGGCGTGGCCGGCAAGTTCTTCAAGCAGTTCGGCTGGACGGCGTCGCTGGCCGTCTTCGCCTCGCTGGTCGTCGCGCGCGTGCTGACGCCCATGATGGCCGCCTACCTGCTCAAGCCGATCGTCACGCACGAAGCCGATCCCAAGTGGATGCAGCTGTACATGAAGTCGGTGAACTGGACGATGCGGCACCGCGTGAAGACGATGATCTTCGGCACGCTGTTCTTCATCGGCTCGGTCTTCCTGATCCCGCTGCTGCCCACCGGCTTCATCCCGCCGGACGACAACTCGCAGACGCAGGTGTACCTGGAACTGCCGCCCGGCTCCACGCTGGAGAACACGAAGGCGATCGCGGAACAGGCGCGCCGCGCCGTGGCCGGGGTCCAGCACGTCAAGACCGTCTACACCACCATCGGCGGCGGCAGCGCGGGCACCGATCCCTTCGCCAGCGCGGGCGCGGCCGAGGCGCGCAAGGCGACGCTGACCGTGCTGCTGGCCGACCGCGGCGACCGCCCGCGCAAGCAGCCGATCGAGAACGAGATCCGGCGCGCGCTGGAGCAGCTGCCCGGCGTCCGCACGAAGGTCGGCCTCGGCGGCTCCGGCGAGAAGTACATCCTCGTGCTGAGCGGCGAGGATCCGCAGGCGCTCCAGACGGCGGCACTGGCGGTCGACAAGGACCTGCGCACGATCCCCGGCCTTGGCCAGATCGCCTCCACCGCGTCGCTGGTGCGGCCGGAGATCGTGGTGCGGCCGGACTTCGCGCGTGCCGCGGACATGGGCGTGACCAGTTCGGCGATCGCGGAGACGCTGCGCATCGCGACGGCGGGCGACTACGACGTGGCCCTGGCCAAGCTGAACCTGTCGCAGCGGCAGGTGCCGATCGTGGTGAAGCTGCGCGACGACGCCCGCCGCAACATCGAAGTGCTCGAGCGCCTGTACGTGCCGACCGCCTCCGGCGGCACCGTGATGCTGGGACAGGTGGCGACGCTGGAACTCACCGGCGGCCCGGCGGTGATCGACCGCTACGACCGCTCGCGCAACATCAACTTCGAGATCGAGCTGTCCGGCCAGGCGCTGGGCGACGTCGCCGCCGCCGTGCAGCAGCTGCCGGCCGTGCGCAACCTGCCGCCCGGCGTGAAGGTCGTGGAGATCGGCGACGCCGAGGTGATGGGCGAGCTGTTCGCGAGCTTCGGCCTGGCCATGCTGACCGGCGTGCTGTGCATCTACATCGTGCTGGTGCTGCTGTTCAAGGACTTCCTGCACCCGGTGACCATCCTGAGCGCGCTGCCGCTGTCGCTCGGCGGCGCCTTCGTCGGCCTGCTGATCGCGCAGAAGTCCTTCTCCATGCCCTCGCTGATCGGCCTGATCATGCTGATGGGGATCGCGACCAAGAACTCGATCCTGCTGGTGGAGTACGCGATCGTCGCGCGGCGCGAACACGGCATGGGCCGCTTCGAGGCGCTGCTGGACGCCTGCCACAAGCGCGCGCGTCCCATCATCATGACCACCATCGCCATGGTGGCGGGCATGCTGCCCATCGCCATCGGCTGGGGTGCGGCCGACCCGAGCTTCCGCTCGCCGATGGCGATCGCGGTGATCGGCGGCCTCTTCACGTCCACGGTTCTCAGCCTGCTGGTGGTGCCGGTGGTGTTCGAGTACGTGGACGACGTGGAGCACTGGCTGCGCAAGCAGGGCGGCCGGCTGATGCGCCGCGGCAAGGACAAGCCGGCGCAGGTCAAGGCGGGAACCGCCACCTAGGGCGGCGCCGCCCCCGGCGCTTCAGGCCTGCCTGATGCGCCGGACCAGCTGCGTCGTCGAATAGCCGTCGACGAAGGGAATGGCCAGCGCCCGGCCGCCGTACCCTTCCACCAGGCGCGTCTCGGCGAGCTTCGCCATGTCGTAGTCGCCGCCCTTCACGTACACCTGCGGCTTCAGTTCGGCCAGCAGTTCCACGGGCGTGTCCTCGTCGAACCAGGTGACCAGGCTCACGGCTTCGAGCGCGGCGATCACGATGGCGCGGTCCTGCTGCGCGTTCAGGGGCCGGTCCGGGCCCTTGCCCAGGCGCCGCGCGGAGGCATCGGTGTTAAGCGCCACCACCAGGCTGCCGCCCAGGGCGCGCGCCTGCGCCAGGTAGGTGACGTGGCCGCGGTGGAGCACGTCGAACACGCCGTTGGTGAAGACGACGGGGCCGGCCAGCGCCGCCATGCGCGCCGGCGCCTGCTCGCGCGCGACGATCTTGGAGAGGAAATCCGGCGGCGCGCTCACGCCGGGTTGGGCGCGGCGCCGCCGCCGCTGGCCAGGCTGGCCTGCAGCTCCTTGCGGTAGCGATTGAGCTCCTGCACGCTCTTGAAGCTGCGGTCCATCAGCAGGCTCAGGTTGTGCAGGATGCGTTCGACGACCTTCGTTTCCCAGACCGCGTCGAACTTGATCTGCGTGTCCAGCCAGTGCTCCAGCCATTCCGGGTTGGGCAGGCGGGACTGGATGGTGTCGCGCGGGAACAGGGCCTTGTTCACGTGCAGGTTGGTCGGGTGCAGCGCCTGCGCGGTGCGGCGCGCGCTCGCCATCAGCACGCCCACCTTGGCGAAGGCGGCCTTGGCCTCGATGCCGAACTTGTTGATCGCGCGCTTCATGTAGCGCAGGTAGGCGCCGCCGTGGCGGGCCTCGTCCTGGCTGAGGGTCTGGTAGATGTGCTTGATGACCGGCTCGGTGTGCCACTCGGACGCGCGGCGGTACCAGTGGTTCAGGCGGATCTCGCCGCAGAAGTGCAGCATGAGCGTCTCGAGCGGGGGCGCCGTCTCGAACTCGAAGCGGACCTCGTGCAGTTCCTCCTCGGTCGGCACCAGGTCCGGACGGAAGCGCTTCAGGTATTCGATGAGGACGAGGGAGTGCTTCTGCTCCTCGAAGAACCAGATCGACATGAAGGCCGAGAAGTCGCTGTCATGCTTGTTGTCCCGCAGGAACATCTCGGTGGCGGGCAGCGCGGACCACTCGGTGATCGCGTTCATCTTGATGGTCTGCGCCTGCTCCTCGGTGAGCAGCGAGGCGTCGAACTGGTCCCACGGGATGTCCTTGTCCATGTCCCAGCGGACGGATTCGAGCTGCTTGAAGAGTTCCGGATACAACATGGCGGGCTTTCGTGTAACCGTTGATTTTAGGTGCTCGCCGCGTCAGGTGGATGACAGCCGGGCAGCTTCCGCCGCGCGGTAGGGCCTTGGCCGTGGACAGCGCGCCGGCGCGGGGCCATCATGGCCCCCATGCTCCGCTCCCTCCTCCTGCTGGCCCTGGCCTGGCCCGCCGCGGCTCCCGCACAGGCGCCGGCCGCGCCTGCGGCCTGCCCGGCCGTGCTGCAGCACACCTTCGCCCGGCTGCAGGACGAGAAGCCCCAGCCGCTGTGCCAGTACGCCGGCCGCGTGCTGCTGGTGGTGAACACCGCCAGCTTCTGCGGCTTCACCCACCAGTACCAGGGGCTGGAGGCGCTGCACGCCAGGTACCGCGACCGTGGCCTGGTGGTGCTGGGCTTCCCCTCCAACGACTTCGCGCAGGAGAAGGGCAGCAACAAGGAGATCGCGGAGTTCTGCGAGAACACCTTCGGGGTCAGGTTCCCCATGTTCGGCAAGAGCGCGGTCCGCGGGGCGGACGCCAACCCGCTGTTCCGCCAGCTCGCCGCTCAGACCGGGCAGGCGCCGACCTGGAACTTCCACAAGTACCTGATCGGCCGGGACGGCAGGGTGGTCGCGCACTGGGGCAGCCGGACCGCGCCGGACAACGCGCAGCTGCTGCAGGCCGTGGAAAAGCAGCTGGCCGCGCGCTAGCGGGTCACAAAAATTTACCTCCCCGCGCGCCACGGCCGGGGAACCGCAGCGCCGGCGGCGGAGTCCATCACCGCACGAGGCAGGACTCCATTGTTCCTTTTGCAGCTGCGAAGCCGTCCGGTGCCAAGGTTCCGGATCGCAATCCCGAGACGACTCTTCTCCTCCTCCCTCCCTCCCTCCTTCGTCCAGGGGCGCTTCGCAGCGTTTTTCTTCTCCAGCGAAAACGGCGGCCCTCGGCCGCCGTTTTGCCTTGGATGCACGCGCTTCAGGAAGGCATGGTCTCGGCGAAGCTCGGACGCTGCACCAGCTTCTCGTACAGCTTGGCGAGGTTGGGGTAGGGCGAGCGCCAGTCGATGTCCTTGAAGCGGAACTCGAGGTAGCCCAGCGCGCAGCCGACCGCGATGTCGGCCAGGCTCAGGTAGATGCCGGCGCAGAAGGGCTTGTCGCCCAGGCCCTGGCTCATCGCCTTCAGGCTTGACTGGGTCTTGGCCAGCTGCCGCTCGATCCAGGCGTCGCTGCGCTGCTCCTTCGTGCGGCCCGACCAGTGCGCCTCCAGGCGGGCGGAGACCAGGGCGTCCAGCACGCCGTCGGCCAGTGCCTCCCAGGTCTTCACCTCGGCGCGCTCGCGGCCGACCGCGGGAATCAGCTTGCCCACCGGCGAGAGGGTGTCCAGGTATTCCACGATCACGCGCGAATCGAACAGCGCCTCGCCGCCTTCCATCACCAGGCACGGCACCTTGCCGAGCGGGTTGGAATGCATGATCGCCGTGTCCGCGGACCACACGTCCTCCTCGACGAACTGGTAGTCCAGCTTCTTCTCGGCCATCACGACGCGCACCTTGCGCACGTAGGGGCTGGAGAGCGATCCGATCAACTTCATGGGTGGCCTGCTGTTCGAGTTCTTGGGAGGTTCGGTTTCATTCTAGGGGAACGGATTTTCCCTGCTGTCGCCGGCCTGCGACAGCCCTGCGCGCCGGGCGCCCGGAAACGCGCGGCCTACAATTCCGCCCATGGCACTCTCCCCGATCTCGGCGCTGTCCCCCCTGGACGGCCGCTACGCCACGCGGCTGGCGCCGCTGCGTCCCCTGATGAGCGAACAGGGCTACATGCACAAGCGCGTGCAGGTGGAGGTGTGCTGGTTCATCGCGCTGTCCGATGCGGGCTTCGCCGAATTCAAGCCGCTTTCGCCCGGAGCGCGCACTTACCTCCTGGGCCTGGTCAAGAACTTCTCGGAGGCGGACGCGACCGCCATCAAGGAGATCGAGAAGACCACCAACCACGACGTGAAGGCGGTCGAGTACTGGATCAAGTCGAAGTTCGAGGCCCGTCCGGAACTGCGCGCCGCCAGCGAGTTCGTGCACTTCGCCTGCACCAGCGAGGACATCAACAACACCAGCCACGCGCTGCAGCTCAAGGGCGCGCGCGAGCAGGTGTTGCTGCCGGCCCTGGATGCCGTGATCCAGAAGATGCGCGAGCTCGCGCACGCGCACGCGGACGTGCCGATGCTCAGCCGCACGCACGGCCAGACGGCGAGCCCCACCACGGTGGGCAAGGAGATCGCCAACGTGGTGGTGCGCCTCGCCGCCGCGCGCGAGAAGGTCGCGGGCGTCAGGCTGCTGGGCAAGATGAACGGCGCGGTGGGCAACTACAACGCGCACCTGGCCGCGTGGCCGGACTTCGACTGGGAAGCCTTCAGCCGCAAGGTGATCGAGTCGCCCGAGCCCCTGGGGCTGGGCCTGACCTTCCAGCCTTACAGCATCCAGATCGAACCGCACGACTACATGGCGGAGCTGTTCGACGCGGTGGCGCGCGCGAACACCATCCTGGTGGACTTCAGCCGCGACGTCTGGGGCTACGTCAGCCTCGGCTACTTCAAGCAGAAGCTGCGCGAAGGCGAGATCGGCTCGTCGACGATGCCGCACAAGGTCAACCCGATCGACTTCGAGAACGCCGAGGGCAACCTGGGCCTCGCGAACGCGCTGCTGCGGCACCTGTCCGAGAAGCTGCCGGTCTCGCGCTGGCAGCGGGACCTGACCGACTCCACGGTGCTGCGCAACATGGGCGTGGCCCTGGGCTACGCGGCGCTGGCGTATCACTCGCTCGGCATCGGCCTGGGCAAGCTGGAACTCAATGCCGAAGCGCTGCACGAGGACCTGGACGGCGCCTGGGAAGTGCTGGCCGAGCCGATCCAGACCGTCATGCGCCGCTACGGCGTGCAGGGCGCCTACGAGAAGCTCAAGGAAGTCACGCGCGGCAGGACGGTCGCGGCCGCGGACCTGCACGCGCTGATCCGCTCGCTGGAGATCCCGCAGGCCGAGAAGGACCGCCTGCTGGCCATGACGCCCGGCTCGTACACCGGCAAGGCCGCCGAACTCGCGCGCCGCGTCTAGCCGGACCGACCTTGGCCCTCAAATCCACCATCTTCAAGGCGCAGGTCGCCGTGGCCGACATCGACCACGGCTACTACGCCGACCACGCGCTGACGCTCGCGCGCCACCCCAGCGAGACCGACGAGCGCATGATGGTGCGACTGGCGGCGCTGGCCTTCCACGCGCACGAACTGCAGACGGTCTGCGGCGGCGACGGCACCCTCGCCTTCGGCATGGGCCTGAGCAACCCGGACGACCCGGACGTCTGGCTGCGCGACTTCACCGGCCGCACGCGCCGCTGGATCGAGGTCGGCCAGCCCGACGACGCCGCGATCACCAAGGCCTGCCGCCAGGCCGACCAGGTGGCGGTGTACGCCTTCCACCACGCCGCGGAGGTCTGGTGGAAAGGCATCGAGACCAAGCTCACGCGCCTGGCGAACCTGTCGGTGTACCGCGTGCCGGCCGAAGCCTCGCAGTCGCTCGCCGCGCTGGCGCAGCGCTCCATGCAGCTGCAGGCCACGCTGCAGGAAGGCGTGCTGATGCTGGGCGACGGCGCGCGCAGCGTCGACATCGAGCCGGTGCGCTGGAAGGGCCCGGCCGCCTAGGGCATCGGCCGGCCGCAGTTCCAGCAGGACTCGAAGCCGCCTTCCACCAGCTCGCCGCAGGCGCAGTGCCAGCGCCGCTGCGGCAGGGCCTGCAGTTCGTCCAGCAGCGCGCGCGCCGCGCCTTCCTGCTCGTCGTGCGTGATCCAGACCTCCGGCAGGCACTGGTCGGGCGGGATCTCGCCGGCCACGCTGGAGAGGTACTGGCGCTGCACGCTCGCCGCGATGCCGGCCTCCTGCAGCATGTCGGCCCAGAGCGATGCGATCGCGGCGTTGGGGGCCCGGGCGATGCGCCGCACTAGGAACGCTCGGCGTACCGGTTGAAGCGCCAGGCGTCGCCCTGCAGGGTGATGCGGCGCCACACCGTGCGCTTCTCGGCGGGCGACATCTCGGTCCAGCGCTGGACCTCCTCGAAGCTGCGGCCGCAGCCCTTGCACTCGGCGTCGCCCTGGCTGGTGGAGCAGATCGCGATGCAGGGGGTGTCCGGCTGCGTGTCGTACCAGGCCTTCCAGGCGGCATAAGCCTTGGGCGGGAACGTCGACTCGTCCGCTTCGTCCTCGCGGTAGTACACCATCAGCGCATACACCTCGGCCAAGGCGCGCAGCTCGGGCGCCAGCGTCACGCCGTCCGGCGAGGGCTTCTTCTCGCGCCAGTGGTTGATGGCGGCTTCGATGTCGGTGATGTGGATGCCGGCCATGGGAGGGGAGAGCTCGGCGGGCCATGATAGCGCCGGGCGCCTGCCCGCGCGGCCGCGTTGTGGTGTAATCCGCTCCGCGAAGGGGAGTAGCTCCCATTCGGCCGGCCGTCAATACGAAGCTCGCGCTTCCGGCTCGCCGGGCCCGCCGCGTGCGGGCCGAGCAAGACCTTCGAAACGGGCCCGGGTGCCCGGCTTCGAAGCGCACCTTTCGTCTTCCCCGCGACTTCGCTGCCGGCTGCCCGGGTGGATCCACACCCTTTCGGAGTTGCTCATGGAGTTCATGTCCACCGCCTGGTGGTCGGCCCTGCTGGCCATCATCCTCATCGACCTGGTGCTCGCCGGCGACAACGCGATCGTGATCGCGCTCGCCGCCCGCAACCTGCCGCCCCACCTGAAGAACAAGGCCATCGTCTGGGGCACCGTCGGCGCGATCGCCGTCCGGTCGGTGATGACACTGGGCGTGGTCTGGCTGCTGAAGGTCCCGGGCCTCATGGCGGTCGGCGGCCTCGGCCTGCTGTGGGTCGCCTACAAGCTGCTGGCCGACGACGGCGGCGGCGACGAGCACGGCCCGGCCGCCACCACCTTCTGGGGCGCGATGAAGACCATCATCGTCGCCGACGCGCTGATGGGCGTGGACAACGTGCTCGGCGTCGCCGGCGCCGCGCACGGCTCCATGGACCTCGTGGTCATCGGCCTGCTGATCAGCGTGCCCATCGTCGTGTTCGGCAGCAAGGTCGTGCTGACGCTGGTGGAGCGCTTCCCCGTCATCATCCAGCTCGGCTCCGCCGTGCTGGCGTTCACCGCGGCCAAGATGATCATCGGGGAACCTTTGCTCGATGGCGTATTCGATCCGCAGGGTGCGGTGCACACGGCGGCGCGCTGGGGCACGTATGCGGCCTGCGTGGCCGGCGTGCTCGCCGCGGGCTGGCTGGCCGGCCGTTCGGCGGCCCGCCGGTCGGCCGCCGCCGACGCCGCCTGACGCGCGCACCCGCAAGGAGCTTCGCATGGACAAGGTCATCGTGTACCTGGACGACCCGGCCTACGCCAGCCAGCGCATGCCGCCGGTCGGCGGCGCCCCCACGCACTGGGTGCTGGTCGCCTGCGCCCCGCGCATGACGCATCGCATCAGCAAGTGGGTGAGCCACTCCGCGCGCGAGAACTGGCGGGCCAAGTGGGCGGACCGGCTGTTCGGCGAGGTGGTGCCGCCCCTGCGCGCGCGCGGCGACGACGTGACCCCGGTGCTGGCCCGCGGGCCGCTGCCGGAGCTCACGCGCAGCCTCATGGCCGAACACGGCACGGCGCGCGTCATCGACGTGCGGCGGCCGAAGACCCACGACGGCACGGACGGACGGCGTGCCGCGCCGGGGCTGTTCGGCGTCGGCGCGCTGCTGCTGCTGGCACTGGACTAGCGGCCGGCCCGGGCGGGACCCGGGTGCTATCCTCCCGCCATGCTGAAGCTCATCGTCAAGTGGCTGCTCAGCGCCGCCGCGCTGCTTTTCGTCGCCTACGTCTACAGCGGCGTGCAGGTCACCAGTTTCACCGCCGCGATGCTGGCGGCGCTGGTGATCGGGCTGCTCAACACGGTGGTGCGGCCGGTGCTCGTGGTCCTCACCCTGCCGGTGACGGTGCTCACGCTGGGCCTGTTCCTCTTCGTCATCAACGCCCTGGTGTTCTGGGCGGCCGCCGGCGTGCTGGACGGCTTCCAGGTGCGCGGCTTCTGGGCCGCCCTGATCGGCTCGCTGATCTACACCGTGGTCGGCGTGGTCATCGAATCAGCGCTCGAGCGCCTGTTCGCGAAGAAGTGATTCCACCTCGCGGGCGCGGGTGTCGACGATCGACGCCTCGATGTGGTCGCCCCCGCCCTTGCGCGCGAGTTCCTGCGCGGCCTTGAAGCGGTCGAGCGCCGCCGTGTAGTCGAGCTGAGCGACGCGGGCCTCCGCCTCGGCGCGCACCGCGCGCAGCGGCTGGCCCTGTGCGGCATGGGCCGCCGACAGCTGCTGCCAGGCTGCGGCATCGCGCGGTTGCGTCGCCACCCAGGTCTGCAGCCGCTGCGCCGCGTCGGCGGCCCGCCCGGTCTGCACCTGCGCCTGCGCAGCCAGCAGAAGTTCCGGCCGGCGTCGGCTCTCGGTGTCGATCGTGCGCAGCGCCCGTGCGGCATCGCCCTGGGCCATGGCGATCTCGGCGGCCAGCAAGCGGGCGAGCCGCTGCGCAGCCGCATCGCCCGCGGTGGCCGCATCCAGCCGCGGCTGCAGGCGCGCGACCACGGCCGGCTCGCGCAGGCGGGCAGCCGCGAAGGTCGCCGCGTACAGCACGCCGGCCTGGCGCACGCGCGGCAGCGCGGCGAAACTGCCCGCGTCGGCCTCGGTGACCATTGCGCGGAGCGCGTCCACGCCGGGATTGGAGATCACCCGCGCGCGGCCGGCCGCCAGCGCATGCTCCAGCGTCGGCTGCAGCGGGCCGCGGCCGGACAGCTGCTGGCGCGACTGCATGTCGGCGGCACGCTCGCTGGTCATCGGGTGCGTGCGCAGGTAGGGGTAGTTGCCGTTGTCGTTCAGGCGCGCGGCCTGCTGCAGCTTCTCGAACATCGCGACGAAGCCCTGGGGCTCGAAACCCGCGGCCGACATGACGCCCAGGCCGATGCGGTCGGCCTCCCGTTCCATGTCGCGCGAGAAGTTCAGCTGCTGCTGCGCGGCCAGCGCCTGCGCGCCGGTGCCGATGGCGGCGGCCGCGTGCGAGTTCTTGCTGGCCGCCAGCGCCCCCAGGATCATGGCGGCGAGCATCAGCGGCGCCTGCTGGTTCTGGTTGGTCACCAGGCGCGAGATGTGGCGCTGCGTCACGTGGCTCAGTTCGTGGGCCAGCACCGAAGCGAGTTCGTCGCGGGTCGCCGTCACGCTCACCAGCCCGAGGTGCAGGCCGAGCCAGCCTCCGGGCAGCGCGAAGGCATTGATGCTGCGGTCCTTGCCCAGCAGGACCTGCCAGGCGAAGCGCTCGTCGAGTTCGGGCGTGAGTTCGCCGCGCGCGCGCGCCGCCGCCATCAGCGGCTGCCAGATGCCCTGCACGTATTCGACGAGCACGGGGTCGTCGATGTAATCCGGGTCGCGGTACAGCTCGCGCGCGATGCGTTCGCCGAGCTTGCGCTCCGCGGCCGTGCTCATCTCGCTGCCGTCACCCAGCGAGGGCAGCTGGGCCCGCGCCGGGGTGATGGCGACGCCGAAGGCCAGGAGGGCCGCGGCAAGGCGGCGGGAAAGGGAAGGGGTCAAAACGAATCCAGGGGCAGGTAACCGATCACTTGCGCGGAGCGCGCATCGAGCAGGACCGTCCAGGCTTCCGCCTTGCGCGCGATCAGAGGCAAGTATGCCGCCTGCGCTGGCTCGGCATTGGCCTTGCGCAGCGCGGCCTCGATCTCGGCGGCGCGCGCCGGGAAGCGGCGTGCGAGGTCCTGCACCGGCCTCGCCGCGGCCAGGATGCGCTCGCGACCGGCTTCGTAGGGCTCCCACAGGTCGGGGCGGGCGGACAGGTGCACGCCGCCGAGGGCCGCCAGGGTGAAGTCGAGCTTCTCCTGCTCGCTGCGGAAGGGCCGCAGGGACAGCAGCGTCGGCCGGCCGAGGGGAATGGCCGTGATCCCGGGAGGCGTGCGATCGAGGATCTCCAGCGGAATGTCCACCTGGTGCACCACGCGAAAGCGGTCCAGCTCGAACACCATGTGCACGGGACGGGCCAGGTTGACGGTCCACAGGCCGTAGGCCAGCCCTGCGACCTGCAGCAGGCCCACCACCGCGAGATCGCGCCGCAGTTCGGTGCGCGGCTTGCGGCGGTTGAAGATGGCCAGCGTGATGAGCGGACCGAGCACGACGTCGACCGACACCACGAGCAGGAACAGCGCGCGGCCGCCGGACAGCTCGCCGTACGGATAGGGATACCAGAGCGCGAAGACCAGCAGCGCCGCCAGTGCCGCCACCACCGCGCTCAGCGAGAGGTGGATGCCGGCGGCGCGCAGCCGGCCGGGCCAGTCGAAGCTGGCCGTATGATCGTTGACCGGAATCGAGGGTGGTTGCATGAGCGGATTGACCCATTTTGACGCGCAGGGCCAGGCCCACATGGTGGACGTCGCATCCAAGGCAGCGACGCACCGCGTTGCCGTGGCGCGCGGGCGGATCGAAATGCTACCCGCTACCTTCGCGCTGATCCAGAGCGGCAGCGTGAAGAAGGGTGACGTCCTCGGCATCGCACGCATCGCCGCGATCCAGGCCGCCAAGAAGACCAGCGACCTGATCCCGCTTTGCCACCCCTTGGCCCTCACCCGCGTGGCGGTGGACTTCGCGCTGGAAGACGGCCCGACGCCCGCGGTCGCGTGCAGCGTCACCGTCGAAACCGTCGGCCCCACCGGCGTCGAGATGGAGGCGCTGACCGCCGTCAACGTCGCCCTGCTCACGGTCTACGACATGTGCAAGGCGGTGGACCGCGGCATGACGATCACCGACGTGAAGCTGCTGGAAAAGCACGGCGGCAAATCGGGCAGCTACCGAGCCACCTGACGCGGGTGGCGCTGCCGCTGCTGCCACTCGGCATGCGCCTGCGGGAACGCGGCACGGTAGCGCGCCAGGTGCAGCATCGCCTCGTCGTCGCGCCCCAGCAGGACCGCGCTTTCGATCACCCGCTCGATCACGCGCGGCTCCGGGGAATCGTGCAGGGCGCGGCTCGCGGCGTCGTACATCCACGTCGCGTTGGCCCGCGTCGGCGTCGCGAGGGTCACGTCGGCGAAGCGGGCCTGTCCCTGGAACAGCCAGGAGGCGCGCACGTGCTCCAGGGTGTCCTCGCGCCAGGCCGCCTGGCGCTGCTCGGGAGGCAGGTAGATCTGCGCAACGCGCAGGTAGTCCCAGGCGCCGTAGCCGACGGCGGCCACCAGCAGCGCGGTCCCGGCGCCGCGGCGCCAGCGGCCGTGCGCCAGTGGCTTGGCGTCGGCATTCGCCGCTCCTTCGGCGGCAGACAGCCAGCCGATGCACAGCCCCAGCACGAGCTGGAACGGGCCGTACCAGAGGGGGTACTCGAGCAGGCTGTGCAAGCCGACGAGCGCGAGCAACGCCCAGGCAAGCCGGCGCAGGGGCTGGCCTTCGGCCCAGGGCCGGCGGCGCCACACCCAGGCCAGGAGGCCCGCCGTGGCGAGGACGGCGACCGGCGCGCCGAGTTCGACCGCCAGGTGCAACGGCAGGTTGTGCGCGTGGTCGAGGATGTCGCAGAAGCGCGCGCCCTCGTAGAGGGTGGCGTAGTGGGCGAAGTCGAGCTCGCCCCAACCCCATCCGGCCAGGGGGCGCTGCGCGACGAGATGCAGCACGTTGGACCAGAGCACCCTGCGGCTGACGCACGTTTCGCCGGCGCCGAGCCGTGCCCAGAGGCGCCGGCCCGGGACCACGCCCGCGAACACCTCCAGCAGCAAGGGCAACAGCAGGGCGCCGGCCGCATAGGCGGCGATCGCCGTCGCGCACAGCACCAGGCGACGGGGCTGGTCGGGACCGGGCCATGCGGCACAAAGGGCGGCCAGCACGCCCAGCGCGAGCAAGCCGGTGCGTGACGCCGAGGCGGCGCAGCCGATCGCCAGCAGGGCCACCAGGCCGGCGGCGAGCACGGGTCGCAGCCGCAAGGTGCCGAAGCAGGCGACCGCCACCCCGATCCAGCACAGCGTGGCGTACTGGTTGGTCTGGCGCAGGTTGGCGTAGGCGACCCCCACCTCGGCGGCGTGGATCCAGGGCGCGGCGCGCCCTGCGCCGCCGAAATACTGCAGCAGCCCGAAGACCGCGCTGGCCCCGGCGGCGCCGAGCAACGCCCATTGCAACGCGGTCGACAGGCGCGGGTCGCGACCGGCCGCGGCCGACAACAGCACGAGCGCCAGGCCGCCCGCCAGGTACACGAGCGCCGGCGTCACCTGGCCCGCGACGACGACGCCCCAGGCCACGAGGGCCAGCGCGAGCCCTGCCAGCTGGCGCGGCCCCGGACCGGTCAACGGCGGCCGCGCGAGTGCCCACAACGCGACCACGCAGGCCGCGGTCGCCAGCCACGACGACACCGCCGGCGAGGGTCCGCCAGCGAGCGGCTGGAGCCACGGCAAGGCGCCGAGAGCACCGGCCGCCACGGCGCGTCCCGTCGCGGGGGCACGCCAGCTTGCAGGGGTCATGGCACGACGACGGGAGCCAGTTCCGGATGATTGACGCGGAAGTTCCTGAACATGCTGTACGCCTGGGAGGCGCTTTCTCCGCCGTATGTCCCGCGCATGTGCGCGAGTTCCCGCGAGGCTTCCTCGTGGCGGCCGTTCATGCCCAGCGCCGTCGCGTAGGTCAGGTCGAGCGTGGCCCAGCCGTTGCGGCGCGAGGCCTCGCCCAGCCGCCGAAGCAGTTCGGGCGGCATGCCCGGCCGCGCCTCCACCCGCCCCAGTTCGATCAGGTCGCCCAGCTGGGTGAGCAGCAGGAGGTCGGGTGCTTCATGCCCCGGCGGCCTCTGGCCGATCTTGCGGAGTTCGAACCGCATGACCTGGTAGTCCTGTTCCACCTGGAGGTAATCACGGACGACCACGATGCAGGTGGCGATGTAGATGCCGACCAGCGCAAACACCTGCGCACGCACCCACGTGCCCGGCGACGGCGACGGCAGGCGGCCGGCGGCGCGGCCGGTCCGCTGGCTCGCCTCGAGGGCGCCCAGCAGCCAGGCCACGGGAAAGAGGAAGTACGCGTAGGCGAACGGGAACTCGAACAAGCTGTGGACCAGCACCGGGGATGCGGCCCCGAGCAGGAGCAGCTGCCGCGTGTCGGCGATGCGCAGCCAGCTGCGTGCCGCCCAGAACCCGAAGCCGCCGAGCAGCAGGACGCCGAGCGGGACGCCGACCCAGACCAGCACGTCGAGCACCACGTTGTGCGCATAGTCGGTCACGAGCGTGCCGGGCACCTGCGCGGCCGCCTGCTTCAATGCCAGGAGGGTCTGGCGCCAGCCGTGCCCCAGCCAGGGTGCATCGGCGATCGCAGCGAGCGCCTGGCGCCACATCGTGACACGCAGGCCGTGCTGGGCGATCTGCTCCTCCCGGGCGGGCAGGAGGTAGAGCGCTTCGTTCAGGACCGGCAGGAGCACGTATCCGGCCACCAGCGCTGCCCACCATGCGGGGATGATGCTCCAGTGCACCGGCGAAAGGCGGCGGCTCCACAGGAGCAGCAGGCCCAGCGCGAACGCGCACGCGAGGACGGCACGCGATTCCGTGAGCACCATGCCCAGCGAGAGCCACGCCACCATCGTCGCGAGCTGCCATCGGTTCAGCACGGCGCGGCTGTGCAGCCAGAGCGCCATCGCCACGCCCGTCAGGCACAGCGTCGCCAGGTGGTTGGGCTGCGCGAGATTGGAGAAGACGCGCAGGTTCGGCCCACGATCGGTTGCGTAGATGCCCCAGGAAGGCTCGAGCCCATGCCACTGGAGCACGCCGATCAGCACGGCGACGCACGCGCCCGTCGTCACCAGCGCCGCGAGCCAGGTGAAGGCGTCGGGCTTGCGGAGGGTGTCGCTGTTCTGTCCCAGCCAGAAGGCCAGCGCGGCGCCGAGGACGAACAGGGCGCTCATGGCGGCGTCCCCGCGGTAGTAGATCCATCCGCCCAGCCATTGGGCGCCGATCAGCAGCGCCAGCGGGACGAACAGGACGAAGGCCGCGCCCGCGCGCACGGGATGCGGATGCAGCAGGCGCGCCAGCACCAGGCAGGCGAGCGCGGTGAACGCCGGCGCCTCGCTGTGGAAACTCGTCCAGGGCGGGTAGTGGTTGGGCGCCAGCCACGACGCGAGCAGGGCGAGCGACCCCAGCACGGCGAGAAGCTGGACCGCCAATGCAAAAAGGCGCCCCGTGGGGGGCGCCTTGGCGGGATGCAGGACCCCTTGCAGCATCAGCCGCGGCAGGAACCCGGCAGGAACTTCGACAGGATGGTGGTGCCATCCGTCGTGTTGCCGCAGCGCCAGCCGAACAGCGAGGAGCCGGCGTTGTTGGCGAAGGTCGCGGCCGTGGTGGCGCTGGCCATCGGCGTCAGCGTCACGAGCTTGGCGTCGATGTTGCTGTCGTTGAAGCCCTGGGCCGTCACGCGGATCTGGCCGTCGGCCGTGGTGTGCACGGAAGCCACGTACTTCGATTGCAGCGTGGGCTGGGACGTGCCCGTGCCCGCTTCGCAGCCCCAGCCGTTGACGCCAGGCGCGGTGGAAGCGCCGCCGGAGACGGTCTGGTACACCTCGGTGATGGAGGTGCGGCACGAAGACGCAGCCAGGATCACTTCGGACATCTTGGCACGCTTGGTGTAGTCCTGGTACGCGGGCAGCGCGACGGCCGCCAGGATGCCGATGATCGCGACCACGATCATCAGTTCGATCAGGGTAAAGCCCTTTTGCAGTTGACGCTTCATGAATTCTCCGGAGTATTCGTTAAAAAAAAGAGGCGCCCCCTTGTCAGGGGCGCCTTCGCGGGGTGCGATCACCCCAGCGGCATCAGCCGCGGCAGGAACCCGGCAGGAACTTCGACAGGATGGTGGTGCCATCCGTCGTGTTGCCGCAGCGCCAGCCGAACAGCGAAGAACCAGCGTTGGCGGCGAAGGTCGCCGGCGTGGTGGCGTTGGCCATCGGCGTCAGCGTCACGAGCTTGGCGTCGATGTTGCTGTCGTTGAAGCCCTGGGCCGTCACGCGGATCTGGCCGTCGGCCGTGGTGTGCACGGAAGCCACGTACTTCGATTGCAGCGTGGGCTGGGACGTGCCCGTGCCCGCTTCGCAGCCCCAGCCGTTGACGCCAGGAGCGGTGGAAGCGCCGCCGGAGACGGACTGGTACACCTCGGTGATGGACGTGCGGCACGAAGACGCAGCCAGGATCACTTCGGACATCTTGGCACGCTTGGTGTAGTCCTGGTAAGCCGGCAGCGCGACGGCGGCCAGAATACCGATGATCGCGACCACGATCATCAGTTCGATCAGGGTAAAGCCCTTTTGCAGTTGACGCTTCATGAATCCTCCGGTTGTTGATGAAGAAGCGAGGAGGAAGTGCAAGCGCTGTGCCAGGGACGTTTCGTGAAGTAGTTCCGGGATTTTCCGCCGCCGGGCGCCGCGGGCCGACCTTTTACGTCCGCCGCGCTGACAATTTCGTCAACTAGCGGATACAGACTGACCGAACCTGTTTCAGGTCCGTCAGGCCCATGAGGATCTTCTCCATGCCGTCCATCTTCAGCGTGCGCATGCCGCTGCCGACGGCGGCGACGAAGAGGTCGGCCACGCGGGCGCGCTCCTGGATCAGGCGCTTGACCTCGTCGTCCGCCACCAGCAGTTCGTGCAGGCCGACGCGGCCCTTGTAACCGGTCTTGCCGCACTTGTCGCAGCCGACGGCGCGGTAGAGGCGAAGCTCGCCGTCCTTGCCGTACTGCTCGATCCACTCCTCGAACAGCTTCTGGGCCTCGCCGCCTTCGTCGGCCTGCCACGCGGGCGTCTGCTTCAAGTCCAGGGCGTACTCGTTGATGAAGGAGCGCAGTTCCGCGTTGGCCGGGACATACGACTCCTTGCAGTCGCACAGGCGCTTGGCCAGGCGCTGCGCCAGGATGCCCAGGAGCGCGTCGGCGAAGTTGAACGGGTCCATGCCCATGTCCAGCAATCGCGTGATGGACTCGGGCGCGGAGTTGGTGTGCAGCGTGGAGAACACCAGGTGGCCGGTGAGCGAGGCTTCCACGCCCATCGACACCGTTTCCTTGTCGCGCGACTCGCCCACCATGATGATGTCCGGGTCGGCCCGCAGGAAGGCGCGCATCACCAGCGCGAAGTCGATGCCGGCCTTCTTGTTCACCTGCACCTGGCGCAGGCCCTTCTGCGTGATCTCGACCGGGTCCTCCGCCGTCCAGATCTTGGTGTCCGGCGTGTTCAGGAACTTGAGGATCGAGTGCAGCGTCGTCGTCTTGCCCGAGCCCGTGGGACCGCACACGTAGAACAGGCCGTACGGCTTGGTCACCGTCTTCTCGAGGTTCTCGCGGTTGTGCGGCGTGAGTCCCAGCTTCTCCAGCGGGATCGGTTCGCCGGCCGCCAGGATCCGCATGACGACGTCCTCGACGCCGCCCGCCGACGGGATGGTCGCCACGCGCAGCTCGATGTCGAGCGGGCCGTACTTCTTGAACTTGATCTTGCCGTCCTGCGGCTTGCGCTTCTCGGAGATGTCGAGGTCGCACATGATCTTCAGGCGCGTCACCAGCGCCTGGCGGAAGTGCGCCGGCACTTCCACGTAGGGCATGAGCGTGCCGTCGATGCGCAGGCGGATGCCGGTCTTCGCCTTGCCGGGGAGGGGCTCGATGTGGATGTCCGACGCGCGCTGGTTGTAGGCGTCGATGATGATCTTGTTGACGAACTTGACCAGCTCGTTGTCCGCCGCGGCCGACTCCAGGGCGCTTTCCTCGCCGCCTTCGTCGTCCATCGGCGCGCTCAGGTCGGCAAGCATGTCCTCGACCGAGGCGTCGTCCGTCCCGCCGCCCCACAGCTGCGCCAGGGTGTCCTTGAATTCGGTGAGGGTGGTCACGCGCCAGGCCAGCTTGGATGCGCGCGGAAAGACCTGCGGCACGATGCGGGAGTTGCGCACCGCCTCCGGGTCGAGGCACATGAGCACCAGGCCCTCGGGGCCTTCCTCGAGCGGGATCCAGCCCTGTTCCAGCACGAACTCGCGCTTGAGCGCGCCCTGCAACGCCTCCAGGCGCAGCCGGCCCTCGTTGAACGGCTCGTACGGCACGCCGAAGAACTTGGCGAGCGACGGCCCGATCTGCGCCGGCCGGATGGAGTAGTCGGACACCAGCACCTGCTCGACCGACAGCGCTTCCTCGCGGGCCTTCTGCACGGCCGCCTGCAGTTCGTCCTGGGTCAGGACGCCGTCGGCGATGAGGCCGTCGTACTTGGTCGACTTGCGGCGCGCGCCGCCCTGCGCGCGGTCCATGCGCTGGCGGATCGCGGTGGCGAGCGTCTTGCAAAGCTGCGCGGCGCCCTCGACCTCGAGCTCGCCGAACGGCATGTCGCTCTTGTTGTTGATGACCTGCAGCACGCCGTGCAGCACGGCGCCGTCCAGGATCGGCACCACCAGCATCTGCTTGGTGCGGTAGCCGGAACGCTTGTCCACTTCCTTCAGGAACGACAGGCTCGGGTGGATGCGCTTGAGCGCCTCGTCGTCGTAGACGTCGGCGATGTTCACCAGCTCCCGCGAATGCGCCACGTAGCCGGCGATGGATTGCGCGCTGATCGGCAGCTTCAGGTCGCGGCTGGTGTTCAGGCCCGTCTTCACCTTGGAGACGATCGAGCCCCGGTCGTCGCTCACCGCGTACAGCGTCAGGCGGTCGGCGTTGAACAGCTTGCAGATGTCCTGGCTCGCCTCGAGCATGATCTCGTCGATGTTCTCGGTGGCGTGGATGCGGGTCGTCACCGCCTGCAGCTGCCGGAAGAACAGGGCCTCGAACGAGATGCCGCGCTTGTCCGGCGGCAGCTGCTGCGAGTTGATGAATTCCTGCTCGCTGTCGCGATTCTTGAGGACCGCACTCACAATTCGAACTCCTGGCCGGCGCGCAGCCAGCGGATGTCGTGCGTCACGTTCGGGCCGAAGGGCTGGGTCTGATCGAAGCGCTGGATCTCCGTCATGATCAGCTCGGTCTCGGCCGGCTTGGTGTGCGTGATGAAGATCGGGAAGCTCCTGCCCTTGTCGATGCAATCGAGCTCCTCGGCCAGCGCCAGCGGCGACAGGTGCAGGCTGCGCCGCGCGAGGTCCTGTTCGCGGTTGCTGAAGGCCGTCTCGATCACCAGGGCCGCCACGTCCATCTGGTTGATCCGGCGCCAGAACGCCGGGTTGCGCTCGGTGTCGCCGGTGAACACCCAGCTGCCGCGCGCGCCGCCGACCGCATAGCCGCACGCCGGCACGGTGTGCACGGCGGGCAGCACCTCGATGGTCTTGCCGCACAGGTCCAGCGTCTGGCCCACCTGGATCTCGTGGAAGCTGACGAAGGGCGCCTGGGGCGAGGGGATGCGGCTGAAGTCGGGCCAGATCACGTTGTTGAAGACGTGGGCCTTGAGGGCGGCGATGGTCCCCGGGAGCGCCGACACGCGGATCGGCTCGGTCAGCTGCGAAGCCACCGAATCGATCATCAGCGGCAGGGCCGCGACGTGGTCCAGGTGCGAATGCGTCAGCAGCACGTGGCGGATGCCGCGCATTTCCTCGAGCGTGAGGTCGCCGACGCCCGTGCCGGCATCCACCAGCACGTCGCCGTCGATCAGGAAGGACGTGGTACGGCAGTCCTTCGCGATCGCGCCGGAACAACCCAGCACCCGCACCCTCATCTCGCTGCCTTTAGATGTTTATTTCGTCTCGAAGTTGGTCGCGCCGTCCCAACCCGGGTCGAAAGGCAGCAACCTCATCGAGGCTACACGTTCGGAGTACAGCTCGTAAAGGTATTTTTTGGCGCCCATCCGCTGCAGGTTGAGGAGCTGCAGGTCGCACTGGTCCCAGTCCTGCGCGCGGTAGGCCTTCAGGAAAGCGCCCCAGGTCCGGAGTTCCTCGATGGTCTCCTTCCCGGCGGCGCCGGCGGGGGCCACGGGATAGAAGATCCCGACCGCCTGCTCCTTGCCCTTCACGCGGACCCGGTCCAGTTCCTGCCAGGCGAACTCCGGCGCCTGCTTGCGGGCCGACTCGCTGACCACGATGTCCACGCCGTACACCTTGGACAGGCCCTCCAGCCGGGAGCCGAGGTTCACGGCGTCGCCAATCACCGTGTAGCTGCGGCGGATGTCGGAGCCCATGTCGCCGACGCACATCGAGCCGGTGTTGAGGCCGATGCCCACGCCGATCTCGGGCAGGCCCTTGGCGCGGTGCTCCTCGTTGATCTGGTGGACCGCGCGGGCCATCTCCATCGCGGACTTCACCGCCAGTTCCGCGTGGTTCGGCGTGTCGACGGGCGCGCCCCAGAAGGCCATGACGCAATCGCCCATGTACTTGTCGATGGTGCCGCGGTTGGCGCGGATGATGTCGGTCAGCCGGCTGAAGACGGCGTTCAGCAGTTCCTGCAGCTGCGTCGGCTCCATGCGCTCGGACATCTTGGTGAACCCGCGCATGTCGCAGAACATCACCGTCAGCTCGCGGCTGGCCGCCTTCATGCTGTAGCTGTCCGGGTCCTTGACCATCTCGTCGACCAGTTCCGGCGGCACGTACGTGCCGAACAGGTTGGCCAGCTCGCGCTTGCTGCGGCTTTCGACGAAGTAGCCGTAGCTCATGTTCAGAGCGAAGGCCATGCCCGCCATCACCAGCGCGGAGGCCAGCGGCATCACCAGTTCGTGCGCGGCGAACAGGTAGTAGTTCAGCGCCACCAGGACCAGCATGACCCCGACGCTCACCAGCACGGCGACCGTGGCGGAGAGCAGCGGCAGCAGGAAGGCCAGCAGCAGTCCGGCCGCCAGCAGGATCACGACCTCGTAGCCGATCGTGTAGTCCGGCTTCACGGGCAGCTTGCCATCGAGCAGGCCCGAGATGACGTTGGCGTGCGTCTCGACGCCGGGGTAGGTCTCGCCCACCGGCGTCACGCGCAGGTCCAGCAGGCCGGGCGCCGTGGTGCCCACCAGCACGATCTTGTCGCGCAGGCTGCCTTCGGGCAGGCGCTTGGCGAGCACGTCCGCGGCCGACACGTACTGGAACGAGCCGCCGCCGGCCCCGCCCTCGCCGCGGAAGGGCACGAGCGTCGCCACGCGGTCGTCGACCGGCACCGCCAGCTGGCGCTGGCCCTGCTTGAGGACGATGCTTTCCAGCCCCGAGTAGCTGCGGCCCACGAAGCGGTCGCGCGGGAATCCGGGCTCCACCGCCGGCTGGCCGACCATCGTGCGGAAGACGGCGAGCGACAGCGACTCGTAGTAGGCGCCCTTGTGCTCCGCCACCAGCGGGATCGAACGCACCACGCCATCGCCGTCGGTGATGGAGTTGAAGTAGCCGGCCACCGGCGCGGCCTTGGCCAGCTGCTCGATGTTGGAGCCGTAGCCGTTCCAGCGCGTGAAGGCGATCGGCCGGCCCTGCAGCGCGGCCCGGTCCATCACCGGCGCCGGCAGCACGCCGCTGGTGCGGCCGTCGCGGTCGCTGGTGAGGTAGTAGCCCAGCACCACCGGCCGCTTCTCGAGCGAACGGGCGAACACCGCGTCGTAGTCCAGCCCCGCCTGCAGCTGCCCCAGCCGCTCCTGGAAGCCGCCGACGTCCTTCAGCTCGCGCTGCGCCATCTCGCGCAGCTGCTTCAGGCCGGAACTGTCGTCGGGTTCCGCGAACACGACGTCGAAGCCGAGGATCGCCACCTTCTGGCGGTCGAACAGTTCGTCGACCATGGCGGCCAGGCGGTGGCGGCCCCAGGGCCAGCGCCCCACCTCGGCGAGGCTCTTCTCGTCGATGTCGACGATCACGACGCGCTGTTCCAGCGTGCGCGGCATCGTGGCGCGCAGCCGCGCGTCGTAGATGATGGCGTCGAGGCGCTGCAGGAAGCCGATGGGCAGCACGCCGGTGGCGTGCAGCAGCGCGAAGACGAGCGGGACCAGGGTGATCGCGATGCGCGACCAGTGCCTGGCGAGCAGACCCATGGAGCCGGGGCCGGGGGCGGCTTAGCCGACCTGGAGGAACTGCATCTGGGTGCCGGCGAGCTCCAGCATGTCGCCGTTCTTCAGCGTCACCGGTTCGGGACCGATCGCGGTGCCGTTGAGGGTGGGCTTGTTCGAGCCCTCGACATGGGCCACCACGAAGCCGTGCGAGCGCTTGGTGATGGCGGCCACCGCCACGCCCGGCTTGCCGATCGTGGTCACCACCTTCACCAGCGGCACCTCGCGGCCGGCAGCGGCTCCGGACAGCACCTTGATGCTGGCGGTGCCGCCCGGCGCGCCGGCTTCGGCGGGCTTGGCCGCGGCGGGTGCGCCGGCGGCGGCCGGGGCCGCGCCCGCCGGTGCGCCCGGCTTGGCCGGGGGCATGGGCGGGACCATGCCCGGCTTGATGATCATGGTCTTCTCGAACGTGGCGCCCGGCGCCTCGTTGATGAACTTGATCTTGTACTTGCCGATCTCGACGGTGTCGTTGTTCTGCAACAGCTGCTTCTTCACAGCCTTGCCGTTCACGTACGTCCCGTTGGTGCTGTTCAGGTCTTCCAGGAAGACCTCGTTGCCCGTCAGCTGCAGAACCGCGTGCTCACCGGACACGGCGAGGTTGTCGATGACGATGTCGTTGTACGGACGGCGCCCGAGCGTCGTCCGGTCTTTCGTCAACTGCACTTCCTTGATGACGACCCCGTCGATCGACACGATCATTTTCGGCATGGCCGACTCCTCTTCCTCTGTTCAAGCCTGCGTGTTCTGCCGCCCGGTCATTGTCCCAACCACCTCGAGATCAATCCCCGCTTCTTGGAGCCGCTGTTGGCCCGTGCCAGCAGCACCGAGATGTTGTCGCGCCCGCCGTTGGCGTTCGCTCCATCGATGAGTTGTACCGATTTCTGCTCCAGCGAGCCATCTGTCGACAGGAGGGCCGCGATGGCCGCGTCGTCCAGCATATCGGAGAGCCCGTCGGAACACATCAAATACAGGTCGCCGGGCTCCACCTTGTGTTCGTTCACTTCCAGCAGCACGGCGTCCTCGACGCCCAGGGCGCGGGTCACCAGGTTCTTGTTGGTGGAAGTCGCCGCCTGCTCCGGCGTGATGAGGCCGGCGTCCATCTGCTCCTGCAGCAGCGAGTGGTCCTTGGTGATCTGTTCCAGCTGCGCGTTGCGCAGCCGGTAGCAGCGGGAATCGCCGATGTGCCCGAGGATGAGGCGGCCGTCCTGGAACACGCCGACCACCAGGGTGGTGCCCATCCCGCTGTACTGCGGGTTGGAATTGGCGGCGTTGAAGATGGAACGGTTCGCGTTGTCGACGCAGATCTCCATGGCCCGGCGCACCTCGCGCGCGTTGGCATGGCGGCCCGCCTGGGCGAGCCAGCGTCCCAGCTCGGACTTGATGAAGGTCGTGGCCATGCCGCTGGCCACTTCGCCGGCGTTGTAGCCGCCCATGCCGTCCGCCAGGATGCCCAGGCGGGTCGGCTCGTCGACGGTGACGGAATCCTCGTTGTTTTCCCGCGCCAGACCAGGGTCCGTGCGGAAGCAAAACTCGTAGTTCATAGTTCGCGGGTCAAGGCTCCTGGCCGGCCTGCCCGGGCAGCCCGTCATTCTCGCCCGCATCATAGCCGGGCTCCCCGGGCTGACGCTGACTTGTCACGAAAGCGTTGTCGGCACCCATCACCACGGTCTTTTCGGCGTCCGCGACCGGCGCCGGGGCGCGGAAGGCGACCGTCTTGTCGCCTTCGCCGCCGGCCGGCGCGGGCGCCGCGGCCGCCGGGGAAGCGGCCGCCGGTGCCGGCGCGCCGCCCAGGATGGCGATCACCTCGCGCAGGTCGCGGGCGAATTCCTCGCCGTCGGCATAGCGCAGGTCGGGCTTCTTGGCCAGGGCCCGGGCCACGACCTGTGCCAGCCGCTCCGGCAGCTGGGGGCGCACCACCTTCAGGTCGGGGGCCTCCTCGTTGGCGATCTTGTACATCAGCTCCGCCATCGAGTCGCCGCGGAACGGCAGCACCCCGGTGAGCATCTGGTACAGCATGACGCCCAGCGAGTACAGGTCCGAGCGGCCGTCCACCTTCTTGCCGGCGATCTGTTCCGGCGACATGAAGCTGGGCGTGCCCAGCACCAGGCCGGTCTTGGTCTTGCTGGAGTCGGTGATGCGCGCGATGCCGAAGTCGGTGACCTTCACGACGTCGGCCTCCGGCTCGTACATGATGTTGGCCGGCTTGATGTCGCGGTGCACCACGTTCTGGCGGTGCGCATAGGCCAGCGCCTCGGCGACGCGCGCCACGATCGAGAGCACCTTGGGCGCGGGCAGCAGGTTGCCGTCGCGGCAGTGGTCCGCGAGGTCGCGGCCCTTGAGGAACTCCATCGCGATGTAGGCGAGGTCGTGCTCCTCGCCGGCGTCGAAGATGGTCACGATGTTCTGGTGCTGCAGGCGCCCGGCCGTCTCGGCCTCGCGGAAGAAGCGCTCGCGGGCATCGGCGAGTTCGTCGCCGTCGAACTCCTGCGCCAGCGCCATCGTCTTGATCGCCACCACCCGCCCGATCTTCGGGTCGCGACCCTGGTAGACGATGCCCATGGCGCCCTTGCCCAGTTCCTTCTCCACCTGGTAGCGGCCCAGCATCGGCTTTTCGACGGCGCCGCCATCGAGCAGCATGGTGCCGCCCGGATGCGCGCCGCCGCCGCCCAGGATGACCGTCTCCGACAGATTCTTGGCCCGATTGAGCTTGGACTGCAGGTCCTTGTACTTCGGGTTGAAGGCGGCCATGTGCTCGTACACGGCCTGGGCCTTGTTGAACTGCCGCTTGCGCTCGAAGTCCAGCGCCAGGTTGTACATGTTGGCCATGACCTCGTCGCCCATGGGCACGCGGCGGAAGCGGTCGAAGGCCATGTCCAGCTGGCCCTGGCCCTGCAGCGCCAGGCCCATCATGCGGTTGGTTTCCGCGGATTCCTCGTCCGATTTCTGCTTGCCCGCCTCGGTGACCAGGAAGCGCTTGGTCGTCAGCGCGACGTGCCCGATCAGCAGCAGCGTCGCCGGATACACCAGCGGGATCCAGAGCGACGCGCTGGAGAGCAGGCCGTACTCGGCACCCACCAGCAGCAGGAAGAGGGCGGCGGTGACGGCACCCGCCATGCCGGCGGACAGCCGCGGCAGCAGGGCGATGATGTACGCGGCCACCAGCAGGAAGGCGCCCAGCCCGGCCAGCACCGACCAGGAAGGCTGCACGATGAAGTGCTCGCTCAGGATGCTGGAGGTGACGTGCGCCATCATCTCCACCGGGGTCGCGGCGGGGTTGCCCGGCACCGGCGTCGGGTCGCCGACGCCCGTGGCGGTGGCGCCCACCAGCACGATCTTGTCCGCGTACTTGGAGGCGGGAATCTTGCCGGAGATCACGTCGTAGAAGGAGTCGATGGCGAAAGGCTGCTTGTCGCCCGTGCCGCGGTAGAACTGCGGCAGCACGCGGGCGGCCTCGTCCGTCTTCACGCGCAGCTTGCCGATCTGCACCGAGTCGCCGACGTTCAGCTTGATGTCCGCCGGGCTCAGGTTCAGGCTCTTGGCCGCCGCCAGCAGCGCCATCGAGGGCACGGCCTTGCCGTAGTAGTTCACCAGCAGCGGGTCGCGGCGGACGGTGCCGTCGCGGTCGCTGTCCAGGTTCAGGTGGCCGATGCCGGCGGCCGCATTGCCGATCAGGTCGATCGGCTGCTGCGCGCTGACGCTCGGGAGCGAGAACGCCTCGTTCTCGTCGATCGCGCTTTTCAGCACCGCGGCCGACAGCGGCTTGTCCGGCTTGCCCTGCGGCTCGCCGAGGCGGAACACCGAGGGCACCAGCACGTTGCCCGCCTTCTGGATGCTGGCGGCCAGCTTGGCATCGGTGTCGAGCGCCTGCTCGGCCTCGACGATCAGCTGCGTGGCCGCGGGCGAGGCTTCGCCCAGCGCTTCCTTGATCTTGCGGATGTGCGCCAGGCCGCGGTCGGTCTGCGGTTCGAAGAAGAAGGCGGTGTGCACCACCGTCTTGGCCTTGGCGGCCGCCAGCTTGTCGATCAGTTCGGCGTGGACGTCGCGCGGCCAGGGCCAGCGGCCGATGTTGGCGATGCTCTGGTCATCGATCGCGATGATGGCGATGCGGTCGGAGGGCTGGCGCGAGGTCTGGGTGCTGGCGTGGTCGTAGAGCCGGCGCTCCAGCGTGTCGATGATGTCGGTGCTCTTGTACAGCACCATCACGCCGATGACGACGAGGACCCCGACGAACCAGTCGGAGCGCCAGAATGTTCCGCGCCTCGCGGACGACGACGATGTGCTCACTTCCCGCCCCTTGTCCGGCGTACTGCCGGCCGAACCTTGGCGAATCTGGCGCGCAGCCTGTGGATTTCACCAGCCATTGCATTCCCAACCGCCGCCATGCGGGGCGCAGGACCTCTGAGGCTGGCAAGGTAGCAGACGGCACAGCAACGGGCAAGGGAGTTTGTCGCTCCCTTGAACCTTTCGTTGCATGGCCGCTTCGCGCGGCTCAGGTCGCCTCGGGAGCTTCCTTGGCGCGACCGAACACGAACTTGCCGAGGACCAGCACCAGCAGGGCGCCGGCGGCGGCCGTGGCGTATTCCCAGGTCTTGGCGTCCGGCAGGTAGGGCTTCAGGCCCGGGTCGGTGTACATCATCTGGCCGGCGATCCAGCCAAGCAGCATGCCGCCCAGGACGATGATGACCGGGAAGCGGTCCATCAGCTTCAGCACGATCTGGCTGCCCGCCACGATGATCGGGATGGAGACCAGCAGGCCGAAGATCACCAGCGGCAGCTGGTGCTGGCCCGCGCTCTCGGCGGCGCCGGCGATGGCCAGCACGTTGTCCACGCTCATCACCAGGTCCGCGATGATCACCGTCTTGACGGCGCCCCACAGCTTGTCGCTGGACTGGATGTTGCCGTGCTCGTCGCCGTCGTCCTGGGGCAGCAGCAGCTTCACGCCGATCCAGATCAGCAGCAGGCCGCCGACGAACTTCAGGTAGGGGATGGCCAGCAGGGCGAGCGCGAAGGCGATCAGGATCACGCGCAGCACGATGGCGCCGGCGGTGCCGTAGATGATCCCCAGCTTGCGCTGCTTGGGCGGCAGCCCGCGGCAGGCGAGCGCGATCACCACCGCGTTGTCGCCGCCCAGCAGGATGTCGATGAGGATGATCTGGCCGACGGCGACCCAGAAGGCGGGGGTGAGGAATTCCAGGAAGTCCATGCTCGTCTGTCTCTTTGTTCTCGAAGCGAAAGAGCCGATTGTCCGCGAGGAGCAATCGGCCCGGGGATGTGGAAAACCGCAGTCTTACAGCAGCGACTTCAGCAGCTTGCCCATCTCGGACGGGTTGCGCGTCACCTTGAAGCCCGATTCCTCCATGACCGCCAGCTTGGCGTCGGCCGTGTCGGCGCCGCCGGAGATCAGCGCGCCGGCGTGGCCCATGCGCTTGCCGGGGGGCGCCGTGACGCCGGCGATGAAGCCGACCACCGGCTTCTTCATGTTGGCCTTGCACCAGCGGGCGGCGTCCGCCTCGTCGGGGCCGCCGATCTCGCCGATCATGATCACGGCGTCGGTCTCGGGATCGTCGTTGAAGGCCTGCATCACGTCGATGTGCTTCAGGCCGTTGATCGGGTCGCCGCCGATGCCGACCGCGCTGGACTGGCCGAGGCCGATCTCGGTGAGCTGCGCCACGGCTTCATAGGTCAGCGTGCCGGAGCGCGAGACCACGCCGATGCGGCCCTTGCGGTGGATGTGGCCGGGCATGATGCCGATCTTGATCTCGTCGGGCGTGATCAGGCCGGGGCAGTTGGGGCCCAGCAGCAGCGTCTTCTTGCCGCCCTTGGCTTCCTTCTGCTTCATGCGGTTGCGCACTTCCAGCATGTCGCGCACGGGGATGCCTTCGGTGATGCAGATCGCCAGGTCCAGGTCGGCTTCCACCGCTTCCCAGATGGCGGCCGCGGCACCCGCGGGCGGCACGTAGATCACGGAGACCGTCGCGCCGGTCTGCTGCTTGGCTTCCTTCACCGACGCGTAGATCGGGATGTCGAAGATCTTCTCGCCCGCCTTCTTGGGGTTCACGCCGGCCACGAAGCAGTTCCTGCCGTTCGCGTACTCCTGGCACTTCTCGGTGTGGAACTGGCCGGTCTTGCCCGTGATGCCCTGGGTGATGACCTTGGTGTCCTTGTTGATGTAGATCGACATGTGTGTTCCTTATGCCTTCACCGCGGCCACGACTTTTTGCGCGGCTTCGGCCATCGTGTCCGCGCTGATGATCGGCAGGCCCGACTCGGCCAGCATCTTCTTGCCCAGTTCCTCGTTGGTGCCCTTCATGCGCACGACGAGCGGGACTTGCAGGTTCACGGCCTTGCAGGCGGTGATGATGCCCGTGGCGATGGTGTCGCACTTCATGATGCCGCCGAAGATGTTGACGAGGATCGCCTTCACCTTCTTGTTCTTCAGCATGATCTTGAAGGCCTCGGTCACCTTTTCCGGGGTGGCGCCGCCGCCCACGTCGAGGAAGTTGGCCGGCTCGGCGCCGAACAGCTTGATGGTGTCCATCGTCGCCATCGCGAGGCCCGCGCCGTTGACCAGGCAGCCGATGTTGCCGTCGAGGGAGATGTAGGCGAGGTCGAACTTGCTCGCTTCGATTTCGGCGGCGTCCTCTTCGTCCAGGTCACGCAGCGCCACGATCTCGGGGTGGCGGAACAGCGCGTTGCTGTCGAAGTTGAACTTCGAGTCCAGCGCCATGACCTTGCCCTTGCTGTCGCGGTTCAGCGGGTTGATTTCGACCAGCGAGGCATCCGTGTCCATGTAGCACTTGTAGAGCTTCTGGCAGATGTCGATGAACTGCGTCTGCGAGTCGGCCGGCATGCCGATGCCGCGCGCGATCTCCTCGCCCTGGGCCTGGGTCAGGCCCGCCAGCGGGTCGACGAACACGGTGATGATCTTCTCGGGGGTGGAATGCGCCACTTCCTCGATGTCCATGCCGCCTTCGCTGGAGGCGATGAACGCGATCTTCTGCGTGGCGCGGTCGGTCACGACGGAGAGGTAGTACTCCTGCTTGATGTCCGCGCCGTCCTCAATGTACAGGCGGCGGACCTTCTGGCCTTCGGGACCGGTCTGGTGGGTCTTGAGCTGCATGCCCAGGATCTCGCCGGCCAGGCGCTTGACGTCGTCGACGCTCTTGGCCACCTTGACGCCGCCGCCCTTGCCGCGGCCGCCGGCATGGATCTGCGCCTTGACCACCCACACCGGGCCGCCCAGCTTCTGCGCCGCCTCGACGGCCTCCTGCACGGTGAAGGCCGGGATGCCGCGCGGGACGGGCACGCCGAAGTTGCGCAAGATCTCCTTGCCCTGGTACTCGTGAATCTTCATGAGGTCTCTCTCGAGAATGGAATGACGGGGGGTTGCGTCACGGCAGGCAGGAATACGGCGGAGTAGGCCGGCTGCACGGAGCTGCGGTGAACTGTATCATGGTGCAATGCACCATTTTCGGCGTGCCGCTTACCATCACCATAAGCAACATCTATAGGACGAGAGATGCCCAAGGTCTTCATCGACGGCGAAGCCGGCACCACCGGCCTGCAGATCCGCGAGCGGCTCCTGAAGATGCCGCAAATCGAACTCGTGAGCATCGCGCCCGAGAAGCGCAAGGATGCCGCGGCCAAGCGCGAGCTGATGGCGGGCGTGGACCTGGTCATCTTCTGCCTGCATGACGATGCGGCGCGCGAATCGGCGGCGATGATCGAGGAGATCGGCAAGTCCGGCGGACGCAAGCCGCGCATCATCGACGCGTCGACGGCGCACCGCGTGGCCGAAGGCTGGGTGTTCGGCTTCCCCGAGCTGGCGCCCGGCCAGCGCGAGGCGGTGAAGAACGCCGACCGCGTGAGCAACCCCGGCTGCTACTCCACCGGCGCCATCGCGCTGCTGCGCCCGCTGGTGGACGCCGGCGTGCTGCCGACCGACTACCCGGTGGTGCTGCCGTCGGTGAGCGGCTATTCGGGTGGCGGCCGTTCGCTGATCGAGGCGCACGAAAGTGGCAACGCGCCGGCCTATGAGGTCTACGCGCTCGGGCTGAAGCACAAGCACCTGCCGGAGATCATGAAGTACACCGGCCTGGTGCGCCGGCCGATCTTCATCCCCGCGGTGGGCAACTTCAAGCAGGGCATGCTGGTGCAACTGCCCCTGCACCTGAACACCCTGCCCGGCAAGCCGACGCCGGACGACCTGGAGAACGTGCTCAGGCGCCACTACGAAGGCAGCGAATGGGTGACGGTGGAAGCACCGACGGAAGACGGCAAGCTGGAGCCGACCGCGCTGAACGACACCAACAAGATGGAGCTACGCGTCTACCGCAACATGGACTACGCCCATGCGGTGCTGGTCGCGCGCCTGGACAACCTGGGCAAGGGCGCCAGCGGCGCGGCGGTGCAGAACCTGAAGCTGATGCTGGGCATCTGACGCCGCGATGAAGACCCTGATCAAGAACCTGCTCGGGACCGAACGAAGGCAGAAGGAGACGCTCAGGGCAGCGATCGCAGCGGCAGACGCCGCCGGCCAGCCCGCGGAAGCCATCGCGGCGCGTCGCGCCTGGCTGGCCGTGGAGCCCTCCGATGCAGCGACCTGGCTCTCCCTGGCGGAGCGCCTGCGCCGCGAAGGGCAACGCACCGAAGCCGTCGACGCCTATGAGCGGGCCCTCGCGGCGGGCGCGGATGCCGTCCCCGTCCTGCTGTCCCTGGGCGCGCTCCAGACCGAACTCGAACGCTTTTCCGACGCCGAGCAGTCGTTCCGGCGCCTCGTCGCCATCGATCCGAAGCACGCGGACGCGTGGTGCATGCTTGGCGTCGTCACGAAGGAGCAGGCCCGCTACGAGGACGCGCTGCGCCATTTCGGCGAGGCCCTGGCATTGCAGCCCGCTTTCGCGGAGGCCCACTTCAACCTGGGCCTGGCGCAGTTCGAGCTGGGCCGGCTGCAGGAGGCCAGTGCCAGCTTCATGCGTTGCGCCGAACTGCGCCGCGGCAAGCCCTGGACCGGCGACCGTGCCGCGCTCCTGGGACACGATCCGCTGCCCCGGCTGGAGGCGATGGACATGGGCGTCAACGAGGTCAAGTTGCGACACGACTGCGAGCAGCTGGAATACCTGCTGCAGGGCGGCCACCTGCCCGCCGCCTTCACGCCGGTGCTGGACGACTACCGGGCGCTGTGGACGGAGATCCGCGGCAAGGTCGACGAGCACTCGCTGGTCCCGTTCGATCCCGGGCGGCACCCCCTCGTGGCGCGCACCTACAAGCGCCCGATCCACATCGCCCAGGTCGCCCCGCCGGACGTCCCGATCATCAATCCGGCGCTGGACTTCGAGGACATCCAGGACCGGTACCTCGCGGCGCAGCCGAACGTGCTGGCCATCGATGGCCTGCTCACACCCGAGGCGCTGCAGGCCATGCGGCGGTTCTGCCGGGAGAGCACGTTCTGGAACAACATCAAGTCCGGCTACCTCGGGGCCTACTTCTTCGACGGCTTCTGTTCCGAGCTGCTGCTGCGGCTGGCCGCCGAGCTGCGGCGCAGCATGCCGCGGGTGATCCGCGACCTGCCCCTGCAGATGATGTGGGGCTACAAGTGCGATTGCACGCTCCCGGGGCTGGGCCTGCATGCCGACGCGGCAGCGGTCAACGTGAACTTCTGGATCACCGAGGAAGAAGCCAATCTCGATCCGGAGGGCGGCGGCCTGCTCGTGTACGAGCACAACGCCCCCGAAGCCTGGGACTTCCGGAAGTTCAACCACGATTCGGGCCAGCTCGCCGAGTACCTCAGCTCCATCGGCAGCGTGCCGACGCGGTATCCCTATCGTGCCAACCGGGCCGTGATGTTCGACTCCGACCTGTTCCATGCCACCGACCATCCGCGCTTCCGCGAGGGTTACCTGAACCGCCGCATCAACATCACGCTGCTGTACGGCAACCGCCTGGGCTGAGGTACGGACGATGTTCCTGAAATGGCTTTCCCGCCGCGCTCCGGGCGCCGCGCCGGGTTCCGACCCGCTGCAGCAGGCGCGCGCGGCGCGCACCCGTGGCGACTACGACGCCGCGCGTGACGCGTGCATGGAAGTGCTGCGCGAGAGCCCGCAAGGGCAGGCCGATGCCATGGCGCTGCTGGGCGCGATCGCCGCCGACCAGGGCCAGCTGGAAAACGGACTGGAATGGGTGCGGCGCGCGCTCGCTGCGGACCGCAACTGCGTGGCGGCCCATTTCGCCCGGGGCCTGCTGCTGGAAGGGGCCGAGCGCATCCCGGAGGCCGAGGCGAGCTACCGCCAGGTGACGATGCTCGACCCCACGCACGCGAAGGCCCACACCAACCTGGGCTGCATGCTGCACCTGCAGGAGCGGCTGCCCGAAGCGGTGGCGTGCTACCGCCGGGCCCTCGCGCTCGAGCCCGGCCAGCCCGAGGCCTTGCGCAACTACGCGCTGATCGCGGGGTCCGTGGAGCAGCTCGGGGAGGCCGTGGCCGGCTTCGAATCGCACCTCGCGCGCCAGCCCGGCGACGCCTGGGCCCACTACCAGCTCGCGCATCTCCACTTGCGCCTGGGACAGCCCGAACGCGCGCTTGGCGGGTATGACCGGGCCATCGCGCTGCAGCCCGAACAGGCGGACTTCCATTTCGCGCGCGCGCAGGTGCTGCTCCTGCTGGGCCGCTACCCGGAGGGATGGCGCGAATACGAGTGGCGCTGGCGCATGGACCGCTTCAACGGCCCGATGCGCAGGTTCAGCCAACCGCGCTGGGACGGGCGGCCGCTGGAGAACGGGACGCTGCTCGTGCACGGCGAGACGGGACTGGGCGACACCCTCCAGTTCGTGCGGTACGCAGCCCTCGCCGCCGCCCGCGGTGTCCGCGTGGTGGTCGAGTGCCAGCCGGCCCTGACGACCCTCGTCGCCGGCGTGGAGGGGGTCGCGCAAGCGGTGTCGCAAGGCGAGCCCCTGCCTCCGTTCGACGCCCACCTGCCGCTCATCGCATTCCCTGGCCTGTTCGAGACCACCATCGACACCATTCCCTGGCGAGGACCGTACGTCCGTCCCGATCCGCTTCGCGAGCGCGAATGGGCGGCGCTGGTCGCCGGCAGCCGGCCGCTGCGCCGGAAAGTGGGGATCGTGTGGACCGGCAACCCGCAGAACCGCGGCAACCGCGAAAGATCGGTCACGCTGCAGCAGCTGGCGCCGCTGACGCAGGCGGGCGAGATCACCTTCTTCAGCCTGCAGAAGGGCGTCGCTGCGCAGGAGCGAGGACCGGTCCCGGAGGGCATGCACTTCGTCGACCTCACCCCCCAGATCCGCGACTTCGTCGACACGGCGGCGCTGATGGCGCAGCTCGACGGGGTCGTTGCCGTGGACACTTCGGTGCTGCACCTTGCCGGGGCCATGGGCCGGCGCACCTGGGCGCTCGTGCCGTACTCCCCCGACTGGCGCTACCACGCAGGGCGGCGGGACAACCCGTGGTATCCGACCATGCAGCTGTTCCGGCAGGAAACGGACGGGGACTGGAGCGCCCCGCTGGAAGCGTTGCGCAAGGATCTCGCCGCCTGGGCCGGGCAGTAGGCCGGAGGCGCCGGGGGCGTCGGTGCCGCGGCTAGAGCTGCAGCGTGAGCCACTCCGTCACCTGCTCGGCGTACTCGGGCGGCCAGCCGCCATCCTTCAGCTGCCAGAGGAAGGCGTTGGCGAGCTTCGACTTCTGGTAGACGTTCAAGCGGTGCGTGGCGCGAAATTCCTGGATCTTGCGCGTCGCCTTGACCATGACCTTGGTGGCACGCTTCGTCTGCTTGACGTTGAGGGCATCGAGTTCGCCGCGATGTTCCTGCACCATGAAGGCGGCCAGCTCCCTGCCGAAGGCTTCCGCTTCGCCCACCCGAAACCAGCTGAAGATCTGCATGCGCGGATTCTGCCTCATGGGCCAGGGCGGCCCGCGCCACGCCCGGCTGCCCGGCATGGCCGCGTCATTCGTCGTCCGGCGTGTTCAGCACCCGACGCACGACCTCCCCGCCGAAGCCGCGCGCCGCCAGGAAGCGCGCCTGCTTGCCGCGTTGCGCGGCGTCGACCGGCAAGGTGCCGAACTTGCGGCGCCACACTTCGCGGGCGCGCTCGTACTCGGTGGCGTTCAGGCTGGCGACGGCCACCGCCACCCGCTCGGCGTCGATGCCCTTGGCCTGCAATTCCTGCCGCACGCGCCCGGCACCGAGCCGTGGCCCGCGCCGGTGCAGCAGGGAGTCGACCACGCGCTGTTCGTCGAGGAAGCCCTTGGCCTGGAGTTCGTCCAGCGCCTTCTTCACTTCGGCGGGGTCGGGCTCCTTGGCCGCCAGCTTGCGTTCCAGCTCGACGCGGGAGTAGTCCCGCCCGGCCAGCAGCTTCAGCGCCCGCCCCTTGACCGACAGTTGCCCGAAGGCCATCGCGGGCCGGCCCTTATTCCGCCTCGGCGACGTCGGCGGGCAGCAGCGGGATCTCGAGCTGCTCGCGCACCTTGTTCTCGATCTCGCGGGCCAGCTCGGGGTTCTCGCGCAGGAACTCGCGGGCGTTGTCGCGGCCCTGGCCGATCTTCTCGCCGTTGTACGCGTACCAGGCGCCCGACTTCTCCAGCACCTGGTTGGCCACGCCCATGTCGATGACCTCGCCTTCGCGGCTGATGCCTTCGCCGAACAGGATGTCGAACTCCGCCGTCTTGAACGGGGGCGCGACCTTGTTCTTCACGACCTTCACCTTGGTCTCGTTGCCGATCGCTTCCTCGCCCTTCTTGATGGTGCCGGTGCGGCGGATGTCCAGGCGCACCGAGGCGTAGAACTTCAGCGCGTTGCCGCCGGTGGTGGTCTCGGGGCTGCCGAACATGACGCCGATCTTCATGCGGATCTGGTTGATGAAGATGACCATGCAGTTGGTCTTCTTGATCGTGGCGGTCAGCTTGCGCAGCGCCTGGCTCATCAGGCGGGCCTGCAGGCCGGGCAGCGAATCGCCCATCTCGCCTTCGATTTCCGCCTTGGGCACCAGGGCGGCGACGGAGTCGACGACGATCAGGTCGACGGCGCCGGAGCGCACCAGGCTGTCGACGATCTCGAGCGCCTGCTCGCCGGTGTCGGGCTGGGAGATCAGCAGGTCGGACACGTTCACGCCCAGCTTCTGGGCGTACTGCACGTCCAGCGCGTGCTCGGCGTCGACGAAGGCGCAGGTGCCGGCCTGGCGCTGCATCTCGGCGATGACCTGCAGGGTCAGCGTGGTCTTGCCGGACGATTCCGGCCCGTAGATCTCGATCACCCGGCCCCGCGGCAGGCCGCCGACGCCCAGGGCGATGTCCAGGCCCAGCGAGCCGGTGGAGACGACTTCGATGTCCTCGATCTTCTCGCCTTCGGCCAGGCGCATGATGGTGCCCTTGCCGAACTGCTTCTCGATCTGGGCCAGCGCGGCCTGCAGGGCCTTGGCCTTTTCGGTGTCCGCGGAGGGGGCGATCTTGGTACCTTTGACCTGGGCATCCATGGGTTTCTCCTTGCGCATCAATGACTTGGGTTGGTTGGCACCCACTGGTTCAACGAACAGGCTGGATGCATGGCCAGTAATGTAACGACCGAGGTGCCGCGCGGACAACAGGTTTTTTGGTCAGTTTGCCTTACGATCTGGCGATGACCACGGACGCCGGCTGGCGCCTCACCCACCTCGGCCGCCTGCTCGGCCACGCGATGCGCCGCTTCGACGACCGCGTGCTGCACCTCATGGCACACAACATCGACGTGCCGCTGGCCCTGTCCAACCTGGCCGCGCGGGCGCAGATCAGCGCCGCGCACATCCACATCACCCGCCACCTGGACCTGCAGGGCACGCGCCTGACGGACCTGGCGCAGAAGGCCGGCATGAGCAAGCAGGCGATGGGCGACCTGGTGGACCAGTGCGAGGCGTGGGGGCTGGTCACGCGCGAGCCCGACCCGCGCGACGCCCGTGCCCGTGTCGTGCAGTTCACGCCGACGGGCCTGCTGTGGCTGCAGGCTTTCCGCGAGGCGGTGGCGCAGGCGGAGCGCGAGTTCCGCGCGGAGGTCGGCGCCGACGTCGCCACGGTGGTCAAGATCGGCCTGGAAGCCTATGCCGGCGGTAACGCATGATGTGCGTCAGTCGGGCGTAGGTCGCCCGGCCTAGAATTTCCGCGAAGCGCCCGCCACGAAGGCGCCCCACCAGGAGACAAGCATGCGGATCCTCATCGCCGAAGACGACCAGGTGCTGGCCGACGGCCTGCTGCGCAGCCTGCGCGCGTCGGGCGCCGCCGTCGACCACGTGGGCAGCGGCTCCGAGGCCGATGCCGCGCTGATGACGAACAACGAGTTCGACCTCCTGATCCTGGACCTGGGCCTGCCGAAGATGCACGGCCACGAAGTGCTGCGCAAGCTGCGCGCGCGAGGGTCGACGATGCCGGTGCTGATCCTCACCGCGGCCGACGCGATCGAGGAACGCGTGAAGGGCCTCGACCTGGGCGCCGACGACTACATGGCCAAGCCCTTCGCGCTGTCCGAGCTGGAAGCGCGCGTGCGGGCGCTGACCCGCCGCGGCATGGGCGCGACCAGCAGCACCATCAAGCACGGCCCCCTGCAGTACGACCAGGCCGGCCGCGTCGCCACCATCGACGGCAAGATGGTGGAGCTCTCGGCGCGCGAACTCGGCTTGCTCGAGGTGCTGCTGCAGCGGGCTGGCCGGCTGGTGAGCAAGGACCAGCTCGTGGAGCGCCTGTGCGAATGGGGCGAGGAAGTGAGCAACAACGCGATCGAGGTCTACATCCACCGCCTGCGCAAGAAGATCGAGAAGGGCCCGATCCGCATTGCCACCGTGCGCGGGCTGGGCTACTGTCTGGAGAAGATCCCATAGGCAGCGCATGAAGATTTTCCAGCGCGAGCAGCGCTCGCTGTTCGGCGAGATCCTCGACTGGATGCTCACGCCGCTGCTGCTGCTGTGGCCCGTGAGCCTGGCGCTCACCTGGCTGGTGGCGCAGAGCATCGCCGGCAAGCCCTTCGACCGCGCGCTCGAATACAACGTGCAGGCGCTGGCGCAGCTGGTGACCGTGCAGAACCAGCGCGTCGCCTTCAACCTGCCGCAGCCGGCGCGCGAGATCCTGCGCGCCGACGATTCCGACCACCTCTACTACCAGGTGCTCGGCTCGCGCGGCGAACTGCTCTCCGGCGAACGCGACCTGCCGCAGCCGCCCGCCGGCGAAGCACCGGGACCCGGCGAGACACGCCTGCGCGACGACGAGATGCGCGGCCTCGACGTGCGCGTGGCCTACACCTGGGTGCGGCTGGACCTCCCGGGCGCCCAGCCGGCGCTGGTGCAGGTGGCCGAAACGCGCGAGAAGCGCTCCGTGCTGGCCACCGAGATCATCAAGGGCGTGATGCTGCCCCAGCTGGTGATCCTGCCGCTGGCGGTGCTGCTGGTCTGGCTGGCGCTGGTGCGCGGCATCAAGCCGCTGTCGGAGCTGGAGGAACGCATCCGCGCGCGCAAGCCCGACGACCTGAGCCCGCTGGACGAAAAGGTGGTGCCGCTCGAAGTCGCGCCGCTGGTGTCGTCAGTGAACGACCTGCTCACGCGCCTGAAGGGCTCGATCGCCACGCAGAAGCGCTTCCTCGCCGACGCCGCGCACCAGCTGAAGACGCCGCTCGCCGGGCTGCGCATGCAGGCGGACCTCGCGCAGCGCGAACACTTCAACGCGGAGGAGCTGAAGCAGTCGCTCAAGCAGATCGGCCGCTCCAGCATGCGGGCCACCCACACGGTCAACCAGTTGCTGTCGCTGGCGCGCGCCGAAAGCAGCGGCAAGGCCCTGGTGCGCCAGCCCTGCGACCTCGCCGCGCTGGCGGTGGAGGCGGTGCGCGACACGGTGCCGCGCGCGATGGAAAAGCACCTGGACCTGGGCTACGACGGCTCGCAGCCGGGTGCGCCCGGCGTCACGGTGCAGGGGAACGCGACGCTGCTCAAGGAGATGATCCGCAACCTGCTGGACAACGCGGTGAACTACACGCCTTCGACGCCGCAGCAGCCGGGCGTGGTGACCGCGCGCGTGCTGGCGGACCCGTTCGGCCAGGTGCTCCTGCTGCAGGTGGAGGACACCGGCCCGGGCATCCCGGTGTCCGAGCGCGAACTGGTGTTCCAGCCGTTCTACCGCACGCTGGGGACCAACGTCGACGGCTCCGGGCTGGGCCTGCCCATCGTTCTGGAGATCGCGCGCCAGCACGGAGCCTCCATCGAGCTGGACGACGCCCGGCCGGGGCAGGTGCCGCCCGGCACCCGCGTGACGGTGCGCTTCGACGCCGCGGCGGCGCAGACCACCGCGGACGAGGCCGCTCAGGCCGCCTTGTAGAGGTTGATCTGCAGGCGCTCGCGCTCGATCGCGCGGGCCACGCCGGGCAGCTGCGCGACCTTCTGCACGTGCGCCCAAAGCGCCGGATAGCCCTCGGGATCGATCTGCGCGAAGCCGCCCCAGCGCAGCAGGGTGAGCGCGTAGGCGTCGAGCGGGCCGAACTTGTCGCCGCCGAGGAAGGGCTGGCCTTTTTCCGCCGCCTTGCGCGCCATGTCCTCGATCTCCTGCAGCAGCCCCGCGTAAGTCTTGCCGTTGAAGGCTTTCAGCTCCGCCTGGGTGTCCGGGGTGCCGGCGAACTTGTGCGGCATGAACACGTGCGTGAAGGTCGGGTGCACGGTGTTGTTCATCCAGGCCAGGGTCTCCAGCACCTTGGCGCGCGCGAACGGGTCCTTCGGCAGGAACTGCTGCTCGGGGAACTTGGCGTCCAGCCAGGTGACGATGGCCACGATCTGCGTGATCGTGGCGTCGCCGTCGACCAGCACGGGCACCTGGCCCCGCGGATTGACCGCGCGGTAGGCAGGCTCGTTCTGCTCGCCCTTGTGCAGCTTGACCATCACCGGCTCGAACGCCGCGCCGGCCGTCTCCAGCAGGCTGTGCGGCACGAAGGAGCAGGCACCGGGGGAGAAATACAGCTTCATGGACATCACGGTCTCCAGGGTCAGCGGCAGGGCCGCAGGGGTTTCGTGCTCAGCACGGTCTTGAGTTCCTCCAGGCGCGGCCGCAGGGCATCGTCCACCGCCGGCAGCAGAAGGCGCACGCCGCGCTGCTCGGGGCGCTCCTGCACCACCCGCGCCGTGCGCACGCCGCGCTCGGCCAGCCCGGCCAGCTGCTGCTGCGCGGACGCCTCGCCGGTGTGGCTGCCGAGGGACAGCCCCGGCTCCAGCTGCGGATTGCCCACGGGCTCGAACGAGATCCCCAGCTGCCGCAGCTCCGCGCGCTTGCGGGCCACCTGCTCGACGCCGGCGTACGGCCCCATGTAGACGATCCAGCGGGCGGGTTCGCTGGCGGGCTCCAGCGACCAGCTGCCTTGGGGCCAGCCCTCGACGGTGGTCCGCACGACGCCCGCCATGGTTTCGTCCAGCGCCGGCGTCGCCAGGCATTCGGGCGGGCGCGGGGCCTGGGCCAGCTGCGCCTCGACCCGCCGCATGTCGTCGGCGGACAGCACCCGCACGGACTCGGGCCGGACCTGCTGCGCCACGCGCTGCGGCTCGGATTGCTGCGCCGGCCCCACGCCCCAGGCCTGCAGCAGGCCCTGCGACCAGGCGTAGAAACCGCCATTGGCCAACAGGAGGAGCAGGACGATGAGGCGCAGCATGGGTGGGACGTCAGGGCGCGGCCGGGCGCACGCTCACTTCCGAGCTGGCCACGGCCTGCAGGCCGGCCGCAGTATGCACCAGCAGGCTGCCGTCCTCGCCGACCCCGTGCGCGGTGCCGGCAGTGCCGTCGCTCAGCGTGACCGCGCGGTCGCGCAGCAGGTCGCGGGCGTCGAAGCGGGCGTGGAAGGCGCGGAAGCCGGCCTGCTCGAAGGCCTGGAGGTCGCGCACGAGCGCCGGGAACAGGCGCGCCAGGGCCGCCGGTGCGTCGGCCTGCGGCCACAGGTCCCGCAGGGCGGCCGGCGGCGTCGACAGGCCTTCCGCCGTCCGCGGCGCGAGGTTGAGGCCGATGCCGATGACGGCGTAGCGGGCGCCGGCGCCCTCGCCGAAGCTGGCGGTCTCGATCAGGATGCCGCCCAGCTTGCGGCCTTCGACCCACAGGTCGTTGGGCCACTTCAGCCGGACCTGGGGGTGCAAGCTCTCGGCGACGCTGGCGCCCACGGCCAGCGACAGCCCCGCCCAGTCCGCCGGCGCCAGCGGCAGGCCCAGCGAGAAGGTCAATGAATCCCCGGGCGCGCTCTGCCAGGCACGGCCCAGCCGGCCCCGGCCGGCGGTCTGCCGCTCGGCCACCAGCAGGACCGGTTCGGCCTGGCCGGCGCGCGCGCGCCGCATCAGCTCGGTGCTGGTCGAGTCGACCTCCGGCAGGACCTCCACCGTGAAGCCGGGCAGCAGCGGCGCCACGGCTTCCCAGATCGCTTCCGCCGGCCAGCGCATGGTCAACGCCGGCGCTTGGGTGCCAGCAGCGTGCCCCGGCAGTTCTTGCTGCCGCACCAGCAGGGGTACTCCGCCTTCAGCTTCTTGGTGTACGGCTCGTCGATGATCAGGCCGTAGTCGTAGTTCAGCTCCTCGCCGGCCCGGATGTTGCGCAGGCTCTTGATGAACACCCGGCCTTCTTCCTCGTCCGCCTCGCAGTTGGGGTTGCAGGAATGGTTGATCCAGCGGGAGGCATTGCCGCCGTGGGCGGCGTCGATCACCCGGCCGTCGTCGATGTGGAAGTAGAACGTATGGTTCGGGTCTTCCGGGTTCCAGGGGTGGCGGCGCTGGGCCTCCTTCCACGTGATGATCTCGCCCACATATTCGATGAGCGTCTCGCCCTCCGGGATGTCTTGCAGGGCGAACACGCCCTTGCCGTGCACGCCCGACTTGCGGACCTGGATGCGGCGGTTGGTCTTGGGAGGCGACTTTGCGGGCATTGAGAAATTTCTGTTAACTTGGATTCGTACGCGTACGCGCGTGTGCGCGTGCGCGTACACGCGCGAGGAACAGCGCCGATTGTAAGAACACCCAAGGAGGGGCCGCCGCAAGGGGGCCTGCTGGATCCGTGAGCAAAACATTGGTCATCGCCGAAAAGCCGTCCGTGGCCCAGGACATCGTCCGCGCGCTGACGCCCGTGGCCGGCAAGTTCGACAAGCACGACGAATACTTCGAGAACGAGAAGTACATCGTCACCAGCGCGGTCGGCCACCTGGTCGAGATCCACGCGCCGGAGGAATTCGACGTCAAGCGCGGCAAGTGGAGCTTCGCCCACCTGCCCGTCATCCCGCCCTATTTCGACCTGAAGCCGGTGGACAAGACCAAGTCGCGCCTGAACGCGGTGGTCAAGCTGGCCAAGCGCAAGGACGTGACGGACCTGGTGAACGCCTGCGACGCGGGCCGCGAGGGCGAACTGATCTTCCGCCTGATCGAGCAGTACGCCTTCGGCAACGAGGGCGAGCCGGCGGGCAAGAAGGCGGCACCGGCGCGCAAGCCGGTGCGCCGGCTATGGCTGCAGTCGATGACGCCGCAGGCCATCCGCGACGGCTTCGACAAGCTGCGCAGCGACCAGCAGATGGCCGGCCTGGCGCACGCCGCCCGGTCGCGTTCCGAAGCCGACTGGCTGGTCGGCATCAACGGCACGCGCGCGATGACGGCCTTCAACTCGCGCGATGGCGGCTTCTTCCTGACCACCGTGGGCCGGGTGCAGACGCCGACGCTGGCCATCGTGGTCGAGCGCGAGGAGCAGATCCGCAAGTTCGTCAGCCGCGACTACTGGGAGATCCACGGCTCCTTCCTGGCCGAGGCGGGCGAGTACCCCGGGAAGTGGTTCGACCCGAGCTGGAAGAAGGACCCGGAAGACCCGGAGAAGCGCGCCGACCGCATCTGGAACGAGAAGGATGCGCGCGCCATCGCCGATGCCGTGCGCGGCAAGGCGGCCACCGTCACCGAGGAATCCAAGCCGACGACGCAGGCCGCGCCCGGCCTGTTCGACCTGACGTCGCTGCAGCGCGAAGCCAACGGCCGCTTCGGCTACTCGGCCAAGACGACGCTGGCACTGGCGCAGTCGCTGTACGAACGCCACAAGGCGCTGACCTACCCCCGGACGGACTCGCGCCACCTGCCGCAGGACTACGTGAAGGTCGTGCACGACACCATGGGCATGCTGGCCGACAGCGGCATGCGCCACCTCGCGCCCTTCGCGGCGCAGGCGGTGAAGGAAGGCTACGTCAAGCCGATCAAGCGCGTGTTCGACGACAGCAAGGTGTCGGACCACTTCGCGATCATCCCGACGCTGCAGGCGCCCAGCGGCCTCTCGGACGCCGAACAGAAGCTCTACGACCTGGTGGTGCGGCGCTTCCTGGCGGTGTTCTTCCCGAGCGCCGAGTACCAGGTGACCACGCGCATCAGCGAAGTCGTGGGCCACAAGTTCAAGACCGAGGGCAAGGTGCTCGTCAAGCCGGGTTGGCTGGCGATCTACGGCAAGGAAGCGGCGGCCGAAGTCGAGGACGCCAAGGAAGGCGACAAGGGCCAGAACCTCGTGCCGGTGAAGCCGGGCGAGATGGTCCGCACCGAGACGGTCGAGGCCAAGGGCCTGAAGACGCGCCCGCCGGCGCGCTACAGCGAAGCGACGCTGCTCGGCGCCATGGAAGGCGCCGGCAAGTTCGTCGAGGACGACGAGCTGCGCGAGGCCATGCAGGAGAAGGGCCTCGGCACGCCGGCCACGCGCGCGGCCATCATCGAAGGCCTGATCAACGAGAAGTACATGCTGCGCGAAGGCCGCGAGCTGATCCCCACGGCCAAGGCCTTCCAGCTGATGACGCTGCTGCGCGGCCTGGGCGTGGAGGAGCTGAGCAAGCCCGAACTGACCGGCGAATGGGAGTACAAGCTCGCGCAGATGGAGCACGGCAAGCTGTCGCGCGACCAGTTCATGCACGAGATCGCCGACATGACGAAGCGCATCGTCATGAAGGCCAAGGAGTACGACCGCGACACGGTGCCGGGCGACTACGCGACGCTGAAGACCCCCTGCCCCAACTGCGGCGGCGTGGTGATGGAAACCTACCGCCGCTACAACTGCGTGGGCGGCAAGGGCAAGGAGCCCTGCGGCTTCTCGTTCACCAAGATCCCCGCCGGGCGCGCGTTCGAGCTCGACGAGGTCGAGACCTTCCTGCGCGACAAGCGCATCGGCCCGCTGCAGGGCTTCCGCTCCAAGGCGGGCTGGCCCTTCACCGCCGAACTGGCCCTGAAGTTCGACGAGGAAGAGAAGAACTGGAAGCTCGAGTTCGACTTCGGCAAGGAAGACAACCCCGCGGAGACCGGCGAGGTGGTCGACCTTTCCGCGCAGGAGCCGCTGGGGCCCTGCCCCAAGTGCGGCGCCCGCGTCTTCGAGTGGGGCAGCAACTACGTCTGCGAGCGTGCCGTGCCGACCCAGGAACATCCCACGCCCACCTGCGACTTCCGCAGCGGCAAGATCATCCTGCAGCAGCCGGTGGAGCGCGAGCAGATGGCCAAGCTGCTGGCCACCGGCAAGACCGACCTGCTGGACAAGTTCGTCTCCATGCGCACGCGCCGGCCCTTCAAGGCCTTCCTGGCCTGGGATGCCGACGCCGGCAAGGTGAACTTCGAGTTCGAGCCGCGCGCCAGCAAGTTCCCGCCGCGCAAAACGGCGGGCGCCGCGACGAAGACGACGGCGGCCTCCCGCGCCGCCGGCAAGAAGGGTCCGGCCGTGAAGGCGACGGCGAAGGCCGCCAAGGCGGTGGTCGCGAAGAAGGCCGCGCCCGCGAAGAAGGCGGCGGCGAAGAAGGCCGCCGCGCCACGCAAGACGGGGCCGGGCCTGAAGCCGAGCGCCGAGCTGGCGGCGGTGGTGGGCAGCGAGCCGCTGGCCCGCACCGAAGTGATCAAGAAGATCTGGGACTACATCAAGGCGCAGGGCCTGCAGGACGCAACCAACAAGCGCGCCATCAACGCCGACGCCAAGCTGCGCGCCGTGTTCGGCAAGGACCAGGTCACCATGTTCGAGCTGGCCGGCATCGTCGGCAAGCACCTGACTTCGGAGTAGCCGCATGCCGAGCGCCGCCACGCTGGAAAGCTTCATCGCGCGCGTCGAATCCAACGCGCACGTCGAGGCCATCGAGGAGTTCTACACCGAGGACGCCTCGATGCAGGAGAACAACGAGCCGCCACGCGTGGGCCGCGACAAGCTGGTGGCGAACGAGGCGAGGGCCTTGTCCCTCGCGGCTTCGGTGACGTCGCAATGCGTGCGTCCGGTGTTCGTGAACGGCGACCACGTGGTGATCCGCTGGATCTTCGAATTCACCGGCCACGACGGCAGCAAGCGGCGCATCGAGGAGCTCGCGTACCAGCGCTGGGAAGGCGAGCGCATTCGCGAAGAGAAGTTTTTCTACGACCCGAAGCAGTTCGTGCCCGTGCAGCCCTGAGCTGCCACGGCCGCCCGTCGGGACGGCTTGACGGGTGGCGAACGACAGATAAGCTATTAGCCAATTCGTTAATAGCTGAAATGTCCCTCGACCGCATCTTCGAAGCCCTTGCCTCGGGCCCCAGGCGGCAGATCCTCGCTTACCTCTCGGAAGCGGAACTCACCACGTCGGACCTGTCCGCGCGTTTCGCGATGAGCACACCCGCCGTCTCCCGCCACTTGTCCGTCCTCGAGCAGGCAGGGCTCGTCACCAGCGAGCGGCGGGGACAGTACGTCTATTACCGGCTGGAGCGCGACGCGCTCGTGAACAGCCTGGCCGGCTATGCCTTCGAAGTCTGCCCCACGGCGCGGCCCTTGAAGCGGGAATCGCGTGCGCTGGCGCGGGCACGCCAGGGCGGAACCACCTGAAGGAGAACGAGATGCACGGACTGCCTGAGAGCATGCAGCACCACAGGGTCCAGGCCCATCCCTCCGCGAGCGTCGTGCGGGGGACGGTGCGCTGGTCGCCCGGCAAGTCGCTCTGGTTCACGGGCATGGGTCTCATCGCGGTCGTCGGCGGGGCGGCCACCTTCTCGTGGACTGCGGTGGCCGTGTTCCTGATCGCCACCGGGACGGTGCTGCTGCTGGGCCATTCGCTGGGGAGCCACCGGAAGATGATCCACGACAGCTTCGGCTGTCCTCGCTGGCTCGAACGCACGCTCGTCTGGCTGGGCGTGCAAGTTGGGCTTGCCGGTCCCATCGGGCTCCTGCGCCAGCACGAGCTGCGCGACTTCGCGCAGCGCTTGCCCCACTGCCACCCGTATCTGCGGCACGGCAGCGGATTCTGGACGGATGCCTGGTGGCAGTTGCACTGCGAACTGGAGCTCGATGCGCCGCCCGACATCGCCGTCGAGGCGCGCATCGCCGACGACCCGTTCTACCGCTGGCTCGAGCGCACCTGGCGATGGCAGCAGCTTCCCCTGGCGGTGCTGCTTCTTGCGATCGGGGGCTGGTCCTTCGTGGTCTGGGGCGTTTGCGCCCGGATCACCGCGGGGGTGTTCGGCCACTGGCTGATAGGCTACTTCGCCCACAACCACGGTCCGATGCACCATGTGGTCGACGGCGCCGCGGTGCAGGGACACAACATCCGCTGGACCTCCCTGCTCACCATGGGCGAGAGCTGGCACAACAACCACCACGCCTTCCCCGGCTCAGCGCGCCTGGGCATAGGCCCCGGGGAGTGGGATCCTGGCTGGTGGGCGCTGGTGGCGCTGCAGAAATGCGGCTTGGCCTGGAATCTTCGGACGCCGGACCAGTTGCTCCCAAGAGTGGAACTGCGCGCACTCGATGCCGTCGGGGCCCGAACTGGCGACGACCAAGGCGCCGTTCCGACGTGGCGCGAGCTTTGGGCCTGGTCCGACGTGCGGCGTGTGCCGGAGCCACTGGTGTTGCGCGGTCCTTCGGTGACCGTGCCCGCGCGCGCTTTCGCGTGGCTGCTGGGCGGCGGGGGGAACTTCACCAGGGACCGGGCCGCACAGCGGCTGTCCGGGTGTCTCGGCGGATTCCGGATGTCCGGCCTGCCGGCGCTCTGGCTCGCGACGGCACGTCGCTCGCCGCTGCACCGGTATGCGGCACTCGCATGGCTGCCGGCGGCGACGGGCCTCGAGAGCCTGCGACGGTTCGCCAGCGTTCCGCGCTGAGGGAAGCGGCGCATTGACACGCCGCCGCGTCCGCGCGCCAATGGCGCTTCATCCCCCAACACACCAGAAGGAGACAAGGATGAAGATCCAGCGCAGGGGCATGCTGGCCGCGGGTGCCGTGGCCGGCGTCAGTGCCGTCACGGGTTGCGCCACGACGGCTGGCGCCGGCGGCACGGCCGCGTTCGAAGTGCCGCGGACCACGCTGCCGGTCGTCGGCAGCAGCGAAGTCTTCCCGGTCCGCCGCATCTATTGCATCGGCCGCAACTACGCGGCGCATGCACGCGAGATGGGTTCGGACCCGACGCGCGAGCCGCCGTTCTTCTTCCAGAAGCCGACCGACGCCATCCAGTACGTGGCACCCGGCACGACGGCGGACCACCCTTATCCGCCGCTGACCCGCAACTACCACTACGAGATCGAGCTGGTCGCCGCCCTGCACCGCGGCGGCGCCAAGGTGCCGGTGGAGCGCGCGCTGGAGCTGGTCTACGGCTACGCCGTGGGCCTGGACATGACGCGGCGCGACCTGCAGCGCGCGATGGGCGACGAGAAGAAGCCGTGGGAGATCGGCAAGAGCTTCGACCGCTCCGCCCCCATCGGCCCGATCCACCGCGTCGCCCAGGTCGGGCACTACACGCAGGGCCCGATCTCGCTGCGCGTGAACGGCCAGGTGAAGCAGAACGCCAACCTCAACCAGATGATCTGGAACGTCGCCGAGCAGATCAGCCGGCTGTCGATGGCCTTCGAGCTCCAGCCGGGCGACATCATCTTCTCCGGCACGCCGGAGAACGTCGGGCCGGTGGTGAAGGGCGACGTGATGGAAGGCGCGATCGCGGGGCTGCCCGTGCTGAGCGTGCGGGTGACCTGAGCTGCCGCCGGCCCTGCCGCTCAGGGCCGACGCAGATGCCAGGCCTTCGGCCGCGTGAACGCCTGGATCCCGTACTTCGACAGCGTGAGCCCAACACCGGAGTCACCGACGCCGCTCCAGGGCAGGCGCGGGCTGACGCGATCGCAGCAGTTCCAGTAGACGCTACCGGCGTGCACGCGCGACAGGATGCGCCGGGCGCGGTCCTCGTCCTTCGTGTAGACGCCGGCCGTGAGGCCGTATCGCGTGTCGTTCATCCAGTGCACGGCCTCCTCGTCGTCGCGCACCTTCTGGATGCCGATCACCGGGCCGAAGCTCTCCTCGCGCATGATCTCCATGTCGTGGTTCACGTTCACCAGCACGGTGGCGTCGAACCAGTTGCCGTCGCCGATGCGGCGCTCGCCGCCCACCAGCAGCGCGGCGCCGTTGGCGATGGCGTCGTCGACCTGCGCTTCCAGCACGTCGAGCTGCGGCGCGCGCGTGATGGCGCCGATGTAGGTGTCCTCGCGCATCGGGTCGCCCATGCGCATGCCCTTCACCGCATCGACGAAGGCATCGACGAAGTCGTCGTGGATCTTCTCGTGCACGTAGATGCGCTCGACCGAGCAGCAGCTCTGGCCGGTGTTGTACATGGCGCCGTCGGCCAGCGATTCGGCGGCGGCCTTCGGATCGGCGTCCTCGGCGACATACGTCGGGTCCTTGCCGCCGAGCTCCAGCTGGACCTTCACGAAGCGCTGGCCCACGGCCTGCGCGATGCGCTGCCCCGTGGCGTGCGAGCCGGTGAAGAACACGCCGTCGACCTTCTGCTCCAGCAGGGCCGCGCCGACCTCGCCGCCGCCCACCAGGCAGACCATCACGTCGCGCGGCACGCCGGCCTCGTGCAGCAGGCGCGCGATCTCCAGCCCGGTCAGCGTGGCGTACTCGGACGGCTTGTAGAGCACGGCGTTGCCCGTGAGCAGCGCCGGCAGGATCACGTTGCAGCCGACGAACCACGGGTAGTTCCAGGCCGAGATGTTGGCGACGAGCCCCAGGGGCTCGTGCTGGATCTGCTCGCGCATGCCGCCTTCGTCGAAGACGGTTTCGGCCGCGATCGCGGCCTCGGCTTCGGCCAGGAAGAAGTCGATGCGCGGCAGCAGGCCGTTCAGCTCGTTGCGCGACATCTTGATGGGCTTGCCGGTCTCGCGCGTCATCGTGGCGGCCAGCGGCTCGAGGTCCCGCGTGACGCCCGCGCGGAAGCGCTCGATGCAGGCCTTGCGCTCGGCGAAGGGACGCGCGGCCCAGGCGGGCTGCGCCGCGCGCGCGATCTTGGCCTTGGCGGCCACCGCGGCGGCATCGTCGGCCGGCAAGGCGATGACCAGTTCGCCCGTCGCCGGGTTGTGGATGTTCAAGGTGCTCATCGGATGTTGCGGGCCGCGCGCGCGGCCTCGAGGAAGTCGCGCAGCAGGGGCGTGTCGTCGACGACCCCCAGTTCGGGGCGGTGGAATTCCGGGTGCCATTGCACGCCGGCGATCCAGGGTCCGCCGGTGTGGCGGATGGCCTCGACCACGCCGTCGTCCGGCGAGACCGCCTCCACCTGGAAGCCGGGGGCCAGGTCTTTGATGCCCTGGTGGTGCACGCTGTTGATGCGGTGCCGGCCCGGCTGCAGCAGCTGCGCCAGGCGCGTGCCGGGCAGGATGTCCACCTCGTGGAAGTTCAGGTCGTAGGCCGCGGCGTCGCGGTGCACGCGCGCGCCCGGCTTCTGCGTGGTGATGTCCTGGAACAGCGTGCCGCCGTGCGCCACGTTCAGCAGCTGCACGCCCCGGCAGATGCCGAACACCGGCTTGCCTGCGGCAGAGAAGGCCTTCACCAGCGCGATCTCGTACTCGTCGCGCACGCGGTCGCCGTGCCACTCGGGCTTCAGCGGCTGCTCGCCGTAGGTGCCGGGCCAGACGTCGGCGCCGCCGTGCATCACGAGGCCGTCGAGCCAGGACGCATAGTCTTCCACCCGCACCTCGCCGCGGAAGGTCTCGCCGGCGAACGAAGGCACCATCACCGGCAGCGCGCCCTGCGACATCACCCAGTGCGCCGTCGACTGCTCGATCCACAGCAGCGTCTTGGACGGCGCCGCCTTGCGTTCCCCGTCGGGGTGGAAGAAGCAGGCGCTGATGCCGATCTTCAGCCGGCCGTCCATCACAGCGCGGCGGCGAACAGCCGCTCGAAATCCTGCGCCGTGACCGGGCGGGGGTTGGTCTGGTGGCAGATGTCCTTCACCGCGATGTCGACCAGCTGCGGGATGTGTTCGCGCTTCACGCCGTGGCTGCCCAGCGTCCCCTTGATGCCGATGCTTTCCTTCAGCGTGCGCAGCCAGGGCACGAAGGCCGGGCCGCCGCCGGGCACCTTGCAGACGTGCGCCAGTTCGTCGAACTTCTCCGGCACCGTCTCGTGGTTCCACTCCAGCACCGCATCGATCATCAACGCGTTCGCCAGCCCGTGGTGGAGGTCGCACACGGCACCCAGCGCATGGGCGCACGAGTGCACCGCCCCCAGGTCCTTCTGGAAGGCGATGGCGCCCATCATCGAGCTCATCATCATGTCGCTGCGCGCGGCGATGTCGCCCGGCACGTGCACGGCGCGATGCAGCGAGCGTGCCGCCAGCCGCGCCCCTTCGAGCGCGATGCCGTCGCACAGCGGGTGGTAGGCCGGCGAGAGGTAGCTCTCGATGTTGTGCGTGAGAGCGTCCATGCCGGTGGCCGCCGTGACGTGCGGCGGCAAGGCCAGCGTGAGTTCGGGGTCCGCGAACACCTTGCGGGCCAGGATCTTCGGGCTGAACACCACGCGCTTGAGGTGCGTGGCGTCTTCGCTCACGACCGAGGAGCGGCCCACCTCCGAACCGGTGCCCGCGGTCGTCGGCAACGCGACGAAGTACGGCAGTTCGCGCGTGATCGGCCGCACCTGGGGGTGGTCCCACACGTACTCGATGATGTCGCCCTCGTGCGTCGCCGCCAGCCCGACCACCTTGGCGACATCCAGCGCCGCGCCACCCCCGAAGCCGATGACGCAGTCCGCACCGTGCGCCTTGTACGCCGCCGCCCCGGCCATCACCTGGCTGGCGGTCGGGTTGCCGAACACGCCGGAGAACACGGCGACTTCCAGCCCCTGCAGGTGCGACTGGAACTCCGCCAGCACCGGCAGCGCGGCCAGCGCGCGGTCGGTGACGACCAGCGGCCGCTTCAGCCCCTGTTCGCGCAGGTGGGCCGCGACCTCCTTGCGGGCGCCGGGCCCGAACTGGATGGCGGTGGGAAAGGAGAAGCTCGAAAGGCTCATGGGGTGCGGCTCAGGTCCAGGTGCATGTGGTTCTTGGCATAGGGGCGGCCCGCCACGCGGATCGCATCGGGCTCGACGCCGAAGGAGCGGAAGCCGGCCGACGCGTACAGCCGCTGCGCGTGCGCGTTGCCCTCCGTCACGGTGAGCACCAGCGACTCCAGCCCGTTGAGCCGGGCGTGGGCGACGAGCGCCTCGAGCAGCTTGCGCGCGACCCCTTGCCCGCCGACCTCGGGAGCGACGTACATGCCGACCACCGTGGCCTTGTGGCGGTTCTTCGGCCGGTGCTCCCGCTCCAGCCCGACGAAGCCGTACAGCTCGGCGTGCTGGTAAGCACCCCAGAAGGCGTGCGTGGCCAGGCGCTGCGCCGCCGCCTCCACCGGCTGCTGGCGGTCGTCCTCGTAGCTGGACGTGAACGCATCCGGATGCTCGCGCAGGGCACGCAGCCGCAGCGCGCGGTACAGCGTGGCGTCGGCGGGCCCGAGCATGCGGATCAGCATCAGATGATCTCGAAGTAGCGTTTCAATTCCCAGCTGGTCACCGCATCCTGCCACTGGCGCCACTCCCAGTCGCGCGTGGCGGCGAAGTGGTCGACGAACGTGTCGCCCAACCAGTCGCGCGCGATCTCCGACTGCTGGAAGATCTTCGTCGTTTCCAGCAGCGAGCGTGGCGCCCGCGGCACGTTCTCGCTGCCCTGGTTGGTGCCGGTGATCGGCGGCGCGGTGAGCTTGAGCCCCTTCTCCACGCCGTGCATGCCCGCCGCGATCACGGCCGCCATCGCCAGGTACGGGTTCACGTCCGAGCCCGGGCAGCGCGTCTCCAGCCGGGTGGACTTGGCGGAGCCCGCCAGCACACGGAAGCTGGCCGTGCGGTTGTCGATGCCCCAGGTGGGCTTCACCGGCGCCCAGAAGCCGTCCACCAGCCGCTTGTAGCTGTTGATCGTGGGCCAGAACATCGGCCCGAACTCCATCAGGCAGGCGACCTGACCGGCCAGGTAGCTTTCGAACAGCGGGCTCATCCTGCGCGCCGCATTGCCGTCGAAGAACAGGTTGGTCTTGCCGTCCGACAGGCTCTGGTGGATGTGGCCGCTGCAGCCCGGGTAGTCCTGGCTCCACTTGGCCATGAAGCTGGGCATGATGCCGAAGCGCTTGCCGATCTCGCGCGCGCCGGTCTTGAACAGGATGGCGCGATCGGCCTGCTCCAGCGCGGTGGAAAAGCCGATCGCCACTTCCATGACGCCGGGCCCGGTCTCGGTGTGCAGGCCCTCGATCGGCACGCCGAACGCCAGCATCTCGTCCATGAGCGCGTTGAAGAAGCCGGGGTTGTCCGCCATGCGCAGCAGCGAGTAGCCGAACATGCCGGGGGTGATGGGCGTCGGCGGCACGCCGTTCTTCTCCGCCCACGTGTGCGGCGTCTCGCGGAAGTTGAACCACTCGAACTCCATGCCGCACATGGGCTGGAAGCCGAGCTTCTCCGCCCGCGCCAGCACGCGCTTGAGCACCTGCCGCGGGCACACCGGGTGCGGTGAGCCGTCGGCATTGACGAACTCGCCCAGGAAGAAGGGCACGCCGTTGTCCCAGGGCACGTTGCGCGCCGTGCCCAGGTCGACCTGCGCCAGCGCATCGGGAAAGCCGTGCTGCCAGCCGGTGACCTGCGTGTTGTCGTAGGTCGTGTCGAGCATGTCCCAGCCGAACACCACGTCGCAGAAGCCGAAGCCGCCGCTGGCGGCGCCCTCGAACTTGTCGATGTGCAGGTACTTGCCGCGCAGCACGCCGTCGATGTCGCTCACCGCCACCTTGACCTTGGTGGCGCCGGCCTTCTTCAGCTTGTCGAGTGCGGGATGGTTCTGGCTGGACACTGGCGCTGGCTCCCTGCCGGCGACGCGTGCCGGCGGTCCTCATCTTGACAGCGTTCCCGGCCGTCGTGGGGTGACACGGCCGTGGCGCGTTGTCGGCGGATGCCGACGAGCTGCGTCCTGCTGCTGAGCTCGATGGCTCCACGGGGCGCCGGCATTGCGGCGCGTGCGCGCCATGCGTAGGATGGTCCTCCCGGTTATCGTTGCAGGAGGGTCTGGTGGCTACCCATCGCGACATCGCCTCGAGGCGCACCGTGGCCCTCGTGGGCCCCAGCGCCGCAGGCAAGACCAGCCTGGCGGAAGCCTTGCTGTGGAAGGCCGGGGCGGTGGGCGCGCCCGGCAGCGTGGAACGGGGCACGACCGTGTCCGACCACGACCCCCTCGAGAAGAAGGCGCAGCGTTCGCTCAACGCCACGCTGCTGCACTTCACGCACCGGGGCATCACCACGCACCTCGTCGACACGCCCGGCGCGGCCGACTGCCTCGGGCAATCGCTGCCGGCGCTGGAGGCGGTGGAGACCGCAGCCATCGTCATCAACGCCGCCACCGGCATCGAACCGATGGCGGTGCGGATGATGGAGTGGGCGAAGCAGCGCGAGCGCGACCGCATCGTCATCGTCAACAAGATCGACGGCCAGGGCGTCAACCTGCAGTCGCTCGTGCAGGAGATCCAGGCGGCGTTCGGCCGCGAGTGCCTGCCGCTCAACCTGCCTTCACAGCGGGGCGAGCGGGTGCTGGACTGCTTCTGGAAGATGAAGGACGAAGGGCCGCCGCCGGACTTCTCCTCGGTCGAGCAGGCGCACCGCGCGCTCGTCGAACAGGTGGTCGAAGTGGACGCGGCTTTCGTCGAGCGCTACCTCAACGAGGGCGACGTCGAGCCGGCGGAGCTGCACGCGCCGCTGGAGCAGGCCCTGCGCGAAGGCCACCTGGTGCCGATCTGCTTCGTCTCCTCGCGCACCGGCGCCGGCGTGCCGGAGCTGCTGGACGTGATCGAGCGGCTGCTGCCGGACCCGGCGGAGAGCAACCCGCCGGCCTTCCTGGAAGGCGAGGGCGAGGCGGCGCGCCCGATCCAGGCGGCGGTGGACCCCGACAGGCACGTCCTGGCCCATGTCTTCAAGATCACGCAGGACCCCTACGTCGGCAAGATGGGCGTGATCCGCGTGCACCAGGGGACGATCACGCGCGACAGCCAGCTCTACGTGGGCGACGGCCGGCGCCCTTTCAAGGTGGGCCACCTCTTCATGCTGCAGGGCAAGGAGCTGAGGGAGGTGGCGAAGGCGGTGCCCGGCGACGTCTGCGCGATCGCGAAGGTGGAGGAGCTCCACTACGACGCGGTGCTGCACGATGCGGCCGAGGACGCGCACATCCACCTGAAGCCGCTGGAGTTCCCCGTCCCGGTGCACGGCCTGGCCATCGCACCCCGGCGGCGCGGCGACGAGCAGCGCCTGCACGACATCCTGCAGAAGCTGGTGAGCGAAGACCCGTGCCTGCGGGTGGACCACGTGGCCAGCACCAACGAGACCGTCGTGTACGGCCTGGGCGAACTGCACCTGCGCACGCTGCTGGAGCGGCTGACCGAGGTGCACAACTGCCAGGTCGAGACGCGGCCGCCGCGCATCGCCTACCGCGAGACGATCACCGCGCCCGCGCAAGGCCACCACCGCCACAAGAAGCAGACCGGCGGTGCCGGCCAGTTCGGCGAGGTGTTCCTGCGCGTGGAGCCGCTGCCGCGCGGGGCGGGCTTCCAGTTCGTCGACGAGGTCAAGGGGGGCGCGATCCCGCACAACTTCATGCCCGCCGTGGAGAAAGGCGTGCGCCTGGCGACGGAGCAGGGCGTGGTCGCCGGCTATCCGGTGGTGGACCTGAAGGTGACGGTGTACGACGGCAAGCACCACACCGTGGACAGCAAGGAGATCGCCTTCGTCACGGCCGGCCGGAAGGCGCTCGTCGCGGCGGTGCAGGCGGCGCGGCCCTGCGTGCTGGAGCCCATCGTCGACGTCGAGATCGCGGCACCCGAGCAGCACATGGGCGACATCACGGGCGACCTCGCCGCGCGGCGGGGCCAGGTCAGCGGCACCCAGTCGGCGACCGCGGGCGCGCTGACGGTGCTGGCCCAGGCTCCGCTGTCGGAGCTGGCCAGCTACCAGTCACGGCTGAATTCGCTCACCGGCGGGCAGGGCCGGTACACGCTGGCCTTCAGCCACTATGAACCGGTGCCGCCGGCCGTGCAGGCGGAGCTTGCCTCGCAGTACAAGGTGCGGGACGAATAGCGCCGCGGTCCTAGCGCTGCTGCCACCCGCGGCCACGGCCGTCCCCGTCGTCGCGCTCCCAACGGCCCTCGCCGCGGCCCGACCCGCGTCGCCCATCCTCGCGCTGGAGCGGCGCCTGCGGCTGGTACCGCGGCTGCGGCGCGCTCTGCAGCGGGCGGACGCGGTCGTCCCGCTGGTGCCAGCCATCGCGGTCGCGCGGCTGGCGGATCGGCGCATCCTGCTGCGGGCGCACCGACTGCTCGTACTGGAAGCGCGGGTCCTGCTGGCGGCGTACCTGCTCGGCCTCGCGGATCTGCCAGCGCGCGTCGCGTTCGGCATCGCGCTGCAGCCTCTCCTGTTCACGGTGGGCACGGTACTGCTCCTGCACCGCCGGCGGCAGTTCGCGCCGCCCTTCGGGCCGTGCCGGGGCGACGCCGAACTCGGCGCGATGGATGCCTTGCGGCGCCACCGGCTGCCAGTGGCGGTGCACCGGGCGGCCGCGGCGGAAGTCTTCCTCGCGCACCGCCGTGATGGCGTGCGGACGCTGCCGCCACACGTGGTTGCCGTAGTGGCGCGGGTAGGCGTCGAGGTTGATGTTGAAGTTGGCGAAGTTCACGTAGCGCGGGGACGTGCGGTACGCGGGCCACCACGCCTCGCCGGGTGCCAGCGGATACCAGGCCACGGCCGGCCCGGTGCCGATGCTGAACTGGGCGCCACCCCCCGCGAACACCACCAGCGCCGGCGCATAGACCGGCCGGCTCGTCATGCGGCCGGGCACCCACGCCCAGCGGTCGGCGATCATCGTCCAGCGGCCATAGTGGAACGGCGCGAAGCCCCAGGGCGCGTCGTCGATCCAGGTCCAGCCCCAGGGCTGGATCCATTCCCACCGGCCATGGCGGTAGGGGGCCCAGTCCTGCACCGTCACCTGCGGGAACCAGACGGGGCCCAGCCCCGGGTCCTGGCTCCAGGTGCCGTGGCCGTCGAGCGCCGTGGCGCCGACCACGCCGCGCGGGACATAGCGGGTGGCGATCGCCTGGTCTTCGGCACGGTTGCGCGCTGCGGCCCACGCACCGAAGGCGTCCTGCGCCTGGCGGGGAACGTTCACGTGCTGCAGGGCGCGTCCGGTGAAGGCCGCCTGTTGCCCGGCCGAGAGCTGCACCGACTGGCCGCCTTCGCCGAACACCTGCGCCGTGCCGCTGAGCACCGTCACGCGCGTGTCGCGGCCATCCGCCGCGACGTCGAGACGGTATTCCCCGGGGTGCAGCGCCCGCAGCGCGAGGTTGGGCGTGCCGACCTCGAAGTTCTCGCCCTGGGTCAGCTCGCGCACGCGGGCGCTCAGCGATCCCTGCTGCAGCAGGAATTGCGCGACCCGCTCGTCCAGGGCGCTGAAGCCCAGGTGGCTCTGGTTGCCGATGTGCACCGTCGCGGACCCGAGCTGGAGCTCGGCCCGGGCGCCGCGATCGGTCCACAGGCGGTCGCCGGTGGTGAGCGGCCGGTTCTGGGGCAGCTCGATCCAGTCTTCCTCCCCCTGCGGAGCGAAGACCACGCTGCCTTCGCGGGCACCGAGGTGCGCGACCCGCGCCGGAGGGTCCGCATCCTGCTGCGCGAAGGCGGACGCGGCAACCCAGAACAGCAGCAGCGCAGCGGCCCAGGGCAGGCTGCGCACGAAACGGCGGTAGGCTGTGGAGTGCATGGGGCTCATGTGGCGGGACTTCATCGTCCCTCAACGCGCGAGCGTGGACCGGCGCGGTAAACCCATCGTAAATTGCGCAACGCCGCACCGCCAGGCTTGGCCGCCGCGTGACGAATTAACGAAGCCCGCGCGACCCGCCCGGGACCGGCGGGTTCCGGCCCACTCCGTCCATTTCAGGCAAAACCGTTTCACCTTGGCGCCGGCCCGCCCGGGGCGTACCGTGGCGCCCGGTCGCGGCCGAATCGTTGGCATGCCACCACCGGAGGAGACGAAGACATGAGCAAGATCCTGATCCTGGGCGCCTCGTACGGCTCCCTTCTCGCGTCGAAGCTGCTGTTCGCCGGCCACGAGGTGACGCTCGTGTGCCTGCCGGCGGAAGCCGACCTCATCAATGCCGAGGGTTTCCGCGTGCGCATGCCGGTGCGCGGGCGTGCCGAACCGGTGGAGATCGACTCGCGCAAGCTGCCCGGCAAGGTGTCCGCCGCCGGCACCGGCGACGTGAGCCCCGCGGACTTCGACCTCGTCGGCCTGGCCATGCAGGAGCCGCAGTACCGGTCGCCCGGCGTGCGGGAGCTGCTGGAGCAGGTGGCGCGCTCGCGCGTGCCCTGCATGTCGATCATGAACATGCCGCCCCTGCCCTACCTGCGCCGCATCCCCGGCCTGGACGCGGACGCACTGAAGCCGGCGTACACCGATGCGAGCGTCTGGGACGCCTTCGACCCGCGCCTGCTCACCCTCTGCAGCCCCGACCCGCAGGCCGTGCGGCCGCCGGACCAGCCGGTGAACGTGCTGCAGGTGACGCTGCCCACGAACTTCAAGGTGGCGCGCTTCGACGATCCGAAGCACACGGCGCTGCTGCGCCAGCTGGAGCGCGACGTCGATGCCGTGCGCTTCGCGGCGCCCGAAGGCCCGATCGAGCTGCCCGTGAAGCTGCGCCTGTCCGAGTCCATCTTCGTGCCGCTGGCCAAGTGGTCGATGCTGCTGGCCGGCAACTACCGCTGCATCACGCCCGACGGCATGCGCACCGCGCAGGAGGCGGTGCACACGGACCTGGCCGAGTCGAAATCGGTCTACGACTTCGTCTACGACGTCTGCGTGCGGCTGGGCGCCCGCGACGAGGACCTCGTGCCTTTCGAGAAATACGCCGCGGCCGCGGCCAGCCTGACGCGCCCTGCCTCGGCGGCGCGCGCTCTCCAGAACGGCGCGCCGTACATCGAGCGCGCCGACAAGCTGGTGCAGCTGGTCGCCCGGCAGCTGGGCCTGCGGCACCCGGTCATCGACCGCATCGTCGACCTGGTGGACACCCGGCTTCACGCCAACCGTGCCGAGGCCAAGTAGCATCGACGCTCCACTCCGGGAGCTCCCATGAACCGCCAGGTCGCCAGCGTCGCTGCCGCCTTGCTGCAGGCACGCCGGCAGCAGCAGCCCGTCGACGCCGCGCCGCTGGAGGCGCTGCTCCAGTCCGCCGACGAGGCCTATGCGGTCCAGGCCGAGGTGGCGCGGGGCAGCGGGTGGTTCGGCGAGGACGTGCCGCGGCACTGGAAATCGGGCGGGCCGTCGCGCGCGGCGGTGCTCACCCATGCACCGCTGCCACCGCAGCACGTGCTGCGCAGCCCGGCGGACATGCGCGGCATCCCCTTCAACGTGCGCTGGATCGAAGCCGAAGTGGCCCTGTGCCTGGCGCGCGACGTGAGCCCCGCGCACGCGGCGCGACTGCCGCCGGGCCCTGCCGGCGCGCTGGTGGAGGCGATGGCGGTCTCCATCGAGATCGTCGACTCGCGCTGGAGGCAGGCGCGCTCGGCCGCGCCGCTGCTCAAGCTGGCGGACCTGCAGTCGCACGGGGCGCTGGTGCTGGGTGCCTGGACACCGTACGAGGCCCGGGACTGGGCCGCGCAGCGCTGCGAAGTCCGCATCGGCGACGGCCCGCCGCAAACCTTCACCGGCACGCACTCGCTGGCCGACCCCGCGTGGCTGCTGCCGCAGTGGCTGCAGCACGTCACGCGCCATGGCGCGACGGTGCCGCAGGGCACCGTGGTGAGCACCGGCACCTGGTGTGGCCTGCTGGAGGCGCGCCCAGGGGACACGGTGCGGGTGGCGTTCGACGGCATCGGCGAAGCCGAGGTCCGGCTGTAGCACCCTCCATCGTCGCGGCGGGGACCGTGCGGCCCGCTGCGTCCCGGTGCAAGGCCGCCTAAACTCGGCCGTTCCTGAAATCCACCGGCCCCTTCCCTGCCATGTCCAACCCGCAGCGCACCGCGTGGCTGATGCTGCTGGTGCTGATCTCCGGCTTCGCCCTCAGCCAGGCCTTCCGCACCGCTGCCGCCATCATGGCGCCGCCGCTGCAGCAGGCCTTCGGCCTCTCGCCGCAGCAGCTCGGCCTGTTCGCGGGCGCCTTCCACTTCGCCTTCGGCGCACTGCAGCTGTTCATGGGCATGGGCATCGACGTCTACGGCGTGCGCAAGACCGTGCTGGCCGTGTTCCCGCTGACGGTGGTGGGCGCGCTGGTCACGGCCAGCGCCGACAGCTACGCCGGACTGATCGCCGGGCAGGCCCTCACCGGCATCGGCTGCGCGCCGGCCTTCCTGGTCTGCACCGTCTTCATCGCGCGCCGCTTCCCCGCGGGTGACTACGCCAAGGTGAACGGCGCGGCGCTGGGCATCGGATCGGTGGGCCTGCTGCTGACCGGCACGCCGCTGGCCTGGATCATCGAGGCCTGGAGCTGGCGGGCGGGCTTCGTCGCGCTGGCCGCATGCGCCTCCCTCGCGTGGCTGGCGATCCTGCTGCTGGTGCGGGAGGACTCCGCGGCACCCGCCGGCGAACGCATCAAGGTCATGGCGGCGCTGCGCGGCTACGGCGAGCTGTTCCGGCTGCCGCACACGTTGGGCATCATCGGCCTCGCGCTCTTCACCTATGCCTCCTTCCTGTCGCTGCGCGGCCTCTGGCTGGGGCCGCTGCTGATCGACCGCTACGGCTTCAGCCTGGTGGGCAGCGGCCACGTGGCCGTCGCCCTGTCGGTGCTGGGCATCGTCGGGCCGCCGCTGTTCGGCCGGCTGGACCCGGGCGACGTGCGGCGCCGCCGCTGGATCACCGGCTTCACGCTGGCCTGCATCGCTCTCTTCGCGCTGATGGCGCTGCCCCTGTCCGCGGTGCCGGAGGTGGCGCTGGCGCTCGGCATCGGCATCGTCTCCGGCTACATGGTCATGCAGTACGCGGACGTGCGCGCGGCCTACCCGGCGCACATGACGGGACGGGCCATGGCGGTCTTCACGATGGCGATGTTCCTCGGCGTCGCCTTGATGCAGTGGCTGACCGGGCTGGCCGCGTCCGCGGCCGCCGCGCTGCGCATCGAGACGTACACCGCCGTGTTCGGTGCCATCGCCTCCTTCCTCCTGCTCGGCCTGGCGCTGTTCCGCTTCCTGCCGGGTCCGCCGCCGGCCAGCAGGGCCGCGGGCGAAGCGTCACAATCGGCGGCATGAAAATCGCGAAAGACACCGTCGTCACCCTGCAATACAAGGTGGCGGAAGCCAACGGCCGGCTGATCGAGCAGAGCAAGGCCCCCATGGTCTACCTGCACGGCGGCTACAACAACACCCTGCCCAAGATCGAGGAAGCGCTGGAAGGACACGAGGCCGGCTACGAGACCACGCTGGACCTGCAGCCGGCCGACGCCTTCGGCGAGCGCGACGAAGCGCTCGTGCGCGTCATCCCCAAGAGCGAGTTCCCGCCGGGCGTGAAGGTCGGCGGCCAGCTCGAAGGCCGCACCGACGACGGCCAGCCGCACGTGTTCCACGTCATGAAGATCAAGGGCGCCGAAGTCCACCTCGATGGCAACCACCCGCTCGCCGGCAAGGCACTCAAGTTCACGCTGAAGGTCACCGGCGTGCGCATGGCCAGCGGCGAAGAGATCCAGCACGGCCACGTGCACGGCGAGCACGGCCACCACCACTAGGAACCGCCCTTGTGAACCGCGGCGGCGCCGCCATCTGACGACGATGAACACCTCTCCCGTCCTCGCCGTGCGGCCGCTCGGCTTCCCCTGGGAAACGGCCGACCCCTTCCTGTTCTGCGCGTACCACGACGACGCGTACCCGAAGGGCAACCCCGACATGGGGCCCGCGGCTTCGCTGGCCGGGCGCGACATCGGGCAGGACTTCAGCCGCAAGGACGGCTGGAGCATGTACCACGGCGACAAGGTGCCGGGCTTTCCGGCGCACCCGCACCGCGGCTTCGAGACGGTGACCATCGTGCGCAAGGGCCTGATCGACCACAGCGACTCGCTGGGCGCCAGCGCGCGCTTCGGCGGCGGCGACGTGCAATGGGTGACCGCGGGCCGCGGCATCGTGCATGCGGAGATGTTCCCGCTGCTGGCAGGCGAGGCGGAGAACCCGCTGGAGCTGTTCCAGATCTGGCTGAACCTGCCGGCCCGCAACAAGATGGCCCAGCCCCACTTCACCATGTTCTGGAACGAACAGGTGCCGCGCCGCGTGCTGGCCGACGCCGCCGGCCGCCACACGGAAGTCGCGGTGATCGCCGGACGCTTCGGCGACACCGCGCCGCTGGCGCCGCCCCCGGACTCCTGGGCCGCGCAGGCCGACGCCGACGTCGCGATCTGGACGCTGCGCATGGAAGCCGGTGCCACGTTCTCGCTGCCGCCGGCCGCCCTGGCGGGCACGCAGCGCACGCTGTATTTCTTCAAGGGCGGGTCGGCGATGGTGGGCGACCGCCAGGTGCAGGGCCCGGCCGCGGTCAGCGTGCAGGCGGACGTCGAGGTGGCGATCGCCGCCGGCGAGGACACCTGCGAGTTCCTGCTGCTGCAAGGCCGCCCGATCGGCGAGCCGGTGGTGAACTACGGCCCGTTCGTGATGAACACGCAACAGGAGATCGCGCAGGCGATGCAGGACTACCGCCGCACGCAGTTCGGCGGCTGGAAGTTCGGCGACAGCGCGCCCGTGCACGGGCGCGAGACGCCGCGCTTCGCGCGCTATCCGGACGGCCGCGAGGAGCGGCCGGGCGTGGCGCCAACGCCCGCTTAGGCATTTCGCTGATGGCTGCCCCGGCAGCCCGACGATAGAACTCCACCTTTCACACGGAAGGGGAGATCGTGATCCAGCGGAAGTTCATTTCGGCGGTGGTTTTGGCCGCCGCCTGCACCGGCGCACTCGCACAGGCACCGGCCTCCGGCATGCAGGGCAAGGCCGGCATGCCGGCCGCCGCCGGCAAGACGGCCCCGGCCGCACAGGCCAAGGTGCCGGACTGGCCGACCAAGCCGGTGCGCCTGCTGATCGGCTTTCCGCCCGGCTCGGTGCAGGATCTCTCCGCGCGCTCCATCGCCGAACCGCTGTCGCGCGCGCTCGGCCAGCCGGTGATCGTCGAGAACAAGGCCGGCGCCTCCGGCACGATCGCGGCCGACCAGGTGGCGAAGAGCACGGACCTGCACACCTTCGGCGTGATGAACAACAGCCAGCTCACCATCGCCAAGATGCTGAACCCGGCGGTGGCCTACGACCCGGAACGCGACCTCGCGCCGGTGGCGCTGATCGGCACCACGCCGATGGTGCTGGTGGTCAGCGCACAGGCGTCCGGCACGAAGCCGTCCGACTGGCTGGGTTGGCTGCGCGGGCTGGGCAACAAGGCCAGCTACGGTTCGCCCGGTACCGGCACGCCGGGACACCTGGGCATGGAACTGCTCAAGAGCCGCGGGGGCTTCGACGCCGTGCACGTGCCCTACCAGGGCAACCCGCAGATCATCACGGCCCTGCTCGGCGGGCAATTGCATGCCGCCCTGTTGCCGCCGGGACTCGCGCTGCAGCAGGTCAAGGCCGGCAAGCTCAAGGCCGTGGGTGTCACCGCCGAGCGCCGTAGCGTGCTGGCCAGCGACATCCCGACCCTGCGCGAAGCCGGCGTGCTCGGCTCCGACGTCGAACTCTGGACCGCGCTCGCCGGCCCGGCCTCGCTGCCGCCCCACGTGCGCGAGAAGATGGGCGCGATGCTGATCGACGTGGTGAAGTCGGAAGAGGCGCGCAACCGCCTGATCACCGTCGGCTGGCAGCCGACCCCGTCGACCGCCGAAGGCCTGCGCATGCGCATGAAAAGCGACGTGCGCAATTTCGGCGGCATCATCATGATGCGCAACATCCGCTCCGAGAGCTGAGCGGCGCACGCGCGGTCGGTCGCCAACCCGGCCGTGCCTGGCATGTAGGAGCCGGCGCGAGGCCACGCGCCGGCCGACTCCTACGCATGCGGTGGGCGCGCCTCGCCAAGCTGCGCCGCATGAAGAAGCTGCTGACCCTCCTGCTCGGCTGTGCCAGCATCCTGCCGGCCTTCGCGGCCTCCGACCTGTTCGCCCGCACCGACGCCAACCGCGACCGGCGTGTCACGGCCACCGAACACGTCGCGGCGGCCCGCGCCATGTTCGCGGCCATGGATGCCGACGGCGACCGCAAGGTCACGGCGGCAGAGATGAGCGCGGCGCAGCGGCGCATCAACGGGCGGGGCAAGCCGGGGCTGAGCTCCGCGGAAAAGATCCGCGTGATCGACAGCAACCAGGATGGCGTGCTGTCGGCCGACGAGCACGAAGCCGGCGCCGAAGTGATGTTCGCCGTCATGGACCGCAACAAGGACGGCCGGCTCACCCGCAAGGAATACGCGGCCGGCCACGCCAAGCTGCTGGCCAGGCGCTAGCGGCGCCGCCCCGGGCCGAGAAAACCCGCAGCGGCCGGCCGGGTCCGCTGCCTATACTGCGGCATGCCCGGTTCCGCCACGCTCCGCCCCGAAGAGCGCAAGCTCGTCGAGGGCGCCCGCGAACGCGCGGTGCGCCTGCTGCGCGACGGCGCGCCGCTGCGGGAAGTGCTCGCGCAGCTGACCACCGCGGTGGAAACCCTCGGCAAGAACCGGACGGTCGCTTCCATCCTGCTGCTCGACCGGGACGGGCTGCTGCGCAACGGCGCTTCGCCCAACCTGCCGGCCGACTACCTGGACGCCATCGACCGGCTCAAGCCCGACCCCAACCTGGGCACCTGCGCCGCCGCCGCCGCCACCGGCGAGGTGGTGGAGACCCCCAGCTTCTACGCCGACCAGCGCTGGGCCGAACTGCGGCACCTGCCGATGGCGCTGGGCTTCGTCGGGGCATGGAGCCGGCCGATCAAGGACCCCCAGGGCCAGGTGCTGGGCACCTTCGGCACCTACTTCCGCGAAGAGCGTCTGCCCACGCCCGCGGAGCGCGAAGCGGTCGAGGAGCTGGCGGCCGCGGCGGCCGTGGCCATCCGCGCGCACGCGCTCGGCTGAAGCTGCAGCGCCTGTCGCGGCGCCAGCGACAGGCATGAAAAAGGCGCCCCGCAGGGCGCCTTGCCGGTCCGCGAGTCAGCTCACTTGCCGGCCACGACCCGCACCATCTCCAGGCACTTGTTCGAGTAGCCCCACTCGTTGTCGTACCAGCTCACCAGCTTGACGAAGGTGCCGTCGAGCGCGATGCCGGCGTCCGCGTCGAAGATCGACGTGCGCGCATCGCCGCGGAAGTCGGTCGCCACGACCTTGTCTTCGGTGTAGCCCAGCACGCCCTTGAGCGGGCCCTCGCTCTGCGCCTTCATCTCGGCGCAGATCTCGGCGTACGTGGCCGGCTTCTCGAGTTCCACCGTGAGGTCGACCACCGACACGTCGGAGGTCGGCACGCGGAAGGACATGCCCGTGAGCTTCTTGTTCAGCTCGGGAATCACCACGCCCACCGCCTTGGCCGCGCCGGTCGACGAGGGGATGATGTTTTCCAGGATGCCGCGGCCGCCGCGCCAGTCCTTGTTGGACGGGCCGTCGACCGTCTTCTGCGTCGCCGTGGCGGCGTGCACCGTGGTCATCAGGCCCCGCTTGATGCCCCACTTGTCGTTCATCACCTTGGCGATGGGCGCCAGGCAGTTGGTGGTGCACGAGGCGTTGGAGATGATGTCCTCGCCCTTGTACTTCTGGTGGTTCACGCCGAAGACGAACATGGGCGTGTCGTCCTTCGACGGCGCCGACATGATCACCTTCTTCGCGCCGGCCTGCAGGTGCTTCTGGGCGCCGTCCTTCGAGAGGAAGATGCCGGTGGACTCGATGACGACGTCGGCGCCGATCTCGCCCCACTTCAGCGCGGCGGGGTCCTTCTCCTGCGTCAGGCGGATCTTCTTGCCGTTGACGACCAGCGTGTTGCCCTCGACGGCGATCGTGCCCTTGAAGCGGCCGTGCACCGAGTCGTACTGCAGCATGTAGGCCAGGTAGTCCGGCTCCAGCAGGTCGTTGATGCCCACGACCTCGATGTCCGGAAAGTTCTGCACCGCCGAGCGCAGCACGTTGCGGCCGATGCGGCCGAAGCCGTTGATGCCCACCTTGATAGCCATAGCGTTTACTCCTTGGATGACGAAAGGGTCTCAGCCGCGCTGCAGCACCGCGCGCACGGTCTCGGCCACGTTCTCGGGCGTGAAGCCGAAGTGCTTGAACAGGACATTAGCAGGAGCCGACTCGCCGAAGGTGTCGATGCCCACGACGGCCGCACAGCCGTATTTCCACCAGAAATCGCTGACGCCGGCCTCGACGGCGACGCGCGGCACGCCGTTGGGCAGCACGCTCTCCTTGTACGCGCGGTCCTGGCGGTCGAAGGTGGTGGTGCTGGGCATGGAGACCACGCGCACGGCGATGCCCTGCTGCGCCAGCTGCTCCTGCGCCTTCAGCGCCAGCTGCACTTCGGAGCCGGTGGCGATGATCACGGCCTGCGCGCGGCCGGCGCCGACCTCGCTGGGCTCGGCCAGCACGTAGGCGCCGCGGCTGATCTCGTCGAGGCCGGCCTTCGGCGCGTAGGGCAGGTTCTGCCGCGACAGCAGCAGCGCGGTCGGTCGGTTGGCGTTCGTTTGCAGCGCGACCGTCCAGGCCACCACGGTCTCCGCGGTGTCGCACGGACGCCAGACGTCCAGCTGCGGGATCAGGCGCAGGCTGGCGGCGTGCTCGACCGACTGGTGCGTCGGGCCGTCCTCGCCAAGGCCGATGGAGTCGTGCGTGAAGACGTGGACCACGCGGCGCTTCATCAGTGCGGCCATGCGGATGGCGTTGCGGCTGTAGTCGCTGAAGGTCAGGAAGGTGCCGCCGTAGGGGATGAAGCCGCCGTGCAGCGCGACGCCGTTCATGATCGCGGCCATGCCGAACTCGCGCACGCCGTAATTGACGTGGCGGCCGATCCTGCCTTCGGCCATCACCACGTCGCCGGACTGGTCGAAGCGCAGCGGCGGCGTGCTCCTGGTGTTGGTGAGGTTGGAGCCGGTCAGGTCGGCCGAGCCGCCCAGCAGTTCGGGCAGGGCGGCGGTGAAGGCCTCCAGCGCGATCTGCGAGGCCTTGCGCGAGGCGACCGTCTCGGCCTTGGCGTGCGCGGCGATGGCGGCGTCGACGGCGACCTGGGTGAAGTTCTTCGGCAGCTCGCCCTTCATGCGGCGCAGGAACTCGGCCGCCAGCTCCGGGTACTTCGCGCGGTAGGCGGCGAAGCGCTTGTCCCACTCCGACTCCAGCGCGTCGCCCTTGGCGCGCGCGTCCCACTCGTCGTACACGCCCTTGGGCAGGTCGAAGGGCGTGTGCTCCCAGGCCAGCGCCGTGCGCGTCAGCGCGATCTCCTCGGCGCCCAGCGGCTCGCCGTGCGCCTTGGCCGTGTTGGCGCGGTTGGGCGAGCCCTTGCCGATGTGCGTCTTGGCGACGATGAGCGTCGGCTTCTCGGCGCTGTGCTTCGCGCTCTCGATCGCGCGGCTCACGGCCTCGACGTCGTGGCCGTCCACCGGCCCGATGACGTTCCAGCCATAGGCCTTGAAGCGCGCCGGCGTGTCGTCGATGAACCAGGGCGTGACCTGGCCGTCGATGGAAATGCCGTTGTCGTCGTAGACCGCGACCAGCTTGTTCAGCTTCCAGGCACCGGCCAGCGCGCACGCTTCGTGGCTGATGCCTTCCATCAGGCAGCCGTCGCCCAGGAACACGTAGGTGTGGTGGTCCACGATGGCGTGGCCTTCGCGGTTGAACTCCGCCGCCAGCAACTTCTCGGCCAGCGCCATGCCGACCGCGTTGGTGATGCCCTGGCCCAGCGGGCCGGTGGTGGTTTCCACGCCCGGCGTCACGTCGACTTCGGGGTGGCCGGGGGTCTTGCTGTGCAGCTGGCGGAAGCCCTTGAGCTCTCCCACCGGCAGCGCGTAGCCGGTCAGGTGCAGCAGCGCGTAGACCAGCATGGAAGCGTGGCCGTTGGACAGCACGAAGCGGTCGCGGTCGAACCACTGCGGGTTCTTCGGGTTGTGCCGCAGGTGGCGGTGCCAGAGCGCGACGGCGATGTCGGCCATGCCCATGGGCGCGCCCGGATGGCCCGAGTTCGCTTGTTGCACGGCATCCATGGCCAACGCGCGGATCGCGTTCGCCATCAGGGAATCATTGGCCATCGGGGGCAGCTCCGGGGAGGAAGGGGGGAGAGGTCAGGGGAAACCCGGCATTTTAGATGACGAGCCAGCAGGCGGATCCCGCAGGTACATTCGGGGCATGAAGGGCCTGCACCTCACCGCCGACCTCTACCGCTGCCGCTGCGCGGCCGAATGGCTCACGGACGCCACGCAGCTGGGCGAGTGGTGCGTGGAAGCCGTCGAAGCCGTCGGCCTGCAGGTGGTCGGCCGCCTGTTCCATGCCTTTCCGGCGACGGAGCGCGGCCCCGGCGGCGTGACGGCCACCGTGCTGCTGGCCGAATCCCACGTCTGCCTGCACACCTGGCCGGAGGAACGGGCCGTGACCTGCGACGTCTACGTCTGCAACTTCAGCGGCGACCATTCGGCCAAGGCGCGCGGCCTGATGTTCGCGCTCGTCAACCGCTTCCAGCCGGAATGGACGGAGCAACGGTCGCTGGACCGGGGAGAGGAAGCATGAGCCTGGCACAGGCGATGGTGCTGGCCGCGGGCCGCGGCGAACGCATGCGGCCGCTGACCGACACCTGCCCCAAGCCGCTGCTGAAGGTGCAGGGCAAGCCGCTGATGGAATGGCACCTGGACGCGCTCGGCCGCGGGGGCTTCCGCGACGTGGTGGTCAACACGGCCTGGCTGGGCGAACAGATCGAGGACCGCTACGGCCACGAGACGGCCGAGGGCGTGCGCCTGGCGTATTCGCACGAAGGCCGGGATTTCGGCGGTGCGCTCGAGACCGCCGGCGGCATCGCGCGGGCGCTGCCGCAGCTGGCCGAGGTGTTCTGGATCGTCGCCGGCGACGTGTACATGCCCGGGTTCCTCTTCACGCGCGCGGCCTACGATCGCTTCGCCGACAGCGGCAAGCTGGCGCACCTGTGGCTGGTGCCTAACCCGGAACACAACCCCGGCGGCGATTTCGGCCTGTCGCCCGCGGGTCTCGCGCTCAACGCCACCGGCGAGCGGTACACCTATTCCACCTGCGCGCTGCTGCGCGCCGGGCTGTTCGAAGGCCTCCCGGCCGGCAACCCGCAGGGCGAGAAGGCCAAGCTGGCGCCGCTGCTGCGCGCGGCCATGGACCGCGGCCAGGTCAGCGCCGAGCTTTACCACGGGCCCTGGACGGATGTCGGCACGCCCGAACGCCTCGCGGCGCTGAACCACGCAAAATGAAGCCATGAACACCACCGTTCCCACCTCGCTCTACGCCCAGCGCCGCGCGCGCATGGCCGCGCAGCTCGGCCCCAACGGCATCGCGATCATCCCGACCGCTCCGGAGCGTCCGCGCAACCGCGACTCCGACTTCCTGTACCGGCACGACAGCTATTTCTATTACCTCACCGGCTTCACGGAACCGAACGCCTGGCTCGTGGTGACGGGCGAGGGCCGGAGCACGCTGTTCTGCCAGCCGAAGGACCTGGAACGCGAGATCTGGGACGGCTACCGGCTGGGCCCCGAGGCGGCGGTCGGCGCGCTCGCCGTGGACGCGGCGCTGGCGGTGACCGAGCTCGACGCGCAGCTGCCCAAGCTGCTGGAGAACCGTGGCACCGTCTGGTACCCCTTCGCCATCCACGAAGGTCTGGAGCAGCGCGTGGCCGGGTGGCTCAACCGGGTGCGCGCGCGCGTGCGCTACGGCGCGCTGTGCCCCGAGCAGCAGCGCGACCTGTGCGCGGTGCTCGACGAGATGCGCCTCGTGAAGGACGCCCACGAGCAGGACATCATGCGCCGTGCCGCAGCGATCAGCGCGCAGGCGCACGTGCGCACCATGAAGGCCTGCGCGCGCATGCTGCGCGAAGGCCGGGACGTGCGCGAGTTCCACCTCGACGCCGAGCTGATGCACGAATTCCGCATGGGCGGCTCGCAGTACCCGGCCTACAGCTCCATCGTGGCGGCGGGGCCCAATGCCTGCGTGCTGCACTACCGCGCGGACGTCGCCCCGGTGCGCGCCGGCGAGCTGGTGCTGATCGACGCCGGCTGCGAACTCGACGGCTACGCCAGCGACATCACGCGCACCTTCCCCGCCGACGGCAGGTTCACCGGGCCGCAGCGGGCGCTCTACGACATCGTGCTGGCGTCGCAGGAGGCATCGGTCGCCGCGACGAAGCCGGGGGCGCGCTTCACCGATCCGCACGACGCCGCGGTGCGCGTGCTCTCCCAGGGCATGCTCGACGTCGGCCTGCTGGACCGCAACAAGGTCGGCTCGGTCGACGACATCATCGAGCAGCGCGCGTATTTCGCCTTCTACATGCACCGCACGGGCCACTGGCTCGGCATGGACGTGCACGATTGCGGCAGCTACGTCGAGCCGTCCGAGGTGGGCTCCGTCAGCGAACGCAAGGACCCGCTTTCGGGCGAGACGATCCAGAACCGCCCCAGCCGCATCCTGCGGCCCGGCATGGTGCTCACGATCGAGCCCGGCCTCTACGTCCGGCCCGGCGAGGGCGTGCCGGAGGCGTTCCACCACGTCGGCATCCGCATCGAGGACGACGCGATCGTCACGGCGCAGGGCTGCGAGCTGATCACGCGCGGCGTGCCGGTGAAGGCCGACGAGATCGAAGCGCTGATGCGCGGCTGATCCGGTTCAGGCCCGCTGCCCGGCGGCGTGGCCGAGGGTGAAGGCCTCCTCGAAGACGGAGTAGCCGGCCCAGTCCGCGTGCGCGAAGTCCAGCCTGCCGCCGCTCGGCAGCGGCGCCGGGCGCGACAGGCTGCCGGGGATGGGCACCGCCATCGCATGCCCGAAGCGGGCCACCTGCACCTCGGTGACCAGGTCCCGCAGCCTGGGGTGGGCACCGGCGAGTTCGCGCAGCACGCGGTCGCGCCAGTGCGTCCACGGTTGCCGCAGGACCTCGCCGCGGGCCTGCAGGCCGGGAGCGCAGTACCAGCTGAGCACCGTCGGCCGCGGCCGGGGGTCCAGGTCCTGGTGCGAGGCCACCACGTACCCGAGGCTGCCCGCCTGGCCGTACACCACGTTGTCCCACGCCAGCGGCATGCCTTCGCCGCCTCGCGGTGCCCGCCGCACGTGCAGGTTCGCCACGACCCACGGCGCGTGCACGGTCCGCGCGGCCAGGTCATGCACCGCGGACGCGCCTTCCACCACGCGGGCGGCGACGAAGGCCGGCAACGCCACGATGCAGCGGGCGGCGTGCCAGCGTTCCACCTGTTGCGACCGCACGTTCCATGCATCGAGCTCCACGCCATGACGCTGCTCGGCGACGCGCAGCACGACGCGGCCGGCATGGAAGCGCTCGCCCAGCGGCGCGGCCAGCGCCTGCGCGAGGAAGCCGTTGCCTTGCGGCCAGGTGAGCAGGGCATCGCGTTCGTCCCCGCCCTCGAAGCCCGGCGGATGGAATCCGTGGCGCGCCGCGAAGTAGTGCAGCCCGGCGGCGGCGGACACCACGCTGGCACCGGCGCCGTAGTCGTCGCGGCAGCAGTAGTCGAGGTACCAGCGCAGGCGTTCGTCGCGCAGCCCCCGCGCGTCCAGCCACTGCGCGAAGGTCTCGCCGTCCCATGGCGCCAGCCCTGCGGGCCGTCGCAGCGGGATGCGGAACGCGCCCGTGCGGCGCGCCGCGTCGACCTCGCGGGCGAAGCGCACGTACTGCGCCAGGGTGGTGGCACCCGCGCCGTGCAGCGGCAGCAACCCCTCCTGCCACTGGCCTTCGAGGAACAGGCGTTCCTGCGGCGCGTGGCAGAGGTGGCGCTCGTCGTAGGTCCAGCGGCCCGCCACGCGGCGGCGCAGCCCCAGTTCCTCCAGCAGCTCCTGCACCTCGCGCGCATCGTCGCCGGGCACCGGCAGGTAGTGCGCGCCGAGCGGACACGCCACGCCGCCGACCCGGCTGCCGCGGCTGTTGCCGCCCGCGGTGTCCTCCAGGTCCAGCAGCGCGAAGTCCTCGATGCCGCGGCGGCGCAGCGCGCGGGCCGCGGCGAGTCCGGCGATGCCCGCGCCGGCGATGACGACCTGCGTGCGCCGCTGCACGGCAGGCGCCGGCCAGGCGCGCCGGTCGCGCAACAGGTGGCCCCGTTCTTCCGAGGCGCCACTGAAGCCGCCGGCGATCTCCGGCACGCGCGCGCATCCGGCCACGGCGGCCGCCGCGCCCGCGGCCAGGACCGCGCGCCGCCGGATCATGGCTGCAGCTTGCCCCACTCGCGCTCGTAGGTGGTCACCAGCGCCTGGTTGGACAGCCGGTTCACCTCCGCGGGAACGCGCGCCATGTCGCGCGGGAAGTCGAACAACGCCGGGACCCCGGCCACGGTGAGGAAGCGCAGTCCCTCCGGCAGCGCGTCTGGCCAGCGCCAGGGCCGGCGGCCGGCGAGGATGAAGCCCCATTCGCCGAAGCTCGGCACGTGCGCGTGGTACGGATGCGTGCGCAGGCCCACCGATTCGATCGTGGCCGCCACCGTCCAGAAGCTCTGGCGCGCGATCAGCGGCGAGGTCGTCTGCACCACCGCATAGCCGCTGGCGGCGAGGCGCTGGTCGAGCAATGCGTAGAACGCGTTGGTGTACAGCTTGCCGATGGAGAAGTTCGTCGGGTCCGGGAAGTCGACCACGATCACGTCGAAGGTCTCCGTGGACTGCTGCAGCCACTGGAACGCGTCGGCGCTCACCACGCGCACCTTGGGCGAGGCCAGCGCGCCGCCGTTCAGCGCCACCAGCTCGGGCTGGGTGGCGAACAGGCGCGTCATGTTCGGGTCGAGTTCGACCAGCGTGACGCTCTCCACCTGCGGATAGCGCAGGATCTCGCGCACCGCCAGGCCGTCGCCGCCGCCCAGCACGGCCACCTTGCGCGGCGCGCCGTGCGCGGCCATCGCGGGGTGCACCAGCGCCTCGTGGTAGCGGTACTCGTCGGCCTCCGCGAACTGCAGGTTGCCGTTGAGGAACAGGCGCTTGCCGCCGCGGCCCTGCGTGAGCACGATGCGCTGCCAGGGTGAGCTCTCCGCCAGCACGATGCGGTCGGGGTAGAAGCGGTCCTCCGCCAGCGAAGTGATGCGCTGCGACCCGGCGAAGGCCGCCCCAAGCACGCCGACCGTGAGCACGCAGGCCGCCGCATGCGCGGCGAAGCGGCGCAATTCGCCGCGGAACAGCCACAGGGCCCAGAACGCCACCAGCGCGTTCAGCAGCCCGAACAGCAGCCCGGTGCGGATCAGCCCCAGCTGCGGCACCAGGACCAGCGGGAAGGCCACGGCGACGGCGAGCGCGCCGAGGTAGTCGAAGGTGAGCACTTGCGACACCAGCTCGCGCAGGCCCACGTTGCGCTTGAGGATGCGCATCACCAGCGGGATCTCCAGCCCCACGAGCATGCCGACCAGCAGCACCAGGCCGTAGAGGAGCACGCGGAAGGCACCGGGCTGCCACGCGTGCGCGAGGAACAGCAGGGCGGGCAGGCCGCCGCCGACCAGCGCCACCAGCAGCTCGATGCGCAGGAAGTGCGCCGGCAGCTGCCGTTCGAAGAAGCGCGAGAGCCAGGAACCCACGCCCATGGCGAACAGGTAGGTGCCGATGATGGTGGAGAACTGCAGCACCGAGTCGCCCAGCACGTACGAGGCCAGCGCGCCGGCGGCCAGCTCGTACACCAGCCCGCACGCGGCGACGACGAAGACGGAAGCGAGCAGCGCCACCTCCAGCGGGCGCGGCCCCGGCGCGCTCATCCCACCACCGCGGCCGCGATGATCACCGACAGCCCCAGCGCCATCGCGCCGACCACGATGGCCAGCGCCATGTTCTGCTTCTCCACCAGTTCCTGCCAGAGGTCATAGGGCGTGAGCTTGTCGATCACGACGAAGCTGACCCAGAACACCAGCACGCCGACCAGCGCATACAGGATCGACCCGAAGAAGGCACTCGGCTTCAACCACTCCAGACCCATGATGACCTCCGTTGAAATTACTTGTGGGACCCGCCGTAGCTGCCCCGATAGCTCGAACCACCCGAACTTCCACCGCCGCCGTCGCGGTCTTCGTCGCAGGACTCCAGGATCGCCAGCAGCACCAGGATCACGAGAACGGTGAGCACGATGGTGCCGCAACCGGAGCCGCCACCGCCGCCCGAGGGGGTGGTCGGCCCGGCGTCGCTGCGCGCGAACAGCTCCTGCTTCTTCTCCAGCCCGAAGGCCGCCGCCACCGTCGCGGCCTTGACCTGCGCGCCGGCCGACCAGGTGCGCTCCCGCGGCGTCTCTTCCATCGACAACAGCTTGCCGCCGCTGGCGTAGTCGCGGTTGAAGGTGACCTGCCCGCGTTCGACCGGCCAGTAGAACTCGCCTTCGACGAAATTGGTTTCCGCGCGGTACGCGAACTGCTGCCGGTAAACGGTGCCCAGGTAGGTCGCGCTGAGCATGTCGTTCGACAGCTTGGGCGCGCCGGTGACCGGCTTGACGAGGCTCCAGCCGTCCGTCGCGTCCACCAGGAAGCAGAAGCCGCGCTGCCGGTTGTACAGGAGGTATTCGTCCCAGCCGAAGTGCTCGTCGGGATCGTCCGGCTCGGTGCCCATCCGGTGCTGGTAGCCGACCACCTGCCAGTGCACGCCCTGCAGGCGGCCGGTGCTGCCCAGCGGGATGAGCGGCTCGACCGGTTCGTGCTGCTCGGCGTGCCGCAGTTCGCCGCCGAGGCCCTGCGTCAGGTCGATGAGGCTGCGGCACGCACGGCAGGTGATGCTCTTGCTGTCGTCGAGACGGACCTCGACCGGCGCGCCGCAGTTCGGGCACGCGAACTGGCGTCCCTTCTCGACCTTCGCGCTTTCCTCGCGCAAGCCGGTGAAGCGCAGTTCCTCCAGCGCCACGGGCCGGCCGCGGGTGAGCCGCGGCGGCTCGCTGCCGTAGTCGACCGACAGCACCTCGTTGTCGGCGCTGCGCAGTTCGACCAGCGCGAAGGTCGCCTCCAGCGGCGGCAGGCGCGGCAGCTCGCCCTGCGCGGACACCAGCGCGGCCTGCTCGTTCGAAGCCACCGTGTAGGAGCGGCCATTGACGCTGGTGGTGGCGCCGATGCGGAAATGCTCCGGCCGCGGGACCTCGCGCTGCGTCGTCGCCGGCACGGCCATGACATACGCGCCGTTGTCCTCCGCCAGCCACGCCGCGCCGCCGTCCTCGAACAGGCAGTTCCATTCGGTCCAGGTGCCGCTGCCGCTGCGGTACTGCAGCCGGCCGATCACCGTGAAGGGACGCTGCTCCCAGGTGCCGCGCGCCAGCAGCTGCACCGGGCTGTGGTCGTCGAACAGTTCGGCCATGCGGCCGACGCGCGCCAGCGTGTCGCCGTCGCGCACCACGGTGCTGCGGCAGAAGCTGCATACGGCGTGCGTCGATTGCGCGCTGCGGAACTCGACCGGGGCGCCGCACCCCGGACAGGGCGCGGTGTAGCTACGCTGCGATGCCAAGGCTGGTCAGACCAGCTTCTTCAGGAGCTCCGCCTTCTTGGCGTCGAACTCCTCCTGCGTGAGGATGCCCTTGGCCTTGAGCTCGCCGAGCTTTTCCAGCGTGGCCATGACGTCCTCGGGCCGCACCGCGGCGGCGGCCGCGGCAGGCGGCACGGCCTGCTGCGCTTCGCCGCCCTGCAGGCCCTTCTGCAGGTTCTGCGCGAGCACCTGGCCCATGGCCACGCCGGCCCCCAGGCCCATCGCGTCGCCCGCGATGCCCCCGCCGCCCTGGCCCGCGGCCTTGGCGAACTCGGGAATGGACTGCGCCGTCTGGTACTGCATGAAGCGGCCCATGTCGTTGCCCACCATGCCCATGCCGATGCGCTGGTCCAGGAGCTTCTGCAGCTCCTCCGGCAGCGACACGTTCTGCACCGTCATGCCTTCGAGGCGCAGGCCGATCGCCTCCATCGCGGGCGCGAGCTCCTTCTCGAGGGCGCGGGCGAACTCGATCTGGTTCGCCGCCAGGTCCAGGAAGGGCACGCCGCTCTGCGCGATCGCATCGGAGAGGTGCTGCAGGATCAGGCCGCGCAGCTGCCCGTCGAGGTCGCCCACCGTGTAGCGCTCGCGGGTGCCGGAGATCTTGGTGTGGAACAGCTTCGGGTCCGCCACGCTGTAGCTGTAGTTGCCGAAGGCGCGCAGGCGCACCGCGCCGAAGTCCTTGTCGCGGATCGTGATGGGCTGCGGCGTGCCCCAGCGCTGGTCCACCTGCTGGCGCGTGCTGAAGAAGTAGACGTCGCTCTTGAACGGGGACTCGAACAGCTTGTCCCAGTTGCGCAGGTAGGTGAGCACCGGGATGGTCTGCGTCGTCAGCTTGTACATGCCGGGGCCGAACACGTCGGCGACCTGGCCCTCGTTGACGAAGACGGCCATCTGCGACTCGCGCACGGTGAGCGAGGCGCCGTACTGGATCTCCATGCCCGCCATCGGGAAGCGCCAGGCGAGCGTGCCGTCGCCCTCCTCCGTCCACTGGATGACGTCAATGAACTGCTTGCGGATGAAGTCCATCAAGGCCATGGTGCTGCCCTCCGGGTGTTGGTTCCGGGGAATGATAGCCCGGGCCCATGGCGGGCCGGGGGAGCCCGACCGGGGGATGGCGCGTGCCGCTCACACGAGGTTGCGCAGCTCCCGCAAGGCCACCGAGAGCATCGCCAGGTCGCTGCCCGGGCTGTCCTGCAGTTCGGCCAGCAACCGCTGCGCGCGCGCCAGCGCCTGCCGGTTCCCGGCTTCCCAGCGGTCCAGGATCTCTCCGGCGCCGCCGTCGGGATGGCCGATCGCCTCCAGCGCGATCGCCCGCTGCAGGTCGGCCAGGTCGTCGTTCAGCGCCAGCTTCGCCAGGCCGTGCCAGAAGCTGTCGGCGGGCAGCAGCTCGATCTGCTGGCGCATGCGCACGAGGCCGAGGCGTTCACCGACGCCCGCATGGACCTGCGCGGTGAGTTCCAGCGGCCGGCGGCTGGCTTCGGCGATCTCCGCGATGTCCAGGGCGAGGAAGGAAGCCTCTGCGGCGTCGACCTGCCCGGCCAGCGCCTCGGGCACGCCGGCCCGCAGCCACCGCGCGGCGCGCGGCGACGCGCCCGCGCGGCCGTCCGCCTGCGCGCGCAGGGCCCGCACCGCCGGCGCGAACCGGCTCACCTGCTGCTCGGTGGGTTCGAACAGGCGACGCGAACGCAGGAACCAGGTGGTGGCGCGCGTGACCAGCGCGCGCAGCGCGATCACCATGTCCGCCTGCACTTCGTCGGCCACGACGTTGTCCAGCGCCTCGATCTGCTGCCACAGCGGCACCAGCCCGAACACCTCGCGGCTGGCCAGGTAGGCACGCACCACCTGCGGCGGCGTGGCTCCGGTGATCTCGCCGAGCCGGTGGACGAAGGTCGGGCCCACCCGGTTGACCATGCTGTTCAGGACGTGCGTGGCGATGATCTCGCGCCTGAGCGGATGGCGCGGGATGAAGGCGGCGAAGCGCTCCTTCAGCTGCGTCGGGAAGTAGCGGTCCAGCGCGGTCGCGACCCACGGGTCCTCCGGCAGGTCCGAGGCCACCAGTTCGTCGTTGAGCCACATCTTGCTGTACGCCAGCAGCACCGCCTGTTCGGGGCGCGTCAGGCCGATGCCCCGCGCCTTGCGTTCCGCCAGGGCCTCGTCGTCCGGCAGGTACTCGATCGCCCGGTTCAGCTCGCCCTTCTTCTCCAGGAAGCGGATGAAGCGGGCCTGCTCCTCCAGCTGCGCGGCCGCCAGCCGCTGCCCGATCGACAGGGCCTGCGACTGGAAGTAGTTGTCGCGCAGCACCAGCGCCGCGACCTGCTCCGTCATCTGCGGCAGCAGCGTGTTGCGCTGCTTGTCCGTCAGCTCGCCGTCGGCCTGCGCGATCCCGAGCAGGATCTTGATGTTCACCTCGTGGTCGGAGGTGTCGACGCCGGCGGAGTTGTCGATGGCGTCGGTGTTCAGGCGCACGCCGGCCAGCGCCGCCTCGATGCGGCCGCGCTGCGTGAACCCGAGGTTGCCGCCTTCGCCCACGACCTTGCAGCGCAACTGGCCACCGTCGATGCGCACCGCGTCGTTGGCGCGGTCGCCCACCTGCGCGTGCGACTCGCCCGCGGCCTTGACGTAGGTGCCGATGCCGCCGTTGTACAGGAGGTCCACGGGGGCGCGCAGGATCGCCGAGATGAGTTCGGCGGGCGTCAGCTGCTCCGCGTCGATGCCGAGCACCGCGCGCGCCTGCGGGGACAAGGGCACCGATTTTTCCGAGCGCGACCAGACCCCGCCGCCCTGCGATACCAGCCTGGCGTCGTAGTCGGCCCAGGACGAGCGCGGCAGCTGGAACAGGCGTTGGCGTTCGGCGAACGAGGCTGCCGTGTCCGGCGCGGGGTCGATGAACACGTGGCGGTGGTCGAAGGCCGCCACCAAGCGGATGTGGGGCGACAGCAGCATGCCGTTGCCGAACACGTCGCCGGACATGTCGCCGATGCCGGCGACGGTGAAGTCGGTCGACTGCGTGTCGATGCCGAGCTCGCGGAAGTGCCGCTGGACGCTTTCCCACGCGCCGCGCGCGGTGATGCCCATCTCCTTGTGGTCGTAGCCCTGGCTGCCGCCCGACGCGAAAGCGTCGCCCAGCCAGTGGCCGTACTCCGCGCTCACCGCATTGGCATGGTCGGAGAAGCTGGCGGTGCCCTTGTCGGCGGCCACCACCAGGTAGGGATCGTCGCCGTCGATGCGCACCACCTGCGGCGGCGGCACCGTGCGGCCGGCCACCAGGTTGTCGGTCAGGTCCAGCAGGCCGCGCAGGTAGTCCTGGTAGCAGGCGATGCCTTCCTTCAGGTAGGCGTCCCGGTCGCTCGCCGGCGGCGCCTTCTTCAGCACGAAGCCGCCCTTGGAGCCGACCGGCACGATGACGGTGTTCTTCACCATCTGCGCCTTCACCAGCCCCAGCACCTCGGTGCGGAAATCGTCGGGCCGGTCCGACCAGCGCAGCCCGCCGCGCGCCACCTTGCCGCCGCGCAGGTGGATGCCCTCGAAGCGCGGGGAGTAGACCCAGATCTCGTACAGCGGCCTCGGGTCGGGCAGGCCCGGCACCTTGGCCGAATCGAGCTTCAGGCTCAGGAACGGCCGGCGCGGCCCCGCGGCGCCGCTGGTGCCCACGCCCGTGCGCCAGAAGTTCGTGCGCAGCGTGGCCTGCACCAGCGCCAGCAGCTGCCGCAGCACGCGGTCCTCGGACAGGTTGCTCACCTTCTCCAGCGCGAGTTCGAGCGCATGGACCTGCGACGCGGCCGCCGCCGCATCGTGCGACTGCGGATCGAAGCGCAGCCTGAACAGCGCCACCAGCATGCGCGCGATGGCAGGATGGGCCGCGAGCGTCGCGGCCACGGTCGCCTGCGACTGCGGAAAGCCGATCTGCTGCAGGTACTTCGCGTAGGCCCGCAGCACCACCACGTCCTCCGCCGCCAGGCCCGCCAGCAGCACGAGCCGGTTGAAGTCGTCGTTCTCCACCTCGCCGCGGAACACCCGCGCGAAGGCGTCCTCGAACAGGCGCGCGAGTGCCTGCGGCTCGCCCTCGGCGCTGGCCTGCGCTTCGAGCGCGAAGTCGTGCAGGAACACCGGGACGCCGCCCGGCACGTCGAGCCGGTGGTTGTCCTCGGTTAGCACCCGCAGTCCCATGTGTTCCAGCATGGGCAGGCTCTCGGAAAGGATGACCGGTGCACCGCGCCGGTAGACCTTGAGGCCGACGCGGCGCTCCGGCGCGCCGAGGGGCCAGTAGAACGCCAGGCCCAGCGGCGCCTCCGCCGTGAGCCCCTCGAGCTTGCGGATGTCGTGCACCGCGGTGCGCGCCGGCACGCGGTCCCGGTAGCCGGCGGGGAAGGACGCGCCCCAGCGGCGCTCCAGCGTCAGCCCCGCGGCTTCGCCTTCCGTGTCCACCAGCGCGTCGCGCAGGTCGTCGTCCCAGCGCCGCGCCGCGGCCGCCAGCTTGCGCTCCAGCGCCTTGCGGTCCACCTGCGGCATCGGTTTGGGCGCCACCCGCACGGTGAAGTGGATGCGCGCCAGCTGCGTGCCGGAGAGCAGCACGTCGAAATCGACGTGCGTGCCGCCCAGCGCCTCCAGCAGGATGCGCTGGAACTTCAGGCGCAGCTGCGTGGAGAAAGCCTCGCGCGGCACGAACAGCAGGCAGGAGACGAAGCGGTCGAACGGGTCCTGCCACGTGAACAGCCGCAGCCGGTGCCGCTCGCCCAGCGCGAGGATGCCGGTGGCGGTGTCGTACAGGTCCTCGGGCGCGATCTGGAACAGGTCGTCGCGCGGGAAGGTCTCCAGCGTGTGCTGCAGCGCCTTCGAAAGGTGGCCTCCGGGCGGGAAGCCCGCGCGCTGCGCCACCGCCGCCACCTTGCGGCGCAGCAGCGGCGTGTCGCCGACCGGCGTGGAATAGGCCGTGGACGTGAAGAGGCCGATGAAGCGGTGCTCGCCCACCACGCGTCCTTCGGCATCGAAGCGCTTGACGCCCACGTAGTCGGTGTAGCCGTCGCGGTGCACCGTGGACCGCGTGTTGGCCTTGGTGACGACCAGCTGCGGCGACACGGCGCGCGCCTGGGCGCGGGCCGACGGCGGCAGCGCGGCGAAGCTGGCCGACGCGGCCTCCTCGCCTTCGCGCAGCAGGCCCAGGCCGCTGCCCGCCACCGGCTGCAGCGCCAGCGCGCCGTCCTGCTCCACCAGGTCGTGGCAACGGTACCCGAGCAGCGTGAAATGCTCGTCCGCCAGCCACTGCAGGAAGGCGCGGCTCTCCTGCGCTTCCTCGCGCGGCACCGCGGCGGGCGCCTGCCCCAGTTCCGCGCCTGCCTGCTGCAGCCGGTCCACCATCGGCTTCCAGTCGCTGACCGCGGCGCGCACGTCCCGGAGCACCGCTTCGATGCCGCGGCACAGGGCGGCGCGCTGCTCGGTGTCCACCATGCGGTCCACTTCGATGTACATCCAGGATTCGCGGGCGGCCTGCGGCGCCTCGGCGGGAGGCTGCATCGATTGCAGCACGCCGGCGGCGTCGCGCTCCACCGCCAGGATCGGGTGCACGACGAGGTGCAGCGACAGGCCATGGCGCGTGATCTCGAGCGAGACGGAGTCGACGAGGAAGGGCATGTCGTCGTTGACGACCTGGACGACGCTGTGGCGCGAGCCCCAGCCGTCCTCGCCGTGGACGGGGCTGAACACGCGCACCCGCGGCTGGCCGGGGCGGCGTTGCGCCGCCAGCTGCCGGTGCGAGAGCACGGCGCCCAGCAGGTCCTCGGGGGAGCGCTCCTCGAGGTCGTCGGCGTCGACCTGGCGGAAGTATTCGCGCACCAGGCGCGTGGGCGCCTCGCGCGCGGCCGGGGCGGGATGCGCCTGCGCGGCGGCGAGGATGGCGGCGATGCGCTCGGCGCGGCGGTCGTTTTCGGGGGCAGCCATGTTGGTTTTCTCCTGTGGCCCGGGCGACTGTAGGCGCGCGGGGTGGCGCACGGCCAATGCCCTTTGGAGGCGCGCGGATGCACATGATGCATGGGGCGGCACGGGCGGGTGCGGCAACACGGCATGCCCGATACGCATAGTTCCGTACTAGGGTTTTCCCAAAGGGCGAGGTCTACAATCCGTTTCCCTTCGCCAAGAACAAGGGGCGCCCGTCCTGACCCGCGCCCCCAGGAGACCGGATTCCATGTCCATGCCCGCCCCGGCCAGCAAAGACAAGCGCGCGGAACTGCGCCAGGCCGCCCTCGAATACCACGAGCATCCCACCCCCGGCAAGATCGCGATCGCCGCCACCAAGCAGCTGATCAACCAGCACGACCTGTCGCTGGCCTATTCGCCCGGCGTCGCCTCGCCCTGCGAGGAGATCGTCAAGGACCCGACCGCCGCCTTCCGCTACACCGCGCGCGGCAACCTGGTGGCCGTGATCACCAACGGCACCGCGGTGCTGGGCCTGGGCGACATCGGCCCGCTGGCCGCCAAGCCGGTGATGGAAGGCAAGGGCGTCCTGTTCAAGAAGTTCGCCGGCATCGACGTCTTCGACATCGAGATCAACGAGAAGGACAACCTCGACAAGCTGGTCGACGTGATCGCCGCGCTCGAGCCCACCTTCGGCGGCATCAACCTCGAGGACATCAAGGCGCCGGACTGCTTCTACGTCGAGCGCAAGCTGCGCGAGCGCATGAAGATCCCGGTCTTCCACGACGACCAGCACGGCACCGCCATCGTGGTGGGCGCGGCCATCATCAACGGCCTGAAGGTCGTGGGCAAGAAGCTCGAGGACGTGAAGCTGGTCACCTCCGGCGCCGGCGCCGCGGCGCTCGCGTGCCTGGGCCTGCTGGTCAAGCTGGGCCTGCCGCGCAAGAACATCTTCGTCACCGACCTGGCCGGCGTGGTGTACGAGGGCCGCAAGGAGCTGATGGACGAGGACAAGATCCAGTTCGCCCAGCCCACCAGCGCGCGCACGCTGACCGAGGTGATGGACGACGCCGACGTGTTCCTCGGCCTGTCGGCCGGCGGCGTGCTCAAGCCGGAGATGGTCAAGAAGATGGCGGCCAACCCGCTGATCCTCGCGCTGGCCAACCCGAACCCCGAGATCTCGCCGGAAGACGCGAAGGCGGCGCGCGCCGACTGCATCATCGCCACCGGCCGCACCGACTACCCGAACCAGGTCAACAACGTCCTGTGCTTCCCCTACATCTTCCGCGGCGCGCTCGATTCCGGCGCGACCACGATCACGATGGAGATGGAGATCGCGGCGGTGTACGCCATCGCCGAACTGGCGCAGGCGGAGCAGAGCGAAGTCGTGGCCGCGGCCTACGCGGGCCAGCAGCTGTCCTTCGGGCCGGACTACCTGATCCCCAAGCCCTTCGATCCGCGGCTGATGATCAAGATCGCGCCCGCGGTGGCCAAGGCCGCGGAGGAAAGCGGCGTCGCGCTGCGGCCGATCAAGGACATGGACGCCTACCGCGACAAGCTGCAAAGCTTCGTCTACGCGTCCGGCACGATCATGAAGCCGATCTTCACCGCGGCCAAGACGGCGGCGAAGAAGAAGGTCGTGTACTGCGAAGGCGAGGAAGAGCGCGTGCTGCGCGCGGCGCAGATCGTGGTGGACGAGAACGTCGCCCGGCCGACGCTGATCGGCCGGCCGAAGATCATCGCCCAGCGCGTGGAGAAGTTTGGCCTGCGCCTGCAGGAAGGGCGCGACTACGACGTGGTGAACACCGACCAGGACGAGCGTTACCGCGACTTCTGGCAGACCTACCACCGCATGACCGACCGCAAGGGCGTGACGGCGCAGATGGCCAAGATCGAGATGCGCCGCCGCCTGACCCTGATCGGCGCGATGCTGCTGCACAAGGAGCAGGTCGACGGGATGATCTGCGGCACCTGGGGCACGACCGACATCCACCTGCGCTACATCGACCAGGTGATCGGCAAGCGGCCCGGCGTCAATACCTATGCCGCCATGAACGGGCTGATGCTGCCGAACCGGCAGGTCTTCCTGGTCGACACCCACGTCAACTACGACCCGGACGCGGCGCAGCTGTGCGAGATCACGCTGCTGGCGGCCGAGGAGCTGCTGCGCTTCGGCCTCAAGCCCAAGGTCGCCCTCCTGAGCCACTCCAATTTCGGCAGCAGCAACCACCCCAGCGCGCACAAGATGCGCCAGACGCTGGACCTGCTGCGGGAACAGGCGCCCTGGCTGGAGGTGGACGGCGAGATGCACGGCGACATCGCCCTGGACGGCCACGCCCGCGACGTCCTGATGCCGCACTCCACCCTGTCCGGCGACGCCAACCTGCTGGTCCTGCCGAACATCGACGCCGCCAACATCTCCTACAACCTGCTCAAGACGGCGGCGGGCGGCAACATCGCGATCGGGCCGGTCCTGCTCGGGGCGGCCAAGCCGGTGCATATCCTGACGGCGAGCACCACGGTGCGGCGCATCGTCAACATGACTGCGCTCACTGTCGCGGACGCCAACGCGGCGCGATAAGGCTTCATTAGACAGCTGGCACTAACTTAAGAGTGCCGCGAACGCCCCCGAATGGCCTTGCCGCCTGCCCAATGAATGGGCAGGCGGCTTGCCTTTTGGGGCCGCTTCCGTCACACTAGCTCGCTTGAAGTTTCCGGGTTTACCCGGGTACTGAAGAAGTTTTCCGGGCCCGCAAGGGCCGGTTGGTGTCCCTTGAAGATCTCCCCAGAAGGTCCCGTCCATGGCTCGCATCGCGGCAATCAAGTTAGCGCTGACTAGCGCTCTCCTGGCCGCCGCGGTGACCGCGGTTCCCCAGGCGCAATCCCGGGGCAGCGTGGACGAGGCGCTTTTCGGCAAGACGGCCACGGTGCGTGTCACCGAGCTGCCGCGCCAGGGCCGGGAGACCTACGAACTGATCCGCCAGGGCGGACCGTTCCCGTTCGACAAGGATGGTTCGGTGTTCGGCAACCGGGAGCGCCTGCTCCCGATCGAGAAGCGCGGCTACTACCGCGAATACACCGTCAAGACACCTGGATCACGCGACCGGGGCGCCCGGCGCATCGTGTGCGGAGGCCCGAAGCGGATGCCGCATGCCTGTTATTACACCGCCGACCACTACGCCAGTTTTCGCCAGATCGTGGAGTGACCCCAATGAAGCGGGACCTGTTTTTGACTACCGAGAAAGAAACGGAGATGGAAAAACCACTTCGTCCTGAACCCTCCGAGACGCCCATCAAGGGCGTCCGCAGCAACATCGTGCAGTCCATCCGGGCCTTCCGGGTCCAGGACCTGCAGGAGACCGCGACGGCGCTCGGCCACCACTTCCTGTATGCCAACCTGGCCACCGCCCAGAGCAAGCAGGACGTGCTGGACATGATCGCCCAGCAGTTCACCTTCCCGCAGCACTTCGGGAAGAACTTCGACGCGCTGTACGACTGCATGACCGACCCGCTGCACAAGTCGGGCCCGCAGCCGGGCTTCATCGTGGTGCTGGAGCACATCCCGGCCAACGGCAAGTTCGACAAGGAAGCGCGCGAGCAGCTGCTCGACATCTTCCGCGACACGGCGGACTACTGGGCAGACAGGAAGGTCCCCTTCCGCTGTTTCTATTCTTTTCGGTAGCCCGTTCCGCGCAACAAGGCCAAGCGGAACGGGCGAACGAGGCCCAGGGCGAGACCGTGCAGCAGCCGGCCGCCCCCACCACCACGACCGAAGGTGAAAAGATGCCCACGGACAAGATCCTGGACGTCTCGCCGCTCGCACTGCGCATGAGCAGCCCGTTCAACGCGGGGTACTGGTTGGCAGCAGCCTGAGGCAAGCCCCGTCCTTCCCGCGCAGGCGGGAATCCAGAGCTTTCGAAGAAATGCCCGCAGCCGCGGGCATTCTTCTTTTGGGGCGCCCTGGATCCCCGCCTGTGCGGGGATGACGGCTAAGGCCGAAGGGACTGGGCGATCGCCAGGTACTCGGCCACCGGCACCTCCTCGGCGCGGCGCTGCACGTCGAAGTCGCCGGCGAAACCCTTCTGCTCCAGCCATGGGCCCAGCGTGTGCCGCAGGATCTTGCGGCGCTGGCTGAAGGCCACCTGCACCAGCTGCGACAGCAGGGCCTCGTCCACCTGCGGCGGGTCGGCGAACGGCACCATGCGCACCACCGCGCTGTCGACCCGGGGCGGCGGATCGAAGGCGTCGGGCGGGACGAACAGCACGTTCTCCATCGCATACCGCCACTGCAGCATCACGGACAAGCGACCGTAGTCGGACGTCGCCGGCCGCGCGACCATCCGGTCGATCACTTCCTTCTGCAGCATGAAGTGCTGGTCGGCCACGCGCCCCACGTGCTGCAGCAGGTGGAACAGGATCGGGCTGGAGATGTTGTAGGGCAGGTTGCCGACGACGCGCAGCTTCGCGGCGCCGAGCCGTTCGGCCAGGGCGCTGAAGTCCACCTTCAGCACATCGGCTTCGACCACCTCCAGCTGCGGATGCTGCCGCAGGCGGGCGGCGAGGTCGCGGTCCAGTTCGACCACGGTCAGCCGGCCGAGGCGCTCCACCAGGGGCTGCGTCAGCGCCGCGAGCCCGGGGCCGATCTCCACCATCGGGTCGCCGGCGCGCGGGGCGATCTCGCGCACGATGGCGTCGATCACGCCGGCGTCGGCCAGGAAGTGCTGGCCGAAGCGCTTGCGCGCGACGTGCTTCATCGCGTCACTGCGGCGGCTCGCGCAGCTCCACGTACGCGCGGCCGCGCACTTCCTGCGCCCACTGCACGTAGGCTTCGTCGAGCTTGCGCTCGCGCACCAGGTTGCGCACCACCTCGCGCTGCTCGCGCGGGCTCATGGTGGACTGGCGGCGCTCCATCAGCTGGATCAGGTGCACGCCGAAACGGCTGACGATGGGGTCGGCGATCTGCCCGGGGGCCAGGCTGTTGAGCGCCTCCTCGAACTCGGGCACGAACATGCCGGGGCTGGCCCAGCCCAGGTCGCCGCCGTTGCGGGCGCTGGCGTCCTGCGAGTTGTCCTTGGCCAGCTGCGCGAAGTCGGCCTGGCCGCCCTGCACGCGCTTCTTGAAGTCGGCCAGGCGCTGCAGCGCCTGGGCTTCGCTCAGCTGCGCGGTCGGCCGCAGCAGGATGTGACGGGCACGGTTCTGCGTCACGGTGACGCCGGCGGCTCCGAGCTGGCGCTTCTCCAGCACCTTGACCACGTGGAAGCCGGCCGCCGAACGCACGATGTTGGCGACGCCGCCCTGCGGCACGTCGCGCACGGCGTCGACGAACAGCGGCGGCAGCCGGTCCGCCGTGCGCGTGCCCACCACGCCGCCGGTCTGGGCGGCGCCGGCCGCGTCGGAGTTCTCACGCGCCAGCTTGGCGAAGTCTTCGCCGGCGCGGGCGCGCTGCAGCAGTTGCTGCGCCTTCGCCTGCAGCGGGGCGACCTGCGCTTCCGTGGCGGTTTCCGGCACGGCCACCAGGATGTGCGCCAGGTTCAGTTCGGTGAGGGCCGGGTCGCCGCCGTTCTGCTGCTGCTCGCGCAGGAAATTGTCGACGTCCAGCTCCGTCACCTTGGCGCGCTGTTCCAGCTCGCGGTCGCGCAGGCGCTGCAGCAGGATCTGGTTGCGCAGGTCGTTGCGGAAGTTGGTCACGTCCACCCCGTCGGCCGTGAGGCGGCGGCGCAGTTCGGGGACCTCGATGCCGTTCTGGCGGGCGATGGTCAGTTCGGCCTGGTCCACCAGCGCGTCGTCGGCGCGGATCCCCGCGTCGCGTGCCAGTTGCAGCTGCGCCTTTTCGGTGATCAGGCGGTCCAGCACTTCACGCGCGAGCTGCGGCCGCGGCGGCATCGGCGATCCCTGCTGCGCCAGCTGCTGCTCGTAGCGCACCATGCGGCTGCGCACCTCGTTGTTGGTGATCGGCTCGGAGTTGACCACCGCGACGATGAAGTCGGCCGGGCGGGGCCCGCTGGGGGCCTGCGCGGGCCGGCTGGCGCCGAACTGCGGCGTCGCGCGCAACTGCGCCGCGGCCGGCAGGGCCAGCGTGGCGCAGGAGAGGCCCAGGACGGCCAGGAGTCGGATGTTCATCGTGCTTGCACTCTAGTCGTAATTGCTGAAGCGGCTGGGCGTGCTGACTTGCTCGCGCAGGTACTGGTAGCGGGGGATATTCTGCTTGAGCGACTGCAGCGCATTGGCGCCCAGGCGGCTGAAGCCGTTGAACTCCAGCTGGAACAGGATCCGCTTGTTGGACGTCGACGAGCCCGTCTGGAAACGCTCGACGACGACCCGGCCGATCCAGCAGCCGGCATCGTATTCCAGTCCCAGCAGCCCTTCCACCAGGCGGCGCTCGCGCAGGCTGACGTTCAGGCGGCCCACGCTGTACCAGCGGCCCTGGCAGCTGCCCCCGGCACCGCTGGAAGGACCGCGCCGGTCTTCCCAGAGGTCGTTGAGGGGCCACTGCCAGCCGATGTCGACCTGCTCGCTGTAGCCGCGCTGCAGCCGGTAGGCCGCGCTCACGACGCGGAACGGCCCGGGGCTGTAGCGCACGCCCACCGTCGAACGCACCGAGCGGCGGGTCTTGGGGTTGAACTGGACCACGCCCTCGCCGCCCCACTCCGGCGTGAAGTTCACGGAAGCCCCGAACAGCAGGTCCGACAGGCGTTCGCTCACGGCCGGCGTGCCGGGCAGCGTGACGAGCTGGTCCTTGAAGCGCAGCCGCTGGGCGACGGCGAACTTCGCCGCTTCGGCGCCGGTGGTCGGATCCAGCAGCCGCGTGGTCGCCCCCAGCGTCAGCAGGTTGTTGTCCGCGATGCGGTCGTGCCCGATGAACGGGTTCTCGATGTAGATCGTCGCGAAGTTGAAGTCCGTCAGCCCCGAGTCGTAGTTCGGCAGCCGGTTCTGGTCGCGGAACGGCGTGTAGACGTAGAACGCGCGCGGCTCGAGCGTCTGCAGGAAGGCGGTTCCGAACAGGTTGGTCTGGCGCTCCAGCACCAGCCCGCTGTCCAGGCTGAACGTCGGGACGACCACGCTGGCGCGGGTCTGGCCCGCCGCGGTCGGGGCGTCGAAGTCGTAGTTGCGCGCGTGCAGCTGCGCCTTCGGGATCACGAACCAGCCGGGCGCCTGCCAGGGCCGGCTGACCTGCCCGTACACGTAGTTGCGGCGCGCGTTCGGCTGCGACGTGAGGGACGGGTCGGACGAGAACCGCGTGGTGTCCGCCTCCCAGTACGTCTCGAGGCCGCCCCACAGGTTGGCCCGCGTCTGCCGCGCCGTCAGCTGCGGCGAGCGGTCGTACGGCGGCACGATGATGCTGGCCGGATCCTGCAAGGTCTGCCATTTCAGCGTGCGGAAGCTGAAGGAGACGTCGGAGATGCCCCACGACAGCCCGGCGTCGTTCGACAGCAGCCGCTGGGTGAGCGAAGCCGAGTTGCGCGAGAAGTCCCGCCAGTAGTCGTCGTCGCTGACGCGGTTCAGGTTGGCATAGAGGCTGGTCGACGACAGCAGCGGCAGCTGCAGCGACGTCTGGTAATGCTGGATCGAGTAGCCCCAGCGGTCGCGGTCGCGCAACTTGTCGTTGGGCAGGAAGTTCGCCCGCCACTCGCCGTTGTAGCTCGGCTCCAGGTAACGGAACTCCGCGCCCATGTCGATGCCTCGCCGCGACATCAGCGTCGGGTACAGCGTGGCGTCGCGGTTGGGCGCGATGTTCCAGTAGTACGGCAGCGTCACTTCGAGGCCGCTGCGGTTGTCCAGCCCGATCGTGGGCGGCAGCACGCCCGACTTGCGCTTGTCGCCCAGCGGGAAGCTGAGGGACGGCACCGGCAGGATCGGCAGCCCCATGAAGCTCAGCACCGCGCCCTTGGCCACGCCGGTCTCGCTGGCCTGGTCGATGGCGATCGAGTCGGCGCGCAGGATCCAGTCCGGCATCCAGCTGGGCCCCGGCTGGCGCTGGCAGGTGGTGTAGGTTGCGTTGCGGATGACCGCGCGGTCCTCGTCGATGAAGTCGACGCGCGACGCCTCCCCATAGGCATCGTTGCGCAGGAAGCGGTAGCGCGGCTCGTTGAAGAAGCCCTGGAAGGCCTCCACCTCCAGCTCCAGCAACGGGCCTTCGAAGATGTTGCCGGCCTTGTTGATGCGCACGTCGCCGGTGGCGCGCGCCAGGTCGTCGGCCTGGTGGTACTCGAGCCGGCGGGCGCGGATGATCGTGTCGCCGCGGCGCAGCTCCGCGTCGCCCTCGACGATGGTTTCCAGCTCCGTGCGGCCCTGGATCCGCTGGCCCTCGACGAAGGTGGGCAGCTGCGGGCGCACGTCGGACGGGATGTCCTCGCGCAGTTGCGGCGTGGCCCGCAGGCGCGGCGAGGGTTCGGCCGACGGTTCCTGGGCCGCCACCGGCTGCAGCAGCGACGCCACGACCAGGGCCACCGGGGTCAGGGCGAAGCGGGCGGAGGACGCCTTGTTTCTTGGGTGATGCATGGAGGCTTGGGGAACCCCGGCAGCCGGCTCGTCCGGCGAGGCCATGTTGGATTTGTAGAATCGATTATCCATGAGCGATCCCAAGCAGCACTCCCCCGGCCCCGCCCCCCAGCAGGCGGAGGTCGCCTGGAGCGACCCGCAGCGCGAGGCCGCCTTCCGGGCCTGGCTCGCGGGCGTGGCGCCCGCGCACGGGCTGCGCGCCGAAACCGTGCGCCCCGCCTCGGCGGATGCCAGCTTCCGGCGCTACCTGCGCGTCGACGGCGCGGACGCCGCCACCTACATCATCATGGACGCCCCGCCGGACCGGGAAGACTGCGCGCCCTTCGTCAAGGTCGCCGGGCTGATGGCCGAGGCCGGGCTTTACGTCCCGCGCGTGCTGGCCTGGGACGCCCCGCAGGGTTTCATGCTGCTCGACGACGTCGGCTCGCAGACCATGATCGAAGTGGTGGATGCCGCCCGGCCCGCGGCCAACCAGGCGCTTTACCAGCGCGCGGTCGATGCGCTCGTCGCCTGGCAGCTGGCGTCCAGGCCCGGCGTGCTGCCACCTTATGACCAGCCCCTGCTGGCGCGCGAGCTGGCGCTGTTCCCCGACTGGTACCTGGCGAAGCATCGCGGCGTGCAGCTGGAAGGCAGTGCCCGCGAGACGCTGGAGTCGCAGTTCCGCCTGATCGTGGAACGCAACCTGGCCGCGCCCAGCGTCTACGTGCACCGCGACTTCATGCCGCGCAACCTGATGATCCCGCGCGATCCCGCGGAGCCGCGCCTGGCCGTGCTGGACTTCCAGGACGCGGTGCACGGCCCCATCACGTACGACATCGCCTGCCTGATGCGCGACGCCTTCCTGAGCTGGGACGAGGAGTTCGTGCTGGACATCACCGTGCGCTACTGGCAGAAGGCCCAGAAGGCCGGGCTGCCGGTGGATGCCGACTTCGGCGAGTTCTACCGCGGCGTCGAGTGGATGGGCCTGCAGCGCCACCTGAAGGTCGCCGGCATCTTCGCGCGGCTGACGCTGCGCGACGGCAAGCCCAAGTACCTGGCCGATGCGCCGCGCTTCATCGCCTACATCCGCGCGACCACCAGCCGCTACCGCGAGCTGGCGCCGCTGGCCCGCCTGATCGACCAGGTGGAGGGCAGCGACGCCGTCACCGGCTTCGCCTTCGGGCGCGTCTAGTGCCGCGCATCCACTGCGCGCTGCCGCTCGCCGCCGGTGCCCGACTGGCGCTGCCGCCGGGCGCGGCCCGCCACGTGCAGGTGCTGCGCCTGCAGCCCGGCGACGGCATCACGCTGTTCGACGGGCGCGGCGGCGAGTACCAGGCCGTGGTCGAGCACATGGGCCGCAGCGAGGTGCGGGTCGAGGTCGGCGCGCACCGGCCGGTCGAATGCGAAGCGGCCGTGGCCGTCCACCTGGCCGTGGGCATGCCCGCCAACGAACGCATGGACTGGCTGGTGGAGAAGGCGACGGAGCTCGGCGTGGCCTCCATCCAGCCGCTGGTGACCGAGCGCAGCGTGCTGCGCCTTTCCGGCGAGCGCGCGCAGAAGAAGCAGGCGCACTGGCAGGGCGTGGCCATCGCCGCGTGCGAGCAGAGCGGACGCAACCGCGTGCCGGCGGTGCACCCGGTGCAAGCCTTCCCCGTCTGGCTGGCCGGCAGCGCCCCGGCCGGGCTCGTGCTGTCGCTGCGCGACGGCAGCCAGCCCGTCGTCCCGGCGGCTGGCGACCGCACCGAGATCACGCTCCTCAGCGGCCCGGAAGGCGGACTGGCGCCGCCGGAAGAAGAGGCCGCCTTCGCGCGCGGCTGGACGCCGGTGCGGCTGGGTCCGCGCGTGCTGCGCGCCGAAACCGCGCCGCTCGCCGCCCTGGCGGTGCTCACCCTGGCCGCCGCATGAACCGCAACCTCTGGCTGCTCGCCCTGCTGCAGGGCCTCTTCCTCACCAACAACGTCACCTTCATCGCCATCAACGGCCTGGTGGGGCTGGCGCTGGCGCCGTACGGCTGGATGGCCACGGTGCCCGTCATGGGCTACGTGGTCGGCAGCGCCCTGTTCACCGGCCTGGTCGCGCGCTCGCAGGCCCGCTTCGGCCGCCAGCGCGCCTTCCAGCTCGGGCTGCTGGTGGCGGCAGGTTCCGCGCTGCTGTGCGCCTATGCGATCACCACCGCCAACTTCTGGCTCGTCTGCGCCGGCACGGTCCTGGCCGGCTACTACAGCGCCAATGGCGGGCTGTACCGCTTCGCCTCGGCCGAACTCGCCGAACCCGCCATGCGCGAGAAGGCGGTGTCGCTGGTGATGGCGGGCGGACTGCTCGGCGCGGTCATCGGACCCAACCTCGCCTCCAGCACGCGCGACTGGGCGACGGTGCCCTTCGCCGGCGCCTACCTGGCACTCGCCGGCGTGGCCGTGCTGGCGATGGTCGTGCTGGCGTTCATGCGATTCCCGCCGGCGCCGCCCCGCGGCACGGCGCGCAGCGGCCGTTCGGTCGCGCAGCTGATGCGGCAGCCAGCCTTCCTCGTCGCGGCCCTGGCGGGCGCGCTCGGCTACGGCGTGATGAACCTGCTGATGGCCGCGACGCCGCTGGCCATGCAGCAGTGCGGGCTGCCCTTCGGCGACGCGGCCTTCGTGCTGCAGTGGCACGTGATCGGGATGTTCGCGCCCGGCTTCTTCACCGGCCACCTGATCAAGCGCTTCGGCACGCTGCCGGTGATGACCGTCGGCGCGGCGCTCAACCTCGGCTGCATCGCGATCGCGCTGGCCGGCGTGGAGCTGCACAACTTCACCATCGCGCTGTTCCTGCTGGGCGTGGGCTGGAACTTCCTCTTCACCGGCAGCACCACGCTGGCGCTGACCACCTATGCACCGGAGGAGAAGGACAGGGCGCAGGCGGCGCTGAACTTCTTCATCTTCGCCACGCTGGCGTTCACCTCGTTCGCCTCCGGCGTGCTGGTCACCACGCAGGGCTGGACGCTGCTGAACGTCGGTTCGCTCGTGCCGCTGGCGCTGGTGATGGGCGGGCTGGGCTGGCTGGCGTTCAGAAACGCGCGTCCAGCCACTGCCTGAGCGCCTCGAACACCGGGTCGGCGTCGCGCTCGTTGAAGATCTCGTGCCACAGCGTGGGGAAGCAGCGCGTGGTGACGACCTCGCGCGGCGCGTGCTCCGCGAACATCACGCTGCCGTCCGGGTCGACGATGCGGTCGTCGCCGGCATAGAGCAGCAGCGTCGGCAGCTCCCACCGGGGGGCGCTGGCGCGGACGCGCTCGCCCTCGTCCTGGATGAACCGTGCCAGCCGGCCGGTCACGCGGTCGTGCACCCGCGGGTCCTTGCGGTAGGCCTCGACCACGGCGGGATCGTGCGACAGGCACTGCGGATCGAGCCCGTTGGACACGGCCAGGTTCGGCGCGATCCGCGGCACGATCGCCATCAGCAGCTTCTGGACCGCGTTCAGGCGCGTGGCCAGCGCCGGCGACGACAGCACCAGCGCATCCACCGGCGCCACGGCGCGCGCGACGAAGCCCGCCGCGACCACGCCGCCCATGCTGTGCCCGAGCAGCACCAGCGGCACGCCCGGCATGCGGGCGCGCGTGCTTTCGACCAGGTCGCCCAGATCGTCGATCAGCCGGCCGGACTGCGGCAGGCCGCCGCGCGGGCCGCCGGATTCGCCGTGGCCGTGCTGGTCGTAGCCGCGCACCGCGAAGCCCCAGGCGTTGAGGCGGCGCGCGAAGGCGTCGTAGCGGCCCGCGTGTTCGCCCAGGCCGTGCACCACCAGCACCAGCGCGCGCGGCTGCGCCTCCTCGGGCAGGGGCCAGTCCTGCACGGCGAGGTTGTCACCGTCGCTGGCGGTGTACGTGGTCAGGGTGGAATCGGAACCGGGCGTTCTCATCGGTGCGGAATGATGGCCGCACCGATGCCCGTGTCAATGGCCCGTTTGGGTGGTCCCGCTCAGGGCATCTGCGCCATCACCTCCGCCACCGCCGCCGTCAGGCGCTTGGCGTAGGGAACGTGCAGGAACTCGTTCGGGCCGTGGGCGTTGCTGCGCGGGCCGAGCACGCCGCAGACCATCATCTGCGCCGTCGGGAAGCCCTGGCTGAGCATGTTCATCAGCGGGATCGTGCCGCCTTGCCCGATGTAGCCGACCGGCGCACCAAAATGGGCCAGGGAAGCGGCGTTCAGGGCCCGTTCGAACCACGGCGTGGTGGCCGGCGCGTTCCAGCCGGAGGCCGCGCCGTTGGTCTCGAAGGTGACTTTGGCCTGGTAGGGCGCGTTGTCTTCCAGCAGCGTCTTGAGCTCCTGCACGGCCGCGGCCGCGTCGATCAGCGGCGGCAGGCGCAGCGACAGCTTGAAGGCGGTGTAGGGCCGAAGCACGTTGCCGGCGTCCTGCATCGCCGGGAAGCCTTCCGCCCCGGTGACCGACAGCGTCGGCGTCCAGGTGCGGTTGATCAGCGCCTGCACCGGGTCGGTGGTGGTCGGGAGCGCCGTCTGCACCGCGCCGCCGCAATCGGCATGCGCCCAGGGGAAACGCTTGTACACCTCCTCGCCCAGGATCGCGGCCGTGGCCTTCGCCTGCGCCAGCCGGTCGGCGGGCACCTCGCAATGGAAGCTGGCCGGCAACAGGCGGCCCGTCTTGCTGTCCTCCAGCCGGTCCAGCACCTGCCGCATGATGCGGAAGCTGGAGGGCACCAGGCCCGAGGCGTCGCCCGAGTGCACGCCTTCGGTCAGGATCTGCACCTTCAGCGTCCCGCCGGCCAGGCCGCGCAGCGAGGTCGTGAGCCACAGCTGGTCGTAGTTGCCGGCGCCCGAGTCGAGGCAGATCACCAGCCCGACGTCGCCCAGCCGCGGCCGCAGCGCGTCGACGTAGGGCAGCAGGTCGTGCGAGCCGGATTCCTCGCAGGTCTCCACGAGGCCGACGATGCGCGGATGCGGCTTGCCCTGCGCCTTCAGCGCCTGCACCGCGGCGATGCTGGCGTAGACCGCATAGCCGTCGTCGGCGCCACCGCGCCCGAACAGCTTGCCGTCCTCGTACTTCGGCGTCCACGGCCCGAGGTCGGCGCGCCAGCCGGTGAACTCGGGCTGCTTGTCCAGGTGGCCATACATCAGCACGGTCTGCCGGGCGTCGGCCTTGGTCCCCTCGACCTCGAAGAACAGCACCGGCGTGCGGCCCGGCAGGCGCACGATCTCCAGCTTCAATCCGTCGACCTTCTGCGCCTCCACCCAGGCCGCGGCGTTGCGCAGCACCGTCTCGATGTAGCCGTGCTGCGCCCAGTCCGGATCGAAGTTCGGCGACTTGGCCGGGATGGCGATGTAGTCGGTCAGCTGGCGGACGATGTCGCCGTCCCACTGGCGCGTGACCTGGTCCAGGACGGCGGCGCTGTCGAGCAGGGTGGAGGGAATGTCGCGGGGAGCATTCATGGCAGGGCTTTTCGGTGAAGAATGCGGATGCCCCACTGTACGCGCCCCCATGAAACCCCGCATCCACGTCGGCGTCGGCGGCTGGACCTTCGAGCCCTGGCGGAACAATTTCTATCCCGCGGGGCTGCCGCACAGCCGCGAGCTGCACTACGCGAGCCGGCAGCTCACCGCCATCGAGGTCAACGGCACCTTCTACAGCACCTTCAAGCCCGCCACGTTCGCCAAGTGGCGCGACGAGACGCCGGACGGGTTCGTGTTCTCGCTCAAGGCGCACCGCTTCACCACGCACCGGCGCGAGCTCGCCGGCGCGCAGGAAGGCGTCGAGCGCTTCATCGGCAGCGGCATCGCGGAGCTGGGCGACAAGCTCGGACCGATCCTGTGGCAGCTGATGCCCACGACGCCGTTCCGCCCCGACGACCTCGAGGACTTCCTGCGCCTGTTGCCGCGCGAGGTGGCAGGCCGGCCGCTGCGCCACGTGCTGGACGTGCGCCACCCGAGCTTCGCGACCGAAGCCTTCCTGGACCTGCTGGCACGCCACGACTGCACCACGGTCTACACGGATTCGGACAAGTTCCCCTCCATCCCGCACGCGCGCAGCCCGCTGGCCTACCTGCGCCTGATGCGCAGCGAAGCGGACCGGCCCACCGGCTACGCGCCGGAGGAGATCACGACCTGGGTGAAAGGCGCGCGCGAGTGGACGCGGCTCGCCGAGGCGAACGAAGCCTTCGTCTTCTTCATCAACGGGGCGAAGGAGCGCGCGCCGGCCGCCGCGCAGGAATTCCTGAAGCAGCTCGCCGCCTGACTCAGGCCGCGTCCAGCCAGCGCAGGCTGCCCTGGCTGGCGTCTTCCAGGCGGGCTCGCAGCGCGGCCGCCGCATCCTCGTCGACGCTGAAGCTCACTTCGACCGCATCGCCGTGCAGCACCGGCCCGAGCACCGCGCCGGCGGCCTGCACCTCGCGCCGCACCATGCCTTCCAGGGCGTAGGCCACCGCGCAGCGGAAGGTGAGCGTGCGCCGCAGCGGCTTCTTCTCGGCATGCAGCAAGGCCTGGGCGACGGCGTCGGTGTACGCGCGCACCAGGCCGCCGGCCCCGAGCTTGATGCCGCCGAAGTAGCGCACCACGGTCGCCAGCACGCCCTCGAGCTGCTGGTGGCGCAGGACCTCCAGCATCGGCCGCCCGGCCGTGCCGCCGGGTTCGCCGTCGTCGTTCGCGGCCGACTGGCCCCCTGCCAGCAAGGCCCAGCAGACATGCGCGGCCCCGGGATGCTGCACGCGCAGGGCGTCCACCACGACGAGCGCCTCGGCACGCCCGGCCACCGGCTGCACGCAGCCGATGAAGCGGCTCTTCTTCACGACGAGTTCGCTGTGCACGGCGGTGGCGAGCGTCAGGGCCATGGCGCGAGGATGCCAGAGCGCCGACAAGCCCACGCGCGGCACTCCCACACGTTCATGGCGCGTCTGCTGGTCCACTCACTGCAGAGTCATCCACCCAGAACAAAGGAAGAGCCATGTTCGACATGCAAGCCCCCTGGTGGGAATTCGTCGTGCGCGCCAGCGTCGTCTACCTGGTCCTGCTGGTGATGGTGCGCATCACGGGCAAGCGGACCGTGGGCCAGTTCACCCCCTTCGACCTGATCGTGGTGATGCTGCTGGCCGAGGGCGTCACCGGGTCGCTGGGCGGCGGCGACGAATCGCTGCCCGGCGGATTGATCGTCGCGGCGACGCTCGTTCTGCTCGACGTCGTGATCGCCTTCCTCACCGCGCGCAGCCAGAAGGCCGACGCGGTGCTGCAGGGCAAACCGGTGCTGATCGGCCGCGACGGCGTGATCTACGACGACGTGCTGCTGCACCAGCGCGTGCCGCGCTCGGACGTCGAGAAGGCGCTGCGCGGGGCCGACTGCCAGATCGAGGACATGCGCATGGCGATCCTCGAGGCCGACGGCAACATCAACATCATGAAGAAGCAGTGAGGCCGCGCATCCAGCCCAGCCCCGCGCTGGTGCCGCCGGGTTCGGCGCCGCGCGCCGGCCGGTACTCGCAACCCACCCAGCCGTCCCAGCCGCAGGCCGCCGAGACCTCGTCGATCACCGAGAACAGGTACGGGTAGTTCAGCTCGCCAACGTCGGGCTCGTGCCGCTGCGGCACGCCGGCGATCTGGAAGTGGCCGACCTTCCCCGTGGGGAGGTACTGGCGGATCTTCATCGCCACGTCGCCTTCGACGATCTGGCAGTGGTACAGGTCCATCTGCACCTGCACGTTCAGGGCGCCGATCTCCGCGACCAGCTCGTGCGCGTGGTCCTGCCGGTTGAGGAAGAAGCGCGGGATGTCGCGCGTGTTGATCGGCTCCAGCAGCAGGTTCACGCCCTGCCGGGCCGCCTCGCGCGCCGCGTGGCGGATGTTGCCGACATAGGTGGCGCGCACTTCGCTGCGCTCCATGCCCTCCGGCACCAGGCCGCCCATGACGTGGATGCGCGGGCAGGACAAGGCTTCGGCATAGCGCAGCGCCTGCACGATGCTCTCCTGGAACTCCTGCTCCCGCCCGGGCAGGCACGCCATGCCGCGCTCGCCGCTGGCCCACTGGCCCGGCGCGCCATTGAACAACACCTGATGCAGCCCGTGGTCCTTCAGCCGCGCCGCCAGTTCGCGCGCCTCGTACTCGTACGGGAACAGGTACTCGACCGCGCGGAAGCCGTCGCGCGCGGCGGCCTCGAAGCGCTCCAGGAAGGGCAGCTCCGGGTAGAGCATGGACAGGTTGGCGGCGAACTTGGGCACGGCGTCCTCAACCCACCGAAAGGCGCACGGCGGAGCGGTTCTCCGCCACGTAGTCGCGCACGATGGACGCGAAGTCGGGATCGGCCTGCAGCCCGAGGCCGCGCGCACGGTCCCACGCCACGCTGCCGGGCCAGCTGCGCACCAGCTTCTCGATGGCGGGGTCGTTCTCCCAGTCCAGCAGCGATGTGGCTTCCTTGCCGGCGACGCGTTCCAGCGCTGCGGCCATGTCGCCGACGGTGGTCGAGAGCGAAGGCAGGTTGATCGCGGTGCGCGGGCCCCATTCCGCGTCGGATGCGGTCGCCGCGCGCACGAAGCCTTCGATGGTGCGCGAGGGCGAGGCCAGCGCCACCGGTGTTTCCGGCGGCACCGGCACGCGCGCGCGTTCGCCGGCCAGGGGCTCGCGGATCATGCCGCTGAAAAAGCCGGAAGCCGCGCCGTTCGGGCGCCCGGGTCGCACCACCACCGTCATCGGCCGCACGCTGCGGCCGGCGACGAAACCCTTGCGCGTGTAGTCGGCCACCAGTTGTTCGCAGATGAACTTCTGGATGCCGTAGCTGCCCTGCGGCGTCGGCAGCGTGTCGTCGTGCATCGTGCCCAGCGGCGGCTGGCCCGGCGCCTGGCCGAACACGGCCAGGGAGCTGGCGAACACGAACACCGGCGAGGTGCCTAGCGCGCGGCAGGCTTCCAGCAACGCGCGCGTGGTGTCGAGGTTGCTGCGCATGCCCAGCTCGAAATCGGCTTCGCATTCGCCGCTGACGGCGGCCGCCAGGTGGAAGACGGCGTCGGTGCCGGCAGCCGGCAGCGCGCGCTGCTGCACCAGCTCGATCAGGTCGCCTTGCACGCTGCGCACGCGCGGGTCGGCCAGCAGGTCGGCCGGCGCGGGCCCGCGGTCGGCCAGCACGACCTGTTCGATGCGGCGCGGGGCGGCGCCGCGCAGGGTGAAGCTGCCCGCGGCGAGCAGCGCGCGCGCCAGCCGGGCGCCGAGGAAGCCGGCACCGCCGGTGATCAGGATGTTCATGGCCGCAGGATAGCGGAGGCGGCCGGCCCTGCGAATGCGGGAATGACCGCTATTCCGGCGGCGCTCAGGCCAGGCCCGCCAGCCGCAGCGCCATGCCCACCAGCGCGCACCCGGCGATCACCGGGATCACCCCGAGCTTGAAGCGGAACAGTGCGACCGCCGCCGCCGCGGTGAGCGCCAGCGACACCAGGTCGACCGGCCAGCCCGGCGTCGGCGCCGCGCGCGCGATGTGGTCCAGGAAGAAGAGCGCCAGCGTCGCGATCACGCCGACCACGGCGGCGGTGATCGCCGTCAGCGGCGCCGTGAAGCGCAGCTGCCCGTGCGTGGATTCCACCAGCGGCCCGCCGGCCAGGATGAACAGGAACGAGGGGAGGAAGGTGAACCAGGTCACCACGGTGGCCGCGAGCGCGCCGGCCAGGAACAGCGCGTCCGGCCCGAGCACCTGCCGTGTCCAGCCGCCGACGAAACCGACGAAAGCGACGACCATGATGAGGGGCCCGGGCGTCGTTTCGCCGAGCGCCAGGCCGTCGATCATCTGCGGCCCGGTCAGCCACTGGTGGTGCTCCACCGCACCCTGGTACACGTACGGCAGCACGGCATAGGCGCCGCCGAACGTGAGCAGGGCCGCCTTGGTGAAGAACCAACCCATCTGCGCCAGCGTGCCCTGCCAGCCGTGCACCGCGACCAGCATGCCCATCGGCAACAGCCACAGCAACGCACCGACGGCGGCGATGGCCAGCAGGTGCGACCGGCTGAAGCGTGCGTGCGCAGGCGTCGGCGTGTCGTCGTCGATCAGCGCCGGGCCCCAGCTGCGGCCGCCGCCGGCATGCCCGCCGCCGCCGGCGAACTGCCCCGGCGCGAAGCGCGATCCGAAGAACCCGATCAAGCCGGCGGCCAGCACGATCCAGGGGAACGGCACCTTGAGCCAGGCGATCGCCACGAAGCTGCCGAGCGCGATCGCCCACAGCAGCGGCACCTGCCGCGGACTGCGCAGCGTGCGGCTGCCGATGCGCCACACCGCATGCAGCACGATCGCGGCGACGGCGGGCTTGATGCCGTAGAACAGGCCCGCGACCCAGTTCACGTCGCCAAAGGCGAGGTACACCCAGCCGAGCCCGACCAGGATGAACAGCGAGGGCAGCACGAACAGCCCGCCGGCGACGATGCCGCCCCAGGTGCGGTGCATCAGCCAGCCGATGTAGGTGGCGAGCTGCTGGGCCTCGGGACCGGGCAGCAGCATGCAGTAGTTCAGCGCGTGCAGGAAGCGCCGCTCGCTGATCCAGCGCCTCTGCTCCACCAGTTCGCGGTGCATGATCGCGATCTGCCCGGCCGGACCGCCGAAGCTGATGAACCCCAGCTTCAGCCAGAAGCGGAAAGCCTCCGCGAAACTCACCGCGGCCGGCGCAAGCGCCGCCCCGGGCGTTTCCACGATCACCGCGCTCATGCCGCGGCCGCCGCGTGCGCCGTCCAGCTGTGCGTCTCGCCCCGGCCTTCACGGCACCAGGCGTACAAGGCGTCGTACAGCGGCAGCGCCGCCTGCAGCATGGCGTGGTCGTCGGCGTGCAGGCGCGACAGGCCCAGCGACAGCGCGAGCAGCCCGCCGCTTTGCGCGGTGAGGTCCAGCCGGCTGGTGTCGGCGCCGCGCACGATCGCCGCCAGCGCATCGAGCGCCGGCAGCCGCAGATCGAAGGCCTGCAGCAGCGCATCGAAGCTGCAGCGCTCCCAGACGTGCGAGATCGGCGCGTTCTCGATGTCGAACGGGATCGCGTCCAGCTTCTTCGCCTGCGCGAACACTTCGTCCGCCGGCGCATAGAAGAACTGCGCACGCGGGTCGATGAAACGCAGGATCAGCCAGGGGCAGGCGATGCGGTCGATCTTGGGCCGCGCGCGCGTGATCCAGCGCGAAGGGCGCTCGCCCGTGACGCCGAGGTCCGGCCGCTTGGCCATGCGCGGCAGCGGCGTGCCGCGCCAGCGGCCGATGTCCTCCAGCCGGTCGACGCCGGCCTCTCCGCCCTCGATGCCGCCCTGCAGGTAACGGGCGTTCCAGCCGGCGTCGCGCAGGAGCTGCGTCGCCCCGTGGCTCACCTCGTGGCCGTACACGCAGTACACGACGACCTCGCGCGGTGCCTCGCGGCGGGCGAAGGCGGCGACGTCTTCCGGCGCGCAGTAGCGGGCGCCGGGGAGGAGGGAGGTGGCGGGGTCGAAACGGGCGCGCCGGCGCACGTCGAGCAGCAAGGGCGCGTCGGCGCGGCCGAGTCGCGGGATGAGTTCTGCGGGGGAAATGGAAGGCAATGCGGTGTCCATGGTCAGTCCAACGGAGGGTTGCCAGCGCTTGGACGGGACACCGTCTGGGAAACCGGGAGGCTGTGTTCCCGATGCACGCATCCTAAATCATCCGCGCTCGAATTTGAAGACCGCGGTGCCGGCGGTGAGATTCGGCAGGAAGCGCCGCTCCTCGCCGTCCTGCAGGCCGAAGGAATCCAGCACCACCAGGCGGTTCTTGGTGGCGAGCACCTCGAAGTCCTTGAAGGTGCCGACGCGGATGTTGGGCGTGTCGTACCACTGGTAGGGCAGGCGCTTGGTGACGGGCATGCGGCCGCGCACGATCGAGAGCCGGTTCGGCCAGTGCGCGAAGTTGGGGAAGGCCACGATGCCCAGCTTGCCGACCCGCGCGGTCTCGCGCAGCATGGTCTCGGCGTTGCGCAGGTGCTGCAGCGTGTCGATCTGCAGCACCACGTCGAAGGTGTCGTCGTCGAACAGCGACAGGCCCTGGTCCAGGTTCAGCTGGATCACGTTGACGCCCCGCTTCACGCAGGCCAGCACGTTCTCGTCGGCGAGTTCGATGCCGTAGCCGCTGCAGCCGCGCTCTCGCTGCAGGTGGTCCAGCAGCGCGCCGTCGCCGCAGCCGAGGTCGAGAACGCGCGAACCGACGGGAACGAGCCGCGCGATCGAATGCAAGGTGGCCTTGTCCGTCACAGCACGGCTCCCGCGGGCAGCTCGCGCACGTTCGCCGGCGATTCGGCCGCGATGCGCTCGAAGTAGGACCGCACGACCGCCAGGTAGCGCGCGTCCTCCAGCAGGAAGGCGTCGTGCCCGTGCGGCGCATCGATCTCGGCGTAGCTGACGTCGCGCCGGTTGTCCAGCAGCGCCTTGACGATCTCGCGGCTGCGCGCCGGCGAGAAGCGCCAGTCGGTGCTGAAGCTCACCAGCAGGAACTTGGCGGTGGCCACCGCCAGCGCCTTGGCCAGGTGGCCGTTGGTGCGCTTGGCCGGGTCGAAGTAGTCGAGCGCCCGCGTGATCAGCAGGTAGGTGTTGGCGTCGAAGTACTCGCTGAACTTGTCGCCCTGGTGGCGCAGGTAGCTCTCGATCTGGAACTCGATGTCCTGCGTGGTGTAGCGCAGGTCGAGGCCTTCCCGGAGCTGGCGCCCGAACTTCTCGTTCATGACGTCGTCGGACAGGTAGGTGATGTGGCCGATCATCCGCGCGATGCGCAGCCCGCGCTTGGGGATCACGTTGTGCCGGTAGAAGTGGCCGCCGTGGAAGTCCGGGTCGGTGACGATCGCACGGCGGGCGACTTCGTTGAACGCGATGTTCTCGGCGTTGAGGTTGGGCGCGCTCGCCACCACCACCGCATGCCGCACGCGCTGCGGATACTGCAGCGTCCACGACAAGGCCTGCATGCCGCCGAGGCTGCCTCCCATGACGGCCGCCAGCGACTGGATGCCCAGCGCATCGAGCAGCCGCGCCTGCGCATTCACCCAGTCCTCGACCGTCACCACCGGGAAGTCGGCGCCGTAGACGCGGCCGGTGTCCGGATTGACGTGCATCGGCCCGGTGGAGCCGAAGCAGGAGCCCAGGTTGTTCACGCCGATGACGAAGAAGCGGTCGGTGTCCACCGGCTTGCCGGGGCCGATCATGGTGTCCCACCAGCCCTCGGATTTCTCCTGTCCCTCGTAGACGCCGGCCACGTGGTGCGAGGCGTTGAGGGCATGGCAGATCAGGACGGCATTGCTGCGCTCGGCGTTGAGGGTGCCATAGGTCTCGTAGGCGAGCGAGTAGCCGCGGATCGAGGCGCCGCTCTGCAGCGCGAGCGGCGCGTCGAACGACATGGACCGGGGCGTGGCGACGAAGGTCATGGTGGAAACGAAAAACCCGGCCGCGAAAGCGGGCCGGGTTCGGCTCCATCTTTAGCGGTATTTATTGAGCGCCCGCAAGCGAGGCAAATCGGCGCTGGGCCCGAGTATAGCCAGCCTCAGGACACGAGGGCCAGCACCCCGAGGACCGCGAAGACGAGGGCGCCGACGACGTGCACCGCCCGGATCGGCACGCGGCGCGTGATGCGCTCGCCGAACCACACCACGGGGGCGTTCGCCAGCATCATTCCCAGCGTCGTGCCCGCCACGACCGCCGCCCAGGCGTCGAAGCGCGCGGCCAGCACCACGGTGGCCACCTGCGTCTTGTCGCCCATCTCCGCGAGGAAGAAGGCGACCAGCGTGGTGCCGAACACGCCGAAGCGCGGCACCTTCGCCGTGTCGTCCTCGTCCAGCTTGTCGGGGATGAGCATCCAGCCGGCCATGGCGATGAAGGACACGCCCAGCACCCAGCGCAGCGCCTGCGGGCCGAGCCACTGCGTGACCCAGGCGCCGACCGCGCCAGCGAGGGCGTGGTTCACCAGGGTGGCGACGAGGATGCCCAGGACGATCGGCCAGGGCTTGCGGAACCGGGCGGCCAGGACCAGCGAGAGCAGCTGCGTCTTGTCGCCCATCTCCGCCAGGGCGACGATGCCCGTCGAGACGAGAAATGCTTCCAAGAGACCCGGGATTCTAGGGCGCGCCGGTGCACGCACGATCCCGGCGCACTTTTTGCTTAGTTTTGGTGCGGCCCCGCGAATGGCCGCCAGAACGCACCACAACCAAGCATTTCATCCAAAGGGGTCACCATGGAAGCACTAAAACAGGGCTCGGACGTCCTGTTCATCCTGCTGGGCGCCATCATGGTCCTGGCCATGCATTCGGGATTCGCCTTCCTGGAGCTGGGCACGGTCCGCAAGAAGAACCAGGTCAACGCGCTCGTCAAGATCCTGGTCGACTTCTCGGTGTCCACGGTCGCCTATTTCCTGGTCGGCTACGCCGTCGCCTACGGCACGTCCTTCCTGGTCGGCGCCGAGCAGCTGGTGGCCCGCAACGGCTACGACCTGGTGAAGTTCTTCTTCCTGCTCACGTTCGCCGCGGCCATCCCGGCCATCATCTCCGGCGGCATCGCCGAACGCGCCCGCTTCGGCCCGCAGCTGATCGCGACCGCCGTCATCGTGGGCCTGGTCTACCCGCTGTTCGAAGGCGTCGCCTGGAACCAGCGCTTCGGCATCCAGGCCTGGATCAAGGGGCTGACCGGCGACGAGTTCCACGATTTCGCCGGCTCGATCGTCGTCCATGCGGTGGGCGGCTGGCTGGGGCTCACCGCCGTGGTCCTGCTCGGTGCGCGCAGCAACCGTTACCGCAAGGACGGCGCGATCTCCGCGCACCCGCCCTCCAACATCCCCTTCCTGGCGCTCGGCGCGTGGATCCTCACCGTCGGCTGGTTCGGCTTCAACGTGATGAGCGCCCAGACGATCGACAAGGTGTCCGGCCTGGTGGCCGTGAACTCGCTGATGGCGATGGTGGGCGGCACGCTGGCGGCCACCCTGATCGGCCGCAACGACCCCGGCTTCGTGCACAACGGGCCGCTGGCGGGCCTGGTCGCGGTCTGCGCGGGCAGCGACCTGATGCACCCGGGCGGCGCCTTCGTGGTGGGCGGCGTGGCCGGCGCGATCTTCGTCGTGCTGTTCACCCTGACGCAGAACCGCTGGAAGATCGACGACGTCCTGGGCGTGTGGCCGCTGCACGGCCTGTGCGGCCTGTGGGGCGGCATCGCCGCCGGCATCTTCGGCACGGGGGCCTTCGGCGGGCTGGGCGGCGTCAACTTCATGGCCCAGCTGATCGGCAGCCTGATCGGCGTCGGCTGGGCGCTCCTCGCCGGCTTCGCGCTGTACGGCGTGCTGCGGAAAGTGATGGGCCTGCGCCTGTCCGCCGAGGAAGAGCAGACCGGCGCCGACCTCGCGATCCACAAGATCGGCTCGACGCCGGAACGCGAGGCCAACTGGTAGCGGGTGTCGCGCGCATGCCGAAAATGGCGCGGCGGCACGGGTTCCGCGGCCTTCCCATGTTGCTTTTCCAAATCCATGCGCATAATGCGCCCGTGGGCCACGGGGTCCACAGGTTTGCGGTGTTTGTCGGTCTCGCGTGGTTTTGATTGCGTTTGCGGACTCTCCATCGCGTTTTTGCGTTTTTTCTCAGGAGTCCGTAATGGGCAACAAGCTTTACGTGGGGAACCTTCCCTACTCTTTCCGCGACAGCGACATGGAACAGGCGTTCGCGCAGTTCGGCACTGTCACCAGCGCCAAGGTCATGATGGAACGTGACACCGGCCGCTCCAAGGGTTTCGGCTTCGTCGAAATGGGCAGCCCGGCCGAGGCGCAAGCCGCGATCGAAGGCATGAACGGCCAGCAGATCGGCGGCCGTGGTCTGGTGGTCAACGAAGCCCGTCCGATGGAACCGCGTAGCGGTGGCGGCGGCGGCTTTGGCGGCGGCGGCGGTGGTGGCCGCGGCTTCGGCGGCGGCGGTGGTGGTGGCGGCGGCTTCGGCGGCGGCCGTCGCGAAGGCGGCGGTGGCGGCGGCTACGGCGGCGGCGGCGGTGGCCGCGACCGTTACTGAGCAGCAGCTGCGCGGCCAGTCCGCAATGCAACGAAAGGGCCTCCGGGCCCTTTTTTCATGCCTGCTTAGGGCAGCCACCCCCTTGCCATGCCCCCGATGATCTGCTCCATAATGGAATCGCGTGGTCAAGCAGTTTCACGCGGGTTGCGGTGAACAGGTGCCTTTCGCGTCGCTTTTGCGTTGAATGCGTTTTCGGGACTCCATCGCTTCGTTCGTCATGTTTTTTCCAGGAGTCCCTTCGATGGGCAACAAACTGTACGTGGGCAACCTTCCCTACCAGGTGCGCGACAGCGACCTCGAGCAGGCGTTCAGCCAGTTCGGCCAGGTCACCAGCGCCAAGGTCATGATGGAGCGCGAGACCGGACGCTCCAAGGGCTTCGGTTTCGTCGAAATGGGCAGCGATGCCGAGGCGCAGGCCGCCATCGAAGGCATGAACGGCCAGTCCATGGGCGGCCGCAGCGTGGTCGTCAACGAAGCCCGCCCGATGGAGAACCGCCCGCGCAGCGGCGGCTTCGGCGGCGGCGGGGGTGGCGGCGGCTACGGTGGTGGTGGCGGCCGCTCGGGCGGCGGCGGCTATGGTGGCGGCCGGCGCGAAGGCGGCGGTGGTGGCTACGGCGGTGGTGGCGGCCAGGACGGCGGCTTCCGCAGCCCCTATGGCGCGGGTCCCCGGGGCGGCGGCCGCTCCGGCGGCGGTGGTGGCGGCTACGGTGGCGGCGGCAACAGCTACTGACCGGCGCGTTTCCGGATGAAAGAAGGGCTCCCGCGGGAGCCTTTTTCGTTTCGGATCAGAGGCCGTCGCCGCGGTGCTTGCGCGCGCGGCCGACCAGCACGGCGTCGAACAGCGGATTCGGCAACAGGCGCAGCACCTTGGCCACGACGCCCATCTGCCACGGGATCACGCGGTAGCTGCGGCCGGCGGCGATGGTGCGGAAGGCGGCGTCGGCAAAAGCGTCCGGCGTCATCAGGAAAGGCATGGCGTAGCGGTTCCCGCGCGTGAGCGGCGTGTCCACGTAGCCCGGCGAGATCGTCACCACCTTCACGCCGCTGCCCCGCAGCTCCCCGCGCAGGCTCTCGCAATAGCTGATGACCGCTGCCTTGCTGGAGCAGTAGCCGGCGTGTCCCGGCAGCCCCCGGATGCCGGCGACGCTGGCGATGCCCACCAGCGTGCCGCTGCCGCGCGCCCGCATGGCTTCGATGAAGGGGTGGAAGGTCGCCGCGAGCCCGATGTTGTTGATCGCGTAGATGCGGGCCATCACGTCGATGTCCTCGCGGTGCGCGGTGTCCATGCCGACGCTGATGCCCGCGTTGGCGATGACGATGTCGGGCACCCCCTGCTGCGCCAGGCACTCGCGGCCCGCGGCGACGATGCTGTCCGTCACCGCGACGTCCGCGCCGTACACGCGCCAGTCGGCGGGCGGCAGGCCGCGCGACGCCGCCCAGCGCACGATCTCGTCGGTGCGGCGCGCCACCAGGGCCAGCCGGTAGCCCGCCTGGTGGTAGCGCCAGGCCAGTGCCTGGCCGATGCCGCTCGAGGCCCCGGTGATGAACGCCAGCGGTGCCATCACGGGGCGGTGCCGCGGTTCGGCTGCAGGGTGCCGCGCACCCGGCCCTTGAGTTCCAGCACCCGCTCCAGGTTGTCGAACGCGAGGCTGTCGCCTTCGAAGACGTCGTTGCCGCGCTTGAGCACCACCGGCTGGTGCGATCGCACCCGTTCTTCCTCGACGAACACGTGGAGGAAGTCGCCCCGGATCTCCAGCCGCGGCGCCGGGTTGTCGGCCGGCGCCTCGCGCGTGACCACCGCATTGCCGATCAGCTGCACCTGCGAGGCGTCCCCGTTGCTGATCGCCTTCTTCGCGGTGGCGACGATCAGCGCGCCGCGCGCGTTGACCGAGCGGATGCGCGGCTCGTCCACCTCCATCGTGTCGGTGTCGGGGTAGTGGCGCGCCTCGACGCCGCGGATCTCGCTCTTCATGCGGCCGGCCGGGTCGAAGGCCTTCACCGAGAAGCCGCGCAGGAAGTAGTCCGGCTCGTGCACCGGCGCGCGCTGCGCCGCGGCGGGCGCGAACGTGGGCGTGTTGCGCGCCAGCCAGTAGGTGCCCAGCGCCAGCAGGCCCATCAGGATGACGGGCAGGTAGAGGCTGACGCGGTCCCACGCGCGGCCGAAGCCGCGCACGGTCCTCACCGGTAAGCCTCCAGCAACTCCGCGTACCGGCCCGACGCCACCAGGAGCAGGTCGCAGAGTTCGCGCGCCGCGCCGTGGCCGCCGGCCGCCTGCGTGACGTAATCGGCCTGCGCCCGCACCTCGGCATGGGCGTTCGCCGGCGCCGCCGCGAAGGCGCTGCGCCGCAGCACGGGGAGGTCCGGCCAGTCGTCGCCGATGGCGGCCGCCTGCGCCCAGGTGAACCCGAGCTGGTCGAGCGAGGCCTGCGCCGCCGGCAGCTTGTCCTCGGTGCCGTAGTGCACGTGCGTCACGCCCAGCGCCTCGAGCCGCCGGCGCAGCGGCCTGGAATCGCGGCCGGTGATCACGACCGGCACGATGCCGCCGCGCTGCAGCAGCTTCAGGCCCAGCCCGTCGAGGATGTGGAAGCGCTTGAGCGTCTCGCCCTCCTCGGAGAACAGCAGCCCGCCATCGGTCATGACGCCGTCGATGTCGAAGAAGCAGGCGCGGATGCCCTGCGCGGCGAGCAGGGTCTCGGGCGGGAAGGTGAGGGTCGCCTGCACGCTCAGATGACTTTCGCGCGCATCAGGTCGTTGGTGTTCACGGCGCCGACGAGGCGGTTCTCCGCATCGACCACCAGCACGTTCGTGATGCGGTGCTGCTCCATCAGCTGGGCGGCCTCGGCGGCCAGCGCGTCCTGCCGGATCGTCCTGGGGTTCGCGTGCATCAGGTCGCGCGCGTTCATGCTGCGCAGGTCGGCGCCCCTCTCGATCAGTCGCCGCAGGTCGCCGTCGGTGAAGATGCCGAGCACTGTCCCCTGCGCGTCGACCACGGCGGACGAGCCGAGCCCCTTGGCGCTCATCTCGCGCATCAGCTCGGAGAAGCTGGCCTCGGGCAACACCTTCGGCACGCTGTCGCCCTTGCGCATGATGTCCGCCAGGTGCGTCAGCAGCTTGCGGCCCAGCGCGCCGCCCGGGTGGGACCGGGCGAAGTCCTCGGCCAGGAAGCCGCGGGCGTCCAGCAGCGCCACGGCAAGGGCATCGCCCAGCGCGAGCTGCGCGGTGGTGCTGGCCGTGGGTGCGAGCTGCAGCGGACAGGCCTCGCGCTCCACGCCGCTGTCCAGCACGATGTCGGCGTGCTGCGCGAGGGTGGAACGCGGGTTGCCGGTCATGGCGACCAGCGTGGCGCCGAGGCGCTTGATCACCGGCAGCAGCGAGGTCAGCTCGTCGACTTCGCCGCTGTTGGAGACCGCCAGCACGAGGTCGATCGCCTTGATCATGCCGAGGTCGCCGTGGCTCGCCTCGGCCGGATGCACGAACATCGCCGGCGTGCCGGTGGATGCCAGCGTCGCGGCGATCTTGCGGCTGACGTGCCCGCTCTTGCCGATGCCCATCACCACGATGCGGCCGCGCACCTCGAGCATCTTCTCCACCGCCAGCGTGAAGGACTCGCCGGTCCGCGCCTTCAGGCCGGACACCGCCGCGGCCTCGATCTCGAAAGTCTCCTGCGCCAGGCGTAGCGCGCGCGTGCGGTCGAAGCTCATGGCGCGATTCTAAGAGGGGCCGGCTTCTCGGCAGTAGCATAGGGCCATGTCTTCGCTGGAGCTCACGCTGCTTTACCTGCTGGCCGCCGTGCTGGGGGTGGTGGCCTGCCGCTCCCTGCGGCTGCCGCCGATGCTGGGCTACCTGGCCGTGGGGGTGGTGATCGGCCCCAACGCCCTGGCCCTGGCACAGGACTCCGACAGCGTGCGCCACCTCGGCGAGTTCGGCGTGGTGTTCCTGATGTTCGTGATCGGGCTGGAGTTCAACCTGGCCAAGCTGCGCGCCATGCGCAAGCACGTGTTCGGCCTGGGCATGTCGCAGGTGCTGCTGACGATCGTGCCGGCCAGCATCGGCGCCGTGGTGCTGACCGCACTGGCGCCGACCATCGCGCCGCTGTCGTGGCAAAGCGCCCTGGCCCTGGCGGGCGCGCTGGCCATGAGCAGCACCGCGATCGTGGTGAAGATGATGGCCGACCGGCTGGAGCTGGAGTCGGAGCACGGCCAGCGCGTGATGGGCGTGCTGCTGTTCCAGGACCTGGCCGTGGTGCCGCTGCTGGTGATGATCCCGGCGCTGGGCAGCCCGCCGGAGGTGCTGCTGCGCGAACTGGCCCTGGCCGCCGTCAAGGCCGCCGCGCTGATCGCCCTGCTGCTGTCCGGCGGCCAGCGCCTCATGCGCTGGTGGCTCACCCTGGTGGCGCGGCGCAAGAGCGAGGAACTGTTCGTCCTCAACATGCTGCTGGTCACGCTGGGGCTCGCGTGGCTGACCGAGCTGGCGGGGCTGTCGCTGGCGCTGGGCGCCTTCATCGCCGGCATCCTGATCTCCGAGACCGAGTTCAAGCACCAGGTGGAGGCCGACATCCGGCCGTTCCACGACGTGCTGCTGGGGCTGTTCTTCATCACCATCGGCATGCTGCTGGACTGGCGGCCGGTCGCCGCCCACTGGGGGCTGGTGCTCGTGCTGGTGACGCTGCCGGTGCTTTTCAAGCTGCTGCTGGTGACCGCGCTGGCGCGGTTCTTCGGCGCCACCACGGGGGTCGCGCTGCGCACCGGCCTCTACCTCGCGCAGGCCGGCGAGTTCGGCTTCGTGCTGCTGACGCTGGCACGCGCCCACGACCTCGTCCCGCCGGCATTGCTGAACCCCATCCTGGCGAGCATGGTGCTGTCGATGCTGGCGACGCCCTTCATCATCCAGTGGAGCAACCGCATCGTGATGAAGCTGGTGGCCAGCGAGTGGATGATGCAGTCGCTGCAGATGACCACCATCGCGCGCAAGTCCATCAACGCGCACCAGCACGTGATCATCTGCGGCTACGGGCGCTGCGGCCAGAACCTCGCCCGCATGCTGGAGCAGGAGAACATCCCCTACATGGCGCTGGACCTCGATCCGGACCGCGTGCGCCAAGCCGCGGCCGCCGGCGACTCGGTGGTGTTCGGCGACGCCGCGCGGCTGCAGGCGCTGATCGCCGCCGGCCTGGGCCGGGCCAGCGCCGTCGTGATCACCTATCTCGACGTGCCGAACGCGACCAAGGTGCTGGGCAGCGTGCGCTCGCACGCGCCGCAGGTGCCGGTGATCGTGCGCACGCACGACGACCACGACCTCGAGCGACTGCAGGCCGCCGGTGCCACCGAGGTGGTGCCGGAGACGCTGGAGAGCTCGCTGATGCTGGCCAGCCACGCGCTGGCCCTGGTCGGCGTGCCGATGCGGCGCGTGATCCGGATCGTGCAGGAGCAGCGCGACGCGCGCTACAACCTCCTGCGCGGGTACTTCCACGGCGCCGACGACAGCAGCATGGCGGAGATGGAGCAGGAGCGCCTGTCCACCATCACGCTCCCGCTGGGCGCGCGGGCGCTGGGCCACGCGCTGAGCACCCTGCGCCTGGCCGGCCAGGGCGTGCGGGTGGTCAGCCTGCGGCGCGGCAACGGGCGCATCATCGACCCTGCGACCGACCCTGCACTGGAGGACGGCGACACGCTGGTGCTCTCGGGCCGGCCCGAACCGCTGGCGATGGCCGAGGAGATCCTGCTCAAGGGATGAAGATGGAAGAACTGAACGTCAGCGACTACCTGCGCAGCCACATCCGCACCGTGCCCGACTGGCCGGCTCCGGGCGTGCAGTTCCGCGACATCACGCCGCTGCTGCAGAACCCGCGCGTGTTCCGCGTGCTGATCGACGCCTTCGTGCACCGCTACATGGACCGGCGCCCGGACGTCGTCGCGGGCCTCGACGCCCGCGGCTTCATTCTGGGGTCCGTCGTCGCCTACGAGCTGGGCCTGGGCTTCGTGCCGATCCGCAAGAAGGGCAAGCTGCCCTTCACCACGGTGGAAGAAACCTACGAGCTGGAATACGGCAGCGCCACGGTCGAACTGCACACCGACGCGGTCAAGCCGGGCCAGCGCGTGTTGCTGGTCGACGACCTGATCGCCACCGGCGGCACCATGATGGCCGGCAAGAGGCTGCTGGAAAAGCTGGGCGGCACCGTCATCGAGGGGGCCGCGATCGTCGACCTGCCGGAGCTCGGCGGCTCGGAGCGCCTGCGCGAAGGCGGACTGGACGTCTTCACCTTCGTGCGCTTCGAGGGGCACTGACTAGCGCAGCGACCCGTACTGCGTCGTGCTCAGGTGGTCGCCCGGCGCGTCGCCGTCGGTCATCTCGGTGTCCTCGAAGCCGGTCAGCAGCGTGTAGCTGCCCGGATGGGCGTGGGCATGCTGCGCCTGCGGCTGCGCCTTGCCGGCGTTGGCCGCGGCGAGCGCCTGCTCGCCACGCACGCCGGCCGCGACGCCGGCGGCCAGCGCCTTCTTGAACGCTTCCACTTCGTCCTGCTGCAGCGGGTCGACGCGCGCGGCGGGCGGCTGCGGCGGCTGCTTCGGTTCGGCGGGCTTGGGAATGTCCATGAGCGGCGCCGGACGGGAGATCGGCGGCCGGTGCACCATCTCGCCGACGGCCACGTGCTCGTTGGCGCGCCAGTACACGGCGGAAACGAGGATGTCGTGCCGCGACTTGGCCGACTGCGCCACCATCGCCTCGATCTCGGCGAGGCGGTTGGTGTCGGCGCCGCCGCCGTACGCCAGGTCCACCATCACCATGAACTGGCGGCCGCGCGGGTCGAGCGACAGCACCTTGAACTTGTAGCTGGAGGACAGCACGCCGGAGCGCACCATGCATTCGCGCACCACGGCATAAAGCAGCTCGCGGCGCTCCATGCGCTCCTGCTTGCGGTTGGCGGGCTGCGCCGTGCCGTGCAGGCCGCGGGCGGCCGCGTGGTACGGCTTGGTGGAGTCGATGCGCGACAGCCCGGAGCTGGGCATCAGGCTGGCGGAGGCGTCGTGCTTCTTCTTCGCGGAGAACCAGCTGAGCAAGGACATGACGGACTACTTTCTCGGCGTGTTGTTGTCTGTCCGTCCAGTGTGTCCGCTAGTTGTTACCACGCTGTAAGCCATCCGGTCGCCCGGACAGGCGTCGCGGGCGGGAGGATGGGCGGCAAGCCCGCGCGTCAGGTCACCGCCACGCGCTTCGGGCGGTTGGAGAGGCGGCGCGACACCAGCGAACCGAGCGCCATCGCGACCTCCACGGCCAGCGCGGGCTGGCGGTTGGTGAGTTCGGTGAAGCGGATCGGGCTGAGCGACCACAGCTTGCACGCCGCGGCGGCCTGCACGGTCGCCGCGCGCGGCTGGCGCGTGAAGAACGCGCCTTCGCCGACGGCCGAGCCGGGCTCGACGGTGGCCAGGCGCAGGCGGCCCTTGTCGTCCTCGTAGTGCACCGTGAGCTGCCCCGTCTCGACGAAGTACACGGTGCGGTCGCTCGCGTTCTGCTCGATCAGCACCTGACCCTGGCGCACCGCGAACGGCTGCAGGTAGGTGCCGAGCAGCTCCCACTGTTTCGCATTGAGCTGCGGGTGGAAGGCATCGCGCGACTGGTTGTGGGCGACGGCGTGGATGAGCCCCTGCACGTCGAAGTGGATGGAGGTGGGGAGGGGGGCGTTCATGGTGGCGCGACGGTAGCCGCGCCACGGGGGCGTTTACAAGGTTTGTTAAAGATCGATTACAGGAGATACGCCGTTTCCCTAAGCTGTAACGCAACCGCAGGTTCTGGCCGGACGAGCGGCCGGCGCGGCCGGTCGGGCGGCGTTGCTTCAGTCCGTCTCGGACGGGTCGAAATCGAGTTCCACTTTCGCGCCGTTCGGGTCGGTGCAGAACAGCTGCCAGGTGCCTGCACCTTTCTGCCGCCGCAGGTCGTACTTCACGCCCTGCGCATCGAAGCGCGCCTTCACCGTCTTGAGGTCCCGCGCGGAGAAGGCCATGTGGTCGATGACCCCTGCGCGCTGCGGCGGGACGGGCCGGTCCGAGTACACGTGCAGGATCGCGCAACCTTCCGCATACAGCCAGGCGCCGGGAAACCCCAGGTCCGGCCGCGGCCCTTGCTCCAGCCCGAGCAGGCCGGTGTAGAAGGCCAGCGTGCGGTCCAGGTCCTCCGCGATCACCGTGAAGTGGTTCATGCCGTGGATCATGCGAGTCTCCGTCGGGGTCGTTCAGGTCACCAGCACCAGCGAGCCGGTGCTCGCCCGCGATTCGAGCCGCCGGTGCGCCTGACCGGCGGCGGACAGCGCAAAACGCTCGATCTCCGGTGGCGGCAGAACGCCTGCGGCGAGCGCCCGCCACACGCGGTCGGCACGCTCCTGCAGTTCGCGCGGCGTGGCGACGTAGTCGAACACCACCGGGCGCGAGAAGGTCAGCGACTTCGCCACCAGGCGGTCGGCGTCCAGCGGCGGCAGCGGCCCGCTGGCCTGGCCGAGGCTGATCCAGTGGCAGCGCCGGTCGGCGGCAGCCAAGTTCTCTTCGACGCCCGCCGCGCCGAGCCCGTCGACGATCACGTCGGCCCCGCCGCAATGCGCCTGCACCGCCTGCGCGAAGCGGTAGTCCGGTGCGACGATCACATGCGCGCAGCCGTGCGACCGAGCGATGCGCGCCTTGGCTTCGCTGGACACGGTGCCCACCACGGTCGCCTGCAACCGGCTGGCCCACGCGCACAGCAGAGAACCCACGCCGCCCGCGGCCGCGTGCACCAGCAGGCGCGTGCCCGGGCGCACGCGCCCGAGGTCGCGCAACAGGTAGTCGGCCGTCACGCCCTTGAGCAGCAACGCGGCCGCGGCCTCTTCGTCCACGTCCTGGGGCAGGCGCACGACGTGCTGCGCCGGCACGTTGCGCAGCGTGCGATAGGCGCCGGGCTGCGGGCACAGGTAGGCGACGCGATCGCCGGGGAAGAAGTTGCCCACGCCGGCACCGACGTCCACGACGGTGCCGGCGGCCTCCATCCCCAGCACGCCGGGCAGGGGCAGCAGGCCGGGCATCCAGCCGCGCCGCAGGTAGATGTCGAAGAAGTTGACGCCGACGGCACGCTGCGCGATGCGCACCTCGCCGGGACCGGGCGGCGGCACCTGCATGTCCACCGCTTCCAGTTCCTCCGGGCCGCCGTAGCGCGCCAGCCGGACTTCACGCCCCGTCGCCGTCGCGTGCGCACCCGCGCGCGCCACCGGCGTAGCGTGCGTCGCGGGCGCGGCGAGGTATTTCCTGAGGTTCGCGAACCCGGCCTCGTAGACCCCTTGCGCCACCATGTCGTGCAGCTCGCGCTCGCGCCCCGGCGGCGCCTCGAAGGTGGACTCCCAGTGCCAGAAGGTGCGGTCGCCATCGGTGACCGGCTTCAAGGTGACGGTTGCCACGTAGCGCTTCAGCGGCACCGTGGCTTCGAGGATGCAATAGGTCGACTTGTACTCCGTGTCGGACAGTCCCAGCAGCTGCTCGCGGATCCGGTTGCCATCCTTCAGCGTGAAGCTGCGCACGCAGCCCACGCGCGACGAAGGCTCGCCGTGCTCGATGCGGCTGGCCTCCACCACGTCGTGCCACTGGTCGTGGCTGTTGAAATCGCGCAGGACCTGCCAGACGCGCGCGATCGGCGCGTCGATGACGGCGGAGCGGACGACCTTCTGCAGCATGGGACGCTCAGCGCGCGCCGCGGAAGTGCTTCTTCAGCGCGTCGAACCCGCCCTGGAACACCTGGCCGCCGATCAGGTCCGACAGCTCCTGTTCGCGGCGCGGTTCGCAGTCGAATTCCGCGCTCCACTCCGCGAAGGTGCGCCCGCCGTCGGTGACCGGCGTCAGCTTGAGCGTGGCGGTGTAGTTCTCCACGCCCATCGGGCTTTCGAGGATGGCGTAGGTGCAGCTGTAGTCGAAGTCGGAGAGCGCCAGCAGCCGCTCGCGGATGCGGCCGCCGTCGCGCGTGTGGAAATTCCGCACGCAGCCGACCTTGTCGGGCGGCTCGCCGTTCTCGATGCGGCTGTCGGCGATGCCGGGGTGCCACTGCGGCAGCCCGTTGAAGTCGCGCACGCGCTGCCACACCGCGTCGGCGCCGGCCTCGATCACGCTGGAGACGTAGATGCGCAGCATGGGCTCAGGCCTTCTTGCCCGGGTCGGCCACGGGGATGCCCGGCACGGCGGCGGCCGGCGGGATCGCCCCGGCCGCGGCCATCGTGCCGGCGACGAGGCCGTTGATGTCCGCGCCCTGGATGCCGATCTCCTTGAGCAGCTGGTCGACCACCGGCGCCTGCGCGCGGAAGCGCAGCGCGGAGTTCACCACGCCGTCGGCGAAGTTGTTCGGCTGGGTCCCGATCGGCCCGACACCGCCGCCCCCGCCGATCAGGCCGTCGACCTGCAGGATCTTGATGCCCTCGATGCGCTCCATCGGCTTGACCGACTCGCGGATGATGCCCTCGGCCTTGTCCACGACGCGCAGGCGCAGCGCGGAGGCGCGGGCTTCCGGCGAAAGAACGTTCTGCGCTTCGTTCATCAGGCGCAGGCCTTCGGCTTCCACCTCCGAACGCACCTTGATGCCCATCGCGCGGATCTTCTCGGCGTCCGCATCCGCCTCGGCCTGCAGGCGCACGGCGGCGCCGCGGTCGGCACTGGCCTGCTTCTCGGCGCCCGCCGCGCTGGTGAGCCGCAGCGCATCGCGCTCGGCGGCCTCCGCGGCCTTGATCAGCTCGATGACCTTGCGCCGCTCGGCGACTTCCTTCTCGCGCACGGTGAACACCTTTTCCTCGGCCGCGACGGCCGCAGCGCGCGCCAGTTCGGCGGCGGCCTGCGCCTCGCTCTGGTTCTTGCTCTCCCGCGCGACCGCGATGGCGCGCTGCTGCTCGGCGAGGTCCAGCGACTGGCGCCGCAGGATCTCGGCGGCCTGCAGCGCCTTCTCCTTGGCGATGCGGTCTTCCTCCAGCTGCTGCTCGGAGCGGATGCGCGCCGCCTCGATCGCCTGGCGTGCGGCGATCTGCACCGTCTCGGCGTCCTGCTCGCGGCCGGCGCGCTCGGTGGCCAGCTCGGCGCGCTGGCGGGCGCGGGCGATCTCCACCTCGCGCTGCTGCGACAGGCGCGCGTACTCGCTCTCGCGGTCGATCTCCAGCGACAGCTTCTCCGCCTCGAGGTTCTTGTTGCGGATGGCGACCAGCGTGTCCTGCTCGACGTCGTTGCGCTGCTTCTTGCGGTGCTCGATCTGCTCGGTCAGGCGGGTCAGGCCCTCGGCGTCGAAGGCGTTGCTGGGATTGAAGAACTCCATGCTGGTCTGGTCCAGCTGGGTCAGCGAGGCCGACTCCAGCTCCAGGCCGTTCTTGGTCAGGTCTTCCGCCACCGATTCGCGCACCCGCCGCACGTAGGTGCCGCGCTTCTCGTGCAGTTCCTCCATGGTCATCTCCGCCGCGGCGGTGCGCAGCGCGTCGACGAACTTGCCTTCCACCAGTTCCTTCAGCTGCTCGGGTGCCAGCGTGCGCAGGCCCAGCGTCTGGGCGGCGGCGGCCACGGCCTGCGGTTCGGCGGCGACGCGCACGTAGAACTCCGCCATCACGTCGACCCGCATGCGGTCCTTGGTGATGAGGGCCTTGTCGCGGCCGCGCGCCACCTCCAGCCGCAGCGTGTTCATGTTGACGGGGATCACCTCGTGCAGGATCGGCAGCACGAAGGCGCCGCCATCGAGCACGACGCGCTGGCCCCCGAGGCCGGTGCGCACGAACGCGCGCTCCTTGCTGCTGCGCAGGTACAGCCAGTGCAGCAGCCAGACCGCGATGGCGACGACGATCCCCGCCACGATCAGGCCGAGGAGGAAGGTGCCGAATTGGGCGCCGGTCATAGGTGTCTCCTTTGTCTCTGTCTTGAACTGCTCAGCGGGTGATCTGCACGAAGCGGCGCGCCGTTTCGGTGAGCGCCACCTCCGTCGGCAGGCGCTCCATGGAACTGGCGCCGTAGAAGCCGTCGCAGCCGGGGCACCGGGACAGGATCCATTGCGCGTCTTCCGGTTCGGCGATGGGGCCGCCGTGGCACAGCACCATCACGTCGCGCTTCACCGACCGCGCGGCGGCCGCCCAGGCGTTGATCGGTTCCACGCAGTCCTTCAGCTGGAGCGCCGTGCCGGCCCCGATCGCGCCGCCGGTGGTCAGGCCCAGGTGGCACACGACGATGTCGGCGCCGGCGCGGGCCATGTCGCGCGCTTCCTGTTCGTTGAAGACGTAGGGCGTGGTGAGCAGGTCCAGCGCGTGCGCGCGGGCGATCATCTCGACCTCCAGGCCGTAGCCCATGCCGGTTTCTTCCAGGTTGGCGCGGAAGGTGCCGTCGATCAGGCCGACGGTGGGGAAGTTCTGCACCCCCGAGAACCCCAGCGTAATCAGGCGCTGCAGGAACTCGTCGGTGATCATGAAGGGGTCGGTGCCGTTCACGCCCGCGAGCACCGGCGTGCGCTGCACGACCGGCAGCACCTCGCGCGCCATCTCGCACACGATCTCGTTGGCGTTGCCGTAGGCCAGCACGCCGGCCAGCGAACCGCGCCCGGCCATCCGGTAGCGGCCGGAGTTGTAGATGACGATCAGGTCGACGCCGCCGGCCTCCTCGCACTTGGCCGACAGGCCGGTGCCGGCGCCGCCGCCGACGATGGGGCGGCCGGCGGCCACCTTGGTCCGCAGGCTGTCGAGGATGGCTTCCCGGGGGATGCGTGCCATGGGGTTCTCCGGTTCAGGCGAGCGCGGCCGCGCGCGTGCCGGTGCGCGGCGCGGCGACGTCGTCCCAGGCGGCAATCAGCGCCTGCGCAAACGCCTCGTCGTTGATGTGGTGCGGCAGCCGCTGCAGCTTGCGGTCGGCGCCGGGGCGGAAGTTCGATTCGATCGCGGCGAACAGCGCGCGGTCGGCCTCGGGGTCGTGGAAGGGCTGGCCCGGCTTGTCGATGGCCGAGACGCCGCCTTCCGGGATCAGGAAGCGCACCGGCCCTTGCATCGCATTGAGCTTGCGGGCGATGAACTCGCCGATCGCCTTGCACTCTTCCGCCGTCGTGCGCATCAGCGTCACGCTGGGGTTGTGGCGGTACAGGCGCCGGCCCCGGAAGCGCTCGGGCACGGTGTCCCAGGCGCCGAAGTTGGCCATGTCGAGCGCACCGCAGGAGCCGACGTAGGGCAGCGCGTGGCGCGCGAAGACGTCCAGCCGTGCGGGACCCGCGGACAGCACGCCGCCCACGATCTCGTCGGCGACCTCGGTGGTGGAGACGTCGATCACGCCTTCGAGCAGCCCCGAGTCCGCCAGCTTCTCCATCGACTGGCCGCCGACGCCGGTGGCGTGGAACACCAGGCAGTCGTAGCGGTCCGACAGCTGCCGGGTCACGGCCTGCACGCAGGGTGTGGTCACGCCGAACATCGACAGGCCGATCGCGGGCTTGCTGTTGCTGGCCTGCGCGCTGGCGGCGTGCGACAGCATGCCCGCCAGGGCGTTGGCGGCGTTGGCGAGCACGCGTTCGCTGATGCGGTTGAGGCCCGACACGTCGGTGACCGAGTACATCATGCAGATGTCGCTGGGGCCGACGTAGGGCCGCGTGTCGCCCGAGGCCATCGTGGACACCATGACCTTGGGCAGGCCGACGGGCAGGGCGCGCATGCCCTGCGTGACCAGCGCCGTGCCGCCGGAGCCGCCGGCCCCGAGCACCCCGCCCAGATCGCGGCGCGACAGCAGGAAGCGTTCGAAGGCCAGCGCCATACCGGTGACCGCGCTGCCGCGGTCGTCGGTGAACACCGCTTTCTCTCCCTGTGGATGGTGGCGAGCCACTTCGCGGGGATGGACGTTGGCGGCCGACGGCTTGCCGGAGGTGGCGAGGTCCACCGTGACCACGCGCAGGCCACGCTTCTCCAGGCACTGCTTGAGATACTGCAGCTCGCGGCCCTTGGTGTCGAAGGTGCCCGCGACGTACGCGGCGCGGCCGGTGGTGGCGGCGACGGGGAAGGTGAAGACTTCGGCGCCGGAACCGCCCTCGTTGGAAACACCGTCGTCCCCGCGCAGGCGGGGACCCAGGGCTTCCTTTTCCGCGCCGCTGCGCGGCGCTGCGTCGTCCCATGCCCTGGATTCCCGCCTGCGCGGGAATGACGGGGTGGTGGTGCCAGCGTTCCACTGGTTGATCCCCGCGATGGTCCGCTCCACCAGCAGCTGCGTCGCATCCGCCCCGGCATGCTCGCGCCGCACCGTGAACACCCGTGCCACGCCCGTGTCCGGCGGGAGAATCTCGGGCTCCGCCTCTTCCTCCTCCCCGTTCGAGCGCACCCCCAGCAGCTTCTCCTGCAGCGCGCTGTCGGCGGCGAGTGCGTGCGCCGCCATCTCGTGGGCGATGCGGCCGTTGACCATCACGCCGATGCGGTCGGCCACCTCCAGTGCGACGCCGAGGTTCTGTTCGATCAGCAGGATGCCGATGCCGCTGTCGGAGGCCAGGTGGCGCAGCGCCTGCGCGACCTGCTCCACGATCACCGGCGCCAGGCCTTCGGTGGGCTCGTCCATCACCAGCAGCTTCGGCTCCAGCAGCAGCGCCCGGCCGATCGCCAGCATCTGCTGCTCGCCGCCCGAGAGTTGCGCGCCGCCGTTGGACTTGCGCTCCGCCAGTCGCGGGAACATCGCATAGACCCGCTCGATCTCGCGCTTGTGCTTCGCCACCAGGCGCAGGGTCTCGTCGACGGTCAGCGACGGCCACATGCGCCGGCCCTGCGGCACGTAGGCGATGCCGCGCCTGGTGATCTCGTTGGGCGTGAGGCCCAGAATCTCCTCGCCGGCGAGCCTGACGCTGCCGGTCGCCGGCACCAGCCCGGTGATCGCGTTGCACAGCGTGGTCTTGCCCATGCCGTTGCGGCCGACCAGCCCCAGCACCCCCTGGGGGAGCGTGAACGAGACAGCCTGCAGCGCGTGCGCGCGGCCGTAGTAGACGTCGAGGTCGCGCACCTCGAGCAGCGGGCCCGTGGGGGCCGCCGGCTTGTCGCGTCCGAACAGCGCCATCAGTGCTTGCCCCCCATGTAGATCGCCTGCACCTGCGCGTCGTTCTCGATCTGGTGGGGCGTGCCTTCGCGCAGCACGCGTCCGTTGTGCATGACGGTGACACGCTCCACCACCTTCAGCGCGATGTCGAGGTCGTGCTCGATCAGCACGAAGGCCATGTGCGAAGGCAGCGAAGTGAGCAGCGCCACCAGTTCGCGGCGCTCCGCCGGCGACAGCCCGGCGGCGGGCTCGTCGAACAGGATCAGGCGCGGCGCGCCCGCCAGCGCCATGCCGATCTCCAGCTGGCGCTGCTCGCCGTGCGCCAGGTTGGCCACGCGCTCGTCGGCGATGTGCGCCAGGCGCGCGCGCTCCAGAAGTTCCTCCGTGGCGGCGCGCGAGGCATGGCCGGCGCCGGCGCGCACGAAGCTGTAGCGGCCGCGGCCCATGCCGCGCACCGCGAGGAAGAGGTTGTCCCGCACCGTGAGCTCGCGGAACAGCAGCGAGGACTGGTAGGTGCGCCGCAGCCCCTTGCGGATCCGCTCGTAGGGCGGCAGCGCCGTGATGTCCTCGCCGAAGAAGCGGATGCTGCCCGCCGTGGGCGGGAAGTCGCCGGTGATCGCGTTGAACAGCGTGGTCTTGCCCGCGCCGTTCGCGCCCAGGATCGCGCGCTTCTCGCCCGCGGCCACCGTCAGCGTCACGTCGTCCACGGCGCGCAGCGCGCCGAAGCTGCGCGTCACGCCGTCGAGCACCAAGGCGTCGTTGGACGCCAGCGGCTTGGCGGCGGGCGGCAGGACGGCGCGCGAAGCACCGGCGGGACGCAGTGTCGTGATGGAAGCCACGGGCGCCCTTCCGTTTACGGGCAGGCCGGCACGTCGCGCGAGCCGATCTTGAACTGCGCCGGCGGCACGCCCAGCGTCTGGTTCACGTTGTCGACTTTCGCCAGCACCTTGTTGTACAGGTTGCCCTGCGCGTCCTTCACCACCTCGGTGATGAAGGTGGTGCCGATCGCCTGCCGGTTGGAGTCCAGCCGCACGTCGCCGGTCGGCGTCTTCAGCACCATCTTCTGCAGCGCATCGCGGTACTTGGCATGGTTGCCGGACAGGTCGCCGTTGACGGCGGCCAGGCCGTCCAGCGCCGCCTTGGTGTTCACGTAGTAGACGTACGCGAACAGGGACGGGCTGGGATAGCCGCCGGCGGAAGCCGGGTAGTTGGTCTTGTACGCCTCGACGAACTTGCGCCATTCGGCACCGTCGTAGGCGTCGGCCAGCGGGCCGGCGGACAGCGTGCCGACCAGCGAGTCGCGCTTCTTGCCGCGGTAGTTCAGCACGTCCTGCGACACCGTGATGGAGCCGCCCAGCAGCGGCTTGTCGCCGCCCGCCGCTTCGTACTGGTTCAGGAAGTTCACCGCGTCGGCGCCGCCCAGCACCAGCAGCAGCGCGTCGACGTCCTTCGGGATGCGCGCGATGACCGACGAATAGTCCTTGCCGCCCAGCGGCACCCAGGCTTTGACCGGCACCTTACCGCCCGCGCCGCAGAACTCCGTCATGAAGCCCTGCACCTGCGAGTAGGGGAAGGAGTAGTCCTCGGCGATCACCATCACGCGCTTGTAGCCCTTGGCCATCGCCGCCTTGCCCAGGCCCACCATCCACTGGCCGCCTTCGGTGTTGAAGCGGAAGAAGTTGGGGCTGGGGTTCTCCAGCGTGGTCGCCTGCGCGCCCGAGCCGCCGTTGATGAAGGTCACCTGGGGCTGGGTCTTGGAATAGTCCTTGACCGCGATGCCCTCGCCGCCCGACAGCGGGCCGACCAGGATGTCGACCTTGTCCTGCTCCACCAGCTTGCGCGCGGAGTTGACGGCGACGTCCGGCTTGGCGTCCGACGAGGCCTTGATCATCTCGATCTTGCGGCCGGCGACGACGCCGCCGCGCTCCTTGATCGCCAGTTCGGCACCGCGCATGCCGTCGGCACCGCCGGCCGCGAACGGGCCTTCGAGGGTGGCGAGCACCCCGAGCTTGACCGGCGCACCCTGTGCCCAGGCGCCCGTGAATGTGGCGGCGAACGCGGCCGCCGCTATGCCGCTGAGAAGGAATCTCTTGTTGACCACGCTTGTCTCCTGGAAGGTTGTGCGCACTAGCGCATCGGTGAAGTGACGGACGCCCGGCGCCGCAGGCGGGCCCGCAGGCTCGCCCACAGGCCCAGCAGCCCGTCGGGGGAAAACAGCACGATGGCGAGGAACACGCCGCCGATGAGGAGGTTGAAGCGCTCGCGGTCGACCACGTCGACGGCGAAGGTCTGGAGCAGCACGAAGACGAGTGCGCCGAGGAACGGGCCGATGGGGTGGCGCATGCCGCCCAGCACCGCGATCACCAGGATGTTGATCAGCCACGAGGTGCCGACCGAGCCGGGGGTGATCAATCCGTTGTACCAGACCAGCAGGATGCCGGCGACCGCCGCGATGAAGCCGGCCACGGCGTAGGCGGCGACGCGATGGGCGGTGACGTTGTAGCCCAGCGCGTTCATGCGGCGCGCGTTGTCGCGGATGCCCTGCAGCGCGATGCCGAAGGGCGCGCGCGCGATGTACTTCACGGCGAAGTATCCGGCCAGCGCGAAGGCGAGGCAGAGGAAATAGAAGGGCAGCGGCGAGCGCCAGTCCACGCCGAACAGCATGGGCGGGTGCACCTTCTGGAAACCCTGGAAGCCGTTGAAGATGGTGTAGTTCTGCAGCGCCAGGTAGTAGAAGGCGACGCCCATCGCCAGCGTGATCATGATCGTGTAGATGCCTTCGGTGCGCACCGAGAGCCAGCCGATCAGCACGGAGACGGCGGTCGCGATCGCCAGCGCGAACACGATGGCCACCGGCCAGGGCCAGCCCAGGCTGATCGCGGTGCTGCTGGTGCCGAGGATGGCGACGGTGTAGCCGGCCACGCCCGCCACCGTCATCTGCGCCAGCGAGGTGATGCCGCCGTAGCCGGAGAGGAACATCAGCGACAGCGCGATCAGTCCCAGCACCAGGCTCTGCGCGCCCACCTGGAAGGTGAGGAAGGGCGAGGTGGCGAAGGGGAAGACGAGCAGCGCGATCGCCACCAACCAGTGGCGCGGCGCCACGTTGCGCCAGAGGAACTTGAGCCAGCGCGGCGCGTCCTGGTCGGCGTAGGGATCGGGCTCGGTGGGCACGACGCGCAAGGTCGGCGGCGGTTCGGACACCGTGCGCGGCAGCCGCGCGACGCCCGCCTGCGCCGTGTTCATGGCTTTCCGCCACTTCGCGGCGCTCATGCCGCTTTCCCCAGGATGCCGCGCGGCCGGAAGGCCAGCACCAGCACCAGGATCAGGAAGGTGAAGACCACGCTGTAGGTCGGCGCGTAGGCCAGGCCGTAGGTTTCGGCCAGGCCCAGGATCACCGCACCGACGGCCGCGCCCACCACGCTGCCCATGCCGCCGACGATCACGACGATCAGCGACGCGAGCAGCAGCCGCGTGTCCTCGCCCGGCACCATCGACAGTTCCACCGCGCCGATCACGCCGCCCAGGCCGGCCAGGCCGGCGCCGAGCGCGAAGGTGATGGCGAACACCAGGTTCACGTTGACGCCGGCCGCCGCCAGCATGGCGCGGTCGTCGACACCGGCGCGGATCATCATGCCCACGCGCGTGCGATTGAGCAGCAGCCAGAGGCCGACGCCGATGACGATGCCCATGCCGAGCAGGCTCAGGCGGTAGGCCGAGTAGGCGTTGATGACCGGGATGCCGCGGATCGGCCCCTGCAGCCATACGGGCGCTTCCATCTGGTGGACCTGCGCCGTGAAGACCCAGATCAGCAGGTCGGCCATCACCACCGACAGGCCGATGGTCACCATGGTCTGCCGCAGGTCCTGCCCTTGCATGTGACGCAGCACCAGCACCTGCAGCAGCACGCCGGCCAGGGCCGCGGCGGCGAAACCGGCGGCGATGGCCAGGACCCACATGCCGGTGCGTTCGGCGACGAAAAAGCCGATGTAGCCGCCCAGCAGGTAGAGCGAGCCGTGCGCCAGGTTGACGTTGCGCATCAGCCCGAACACCAGTGTGAAGCCGCTGGCGACGATGAAGTAAAGCGAGGCGAGCGTGAGGCCGTTGAGGAAGGTGACCAGAAACAGGCGGGCATTGTCGAAGAGGGCCCAGAGGGCGAAGACGAGGATGGGGCCGCCGATGAGGACCCAGGGCAGGGCCTTGCGCACCGACCAGCGGCTACGCGGCAGCGCGCCGGAAGCGGGAAGCACCGCGCTCATGCCGCCCACCGCATCTCGCGCTCGGCCTCGATGGCCGGGCTCTTGACGAACTTGCCGTCCTTCATCACGGCCAGGATCCGCTTGGGGTCGCGCAGGATGGCGATGTTGGCGAGCGGGTCGCCGTCCACCAGCAGCAGGTCCGCCAGGTAGCCTTCCTTCACCTGGCCCAGCTCGTGGCCGCGCATCATGATCTCGCCGCCGTAGACCGTGGCGCAACGCACCGCTTCGGCCGGCGTGAAGCCCAGGTACTTGACGAAGAACTCCAGGTCGCGCGCGTTCTGGCAATGCGGCGTCATCGCGAAGCCGTAGTCACCGCCGAACAGGATGCGGATGCCCCGCTTGTGCATGGCGCGCAGGGATTCGACGGCCGCATCCCACTCGACCTGGTACCCCATCTGCACGGCCTTCTGGTGCGTGATGCCGTAGGGCTCCGCCTCGTGCAGCATCGCGTAGAGGATCGCGATGCCGGGGGCGACGAAGACACGCGACTTCGCGGCCTCCAGCATGTCGAGCGTCTCCTCGTCGCTGAAGCTGGCGTGGTAGATCACGTCGATGCCGTGGCGCAGCGCCTGCTTCACGGACGCGGCGGAACGCGCATGCGCCGATCCGCGCTTGCCGCGCACCCGCACTTCGTCCATCGCGGCGGCCACCTCGGCGTCGCTCATCCAGGTGGTGTCGGCGGGCGAGTCGGGCGTGAAGTTGTCGCCGGAGAGGTTCAGCTTGATCGAGTCGACGCCGTACTTGAGGAACATGCGCACCGCCTTGCGCATCTCGTCGGCCGAGTTCACGTTCACGCCGAAGCTGAACTCGGGGAAGGGCAGGTGCGGCAGCGTCTCGTCGCCCAGGCCCCCGGGCACCGTGATCTCCTGGCTGGCCGCGAGGTAGCGCGGCCCCGGGATCTGCCCGCTGGCGATCGCATTGCGGATGACGACATCGAGCCGCGGCTTGGCGCAGGCCGCGCCGACGCAGGAGGTGAAGCCGGCTTCCAGGTAACGCTTGGCCACCTTGGCGCACCACAGCACGTGCTCTTCCAGCGGCATCGTCTGGATGCCGGCGAGCGTCGCCGCGTCGTTCCAGGAGAAGTGCGTGTGGGCCTCGCACAGGCCGGGCATGAGCGTGGCGCCGGCGGCATCGATCACCGTCGCGGCGCCGCCGCTGCTGACGGAGCCGCCGGAGCGCGTGACGCGCTTGATGCGGTTGCCCTCCACCAGCACGCTGCCCAGGTAGGGCGGTGCGTGGACGGGACCTTCGAGGACGCGGACGTTGGTGAACAGCGTGCTTTCCACGTGCATTCCTCCTCAGGCGGCCCAGCGGGTCATTTCGCTGCGCGCATCGCTGCGCAGCGGCGGGGCGCGGTGGAAGGCGCCGTCCTTCATCACCGCCAGGATGCGGCGCTTGTCCTGCAGCACGGCGATGTCCTCCAGCGGGTCGCCGTCGACCAGCAGGATGTCCGCCAGGCAGCCCTCGCGGATCTCGCCGACCTGGCCCTTCAGCTTCATCATCGGCGCGCCCCAGGCCGTGGCCGAGAGCAGCGCTTCGGTGGTCGACATGCCGACGTGCCGCACGAAGTACTCGAGGTCCTTGGCGTTGGTGCCGTGCGGCGTCCAGGCGAAGCCGTAGTCGCCGCCGGGGAGAATGCGCACGTCGCGCCGCCGCAGCGCCTTCATGGTCTCGATCGCCGCTTCCAGCTCGCGGAAGTAGCCCATGCCGCGCGCCACCTGCGGCGTGATGCCGTACTCGCTCGCGTTGTGGCAGGTGTTGACCAGCCAGGCCAGGCCGGGCGCGATGAAGTGCTGCTTCTTGTTCTCTTCCAGCAGGTCCAGCGCCTCCTCGTCGGCGAAGCTGGCGTGGTAGATCACCTCGATGCCGTGCTTCACGCAGCGCTTGATCGACTTGGTGGACCGGGCGTGCGCCGCCACGCGCTTGCCCCAGTTCTTCGCCTCGTCCACGCAGGTGGCGATCTCTTCCTCGGTGAACTGCGAGCCTTCGCTGGGGAAGCCGGTGATCGATTCGCCGGAGAGGTTGATCTTGAGGGAGTCGACGCCGTACTTGGCGAACATGCGCACGCAGCGCCGCATCTCGTCGCAGCCGCTGACGATGGCGCCGAAGGCGAACTCGTGCTGCGGCAGGTGCGGCGCGGTGGTGTCGCCCAGGCCGCCGGGCACGGTGATCTCCTGGCTGGCCGCCAGGTAGCGCGGCCCGACGATGGTGCCGTCGTTGATGGCGTTGCGGATCACCACGTCCAGCCGCGGCTTGGCGGTGGCCGCCCCGACGCAAGAGGTCCATCCCATGTCGAGATAGGTCTTCGCGACCTCGGCGCACCAGAGGATGTGCTCCTCCGGCGGCATGCGCTGGATCGAATCGAGGCTCGGCTGGTTGTTCCAGGCGAAGTGCGTGTGCGCCTCCACCATGCCCGGCATGAGGAAGGCGCCCGCGGCATCGACCATGGTGACCCCGCCGACCGGCGCGGAGCGGACGCCGGTCCCGCTGCGCGTGACACGGCTGATGCGGTTGCCCTGCACCAGGACCTCGCCGCGGTAAGGCGCCTCGCCGGAGCCGTCGAAGATGCGCGCGTTGGTGAACAGCACGTCGGCCATCGTGATTCCTTGGTGATCAGCGTTGCGCGGGGAGGAACTGGCGCAGCTCGCGCACGCAGTCCTCGGCGCGTTCGACCGGCGTCCAGTGGCCGCAGCGCTGGAGGACGATGGTGCGCACGCCCTTGGCGGCCGCCAGGCGTTCGGCCATGGCGCGCACCGCCTGCGGCGGCGCCACCCCGTCTTCGTCGCCGGTGACGAGCAGCGTCGGCGCCTCGATCCGTTCGACCTGCGCGGCAACGGTGGCGGCGAGGGCGGCGCAGCTGCGCGCATACCCCTGCGGGTCCTGCCGCATCAGGCTTTCGCGCACGAAGGCGGTCGCCACCGGCTGCCGCTCGCGCGTGTCGGCCGAGAGGGAGGCGTTGACGAGGGCCAACGCGATGTCGTGCATGCCGCGCGTGCCTTCGGCCTGCGCCTTCTCGCCGCGCGCACGGATGTTGGCGCGCGCGGTGTCCGGCGGCGCGACGAGCGGGCCGAACAGCGCGAGGCTGCGCACCAGGCGGGGCTGCGCCACGGCGAGGTGCTGCGCGACGATCGTCCCCATGGAGTGGCCGAGCACGTGGGCGCGCGAGACGCCCAGGCGCTGGCAGATCGTGGTGACACACTCGGTGAGCTTCTCGATCGTGAGCTCGCCACCGGCGGCGCCGCTGCGGCCGCTGCCCGGCAGGTCGGGCCGGATCACGCGGTAGCCGCCCAGCGCCGGCATCAGCGGCGTCCAGGTGTTGGAAGTGCCGCCCAGACCGTGCAGGCAGACGACGGCGTCGCCTTCGCCCTCGTCCTCGACGGCGACATTCGCAATGGTGTGCAGCGGCAAAGGAGAGGTCCTCAGGCGTGGTCGAACAGGTTGTCGATGGCACCGATGCCCTCGACCTCGATGCGGAAGCGGTCGCCCGCCTGCAGCCACTTCGGCGGCTGGAAGCCCATGCCCACGCCGGCCGGCGTGCCGGTGGCGATGATGTCGCCGGGCAGCAGCGTGATGCCGCGCGAGCAGGTCTCGATGAGCGCGGGGATGTCGAAGATCAGGTCGCGCGTGCGGCCGTCCTGGCGCAGTTCGGCGCTGCCGCCGCGCGGCGTGCACCAGCCGCGCACGCGCACGTCGCGCCCATCCACTTCGTCGGCGGTGACGATGCTCGGCCCCATGGGGCAGAAGGTGTCGAAGCTCTTGCCCAGCACCCACTGCTGGTGCCGCACCTGCACGTCGCGCGCGCTCACGTCGTTGAGGATCGTGTAGCCGAAGACGTGGTCCATGGCGCGCGAGCGGCCGATGTTGCGGCCGCGCCGGCCGATGACGATGGCAAGCTCGGATTCGTAGTCCACGTGGCGCGTGATCGCCGGGTCGGGCAGGCGCACGGTGTCGTGCGGGCCGATCACCGTCTCGGGGAACTTGGTGAAGAGGATCGGCCAGGCGTCCTTCTCCGGCAGGCTGCCGGCGAACACCGAAGTGGAGAGTTCGGCGGCGTGCGAGTGGTAGTTGCGGCCGGCGCAGAACAGGTTGCGCCGCGGCTGCGGGATGGGCGCGGCCAGGCGCACGGCCTGCACCGGCAGGCGCGGCCCGGCCTCGCGCGGCAAACCTTCGCCGCGGGCGAGGCGCTCGATGATCTCGAGCGCGCCGGTGCCGCCGTCGGCCACGGCCAGGGGCGTCAGCTCCTGGCCGTCCGCCGACAGGGTGCCTGCCTGGAGGCGGCCACCCCAATGCCACGATGCGATGCGCATGGACTTGTCTCCTCCATCGCTCCCACTTCCTCGGCTTGCGCTTGCGGCGATGGTGAGACACCATGACCAGAATGAGACTCGCGTCTCAAAAGCACCGGCGCATGATACGCACGACCGCGCCGCAACAGCAACAAGGAAAATGCGGACGCGATCTCCGGAGTTACCCTTGCCCCGCTTCAAGTACAAGCCCACCGAACCCCCGCCACCGCCGAGCAGCGGCGTCCGTGCATCCACTTTCAAGTTGTTGCTGGACACCGCGATGGAATTGATCCAGAAGGACGGCCACATCCCGTCGATCGCCGAAGTCGCCGTGCGCTCCAACGTTTCGCGCGCGACGGCCTACCGCTACTTCCCGAGCCGCAGCGCGCTGATCACCAGCGTCGTTGATGCGTCGCTCGGGCCGGTGCGGCACGTGGAGGAGGACGACCGCAGCGGGCGCGAGCGCGTGCACACGGTGTTCAAGACGACCTTCCCGCGCTTCACGCAGTTCGAGCCGCAGCTGCGCGCGGCGGCGCAGCTGGCGCTGGAGCAGTGGGCGCTGCAGCGCGCCGGCCTGCTGGAGGAGGAGCCTTACCGGCGCGGCCACCGCGTGCGCATCCTGGACCACGCGCTGGCGCCGCTGAAGAAGGACCTGCCGGCCGCATCGCGCGACCGGCTGCACAAGGCGCTGTCGGTGCTCTATGGCATCGAGGCCTACGCCATCCTCAAGGACATGTGGGGCATGGGCGACCGCGAGATCGAGAAGACGGTGCTGTGGATGGCCGATGCGCTGATCGATGCGAGCGTGCAGGAAGCGAAGAAGACCCGATAACCGTCATTCCCGCGAAGGCGGGAATGACGTCACTTCCCGATGCAGAACCGGCTGAAGATCACGCCCAGCAGGTCGTCCGCGCTGAACTCGCCCGTGATCTCCGACAGCGCGTTCTGCGCCAGGCGCAGTTCTTCGGCGAGGAGGTCGAGCGACTGCGCCTGCAGCGAGAGCAGGCCTGCGGCTTCCATCAGGTGCGCGTCGACGCGCCGCAAGGCATGCAAGTGGCGCTCGCGTGCGATGAAGACGCCTTCCGGGGCGGCTTGCCAGCCGGCGATCTCGAGGAGCTTCTGGCGCAGGGCGTCGAGGCCCTGGCCGGTCTTGGCGGAGAGGGTGAGGCCGGGGTGCCCCCACCCCAGCCCTCCCCCAAGCGGGGAGGGAGTCTCCCCATCTTCCTCCCTCCCCCTCTGGGGGAGGGCCGGGGTGGGGGCGCCCCCCGCATCGACCTTGTTCCACACCTCGACGACCGGCACATCCCCCGGCAACTTCGCCGCGATCGCCGCATCCGCCTCGCGATAGCCTGCATCCCCCGCCCGCGTCAGGTCGTGCAGGAACACCACCGCATCCGCTTTCGCGATCTGCCCCCAGGCACGCTCGATGCCAATCTGCTCGACTTCCTCCGCGCCTTCGCGCAGCCCTGCCGTGTCGACCACGTGCAGCGGCACGCCCTCGATCTGGATCGTCTGGCGCACGATGTCGCGCGTCGTCCCAGCGATCGGCGTCACGATCGCGAGCTCCGCGCCCGCCAGCGCGTTCAGCAGGGAGCTCTTGCCTGCGTTCGGCTGGCCCGCGATCACCACGTGGATGCCTTCGCGCAGCAGCGCGCCCTGGTGCGCGCGCTGCATCACGCGCGCCAGGTTCGCCTGCAGGCGCTCCAGCTGGCCGTGCGCGTCGGCCTTCTGCAGGAAATCGATCTCTTCCTCGGGGAAGTCGAGCGTGGCTTCGACCAGCATGCGCAGGTGCACCAGCGCATCGCGCAGCGCATGCACCTCGCGCGAGAACTCGCCGGCCATGGACCGCGTGGCGCTGCGGGCCGCGGCTTCGGTGCTGGCATCGATCAGGTCGGCGACGGCCTCGGCCTGCGCCAGGTCCAGCTTGCCGTTGAGGAACGCGCGTTGGGTGAACTCGCCGGGCTCGGCGACGCGCAAAGCCATCGAAGCACCCGCCTCCAGGCAACGCGCCAGCAGCAGCTGCAGCACCACCGGCCCGCCGTGCGCCTGCAGCTCCAGCACGTCTTCACCGGTATAGGAATGCGGCGCGGGAAAGTGGATCGCCAGCCCCTGGTCCAGCGTGCTGCCGTCGGCGGCGCGGAAGGGAAGGTAGGTCGCTTCGCGCGGCTTCAGCGTGCGGCCGCAGACGGCCTGGACGATCGCATCGATGTTCTTCGCCGAGACCCGCACGATGCCCACGGCGCCGCGGCCCGGGGCGGTGGCGATGGCGGCGATGGGCTGGTCGAGGCGGGCGAGCATGCCTCGATTGTCGCGCGCCGCGAAGCGAGCGCCGCGTGCCCTCACCCCTGCCCTCTCCCGGAGGGAGAGGGAGAAAGACAAGGCCGGACTAGCCGATCTCCTTCACCTGCACCAGGTACACCCAGCCCTTGATCACGCGGTACAGGAACCACACCCAGATCAGGCCGAGCACGCCCCAGAAGGCGATGCCCGTCACCAACGCGGCGACGACGCCGCCGACCGACTGCATGCCGGTGACCGCGAAGCCGCCCATGGCGGCGATCCCGGCGCCGACCATCACCACGGTGAGGGCCAGCGACAGCCAGAAGGTGCGGATCTGCCAGCGGAAGTGCGTCTGCAGGAAGCTGCCCTGCGCCTTGCCCTTGAGGACGTGCGCCAGGATCAGCCCGATGATGGCCGTCAGGCCGACCGGCAGCACGTACATGCCGTAGACGACGTGCGCCATGATGTTCAGGTTTTCCTGCTGCATGCGGTCGCGGATGGCGCTGCCGTCCGGTTGCCGGCCCACCGGCAGCTCGGGCCGTTGGCGTTGGTTCACCGCGTGCGTGTCCGCCCAGGCGCGCTCGAGCGCGTCCTTCCGGGCCTGTTCCCCAGCTTCCATGGTTCCCTCGGATCGTTGTAGTACGACCCATTCTCCGGGGGACCCCCCAAAAGAAAAAGCGGCCTAGTGCCGCTTTTCCCGTTTTCCAACGCGCGAGGCGTCAGGTTTTCCCGAACTTCGGCAGGTTGAACTCCGGCGGCACGCCCATGCGGGTATTGATCAACCACTGCTGCGCGATCGACAGCACGTTGTTGGTGATCCAGTACAGCACCAGGCCGGCCGGGAAGAAGAAGAACATCACGCTGAAGATCAGCGGCATGAACCACATCATCTTGGCCTGCATCGGGTCCGGCGGCACCGGGTTCAGCGCCGTCTGCAGCAGCGTCGTCAGCGTCATGATCGCCGGCAGGATGAAGTACGGGTCGGGCGTCGACAGGTCGCGGATCCAGAGGATCCAGGGCGCGTTGCGCATTTCCACCGACGACAGCAGCACCCAGTACAGCGCGATGAACACGGGGATCTGCACCATGATCGGCAGGCAGCCGCCCAGCGGATTGACCTTCTCCTCGCGGTAGATGCGCATCATCTCCTGCTGCATCTGCTGCGGGTTGTCCTTGTAGCGCTCGCGCAGGGCCACGACCTTGGGGTTGATGGCCTTCATCTTGGCCATGCTCTCGTAGCCCTTGGCCTGCAGCCAGTAGAACGCGATCTTGATCAGCAGCACCAGCGCCATGATCGAGAAGCCCCAGTTGCCGATGAAGCCGTGCAGCTTGTCCAGCAGCCAGTACAGCGGCTTGGCCAGGATGGTGAAGATGCCGTAGTCCTTGACCAGGTCGAGGCCCGGCGCCACGCGCTCGAGCATCTTCTCTTCCTGCGGGCCTGCGAAGAAGGTCGCGGGCACGGCCTGCGTCGCGCCGGGCGCCACCGGCTGCAGCGGCGCGATCATGCCCACGGCGTACAGGTTGTTGTCGACCTTGCGCACGAAGTTGTCGCGCTTGAGGCCCTCGGGCAGCACCCAAGCGGTGGCGAAGTAGTGCTGCACCATCGCGATCCAGCCGCTCGTGGACGACTTCTCGTATTCGGCCTTGTTCTTGTCGATGTCGGTGAATTCGACCTTCTGGTACTTCTGCGCTTCGGTGTAGACCGCCGGGCCGGTGAAGGTGCCGGTGGGGTTGGTCAGCCAGGAGCCGCCGGAGGTGCCGGCGCCGCGCACCAGCTGCATGTACAGCTGCGGTGCCACCGGCGCGCTGCCGCTGTTGATCACCTCATGCCGCACGGCGACGTCGTAGGCGCCGCGCTTGAGCGTGTACGTCTTCACCAGCTTCACGCCGCCCACCACCGGCGATTCGAACTTCACCGTCAGTTCGTTGGCGCCGTCGCGCAGCGCGCGGTCGCCGCTGAAGGTCATCGGCGTCTTGTGGTTGGGGAACTCGCCGCCGATCAGGCCGCTCTGCGCCACGTAGACGCGTTCGGCGTTCTGGTCCATCAGCACCAGCGTGCTGGACTTGTTGTCGGCCGTGGAGTCGGAGGCGTGCTTCAGCAGCTCGGTGCGGACCACGTTGCCGCCTTCGGTGTCGAAGGTGACGCGGAACACGTCGGTGGTGACGGTGATGGCCTCGCGCGGCACGGCGGGTGCGCTCGGCGGCACGGCGCCGGCGGCCGGCGCCGCGGCACCCGGCGCGCCCGGCGTGGCGGACGGGGTCGGCAGGGTGCTGGCGGTGGTCCCCGTTCCGTTCGCCGCGGGTGCGGTGGCCGTCGCCGGCGGCTTGCCGGACGGGAAGAAGGTCGCCTGCCGGCCGTTGAAGACCTGCCACTGGTCCCACAGCATCACCAGGGAAAAGCCGAAGATCACCCAGAGGATGGTGCGGCGGATGTCGGTCATGGATGTTTCTTCTGTTGTTGGAGCCCGCCCCACCGGAACAGGCGGGGCTTGTCGGCGGGCACGGGGTCGTGGCCCCCGTCGCACCAGGGATGGCAGCGTGCGATGCGCGCGAGCGTGAGGTAGCTGCCCGCCGCCGCGCCGTGCTCTTGCAGCGCCTGCAGCGAATATTGGGAGCAGGTGGGCGTGAAGCGGCAGGCCGAGCCGATCCAGGGCGACAGCAGCAGCCGGTAGCCCTTGACCAGGCCGATGAGGAGCGCCTGCAACGGGTTCATCGGCGGGCCGTTTCGAACAGCTGCTGCAGTTCCGCGCGCACGGCGGCCTTCAGCGCGTCGGACCAGGCGCTGGTGAACTGCTTGCGCGCGAACTCCGACCGCAGCCGCACCACGTGGGCGGCCGCCGGCAGGCGCGGGGCGAAGGACTGGCTCACGTTGTAGACCTGGCGCTTGATGCCGTTGCGGGTGACCGCGCGTTTCGCCCAGCGCTTGGGCAGCACCGCGCCGATCCAGGGCTCGTCCCGAACAGCAAACAGGGCCTGGCGTCCATCGGACTCAGGCCCTGCGGGGGACGTTGCATCGAACGGGGCTCGATGCAGCACGAAATGCGGCGTCCGGGAGACGGTGCCGCCTGCCATGACTGCCTCGAACTGTGCCCGGGTCTTGATCCGCTGCACGTGGGCAGGCGCAGGCTGCGGCTGGCGCAGGCGGCGCTTAGGCGGCCAGGCGCTTGCGGCCCTTGGCGCGGCGAGCGTTGATGACGGCGCGCCCGCCTCGGGTCTTCATGCGGACCAGGAAGCCGTGGGTGCGTGCGCGGCGCACTTTGGAGGGTTGGTAGGTGCGTTTCATGATGCTTCTCGGGAAAACCCGGCATTATCGTCAAAAGCGGTACACCGGGCAACCTTGGGGCTTGTCAAGGCGCTTCGTATTACCCGCGTTGCGAACCTCAGCCGCGTTGTGGACAAGGTGTTGAGCGCCTAGAATCCGCCGTTTCGCGCAAGAACACAAATCCACAGGAGCGGCGGGGCACATGGGCGAGGGGCAACACAACAGGCTGGCGGCAACGGCCAGCCTCGGCGGAGCGGGCGACAGCCTCTGGCAGGCGTGCGTCGACCAGCTTGCGCAAGAGCTCCCGGAGCAGCAGTTCAACACCTGGATCAAGCCGATGACGGCCCAGGTCTCCGACGATTTTTCCCGGGTGACGTTGTTCGTCGCCAACCGCTTCAAGCTCGACTGGGTGCGGGCCCAGTTCGCCGGCCGCATCTCGGCCATGCTGGAGAAGATCTACGGCCAGCCGGTGCAGCTTGAGTTGGCCATCACTCCGCGTGAAAGCGGCGCCAAGCCTTACTCCGCACCCGCCGTGGCCGCCAACGCCCCCGTGGTGGAACCCGAGGCGGAAGATGCCGCACCGGACGGCTTCAAGACCCGCCTGAACACCGCGCTGACCTTCGACACCCTGGTGGAAGGCACCGCCAACCGCATGGCGCGGGCGGCGGCGATGCACGTCTCCGGCACCCCCGGCCAGCTTTACAACCCGCTCTTCATCTATGGCGGCGTCGGCCTGGGCAAGACCCACCTGGTGCACGCCGTGGGCAACAAGTTGCTGGCCGACCGGCCCAACGCCAAGGTGCTTTACATCCACGCCGAGCAGTTCGTTTCGGACGTGGTCAAGGCCTACCAGCGCAAGACCTTCGACGAATTCAAGGACAAGTACCACTCGCTGGACCTCCTGTTGATAGATGACGTGCAGTTCTTCGCCAACAAGGACCGCACCCAGGAGGAGTTCTTCAACGCCTTCGAGGCGCTGCTAGCCAAGAAGAGCCACATCGTGATGACGTCGGACACGTACCCGAAAGGCCTCACCGACATCCACGAGCGCCTGGTCTCGCGCTTCGACTCCGGCCTGACGGTGGCCATCGAGCCACCCGAGCTGGAAATGCGCGTGGCCATCCTGATCAACAAGGCCCGGGCCGAAGGCACCGAGATGCCCGAGGAAGTCGCCTTCTTCGTGGCCAAGAACGTGCGCTCCAACGTGCGTGAACTCGAAGGGGCCCTGCGCAAGATCCTGGCGTACTCCCGCTTCAACCAGAAGGAGATTTCCATCCAGCTGGCCCGGGAGGCGCTGCGCGACCTGCTGTCCATCCAGAACCGGCAGATCAGCGTGGAGAACATCCAGAAGACGGTGGCCGACTACTACAAGATCAAGGTCGCCGACATGTACAGCAAGAAGCGGCCGGCCTCCATCGCCCGCCCGCGCCAGATCGCCATGTATTTGGCCAAGGAACTCACCCAGAAAAGCCTGCCGGAGATCGGCGAGCTGTTCGGCGGCCGCGACCACACCACGGTGCTCCACGCCGTGCGCAAGATCGGCGCCGAACGCCAGCAGCTGACCGAGTTGAACCAGCAGCTGCACGTGCTGGAACAGACCCTGAAGGGGTGACCCCGCGGGCCCCGGCGCACCCCTGCCCGGCCGGGGGAAATGCCCGTGAAATAAGCGAAAATGCTGGTTTCCGTCCGTAGCGACCGACCAGCCGAAAAGAGAGAAGAGGAAGACATGATTGTCCTGAAGGCCACGCAAGAAAAACTGCTCTCGGTCCTCCAGTCGGTAGCGGGCATCGTTGAAAAGCGCCACACCCTGCCCATCCTGGCCAACGTGCTGCTGCGCAAGACGGGCAACAACGTCCAGTTCACCACCAGCGACCTGGAAATCCAGATCCGCACCACGTCGGACATGGACGGCGACACCGGCAACTTCACGACGACGGTCGGCGCCCGCAAGATGATCGACATCCTGCGCACCATGCCCGGCGACCAGACGGTGAGCCTGGAGTCCAGCCAGAACAAGTTGATCCTGAAAGGCGGCAAGTCGCGCTTTACGCTGCAGACGCTGCCGGCCGAAGACTTCCCGCTGGTGCAGGAAGCCCCGAGCTTCGGCCCCAAGTTCAACGTGCCGCAGAAGGCGCTGAAGGACCTGCTGAACCAGGTGTCCTTCGCCATGGCGGTGCACGACATCCGCTACTACTTGAACGGCATCCTGTTCGTGGCTGAGGGCAAGCAGCTGTCGCTGGTGGCCACCGACGGCCACCGCCTGGCCTATGCCAGCGCGATGCTCGACGTCGAAGTGCCGCGCCAGGAGGTGATCCTGCCGCGCAAGACGGTGCTGGAGCTGCAGCGCCTGCTGTCCGATGCCGAAGGCGCCATCGAGATGCAGTTCGCCAACAACCAGGCCAAGTTCGCGTTCGGCGGCATGGAGTTCGTGACCAAGCTGGTCGAGGGCAAGTTCCCCGACTACAACCGCGTCATCCCCAAGAACCACAAGAACACCGTCACGCTGGGCCGCGCGCCGCTGCTGGCCAGCCTGCAGCGCACCGCCATCCTGACTTCCGAGAAGTTCAAGGGCGTGCGCCTGAACCTCGATGGCGGCACGCTGCGCGTGGCCAGCAACAACGCCGAACAGGAAGAAGCCGTCGACGAGCTCGACATCGACTACGGCGGTGACGCCATCGAGATCGGCTTCAACGTCACGTACCTGATCGACGCGCTGGCCAACATGGACCAGGACATGGTGAAGATCGAACTGGCCGATGCCAACAGCAGCGCGCTGCTGACGATCCCCGAGAACGCGAGCTTCAAGTACGTCGTGATGCCGATGCGCATCTGAGTGCCGGCACAGGCACGAGAACAACAGCCAACCCGCCCCGCAGGCGGGTTTGGTCATTCAAAGAGTCAGTGAAAAGCAGGTTATGGCCCAAGATCACAGCAATCCCGTCCCGCCCGAAGAGACCAACGGCCAGCCGGCCATTCCTCCCGCGGGGCTGAACGACTACGGGGCCAGCTCCATCCAGATCCTGGAAGGCCTGGAGGCCGTGCGCAAGCGCCCGGGCATGTACATCGGCGACACGTCCGACGGCACCGGCCTGCACCACCTGGTCTTCGAGGTCGTCGACAACTCCATCGACGAAGCGCTGGCGGGGCACTGCGACGACATCGTCGTCACCATCCACACCGACAACTCGATCTCCGTCACCGACAACGGCCGCGGCATCCCCACCGGTATCAAGTGGGACGACAAGCACGAGCCCAAGCGCTCGGCCACCGAGATCGCGCTGACCGAGCTGCACGCCGGCGGCAAGTTCAACCAGAACAGCTACAAGGTCTCCGGCGGCCTGCACGGCGTGGGCGTCAGCTGCGTGAACGCGCTGTCCTCCATGCTGCGCGTGGTGGTGCGGCGCGACGGCAAGGTGCACGAGCTGGAGTTCAGCAAGGGCTTCGTCAAGAAAAGCGGCGAAGTCACCGAGCAGGTGGGCCCCAACGGCGAGAAGGCGTTGGTGCGCCCGATGCACATCCTCGACGACACCGACAAGCGCGGCACCGAGGTGCACTTCCTGCCGGACACCGAGATCTTCCGCGAGAACAACGACTTCCACTACGAGATCCTGGCCAAGCGCCTGCGCGAGCTGAGCTTCCTGAACAACGGCGTGCGCATCCGGCTGCTGGACGAGCGCACCGGCAAGGAAGACGACTTCGCCGGCGCCGGCGGCGTGAAGGGCTTCGTCGAGTTCGTCAACAAGGGCAAGCAGGTGCTGCACCCCAACGCCTTCACGGCGATCGGCGAAAGCAAGAGCGACCAGAACACCATGATCGGTGTCGAGGTCGCGATGCAGTGGAACAGCGGCTACAACGAGCAGGTCCTCTGCTTCACCAACAACATCCCGCAGCGCGATGGCGGCACCCACCTGACCGGCCTGCGCGCCGCGATGACGCGCGTCATCAACAAGTACATCGAAGACAACGAGCTGGCCAAGAAGGCCAAGGTGGAGATCTCCGGCGAAGACATGCGCGAGGGCCTGACCTGCGTGCTGAGCGTGAAGGTGCCCGAGCCCAAGTTCTCCAGCCAGACCAAGGACAAGCTGGTCTCCAGCGAAGTGCGCGGCCCGGTCGAGGATGTGGTGGCCAACAAGCTCAACGACTTCCTGCAGGAGCGGCCCAACGACGCCAAGATCATCGTCGGCAAGATCATCGAAGCCGCGCGTGCGCGCGAGGCGGCCCGCAAGGCCCGCGAGATGACGCGCCGCAAGGGGGTGCTGGACGGCATGGGCCTGCCCGGAAAACTCGCAGACTGCCAAGAGAAGGATCCCGCCCTGTGCGAGATCTACATCGTGGAGGGCGACTCCGCCGGCGGCTCGGCCAAGCAGGGCCGCGACCGGAAGTTCCAGGCCATCCTGCCGCTGCGCGGCAAGATCCTGAACGTGGAGAAGGCGCGCTACGAGAAGCTGTTGACGTCGAACGAGATCGTCACGCTGATCACCGCGCTGGGCACCGGCATCGGCAAGGCGGCCGTGGAAAGCGGCAAGAGCGGCGTCGACGACTTCGACGTGGCCAAGCTGCGCTACCACCGCATCATCATCATGACCGACGCCGACGTGGACGGCGCGCACATCCGCACGCTGCTGCTGACGTTCTTCTACCGCCAGATGCCCGAGCTGGTGGAGCGCGGCCACATCTACATCGCGCAGCCGCCGCTGTACAAAGTGAAGGCCGGCAAGGAGGAGCTGTACCTGAAGGACGGCCACGAGCTCGACGGCTTCCTGCTGCGCATCGCCATGAACGGCGCGCGCGTGGAAACCGGGGGCACCGACAACCGCACCATCGACGGCGAGACGCTGAATGAACTGGCGCGCAAGCACCAGGTGGCGGAGCAGGTGATCAACCGCCTGAGCGGCTTCATGGATGCGGAGGCGCTGCGCGCGATCGCGGATGGCGTGCGGTTGAACCTGGACACGGTGCAGGATGCGGAGGCGAGCGCGGTGGCGCTGCAGTCGAAGCTGCATGAACTCGATCGCCTGACGAATGCCGCGCCGGCGGAAGTGGCGGGCGAGTTCGATGCGCGGACGGACAAGCCGATCCTGCGGATCTCACGGAGGCATCACGGGAACATCAAGTCGTCGGTCATCACCCAGGACTTCGTCCATGGCGCCGACTACAAGGCGCTGGCCGAGGCGGCGGATACGTTCCGCGGATTGCTGGGTGAGGGCGCGAAGGTGATTCGCGGCGAGGGCGAGAAGGCGCGCGAGGAGAAGGTGGGCGACTTCCGGACGGCGATGAGCTGGCTGATTTCGGAGGCGGAGCGGACGACGTCACGCCAGCGCTACAAGGGGCTCGGGGAGATGAATCCGGAGCAGCTTTGGGAGACGACGATGGATCCGAACGTGCGGCGCCTGCTGCGGGTGCAGATCGATGATGCGATCGAGGCGGATCGGGTGTTCACGATGCTGATGGGGGATGAGGTGGAGCCGCGCAGGGACTTTATTGAGTCGAATGCGTTGAGGGCGGCGAATATTGACGTGTGAGTCGCGAAAACACGGCACGGAAAGGTTTGTGCAGAGCAAGCCGGCCCCTCTTCGGCGACCGGCATGTTCAGAGTTGGCCCGACTCGTCCGCGTGGGATGAGCTGACGACCTATCCAAGCGCCTTAAAGAGCCCGAATCGTTGCTCCAACCGATCGCGATCTGGCCGATCCGCTGCTCTCGGAGGCAGCCGGAGCAATGCTCCGTCTAGGTCCTTTAAAGCTTCCAGAATAGGGCCATCCTTTTGAAGCAACAGCCTCTTCGCCACATGAATCCGAAAGTCCGGATCGATTCCTAGGAGGTGTGCGTCAAATGCCGCGTGATGAATCTTCGACAACGGAATGCCGTTCTGCACCACTGGTTGCCCGAGCTTCTCATTCTTGTCTTCGATAATGTGAGCAGCATCCAGCAGAATTGGTTCCGGCACGCCCGACAAGGCGCAGCGAGACTTGTATGCGTCAATAACGGCTTCTCTGAAAGTGGACTGGTGCAGGCGCTGCTTGACAAGGCGCAACGCGTAGCGCCGCTCCAGTGACTCTGTCGGCGCAGAGGCGCTTGTCGGGGGGCCATCACTAAAGGCAACCTTTGCGCGGGCGTGCTGAGCGTCCCAATCAACGATGAACGCTGGCTGGAGCGCCTCGTACCTTCCAGGAGCTGTCCCCAGAAAGTAGATGATGGGTGTACGTTGCTCCATTGCCGCTTTGAGCCACCGGTTTTCAGCAGCTCTTGGGTCAGTCCCCATGAAGGCATAGTCGACTGTCTCTTCGCCGTTATAGATCTGCCGATGCACTTGCCGCTGATCGTCGTACCAGACCCGATTGCCGGCACGCGGAAAAACGGTGCGAATGGAAAGAAGCGCCTCCATCTGCTGGGGCTTGAAGATTCCTCGTTGCGGGTTGATCAGGGGGTACCGCGTTCCGTTGTGGAAGAAGCCGACCTTCAGATCGTCCGCCGTTATTTGGTCGCGCGTAACTTGGAGGCGACGAACCTGCTCGAAGGCTGCCGCTCTAAGTTCAGAATCGCTCGGGACACTAGGCATGTGCAAGGATCCTGCTAGAACGCTGCCTGATGCTCGCGGCAGTACTGGTATCCGCCGAACCGCTGCTCCTGATTCCAGCAGAACTTTCCTTCGGCGAAGGAGATCTTCGTTCCGCACGTCGCGCAGAGAAGCTTCCGCTTTTCTGCAGCGGGGGCAAGAACGTTTAGCCCTGGTGACACGGACACTGTGGTCTCCAAATTCTTCGGTGCGGCAGGCTTGCTCGCGCGTGGCTGCATGAAATCAGGCAGATCCAACTGCGATGCCGGCCGGTGCTGGCGGGCCAACGTCTCGCCCCACTCCTTGAGTGTGTCCAGTGAGCGCAGGTTTGCCGCTGCGTGAAGGAGTTTGGTCATGCCGAACTCCTTCTCCACGAATTGCTGGTGCCACGAAGGAAACTGGTCCGCCTTGATGACGTTCGAGGTGTCAAGGTCTGTTTTCCTGGGCCGAGTGATGACCGCTTTTGGATGGACATCACCACGTGATAGCACTCGAGCGGCCCCCCCGTGCGATTCTTGATCTCGAGTCGCTCAAGCAGGCGCTTCAGGATGCGGGCATGCCGCTGACTCTGCTCAATCGGGGACGGCACGCCAAAGCGTTCGTCCCCATAGTCGACCGTGAACTCGCCGTGCTCATTGATGATCACGTTGCCCGAATAGTTCTTCGTCTCGATCAGATACGCACCGATGCCGCGGTTGAAGATCAGATGATCGATTTGCGCCACGTCGCCTTCGAACGAGATGCGAAGGTCGTGTAGCAGAACGTGGTTCTCACCGCCCTTGAAGTACTGGTCGAGGAAGTAGGCAGATTCCTTCTCGCCTTTGACGCCCTCCCGCAGGCGCACGAGCTCTTCTCGAAGCCATCGCTTCTGCCTCTGATCAAGAACGGGTGAGTTCTGCAGCTCGTGCAGTAGCGCAAGTCGTTTCGACTTGTCGTCGGCTTGTTTGAGAATTAAGAAATCTCCCGTTCCTGTTCTCAAAACTGTAAGGCAGGAGCACAGATGTAGTCACCAAGATTGCCATCTTCGTCGCTTCACCTGTGACGCCGAAGCCTCGCGTGGGTGGCATTCACCCCAATCCGTGCAATGCGGGACGGCTACGCCTATGCACCAGGAAGCCGATGCGAGCCGACCGCCCACCATTGCGGCAGCAGCCCTTGGACTGCCATCCGTCCGAAGCGATCGTCTATAAGGTGCACCACGCCTCGATCCTCCGTCGTGCGAATCACGCGCCCTGCCGCCTGCACCACCTTCTGCATCCCAGGGAACAGATACGCATAGTCGTACCCCGACCCGAACGCCTCTTCGAGTCGCTCCCTCAGCAACTCGTTGCGCGCATTCACTTGCGGCAGCCCCAGCGTCGCGACGAACGCACCCACCAGCCGGTCGCCCTTGAGGTCGATGCCCTCTCCGAAGGCTCCTCCCAGCACGGCGAAGCCTACGCCTGCACTCCCCGGCACGAACCGCGCAAGGAAGTTGTTGCGCTCGGCCTCCGCCATCCCGCGCGCCTGCACCCACGCGGGCACTTGCGGATATTCACGCTGGAACTCGCCGGCGACGAGATCCAGGTACTCGAAGCTGCTGAAGAACGCCAGGTAGTTCCCGCGCTGCGCCGCGAACTGCTCGGCGATCAGCCGTCCGATCGGCGCTGCGGAGCGCTGGCGATCCCCGTACCGCGTCGAGATGCGGTCGACGATCCGCACATGCAGCTGCTCCGCACTGAAGGGCGACTCCACATCGATCCAGGCCGTCTCGGCCGGGAGCCCAAGCATGTCGATCTGGTACTGCGGCGGGGTCAGCGTCGCAGAGAAGAGCGTGACCGTGCGCGCCGCGGCGAAGCGGGGCTTGAGGAACGGCGCCGGAATGAGGTTCTGGATGCGCAAGGCGATCGCGGGCGCGCTCGCCCCGGCCTGCTCCGTCAACTCCAGCACCGAATGGCTGCCGAATTCTTCGGCCAGGCGCACGAACCCGAGCACGTCGAAATAGAACTGCTGCAACGCCGCGTCGGCGGCGCCCGGCGCCGATTCGGCGAAGTGCGTTTCCATCACTACGCACGCCTGCTTCAGCGTGTTGATGAAGTTTGGCGACAACTCCTCAGGCGCGTCTTCTCCCGGGTGCTCCTCGCCCACAGCGCTCAAGGCCCGATCCACCTTGTCCAGCGCGCGTCGCACTATTCCGGGCGCCTTTGACCTCGCAGCGCGCAACGCGCCTTGCTGCAGTGTCCCCGAATACATGACTCGGCCCCGCTCCACGAGGTTGTGCGCCTCGTCCGCCAGCACCCCCACCTTCCACTCGTTCGCAAGCGTCGCCCCATACAGCATCGCGCTACCGTCGAACCAGTAGTTGTAGTCGCCCACGATCACGTCGGCCCAGCGTGCGAGTTCCTGGGCCAGGTAGTACGGGCAGACCTGGTGCTGCCGAGCAATCGAGCGCAGCGCACCGGCATGCCCACATCCCGCCTGCACCGCCTCGCTCCGCGCCGACGGCAATCGGTCATAGAAGCCGCGCGCCAGCGGACAGGAGTCCCCGTGGCAAGCCTTGTCCGGATGCTCGCAGGCCTTGTCCCGCGCCGTGAGCTCCAGCACCCGCAGACGCAAGTCCGGCGCGCTCTCCGTGATCTGCCGCGCCGCATCCAGCGCCAGCTGACGTCCCGTGGTCTTGGCCGTGAGATAGAAGACCTTGTCCAGCTTGTGCGGGGCAGCCGCCTTCAGCATGGAGAACAGCGTGCCGATCGTTTTGCCGATCCCCGTCGGCGCCTGCGCCAGCACGCAGCGCCCGCTCGCCGCCCCCTTGTACACGGCCTCGGCCAGCTGTCGCTGCCCCTTCCGGAACTCCGCATGCGGAAACGTCAGCGCCGTGAGCTGTTCATCGCGGCTGCGGCGGTGCTCCATTTCCTGTTCCGCCCAAGCCAGGAACTCACCGCATCTCTCCTCGAAGAACACCCGAAGCGATTCCGCCGAGTGCCTCTCCATGAACTCGGTTTCCTCTTGGCTGGCAATGTCGAAGTAGACAAGCGCCACCTCGATCTCTTCCAGCCCACGCTCCCGGCAAAGCAGGTGCCCGTAGACCTTCGCCTGCGTCCAATGCAGGTGTCGGTGGTTCCCCGGCTGTTTCGCCAGGTCCCCGCGATGCGTCTTGATCTCCTCCAGCCGATTCGCCACCGGGTCGTACCCATCGGCGCGCCCGCGGACCACCAGCGGCCCGAACTCCCCACGCAGCGTGATCTCAGTCTCGTACTCCGGCCCGCGCCGCGAAGTGACCAGCTGGTGCCCCGCGATCCCTTCCTGCGCGCTCGGCGTCGGCGTGAACCGCAGGTCCAGGTCGCCACGCCGCGCAGTAAAGTCGCAGAGGGCGCGGACGGAGACGGTGTACTGCATGTCGAGCTGAAGAAGCCTCTGCATTGTCGCCGCCCTCTCGCGAACCCCCTGCGGCAAAATCCCTGAGGCATGACCGCCCCCCTCGACCTCCTCACCCTGCGCGTCATCCTCTCCGTCGCCGAATCCGGCTCGATCAGCGCCGGCAGCGAGAAGCTGCAGCTCGCCGTCGCCGCCGCCAGCGCCCGCATCTCCGCGCTCGAAACCGCCCTCGGCATCCGCATCTTCGAACGCTCCCCCCGCGGCGTGGAGCTCACCACCGCCGGCCGCATGCTGGTGCAGCGCGGGGGCGAACTCCTCGGCGCGGCCGACCAGCTGGTGGCCGACCTGCAGGACTGGGGCGCGGGCCTGGCCGGCCACGTGCGCATGCTGGCCAATGCCTCGGCTCTCCTGCAGGTCCTGCCCGAACGCCTCGAAGCCTTCATGCGCACGCACCCGCGCATCCGCGTCGAGGTCGAGGAGCGCATCAGTCCCGAGATCCCGGTGGCACTGCTGGAAGGCCGCGCCGACGTCGGCGTGGTCGACGTCGCCACACCGTCCGCCGGCCTCAGCTTCCTGCCCTTCTTCCAGGATGCCGTCTCCCTCGTCATCCCGGCGAACCACGCACTGGCCAACCAGACGGAAATCCGCCTCTCCCAGCTCGTCGCCGAGAACTTCATCGTCCTCACCGGCGCCAACGCCCTGCGCACGCGCCTCTTCAACGCCGCCTCCGCGCTGGGCCAGCCACTGAAGGTCCGCATGCAGATGCGCAGCTTCGACGCCGCCTGCCGCATGGTGGCCGCCGGCCTGGGCGTGGCGGTGCTGCCGGCCACGGCCATCCTGCCGCAGCTGGCGCACCTGCCGCTGAAGGCCCTGCCCATCGCCGAGGACTGGGCCCGGCGCACCCACTACCTGGTGCTGCGCACCGGCGACGAGGCCACTGCCGCGGCACGCACGCTGGTGCAGGCGCTGCGGCAGCCGTCCGCGCCGCCCGTCTCAGGGTAAGCCCGGACTTCGCCGATCGCGAAAGCCGCCGTCGCCGCGGCCGGATTGCCCCAGCGAAAGGCCACCCGCAGACTCCCCGCGATGAAGATCGCCTCCGTCCGCGCCACGCCGCTCAACCTGCCCGTCACCATGGGGCAGGGCGCCCGCGCCAAGTCCACGTCCCTCTCCCTGTGCATCGTCGACGTCACGCTGGACGACGGCCGCGTGGGGACCGGCATGACCGCCATCACCGAGGAAGAGGTGGTGGCCTCCATCGTCAACGACATCGCCAGCCACGCGCTGGTCGGGCTCGACCCGCTGCGGCACGAGCAGGTCTGGGACAAGCTGTACTGGCTGCTCACGCCGCGCGGCCAGTCGGGCTACGCCAGCCACGCCATCGCCGCCATCGACCTGGCGCTGTGGGATCTCAAGGGCCAGATCCTCGGCCAGCCCGTGTGGCGCCTCCTGGGCGGCGCGCGGCCGCAGGTGCCGGTGTATGCCACCTTCGGCTTCGCCTTCTACGACCGCGACGAGCTCGCCGCCGCCGCCAAGTCCTGGGTGGAGCGCGGCTTCCAGCGCCTGAAGATGACGGTGGGCCACCACGGCCTGCAGCGGCGCGACGAGCCGCGGCCGCTGGCCGAGGTGATCCGCGAGGACGTCAAGCGCATCGAGGCTGTGCGCGCCGCCGTCGGGCCCGACGTGCAGATCTACATCGACGCCAACTGCAGCCTGGACTATTTCCACGCCCGGGCGCTGGCGCAGCGCATCGAGGAGTTCGACATCGCGTTCTTCGAGGAGCCCGTTTCCCAGAACGACATTCCCAACATGGTGAAGCTGCGCGCGCAGACCCGCATCCCGCTGGCCGCCGGCCAGAACGAAGGCCTCGCTTCCCGCTTCCGCGACATGCTGGTGGCGCAGGCCGTCGACGTGGTGCAGCCCAACGCCTGCATCAGCGGCGGCTATACGCAATGCCTGCGCATCGCCGGCATGGCGGCCGCCTTCAACACGCAGTACGCCAACGGCGGCGCCTGGCCGCACCACAACATGCACCTGCATGCGGGCCTGGCCAACGGCTCGCTGGTGGAATACCACTCGGTGGCGGTCGAGGTCTGCAAGCAGGTCTTCGACGGGCTGCCGGAACCCACCCAGGGCATGCTGGCGCTGCCCGAGGAACCCGGCCTGGGCTTCAAGCCCAACCGCGACCGCGTCGCCGAACTGGCCAAGCGGCCCGGCTCGCGCGGCGTCGGCAAGGCCTGATGCAGTACTTAAAAATCATCCAAGGAGACATGCTTTGAAGACGAACACCACCCGCCGCCTCGTCCTGGCCGCCGCCCTCGCCGCCGCCTTGCCCCTGGCCCACGCGCAGGGCGACTACCCGAGCCGGCCGATCCGCCTGTTCGTCGGCTACAGCGCCGGCGGCGGCGTCGACGCGCTCGCCCGCATGCTGTCCGCACGCCTGCCCGCCGTGCTCGGCCAGCAGGTGGTGGTGGAGAATCGCCCCGGCGCCACCGGCATGATCGCCGCCGACGCCGTGGCCAAGTCACCGGCCGACGGCTACACGCTGCTGCTGGGCGAGACCGGCCTGATGATCGCGCCGCACCTGCAGGCCAAGAGCGTGGTCGACCCGCTGAAAGACCTGATGCCGGTGGCCAGCACCTTCGTGCTGCCGCTGATGGTGGTGGCCAACAACAACGTACCGGCCGCCAACCCCAGGCAGATGGTGGAGCTGCTGAAGAAGAGCCCGGGCAAGTACTCGTACGCCACCTCCGGCGTGGGCACGGTGCACCACCTGGGCATGGAGATGCTCAAGGCCGGCACCGGCAGTTTCATCGTGCACGTGCCGTACCGCGGCGCCTCGCAGATCGTGCCGGACGTGATCAGCGGGCAGGTGCCCTTCGGCGTGGTGAGCGCGGCCGCCGGCATGGCGCAGGCCAAGGCGGGCAAGCTGCGCGCCGTCGGCCTGATGTCGCTGAACAAGCTGCCCGGCGCCGAGGACGTACCGGCCATCGCCGATGCGGTGCCCGGCTTCAACGTGGCGCCGCGCATCATGGTGCTGGCGCCCAACGGCACGCCGGCGCCCGTCGTCGACAAGCTCAATGCCGCCCTGCGCACCGTGCTGGAGAGCGCGGACCTGAAGCAGGCCGCCACGCTGCAGGGCGCCATCCCTTCCTATATGGCGCCAGCGCAGCTGGCCACGACCATGCAGCGCGAGTACACCGCCTGGGGCAAGGTGATCAAGTCGCAGGACATCAAGGCGGAGTGAGCACCGCGCGTGCCGCAAAGCTTCCTCTGCCTGCACGACTTCGAGGCGGCCGCGCGGGCGCGGCTGCCCGGCGGCCTGTACGGCTTCGCGGCCGGCGGTTCGGCCGACGGCTGGTCGGCGCGCAACAACCGGGCGGCGTTCGATCGCTGGGCCTTCGTGCCGCGCACGCTGGCGACGCTGCCGCAGCGTCGGCAGGACGTCACGCTGTTCGGCCAGCCTTTCCGTTCGCCCTGCGGCATCGCGCCGCTGGGTGTCAGCGCCATGTTCCAGTTCGATGCGGACGTGGCAATGGCCCGCGCGGCCGCCGACGCCGGCGTGCCCTTCGTCCTGAGCGGCGCGTCGCTCACGCCGCTGGAGCGCGTGTTCGCCGCCAACCCGCAAGCCTGGTTCCAGGCCTACGTGGACGGTGACCGCGAGCGCACCGCGCGGCTGCTGGCGCGCCTGCAGCGCACCACCTGCCAGGTGCTGGTGGTGACGGTGGACACGCCGGTGGCGCCCAGCCGCGAGCTGAGCCTGCGGCATGGCTTCTCCATCCCCGTGCGGCCCAGCTTGCGCCTGGCACTCAACGCCGCACTGCATCCGCGCTGGCTGTTCGGCACCGCGGCGCGCACGCTGCTGGCCGGCGGCATCCCGCGCATGGAGAACCAGGACGCCGGGCCGCTGCACCGCGTGACCGAGGCGCCCACCGGCGTCGTGCATCCGCCGATCACGTGGGACGACCTGGCGTTCATCCGCAGCCGATGGGACCGCACGCTGGTGGTCAAGGGCGTGGTGCATCCGGAGGACGCCGTGCGCTATCGCGCGCTCGGTGCCGACGGTCTGGTCGTGTCGAACCACGGCGGCCGCCAGCTCGATGGCACGATCGCGCCGCTGGATGCGCTGCCCGCGATCCGCGCGGCGTTGCCGGACGTGCCGGTGCTGCTGGATGGCGGCATCCGGCGCGGCACCGACGTGGCCAAGGCGCTGGCACTGGGCGCGGCCTGCGTGTTCACCGGGCGGCCGATGCTGTTCGCGGTGGCCGCCGCCGGTGAGGCCGGTGTGGCCAGCGCGCTCGCACTCCTGCGCGCCGAGGTGGACCGCACCCAGGCCCTGCTCGGCGCCGGAACGATCGGCGAGCTTGGTCCGAGCCACGTCGTGCGCGCCGATGGCGCGGTGCCGAAATAGCGATGGCGTCGGGCCACGGCATGCCGCCGCGCATGTCGTGCCAAAGTGCACGGTGGCGCACGCGGGGCGCTCCTATCATTCGCGCCTTTCCACTGCACCCACCGGCACCCCGCGCATGAAGACTCCTTTCGCCCTGCTCGCGATCTCCCTCTCGGCCACGCTCGTCGCCTGTGGCAAGGCCGACGCGCCCGACACCGCGGAGGCGGACGCGAAGGAGCAGGCCGCGCCCGCCGCGCAACAAGCCGCGGCGCCGGCCGCACCCACGCCGCCGGCCGCGCCCGTGCGCAAGGAACCCACCGTGGAAGACATCGAACGCTGGCAGCGCGGCATGGCCGCCGAGAAGAAGGCGGTGCAGGAGGCGGCCGCGAAGCTGGCCGCCACCGCCAAGGACGACCAGGCAGCCAGGCTCGAGGCCCTCTCCGCCTCGCTCGAGATGAACACCCTCGATGCCGGCGCCGCCGCTGCCGGCGTGGACCGCGACGCCTACCGCCGCATCCGCTCCACCTTCTCCGAGGCGGTGTCCACTCTGAGCCCCCTCGAGATGGAGATGGACGTCTCGAAGATGCCCGCCAACATGGTGGAGCAGATGAAGCAGGGCCGCGAACAGTCCGCGGCGCAGCTGGCCGGACGCCTGTCGCCGGACCTGTTCGCCGCGCTCAAGACGCGCGCCGCGGAACTGCGGCAGCAGGACAAGGAGCTGGTGGGCGAGCGGCTGAAGGTGGCGAGCGCGGCGCGCTGAGCCCGCGGCGCGGCGCTCAGCCGCCCGACCCCGGCACCTCCTCGATCAGCGCCATGATGTTGCCCTCGCTGTCCTTGAACCAGGCGGCCTTGGCGCCGCCGGCCGTGATGGCGACTTCCGGGCTTTTCTCGCCCGGCATGTCGTAGTCCTCGAACACGACGCCTTTCGCCTTCAGCTTGCGGATCAAGCCGTCGACGTCCGTCACCGACCAGAAGGCCTGGCTGGCCTGCGAGGTGCCGGCGTTCGGCGTCGGGTAGAGGAAGGCGGCGGTGCCCTTGGCGAACTCGTACACGACCCCGCCGTTGGTTTCCATCTTCGGCGTCAGGCCGACCTTCTCCTCGTAGAACCGCCGGGCCCGGGGGAGGTCCCGGGCCGGGATGTACGCGTACATCGCGAATGCATGGAGCATTTCGTTCTCCTTTGGCTGGATGAAGCCCCAGTGTGCGCGGATGGACCGGCACGCGGGACGGGAAACACCTTGTCACCAGACCTGGGGACAGACACGCCGCCAGCCCGTTCCTAGCATCCGCGCCGTCACGCTGAAAAGGAACGCGACCATGAACTTCGCAGTGCGTATCGCCCTCGTGGGCACCCTGGCCTTGCTGGCTGCCTGTGGCGGCGGTGGAGGTGGTGAAGCGCCGCCCGGTGGCGGTGTCGCGCCGCCGCCGGCACCGGGGCCGGGGCCGGGGCCATCGGATCCGCCGCCGGTGGCGGGCGTGCTCGTGACGGGCGTGGTCGCCGTGGGCGCACCCTGGGCCGGCGCCGCCGTCGACACCCTCTGCGCCAACGGCGAGGCGGGGGCGACCGCCACCACCGACGCCGAGGGCGCCTACCAGATGCGCATGCCCGAATCGTGCACGACGCCCTGGCTGGTGCGGGCCCAGAAGGATGGGAGCGAGCTCTTCTCCATGGGCTGGTGGCCGGACCGCGATCCGGACGACAAGTTCCAGATGGCACCGATCATGGTCACGCCGCTCACCGACCTGCTGGTCGACCGCATCACGTTCGAGCGGGTGATGCTGCGCGGCAGAGGCAGCCTGGGCGCCCTTCGCGACGCGTGGAGCAACATGGACCCCGAGCGCATGCGCGCGGGGCTGCTGCAGATGCTGGAGCTGCTGAACAAGTGGCGCCCCGCGCAGCTGCCGCGCCTCTCGCTCGACGAAATCCTGAACAGCACCTTCGTGCCGAAGCCGGGCGACCCCATGGACGACTTCCTCGAACAGCTGAAGATCCAGCGCGGGACGGTACAGGCCGCCGCCCTGGTGGAACAGGCGGCCAAACACGGCGGCAGCCTCGCGGAGGGCAACCCGTGGAAGACCCTCTTCGGCACGCGCACCAGCCTGGCGCTCGCCGGCACGGGCTGCCAGCGCTTCGGGAATCCGCGGGCGGACGTCGCCGTCACGCTGCGCATGGACGGCAAGAACCTGAGTGTCGACCTCGCCTGGGCCGACTACGACGGCCCCCGGACATTCACGATGGGCCCCGGCACGCGGTCCGACTTCATGCTGCGCCTGAAGGGCAGCTCCGAGTTCGTGGACGCCTCCGTCGGGCTCTCGCAAGCGGGCCACCGGGTCGAACTGTTCTCGCAGGCGGGCGTGCCCATGGTTTCCTTCAGCTACGCGAACGTCGGCGCCACGTGCACGCTGGCCAGCGGCGTCAAGCGCGCGGACCTGGCCTCGTTCCACCCGGCGGCCCGCGTGCTGAGCGTGGTGCCGGTGGCGGGGACCAGCGGAAACTGCCCCGCGGCGGGGGCCCGGGCCGCGTACGACTATGCGGTCAGCGGGCTCGGCGACGTGCGGTTCAACGGCACCAGCCTCGCCCCGGACTGGCTGGCCGCGCCGCACGCCGTCTACACCGAGTGGCTGCAGTACGGCATGGGCGACCCGGGGCCGTCCTACCAGCTCCTCATCGGCCCGCTGGCGACGGGGCAGGCGATCCAGCCCTACGTCTTCCGCGGCGCGCCGGCGATGTTCTGCACGGCCGCAACCTGAGCGCATGGCTTCGGCGGCTCAGGCGTTCACCAGCACCTGGAAGCCGCCGAAGATCATGCGCTGGCCGTCGAAGGGCATGGCGCTCATGTCCTTCATCATGCGCGGGTCCTCCATCGCCTTCTTCATGCCGGCGTCGCGCACGGCCTTGGAGGGCCAGGTGATCCACGAGAACACGACCGTCTCGTCGTCCTTGCGCTTCACGGCCATCGGGAAGGACGTGACCTTGCCCTCCGGGACGTCGTCGCCCCAGCATTCCACCACCGTCAAGGCCCCGTGGTCCTTGAAGATGGTGGCGGCCGTCTGGGCGACGCGGCGGTAGTCTTCCTTCCTGGCGGTGGGCACGGCGAGCAGGTAGCCGTCGGCGTAGTTCATGGAGTTCTCCTTGTGAAGGTGCAGGGGCGGGATGCCGGCCTGTTCCTGGACGACGAAGGACGATGACCAGGATCGACAGGGCCGGCCGTAACAATCTGCACCGACGGTGCCGCCTGGGCTGGGGCGCCAGCTCGACGTAGGCGGTGGCTGACACGACGGGAACGGCCCGAAGTCCAGAATGGCCCCCGTGAAACGCCCGTCCCGCCAGCCCCTGCCTCAGCGCCCGATCGACCTGGTCGCGTGCGTGGAAGGCATGCGCGAACCGCTGGAACGCACCCTGGGCGAGGAGACGCGCGTGGTGAGCCACTACGGGGCAGGGCTGTGGCCGGTGCTGGCCGATCCGGCCGGGCTGGAGGCGGTGCTGCTGAACCTGTGCATGAACGCGCGCGAGGCGATGCCGGCGGGCGGCACGGTGTCGATCACCGCCGAGAACGCCATCGATCCGCCCGGCCTGCTGCGCGGGGAATACGTCCGGCTCACGGTGGGCGACACCGGCGCCGGCATGGCGGCGGACGTGCGCGAGCGTGCCTTCGATCCGTCCTTCAGCACCAAGGGCCAGGGCGAAGGCGGCGGCCTGGCGCAGGTCCACGCCTTCGCCGAGGCGTGCGGCGGCAGTGCGGACATTGAGAGCGCCCCGGGCCGCGGCACCACCGTCACGCTGCTGCTGCCCCGTTCGCAGGAACCGGTGGCGGCGCCCCCGGGCCCGTCCGCCGGCGTCGACAGCCCCCGGCGGGTGCTGGTGGTGGAGGACGACCGCGAGGTGGCGGACCTGGTGGCCGAGATGCTGGACTACCTGGGCTACCAGCTGGTGCGCGCCACCACGGCGGCCGAAGCGCTGTTCACGCTGGAGCACGACCGCCGCATCGACCTGGTGTTCTCGGACATCATGATGCCGGGCAAGCTGACCGGCGTGGACCTGGCGCGCCGCGTGCGCCGCGACCATCCGGACGTGCCGGTGGTGCTGACCTCCGGCTACGCGGAGTCGTTCAAGCAGGAGGTGGCCAGCGAAGGCCTGCTGCTGCTGCCCAAGCCGTACGCGATGGACGAACTCGGCGCGATGGTGGAGCGGGCCTTGCAGGCCAAGGTGCACTAGCCTTCAGCGCAGCGCATCGAAGAAGGCGGCGATCGCTTTCGGCAGCGCCTTGCGCTGCGTGCGTTGCAGCTTCACCAGCAGTTCGTGCGGCGTCGCTTCCACGCGGTACTCGCGGCGGATGTCCTGCTGGATGCGCGCCAGCAGCGCCGCGGCGACTTCGGCATCGGCCAGCGCGCGGTGGGCGCGTCCCGCCGGCGCCAGCGCGTGGAACGAGGCCAGCGACTGCAGGCGGTAGCTGCCGGCCTGCGGATACAGCCGCCGCGACAGCAGCATCGTGCACGCGAAGGGATGATCGACATCGGTGTCCGGGCCGATGCGGCGCAGCTCCGCAGACCAGAAGCGCTGGTCGAACGAGGCGTTGTGCGCCACCAGCGGCACGCCGCGCACGAAGCGCGCTGCCTGCGCCATCACGTCCGCCGCCGGCGGTGCCGAACGGACCATCGCGTTGCTGATGCCGGTGTACTGCTCGATGAAGGCCGGGATCCGCACGCCGGCGTTCATCAGCGACTGGAAGCGGTCGACCACCTGGCCGTCCTCCAGCAGCACGATCGCCACCTCGGTCGCACGGTCGCCCATCGCGGGCGAAAGCCCCGTGGTCTCGAAGTCGATGACGCCGACGCGGCTCATGTCGCGCCGTCTTCGGGCGGCCGCACCTGCACCTGCACGCCGTACGACGCGAGCAGTCCCAGCACGTGCCCGATCGCCACGCCGGGTTCGCCGGCCTCGATGCGGCCGATGGTCTGCACGTGCACGCCCAGCCGCGCGGCCGCCGCCGCCTGGCCTTCGCCGGTGCGGGTGCGTGCGAGACGCGCGGCCGCGCCCAGGTCCTGGATCGACTGCAGGACGGCGGCGGGGATGTCGGTGGAGATGCGCTTGCCCTGGGCCATGGCGCTATGCGTCCTTCCCGTGCTTGCCGGGCGACCACGTACCGTCCGGCGCCGCCTTGCGCGCCACCGCCAGCGGCACCGCTTCCAGCGGTGTGCCCATGCTGTCGTTCCAGCGGTTCAGGAAGCCGAACATCGCGACCACGCCGAGGATCTCGACGATCTCGCCGTCGCTCCAGTGCGCCCGCATGCGTTCGAAGACGTCGTCTGTGACCGCGTTCGGCTGCGACGCGGCAGCCAGGGCGAAGTCGAGCGCGGCGCGTTCGCGCTCCGTGTAGAGCGGACTCGTCGCGTAGCTCCACACCGCCGCCAGCTTCTCGTCGCTGACCCCGAAGTTGTGCGCGCCCAGCAGCGTGTGCGCCTGGCAATAGAGGCAGCCGCCCGCCTTGCTGGCCACGTGGCCGACCAGGCGGCGGAAGCCCAGGTCCACCTCGCCGGCGGGGTCCATCACCGCCGCGTTCAGGTCGGCGAAGGCCTTCACCAGCTTCGGCTTGCGTTGCATGGTCAGCACGCTGTTGGGCGTGAAGCCGAGCGTGGAAAGGAAGAAGTCGAAGTGCCCCTTCAGTTCGGGCGTGGTCTCGGGCGGCAGGGGTGGCAGGCGCGGCATGCGGGCTCCGTTCGGGAGCCCGAGTATGCATGCCGCGCGCCGCGGGTCAGGCCATGAAACCGAGGTTGCGCGTCGAGAAGTTCGACAGGTTCGGCATCAGCGCCAGTTGGTCGGTCGCCGAGACCCCGAGCCAGGTCGCCAGCGTTCCGGCCAGCTGCTCCACCGCCATGGTCGGCAGCAGGCGGCCCTGGCCGACGTCGTCGGGCCCGCCGCTCGCCACCACGGGCGGCGTTCCGACGAAACGGCGGCCCTGCACCGCGCCGCCCAGCACGAAATGCATGCTGCCCCAGCCGTGGTCCGAGCCGTCGTTGTTGGACACCAGCGTGCGGCCGAAGTCCGACGCGGTGAAGGTCGTGACCTGGTCGGCCACGCCCAGGTCCACGGTCGCCTGGTAGAACGCGCCGAGCGCATTGCCCACGGCCGCCATCAGGTTCGGGTGGTTGACCGCCAGCGCGTCGTGCGTGTCGAAGCCGCCGAGCGAGACGAAGAACACCTGGCGCCGCGAGCCCAGCGTGTTGCGCTCGGCGATCAGGCGCGCCACCGTCTGCAGCTGCGACGCCAGCCCGTTGCCGGTGGGGAAGGTCGTGGGCAGCGTGACGCCGGCGAGCGCGCTGGACAGCTGCTCGTGCGATTCCACCGAACGCCGCGTGACGGTCGCGTACTCGTTCTCCAGCAGGTGCGTGCGCGGCTGCGTGATCAGCGTGCGCATGGCCGTCGAACAGGCCGCCGACCCGAACAGCGGGCTGCGCACGCCGTTCACGGGAACGGCGCCGCCGCTGCCCACCTGGTACTGCACCGCCGACTGGCCGGTGAGGTAGACCGCGTTGCCGCTGACGCTGATGCAGGTGAAGGTGGCGTTGCCGTTGCCCGACGCGAACAGGTCGCCCAGGCGGCCGCCCCAGCCGGTGCGCGCGCCTTCCGGCAGCGAGGACTGCCAGTACGACTGCTGGTCGTTGTGCGAGAACAGCTTGGGCGGCAGGGGCACCGAGCGCGCGCTGTACTGCGCCTTCGTCGTGGGTTGCACCAGCGGGCCGACGTTCAGAAGCACCGCCATGCGGCTGGCGTCGAACACCGGCACCAGCGGCGCGAGCCCCGGCGCCAGCGCGTACTGCAGCCCGCCGGCCAGCGGCGTGGCGGGATTCAGCGCGGTGGCGGCCAGCGCGGCGCGGTCCAGCGCGAGGTTGGGCCGCAGCAGGCGATAGGCCTCGTGGCTGGCGGCGTCGTAGGGCACCAGCGTGTTGGCCTGGTCGTTGCCGCCATAGAGGAACACGCACACCAGCGCCTTGTAGTCTCCGGCGGCCTGGGCCGCCGCTTCGCCCATGGCCGCCAGGCTCATGGCCCATGGCGCGGCACCGGCGGCGATCGAGAGGGCGGCACTGCGGCGCAGGAAGGCGCGGCGCGATGCGTTGTCGGGAGGAATGTCGTCAAAGTGCATCGTGGTCCTCACTTCTGCGCGATGAATTCGGGAGCCGCCAGGACCAGCACCAGTGCCGCCTGCACGCGGTTGCGGCGTCCGGTCTCGGTGCCGGCATTGATGGTGTCCAGCGCGGCCTGCAGCGTCGCGATCGTCGCTGGCGCGAGCTGTCCCGCCGCGAGCACCAGGTTGATCTCGTCCAGCAGCGCGCGCGAGTTGGTCGCCAGCGCCATCAGCGGCGCGTGGTCGCCGCGCACGTCGCCGATGCCGCTGCCCGCCACCGCGCGCTGCATGTAGTTCAGGTAGCCCGCCACCGAGGTCTCGTTGGCGATCTGCAGCTCCGGCGCCGTCAGGCCGGCGGCGGCCAGCGCGCCGCCCGGCGGCACGTAGCCCGGGCGGTAGAAGTTGAACACCGAAGGCGCGCGCATCGGGCTCTGGCCCAGGCGGCTGCCCGCGTCGGACAGGTCACCGATCGCCCACAGGCCGGAGGGCGAGCTCGCCCGGAAGCCGCGCGCCCAGTTCAGGAAGCGGACCACCGGCTCGCGGACCTTGCCGAAGGCCGGGTTGCGGGCCGCGGCAGCGGTATCGCGCGCTTCGGGGTCGAGCAGGATCGCGCGCAGCACCGCCTTCAGGTCGCCCCGCACGCCCTGGCCGTTGTCGACGAAGGCCGCGGCCACGCGGCCCACGTACGCCGCGCTCGGGTTGCTGCTCACCAGCCGCTGGATCAGCTGGCGGCAGACGAAGGGCGGCACGTTGGGATGCCGGAACAGCACGTCGAGCGCCGTGCGCAAGGCGGCGATCGCGCTGGTGCCGGAGGGGATGGTGGTGCCCAGGAAGCTCTTGGCCCCGGTTTCGTAGCGGTTGGCCACCTGCGCCAGCGGGCGCTGGTGGATGCCGGGAGGGTAGGGCGACGTCAGGCCGGCGGTGTCGCGGTCCCAGCCGGTGAACACGCGGGCCAGGCCGCTGACGTCCTCCGGCTCGTAGGTCTCCCCGCGGGCGCCGTCGACCGTGCCGTCCGGCCGCAGGTGCAGCAGGCCGATGGTGAACAGCTGCATCAGCTCGCGCGCGTAGTTCTCGTCCGGCTGGCTGCCGCGCCCGTTGGCCTTGGCGTTGCCGCGGTAGGTGAGGTAGTAGCCCATCGCGGTGGAGAGGCTCACGTCTTCCAGCAGCTGGCGATAGTTGCCGAAAGCGTTGCGCTCCAGGATGTCGAGGTAGTGGCCGACGCAGAACTGGCGCCAGTCGGTGTCGATGCCGGAGACGGACACGGTGAGGATCTGCGACAGCGCGAACACCATCCGCTGGCGCAGGGCGTCGGGACTGGCGATGAACTTGCGCCAGATGCTGTTGTCCAGGCCCGCGGTGTTGTTGCGGTTCGCCTCCACGCCGAACCCGTTGGCCATCATCCAGTCGAAGTGGCCCTGCGTGGGCTCGATCTGGAACTGCTCCTCGATCCAGCGGCGGGCGCCGCCGCCGGCCGCCTGCGTGATGTCGGCGCGGCTGGCCCCCAGCGTGCCCTGCGCCAGCAGGCGCGCGGCATCGTTGGTGCCCATGGGCTCCTCGGGCGGCAGCGGCGCATCGCCGAACCCCGGCAGGCCGCCGGTACCGCCGCCGTCGTCACCCCCACCTCCGCCGCAGGCCGCCAGCGCCGCGGACGCGATCAACGCGGCGGCGAACGGTGCCGTGCCGTGCGGCGGCGGTGTTTCCTCCCGCACTTCCAGGATGTTGGCTTCTCCCACTCCGTCCTCCACTGATGAGTTCGGGGGGATTCCATCGCGCGGCGTGCAAAGCGTCCGCGCGTTTCGGTAAGGAGCGGTAAGAAGCTCATCCGTTGCGCAAGCGTCCGCGTCGAAATGCGCGTCTGCGTCACCGAAAGCGAGCAGGCCGTGGGCGGCGCGCGACGGTCGTCCTTGTAGGTGTGCGCCTGCTTGCGAGTCCGCCCCAGGCTGTGCCGCCGGCAGGACGCGAGGGTCTACCGTGGGCGCTCTGCCAACCAAGGAGCAACAAGCATGAACGATCACAAGCGCGATTCCCTCGACAAGAAGGACCACCCGGCCGCCAAGGGCGTGGGTGCGGTGGTGGGCGGCGTCGGTGGCGGCGTCGCGGGCGGTGCAGCCGCGGGCGCGGCGGCCGGCGGCATGACCGGCCCGGTGGGTGCGGTGGTGGGTGCCGCGGTCGGCGCCGTGGTGGGCGCGGTCGCCGGCAAGGGCATCGCCAAGGCCGCCGACCCCGCCGTGGAAGACGCGTACTGGCGCGAGAACTACTCGACCCGCCCGTACGTCGACCAGAGCGCCAAGTACGACGACTACTCGCCGGCCTACCGCTATGGCGTGGAGTCGTACTCCAAGTACCCGAACCGCTCGTTCGACGACGTCGAGCCGGAACTGAGCCGCGACTGGGGCACCGCCCGCGGCAAATCCTCGCTGGAATGGGAGCGCGCCAAGCACGCTTCGCGCGACGCCTGGCACCGCGTGAGCAACACGGTGGAACGTGCGGTTCCGGGGGATTCGGACCGCGACGGGCGTTGAGCGTTCCGCTGGAATGAAAAAGAGGCGCCCTCGGCGCCTCTTTTTTTTTCGCTGGCCCGCCTTCAGGGCGACTGCAGCACGAGGACGCGGTTATTGAAGCGGTCATTCACCAGCAGCTTGTCACCGACGAACTTCACGCCGTGCGGAAGGTTCACGCGGTCGGCCGCGGTGCCGGCAGCGTTGGTGGTGAAGTTCGCCTGCCCCAGCACGGCATCGGCGGGCTGGAAGCTGGTGGTGGGGAAGGTGTTCCACACCAGCACCCGATGGTTGCTGGTGTCGGCGATCGCCAGCTGCATCCCGTTGGAGTCGACACCGTTGTACGGCGCGTTCAGGGTCCGCGCGGTCGGTGCATCCGTCACGCCGTCCTGGTTGTCGTCGTTCGGCGCCACACGGGTGAAGCTGCCTTGCCCGAGCACGAGGTCGGCCCGCTGGAAGTTCGCAGTGGGGAAGGTGTTCCACACCAGCGCCCGGTGGTTGGAGGAATCCAGCACCACCAGCCGCTGGCCATCGCTCCACAGGCCGGACGGGCGCCACATCGTGCGATCCGAGGGCGTCGCGTCGGCCGTGCCGTCCTGGTTGTCGTCGTTGCGGCGGCAGTGGGTGAAGTCGCCCTGGCCCAGCACGAGGTCCGGCGGGGTGGTGTTCGCGGTGGGCACGGTGTTCCACAGCAGCACGCGCTGGTTGTTGGTGTCGGCCACCACCAGCTTGCCGTCGGGCGTGATCACCACGGATTCGGGGAAGCCGATGCGCGTCGCCGTGCAGCCGAAGGTCACCGCGGCATTGAAGTCGACCTGCCCCAGCACCACGTCGGGCAGCGCGCCGCTGGCCGAGGGCACCGTGGACCAGACCAGGACGCGGCTGTTGTTCAAGTCGGCGACGGCCATCTTGCCGGCGGCGATCGAAACCTGCATCGGGCCGTTGAGCGAATCACGTGCCGTCGCACGCGGCGCGCCAGTCACGAAGTCCGGCTGCCCGAGCACGATGTCGGCGGCCGCGTTGCTGGTGGCCGGCACCGCCGGGAAGCCGAGGATGCGGTGGTTGTTCCAGTCGCTCACGAACAGGCGCCCGTCGGCGACGGCGACGTTGCCCTGCGGGCTGCGCACCGTGCTGGCGGAGACGGGCTGCGCGGTGCCCGTCGCGAGGTCGGCCTGTCCGATCGCCGCGAACGCGGCCTGACCGCTGGCGAATTGCGTGGGAACGAAGAAGCTGGCGGTGGCGGCCGCGGCCATTGCACCGCCGGCCGCTCCCGTCGCCAGCACGCTCAGGGTGCCACCCTGGCCCCGGGGCCAGCCACCCGCCGGCGGCGCCAGCGTCAGCGTGGTGTTGTCGGCCGACCAGCTCGTCACCGGATTCAGCGCGGTGAAACTTCCCGCGAGTTGCAGGCTGGCTGTGGCGACCGGCGCGCTGAACTGCACCACGATCGACGTGTTCGCCGCCAGCGTCGGCTGGCCGGGGGGCGTGATGCTCGCGGTCAGCGCTTCGGGCGTTCCCGCCGGCGGAGGGTTGGTGGCCGGCGGCGGCGTGGTGCCGCCGGGCGTCACCAGGTCGGAGCCCCCGCCGCACGCGGCGAGGAACAGGGCGGCGAAACACACCAGGGGAAGCAGGCGACGCATTCGGGGATCCTCGTTTTTCGAAGCGCCCGAATGTAGGGGAATCGCGCAGCGGACGCTACCTTCCGATGGACCCTCCGCACCGGAATGAACGCTTTCGTATTTAGGAGGATGGCGTATCAGGCGATCCGCACCGGCGTTCCCGCGGGGACGCGATCGAACAGCGCCACGAGGTCGTCGCCGCGCATGCGGATGCAGCCGTGCGACGCGGGCTGCCCGATCAGGTGTTCGTCCGCGGTGCCGTGGATGTAGACGTAGCGGCGCAAGCTGTCGACGCTGCCGCCACGGTTGTGGCCCGGCTCCAGCCCCTCGAGCCAGAGGATGCGCGTGAGGATCCAGTCACGCGCGGGGAAGCGCTGCGCGAGCTCCGGCCCGAACACTTCGCCGGTCGCGCGCCGGCCGTGGAACACCGTGCCCGGCACGCAGCCTTCGCCGATCTTCAGGCGCACGCGGTGCCGTCCGGTGGGCGTGCAGTAGCTGCCCTGTCTGCAGCCGGTGCCGTTGGCGGCGGTGGAGACCGGATAGCGGAGCACCGTTCCATCGGGCAGCGCCAGCCGCAGTTGCTGCGCACGCACGTCCACGTCGATGCGCGGCAGCGTCGCGGGCAGGGGCAGGGTCTGCAGTCGCATGGCGGGCAAGGGCTTGCCGCGCAGTCTAGTGCGTCCGTCCCGCGGCGCGGTACCCTCGGCACGAAACCCGCTTCCCGACCCCGCATGACCGCTTCTTCGTCCGCCGGCCCCGCCGTTTCCGATTCGCTCTGGTCCGCTTTCCTCCCGCTGCTGCCCTTCATGGTGATCGTGTTCGCCGGCCTCACGGCCACGGGCATGGCGCTGCCGGTGGTGCCGCGCCATGTGCACGACACCCTAGGCCAGGGCACCGTGATGGTCGGTTTCGTGATGGGCGTGCAGTACCTGTCCTCGGTGTTCGCGCGCATGTGGGCCGGCGGGACCGCCGACACGCGCGGGCCGCGGCTGGCGGTGCTGTGCGGCTTCGGTGCGAGCTGCGGGGTCGGCCTCTTGTACCTGGCCTCCGTGCACGCCACCGACTCGCAGCGCGGCGCGCTCGGGCTCGTGCTGGCGGCACGCATGCTGACCGGCGTGGCGGAGAGCTTCATCGTGACCGGCTCCATGGCCTGGGCGTCGGCGCGGCTGGGCCCGGCGCACACCGGCAAGGTGATCGGCTGGATTGGCATGGCGGTGTTCGCCGGGCTCGGCGCCTCGGCGCCACTGGGCACGGCGATCTACGCCGCGCTCGGATTCGGCGGCGTCGCGGTGGCCGTCCTGGCGACGGCGCTGGCCGGGCTCGCGTTCGCGTCCTTCGTCGCCGGCGTCACGCCGAGCCCGCTGCCGAAACTGTCGCCACTGCGCGTGCTGGGCGTGGTGAAGCTGCCTGGCTTCGGCCTCACCTTGTGTTCCCTGGGCTTCGCGATGATCACCGCCTTCGCCGTGCTGCTGTTCGCGCAGCGCGGATGGGGCGGTGGCGCACTGGCCGTGACCAGCATGGGCGTGGGCTTCATCATCGGCCGGCTGCTGTTCGGGCACCTGCCGGACCGCGTGGGTGGCGCGCGCGTGTCGTTCGCGTGCGTGCTGGTCGAAGCGGTGGGGCTCGCGATGATCTGGCTGGCGCCGCATCCCGCCCTTGCGTGGGCGGGTGCCGCCCTGGTCGGGGGCGGATACGGCCTTGCTTTCCAGGGGCTCGGCGTGGAGGCGGTACGGCGCGCGCCGCCGCAAAGCCGCGGGTCCGCGATGGGCGCTTACATCGTGTTCCAGGACGTCGCGATGGGCCTGGCCCCGCCGCTGGGTGGCCTGCTGGCCGCCGGCGCCGGGCTCGAGGCCGTCTATCTCGCCGCCGCGCTCGGCGCCGTGGGATCGGCGGCGGTCGCGTGGACGCTGATGCGCCGCAGCTGAAGCCGCGGCCCGCGATGCTGCCTCACGCGCGGCTCATTGCACAAGGACTTCCTGGTTTTTTCGGCAGGCGTCGCGCGCGGGCGACGCGATGTCGCGCCGACGGATTTTTTTTCGGCCTGACAAGGCTGTGGATGGATCCGGCACAACCCTTCGCTTATCCACACCGCAGGGCCTGTAGGAGAAGTTGTCCCTGTTCGTAGGACACCACCGACACCCACCTGCACACAGTCGCCCGGCACACGCAAGTGCTTGAGCGCAAAGACGGAAAAGCGGGTTGTCCACAGAACCGGGCGATCCTTAGCTACTACGACTACCCTTGAATAAGGAATCCTAAGAAGACATCCGCGGACAAGCCGAAGGCGGCGGCAGGGGGCTGTCCAGGCCCTGGCGCAATGGCGCAGAATCCGCCGCTCGGGTCGATGGAGGGTTTTCGGACATGGCTGCACTCGTGCTGGGGCTGGTGCTTTTCCTGGGCATGCATTCGACGCGGATCGTCGCGGACGGCTGGCGCACGTCCACGATGGAGCGCTTCGGCGAGCGCGAGTACAAGCTGCTGTACTCGCTGCTGTCCATCGCCGGCTTCGCGCTGATCGTGTGGGGCTACGGCCTGGCGCGGCAGAACCCGGTGGTGCTGTGGAATCCGCCGCCCGTGGGCGTGCGGCATGCGGTCTCGCTGCTGACGCTGGTGGCCTTCGTGCTGGTCGTCGCGGCCTACGTGCCGGGCAACCACCTCAAGGCGAAGCTGCGCCACCCGATGATCCTCGGCGTGAAGCTGTGGGCCTTCTCGCATCTGGTGGTCAACAACACGCTCGCCGACCTGCTGCTGTTCGGCAGCTTCCTGGTGTGGGCCGTGCTGGACTTCCGGTCCTCGCGCAAGCGCGATCGCACGCTGGCCACGGTGCTCGATGCTTCGACGTCGCGCACGGTGCTCACCGTGGTGATCGGCGCGGCGGCCTGGGCGGTGTTCGCGTTCTGGCTGCACCGCCTGTGGATCGGCGTCAGCCCGATGGGCGTGTGATCAGCAGCCGAGCCGCTGCTGTTCCCTGCGGGCGTCGTGGTGGCGATCGAGCAGCCACAAGCGCTCGGCTTCCGAAGGCGCGCTGCCGGCCTTGAGGGCGATGCGAAGGACTTCGCGCCCGACCTCCGCGCACAACTGGGCGACGGCGGCGGTCGGTGCGGAGGGTGCCGGGTCCGGGGTGACGATCAGCGGCGTGCTCGTGGCGCCGCCGGCGCAATCGCCATCGGTGTAGCGGGTGGCCCCGTCTTCCTCGCATCGTGTCACCCATTGCAGGCGAGACGCCGGCAGCGGTGCCGCGGACACCGTGCCGGTCACCGAACGCAGGGCGATGCCCGGTGCAACGCGCGCCGCGTGCTGCAGCAGGCCGGGGAGGCCGTCGAAGGCGGTATAGACGCTGTAGGCCGCCAGCAGGCCGGCCAGCAGGGCCCAGGGACGGACGATGCGGGTGAGGTCGCGGGACGCGGGCGGCGGGACCGGCGCGAACGCCGGCGGTGGCAAGGCAAGCTGCATGAGTCCTCTCTCTTGTCGAGCAGACTCTACGGAGAGGCCTTGCTACTGTCCCGTAAGAAGTGTGTGGAGACCGCGCGCGCTTCAGTGGTCCACGCCGCGTCCCGTCTTCTCCTGCAGCGCGTCGATCTTCTTCGACGCCTCGGCCTTGGTCATGCCGTCGTCGATCTCCTCCCCGGCCTCTTCCGCGAGGGTGTGCAGGTAGGAGCGCTGGGCGCCCGTCATCGGCTCGTCACCGGTGACCCAGCGGTCGGGGTCCTTCTGCATGTTGGACTGCTCGGCCGTGGCTTGCGTTTGCTTGTCGGTCATGTGCTCTCCTTGGCTGTGGATATGCACAGTGTGGGGAGCCGGCGGCAACGCGGCTGTCGGACAGCGGCGCGTTCCCTTGCGCGACGACCCTCAGCGCGGCCAGGCGAGCGTCACGACGTCGAAGGGCAGCAGAGGCGGCGGATCCTTCATCTTGTCCAGTTGCGCGTTCACGACCATCAGCCCGCGCTCGGTGGCCGCCGCTGTCGTCGGGTACTTCAGCCGGGGATCGTTGATGCGTTCCGTCACACGTGCGCTGGCCCAGTCGCCGGCGAGCTGCAGGCGCACGACTTCGTCGGCCTCGTTGCGCACCACATAGAGGTCGTTCCCCCGCAGCAGCAGGCCGTCGCCATGGCGCAGGTCGCCGCCCTCCACGCGCACCGGCGTCACCGCCTTGCTGGCCGTGTCGATGCGCCAGAGTTCCCCGGTGACCATCTGGATGGCGAGCAGCATGCGGCCGTCGGGGCTCGCCACGATGCCGTTCAGGTTGATCTGGTTCGGCACGTAGCGGATCGGCGTCGACGCCAGGTCCAGCCAGGGTTCGAGTGCCAGCGGCGCCCCCGGTGCGTAGCGCGCGCGGTACAGCACGGGGCGGAAGGAGTCCGTCACGTAGACGTGGCCGTCGGCGGCGGGCACCAGGTCGTTGAGGAAGGTGTGCGTGTCGCGCGGCCCCTTCAGAATGGCCAGCGTGGCGCCGCTGGCGAGGTCGATGACGGACACCGTCCCCTGGGCGCCGCCCGCCACCCACAGGCGGTTCTGCGCATCGACCTTCATCCCCAGCGCCGCGGCGCGCCCGAACGCCCCGCCTTCCTGGAACATCTCCGCCTTCTGGGCGCCGGGCGCGATGCGCCAGATGTGTCCTTCGCTGGCCGAGCCGACATAGGCGGTCCCGCGGGCGTCGACGGCGATGCCCTCGGGGAAAGCATTCGGATGGTCGACGGTCGCGCGTCCGGCCACGGGCCCCGGCTGTGCCGGCTCGATCAGGCCGCACAGGACGCGGCCACCCGAGTTGCCGGAAGGATCGGTCTGGTAGTCGTCGGTTTCGGCGTGCACGACCAGCGTGCGGCCCATGATCGACGTGTCGCCCGGCGCCAGCGTGACATGGGCATTCACGTAGCGCAGCGTGCCGCGGCCGTCCGGGCCGATCGGGATGTTGGGCAGTTCGCCCGCATGCACCTCGGTCATCGGCCGCCCGGGCTGCCCGTGGTTGTGCGTGACGCCCGGGTCGAAGTGGCCGCCCGCCGCACCGAAGGGAACGATCCGGTTGGTGGCGGCGTCCGGTCCCGGTGCGCAGGCGCCGTTCTTGTGGACGTGGAAGCCCTTGGGGCCGGGACGTTGTCCCTGAACCTCGATCGTGATCTGCACGCCTTGGGGCGTGTCGACCAGTTCGGCCTGGCCGGCGGGCTGTCCGTCGGCGGTGAGCATCCGCGCGATCGCCGGGCTGCGGGGCGTCGCCGCCGCCATCGTCGCGGAGGGCGCGGGGCGCGGCGTCGACAGCGCGGCGCCGGGTGTCACCTGGACCTGCGGGGCGGCAGCCGCGGCGCTGCTGCGCTCCTGCGGTGCGGAGCAGGCGGCCACCAGGCCGGCGGAAAGAACGGTCAGGGCGAGGAGTCTGGCGTGCATGGGGATCTCCTCAGCGGCCGGAATAGGTGATGCGGTAGATCACGCCGTTCTGGTCTTCGGCGACCAGCAGCGAGCCGTCGGCATGCACGGCCAGGCCGGCGAGCCGGCCGAACTGCGCGGGACGGGTGGCCTTGGCCTGCTCGGGCCCGGGCGGCGCGCTGCCGGGTTGCTGCAGGTTCGCGGGTGGCGACATCAGCCACCCGGTGACGAAGTCCTCCACCGTGGTGGGCCGGCCGTTCGCGTCGAAGCGCACGCGGGCCACGCGGTAGCCACTGGGCTGCGCGCGGTTCCACGAGCCGCGGAAGGCGACGAAGGCGTCGTTGCGGTATTCGGCGGGGAACTGGTTGCCGGTGTAGAAGGCCATGCCGATCGGCGCCGCGTGTGCCGTGTACGTCAGGGCCGGCGGCTCGGTGGTGGGGCAGAAGTCGCCCTTGGTGCTGTTCGGCGGGTCGTTGAAGACCTGTCGGTCGACCTGGCGGTCGGCGTAGCAGAACGGCCAGCCGTAGTGCTTGTTCGGCAGGATGGCGTTGAGTTCCTCCGGGGGCGTGTCGTCGCCGTGGTAATCGGAGCCATGGTCGAAGCCATAGAGCTGGCGGCTGCCCGGGTGCCAGCCGAAGCCGATGGTGTTGCGCAGGCCGCGCGCATACACATGGCGGCCGCTGCCATCGGGCTGCGCACGCACGATGGTCGCGTTCTCCGGGTTGGCGTCGCGGCAGTCGTTGCAGGTGGAGCCGACGGTGACGTACATCAGGCCGTCCGGCCCGAAGCCGATGGTGCGGTTGGGGTGCTGGCCGGCGTCCGGCAGGTCGTCGATCAGCACCCGCGGCAACGCGAGGTTGCCATCGGGCAGGATCTGCGCGGCCAGCACCTTCTTGTCGGCGGCGACGTACAGCTGGTCGCCGCGCAGTGCCAGGCCGTGCGCGTACTTGAGGTTCTGCGCCACGACGCGCTGCTCGTCCACCGTGCCATCCCGGTTGGTATCCCGCAGCAGCAGGATGTCGCCCTGGTCGCGGCGGCTCACGTAGACGTCGCCATTGGCCATCGGCTGCAGCCAGCGCACGTTGGCCATGTCCTTCGCATACACGCTGATGCGAAAGCCCGGTGGCACGCGCAGCTGCGACAGCAGCCGGTCCTCGAATTTCACGGGGGACGGTTCGACGACGTTGACGGTGACGCTGAAGGGCCCGTCGCCGGGCGGCAGCTGGGCTTGCGCCGCAGTGGCGAGGAGGGCCAGCGGCAGCAGCCAGCCTGCGTTGTTCTTGTGCATGACGGGTCTCTCGGGGATGGGAGAGCCACTGTCGGCGATGCGCGCGGTCCCGCGCGGGAACAAAGGCGTGTGCCCGCGTAGGACGTTGCTGTCGGTTGGCCCTGTGCCGCGCAGCTTTGTCCGGCAGCACATTTCCCCCTGTCCGACAGGCAGCCGCGTGCGACCTTCGCAGAATGGTCCGAACGCATGGAGGTCACGCATGGATGAACTGAAAGCACCGCGGCCGCTGGCCGTGGTGACTGGTGCCTCGTCGGGCATCGGCTACCACCTGGCGCGCAGCGCCGCCGAACACGGCTTCGACCTGATCGTCGCCGCCGACACCCCGCTGGCCGATGCCGTGCGGGACTTCACCGCGCTGGGCGCCCAGGTGCAGGCGGTGCAGTGCGACCTGGCCAGCACCGAGGGCGTGCAGCACCTGCTGCAGGCCATCGGCGACCGCGAGGTCGATGCGCTGATGGCCAATGCCGGCCATGGGCTGGCCGGCTCCTTCCTGTCGCAGGATTTCAGCGCCGTGCTGCACGTGATCAACACCAACATCACCGGCACCATTCACCTGATCCAGCAGGTGGGACGCGGGATGGTGGCGCGGGCGCGCGGCCGCATCCTGATCACGGGCTCGATCGCCGGCTTCCAGCCCGGCAGCTTCCACGCCGTCTACAACGGCACCAAGGCCTTCATCGATTCGTTCTCCGCCGCGCTGCGCAACGAGCTGAAGGGCACCGAGGTGACGGTGAGCTGCCTGATGCCGGGGCCGACCGACACCGAATTCTTCGAGCGCGCAGGCATGGAGACCACCAAGGTCGCCAACGACCCCAAGATGATGATGCAGCCGGACGACGTCGCCAGGATGGGCTTCCAGGCCATGCTCAAGGGCGAGGCGGACGTGGTCGCCGGCTGGAGGAACAAGCTGCAGGTCGCCATGAGCAAGGTCATGCCTTCCCAGGCCACCGCGCAGATGCACCGCAAGCTGGCCGAGCCCGGAAAGGCCGAGCCGACGCTGCAGGACGAGCACCACCACAAGGATTGACCGGAGAACCCCATGACCCATCGCTACAAGAACCATCCGCAGGACGAACAGGCCGGCCAGAGCGGCAAGAACGCCAACGACACCAACAAGCTGGGGAACCAGGCGCCGACGCAGAAGAACGAGGGCCGCCGCACGCCGGAGAGCCGGCACGACCGCGAGGATCACATCGGCGGCAAGGCCAACCAGAAGCTGGTGCGCACCGGCATGGCCGGCCAGGGCGACAAGGGCGGCCCGAACAGCCGCACGGGGCGCAAGCCCTAACGCTGGACCGGTTCCAGCAGGTCGCTGAACTGGAAGCAGCAGGACAGGCCCAGCTGGCAGCCCTGGGGGCGCCAGCGGCCGTCCGACAGCTTCACGAAGAACTGCTGGCCCTTCAGCAGGCGGCGCAGCACGGGGTCGAAACCGTCCACGGCCTGCGGCGCCAGCGAGGCGGCCACCACGCTGCCGGTGACGTATTGATCGAGGGCCAGGGTCATGTTGGGCGCGATTGTGCGCCCGCGGCCCCCGTCACGCCAGTGTCACGGGCGACATTGGTGCAAGGGAGCAACGTCTAGAACTGCAGGCGCTAGAGCTGCACGCCCACCCGGCGGGGGAACAGCTCGCGCTCCAGCAGCGCCAGCATGTTGACCCAGCCGCGCTTGCTGGGCTCCTCCATGCTGCGCGCCATCTCGGTGTGCCCCAGTTCATGGGTCAGCACCAGCTCGCAGGCCATCGGGCCGAGCGGGACGAGGTCCACGGTGACGCGGGTCGGGTCGTCGGAGCCGAAGGTCAGCACGCTGAAGTCGAACACCAGGCGGCGTGGCCGGTCGATCTCGAGATACTTGCCCATGTGCACGACGTCGAACACGCTTTCCTCGCCGTCGGCCGCGGGGCGGCGGTCCGTCACCGTGAAACCGCCCCCGACTTCCGGCGTGATCTCGCAGCGCATGACGTTGCCGGTGCGGGTGCGGAACAGGAAACGCGAAGCCTGACCCGGGGTGAGCCACGCGTCGAAGACGCGCTCCGCCGGCGCGCTGTACCGGTGCGTGACGCGAATGACGACGGAACTGCTCATCCGTGATTTATCTCTTGACAGGCCTTTCCCTGTCAAGCCTGTCATTGTTGACAGGTGTTAGCGTGCCACCTCGGGAAGCTCGATCTTGACTTCGATCACTTCCATGTTGTCCTGGCGCTCCACGTTGACCTTCAGGTGGGACGGATCGATCTTCACGTACTTGCTGATCACGGCCACCAGGTCGCGCTGCAGGGCCGGCAGGTAGTCGGGCGAGCCGCCCGGGTTGCGGCCGCTGCGCTCGTGGGCCAGGATGATCTGCAGCCGCTCCTTGGCCACCGAGGCCGTCTTCTTCTTTTCCCCGAGGAGGAAGGAAAGCAGGCTCATCCTTTCCTCCCGAACAGGCGCTTGAGCAGGCCGGCCTTCTGCGGGTCGACGAAGCGCAGCGGCCTTTCCTCGCCGAGGAACCGGGCCACCACGTCCTGGTAGGCCTCGCTCACGTCCGTGCCCTTCATGTGCACGGCGGGGGTGCCCTGGTTGCTCGCCTGCAACACCGCCTCGCTTTCCGGGATCACGCCGATCAGCGGGATGCGCAGGATGTCCTGGATGTCCTCCAGCGACAGCATGTGGCCGGCGTCGACCCGGTTCGGGTTGTAGCGGGTGATCAGCAGGTGTTCCTTGACCGGCTCCTTGCCGTCGATGGCCCGCTTCGTCTTGCTGCTGAGCATGCCCAGGATGCGGTCGGAGTCGCGCACCGAGGACACCTCGGGGTTGGTCACGACCAGCGCCTCGTCGGCGAAGTGCATGGCCATGAGCGCGCCGGTCTCGATGCCCGCCGGCGAGTCGCAGACGATGTACTCGAAGCCCATGCCGGCGATGTCGGCGAGCACCTTTTCCACGCCTTCCTTGGTGAGGGCGTCCTTGTCGCGCGTCTGGCTCGCGGCCAGCACGTGCAGGTGCTCGTTGTGCTTGTCCTTGATCAGGGCCTGGTTCAGGGTGGCCTCGCCCTGGATCACGTTGACGAAGTCGTAGACCACGCGGCGCTCGCAACCCATGATCAGGTCCAGGTTGCGCAGGCCCACGTCGAAGTCGATGACGGCGGTCTTGTGCCCGCGCAGGGCGAGGCCGCTGGCGAAGCTGGCGCTGGTGGTGGTCTTGCCGACCCCGCCCTTGCCGGAGGTGACGACGATGATCTTGGCCAAGTGGTGTTCCTTCAGGGGTTCAGGGGCGCCATCACCAGCTTGTTGTCCTGCAGCCGGATCTGCGCCGGCTTGCCGAGGAGCTGGGGAGGCAGCGGGTTCTCGCTGGTGCGGTAGACGCCGGCGATGGAGACCAGTTCGGGCTCCAGGCACAACGTGAGGATGCGGGCCTGCGCGTCGCCCCGCGCGCCGGCGATCGCCTTGCCGCGCAGGGGTGCATAGACGTGGATGTGGCCGTCGGCGATGACTTCCGCGCCGGGGTTGACCATGGAGAGCACCACCAGGTCGCGGCCGCGGGCGTAGACCTGCTGGCCGGAGCGCAGCGGCTTGTCGATGACGAGGGCGGAGGCAGGTGGCGGCGGCACGCCCTCGGCCGGCGCGTTTTCCGCGGCCTTCTTCGGCTGTTTCTCCCTCTCCCTCTGGGAAAGGGCCGGGGTGAGGGCGGCCTCCGGCGTCGCAGCCAGCCCGGCCTGCACCGCCGCCGCCGCCAGCGCCTCGCTGCCGCCGCGCACGGCCACCGGCACCAGCTTGTACGGCCGCAGCATCGCCAGCAGCTCCGGAAAGTCCAGCGCGCCCTCCGGCACGCCAGCGAGGTCGATCACCAGCGGGTCGTTGTCGAAGAAGTCGGGGATGTCGCCGAAGCGGTCGCGCAGTTCCTGGCCGAGCCGCGCGAGGTCGTTCGACTTGAGCAGCAGCGCCACCAGCGGCAGGTTGGCGCTCTTGATCTCGAAGGTGGCAGGGGCGCGTCCTGCGAGGGCAACGGTCATCGGTACTGCGGGTGCAAAGCGGGGCGCAGTTTAGCAGCGGGGGTGTAACGCTGAGGTACGACACGTGTCCCTTCGTTCGCTGGCACGCGCTGCCATCGCCCTCCTACGAAGGAACGGGGCATGGCGACGACCCCGGCCCCGCGCGCGCCGCCCACACTGCTCCGATGCAGGAGTTCTCCATGAAACACCATCACCCGCACCACCTCACCCACTGGATCGGCGTGGCGGCCGTCGCGGCACTGGCGCTGCTGGCGTTCGAAGCCGCCGGCCAGAACGTGCGTCCCAGCACCAATGCGCAGGCCGTGTTCGAGGGCCGGCCCGCCATGGCGGGGGCCCAGGCTGGGCTGGGCGCGATGTCCGGTCCGGCGCAGGGCGGCATCGGCCTGCAGGGCTCGGACGGCGCCGGCCTCAACCTGCGCCGCCCGCACGTGATCGAGCAGCAGATGAATCCGCTGCCGCCCGTGGCTTGCGCCGACATCCCGCGCGTGTCATCGGCGGAACAGCCGCTGTGCCTGCCGCAGGTCCGCGACGAACGCTTCGAACGCCGCCTCGCGAACCTCGGGATCGACGCGCAGCAGCGCGGACGGATGTAAGGTCACCAGCACTTCGAGGCCGTCCGGCCGCGGCAGCCATTGGCCGCGGTTCGCCATGACCGGCACGGCGCGCCCCAGCAGCGAACGCGCGGCGGTCGCGCCCAGCGCCACCAGAGCGGCCGGCTTCACGAGCGCGATCTCGTCCTCCAGCCAGTGATGGCAGGCGGCGATCTCGCGCACCGCCGGGCTCTTGTGGATGCGGCGCTTGCCACGCAGTTCGAACTTGAAATGCTTGACCGCGTTGGAGACGAAGGTCTGCGGGCGCGGGATCTCCGCGGCCTCGAGCGCGCGGGCGAGCAGCTTGCCGGCGGGGCCGACGAAGGGCCGGCCCTGGAGGTCTTCCTGGTCGCCCGGTTGCTCGCCCACCAGCATCAGTTTCGGCTTGAGCTTGCCCTCGCCGATGACCGACTGCGTGGCGATCTCGCCGATCGGGCACTCGCGGCACGCCATGGTGGCGGCCTTGAGCTGGTCGAGTGAAAGGATCCTGGGATCGGGCCGGTCAGGCATGGGGGACGGGCGTGCTGTCGTGCGCGCCGAAGACGCGCTCGTAGCAGGCCAGCCAATCCACATCCGTGCCTTCGGGCCCCGGCAGCTCCGACGGGGCCACGCCCGGGCCGTACAGCAACCGGCCGTCCTCGCAGCGCATGCTGCGCTCCGGCGTGAAGATCGCCCAGCGCGTGGCCGGCAGGCGCTTGGCGAACCAGGGCGCCACCGCCTCCACGACGTGGTGCGCCGGTTCGTAGCAGCCGACGTGCACTTCGCGGCCGAGGGCGTCCTGCACCGCGCGCAGGCGCAGGTTGGCCTTCATCTTGTGGATGTCCCGCCGCACCGCATGCGCCATGTGCTGCGCCTGCTGCATGTCGGCGTCGATCGGGTCGTTGCGCAGCCCCGGCTCGTGCACCAGGCGCCACAGCAGGCGGTACAGCAGCGAGAAGCGGGCGGGGTCGCGGTGCAGCACCACGAACTCGCACAGGCGCGTGAAGGAGGCGGGCACGATCGCGTTGGCGGCGCGTGCGACGTTCTTCGGCCGGCTGGCCTGCGGCGATTGCGGGTCCATGAACGGGTCGCCCGCCGGCTGCAACTGCCACTGCACTTCGTCGGGCGGCACCTGGTGCGCCAGCAACTGGCGGGCTTCGGAACGAAAGCCCGCCAGATCGGTTTGCCCAGCCAGTTTGACTTCCATGTCCGAGCCCCGATCCTGCATGGTCAGTCCCGCCAGCGGTCGGTGCCGGCGCGGTGCGCGGGGCGTTTCGGGCCGCAGCCGGCCAGGCGGGCGAGCGGGTGGTGGGAAGGGGCGATGCGCGTGTCCATTGCTTAGGGATTTTGCGCAACTTCGCACCCACCGTGGGGCGCGAAGTATGGAATTGCTTCACGCAATCGGCGCATGCCTACGCGCCTTTACTTCGACGGCGAGGTACAGCAGCGCAGCGGCGAGCAAAGGACCGATGTAGTACAGCGCACGGTAGCCCAGCAGTGCGCCGAGCAGCTGGCCTTCCGGCACCTTGTGCGACAGCAGCGCGACGAACACCGCTTCGAGCACGCCGAGTCCTGCGGGCACATGGGTGATAACGCCGGCCACGGCGGCGATCAGCAGCACGCTGAGCACCTGCGGGTACGCGATCTTGCCCTGCAGCAGGATGTAGACCGCGGCGGCCATGATCATCCAGTTCGCCGAGGAGATGGCGAGCTGCAGCAGCGCCATGCGGGGCCGCGGCAGGATCAGCTCGTGGCCGCGGATCGTCCAGCTGCGCTTCTTCGACCAGCCGCACAGCAGCAGGTAGGCCAGTGCCGCGGCCAGCAGGGCGATGCCGAGCAGCTGCAGGCCGTGGCTGTCCATCTTCCAGTTCGGCGGCAGTTCCAGCGGCGCCACGGTGAACACGATCCCCGCGAGCAGCAGGTAGCCGAGCCAGTTGGTCAGCATGCTGAGGGTGAGCACGCGCGTGATGGTGGCGTAGTCGAGCCCGAGCCGCGAGTACAGCCGGTAGCGGAAGGCGACGCCCCCCACCAGCGAGCCGAAGTTCAGGTTGAACGCATAGCTGATGAAGTTGACCGACATCACCTGCGGGACGGGCAAGCCGTGGCGGGTGTAGCGCCGGCCCACGAGGTCGAAGCAGCTGTAGAGCAGGTGGCTGGCGGCGCACAGCAGGCCGGCCTGGAACAGCACGCTGCGCGGCAGTTCCTGCACGCTCTGCCGCACCTCCTGCCAGTCCACGGTGCGCGCGTACTTCACGAGCAGCGCGACCACCAGCACCATGAAGGCGATGCCGACGGCCCGTTTCGCCCATGGCCACCATGGGCGCTCGGTCAGCTTCATGCCTTGTCCTTGATGCCTGCGAACGCGGGGGACAGCGGCTTGCCGGCGTTCGGCGCCGGCGGGATGAGGCGCGGCACGTGGCGCGGCAGCCAGCCGGCCCAGCCCGGGTAGCGGCGGGTGAAGTGGTAGGCGAGGAAGCTGCGCACCAGCGGCCAGCCCTTGAGTTCGCCCAGCGCGTCCAGCGTGATCTGGTTGCAGCTGTCGCACATCAGCTTGTCGAGGTTCTGCGACAGCGTGGCGTTGAATTCGCGGTCGCGGATGATCACGTTGGCCTCGAGGTTGAACACCAGGCTCATCGGGTCGAGGTTGCTGGAACCCACCGTGCTCCACTCGTCGTCCATCACGGCGACCTTGCCGTGCAGCGGCCGGTCGCAGTATTCGTAGATGCGCACGCCGGCGCGCAGCAGGTGGTGGTACAGCATCTCCGCCGCCGTCTTGACGAAGGCCATGTCGGGCTGGCCCTGCAGGATCAGCCGCACGTCGACGCCGCGCCGTGCCGCGCGCTTGAGCTCCTTGATGAAGCGGTAGCCGGGGAAGAAGTAGGCATTGGCGATGACGATGCGCTTCTTCGCCGCGCGGATGGCGATGCGGTAGTGGCGCTCGATGTCGTCCATGTGGCGGCGGTTGTCGCGCACCACGAACAGCGCGTCGGCGCCGCCGGCGGCCGGCGTTTCCTCCGGCGTCGTGCGCATGCGCTTGCGCCGGCGCCACCACTGGCGCTTCTCGCGCTGGTGGCGCAGGCCCTCGGCCAGCGCCGTGTGGCAGAAGCGGTGGATCTCGGCCACCAGCGGCCCGTGGATCTCCACCGAGTAGTCCTGCTTGGCCTCGGGCCCGAAGTCGCCCAGGTGGTCGGCCGAATAATTGATGCCGCCGACGAAGGCCACCTCGCGGTCGATCACCGCGATCTTGCGGTGCATGCGGCGCAGCAGGTGCGGCCGCAGGCCGAAGGGGCGGGGGCCGGGGTTGAACGCGTGGATGCGGACGCCGGCTTCCTTGAGCGCGCCCAGGAAATGCTCGGAGAACTCGGGCGAGCCCCAGTCGTCGACGGTGATGTCCACCTGCGCGCCGCGGCGGGCGGCGGCGATCAGCGCCTCCTGCAGCTGCAGGCCGACCTTGTCCTCGAACAGGATGAAGGTCTCGACGATCACCTCGCGCCTGGCATTGGCGATCGCCGCGAACACGCGCGGGAAGAACTCCTCGCCGTTCTCGAGCAGCGTGAAGGCATTGCCGGGGATCCAGCGCCGTTCCATGAGGGGCCTCACAGGTGGATCTCGGCCACCAGGGGGGCGTGGTCCGAGAGGTGCGACCAGGGCCGGCGCGGCAGCACCACCGGCAGGTGCACGGAGCAGTTGCGCACGTAGATGCGGTCCAGCGACAGCACCGGGAAGATCGCGGGGAAGGTCTTGGCCGGCTCGCCGTAGGCCGTCACGAAGATCTCGCGCAGCCCGGCCTCCTTCCACAGCTTGTCGTTGGCGCGGCGGCGCCAGTCGTTGAAGTCGCCGGCGACGATCAGGGGCGCGTCGGCCGGCACCTCGCTGTGCGAGATCTTGCACAGCAGGTCCAGCTGCTGCTGGCGGTGGCTCTCGGCCAGCCCCAGGTGCACGCAGATGGCGTGGACCTGCATGGGGCAGCCGGGGATGTCCAGGACGCAGTGCAACAGTCCGCGCTTTTCCGGCCCGGCGATCGAGACGTCGTGGTTCTGGTGTTCGACGATGGGGAACTTGGACATCACGGCGTTGCCGTGGTGCCCCTTGGGATAGACCATGTTCCGGCCGTAGGCGTACTGCGGCCAGATGCTGTCGGCGAGGAATTCGTACATCGGCGCTTCCGGCCAGCTGTCGATCTTCTTGCCGTGTTCCTCGTGGGTGCCCAGCACCTCTTGCATGAAGACCACGTCGGCCCCCACCTTGCGCACCGCATCCCGCAGCTCCGGCAGGATGAATTTGCGGTTGAAGGTGGTGAAGCCCTTGTGGATGTTGACGGTCATGACCGTCAGCTGCGCGGCCGTCGTGGACTCCCGCACGGGCGTCTGGAGGTTGTGGGCGTCGTTGTACATGGGGCCATCATTTGTAAAGGCCCAGCTGTGCGGCCGGAGTAGGACGGCAGGCCATGTTCCCGTAGCGCGCGACGGCGTCCGTCGTCACCTGAAATCGCGTTTTTTCGGCACACTGCGCGAAAAGACGAGGCAGCCCTCCGCTGCCCACAACGAAGCCAGGGAAGCCCATGAGATCCACCATCGCCCGCCTGTTCGCCGCCGGCCTGCTGGCCGCCACCGCCTGCTCCAGCCAGGCCTTCAACCTGCGCCCCGACGGGGTCACCGTGCGCGCGGGCGCCGGCGGCCACGGTACCGCCATGGCCGGTGTCGGCATCGTCTGGGATTGGGACTTCCAGCGCATGCGCCGCAAGGCCGAGCTGACGGCGCACACGGAATTGATGGTGAACCACTGGCGCTACGACGCGATCGGCGGCGGTTCCGGCCAGCTGACCCAGCTGGTGCTGCTGCCGTCGTTGCGCATGCGCCTCGAGCGGGGACAGTCGCCCTGGTTCATCGAGCTGGGCATTGGCGCGAGCTGGATGGACCAGCTGCTGGAGACGCCGCGCAAGCGCTTCAGCACGCAATGGAACTTCTACGACATGCTGGGCATCGGGTACAGCTTCGGCGAGGAACACGACCACGAGCTGGCGCTGCGCTGGGTGCACGTGTCGAATGGGGGCATCAAGAAGCCCAACCCCGGCCAGGATTTCGTCCAGCTGCGCTACGTGCGGCGGTTCTGAGCCACTGCCCTACGGTGGGCGATCCGATTCCTACGGGCGGCGGCCCCCGCGTCCGATAGGCCCTGGACGGGAGGGCTCCAAACTGTGGGACATGCACCCGGCCACGCCGGGTTTCCACAACAGATCCGTACGGAGTCCCTCATGAACAAGACCTCTCTTTCCCTCGTCCTCGCCGGTGTGTTCGCCGTGGCCGGCGCCGCTCAGGCCCAGGCCACCTTCGACACGCCGACGCGCGCCGGCGAAGCCAGCACCATGTCGATGGGCGCGCCCAACCTCGAGACGAACGTCGAAACGCACGTGCATACGCATGTGATGGGCGCGGGCCCGTCCAGCATCTACACGCCCGACACCGTGGTGTCCGTGCCGGCCAACCCGATGGTGGTGGACCGTGACGCCGCCGCGGCGACCTTCAACGTCCCGTCGCGCGCCGGCGAGGCCAGCACGATGACCGGTGGCGCCCCCAACGTGGCGACCGACAACGGCCGGGTGATCGTGCAGCAGCACCACCTGTACTCGGCGCCGGGCTACATCCGCTACTAAAGGCGCAGCGCATGGAATGAAAAAGCCCGGGGCGACCCGGGCTTTTTCGTTGCGAGGCCTCGCGGCGATCAGCGCTGGCCGTGGTGGCCATGGTGGCCGCCACCGTGCCCGCCGCCGAAGCCGCGCTTGCCCTGGCGGAAGGCCTGCATGCCGACGGCGTCGAACACCGCCTTCTGCTCCGCGTTCAGCGTGCCGTAGAAGGTCTTCGTGGCGTCCAGCCGGCGGTCCATCTCCGCATGGCGGGCGGCACGGCGGGCCTTCATCTGGTCGATGCGTTCCGGGGTGGTCATGCGCGCCATGGCGGCACGGTCGAGCCGCTGCGGGCGGTTCGCGCTGGGCTGCAGGGCCGTGGTCCAGGCCGTCCAGGCGCCTTCCTGCGCGGGGGTGATCTTCAGCTGAGCCTTCAGCACGCCCAGCCGCTGGGCCATGCGTTCCTGCATGCGGGCGCGCATGCGCTCGGCGCGGGCGGGATCCTGCGCGCCCTGGCCGCGCTGGCCCTGCATCATGTGCGGGGCGCCGGAGCCGGGCTGCTGCGGGGTGGGTTGGGCCTGGGCGATGGCGCCGAGGCCGAGGCCGGCGACGAGGCCGGCGGTGATCAGGTGGCGGTGCAGGGATTTCATGCTGGCGGTCCTTTCGGTTGACGGGGCGGGCGCTGCGGCCCGATGCATCGCAGTGTCAGCCTCGTCTGTTTCGGCCCCATCGCCCCCGCGTTGCGGGAACGTAAAGAAAAGGCGGCCGCTGGCGTCTACAGGCTGGGTCGATACGGTCCTACGGCAAGCCAGCGCCGCCAACGACGCCGGCAACGGCAGGGCAGGACCACAGTCTGGTCAACGCTTTTTTCGAAGGAGGTCACCATGAGGTACCCGGCTTTCGTGCGAGCGGCAGCCACGGTGCTGTCGACCGCCCTGGTGGCAGGCACTGCATTCGCGCAGGCCACGCCACGCACCATGACCGACACGGCGCCCTTGCCGGCGACGGACCGCTCCAGCGTGGGCGCCGTGATCCTGATGGACGAACCCGTCCTGGCCCAGCGCGAGGCCATGCTGCAGGCGCAGGAGCGCAGCAGCGTGGACACGCGTTCCATGGGCGCGGGCCCGGCGCGCCTGCTGCGCGGCACGGCCGCGAAGGAAGACATGAAGCAGAAACGCGCGGAAGACGCGGCGAAGCAGCGCACCGTCACGCCGAAGTAAGGCGCTATCCCGCCAGCGCTTCCAAGATCGGGCACTCGGGCCGGTCGTCGCCGTGGCAGCAGTGGATCAGGTGCTGCAGCGTGCGCTGCATCTCCTGCATGGCCTGGATGCGCTGGGCAAGGTCGTCCGAGTGCTTCTGGGCCACCTTGCGCACGCTGGCGCTGGCGCGCCGGCGGTTCTGCCACAGGCCCACCAGTTCGCCGATCTCTTCCATCGAGAAGCCGAGGTCGCGTCCCCGCTTGATGAAACGCAGCGTGTGCACGTCGGCTTCGCTGTACTGCCGGTAGCCGCTGTCGGTGCGTGCCACGCGCGGCAGCAGGCCCAGGCTCTCGTAGTGCCGCACCATCTTGGCCGACACGCCCGACTGGCGCGCCGCCTCGCCGATGTTGACCGGCCAGGCGGCGCTGGAGGCCGCTGCGCTCACGCGGCCACCTTGTAGCCTTCCTCCTCGATGGCACGGGCGATCGCCGCCGGGTCGCCGGCGCTCTGCACTTCGACCTTGCCGCTGGCGAGGTCCACCTTGACGTCCGCCTGCGGGTCGACGGACTTGACCGCCTGGGTGACGGCGCCCACGCAGTGGCCGCAGCTCATGCCCTGGACCTGGAAAACCTGCTGGCTCATGTTCGTTCCTTTCGTGACCTTGAAGCCGCCATCCTGAACCTTGCCACCATGGTAGGGTCAAACGCACCACCGGATTGACCCCGCGTGCACCGAGGTTGATCCAGCGCAAGCCTTGACCTTGCCATCATGGCAGGGTCGAGGATCACGCCATGGACCACGCAACCTCCCCCATTTCCACCCTCGATCTCGGCGTCGGCGGCATGACTTGCGCCTCTTGCGTCAGCCGTGTCGAACGCGCGCTGCGCAAGGTGCCGGGCGTGACCGAAGCCACCGTGAACCTGGCGACCGAGTCCGCGCGGGTGACCTATGCGGCGACGCCGGAGGCCGAAGGGCAGATCCGGCGCGCGGTGCGCAACGCGGGTTACGAGCCGCGGTCCGTCGAGGCGGCCGCGGCCGAAGACCTGTCGCCCTGGGCCGGCTTCGCGCCGGTGGCGATCGGCCTCGCGCTGTCCCTTCCGCTGGTGCTGCCGATGGTGGGCGACCTGCTGGGCCGGCACTGGATGCTGTCGCCCCTGCTGCAGTTCCTGCTGGCGACGCCGGTGCAGTTCGTCCTGGGTGCGCGCTTCTACCGCGCCGGCTGGCACGCGCTGAAGGCAGGCACCGGCAACATGGACCTGCTGGTGGCACTGGGCACGTCGGCCGGCTGGGGATTGTCGATGTGGCTCTGGCTGGCGCGCGACGAGAGCCACCTGTATTTCGAGGCCTCGGCGGTGGTGGTGACGCTGGTCCTGCTGGGCAAGTGGCTGGAGGCGCGCGCCAAGCGGCAGACCACCACGGCGATCCGCGCGCTGCAGGCCCTGCGGCCGGAGACGGCGCACGTGATCCTGCGCTCGGGCGGCGAGGTGGACCTGCCGCTGGCCGAGGTGATGGCGGGCGACCAGCTCGTGGTGCGGCCGGGCGAGCGCCTGCCGGCCGACGGGGTGGTGGAGCAGGGCGAGACGCACGTCGACGAATCCATGCTCACGGGCGAGCCGCTCCCAGTGGCCAAGGCGGCGGGCGCGCGCGTCACCGGCGGAAGCATCAACGGCGAAGGCCGCATCGTGCTGCGTGCCACCGCGGTCGGCAACGAAAGCGTGCTCTCGCAGATCATCCGCCTCGTCGAGGACGCGCAGGCCGCCAAGGCGCCGATCCAGCGCATCGTCGACCGGGTCTCCGCGATCTTCGTGCCGGTGGTGCTGGTCATCGCGGCGCTCACTCTGTCCGGGTGGATGCTAGCCGGTGCCGGGGTCGAGGAGGCCCTGATCCATGCCGTCGCGGTGCTGGTGATCGCCTGTCCCTGCGCGCTGGGACTCGCCACGCCCGCGGCGATCATGGCGGGCACCGGTGTCGCCGCGCGGCACGGGATCCTGATCAAGGACGCGCAGGCGCTCGAGCTCGCGCACCGCGTCGACACGGTCGCCTTCGACAAGACCGGCACGCTCACGGTGGGGCAGCCGCGCCTGGTGGCCTTCATCGCCGTGCCGGGCGCCGACGAAGCCGCGCAGCTCGCTGCCGCCGCCAGCCTGCAAAGCGGCAGCGAACACCCGCTCGCGCGCGCCGTGGTGGCCGCCGCCCGCGAGCGCGGCATCGCGGTCGCGGCACCCGATGCGGTGCGCGCCGTCGCCGGCCGCGGGAGCGAAGGCGAGGTCGGCGCGCGCAGCTATCTGATCGGCAGCCTGCGCTGGCTCGCGGAACTGGGCGTGGACGGGTCGCCGCTCGACGCCGACGTGCAGCGCCTGCAGGGCGAGGGCGCGACCCTGTCCGCGCTGGTGGAGCGCGTCACCGGAGGCCTGGCGCTGCGCGCGCTGATGGCCTTTGCCGACGAGCCCAAGCCCGGCGCGGACACGGCGCTGTCGCTGCTGCGGGCCCGTGGCCTGCAGCTGGTGATGATCTCCGGCGACAACCGCGCGGCCGCCCACGCGATGGCGCGGCGCCTCGGGCTGCAGCCGGGCGAGGTGCAGGCGGAGGTGCTGCCCGCCGACAAGGCGGCGCGCGTCGCGGCGCTGCGCGAGGGCGGCCGGGTGGTCGCGATGGTGGGCGACGGCGTCAACGATGCGCCGGCCCTGGCCGCCGCCGACGTCGGCATCGCGATGGGCACCGGCACCGACGTGGCGATGCACGCCGCGGGCATCACGCTGATGCGCGGCGACGTCGGCCTGGTCGCGGGCGCGCTCGACATCTCGCGCCGCACGGTCGGCAAGATCCGGCAGAACCTGTTCTGGGCATTCGCGTACAACGTGGCCGGCATCCCGCTGGCCGCGCTGGGTTACCTCAGCCCGGTGGTGGCCGGCGCGGCGATGGCCCTGTCCAGCGTCAGCGTGCTCACCAACGCGCTGCTCCTCAAGCGCTGGCGCCTGCCCGGGCGTTGACGCACGTCAACCGGGGCGGCCGGCGCCCGTGCCAATCTTCGGGCAGGAGACCAACGCCATGCCCCGACCCGCCCTCCAAGTGATCCGCGACGAGCATTCCGCCGTCGCCGCCGTGCTGCGCTCGCTGCTCAAGATGATGGAGCGCGACCCGGACGAACAGCCCGAACGCTTCTTCGACGTGCTGCGCGCCATGCTGTTCTACATCGACGAGTTCCCGGAGCGGCTGCACCACCCGAAGGAATCGGACCTGCTGTTCCCGAAGATCGCGCGGCTCGCGCCGGAGCTGATGCCGGTGATCCAGCGGCTGGAGGACGACCACATGCAGGGCGAGCACCGCGTGCGCGAGCTGCAGCACCTGCTGCTGGCCTGGGAGCTACTGGGCGACGGCCGCCGCGCCGACTTCCAGGAGGCCGCGCGCCGCTACGTCGAGTTCTACCTCGCGCACATGCGCACCGAGGAGACGGAGTTGCTGCCGGTGGCGCAGCAGCGCCTGTCGGAAGCGGACTGGGCGCAGCTGGACGCCGCTTTCCAGTCGCACCGCGATCCGCTGGCGACGGCGGACCGCGACCCGCAGTACGACCGGCTCTTCACGCGCATCGTGATGCGCACGCCGGCGCCGATCGGCGTCGGGCCGGCCTGAAGCCGTCAGAGCGCGGGGTAGTCCGTGTAGCCCTGCGCGCCGCCGCCGTAGAAGGTCTTGCGGTCCGGCACGTTCAGCGGTGCGCCCTGGCGCAGCCGCTCCACCAGGTCCGGGTTCGCGATGTACAGCCGGCCGAAGGCGACCAGGTCGGCCCCTTCCGCCAGCGCCTGGTCGGCCAGCGGCCTGTCGTAGGCGTTGTTGACCATCCAGGCGCCCTTCGCGCCCGCGGCACGCCAGGCCTTGCGCAGCGCCTCGTATTCGAAGGGCCGGCCCTCCACCTCGCGCGGGCCGCCGGTGGAGCCCTCGATCACGTGCAGGTACGCGAGCTGCAGCGGTGCGAGCTGGCGCACCACGTATTCGAACAGCGGCTGCGGATCCGCATCGACGATGTCGTTGGCGGGCGTGACCGGCGAGATGCGCAGCCCCACGCGGTCGGCGCCGATCTCTTCCACGATGGCGCGCATCGTCTCGAGCAGCAGCCGCGCCCGGTTCGGGATGGATCCGCCGTAGTCGTCCCTGCGCTGGTTGGTCCCGGTCTTGAGGAACTGGTCGAACAGGTAGCCGTTGGCGCCGTGGACTTCCACGCCGTCGAAGCCGGCACTGGTGACCGCATGCCGCGCCGCATGGCGGAAGTCCTGCACGATGCCGGGCAGCTCGGAGGCATCGAGCGCGCGAGGTTCGGACGTGGGGACGAAGCCGCCGGCCCCGTCCTTCACCAGCCAGGTCTTGGTCTTCGCGGTGATGGGGGAGGGCGCCACCGGCTGCTGGTGCTCCGGCTGCAGCTCCACGTGCGAGACGCGGCCCACGTGCCACAGCTGGCAGTAGATGCGGCCGCCGCGCGCATGCACGGCGTCGGTCACGCGCTTCCAGCCATCGAGCTGTTCGGTGCCGTAGAGGCCGGGCACGTCCGCGTAGCCCTGGCCCTGGTGGCTGACGGCGGTGCCTTCGCTGACCAGCAGGCCGGCCGAGGCGCGCTGCGCGTAGTACTCCGCCATCAGCGGCGTGGGAATGGCGTCGGGCGCGCGGTTGCGCGTGAGCGGCGCCATGACGATGCGGTTGGGCAGGCGCAGCGCGCCGACCTGAAGGGGGTCGAAGAGGGAAGCCATGGAGTGGACTGCGGGGCGGCCGTGGCTTACGCCAGCTTCTCGTGCTTCATCGCTTCCTGCACGGCCGGCCGGGCGCCGACGCGCGCGTGGTGCGCCGCCAGGTTCGGGAAGCCGGAAAGGTCGATGGCCATGGGCTTGGTCCAGCGCGTCACGGTGAAGAGGTAGGCATCGGCGACGCTGAAGGTGTCGCCCATCAGGTAGTCCTTTCCGGCGAGTTCCCTGTCGACGTAGGCCAGCCGGTTGGCGATGCGCTCGCGGTAGATCTTCTTGCCTTCCTCGGGCATCGCCGGGTTGAACAGCGGCGAGAAGCTCTTGTGCAGCTCCGTGCCGATGAAGGTGAGCCATTCCTGCAGGCGGTAGCGGGCCAGCGTGCCGTTGGCCGGCGCGAGGTTCTTCGTCGGCACCTGGTCGGCGAGGTACTGCACGATCGCCGGGCCTTCGCGCAGGCGCGTGCCGTCGTCGAGTTCCAGCATCGGAACGTAGCCGAGCGGATTGATCGTGTAGTAGTCGGTGCCGTCCTCGAGCTTGTGCGTCTTGGTGGGCGCCAGGACCGGTTCGAACGCGAGCCCGGCTTCGCGCAGCACGATGTGCGGCGACAGGGAGCACACGCCGGGTGAGTAGTAAAGCTTCATGTTGTTTCCTTTTTCCTGTGCGTTCGGGCGTGAAGAAATCGATGCTAGCCAGAACCCGTTGTCCTTGCACGACGCGGCCTGCGGAAGAGCTTCAGCACAATGGGTGCATGGCGAAGTTCCTCAAATGGGCCGCGATCGCGGCCGGCGTGTTCCTCCTGGTGCTGGTGGCGGTGGCCGTGGCGCTGCAGTCCTGGCTGCGCACGGATGATTTCCGCACGCGGGTGGAGCGCGAGGCGGGCAACGCGCTGGGCGTGCCGATGAAGCTGGGCAAGCTGTCGATCGACCTGTGGCCGCTGCCGGCGGTGGCCGCCGACGACGTGCAACTGCAGACGCGGCCGGCGCTGACCCTCGGGCGGATCGAGGCGCGCCCCGTGTGGGCCGGCCTGCTGGCGGGGCGGCTGGAGATCTCCACGCTGATCGTGCGCAAGGCGGTGCTGCCGCAGGCGGCCATCGCCGCCCTGACCGCGGGCATGCAGAAGCGCTCCGCCGGCAAGAAGCCGACGCCGAAGAGTGACGCGCCCCTGCTGCTGCCGAAGCGGGCGCTGTTCGACGACATCACCTGGATCGACGAGAAGGGCCAGCGGCTGACGGCGGACGCCGAGGCGAAGCTGGGCGGCGATGGACTGCTGGACGAGGCCTCCTTCAAGATCGTGGCGGGACGCTTCGCGGGCACGCAGGGCAAGGTGCACCGCGAGAGCGACCATTGGCCGGTGCGGGTGGACATCGGCGGCGGCCGCATCGCCGGCAAGGTGCAGCTGCAACCCGGCAAGGCGGGCGCGCAGGTGCTGTCTGGCCAGCTCACGACCGAGAACGTGGAGGTGTCCGCGCTCACCGCGCCGAGCAAGCCGCTCACCGGCAAGCTGCAGGCGAGCACCACGCTGCGCTCCGAATTCCGCGAGGCCGGCGACGTGGTCGACCAGCTGGCGACGCAGACCCGGTTCTCCGTGCGCGATGCGCTCGTGCAGGGAATCGACCTGAAGAAGGCCGTCGAGACCGTGGGCCTCAACCGCGGCGGCAGCACGCGCCTGGACACGCTGGCCGGCAACGTCAACACGCAGGGCAAGACGGTGCACGTGACCAACCTCGTCGCCACTTCGGGCACGCTGGCCGCGACGGGCAACGTGACCATCCTGCCCAGCAAGGCCCTCAACGGCCGCGTGAACGTCGACGTCTCCACCAACCGCGGCGCGCTCGGCGTGCCGCTGGTGGTCGGCGGCACCCTGGACGACCCGAGCGTGACGCTCACGCGGGGAGCGATGGTGGGCGCCGCGGTGGGTACGCTGCTGGCACCGGGCGCGGGGACCGCCGCCGGCGCGTCGACGGGTGACCGCATCGGCAACAGCCTCAAGGGCCTGTTCGGCCGCTGAGCCGGGCCCGCGCGGGGCGTCCTACAAACGGCTGGGCTGCGGGATGATTCCGGGCCGGCGGTGTGGTCCTTAGCATCAAGGTTCCAACGCTTTGCCGGAGAACCGGATGCACCTGTCCACGGTCGAAACGGTCCTCGAGTACCAGGTCCTTTCGCCCACCCACTTCTGCTTCAACATCGAGGCGGCGCACTGGCCGACGCAGGAGATCCATGGGGAGCAGCTCTCCATCTCCTCCGGCGTCACGCCCCACAGCTGGGCCGATCCGCGCAGCGGCAACCGCTTCATCCGTTTCGACGCCCAGCCCGGTCCGCTGCGCGTGGCCTACAAGGCCGAAGTGGAAGTGCACACCCCGCCGCCCGACACCTCGCTGCGCGAGCAGCCGGTGGGGGAGGTGCCGGACGAGATCTTCCCGTACCTGCTGGCCACGCGTTACTGCGAGTCCGACGTGCTGTGCGGCGACGTGCTGCGCCTGTTCGGCAACCTGCCGCCGGGGTTCGCGCGCGTGCGGGCCATCGAGGAATGGATCCGCGGCGAGATCCGCTACCAGCCGGGCAGCACCAATTCCAACAGCACGGCGCAGGAGGTGTTCGAGCAGCGCGCCGGCGTCTGCCGCGACTTCGCGCACCTGGGCATCACCTTCTGCCGTGCGCTCAACATCCCGGCGCGCATCGTGGTGGGCTATGTCTGGTTCGACGAGCCGCCGCAGGACTTCCATGCGGTGTTCGAGGCCTGGCTCGATGGCCAGTGGGTCCTGTTCGACCCGACCGGCATGGCGCCGGTGGACCGGCTGGTGCGCATCGGCACCGGCCGCGATGCCAAGGACGTGGCGTTCGCGACCATGTTCGGCCAGCTGCAGATGACGCGCAAGGAAGTGACGGTGCTGGAGCACGACGCCCGGCCGACCGGCGCGCCCCGGCCGGTGGCGGCACCGGCGCTGGCACGCGTGGCCGCGCCCGCCTAGTCCTTGTACGAAGGGTCGAGCTTGTCCAGCTTGCGCAGCAGCGCGGGCCAGGCGATGTTCGCGCCCTGTCCGGCGGTGACGGTCTTCATCACCTGCGCCATGCCTTCCAGGATCTTCGGGTTGACGTAGACCAGTTCGCCGCCGGCCTGCGCATCGATCTGGATGCGGCAGGTGTTCTCGAAGGTGTACATCGAGAGGAAGGCATCGGGCACCGTGCGCCCGATCGTGAGCAGGCCGTGGTTGCGCAGCATCAGGAAGTTCTTGCGGCCCAGGGCGGCCTGTAGCCGCGGCTTCTCGTCGTCGCGCAGCGCCACGCCCTCGTACTCGTGGTACGCCAGCGAGGCCAGCACGAAGGTGCTCTGCTGCGAGATGGGCAGGATGCCGGCCTTCTGCGCGCTGACCGCCACACCGGCGCGGCTGTGCGTGTGCAGCACGCAGCCGGCGTCGTCGCGCACCTGGTGGATGCAGCTGTGGATGGTGAAGCCGGCCGGGTTCACCGGGAAGGGCGAGGCTATCAGCTTGTTGCAGGCCTGGTCGACCTTCACCAACGAGGACGCGGTGATCTCGTCGAACATCAGGCCGTAGGGGTTGATCAGGAAGTGGTGCTCGGGCCCGGGAATGCGCGCGCTGATGTGCGTGAACACCAGGTCGCTCCAGCCGTACAACGCCACCAGCCGGTAGCAGGCGGCGAGGTCCACGCGCAGCTGCCATTCCTCGGCGCTGACGACTTCGCGCACAGACGCGATGTTCATTTCGCTTCCTCCTTCAGGTAGATCGATTGCTTCGGCTGCGCCATCACGCGTTGCAACAGGGGCAGGAATTCCTCGATCGGCAGCGTCTCCGCCTGCGGATCGAAGGCCGGGTTGTCGTAGAGCGCGCAGAACTCCTCGGTGCGGGCGTAGTGCGGATGGTCGCGGAAGCGGTCGCGCATGTTGCGGTCGAGCCCGAGGTGGTGGAAGAAGTAGTGGCCCTGGAAGATGCCGTGGTTCTGCACCATCCAGTGGTTGGCCTCGCTCACGAAGGGCTTGACGATCGCCGCGGCGATGTCGGGGTGGTTGAAGGAGCCGAGCGTGTCGCCGATGTCGTGCAGCAGCGCGCAGACGACGTACTCTTCGTCACGGCCGTCGCGCAGGGCGCGCGTGGCGGTCTGCAGCGAGTGGGTGTAGCGGTCGACCGGGAAGCCGCCGTAGTCGCCCTGCAGGATCTGCAGGTGCTTGACGATGCGTTCGGGCAGCGCCTGCGCGAACGGCATGAATTCGCCGGCGATGAGCTGCCAGTCGGCGGCGGTGCTGTCCTGCATGCGGACGAACTGGGCGCGCGCGTTCATGGGTCGTGTCTCCTCGGGTGGATGCGCCACTGTGCGGGAACCCGCCTTCGTGCGTTGTCGCCGCCGTGTCAGCTGCCGCGGAATTCGCTCGGGCTCTTGCCCGTGTGGTCGCGGAACACGCGGCTGAAGTGCGACGGGTTGCCGAAGCCCCAGGACAGGGCGATGTCGGTGATCGGCCGGGCGTGCGGGCCGCCCTGCTGCAGGTCGCGGATGCAGGCCTGCAGGCGCAGCCGCTGGATGTAGCCGGCGATGGATTCGCCCTCGCCCCCGAACGCGTTGTAGAGGTGGCGCCGGCTGCAGTTCAGCGCCCGCGCGATGGCGTCGACGGACAGGCTCGGATCGCGCAGGTGCTGCTGCACATAGGCGCGGATGCGGTCGCGCAGGGCTTCGCGCTGCGACACGCCGGTGTCCTGGCCGGCCAGCTCCATCAGCGAGAGCTTTACCAGCTGCTTGATCAGCTCGCCGGCGCCCTGCGCCGCCGCGGCGCTCATGTTCGGCAGCTCGAGATAGGTGTTGCGCATGGTCTCCAGCGCCACGCGCGAGATGCCGCTGGCGCCCAGGCGCGTGGCCATGGCGCCGTCGAAGCGCAGGCCGCGTTCGGCGACGCCTTCCTTGGGCACCATCACGATCAGGTGGTCGACGCGCTCCGGGTTGCCGACCTGGTAGGTGCCCGTGGTGTCGTAGATGACCCAGGCGCCGTCGCGCGCGCAGGCTTCGCGGCCCTGCTGCTGCACCAGCGCGCTGCCCTGCCAGGGCGCGACGATCTTCAGGTACGCGACGTCGCTGGTGCGCACCATGGAAGCGGTGCGCACGACGCGGTGCCGGTTGGCTTCCAGCCGCGTGAGGATCACGTCGCCGGCCTGCGACGAGGCCATGTGGCCGTCGAACTCGGTGTCGCCGTACAAGTCGGACTGCAGGCCGCCGAAATGGCTGGACACCCACTCGCACCACTGCGGCGCGCGGTCGCGCGGCGTCACGATGTCGGTGCTGAGGAGGGTGGACGCGGCCATGGCCGGGCCATTATGGGCCGCCGTTCGGCGCGCGCCCTTGGGCCCAGCCCTTGCGGGAAAACCCTAGGCCGCTTGCACGCGCGGAGTAGTGCTTTCTGCCCGCACAGCAAAGCGGCGGCGCGCGGCCGTTCCTACCATCCCCAGCGTCTGCAACCCGCTGAGGAGACATCCATGGTCCACCGCCTTTCCGGCACCAACCGCCGGCAGTTCATCCAGGGCGCCGCCGCCGTCGGCGCCGCCGCGATCGCACCGCAGCTGGCGGCGCAGAACGCCCCCGTGCGCGTGGGCTATGCCATCGCCCGCACGGGCCCGTGGACCGGCGGCGCCCAGGTGAGCCAGGAGCCGAACTTCCTGCTGTGGGCCGACCAGCAGAACGCGCAGGGCGGGCTGGACGTCAAGGGCGTCAAGCGCCGCGTGGAGCTGATCAGCTCCGATGACCGCAGCGACGTCGAGACGGTGGTGCGCACCTACGAGAAGCTGATGGGCAGCGACAAGGTGGACCTGGTGCTGCCGCCGTGGGGCAGCAACGCCAACTTCGCGGTGGCGCCGCTCGCCAACCGCTTCGGCTATCCCTTCCTTGCGCCCACCGCGCTGTCGCGCCGGCTGGTCGAGATGAAGCTGCCGTACTTCTTCCTGCTGCTGCAGCAGCCCAAGCCGATGTGCGACGCGCTGGTCGACATGCTCAAGGCCAACGGCGTGAAGACGGTGGCGGTGGTCTACGTGGACGACCTGTTCGGCCTGGAGAACTATGCGGCGCTGAAGGTGGCCCTGGCGGGCAGCGGCATCACCATGGTGCAGGACACCAGCTATCCGGGTGGCGTGAAGGACCTGTCGCCGACGCTGCGCTCCATCAAGGACAAGAACCCCGATGCCTTCGTCGGCTTCACCTACCCGCCCGACACCATCCTGGCCAGCAAGCAGGCCAAGGAGATCGGCTTCAACCCGAAGTTCTTCTACGCGTCGGTCGGCACCGCCTTCCAGCTCTATCGCAACGTGATGACGCCGGCCGGCGCGGAGGGCGTGCTGGGCATGGGCTCGTGGAACGCCAAGACCAGCCCGGGCGCCAAGGCCTACTTCGACGCGCACACGAAGAAGTTCGGCGGCAAGGAGCCGGACCGCTGGGCGAGCGGCCATGCCTGGGCGGGGATGGAGATCCTGACCGCCGGCGTGAACAAGGTGGGCCTGGACCGCAAGGCCCTGCGCGACTACATCGCCAACACCACGCACAAGACCATCATCGGCGACGTGAAGTTCACCGGCAGCGAGAACACGGCCACCCCGGGCACCGTGGGCCAGTGGCAGAACGGCGAGTTCGAGGTCGTCTGGCCGCCGAAGGTGGCGACGGCGAAGCTGGTGACGAACAAGCCGGCGTGGAAGTAACCCGCACCGACCCCCAACCCACCGACACGTCATTCCCGCCTCCGCGGAATGACGGAACACAGCATGTCCCTCGGCGCCTGGACCGAACTCATCGCCTCCGGACTCATCACCGGAGGCATCTACGCGCTCGTCGCGCTCGGCCTGAACCTGCAGTACGGGCTGATGCGCATCCTGAACATCGCGCACGGCGAGTTCCTGATGGTGGGTGCGTACCTCACGTGGATGGTGCAGACCTCCTTCGGCATCTCGCCGCTGGCGATGGTGCCGCTGTCCTTCCTCATCCTGATGGCGGCCGGCCTCGCCATCCACTGGCTCTGCTTCCGGCGGCTGACCGCCACCTCGCCCAACCTCGACATCTTCGAGGCGCGCGGCCTGATGGTGGCCTTCGGCCTGATGTTCCTGGTGCAGAACCTGGTTTCGTGGGCCTGGGGCGGTGACCTGCGCGGCTACGACTACCTGACCGAGCCGGTGAAGTTCGGCGGTGCGCAGTTCGCGGCCAACAAGCTGCTGGTGTTCGCGCTCGCGCTGCTGTTCGCCGGCGCGATGATCGTGCTGCTGCGCCAGACCCTGCTGGGCAAGGGCGTGCGCGCGCTGATGCAGTCGCCCACCGGCGCGCAGCTGGTGGGGATCAACACCCGCGTGCTGCACCCGCTGATGTTTGGCATCGGCCTCGGACTCTCGGGCGTGGCCGGCGCGCTGCTGTCCATGGCCTACACGATCTCGCCTTCCATGGGCGAGCCCTACACCGTCACGGCGCTCATCGTCATCACGCTGGGGGGCTTCGGCAGCATGAGCGGCGCGCTGGCCGGCGGGCTGCTGCTGGGCGTGGTGGAAGCGATCGGCATGCACTTCACCAATCCCTCGCTCAAGGCGCTGCTGTCGTACAGCGTGTTCATCGCCGTGCTGCTGCTGCGGCCGGAAGGGCTGTTCGCACGCAAGGGGCGCAAGGCATGACGTCACGTCAACTGCTCGTTCGCGACCTGCTGGTCCTGTTCGGCTTCACGGGCTGGGCGCTCGCGCTGCCGTACTGGGGCAGCGAGTTCATCGTCTCGCTGGCGCTCACCTGCCTGATGTACGTCGCGCTGTCCTCCAGCTGGGCGCTGTTCTGCGGCACCACGCGCTACCTGTCGCTGGCCACGTCCGCCTTCTTCGGCATCGGCGCGTACACCTGCGCGCTGGGACTGGAGAAGTTCGGCTGGATCCAGTCCGTTGCCCTGGGGGCCGGCATCGCCGTCGCCGTCGCGGTCGTGATGGGCGCCGCGGTGCTGCACCTGCGCGGCACCTATTTCGCCGTGCTCACCTTCGGCATGACGGAACTGATCCGGCATGCGATCACCTACTGGGAGAAGAGCGTGACCGGCACCGTCGGCCGCGTGCTCGCCGTGGTGCCGGAGCGCGACACGATCTACGGCACGGTGCTGGGGCTCGCCGTACTGGCGGTCGCCGTGTCGATCGTCGTGCGCCGCACGCGCTTCGGCCTGGCGCTGGCCGGCATCGGTGCCGACGAACAGCGGGCGCAGACGCTGGGCGTGAACACGAAGTGGGTCAAGCTGGCGGGTTTCGCGATGACCGCGGCGTTCGCCGGCGCCATGGGCGCGGCGATGTCGGTGCGCTGGACCTACATCGATCCGCACACCGTCTTCAATCCCTTCATCGGCTTCCAGACCGTGCTGATCGCCCTGATCGGCGGCGCGCTCACCCTGTGGGGTCCTCTGATCGCGGCGATCGTCTTCAGCCTGCTGGCCGAGACGCTGCGGCTGCAGGCGCCGCAGGTCTACATGATGTCGCTGGGCCTGCTGCTGATCCTGTCGGTGCTGTACCTTCCGGGCGGGCTGGCTTCGCTGCGCTGGGAGACCTTCCGCGGCTGGCGCGACGACGTGAAGGGCTGGTGGAAGGAACGCCGCCACGAGTGGAGCGGCGACAAGGAACGCGCCAAGCGCCGTGCACGGGAGGCCCGCCTTGCCTGACACCCTGCTCCTCGAAGCGCGCGACGTGACGGTGCGCTTCGGCGGCCTGGTCGCCGTCGACAACGTCAGCGCCAGCCTGCGCGCCGGCGAGCTGGTGGGCATCATCGGCCCGAACGGCGCCGGCAAGACCACCTTCTTCAACGCCGTGTCCGGCGTGCTGCAGCCGACCTCGGGCCAGCTGCTGCTGGAAGGCGACGACCTCACCGGCAGGGGCCCGCACCAGTTCGCGAAGCACGGCCTGGCGCGCACCTTCCAGACCCCGCGCGTGTTCGCCGACATGACGGTGCTGGCCAACATCGAGTTCGGCCTGAAGTTCGCCGGCCGGCGGCCGCGCAAGTACTGGCTGTGGGGCGAGGAGGCGTCGGTGCCGTGGGCGCTGCGCGACGCGCAGCGCATCCTGGAGCTGATCGGGCTGCAGGCGCAGGCGGCGCTGCCGGCCGGGTCCATCACGCCCTCGCAGCAGCGCCTGCTGGAGATCGGGATGGCGCTCGCCACGCGGCCACGGCTGCTGCTGCTCGACGAAGTGGCCGCCGGCCTGACCGAGGCGGAGATCGAGAACATGGCGGCGCTGGTGAAGCGCCTGCGCGACGAGCTGAACCTGACCGTGGTGTGGATCGAGCACGCGGTGCGCACGCTGCTCAAGCACGTGGAGCGCGTGATCGTGCTGCACCAGGGCCGCAAGATCGCCGACGGCACGCCGGCCGAGGTCACGCGCAACCCGGAGGTGATCGAGGCCTACCTGGGCGACGAGATGGTGGAAGAGGGCGAGGTGATCGCATGATGCACTGGAGCGACCGTCCCTACGTGCACGGCACCGGCCCGCGCAGCGCGCACCTGAAGGTCCGCAACCTGGCCGCCGGCTATGGGCCTTTCCTGGTGCTGCGCGGCGTCACCTTCGAGGTGAAGCCGGGGCTCACCGTGATCCTCGGGCCCAACGGCGCCGGCAAGACCACGCTGCTGCGTGCGCTCAACGGCCTCATCCCGCGGCAGGGCGAAGTGCTGCTCGATGGCGAAGACCTGCCCGAGAAGACCCACGAGATCGTCCGCGGCGGCATCGCGCTGGTGGCCGAGGGCCGGCAGCTCTTTCCGCAGATGACCGTGCTGGAGAACCTGGAACTCGGCGGCTGGCTCGTCGCCAAGGCCGAACGGGCCGCACGCATCGAGCGGGTGATGAACGACTTCCCCAAGCTGCGCGAACGCGCGCGGCAGCTGGCCGGCACCATGAGCGGCGGCGAACAGCAGATGGTGGCGGTGGCGCGCGCGATGATGAGCGCGCCGCGCCTGCTGATGCTCGACGAACCTTCGCTCGGCCTGGCGCCCCGCATGGTCGACGAGCTGCTGGCCATCGCGCGGCGCATCGCCGACGCCGGCACCACCGTGCTGATGGTGGAGCAGAACGTGAAGAAGGCGCTGCACGTCGCCGACCGCGGCTACGTGCTGGAGCGCGGCGCGCTGGTGGCCAGCGGGCCGGCCAAGCTGCTGGCGCGCTCCACCATCGTGCGCGAGGCCTACCTCGGTGCCGGTGAAAGCGCCACGAACCCGACCACGGCGGCGCAGGCCGCCCGGACCACGACCAGCGTGCGGGCCCAACCCGAACGTGTCTAACCAGGAGTACCCATGTCCGATCTTTCCATGCTGATCAACGGCCTCAAGGTCACCGCGGAGAAGGGCGCCTTCTTCGAGCGCCGCAACCCGCTGGACGGCACCGTCGCCACGCGCGCGCCGGCGGCCTCCGCGGCCGATGCCGTGATGGCGGTCGAGGCCGCCGCCGAAGCCTTCAAGACCTGGAGCGAGACCGGCCCGAGCGAGCGCCGCATGCTGCTGCTGAAGGCGGCGGAGAAGCTCGAGGCCAAGTTGCCGCAGTTCGTCGAGGCGGTCGCCGCCGAGACCGGCGCCACCGGCATGTGGGCCGGCTTCAACGTGATGCTGGCGGCGGGCATGATCCGCGAAGCCGCGTCGCTGACCACGCAGGTGGCGGGCGAAGTGATCCCCTCCGACATCCCTGGTTCGCTGTCGATGGGCGTGCGGCAGCCCGCCGGTGTCGTGCTCGGCATCGCGCCATGGAACGCGCCGATCATCCTCGGCGTGCGGGCCATCGCCACGCCGCTCGCCTGCGGCAACACCGTGATCCTCAAGGGCAGCGAGAACTGCCCGCGCACCCACCAGCTGATCGCCGAGTCCTTCGCGGAAGCGGGCTTCCCGGCGGGGGTCGTCAACTACATCACCAATGCGCCGCACGAGGCGGGCATGGTGGTGGAGGCCGTGGTGTCGCATCCCGCCGTGCGCCGCGTCAACTTCACGGGTTCCACGCGGGTGGGCAAGCTGATCGCGCAGACCTGTGCCAAGTACCTCAAGCCGGCCGTGCTGGAGCTCGGGGGCAAGGCGCCGCTGGTGATCCTGGACGACGCCGACCTCGACGACGCGGTGAACGCGGCGGCCTTCGGCTGCTTCGCCAACAGCGGCCAGATCTGCATGAGCACCGAGCGCATCATCGTCGACGAAAAGGTGGCCGACGAGTTCGCGCGCAAGTTCGCGGCCAAGGCGAAGTCGCTGCCGGTGGGCGATCCGCGCAAGCCGGACCCCGTGGTCCTGGGCAGCGTGATCGGCATGCCGACCGTGGAGCACTGCAATGCACTGCTGGAGGATGCGTTGTCCAAGGGCGCCAAGCTGCTGTGCGGCGGCAAGTCGGAGAACACGCTGATGCCGGCCACCGTGCTGGACCACGTGACGCCCGCCATGCGCATCTACCACGAGGAGAGCTTCGGCCCGGTGAAGGGCATCGTCCGCGTGCGCGGGGTGGAGGAGGCGATCGCCTGTGCGAACGACAACGAGTACGGGTTGTCGTCGGCCGTGTTCGGGCGCGACATCGCGCGCGCCTTCAACGTCGCCCGCAAGATCGACTCGGGCATCTGCCACGTCAATGCGCCGACCGTGCACGACGAAGCGCAGATGCCCTTCGGCGGCGTCAAGGGTTCCGGCATCGGCCGCTTCGGGGGCCGCGCCGGCATCGCGGAGTTCACCGAGCTGCGCTGGATCACCGTGCAGACGACGCCGCGCCACTATCCCTTCTGAGCGGGGCGGCCGTCAGGCTCATCCGACGCCGCAAGCGCCGCCTGTCCTGCGCCGCTGGCGCGGCGGCGGTGCGAGCCTGAGCTTCCACACCAGCCAGGGGAGCAACATGGCATCCAGACGCAAGCCCGCGGGCACCGCCGATCCGTCCCGCGAGGGTGACGAGGCGCTGCGCGCGCGCCGGGCGGAAGAGGATTCGCAGATGTTCGCCAGCCCGACGTCGAACGGGCAGGCGGACAGCACGGTGAGCGACAAGGCCTCGCCGGAGCCGGCGGATGCGCCGCCCACCGTGGGCAAGACCAGCGGCCGCGGCGCGCGGGCCGAGCGGCCGTCGCCGGTGAGCGAGCGCCGCCAGGCCAGGGTGTCGCCGGTGGAGAGTTCGCGCACCGCCAAGCCGCCGGCCGAAACGCCCAAGGCGGCGGCCGGGCGGGGCAAGCCTAAGGCGTCGGGGTCGTAAGCCGTTCCAGCCGGTCGAGCCATTGCATGGCGTGTCCGGTGTCTGCTCCGCACATTTCCCTCGACGGTTGCAAGCCGCCGCAGAACGCGGGCCGCTCCGGCCGGCCGAACAGCCTGCAGCGGTTCCCGGCGTCGAGCTGCACGCAGCGGACGCCTGCGGGTTTGCCGTCCGGCATGCCGGGAATGGGCGAAGTGATCGAAGGCGCGATGCAGCAGACACCGCAGTTCGGGCGACAGTCCACGCTTACTTCGTCGCAAGGATCAGGGGGTGTGCAGGCGCGCGGCAGCGTGCAGCACCTGGTCGATCACGCCCTGGACCCGTGCGCGGGCCCGGTCGTCGACGAGCTTCCCGGCGGGATCGAAAGCGTCGCCTGCGCGGCCCAAGGCATAGGTCTGCGGCGCGACCCAGCAGTGCAGGTTGAAGAGCAGTGGGATCAAGTGGCTCTGCGAGCGAAGGCCGCCCAGTGCTCCCGGCGACGCGCTCAGCACGCCGACCACCTTGCCGCGGCTGAAGCGGAAGTCGTCGCTCCAGACCGGGTCGCCCCGCACCGGGCTGGACAGCCAGTCGAGCAGGTTCTTCAGCAGGGCGGGGTAGCTGGCGTTGTATTCGGGCGTGCAGACGATCCAGGCCGGGTGGTCGTGGAACACCTGCTTGAGCTTCATGACGTCCGGCGGCGTGGCGATCGCCTCGGCATCGGCGTTGTACATCGGCACGTCGAAGTCGCCGAGTTCGATGTGCGTGACTTCGGCGCCGGCAGCCCGTGCCATGGCCGCCGCCTCGCGGGCGAGCCGGCGGTTGAACGAGCCGGACCGCGTGCTGCCGGCGAAGACGAGGAGCTTCATGGGGACGGATTGCACCACAGGCGACAGCGCGGCGCCCCGCCCGTAAAATCGACCCCTTCCTGCGACACGGCCCTTCCGGCCCCCGCGCCCGGTTCGGCGCTTCCCCATGCTCTATCCAGAAGAATTCGACGTCATCGTCGTCGGCGGCGGCCACGCCGGCACCGAAGCAGCCCTCGCCGCGGCGCGGATGGGTTGCCGCACGCTGCTGCTCACCCACAACATCGAGACGCTGGGCCAGATGTCGTGCAACCCGTCGATCGGCGGGATCGGCAAGGGCCACCTGGTCAAGGAGGTCGATGCGCTGGGCGGCGCCATGGGCATCGCGACGGACGAGGCCGGGATCCAGTTCCGCATCCTCAACTCCAGCAAGGGACCGGCGGTCCGGGCGACGCGGGCGCAGGCGGACCGCATCCTCTACAAGGCGGCGATCCGGCGCCGGCTGGAGAACCAGCCGAACCTCACGCTGTTCCAGCAGGCCGTCGACGACCTGATGGTCGAGGGCGACCGGGTGGTGGGCGCCGTGACGCAGGTCGGCATCCGTTTCCGGGGCAGGGCGGTGGTGCTCACGGCCGGCACGTTCCTGGACGGCAAGATCCACGTCGGCTTGAACAACTATGCCGCCGGCCGCGCGGGCGACCCGCCGGCGGTGTCGCTCTCCGCACGGCTCAAGGAACTGAAGCTGCCGCAAGGCCGGCTGAAGACCGGCACGCCGCCGCGCATCGACGGCCGCACCATCGATTTCTCCAGGTGCGAGGAGCAGCCGGGGGACCTGGACCCGGTGCCCGTGTTCAGCTTCATGGGCGATGCCGCCATGCACCCGCGGCAGGTGCCTTGCTGGATCACGCACACCAACGAACGCACGCACGACATCATCCGCTCCGGTTTCGACCGCAGCCCGATGTTCACCGGCAAGATCGAAGGGGTCGGCCCGCGCTACTGCCCGAGCGTCGAGGACAAGATCAACCGCTTCGCCGACAAGTCCAGCCACCAGGTCTTCCTGGAACCGGAGGGGCTGACCACCAACGAGTTCTATCCCAACGGCATCTCGACCAGCCTGCCGTTCGACGTGCAGCTCGGCCTGGTCCGGACGCTGCCCGGCTTGGAGCGAGCGCACATCCTGCGCCCGGGCTATGCGATCGAGTACGACTACTTCGATCCGCGAGGGCTGAAGTCCAGCTTCGAAACCCGGGCGATCGCCGGGCTGTTCTTCGCCGGCCAGATCAACGGGACCACCGGCTATGAGGAGGCGGCGGCGCAGGGGCTGTTCGCCGGCATCAACGCGGCGCTCCAATGCCGGGGCGAAACCGCATGGCTGGCGGCGCGCGACCAGGCCTACCTGGGCGTGCTGGTCGATGACCTGATCACCAAGGGTGTGACCGAGCCGTACCGCATGTTCACCAGCCGGGCGGAGTTCCGGCTGCAGCTGCGCGAAGACAATGCCGACCTGCGCCTGACCGAAGCGGGCCGCCGGATGGGATTGGTGGACGATGCCCGCTGGGACGCGTTCTGCCGCAAGCGCGATGCTGTTTCACGTGAAACCGAGCGGTTGAAGACCACGTGGGTGAACCCCCGGATCGTGTCCGGCGCGGAGGCGCAGCGTGTCCTCGGCACCAGCATGGAACACGAGTACAACCTGGGTGACCTGCTCCGCCGGCCCGACGTGGGGTACGAGTCCTTGGTCAGCCTGGAGGGTGGGCGGTGGGCCAGCCCGGCTGTTTCACGTGAAACGCTGGGCCAGCTCTATGCGCCCGTGGTGGAGCAGATCGAGATTGCCGCGAAGTACTCCGGCTACATCGAACGGCAAAAGGACGAGGTGGAGCGCGCGGCGCATTACGAGAATCTCCGTCTACCGGCCGAGCTGGACTACATGCAGGTCTCGGCGCTGAGCATCGAAGTCCGCCAAAAGCTCAACAAGCATCGTCCGGAAACGCTGGGCCTCGCGTCGCGGATCTCCGGCGTGACGCCGGCCGCGATCTCGCTGCTGCTGGTGCATTTGCGCAAGAACAAGGTCAAGGGCTTCTCGGAAGCCGCGAACCAGTCCGGCCAAGCAGCGGCATGAGCAGCGAAGGAGACCGGGCGGACCGCCTGCGCGCGGCGGCGGCGGATCTGGGCCTGCAGCTCAGCGGGTCGCAACTGGAGCAGTTGCTGGCCTACCTCGGGCTCATCCAGAAATGGAACAAGGTCTACAACCTGACCGCCGTCCGCGGCGCGGACGAGATGCTGGTCCAGCACTTGTTCGACAGCCTGGCCGTGGTCGGACCGCTGCGGCGGCACACCCAAGGTCGGGCGATCCGGATGCTCGACGTCGGCTCCGGGGCCGGACTGCCGGGGGTCGTCGTGGCGATCTGCCAGCCGGAGATCCAGGTCGACTGCGTCGATACGGTCGGGAAGAAGGCGGCCTTCATCCAACAGTCTGCGGCCCAGCTCCAGCTGCTCAACCTGCGCGGCGTCCACGACCGGGTCGAGAACCTGGCCGGACCGTACGACGTGATCTGCTCCAGGGCCTTCGCCTCCCTCGCGGACTTCGTGAACTGGTCCGGTGGTGCGCTGGCGGAGCAGGGGGCCTGGCTGGCCATGAAGGGGAAGATGCCTGACGGCGAGATCGCCGAGTTGCCGCCGCAAGCCGAAGTGTTCCACGTGGAACAGCTGGCGGTCCCCGAACTGTCGGCGGAACGCTGCATCGTCTGGCTGCGCAAGCGCGCCGCCGAGGGTGCCGGACGCCCCGGACGTTAAACTCGGCCTTCACTTCGGAGGGGCCATGCTTGGCGTTGCTGACTACGGCGCGTTCGTCGCCGCGATCCTGATCTTCCTGGCCATCCCTGGCCCCGGCAACCTGGCCCTCATCACCTCCACCAGCAAAGGCGGCATCCGTGGCGGACTGGCCGCCACCTTCGGCGTGATCGCCGGCGACCAAGTGCTGATGTGGGCGGCGGTGGCCGGCGTCGCGGCGCTGCTGGTCGCCTATCCCGCCGCCTTCCGTGCGGTGCAGTGGCTGGGCGCTGCCTACCTCGCCTGGCTGGGCTTCCGCATGCTGGTCGCCAAGCCCGGTGCCAAGCCCGTCCTGAACATCCAGCCGCGCCACTATTTCCGCCAGGCCAGCCTGATCACCTTGCTGAACCCGAAGGCCATCGTGTTCTACATGGCCTTCTTCCCGCTTTTCGTCGACCCGGCCCGTCATCAAGGTATGGTGACCTTCGGCCTGATGGCCGCGACCATCGCGGCGCTCACCTTCGCCTATGGCTTGGCCGTGGTGCTGCTCACGCACTTCCTGGCCGAGCGCATGCGCGCCAACCCGATCGTCGGGCGCGTGCTGGAGAAGCTCGCGGGCGTGTTCCTCATCGGCTTCGGCGTGAAGCTGGCCGTCAGCAAATAAGAGAGCGGTCGGCAAACGATGGCCAAGATTTTCTGCGTCGCCAACCAGAAAGGTGGGGTTGGCAAGACGACCACGACGGTCAACCTTTCGGCGGGTCTGGCCAAGGTGGGCCAGCGCGTGCTGATGGTGGACCTGGACCCCCAGGGCAACGCCACCATGGGTTCCGGCGTCGACAAGCGCCAGCTGAAGCTGTCGGTCTACGACGTGCTGCTGGAATCGGCGTCGATCGCCGAGGCCCGCGTGCGCAGCGAGCGCCTGGTGGAAGCCGGCTGCAGCTACGACATCCTCGGCGCCAACCGCGACCTGGCCGGTGCCGAAGTGGAACTGGTGGATGTCGAGCGCCGCGAGAAGCGCCTGAAGGAAGCGATCGCCGCCGTCGACGCCGAGTACGACTTCGTGCTGATCGACTGCCCACCCTCCCTGTCGATGCTCACGCTCAACGGCCTGTGCGCCGCGCACGGCGTGATCGTGCCGATGCAGTGCGAGTACTTCGCGCTGGAGGGCCTGTCCGACCTGGTGAACACCATCAAGCAGGTGCACGCCAACCTGAACAAGGACCTCGAGATCATCGGCCTGCTGCGGGTGATGTTCGACCCGCGCATCACACTGCAGCAGCAGGTGAGCGACCAGCTCAAGGCGCACTTCGGCGACAAGGTGTTCAACACCGTGATCCCCCGCAACGTGCGCCTGGCCGAGGCGCCCAGCTACGGCCTGCCTGGTGTCGCCTTCGACCCGGCGGCGCGCGGCAGCCAGGCCTTCGTCGACTTCGCGAAGGAGATGGTCGACCGCCTCGGGACGCTCAAGCCGGCCGCCATGCCTCGCGCCGCCTGACATCCTTGCTCTTGAAACCATAGCAATGAAGCCGCGCAACGTGCTCCTGCTCCCGGGGTGGGAGAACAGCGGCCCGCGCCATTGGCAGTCGCTCTGGGAAGCGCGCTTCGGCTACCGGCGGGTGGAACAGCACGACTGGATGAAGCCGCTGCGCGGCGACTGGGTCGCGCGCCTGGAGGATGTGGTGCTCACCTGCGAGGAGCCCGCGGTGCTGGTGGCCCACAGCCTCGGCTGCATGCTGGTCGCCGCATGGGCCGCGCATTCGAAGAACACGCACCGCGTGAAGGCGGCGCTGCTGGTCGCCCCCGGCGACGTGGAAAAGCCGGAGTTGCGCGAGCAGATCCCCTCGTGGAGCCCGGTCGTGCTGGACGCGTTGCCTTTCCCGGCCGTGCTCGTCGCCAGCCGCAACGACCCCTACTGCGATTTCGGGCGGGCGCGCATGTTCGCCTCGGCGTGGAACGCGCAGTTCATCGACCACGGCGACAGCGGCCACATCAACGCGGATGCGGGGCTGGCGAGCTGGCCCGAAGGACACGTCCTCCTGCAGGACCTGATGAAAGATTGAACGGAAAAGCCATGGTGACGAAGAAACCCAAGGGCCTCGGCCGCGGCCTCGAAGCGCTGCTCGGACCCAAGGTCCACGAGAACGCGGCGGCCGGCAGCGACGGCAACGGCTCCAACGCGGGCACCCCGGCGTCGCTGATGCTCACGGACATGGTGCCCGGCATGTACCAGCCGCGCACGCGGATGGACGAGGGTGCGCTCTACGAGCTGGCCGAGTCGATCAAGGCGCAAGGCATCATGCAGCCGATCCTCGTGCGCAGGCTCGGCGAGGGCGAGCACGCGGGCAAGTACGAGATCATCGCCGGCGAGCGCCGCTTCCGCGCGGCCAGGCTCGCGGGCCTGGACAGCGTGCCGGTGCTGGTGCGGGACGTGCCGAACGAGGCCGCCGCGGCGATGGCGCTGATCGAGAACATCCAGCGCGAGGACCTGAATCCGCTGGAGGAGGCCCAGGGCCTGCAACGGCTGATCAAGGATTTCGGCCTGACGCATGAACAGGCCGCGCAGGCCGTGGGCCGCTCCCGCAGCGCCGCGTCCAATCTGCTGCGCCTGTTGAACCTGGCCGACCCGGTGCAGACCATGCTGATGGCGGGCGACATCGACATGGGGCATGCGCGCGCGCTACTGTCGCTGGAGCGCGCGGCGCAGATCACCGCCGCCAACCAGATCGCGCACAAGAAGCTGTCGGTGCGCGAGGCCGAGAGCCTGGTGAAGAAGATCGGCGCCGAGTTCAGCCTGGTCAGCCCCAAGCCGAAGAAGGAGAAGTCGCGCGACCTGCGGCGCATCGAGGAGGAGCTGTCGGACCTGCTCACCGCCGAAGTCGAAGTGCGCGTGAAGAAGCGCGTGAAGCGCCATGGACGGGTGGAGGAGCTCGGCGAGGTGAGCATCCAGTTCGGCTCGCTCGACGAACTCAATGGCCTGATCGAGCGGCTGCGCGGCGAAGGCTAGCGGCCGGGGCGACCGGAGCAGGGCGCCAGCGGCGCGTCGGTGCCGCCCCTCGTGCGCACGTTCCGTCAGTTCCGAGGTGCAGGAACGGCCGGACCGGCGTGTTCGAGGACGTTTGTCTCCTTTTGCGCTCGCTTAGTAGGCACTCACCCAGGACCGGCGGCGCGCTTCGGGCGATCGATGGTCGCCGTTAACGTCTTGAAGGAACTTGGCGGGAAGCCCGCACCTAGCATGGGCTGCATCGTGCTTGCCGGAGGAATCCGATGAAGATGCAGACGCTGTTCATGGTGCTGGCGCTGGCGCTCACGCCGGCCGCCTGGGCCGAGGAGGGGGACGAAGGACCCAAGCCTTCGCGCCGCAAGCGCGAGGTGCTGGAGATCACGGTGATGCTGGAGCGCTGCCGGGCGGCGCTGCCCGGGTTCGCGGAGCGCAGCGAGGAGGTCTACCGCGCCTGGCACGCGCGCCACGGCGCGACGCTGGCCGAGTTCCAGCGCTCGGTCGGCCCGCGGCTGAAGCAGGCCCGCCGCAGCACGATGCTCTCGCCGCACTGCACGGACGAGTGGCTCCAGGACATCGCGCCGATGGCGCAGGCGCCCGACCCGCGCTTCAGTTCCGTGGAGAAGACCTGGGCGGTGTTCGTCGAGGCGCTGAAGGCCGCCGACCGCGCGACGGCGATGAACTGCCTGACGGGGCGGGCCGAGGCGCAGTGGAAGACGCGGGTGGAGAAGCTTTCCAACGAGGACCTGCGCCGCATCGGCGTGGCGATCCGCAACCTGCGCATCCAGTGGGGCGACGACTACGAGAAGGAAGGCGTCGTCGAAGGCGACGACAAGAAGATGGGAACCATCGCCTTCCGCAATCGCAACGAGGAATGGAAGATCCAGGAGCTGTGAGGCTCCCGGGCGCCCGGATCAGATCGCGAAGATCTTGCCCGGGTTCATGATGTTCTTCGGGTCGAGGGCGCGCTTGATCGTGCGCATCATGTCGACCGCGCCGGCGCCGGCCTCGTCGACCAGGAAGCCCATCTTGTGCAGGCCCACGCCGTGTTCGCCGGTGCAGGTGCCGCCCAGCTGCAGGGCGCGCGAGACCAGCTTGTGGTTCAGGTCCTCGGCGACCGCGCGCTCCTTCGGGTCATCCGGGTCCAGCAGGTAGCCGAAGTGGAAGTTGCCGTCGCCGACGTGGCCGACCAGGAAGTACGGCAACCCGCTCGCGTCGGCTTCCGCCACCGAGTCCAGCAGGCAGTCTGCCAGCCGCGAGATCGGCACGCAGGTGTCGGTGGAGATCGCACGGCAGCCGGGCCGTGACTGCACCGCGGCGAAGTACGCGTTGTGGCGCGCCGTCCAGAGGCGCGTGCGCTCCTCCGGCGTCGCGGCCCATTCGAAGGCGTTGCCGCCGAAGTCCTTGGCGATCTCCTGGACGGTCTCCGCCTGCTCCTTCACGCCGGCCGGCGAGCCGTGGAATTCCATCAGCAGCATCGGCTCTTCGCGCAGCCCGAGCTTGCTGTGCGCGTTCACCATGCGCACGGTGTTGTGGTCGATCAGTTCGACGCGCGCGATCGGCACGCCCAGCTGGATCACCTGGATGGTCGCGCGCACCGCGGCTTCGATGCTGGGGAAGGAGCAGACCGCCGCGGAGATCGCTTCCGGCAGCGGGTACAGGCGCACGGTCACTTCGGTGATGACGCCCAGCGTGCCCTCGCTGCCGACGAACAGGCGCGTGAGGTCGTAGCCGGCGGACGACTTCTTGGCACGGGTGCCGGTGCGGATCACCTCGCCGCTGGCGGTGACCACTTCCAGCGCCAGCACGTTCTCGCGCATGGTGCCGTAGCGCACGGCGTTGGTCCCGGAGGCGCGGGTGGCGCTCATCCCGCCGATCGACGCATCGGCGCCGGGATCGATGGGGAAGAACAGGCCGCTGCTCTTGATCTCTTCGTTGAGCTGCTTGCGGGTGACGCCGGGCTGCACCGTCACCGTCAGGTCCTCCGCGTTGAGCGACAGGACCTTGTTCATGCGCGCGACGTCGATGCTGATGCCGCCCTGCACGGCCAGCAGGTGGCCTTCGAGCGAGGAGCCGACGCCGAACGGGATGACGGGTGTGTCGTGCGCCGCGGCCAGCCGGACGGCCTCGGCGACGTCCTCGGTGCTCTCTGCGAACACCACGGCCGCCGGAGGCGGCACCTGGAAGGAGGATTCGTCGCGGCCATGCTGCTCGCGCACCGCCATGGCGGTGGAGCAGCGGTCGCCGAACCGCGCCTTCAACGCCTGCAGCAACGCCGCGGGCACCTCCCGCTGCTGGACTTCGGGAACGAGGTGGGCAAGGGTGGCGGGTGCGTTCATGGCGTGCTCCGGGACAGGCCGCCAGTGTAGACGGCCTGCCCCCGGCGCACCCCCTGCGAACCCCTATGTCAGCGGGTCGCGTCCTGGTATTCGAAGCGCGTGATCACGCCGTCGAAGTTGCGGTCCATCTCCTCGAACGGCATGGTGCGGATGCTCAGGCGCGCGGCTTCCGCGCGGGTCAGTTCGCCGTCCTGGTTGGCGTCGGCGAAGAAGAACGAGCGGGCCTGGTCGGTGGCGTTGAAGCCGCCGGCGCCGCCGAGGTACTGGCTGGGGCCGGCCACCGTGGCGCCGGCACCCAGGACGTTGGTCGCGGGCGCGGCCGGCGGGCCGAGTTCCGGACGCACGCCCAGGCCGCCGCTGCCGCCGGTCACGGTGCCGTCGCCGGGCACCACGCTGGAGGGCACGGCGGGAGCGGTCGAAGCGGCGACCGGGTCCGTGGAGACCCGCGTGCCGCTGCCGGAACTGACGCCGGCAGGGAAGGGCGAGCTCAGGCCGGCCGGGTTGGGCAGCGCCTGCCGGGCCGGTGCCGAGGTCGTCGGCGCGGGCGATCGGGCGGGACTGAGGCGTTGCTGCTGGGCCTGCGCTGCAGAGGCAGCGGCGGCGGCGCACAGGCCGACGGCGAAAAGGCGGGTGAGGACATGCATGGCGGACTCCTGTTCAGGTCGCCGCCTCGGCACGGGCGGCCTGATCGCATGGTGGAGCCACCCGTGGAAATGGACGAGCCGACTCTGCCGTCAATCGCTGTAGGACCGCTGCCGGGCATGGCCGACAATGGCGGCACACAGGAGCAAAGACATGGGCAAGCGGCTGACCCAGATCGCCACGCGCACGGGCGACGACGGCACCACCGGGCTGGGCGACAACACGCGGGTGTCCAAGGACCACCTGCGGGTGCATGCAATGGGGGACGTCGACGAACTCAACTCCCACATCGGCCTGCTGCTGTGCGAGGACCTGCCGGACGATGCCCGCGTGCTGCTGGTGGAGATCCAGCACGAGCTGTTCAACCTGGGCGGCGAGCTGTCCATCCCCGGCTTCGAGCTGCTCAAGGCCGACGCGGTGGCGGCGCTGGATGCGGGGCTCGCGCACCACAACGCGCAGTTGCCGAAGCTGGAGGAGTTCATCCTGCCGGCCGGCAACCGCGCCGCGGCACAGGCGCACGTCTGCCGCACGGTGGCGCGTCGCGCCGAACGCGCCGTCGTTGCACTCGGTGTGCAGGACGCGCTGCGGGACACACCGCGCCAGTACCTGAACCGTCTCTCCGACCTGATGTTCGTGCTGGCGCGCGTCTTCAACCGCATGAACGGCGGTGACGACGTGTACTGGAAGAGCGAGAAGCTGCGGCGCGGCGCGGCGGTTTAGCGCGGCGCCAGCACCGCCATCGTCAGCCGCGAGACGCAGGTCAGTTCGCCGGCGTCGTTGCGCATCTCGATGTGCCACACCTGCGTGCTGCGACCGATGTGCACGGGCGTCGTCCTGCCCGTGACCCACCCCGCGGTCGCGCCGCGCAGGTGGTTGGCGTTGATGTCCAGGCCCACCACGCGATGGCCGGGCGGCGCGCAGTAGATCGCGCCGCAGGAGCCCAGCGTCTCGGCCAGCACCACGCTGATGCCGCCGTGCAGCAGGCCATAGGGCTGCCGCGTGCGGTGGTCCACCGGAACCCGCCCGACGATGAAGTCGTCACCGACCTCGAGGAACTCGAGGCCGATGTGCGCGGGCGCGGTGTCCTTGTGGATGGCGGCGAGGTCCTCGACGCTGATGGGGCGGGTCCAGATCGGCATGCCGCCAATGTTAGCGCGGGGTGCGCGGCGTCGACGCGGTCGGCGTCTCGACCATCGGCGCGTCGGCCACCGACACGCCGGGCGACGTGTCGCGGTTCAGCAGCGCGTACAGCAGGATGGCGCCGAAGGTCGCGGTGCCGATGCCGCCGAGGGCGAAGCCACCGAAGTTGAGCGTGAAGTCGCCGGTGCCCAGCACCAGGGTGATGGCGGCGACGATCAGGTTCTTGTTCAGCGAGAAGTCGACGCGGTTGTCGACCCAGATCTTGGCGCCGGCCACGGCGATGAGGCCGAACACCACGATGCTCACGCCGCCCATCACGGGCAGCGGGATCGCCTGGATCACGGCGCCGAACTTGGGCGAGAAGCCGAGCACGATCGCGATCGCGGCGGCGAACAGGAAGATCGCAGTGGAATAGATCTTGGTGGCGGCCATCACGCCGATGTTCTCCGCGTACGTCGTCACGCCGGTGCCGCCGGCGGCGCCGCTGACCACCGTCGCCACGCCGTCGCCGATGAAGGCGCGGCCCATGTACTGGTCGAGGTTGCGGCCGGTCATGGCGGTCACCGCCTTGATGTGGCCCAGGTTCTCGGCGACCAGGATGATGGCCACGGGTGCGATCAGCAGCATGGCGCGCCCGTCGAACACCGGCGCGGCGAAGCCGGGGGCGCCGAACCAGGCGGCGTTGGCGATGCCGGAGAAGTCCAGCGGCTTGCCGAGCCCGAGGCCATTGGCGAGGACGGCGTACACGATGCTGGCGACGATCAGGCCCACCAGGATCAGCAGGCGCTGCACCATGCCGCGCGTGAACACCGCGACCAAGCCGACGCTGACGAAGGTGACGACCTGCATCCACTTGTCGAAGTCGGTCGGCGCCATGTTCTTGATCGGGATGCCGGCCAGGTTGAGGCCGATCACCGCGACGACGGCGCCGGTCACCACCGGCGGCATGAAGCGCTCGATCCAGCCGGTGCCGACCGCGTGCACGACGGCGCCGATGATGGCGTACACCACGCCGCAGGCGATGATGCCGCCCAGCGCGACGCCGATGTTCGCGTTGGGCCCCTTGCCCGCGTAGGCGGTGGCGGCGATCACCACGCCGATGAAGGCGAAGCTGGAGCCGAGGTAGCTGGGCACCTTGCCGCCGGTCACCAGGAAGAAGATGAGCGTGCCGATGCCGCTCATGAGGATCGCGATGTTGGGGTCGAAGCCCATGAGGATGGGCGCCAGCACCGTGGCCCCGAACATCGCGATCACGTGCTGCACGCCCATGACCGCGGTCTGCGGCCAGGGCAGGCGCTCGTCGGGCGCGATCACGCCCCCTTGCTGCAGCACTGCGGCGGGCCGCTCCGTCCAGTCGAACATTCCCATTTCCTCGCTCCTTGTCTGTGGTGGCGGAGCGATGCTAGGTGCAATGTCCGTGCCGCGCAAGGCGACGGGACTCAGGCCGCGAAGAGCGTCAGCTTACCGATCACTTCGGCGTCCTTCAGCAGCTTGCGATGGCCGAGGCCTTCGGTGGCGACCAGCTGGGCGCCGGTGATGGCGTGGGCGAAGGCCTGGCCGTCGGCGAAGCGGTTCACGCCGTCGCCGCGGTCGTGCACCACCAGCGTCGGCACGCGGATGCGCGGTGCCACCGCGGGCGGTTCGAAGTGCTGCATCAGCATGCCTTCGCGCGACTCGATGTGCTTCTGCATGGCGGCGCGCGTGCCCTCGGTCAGGCCGAAGACCTCGGCGAAGTAGCGCGTGTAGCCTCGCGGGGATGCCGCCGGCGCCACGAGCACCAGCCGCTCGGCCGCGACGCCCCGGCTGGCCGCGTGGGCCGCCGCCGTGGCGCCCAGCGAATGGCCGACCAGCACGCCGATGCGGTGGCCCTCCTGCTGCAGGCGGCCGGCGACGTAGTCGATCGCGCGGGTGAATTGCGGCAGGCTGCTGCGGGTGCCCGCGCTGCGGCCATGCGCCGGGAGCTCCAGCAGCACCGGGCGGAAGCCGTGTTGCGCCAGCGCGGCGGCCAGCGGCAGCAGCTGTCCGGCGTGGCCGCCCCAGCCGTGCACCAGCAGGGCGACCGGGCCATGCGGCGCAGCCGGCTGGTCGTACACGGTGAGGCTGGCGTCCTCGAACCGCCAGGCCGCGATGCGCCAGCCGGCGTCCCAGCGGGTGCGCCGCTGCAGCCACTTGGGCGGCAGCGGCGTCATGAACAGGCGGGCCGCCGCGCGCACCGCGAAGGCGGGCCACAGTTTCTGGGCGGTGCCCAGCGACCAGCGGAACAGGCGCAGGCCGGCGCCCGGCTGGTAGTACCCGGGGCTGGCGGCGGCGGTGGGAGGCGTGCTCATGGCAGGGTCCTTCAGATGAACACGAGGTCGTTGTTGTTGCGGGGCAGCCCGCGCAGGCTGTCGTAGGCGGCGCGGCCGACGCGCCAGGTGCCGTAGAGGGCGGCGATGGAGAGGAGGGCGAACATGATCGGTTCCTTTCTCGCACGGTCGTGCGAAACATGGGCAAGCCAAACTGCGGCGGGTTGTCTCCGGCTTGTTCTCAGCTCAGGTAGGTGGAGCGCAGCCGTTCCCAGGTGCGCTGGGCACGCTCGGCGGCGCGCGGGTCGCGCAGGAAACGGGCGTCGTGCACGAGGCCCATGGCCAGGGCATAGACCTCGGCCACGAGCTGCTCGGGGTCGGTGTCGGCCTTCAGGTGGCCGGTGTCGATCGCCTGCAGCACGGTCCGGCGCAGCGCGGCGCGCCACCGGGTGACCTCGCCGTGCAGGTGTTCGCGCAAGGGGCCGTCGCGGTCATCGAGTTCGAAGGCGCCGGCCGTGAAGATGCAGCCCTGCTCGGCCTCGACGTCGCGCACGCGGATGATCCAGCGGCGCATGATCTCGTCCAGCCGCGGCAGGCCCTTGGGCTTCTGCATGGACGGCACGAACACGTCGGCGATGAAGCGGCGGCCGAACTCCTCGATCACCGCCATCTGCAGCGCCTCGCGCGAGCCCACCCGCGAGAAGACGCCGCTCTTGGACAAGCCGACGCGGTCGGCCACCGCCTGCAGGCTGATCGCCTCCAGGCCGTCGGCCGCGGCGAGGTCCAGCGCGGCGCCGACGATGGCGGCGCGCGTGAGCTCGGCTTTCTCGGTTTTGGCGTCCATGGCGCGAGATTAGCACGCGCGTGCGAAAAGGCAAAACCGTTCGTCGCCGCGCGGGGTCAGCCGCGGGCAGGCAGGACGGTGCCCCGGCATTCGCCGAAGCCGATGCACTCGCGGCCGGGTGCCTCGCACCAGCCGCGCAGGATCACCGTGTCGCCGTCTTCCAGGAAGGTGCGCGGCTCGCCGGTGCCCTGGAGCACGATCGGCTCGCGTCCCCCCTTGCTCAATTCCACGATCGCGCCGGCCTCCTGCGGCGTCGGCCCCGAGACGGTGCCGGTGCCCAGCAGGTCACCGGGCTGCAGGTTGCAGCCGCCGACCGTGTGCTGCGCCAGCATCTGGGCCGGCGTCCAGTACTGGTGGCGGAAGCTCGTGGCGGCGATGCGGCTGGGTTCCAGGCCGCGCGCATGGTGCCGCGGCGTGTCCAGCCGCACTTCCAGTTGCACGTCGACGCCACCATGTTCGCGGTTGGCGCGGCCATCCAGGTATGCGAGAGGCTGCGGGTCGGCCGCGGGTCGCGTGAACGGCACGCGGAACGGCGCCAGCGCCTCCATGCCCACCAGCCAGGGCGACACGGTGGTGCAGAAGTTCTTGCCGAGGAACGGGCCGAGCGGGTTCATCTCCCAGAACTGGTGGTCGCGCGCCGACCAGTCGTTCAGCAGCACCATGCCCACGATGTGGTCTTCCGCTGCGTCGAGGGGCACCGGCTCCCCGAGCCCGTTGCCCGGACCGATGTAGAAGCCCATCTCGAGTTCGAAGTCCAGCCGCGCGCACGGCCCGTAGGCAGGCTGCCTCGCGCCGGGCGGCATCGCCTGTCCCATGGGGCGCCGGAAGCCGAAGCCGGCCTGACCGACCCGCACGCTGGACGCCCGCCCGTGGTACGCGATCGGCAGCCACTGGAAGTTGGGCGTGAGCGGGTTGTCCGGGAAGATCAGGCGGCCGACGTTCAGCGCGTGGTGGATCGAGGTGTAGAAGTCGGTGTAGTCGCCGATGCGCGCGTGCAGGCCGTACTCCACCTCGGCCTGCGGGACGAGGCAGGACCGCACCTGCTGCTGCACGGCGGCTGCGGCGTCGCCGTGCAGCAAGGCGAACAAGCCGTGGCGCAGCGCGCGCCAGGCACCCGAGCCCATCGCCATGTAGTCGTTCAGCGCCGGTTGCGCGCAGGCAAGGCAAGCGGCCTGGGCATCGCCCTGCAGCAATCCCGAGGCGGCGAGCGCGGCGAGGTCCAGCACCTGGTCCCCGATGGCGGCACCGCCGCGGAAAGCCTCGTCGGCGGTCTGGCGCCGGAACACCGCCAGCGGCAGGTTCTGCAGCGGGAAGTCCGTGCCGTCGGTGTTGGCGGACGGCACCCAGCTGCGCGCGGCCGGGTCGTGCGTGGCGTTGAGCGCGATCGCCATCTCAGCGGGCCGACGCCATCAGCGCGTCGTCGAAGATCGCCACGGCGCGGGTCCAGCCGGCGGAGGCGCCGCGGATCTTGTGCGGGAAGCAGCTGATGTAGAAACCGTCGGCGGGCAGCGCTTCGAGGTTGTGCAGCTTCTCCAGGTGGCAGTAGCCGATGTCGCGGCCGGCCTTGTGGCCCTCCCAGATCAGGCCCGCATCGTGCGACTCCGCGTACTTCTTGGCGGTGTGCACGAAGGGCGCGTCCCAGCTCCAGGCGTCGGTGCCGGTCAGGCGCACCCCGCGCTCCAGCAGGTACATGGTGGCTTCGTAGCCCATGCCGGCGCCGGCGGCGACGTAATCGGGATGGCCGTAGCGCGAGCCCGCCCGCGTGTTCACCACCACGATCTCCAGCGGCTGCAGCGTGTGGCCGATGCGCTTGAGCTCCTCCTCCACGTCCCGCGCCTGCACGACGTAGCCGTCGGGCCGGTCGCGGAAGTCCAGCTTCACGCCGGGCTGGAAGCACCACTCCAGCGGCACCTCGTCGATGGCGATGGCGCGCTCCTTCTCCCCCAGCTTCTGGTTCATCGTGGAGTGGAAGTGGTAGGGCGCATCGAGGTGCGTGCCGTTGTGCGTGTTCAGCTGCACGAACTCCACCGCCCAGCCCTCGCCGTCGGGCAGGTCTTCCTTCTTCAGGCCGGGGAAGAAACCGGCGATCTGTTCGGTGGTGGTGTCGTGGCGCAGGTACTCGATCTTCGGCCCGAAGCCGGGCGGGTCGGACTGCACGTCGTTTTCGAGGTAGATCGAGAGGTCGACGAACTTGCGGGGCATGGCGGACTCCTGTGGGTGGGCCGGTTCACCAGTGAACCATGGGCAGGCCGGGGACCGGCGAGCGGAAGAACGGGATGCGGGTGCCGAGCAGGCTGCCCAGGTAGACGGTGCGCAGGTCGGGGCCGCCGAAGGTGACGCTCGCCATCCACGGCGCGATGGCGCCGTGCGCGCGCTGCATGTCTTCGGGGCGGACGGTGCCGGCGTCCATGCGCTGCAGCAGGTTGGCGCTGGCGGCGGGTTCGCCGTCGTCCAGCAGCAGGCGCTTGTCTCCCTGGGGCGTGAGCGCGATGAGCTGGTCGGTCATCACCAGCGTGCACCACAGGTTGCCATGGGCGTCGAAGGCGATGCCGTCCGGATAACCGCCCAGGTGCGAGGGGCCGAACACCTCGCGGTCGACCAGGCGCACGCGCCCGCCGGTTTCGTCCAGCCGCATGCGCGTGATGCAGGGCCCGGTGGTCTCCACGATGTAGAGCCACTCCTCGCGCGCGTCGAGGCGGACCTCGTTGGTGAAGTGGAAGCCGTCGGCCACCACGCGCAGCCCCTCCCCGTCGACGACCGCGATGAAGCCGTCGCGCACGCGGCTGGCGGCGGCAGTGGTCCACGGGTTCACGCGGGTGGAGACCGTCACCCAGATCCGGTCGCGCGTATCGCGCAGCACGAAGTTCACCTTGCCGATCGGCAGGCCGTCGATGCGGTCAACCAGCGTGCGCGTGGCGCCGTCGCGCGTCATCACCTCCAGCAGGTCGGTGCCGAAGTTCGAGATCAGGATGTCGCCGTTGGCGGCGAAGGCCAGGCCGTTCGGCAGCGTGCCCTGCGTGTACTTGGATTCGAAATCCTGCGCGCTCGCCGTGTCCGCCTTCGCGAAGCGGTCGTCGGCCCGCTGGCCGATGAAGCGCTGCGTGCCGTCCGGCGCGATGCGCGTCACGCCGCCGCGCGCGTCGGCGGCCCAGAGCGTCCCATCGCGTTCGGCCAGGATGCATTCGGGCCGTTGCAGGTCCGTGCCGACGTAGCCGATCGCCGCGCGGTCGACGGCGAAGCCGTCCAGGGGGTTGGGGTCGGTCATTTGAGCAGCACCAGGCTGAGCTGCGGGAACACCAGCAGCAGGCCGAGCACCACCAGCATGGTGAGCGTGAAGGGCGCCGTGCCGCGGAAGATGTCGCCCAGCGAGATGTCGACCGTCTTCCCGAGCGTGCTCTTGATCACGTACACGCTCAAGCCGAACGGTGGCGTCAGCAACCCTACCTCCACGGCCACCACGGTGATCACGCCGAACCAGATCAGGTTCAACCCGAACTGCTGCGCGATCGGCAACATCAGCGGCAGCACGATCAGCATGATGGAGCTGGAGTCAATGATGGTCCCCAGCAGCAGGATCAGCAGCACGTAGAGCAGCAGGAAGGCGGCGACGCCCAGTCCGGCGGCGGCCATCCACTCGACCAGCGCCTGCGGCGTGCCGCTCATGGCCAGCATGCGGGTGTAGATGCTGGCGCAGATGATCAGGAAGCTGACCGCCACGGTGACGTGGCCGGTTTCGGTGAGCACCTCCCAGAAGCTGCGCCACGTCAGCTTGCGCCGCAGCACCGCGATGACCAGTGCCAGCAGCGCACCGACCGCGCCGGCCTCGGTGGCGGTGAAGAAGCCGGCGTAGATGCCGCCCAGCACCATGCCGATCAACAGGACGATGGGGACCATCTTCCGCAGCATCTCGCCCACGGGCATCAGCGCCTCGTCGGCGATCGGCTGCACCTCGCCGTTGCGGTACACGAGCGACGGCCTGCCCCACGCCATCAGCACGATGGCGACCGAGAACGCGAAAGCCAGCAGCAGGCCGGGAACGATCCCCGCGGTGAACAGGTCGCCCACCGATTGCTCCGAGAGGAAGCCGTACAGGATCATCAGCAGGCTGGGCGGGATCAGCATGCCCAGCACCGACGACCCCGCCACCACGCCGACCGCGAACTTCGGCTGGTAGCCGAAGCGCAGCATCTGCGGCACGGCGACCCGGCTGAACACCGCGGCCGAGGCGATGGAGATGCCGGTGATCGCGGCGAACACCGCGTTGGCGGCCACGGTGGCGACGCCGAGCCCGCCGCGGATGCGGCGGAACGCCTGGTTGGCGACCTCGAATGCGTCCTTGCCGACGTCGGCCCGTGCCACCAGGAAGCCGGTGAGCACGAACAGCGGCACCACGCCGAAGATGTGGCTGGCGATGGCATCGCTGACCGCCTGCGCCAGCAGGTTGGCGGCGACGCCCGCATCGCCGCGGATCAACCAGACCCCGATGAAGCTCAGGAGCCCCAGCGTGATCGCCACGTGCAGGCCGGCGTAGATCAGCACCAGCATCAGCACCAGCGAGCCGAGCGCGATGGTGACGCTGCTCATGCCGCGGCCTCCCGGCGGCGCAGCATGCGGCGGATGTCCATGCCGGCCAGCAGTGCGAAGCACAGTGCCGTGGCGCACAGGCCCGCCAGCGTGATCAGGCGTACGGGCCACACCGGCGCCTGGAAATCGCCGACCGCGCCGACGTATTCGCGGATGCGCACGGCTTCCGCCAGGGGCGCCCAGCTGGCCAGCAGGATGACCACCATCAGCGCCAGCCCGACCAGGTGGAACAGCGCCTGCAGCGCATCACCCAGCGCGGGACGGGTGCGCTTCAGGCGGTCCAGCAGGATGTCGGCGCGGGTGAAGCGGCCGGTGCGCAGCGTGTCGGCCAGTTGCAGGAAGACGATGCCGACGATCGACAGCGACACCATCTCGGTGACGCCGCGCACCGGCGCCGCCAGCAGGTTGCGGCCGAACACGTCCAGGTTGATCAGCACCATCAGCGCCAGGATCCACAGCGTGCCCAGCACGTTCATCGCGCCGAACACGCGGTGCATCCCGAACGGGAGCGCGCGGTCGTACGAGTCGTGCACCGCCGCCGCTTCGCGGGGGGCTTCCCCCATCACTTCGTCCAGTCCCGCGGCATCTTGGTGCCGGCCTTGACCAGCGCGGCGCTGTAGGCATTGAGCACTTCGGAGCCGGGCAGGCCCTTGCCCTGCGCGTCGGCCGCCCAGGTCTTGCCGACCGGCGAGAGCGCGTCGGCCCAGCGCTTGCGTTCGGGCTCGCTCAGCTCGCTCACCTTGGCGCCGGCCTGCAGCATGTTCTGCATCAGCGTGGCGGCGGCCGCGGCCTGCGCCTTCGCGTACTGCGCGGTCCAGGCGTCGGCGGCGCCGCGGATGGCCGCCTGCACTTCCGGCGGCAGGCGGTCGAAGCGCGTCTTGTTCATCGCGATGCCGCCGGCGAACTGCGAGCCGATGTTCACCTTGGTGATGTAGGGCGCCACTTCGTGCAGCTTGGCGCCCCAGGCGCCCGTGACGAAGGTCAGCGCGCCGTCGGACACGCCGGACTTGATGTCCTCGTAGTAGGTGTTCAGGTTGCCCGCGACGGCGACCGCGCCGGTGCCGCGGATCCAGTTGGCGGAGGGACCGGGCGCGCTGATCTTCTTGCCCTGCAGGTCCTCCAGCTTCGTGAGCGGGAACTTGGTCCAGATGTGGTACGTGTCCAGCGACATGCCGCCCAGGTACACCAGGTTGTTCTTGGTCCAGGCGTCGGCCATCGCCGGCATGGTCCTCTGCAGGTCGGCCACGGTGCGCGACACCAGCTCCATGTCCTCGGTGCCGAAGGGCGTGTAGTACGAGACGTTCTGCAGCGGAAACTTGGGCGCCTCGAAGATCGTGCTGACGATGCCCATGTCGGCCACGCCGTCGGCGATGCCCTTCGACTCGCTGCCCAGCTTCACGAGCGTGCCGCCCCAGGCGCGCGTCCACTCTACCTTGTACTTGTTGCCGCCTGCGGCCAGGCGCTTGTCCAGCTCGGGGATGAAGGTGTCCTCGATGGTCTTGACCCAGAGGAAGGTCGGCGGGTGGCCGGCGGCGGCCGTGAGCTTGATCACCTGCTGCGCCTGCGCGCTGCCGCCGGCGAAGGCGAGGCCCAGGGCCGCGAGCAGCAGCGATTGGCGGAAAGTGCGACGGTTCATGCTTGTCTCCTCTTGGGGGTTCGGGTGGCAGTGGATGGGGCCGGCACCAGCACGGCGGCGGTGCCGGCGCTGATGAAGTCGACCAGCAGCGGGCCGGCGCCGGCATCGGCCGTGCGGTTCTGCCGGCGCGAAAGGCGTTCGACGCGGTCGTCGCTGATGTGGTGGAGCAGGGCGCCGACGGCGAACTGGTAGGCCCAGGCGGCGGCGGCGCGCGTGCTGCCGGGGCAGGCGGCATGCAGCGCGTCGATGAAGGCGTGCGCCATCGGGTCGAAGTGCTCCTCGAGCACCTGCGCCGCTTCGGGCGTGCGGTAGAACAGTTCGCGCGCCACCAGCTGGGCGTAGTACTCGCCCTCCTCGCTGGCGCGCAGGCGCAGCACCGGCGCGACGAAGGCTTCGACCACGCGCTTGAGCATCCGCGGCCCGGGCGTGCCTTCGCGCGCCACGGCCAGCAGGGCCAGGCGCTCGTCGACGGTGCTGCGCCAGTGGTCGAAGATGGCCTGGAAGAGTTCGTGCTTCTGGCCGTGGTAGTAGCTCACCAGCGCCAGCGGCACGCCCGCTTCCTCGGCGATCTGCCGGATCGACACCGCGCGGTAGCCGTGCTGCGCGAACAGCTTCTCGGCCGCCAGCAGGATGGCCTGCTGCCGGTCGGGCCGCTCGGAACGGTCGACGGCGCGGCGGGCGGTGCGGGGGCCGGGGTCCATGGCGCCGGATTGAACGCCTGTTCAAGAAAGTTGGACATGCATGCAAACCCTGAGACGCCCAGCCGGCCGCTGCAATAACCTCCGCGCATGACCCCGCCCTACGTCCCCCGGATCCGCCTGTACCAGGACTGGCTGCGCGACCATCGCGGCCTGCGGTTCGACAGCTACGAGGCGCTGCGGCAATGGTCCATCGACGACCTGCCGGGCTTCTGGCAGAGCATCTGGGATCACTTCGACCTGCAATCGCCGACGCCGCACACGGCCGTGCTGGCCGAGGAGAAGATGCCCGGCGCCCGCTGGTTCGAAGGCGCGCAGGTGAATTACGCGCAGCAGGTGCTGCGCCACGTGCAGCCGGCGCACGCCGCCGGCTTCCCGGCGATCATCAGTCGCAACGAGCTGGGGGAACACCGCGAGCTGTCCTGGCCCGAGCTGCGGCGGCAGGTCGCGTCGCTGGCGCTGCACCTGCAGGCGCAGGGCCTGCAGCCCGGCGACCGCGTGGCGGCCTACCTGCCGAACATCCCGGAGGCGATGGTTGCCTTCCTGGCCGTGGTCAGCCTCGGTGGCGTCTGGAGCATCTGCGCGCCGGACATGGGGACGCACGCGGTGCTCGATCGCTTCAAGCAGATCGCACCGAAGATGCTGATCGCCTGCGACGGCGTGCGCTACGGCGGCAAGGCGTTCGACCGCACTGCTGTGGTGGCGGAGCTGAAGGCGGCGTTGCCCAGCGTCCAGCACGTGCTGGTGCATCGCATCCTCGGCACCGACACGGCCGGGCTCCCGGCCTTCACGGACTGGAAGGACACGGTCACGCGCAGCGGCGCGGAGGTCGATGCCTTCGAGCCGCTGTGGCTGCCCTTCGACCACCCGCTGTGGATCGTCTATTCCAGCGGCACGACGGGCCTGCCGAAGCCGATCGTGCACGGGCATGGCGGCATCGTGCTGGTGATGATCGCCGACGGCGCCTTGCACAACGACGTGGGCTGCAGCTACGACGCCAACAGCTGGGGCGAGCGCTACCACTGGTACAGCTCCACCGGCTGGGTGATGTGGAACGCGCAGATGGCGGGACTGCTCAGCGGCACGACGTGCTGCATCTACGACGGCAACCCGGGCGGAAGCAAGGAGAAGCCGGACTGGGGCGTGCTCTGGCGCTTCGCATCGGACCTGGGGGTCACCTTCTTCGGCGCGGGCGCGGCGTTCTTCTCCAACTGCATGAAGGCCGGCGTCGACCTGTCGCAGTTCGCGAACCTGCGCCAGGTGCGTGCGCTGGGCACCACCGGCTCGCCCTTGTCCGAGGAGGTGCAGCGCTGGGGCACGCAGCAGTTCGAGCGCATCGGCGTGCGCGACATCTGGTGGTGCAACATCTCCGGCGGCACCGACTTCGCCGGCGCTTTCATCGGCGGCAACCGCGAACTGCCGCAGGTGCCGGGGCAGATGCAGTGCCGCGAACTCGGTTGTGCGGTGGAAGCCTGGAACGAGCAGGGCCAGCCGGTCAACGGCGAGGTCGGCGAGCTGGTGTGCACCAAGCCGATCCCGTCCATGCCGCTGTACTTCTGGAACGACGAGGGTGACAAGCGCTACCTCTCCAGCTACTTCGACATGTACCCCGGTGTCTGGCGGCACGGCGACTGGCTGAAGGTCACGCCGGAAGGCGGCTGCATCATCTACGGCCGCAGCGACGCCACGATCAACCGGCACGGGCTGCGCATGGGCACCAGCGAGCTGTACAGCGCCGTGGAGGCGTTGCCGGAGGTGCTCGACTCGATGGTCGTCGACCTCGAGTTCCTGGGGCGCGAGAGCTACATGCCGCTGTTCGTCGTGCTGCGGCCGGGCGTCGCTCTCGACGATGCGCTGAAGGCGAAGTTGAGCGGCGCGATCCGGCAGGCGCTCAGCCCGCGCTTCGTCCCCGACGCCATCGTGCAGGTGCCCGAGATCCCGCGCACGCTGTCGGGCAAGAAGCAGGAGCTGCCGATCAAGAAGCTGCTGCTCGGCCAGCCGCTGGAGAAGGTGGTCAACCGGGACGCGATGGCCAATCCGGGCTGCCTGGACTGGTACGTGCAGTTCGCCCGTTCGCGGCAGGCCTAGGCAGCGCTTGCTTGCTCTTCCAGGGCGTCGAGGAACGCGCGGGCCTTGGCGGGCACGTGGCGCCCCGGCAGCAGCGCGTGGATGCGCAGCGGCGAACAGCGCCACTGCGGCAGCACTTGCACCAGCTCGCCGCGCGCAACCGCTTCGGCACAGAACGTCGCGGTGATGCGCGCCACGCCCAGGCCGGTGATCGCGGCGAGGCGCCGAACCTCCGCGTTGCCGCTGCGCAGCCGCGGGTTGCGCATCTCCAGCTCCACCGGCTCCGTGGCGGCCTGCGTGAACGACCACGCCAGGTCCTCGGCACCAGCCAGCATCGGGAGGCCGGCGAGTTCTTGGGGATGCTGCAGCGGTGGACGGCCGGCCAGCAGCCGCGGCGCCGCGAACAGGCCGCGCTCCAGCGAGTAGACGCGCCGCGTGACCATCGTCGAGGGCGCGAGGCTGTGCTCGATCGCCGTGAACACGATGTCGTACTGCCGCTCGAACAGGCCCACGCGCGCGTGCTCCACGTCGAGCTGCACTTTCAGCTGCGCATGCTCGCGCATCAGCCGGCAGGCCACCGAGGCGAGGTGGTGGGCGCCGAATTCGTAGGGCGCCGCGATGCGCAGCGTGCCCTGGACCGTGCTGCCCTGCGCCAGGGCCTCGCCGGCCCGTTCGCGCAGTTGCGCCAGCGGCTTGGAGATGTCGCGATAGAGCGACTCGCCGGCTTCGGTGAGCCGCAGCGAGCGTGTCGTGCGCTCCAGCAGGCGGGAGCCCAGCCGCGCGACCGAGGCACTCAGGCTGGACTTCGGCGGTCGAGCGCCCGCGCGGCGGCGGTGAAGCCGCCGTGGTCCACCACCTGGCAGAAGGCGTCGAAATCATCCCAGTTCATCGTTCAGGATCCGGAACACAGCGGACAGCGCCGCCGGTTGATCGCAGCATGCCCTGTTCCTAGGATGGACGATGCACTGGAGAACCCCATGTTCCTGAAGAACTGCTGGTACGTCGCCGCCTGGGACCACGAACTGCTGGATGGCAGGATGCTCCCGCGGACGATCCTCGAGGAGGCCGTGCTCCTGTACAAGTCCGAGTCCGGCAAGGTCGTGGCGCTGCGCGACCGCTGCTGCCACCGCGGCGTGCCGCTGCACCTGGGCCGGCGCGAAGGCGATTGCGTGCGCTGCATGTACCACGGGCTCAAGTTCGATCCGACCGGCAAGTGCATCCAGATCCCGGGACAGGACGTGATCCCGCCGAAGCTGGGCGTCAGGAGCTACCCGGTGGTGGAGAAGGACCACCTGGTGTGGATCTGGATGGGCGACCCGGACAAGGCCGATCCGGGCCTGATCATCGACTTCCCCTACCTGCGGGACCCGCAGTGGAAGGGAATCCCCGACTACATGCATTACGACGCCAACTGGCTGCTGATCGTCGACAACCTCTCCGATTTCGCGCACCTCGCCTTCGTGCACACGAAGACGCTGGGCGGCTCGGAGGAGTACGCGTACGTCACGAAGCCGGTGGCGGTCGAAAGGCTGCCGCGCGGTTTCCGCGTGGAGCGCTGGCACATGAACGCGGCCCCGCCGCCGTTCCACCGCAAGGTGCTGCCCGCGGCGGAGAAGGACGTCAACGTGGACCGCCGCAACATCGGGCACATGCACATCCCGGGCATCTTCTTCCTCGAGTCGATGTTCTCGCCGGCCGGCAGCGGTTCGGAGCACGGCAATCGTGAAGGCACGCGCGAATACCGCAACTGCCAGTTCATGACGCCGGAGACGCGGCGACCTACCTGAACAACTGGGAAGGCGAGGACCACAACGTCTCGCGCTCGCTGCGGCAAAGCCTGGTCGAGGGCTTCCTGGAAGACAAGCATCTCATCGAAGCGCAGCAGAAGGTGATCGACGCCGACCCGGGCTTCGAACTGCAGGCGGTCGCGGCGGATGCGGCCTTGTCGCACTTCCGCTCGACCTTCGGGAAGCTCGTGGCGCAGGAGCAGGCCGGGCCAGGGGCGCAGCCGGCAGCGCCTGTGGCGGCGCGCAAGCCGCACCAGGTCGGCCTGGCCTGAGCGGAGCTCAGTGGTCGCGCAGGACGCCGTCCGCGCGCAGCCGGGCGAGCACGTGCCCCACCATGTCGTCGCAGCGCTGGCCGTCGAACCCGTGCAGCGCCGGCGCGAGCTCCGACCAGTCCGCCCGCAGGGCCGCCCGCAACATGGCGCGTGCGCGCAGGAAGCGGGTCTTCACCACGTCCTCGCTGACCTGCAGCGCGGCGGCGGTCTCGTCCACGGGCAGCCCTTCGACGGCCCGCAGCATGAACACGCTGCGGTAGATGGGGGGCAGGGTGTCGATCGCCTCGGAGAGCTGCCGGCGCAACTCGGCCCGCGCGGCTTCCTGTTCCGGCGAGGCGGCGGTCTCCTGCGGCACGGTGCTGCGGATGCGCATGTTGCTGTCCTCCGTGGCGGCGTCCTCGTTCCACGGCACGAGGCGCCCGAGCTTGCGCTGCTGCGCCAGCGCCTGGTGGATGGCGATGCGCGTGAGCCAGGTGGCCAGCGAGGACTCGCCGCGGAAGGCCTCCAGGCCCGTGAAGGCGCGCAGCCAGGTGTCCTGCACCACGTCCTGTGCCTCGGCGTCGTCCGCCACGATGCCGCGGGCGGCGCGGAACAGCTGCCGGTTGTGGCGCCGCATGAGCCGGGCGAAGGCCGCCGCATCCCGGCGGCGCAGCGCCGCCAGCAGTTCGGCGGCGTCCTCGGCCGGCGCGGAGGGGGAGGGGCTGGGCACCTGCATGTCGCGTTGGATGCGCCAGGACGCGGAAAGTGACGGCCGGCGCGACGGACGGCGGCGTCAGGCGCGTGCGGGGGCCTTCTTGCGGTTCACCAGCACAATGCCGATCGCCACGGCCGTGAGGGCCGCCACCAGCTGCACCGTGAGCTTCTCGTCGAGCAGCGCCACGCCGAACAGCAGCGCGAACAGCGGGGCCAGGAAGGTGAAGGAGGACAGCTGCGTGGCAGGATAGTGCCGCAGCATCCACATCCAGGCGAGGTAGCTCGCGAAGGCGCCGATCACCGTCTGCAGCCCCAGCGACAGCCAGGCGTAGCCCGAATAGTCCAGCGACCAGCGCTCGCCCATGCCCAGCGAGAGCAGCGGGGCGACGGCGGCCGTCACGGCCACCTGGTAGAAGAGGGTCTTCTCGGCGCTGGAGCTCGCCATCTTCGAGCTGCGGATCACCAGCGTGGTCAGGCCCCACAGGACGCCGGCCGCGAGGCCCAGCGCGTCCCCGCGCAGCTGGCGCGGCGTGCTCTGGCCGGTGAAGCCCTCGCTGAAGGCGACCGCCACGGCCGCGAATGCGATCACCAGGCCGACCCATTGCACCGTGCGCAACTTCTCGGAGGGCACCAGCCGCGGCAGCAGCAAGGCCACCACGAACGGCGAGGTGTAGAGGAACACGGTCAGCCGCGAGGCCGCGGTGTCGCGCAGCCCCAGGTAGATGCACGCGAACTCGCCCGCGAACAGCGCGCCCGCCAGCAGCCCCGGCCGCAGGGTGTCGTCGCGCTCGAACAGCTTGATCCCGCGCACGGCGCACCATATCCACAGCAGCACCGTCGCGCCCAGGAAGCGCAGCGCGGCCTGCCACAAGGGCGGCACCTCGGAGACGGTCGTCTTGATCAGGATCTGCTGGAAGCCCCAGAACAGGCAACAGGCCAGGAGCAGCGTGACGGCCAGTCCGTCGAGGTGTTCTTTTCTCTCGCGCATCGCGCGATGGTAGCCGTCAGGCGCGGCCGGCGAGCTTGGCCAGCAGCTTCTTCAGGCGCGCCTGCTCCGAGGCGGCCAGCGAGCTGAGCATTTCGTTCTCATGCGCGCGCGCCTTCTCCAGCAGCGGCCGCACCAGCCGCTTGCCGGCGGCGGTGACGCCGACCAGCGTGCGGCGCTGGTCGCTGGCATCGGCGAGCAGTTCCACCCAGCCCTGCTCCGTCATGCGCTGGACCAGCTTGGTCACCGTGGGTTGCTTGGCGAGCACCTCGTGCGCCAGCTGGCTCACCGTGACGGGTTCGCTGTCGTGCAGGGTGGCGAGCACGCGCCATTCGATCGAACTCAGGCCCGCGGCGCGCACATGGCTGTCGAAGTCCTTGTACAAGGCGTGGTTCGCCTGTCCCAGCAAGTAGCCGAGGTACCCGTCGACGAACCTTTCCGGGCTGCTCACAGCGGCAGCTCCGTGAAGTAGCGGCCGCCGTGGAACAGCAGCGGCATGGCGCCGGCCCGGTGCGTGCAGCGCTCCACCTCGCCGACGAAGATCACGTGGTCGCCTTCCTCGTAGCGGCTGCGGTTGAAGCACTCGAAAGTGGCCGCCGCCCCATGCAGCAGCGGCGCGCCACCCGCGCCCTCGTCGAAGGTGACGCCCCCCCAGCGGTCGGCGCCCTTCAGGGCGAAACGTTCGGCCAGCGACTTCTGGTCCGCCGCGAGCACGTTGATGGCGTAATGCGACCCCGCGCTGAACACCGGCATGGAAGCAGCTGCCCGCGACAGGCTCCACAGGACGAGCGGCGGGGAGAGCGACACCGAATTGAAGGAGTTCGCCGTCAGGCCGATCACCTGGCCGTCGCCGCTGCGCGCGGTGACGATGGTCACGCCGGTGGCGAACATGCCCAGCGCGGCCCGGAACTCCTGGGCGGAAAAGCTTGGCGGCTGGGCTTGGCGCGACGGGGTCATGGCGGGACCGATTGCATGAAATTTCATGTATTATGGACCACATCCCTTCAAGGCGCGTGAACGGCATGCTGCAGGAAACCATGGAGCCCGCGTGGCTGGACGCGTTCGAAGCGGTGCTGGGCCGCTGCGGCTTGCAGGCCGGCGACACCGTGGCGGTGCTGAGCGAAAGCCAGACGCGGCCCATCCTCCCGGAACTCGCGCGCCTGGCTGCCGCCCGCCGCGGCGCCCAGGTGTTCAGCCTGGTGCTGCCCTCCACCTTCGCGAAAGACACGCCCGTCGCGCGTTCGACGGGCGCTTCTCCCGTGTTGCGCCGGATCGCCCCGGTCGTCGCCGCGCTGGCCGGCAGCACGCTGGTGGTGGACTGCACGGTCGAAGGCCTGATGCACGCACCGGAGCTGCCGGCCATCCTGAAGGGCGGCGCTCGCGTGCTCTACGTCAGCAACGAGCATCCGGAAGCGCTCGCCCGCCTGGTGCCGGACGACCGCCTGGAACCCCTGGTCAAGGACCACGTGAAGCGCCTGCGCGGCGCGCGCGAGATGCGCGTCAGCTCGCCGGCCGGCACCGAACTCACGGTGTCCCTGCAGGGCGCGGTGTGCGGCGGCAACTGGGGCTACACCACCCGCCCGGGCACGATGACGCACTGGCCCGGCGGGTTGGCACTGGCCTTCCCGGCGGCGGGTAGCGTGAATGGCACCCTGGTGTTGGCCGAGGGCGACGTCAACCTGACCTTCAAGCGCTACCTCGAACGCGCGGTCACGCTGCGCATCGAGAACGACCACGTCACGCGCATCGACGGGACCGGCGTCGACGCCGACCTGATGCGCAGCTACATCGCCGCCTGGGGCGACCGGGAGGCGTATGCCGTCAGCCACGTCGGCTACGGGCTCAACGCCGCGGCCCGCTGGGACAGCATGGCGCTGTACGACAAGCGCGACTTCAACGGGACCGAGCTGCGCGCCTTCGCCGGCAACTTCCTCTACAGCACGGGCGCCAACGAGGTCGCCGGCCGCCACACGCTGGGCCACTTCGACCTGCCGCTGCGCCACTGCACCATCCGCCTCGACGGCGCGACCGTCGTCGAAGGCGGGCGACTGACCGCATGACTTCCATCCCCACGTTCACCACCCTGGGCGGCGGCCCCACCGTGCTGATGCTGCACGGCATCGGCGGCGGCCACCTGGCCTTCGCGCCGCAGGTGGAGACGCTCGCCAGCTCCGGCTACCGCGCCGTCGCCTGGGACATGCCGGGCTACGGCCACAGCGCGCCCATCGAGCCCTACACCTTCAAGGGGCTGGCGCAAAGCTGCATCCACCTGATCGAGGCGCTCCAGTGCGACAGCGTCGTGCTGCTCGGGCACAGCATGGGCGGCATGGTGGCGCAGGAGGTGGTGGCGCGGCGGCCCGAGCTGGTGAGCCGCCTGATCCTGTGCGGCACCTCGCCTTCCTTCGGCAAGCCGGACGGCGACTGGCAGCGCGCGTTCATCGCGCAACGCACGGCGCCGCTCGACGCGGGCCGCAGCATGGCCGAGCTCGCCGAGACGCTGGTCCCGCAGATGGTGGGCCCCGGTTCGCTGCCGGAAGGCGTGCGGCTGGCGACGCACTGCATGGCCGGCGTGCCGGCAGCGACGTACCGGCGCGCGCTGGAATGCATCCTCACCTTCGACCGGCGCGCCAACCTGCCCAACATCCTCGTGCCGACGCTGCTGGTCGCGGGCGAGCATGACCGCAATGCGCCGCCCGCCGTGATGAAGAAGATGGCCGGGGCGATCGCGGACAGCACCTACATCGAGATGAAGGGCATAGGCCACCTCCAGAACCTGGAGGCGCCGGAGGAGTTCGACGCCCTGGTGCTCAATTTCCTGTCCCTGCCGCAGCCGCTGCTGCACTGAACGCGCTTCGAGGAGCCCCGATGGACGCGCTGCCCCCGCTTTCCTTCACCCCCGCCGTCGGCGAGCACGCCTTCACGGCGAAGCAGAAGGCGTTGCTGGCCACCGCGCACGAACTCGGTCGCGACAAGTTCGCCGCGCGCGCGGCGCACTGGGACGAGGAGGCGAGCTTTCCTTTCGCCAACTACGACGACCTGCGCGCGGCCGGCCTGCTGAAGATCTGCGTGCCCGAAGCCGACGGCGGCCTCGGCGCGGACTACCCGACCTACATGATGGTGGCGGCGGAGATCGGCCGCTTCTGCGGCGCCACCGCGCTGACGTGGAACATGCACGTGTCGTCCACGATGTGGACGGGCGTGCTGGCCGACGGCATCCCGATGACCGAGTCGCAGCGCGCCGAGCACCTGCGCCGGCGCCAGCTGCACTTCCGGCGGGTGGTGCAGGACGGGGCGATCTACGCGCAACCCTTCTCCGAAGGCAGCGCCGCGGCCGCCGGCCGGGCACCTTTCGGCACCACCGCGCGCAAGGTGGACGGCGGCTGGCTGGTGAACGGCCGCAAGATCTTCGCTTCGCTGTCCGGCGCGGCCGACTACTATGGCGTGCTGTGCACCGAGGACAAGGGCGACGAGAAGCCCGACGCGAAGGACACGCTGTACCTGGCGGTGCCGGGCCGCAGCGCCGGCTTCTCCATCAGCGGCGACTGGAACCCGCTCGGCATGCGCGGCACCGTCAGCCGCAACCTCACCTTCAAGGACGTGTTCGTCAGCGACGACGAGCAGCTGATGCCGCGCGGCATCTACTACAAGGGCGCGCAGACCTGGCCGGCGATGTTCTTCACGCTGGCGCCCACCTACCTGGGCCTGGCGAACGCGGCCTACGACTTCACGGTGCAGTACCTGCGCGGCGAGGTGCCGGGCGAGCCGCCGGTCAAGCGCCGCATGTACCCGACCAAGCAGATCGCGGTGGCGCAGATGCGCATCCAGCTGGAGCAGATGCGCAGCCTGTTCCTGCGCGCCGTGCTGGAAGCGCGGCCCCACCCCAGCAAGGATGAGCGCATGCGCCTGTATGCTGCGCAGTATTCCGTGATGGAGGGCGCCAACGACATCGCCCGCCTGGCCATCCGCACCTGCGGCGGCCAGGGGATGATGAAGCACCTGCCGCTGGAGCGGATCTACCGCGACAGCCGCTGCGGCTCGTTGATGCTGCCGTGGACGGCCGAACTGGTGCTGGACCGGATGGGCCGCGAAACCTTGTACGAGGCAGGAGAGAAGGACGAGTGAAGAACCGGAGCGTCTGGGCGGGCGTGGCGCTGCTGGCGCTGGCGATGGGGGCGCAGGCGGCCGTGCAGGGCGCCTGCGACCGGTTCGTCGGCAAGCTGCCGAACGTGACACGCGCGTTGTGCGAGGACGCACGGCTCTCCGAAGGCGGCGCGCAATCGCTGCGCGGCACGCCCATCTACCTGCGCGACGTCGGCGCCGACACAGGCAAGCTGCGCGTGCTGGTGATCGGCGGCATCCACGGCGATGAACTCTCCTCCACCGCGGTCGCGCTGCACTGGATCCGGCTGGCGGCGAACGAACGGGTCGACATGCCGCAGCCGGTGCACTGGCGCTTCCTGCCGCTGGTGAACCCCGACGGCATGCTGGCGCGGCCGCCGCGGCGCACCAACGCCAGTGGCGTGGACCTCAACCGCAACTTCCCGACGCCGAACTGGGAGCGTGACGCCGCCGTGTACTGGCAGAAGCGCACCGGCAAGGACCCGCGCCGCTGGCCCGGCCCCAAGCCGCTGTCCGAGCCCGAGACGCGCTTCGTCCACCAGCAGATGCAGTCCTTCAAGCCGCACCTGATCGTCTCCATCCACGCGCCCTACGGCGTGCTGGACTTCGACGGCCCCTCGGTGCCGCCGTCCCGGCTGGGCCGGCTCTACCTCGACCAGGTCGGCATCTTCCCGGGCTCGCTGGGCAACTACGGCGGCGTCCACAAGGGCGTGCCGGTCGTCACCATCGAGCTGCCGAACTCCATCCGCACCCCGCTGGACGCCGAAACGCGGCAGATGTGGATGGACCTGCTGCGCTGGACGGCCGCCAAGATCACCGTCGACGGGCCCACCGCGCGCTAGCCGAAAAAAGGGCAGACTGCGGCCCATGACCACCGACACCGCAGACATCGTCACCCGCTTCGGCAGCGGCCGGGCCGTGCAACGCATCGAGGACGACGGCCTGCTCAAGGGCACCGGCCAGTACACCGACGACGTCGTGCCGCAAGGGCAGTTGCGGGTGGTGTTCGTCCGGTCGCCGTACCCGCACGCCCGGATCGCCGCCATCGACACCGCCAACGCGGCAGCCATCCCCGGGGTCGTGAAAGTGGTGACCGGCGCGGATCTTGTGGCCGCCGGCGTCAAGCCGATCCCGACGCTGCCGGCGCTGCCGGACGGCTCGAAGGTGCACACGGCCGCACGGCCGGTGCTGGCGCACGAACGTGTGCGCTACGTCGGCGAAGCGGTGGCGATGGTCATCGCCGAGACCCTGCAGCAGGCGCGCGATGCGGCCGAGGCGGTCTGGGTGGACTACGAGGAGTTGCCGCACGTCGTCGACCTGCTGGATGCGACCACGGAAGGCGGCGCCCGGGTGTTCGACGGTGCGGAACGGAACGTCGCGGCGCAGCTGCGCCATGGCGATGCGGCCAGGGCGGCGCAGGCCTTCGCGGAGGCCGCGCACGTGGTGCGGCTGGAGGTGGTCAACCAGCGCGTCGCCGCACTGTCGATCGAGCCGCGCTCCGTGCTCGCCTGGGTGGCGGACGACGGCCGCCTCACGCTGCGCATGAGCAGCCAGATGCCGTCCGGCGTGAAGAACTCGCTCTGCAACGACGTGCTGGGCCTGCCGCGGGACCAGGTGCGCGTGACGGTGGGCGACGTCGGCGGCGGCTTCGGCATGAAGACCGGCATCTATCCCGAAGACGCCGCGACGGCTTGGGCGGCGTGGACCTTGAAGCGCCCGGTGAAGTGGGTGCCGGACCGGAGCGAGGAATTCCTGTCGTCCACGCACGGCCGCGACCAGCGCGCGCACGCCGAGATGGCGCTCTCGGCCGAAGGCCGGATCCTCGGCCTGCGCCTGCGCACGCTGGCCAACGTCGGCGCGTACGCGACGGCGACCGGCATGCTGATCCCGCTGCTGATCGGGCCGTGGGTCTCCACCAGCGTCTACGACGTGCCGGTGATCGACTACCACTTCCAGGCCGTGCTCACGAACACCATGTGCACCGCGGCTTACCGCGGCGCCGGCCGGCCGGAGGCGATCTTCATCATGGAGCGCCTGATGGACGAGGCGGCGCGCCAGACCGGCATCGACCGCATCGCGCTGCGCCGCCGCAACTTCATCCGTCCCGGGCAGATGCCGTACCGCAACCCGATGGGCCAGGTCTACGACGTCGGCGCGTTCGAGAAGATCATGGACGAAGGCCTGGCCCTCGCCGACTGGAGCGGCTTCGAGGCGCGCGCGGCGCAGAGCCGGGCCGAGGGCAAGCTGCGCGGGCTCGGCATCGCCACCTTCCTCGAGTGGACCGGCGGCAACGTGTTGGAAGAACGCGTCACGGTCGAAGTGCAGGCCGACGGTGTCATCGAGGTGTTCTCGGCCGTCAACCAGATGGGGCAGGGCATCGCGACCACGCTGGCGCAACTGGTCGTCGACGTGTTCAAGGTGCCGCTGGAGAAGGTGCGCGTGGTGCTGGGCGACACCGACCGCGGCGACGGCTTCGGCAGCGCCGGGTCGCGGTCGCTGTTCACCGGCGGTTCGTCGCTGCACCTCGGTGCCGAGAAGACGCTGGACCAGGCGCGCGCGCTGGCCGGGCAGGCACTCGAAGCCTCGCCGCAGGACCTGGCGTACGAGGCGGCGCGCTTCACGGTGAAGGGCACCGACGTCGGCATCGACCTGTTCGAGCTGGCCGGCCGGCAACCGGAGCGCCGCATCTTCATCGACCACACCAGCACGGTCACCGGCCCCAGCTGGCCGAACGGCTGCCACATCAGCGAGGTGGAAATCGATCCGGCCACCGGGGTGGTGCAGGTGGTTCGCTATGCGAGCGTCAACGACATCGGCCGCGTGGTGAACCCGATGATCGTGCGCGGGCAGCTCGATGGCGGCGCCGTGCAGGGCATCGGCCAGGCCTTGTGCGAGCACATGGTCTACGACCGCGAAAGCGGCCAGCCGCTGACCGGCAGCCTGATGGACTATGCGGCGCCGCGCGCCGACGTCATCGCCTGCGACTTCGTCACCGAGATGAACGAGACGGTGCCCAGCACGAACAACCCACTGGGCGTCAAGGGCGTGGGCGAGCTCGGCACCATCGGTGCCGCGCCCACCGTGGTGAACGCGGTCGCCGATGCGCTCGCCCGCGCGGGCAAGGCCGAAGCGGCGCGCACGCTGCAGATGCCGCTGACGGCGCCAAAGGTCTGGGAGATCCTGAACGCTTGACGCGTCAGGTGTTCAGCGACAGGTCCGCTTCGGCATCGAAGGCCCGCTCGCGCCCTTCGTAGCCGTGGAAGTTGAAGGCCAGGCGCGGCATGCGGCCGGCGATCAGTTCCGCCATCGCCTTGCCGGAGCCGGCGCCGTGGGTCCAACCCAGCGTGCCGTGGCCCGCATTGACCCACAGCCCCTGCACGCGCGTGCGCCCGATGTACGGGATGTTGGTCGGGGTCGCCGGCCGCAGGCCGGTCCAGAACTTGGGGTCGCCGCCTTCTTCCGGCAGGCGCGTGTCGCACACGCCCGGCAGCACCTTCTCGATGCGCTGGGCCAGCATGCGGCAGCGCGCCTGGGCCAGGTCCGACGCCAGGGTCGCGTCGTAGCCCGACACCTCGATGGTGCCCGCCACGCGCAGTTCGTCGCCGAGCCGGCTCATCGCCACCTTCACTTCATCATCGATGCTGCTGACGTAGGGCGCCAGCTCCGGCTTCTTCAGCTTGAACGTGGCGCTGTAGCCCTTGCCCGGGTAGATCGGCAGGTCCTCGCCGACCTGGCGCAGCAGCGGCGCGGTGTACGACCCGCAGGCCACGACCACGTCGTCGGCGACCAGGCGCTGCACGACGCCGGTGTCCCGGTCGCGCACGCGCACCGCGGCGATGGCACCGCCGGCGGTTTCCAGCCGCTCGACGTCGCGCCCGAACAGGAATTGCACGCCACGCGCCGCGCACAGCTGGGCCAGCTTCTGCGTGAACACCCGTGCGTCGCCGCTCTCGTCGGTCGACGTGTAGGTGCCGCCCACGATCCGGTCGAAGTTGCGGAAGGCCGGTTCGATGGCGAGCAGCTCGCCGCGGCTCACCACCCGGCGGTCGACGCCGTAGCGCTGCATCAGCTCGGCGGCGACGGCGGCATCCTCGAAGGCCTTCTCGTCCGTGTAGAAGTGCGCGATGCCGCGTTCCAGCCGGTGGTAGTCGATGCCGGTCGCGCGCACCACGTCCTTCAGGGCCGCATGGCTGTACGCGCCCAGTGCCACCAGCTGCTGCACGTTGCGCTCGAACGCCGCATCGTTGCACTGCGAAAGGAACTGCAGGCCCCAGCGCCATTGCTGCCAATCCAGCCGCGGGCGGAACAGCAGCGGCGCGTCGTTGCGGAACATCCACTTGACGAGCTTGGCGGGCGCGTGCCGGTTGGCCCAGGGCTCGCAGTAGCTCACCGAGATCTGCGCGGCGTTGGCGAAGCTGGTCTCCAGCGCGGCGTCGCGCTGGCGGTCCACGACGATCACTTCATGGCCGCGTTCGACGAGATGCCAGGCGGTGCTGATGCCGATGATGCCGGCGCCGAGGACGAGCGTTTTCATCCGTCGAAGTTTGCGGCAGCAGCCCGGATTTCAAAAGCCAAATTAAACTTGCAGCGCCCGCATCAGAACTGCTTATGAACACCTTCGACCCGGCCGCCCTCGAATGCCTTGCAGCCATCGTGGAAGAAGGGGGCTTCGACCGCGCCGCGCAGCGGCTCCACATCACGCAGTCGGCCGTCTCGCAGCGGCTGCGCGCGCTTGAGGCCCAGGTGGGGACGGTCCTGATCGTGCGCAGCCGCCCGATCAAGCCGACCTCCGCCGGCAACCTGCTGCTCAAGCACACCCGCCAGATGCGGCTGCTGCGCGCGGACGTGGAGCGCGAGCTGCGTGAGCTGGCGCCGAACTCGACGCGCGGCGCCCGCGACGAGGAGCGCATCTCGCTGGCCGTCAACGCCGACAGCATCGCCACCTGGGCGCTGCCCGCGCTGGACGCGCTCGCGCGGCAGGGCGCGCCGCTGGAGCTGATCACCGACGACCAGGACTTCACCCAGGAATGGCTGCGCGAAGGCCAGGTGCTCGGTTGCGTCACCACCATGAAGCAGGCGCTGCGCGGCTGCAAGGTGGTGGGGCTCGGGGCGATGCGCTACGTGGCCGTGGCGCGCGCGGCGTACGCGCAGGAGCGCCTGCCCGGCGGGCTGACGGCGCACAACTTCCGCGACGTGGACTTCGTGGCCTTCAACCGCAAGGACGACCTGCAGGCGGAGTTCGTCGCCCGGGCCGCGGGCCTCAGGCACGTGGCGCTGCACCAGCTGTTCGTGCCGAGTTCCGAAGGCCAGGTGCGCGCGGTGCTGGCGGGTTGGGGCGTGAGCGTGGTGCCCGAACTGCTCGTGCGCGGGCTGGTCGCGCAGGGCGAGCTGGTGAACGTCGCGCCGGACACCAGCGTGCACGTGCAGCTGTACTGGCATTGCTGGAACCTGGAGTCGGCCGTGCTCGACCAGCTCACGGCCGCCCTGACGCAGGCGGCCTCGGAGGCGCTCAGCGCGGGCTGAGCGCCGCGCGCATCAGCGCGGGGCCGCGGAGCCGTGCGGGACGGAGTCGAGGTCGACGAGTGCGTCCGGGCCCGCGAGCGCGAACAGCACCGCCACCAGGATGGCCACGATCCAGGCGAGGGTCTGCGTCCACAGCGGCTTCATGTCGATCACTCCTGGGTCATCCATCCGTGCTGACGCGAGTGTGCGCGCGGAAAGCGCAAGACGCGCGTAGGGGATGTAAAGCCCCTGTCGCAGTTGTTCCCAAGCGAACGCTTTGGTAGCACCGCGCGCGTCACGCGCGCGCCGCAAGGTCGAGCACGAGCTGCGGCCGGAAGCCTTCCTGCTCGCCCTTGCTGCGATAGCCCAGCGTGTTCGCCACCACGCGGCATCCCGCTTCGACGTAGTCGTGCGGACAGTGCAGGTGGCCGTGCAGCCAGAACTGCGCTCTCTCCATCAGGGCTTGCAATGAATTGCAGAATCCGGCAGTGGCCGGCGTCACGCCGTAGCGCGGGTCCGCGCTGCGCAGGCTCGGCGCGAAATGCGTGACGACGACCGTCGTGCCGTCGAACGGCGTGTGCAGCGCCTCGCGCAGCCACTGCTGGCACACCAGCGACTGCTCGCGCCACCCTTCCGCCAGCATCGGCTCGCCATGGCGCATGGCGGCGGCCTTGCGCAGGTAGAAGTTGGCGGCGCGGAAGGCCTTCTCCCGCTGCTTCAACTGGTCCTGCAGCGTGGGCTCCGGCGCGCCGGGCTGCAGGACCAGAGCATCGAAGTCGGCCCACAGCGTGGTGCCGACGAAGCGCACGCCGCCGTACGTGACGGTCTCGCGTTCCAGCCAGGTGATGCCCAGGCGCTCGCAGGTCTCGCGCAGGCGCGCGTGCGTCGCGTCGAAATCCAGGGCGTCGTACTCGTGGTTGCCGGGCACGTACAGCACCGGCACCGGCCAGCCGGCGCGCGGCGAAAAGCGCGCCAGGCCGAAGTCGGCGTCGGCCAGGCGCGAGTTCGCCTGGTACGAGCCGACGTCGCCGGCCAGCACGAGGAGTTCCGCGCCCGGGGCGGGGTGCGGTTCGAAACCCGGAAAATTCTCCAGGTGCAGGTCGGACATCAGCTGGATCTTCACCCCGCCATTCTGGCCGGGCTCAGGAGGCGGCGGGTTGCGCCTCGCCTTGCTGCATCACGTCGGACAGCAGCCCGTAGGCGGCGGCCCAGGCGTCGCGCACTTCGGCGGTGAAGCCTTCGCCCAGCCCCTGCTCCAGCGTCCAGAGCAGCGCTGCGCCCACCGTCTCGTAGTGCTCGGGCTGCACACCATAGCCGGTGTGCCGGGCGCCGAGCTGCCGCACCACGGGGGTGAGGCGCGCCAGGTTGTCCAGGCCGGCGACGGCGGCGCCGATCATGGACATCAGCATCTGGCCCTGGCGGCTCATCTCGTCGCTGCGGAACAGGCTGCGCAGCGACGGGTCCATCGCGAAGAGGCGGTTGTAGAACAGCGTGGCGGCGAGGCTGGCGATGGGCTTCACCTGGGCGAAGCTTTGCTGGACGAGGTCGATCTGGCGCGGGGTCATCGGGGGCTCCGTTGGGAAAGGGATGCGGTGGCGGTGGCTTCGGTGTCGGGCACGTCGGCCGCGCAGGCGGTCAGTGCCAGGGCGGCCAGCAGCGGGATCGCGGCGATGGCGAGCTCGCGCAGGCAGTCGGCCAGCGAGAAGCGGTGTTCGGAAGCGGGTTGCATGGGGTCCTCCAGTGCCTCTGGAGGATCAATTCGCGTGCCAGGGCGCGCGCCCCATCAAATCAAGGACTTGCGCGCGGCGCCGGCGTGGAGGGTGTCTGTGTCCGCCGACAGGCGCGGCCGGCGCGGCCGGTCTTTCCCCGTGCGGACCAGGGCTGCAGCCTGTCGGTGGATCCCGACAGGTGCCGCCGTGCGGAAGTCACGAACCGGGCTTGAAGGCGCCGGGCTCGAGCTGGTGCCGCCCGAGCAGTGCGTAGAAGTCCGTGCGGTTGCGGCGCGCCAGCCGCGCCGCCTGGCTCACGTTGCCGGACGTCATCTTCAGCAGCTGCACGAGGTAGTCGCGCTCGAACTGCCGGCGTGCGTTGTCGAGGGGCTGCATGTCCGTCGCCTCGTTGGCCAGGGCGCGTTGCACCAGCGGCGCCGGGACGAGCGGCGTCGTCCCCAGCACCACGCACTTCTCCACCACGTTCTGCAGCTGGCGCACGTTGCCGGGCCAGGCGGCGGAAACCAGCAGCTCCAGCGCGCCCGGTGCGAAGCCCGTCGTGCGCTTGGCGTAGCGCTGCGCGAGGCTGGCCAGGAAGTGCTGCGCCAGCAGCGGGATGTCTTCCCGCCTTTGCGACAGCGCCGGCAGCTCGAGACCGACGACGTGCAGCCGGTAGAACAGGTCCTCGCGGAAGCGGCCCGCGGCCACTTCGTCCTGCAGGCGCCGGTGCGAGGCGGAGACCACGCGCACGTCGACGCGGACCGGCCGTTCGGCGCCCACGGCGCGGACCTCGCGCTCCTGCAGCACCCGCAGCAGCTTCACCTGCGCGGGCAGCGGCAGTTCCGCCACCTCGTCGAGGAACAGCGTGCCGCCGCGGGCTTCGACGAACAGGCCGGGACGGTCGCGGACCGCGCCGGTGAAGGCGCCCTTGACGTGTCCGAACAGCTCGGACTCCACCAGGTTCTCCGGGATCGCCCCGCAGTTCACCGCCACCAGCGGATGGCGCGAGCGCGGGCTGGCCGCGTGGAGGGCGCGGGCGAGCAGCTCCTTGCCGGAGCCGCTCGGTCCCTGGATCACGACGGAAGCTTCGCTGCCGGCGACGAGCCGCGCCTCCGCCAGCACCTGCTCCATGCGCGGGCTGCGCGTGAGGATGGCCTCGCGCCAGCTGTCGCCCGGCTCGTCGCCGGGGATGTCGGCGCCGAGCGCCTGCGACGCCGCCAGCGCGCGCCCGACCTCCTGCATCAGCTCGTGCGCCTCGAAGGGTTTGGGCAGGTAGCCGAACACGCCCTGGCGCAGCGCGCGCACGGCGTCCGGGATGGTGCCGTGCGCGGTGAGGATCAGCACCGGCAGCAGCGGGTGGCGCCGGTGCACGGCGTCGAACAGCTGCAGGCCGTCCATGCCGCCCATGCGCAGGTCGGTGATGACGAGCTGCGGCAGCGCCTGGTCCAGGCGGGCGAGCGCCGCCTCGCCGCTGGGCGCCTCGATCGGCTCGTGGCCTTCCTCGCGCAGCCGCAGCGACAGCAGCCGCAGCAGCGCGGGGTCGTCGTCGACGATGAGGATGCGCGCCATGTCAGGCCACCCGCGGCGCGTGCAGGTCGACGCGGAAGGTGGTGCCGCCGCCGGGCGTGCTCTCGACGGCGATGGCGCCCTGGTGCAGGTCGACGCACTGCTTCACCACGTGCAGGCCGATGCCGGTGCCCGGCACGTTGCCGACGTTGCCGCCGCGGTGGAAGCTCTGGAACAGGCGCGGCATGTCGTCCGCCGGGATGCCGATGCCCTGGTCGCGCACGTGCAGGTGCAGCCGGGTGCCGTCGCCCGTCGCCACGCAGTGCACCGGCCGGTCCTCCGGCGAATACTTCAACGCATTGCCCAGCAGGTTCACCAGGATGTGGCGCACCAGCGGCGCGTCGAGCAGGCGGGCGTCGTCGACGCCCTGGCAGTCGATGGCGATGCGCTGCGCCTGGCGGCTGGCCTGGTCCATCTCGGCGGCGACTTGCGCCAGCAGCTGCGGCACGGCCGTCGGCTGCGGCTGGAACACGAACTTGCCCGAGTCCAGCTTGCTGGTCATCAGCACCTGCTCGATCATGCCGTTCATGCGCAGCACCGAGGTCTTGATCAGGCCCAGGATCTCGCGCTGCTCCGCCGGCGGCAGCCGGTCGCCGTAGTCCTCGATCAGTTCCACCGAGGACAGGATCGCCGACAGCGGCGTGCGGAACTCGTGCGACGCGACCGCCACGAAGCGCGACTTCATCTCCGACAGCTCGCGTTCGCGCTGCAGCGCATGGCGCATGTCTTCCTCGGCCTGGCGGCGCTGCGTCACGTCGACGAGGAAGTTGAGGGTGGAGGGCGCGCCCTGCCAGTCGAACTGCACGGCGGAGATCTCCAGCCAGCGCGTGCTGCCGTCGCGGTGCACCACGCGGAACTGGTAGTGGTTCTCCACCGGCTCGCCGCGCATGCGCCGCAGGTGGTTGGCCAGCACGCGCTCGCGGTCCTCGGGGTGGATGAACTCGATGAAGGGCCGCGCCATCGCGGAGGCCTCGTCCTGCCCGGTCAGGGCCAGGGCGCGCGGGTTCGCGTAGAGGATGCGGCCGGCGGCGGTGACGAGGATGCCCTCGTTCACGTTCTCCACCACCTTGCGGTACTTCGCTTCCGAGGCGGCCAGCGCGGCGGCGGCGGCCTTGCGCTGCGAGATGTCGCGCACGAAGGAGCTGAAGGTCAGGCCGCCCGCGGTGTGCACGGGCCACACCGAGAGCTCCACGTCGAAGATCTCGCCGCTGCGGCGCTGCGCCTGCATCTCGACGCGGCGGTTCAGGATGCGCGGCTCGCCGCCGGCCAGGTAGCGCGCCATCCCGGCCGCATGCCGCTCGCGGTGCGAAGGCGGGACGATCAGTTCGGTCAGGCTGCGTCCCAGGGCCTCCTGGCGCGTGTAGCCGAACGCGCGTTCCGCCGCATGGTTCCAGTCGATCACCGCGCCGACGCTCGTGACGGTGACGACCGGATCGCTCGCCGTGGCCAGCAGCGCATGCAGGCGCGCATTGGCGTCGGCGAGGTTGCGTTCCGCGTCGGTGCGGCGGGCGATCTCCGCGCGCAGCTGTGCGTCGGCGGCGCCGGCCGGGTCGTTGGGGGGCAGCGCGCGCGCCATGCGCGAATGCTACAGGCTACGGCCGAGTTGGAGCGTTCAGGTTTGCGCGAAGGCCTTGCGTGCCGCCGCCGCCAGCGCGAGCCGCAGCCAGGCATGGTCGCTGCGCTGTCCCTGCCGCCGGTGCCAGAGCGCGTCGACGTGCACCGGCGGCACGTCGAACGGCAGCTCCCGCTGCACCAGTTCGTCGGCCCGCCCGGTCACGTCGATGAAGTGCCGCGGCAGCACGGTGAGCAGGTCCGAGCCGGCGACGACCCGGCCGGCGGTGAAGAACTGGTTGACCGTCAGGACGACGCGGCGCTTGCGCCCGAGCGAGGCCAGCGCCTCGTCGATGAAGCCGAAGGGCCGGCCGGAAAAGCTCACCAGCATGTGGCGTGCCTTGCAGAAGCGGTCCAGCGTCATCGGTCCGCGCGACAGGGGATGGTCCTTGCGCATCACGCACACGTACTGGCCGTCGTACAGGCGCTGGTGGTCGAAGGCCGCCATGCCGCCGGCTTGCGCCTGCGCCGTCAGGTCGGCCAGCACGGCGGGAAAGAAGCCGACGGCCACGTCCATCTGGCCCTCGTCCAGCAGGCGGCGGGGGTCGCGCGTGGTGAGCGGCACGCAACGCATCGACACGCCCGGCGCATCGCTTTCCATGATCTCCACCAGCCCGAGCATCAGTTCGGCGGCCGTCGCGTCCGCCATCGCCAGCGTGAACGAGGTCGTCGATTCGGAGGCCACGAAATCGCCCGGCGTGATGGAGGCTTCCAGCTGCCGCAGGGCATCGCTGATGGCCGGCCACAGGGCCAGCGCCCGCGGCGTGGGTTCCACGCCATACCCGCTGCGGCCGACCAGCCGGTCGCCGAGCGCGTCGCGCAAGCGGTTCAGCGCGTTGCTCACGGCCGGCTGGGTCATGTTGAGGTTGCGCGCGGCCCGGGTCAGGTTGCGCTCGGCCATGACCTGGTCGAAAACGCGCAGCAGGTTCAGGTCGAGGGTGCGGAAGTTTGGGGCAGCCATACGTTGTGTGAATGATATGCATCACTAATCAAAAGTGGCGGAATATCAGGGTTGACCCTAGGATTCGTCCCACGCACCCGGCAATCTCGCCACAAGCGTTTCGAAGGGGAAGTCCACATGGCACGATTCATCCAAGCCCAATATCCGGTCCAGCATGCCGGCCTCAACCGCGTCACCCGCGGCCTCGAGGTGCTCGGCAGCTTCAGTGCCGCCCGGACCGTCCTGAACGCCCTGTCGGTGATCGGTGCTCCCGTGACGCGCCTCTCCGCGAAGGTGAGCACCGGCTTCGCCGGCATGGCCGCCGCTCGCCGCCAGCGCCGCGAGGACGACAAGCTGTGGAACGTCGCCCTGTCCGACGCGCGCGTCATGGCCGACCTCAGCCGCGCCATGAGCCGTGACGCGCTGCGCGACACGCGCGGCTACTACTGAGACCGGGGCCTCCCATGGCTGCCGCCGCGCAACACTCGCTGATCAGCCAGGCCGTGCGCGCGCTTCCCGGGCCGCTGCTGTCGCTGCTGGACCACTGGTCCCATCGCGTGGCACAGCGCCGGGCCGCACAGCGCCAACGCCTCTGGCTGCAGGAAAAGGCGGGACCGCAGACCCCGGCGGCCACCCCGCCCTACCGCCTGCAGCCCTGGCGCGACTGACTCCCCTCGCGACGAACAAGAGCCACCTTGCGGTGGCTTTTTTCATGGTCCGTCCGACGGAGCGGTGGCGGGCGCGTTCCATTGCAGCCAGTGGCCCAAGCACTGTGCTTAATCACAGTATCATGGCCGGGTGAGAGCGCAGGTGTACCGGCAGTTCCAGCAAGGCCATGCGCTCGACCGGGACACCATCCTGCGCCGGGGGCCGGCGACCGGGGATCTCGCCTTGCGGATCCGCCTCATCGGCCGCAACGGCCCGAAATGGAACGTCTACCTCGCGACCCTGAGCCGGACGGCGGGCGGCGACTACGTCATCCCGTGCATGGACCGCGCGGTCCTCACCGAGATCAAGGGGCGCTGGCTGCATTTCGAGGGCTCGGAAGTCATCCCGCGCAGCACCAGCCAGAAGCGGCCCAATCCGGACTATTACCCGCAGGCTTGGTGGTGCCGGCTGGGCTGATCGCCGCGACCTGAAAAAAAGGCGGCCGCGGCCGCCTTTTTCCGTCCCGCCTGGCGCTCAGGCCGCCAGGCGCTTCTCGATCTTCGCCTTGGTCGTCTTCAGCTCCTGCGGCAGGCGGTGCTCCAGCTGCTGGAACAGCTCGTGGTGCAGCTCCAGTTCCTTTTCCCAGGCCGGCAGGTCGATGCTGGTGACCTGCTCGAACTGCTGCTGCGTGAAGGGCAGGCCTTCCCAGTTCAGTTCCTGGTAGGTCGGGCTGATGCCGAAGGCGTGGGTCTCGCCGGCCACCTTGCCCTCGATGCGGTCGATCATCCACTTGAGCACGCGCATGTTCTCGCCGTAGCCCGGCCAGATGAACTTGCCGTCCTCGCCCTTGCGGAACCAGTTGGTCGTGAAGATCTTGGGCAGCTTCGCGCCGGAGCCCTCCAGCTTCCGGCCCAGGTTCAGCCAGTGCTGGAAGTAGTCGCTCATGTTGTAGCCGGTGAAGGGCAGCATGGCGAAGGGGTCGCGGCGGACCACGCCCTGCGCGCCGATGATGGCGGCGGTCGTCTCCGAGCCCATGGTGGCGGCCATGTAGACGCCTTCCACCCAGTCGTTGGCTTCGGTCACCAGCGGCACGGTGGTCGAGCGGCGGCCGCCGAAGATGAACGCATCGATCGGCACGCCGGCCGGGTCGTCCCAGGCCGGGTCGAGGGCCGGGTTGTTGATTGCCGCCACGGTGAAGCGCGCGTTGGGGTGCGCGGCCTTGGCGCCGGTCTCCTTGGCGAGCTGCGGCGTCCAGTCCTTGCCCTGCCAGTCGATGGCGTGCGCCGGCGGCTCGCTCATGCCTTCCCACCACACGTCGCCGTCGTCGGTCAGCGCGACGTTGGTGAAGATGACGTTCTTGTCCAGGCTGGCCATGCAGTTCGGGTTGGTCAGCGTGTTGGTGCCGGGGGCGACGCCGAAGTAACCCGCTTCCGGGTTGATGGCGTACAGGCGGCCGTCGGCGCCCGGCTTGATCCAGGCGATGTCGTCGCCGATGGTGGTGACCCGCCAGCCCTCGAAGCCCTTGGGCGGGATCAGCATGGCGAAGTTGGTCTTGCCGCAGGCCGACGGGAAGGCCGCCGCCACGTGGTACTTCTTCCCCTCGGGCGAGGTCACGCCCAGGATCAGCATGTGCTCGGCCAGCCAGCCCTGGTCGCGGCCCATGGTGGACGCGATGCGCAGCGCGAAGCACTTCTTGCCCAGCAGCGCGTTGCCGCCGTAGCCGGAACCGTACGACCAGATCTCGCGCGTCTCGGGGTAGTGCACGATGTACTTGGTCTTGTTGCACGGCCAGGCGCTGTCCTTCTGGCCCGGCTCCAGCGGCGCGCCGACGGTGTGCAGGCAGGGCACGAAATCGCCGTTGACGCCCAGCACGTCGTACACCGCCTTGCCCATGCGCGTCATGATGCGCATGTTCACCGCCACGTACGGGCTGTCGGACAGCTCGATGCCGATGTGCGCGATGGGCGAGCCCAGCGGGCCCATGGAGAACGGCACCACGTACATCGTGCGGCCGCGCATGCAGCCGTCGAACAGGGGCTGCAGCGTCCTGCGCATCTCGTCGGGCGCCACCCAGTTGTTGGTGGGGCCGGCGTCTTCCTTCTTCTGCGAGCAGATGAAGGTGCGGTCCTCGACACGCGCGACGTCGCTCGGGTCCGAGCAGGCCAGGAAGGAGTTCGGGCGCTTGACGGGGTCGAGCTTCCTGAAGGTGCCGGCGTCCACCAGCTGCTGGCAGAGGCGGTCGTATTCCTCCTGGCTGCCGTCGCACCAGTAGACCTGGTCGGGCTTGCACAGCGCCACCATGTCGGCCACCCACGCCACCAGCCGGGCGTTCTTCACGTAGGCCGGGGTCTGCAGGTTCAGGCCCTGCATCACGGGAGAGTTCATCCTCGAAGCTCCTAAGTTGAAAACCGGTTTTCGCAAAGGAGGCAGCTGCGTCGCGCGCCCTTGTGAAAACAGGCTTGGCACACAGTCGGCTGCAGAGGGGGGATGAACCACCGCCGGGTCGGCTGGAGGGGCCATTTTAGGGAGCTGAGCCGCTCGCCATCGCCTCTCCAGCCGGCATTCCATGCAAAACATGCATGGCCTTATGTCGGTTCACATGAGCATCCAGCCCAGCAAGGCCGTCGCGCCCAGGCAGAGCAGCGACAGCGCCACCCAGAGAACCGCGAGGCTGCCGGGGTCGAGCATGGGCTTCACCGTCGGATCTCGAGCACGAGGTTGAACGGTGTCTCGGCGGCCCGGCGGACGTGGGTGAAGCCGGCCTTGCGGAAGACGGTCTCCAGCCGCGCCTGCCCCGCTTGTGCCCCCAGCACCATCTTGCCGCCCTCGCTGATGGCGTGCGCGCAGCAGATCAGGGCGGACCCCGCGTAATAGAGCTGGCCGACGGTGCCGAGGTTGTCCTCGATCCGGTCGTTCGCGAACGGCTCCACCAGCAGCACGGTCCCGCCGGGCGCCAGGGTGTCGGCCGCCCGACGCGCCGCCGCGACCGGGTCGCCCAGGTCGTGCAGCACGTCGAAGAAGCAGATCAGTCCGTAGCGGTGGTCCGGGTAGTCGACCGCGTTCGCCAGGGAGAACTGCACGCGGTCGGCCAGGCCCGCTTCCTCGGCGTTCCGGCGCGCCTGCACGATCGAAGCCGCATGCGTGTCGAAGCCGTGGAAGCGCGAGTTCGGGAAGGCCTGCGCCATGAGCAGGGTGGAATGGCCGTGGCCGCAACCGACGTCCGCCACCGCGATGCCCGCTTCCAGCTGCGCGACGACGCCGTCCAGCGCCGGCAGCCATTGGGGCACCAGGCTGGCCTTGTAGCCGTTGCGGTAGAAGGCCGCGACGCCGCAGGCCATGCCCTCGTGGTGCTCGCCCCAGGCCACGCCGCGGCCGGTGCGGAAGGCCTCGATCGCCTTCGGTTCGTCGAACCACATCGACGCGGGGACCTTCCAGGCGTGCGGGATGTACAGCGGGCTGTCCTCGTCGGCCAGCACGGCCACCTGTTCCGGCGCCATCTCGTAGGTGTCGCTGGCGGCGTGGTAGCCGATGTAGCCGGCGGCGGCCTGCGCGTTCAGCCACTCGCGCACGTAGCGCTCGGCGCAGCCGGCGAGGCGGGCGAGTTCGCAGGCGCTGGTGGGGCCGGCGTCGGCCAGCGCGCGGTACAGGCCCAGCCTGGCGCCCAGGCTGACCATCACGCCGATGTACCCGGCGGAGATGTCGGTGATGGTGCGCATGGCGAAGGCCATGAGCTTGTCCTGCTCGGAAGGGGTGGATGCGTCCATGGGAGTCCTCGAAGGTTGGAAGTGAGGACATGGATCGTCGTTTCGGCGGGCCGCGGCGCACAGAGCCGGATTCGCCCGGGACCGGTCCATTCGTGCCATGACCGGCGCGGCCGACGGCGCTAGAGTGGCGGCATGCGCGGCACCCTTGCGTCGACTCCCCCGCACGTCAGCCTCGTGGCCCTGCCCGAGGCTTCGGTGTCGACGCTCGCGGGCATCTTCGACGTGCTGAATGCGACCGCCTTGCTGGGGCTGGGCGACCGGCCGGGCCAGTCCGTGTTCCAGGTGGAGGTCGTCGGCGAGCGCAGCGGCCTGATGACGCTGGCCAGCGGCGTGCCCTTCCAGGTCAAGCGCGCGATCAGCGAGATCGAGGCCACCGACATCGTGATCGTGCCTTCGGTGGTGCTGCGGGAGGAGGGCTGGGTGCGCGACCGCTACCCGCGCCTGCTGCAGTGGCTGCAGCGCATGCACGCCGGCGGCGCGATGCTGTGCTCCGCGTGCTCCGGCATCTTCTTGCTGGCCGAGACGGGGCTGTTCGACGGCCGCGACGCGACGGTGCACTTCTGGTACCACCGAGAGTTCCAGGCGCTGTACCCGAAGGTGACGGTGCACCCCGAGCGCGTGCTGGTCATCTCCGGCCGGCGCGAGGAACTGGTGTGCTCCGGGGCCTCCACCACCTGGCACGACCTGGTGCTGTACCTCACCGCGCGGCACGCCGGCGCCACGGTGGCCCAGGAAGTCGCCCGCATGTTCGCGCTGCAATGGCACCAGGACAGCCTGGCGCCCTACATCGTGTTCGAGGGCCGCAACGACCATGGCGACGGCGAGATCCTGAGCGCGCAGCAGTGGCTGGACGCGCACTTCTCGGTGGCCAACCCGGTGGAGGAGATGATCCGGCGCTCCAAGCTGGCGGAGCGCACCTTCAAGCGCCGCTTCGCCGCGGCGACGGGGCTGACGCCGATCTCCTACGTGCAGCGGCTGCGCGTGGAGGACGCCAAGCGAAGGCTGGAGCGCACCGATGCGCCGGTGGACGAGGTCAGCTGGCGGGTGGGCTACGAGGATCCGGCGTTCTTCCGCCGGCTGTTCCGGCGGACCACCGGCATGGCGCCGGGGGCGTATCGCAAGCGGTTCCGGATCCCGGACTTCGCGCGCTAGCGCGTCAGGCCATGTAGATGGCGATGAAGGCGAGCAGGAACATCAGCGCGGCACCGACGATGGGCAGCACGATCGGGATCGCGGGAATGACGGCTTCCACCGGATCGTGCGGATCGATCGGGGCGTCGTTCTCGAGGGCGTTCTGGACGGGGTGCTGCGACGCGGACATGGTTGGCTCTGCTCCTTGACGGCCCGATTCTACCGCCCCCCTCCCGGGCGGCCGTCAGAGGAGGGCGTAGGTGGTCGTCGCCCGGCAGGCGCTCTTGCCGTCCTCGGCGCCGCGGATGTCGATCTCGCCGAAGGCCAGGGTCTTGCCCGCGCGCACGATCCGGGCCTGCACCAGCGCGTCCTGGCCCGACAGGGGCTTGAGGAAGTTGGTGTTCGTCTGCACCGTGGTGCAGGGGCGGAAGGCGCCGGACTGGTTGATGAGCGCCAGCACCATCGCCGTGTCGGCGGCGGCCATCATGGCCTGGCCGCACAGCATGTTGCCCACGCGGGAGAGCTGGTCGCTCTGCGGCAGGCGCAGCGTCACGCTGTCGGCATCGAAGGCCTCCACTTGGAGGCCCAGCGCCTGCACCCAGGGGGCGAAATAGTCGGGCAGCGCGCGCTGCAGGGTTTCCTTGTCCATCATTGCTCCTCGGCTTCGAATCCGGCGCCGCGCAGCGCCTGCAGCAGTGCCTGCACGTGGTCGCGCCCGCGGGTCTGGACGACCAGCTCGATCTCGACGTTCTGCGCGGCCAGCATCGTGAAGGTCCGCTGGTGGTGGACCTCGTCGATGTTGCCGCCGGCTTCGCTGACGATGGCCGTGATGCGGGCCAGCGAACCCGGCACGTCGCGGGCGCACACCCGCATCCGCGCCAGCCGTCCGGCGCGCACCATGCCGCGGTGGATGATGGCCGCCAGCAGCATCGGGTCGATGTTGCCGCCGCCCAGCACCATGCCGACCCGGCGGCCGGCGAACTGGCCGGGTTCCTTCAGCAGGGCGGCCAGCGGCGCCGCCCCGGCGCCTTCGACCAGCGTCTTCTCGATGTCCAGCAGCATGACGATGGCCTGCTCGACATCCCCCTCGTCGACCAGCACGATGTCGTCGACGTGGCGGCGCACCAGCGCCTCGGTGAAGGTGCCCGGCCGCCCGACCGCGATGCCCTCGGCGATGGTCGAGCCGCCCTGCGGCAGCGCGGCCTGCTTGACGGCGTTGTACATGTTGGGAAAACGCAGCGTCTGCACGCCGACCACGCGGATGGAGGGCTTGAGCGCCTTGGCCGCCGCCGCCATCCCGCCGATCAGGCCGCCGCCGCCGATGGCCACGACCAGGGTGTCCAGCTCCGGCACCGCTTCCAGCATCTCGAGGGCGACGGTGCCCTGGCCGGCGATGATGGCCTCGTCGTCGTAGGGATGCACGAACACCAGGTGCTGCTGCCGGGCGAGCTCCTGCGCGTGGTTGCGCGCCTCTTCCAGCGTGTCGCCGTGCAGCACGATCTCGGCGCCGAATCCGCTGGTGCGCTCCACCTTCACCATGGGGGTGAAGCGCGGCATCACGATCACGGCGCGGATCCCCAGCCGTTCCGCGTGGTAGGCCACGCCCTGGGCGTGGTTGCCGGCGCTCATCGCGATCACGCCGCGGGCCCGTTCCTCGCTGCTCAGCTGGGCCAGCTTGTTGCAGGCGCCCCGCTCCTTGAAGGAGGCGGTGAACTGCAGGTTCTCGAACTTCAGGAAGGTCTGGCAGCCGGTGACCTGGCCCAGCATGCGGGACTCCACGCAGGGCGTGTCGAGCACGTGCCCTTGCAGGCGGGCGGCGGCTTGGCGGATGTCTGGGAGGCCGATCATGGGCTGGATTGTGAAGGCCTGCACGTCGCGGCCGCGAAACGGCCCAACGTCATGATCCTTCCATGTAGCATGAAGTCGCGCTATCGTAAGCCGCCACTGTCCACGGAGGTCGATTGGCCAAGCGTTCGCTGGATCTGCAAGTGCTGCCCTCGCCGGGTCTCAAGGATGCCCCCGTCCTGGACCTGATGTGCTCGCACTTCGTGCTGACGCTGGCGGCCAAGCAGGGCGCCAAGTTCAACGTGCGGCGCGACCTGAACGGGCTTCTCTCGTTGGCCGGGCGCCACCTGGTGTGGCCGGCCCCCTCGCTCGACCGCCTGCGCGAATTCCTGGGCCGCCGCTGCAAGGACAACGAGTTCTGGCGCGGCCACGAACAGCTCGCTGCGCGCGAATTCCTCGACCGCCACGGCGTCTGGCGCGGTCCCTACGAAGAAGGCACGCTTTTCTTCTACCTCGACGAATACGCCAAGGACCAGCCCAAGGACCTGCTGTCGGTGCTGGCCGTCACCGGCGACTGGCTGACGCACGCGCTGAAGAAGCACTCCACGCTGGTCGAGAAGAACATCGACGCGCTGGCCAGCCTGTTGCAACTGAACAAGGCCGAGCGCGCCCTGCTGCTGTACGGCACCCTGGCGCGCTACCAGCGCGACCTGCGCAGCCTGCTGGTGGAATTCAAGGTGAACAACGCGCCGGAGGCCTACGCCGCCATCGCCGAAGTGGCGGGCGTGAACGCCGCCGAGGTCGGCGAGGCCCTGCGCGCGGGCTCGCGGCTGGAACGCATCGGCCTGGTCGAGAACCTGATCTCCGAGCACAACATCACGGACCTGGCCGACCTGATGAAGGTCAGCGAAAAGCTGCCGCCGGTGCTCATGCGCGAATACCGCGACCAGAGCGAGCTGATGGCGGTGTTCACCCGGCCGTCCGCCAAGAGCGAACTGTCGCTGGACGATTTCGACTTCGTGGCGGAGGACGCGCGCGTGCTCAAGGCATTGCTGCGCAACGCGGTGGAGCGCAAGGAAGCCGGCGTCAACGTGCTGCTGTACGGCCCGCCCGGCACCGGCAAGACCGAACTGGCCAAGGTGGTGGCGCAGGCCGCGGGGCTGGAACTGTTCGAGGTCGAGTATGCCGACCGCGACGGCAACTCGCTGTCGGGGCGCGACCGCTACCGGTCGCTGCAGATCGCGCAGGTCTTCCTCAAGGGCAGTTCGCAGGCGGCCCTGCTGTTCGACGAGGTCGAGGACGTGTTCCCGCCGATCTCCAGCGAGGCGGCACAGCTCATGGCGCGCGCCGAGCAGGTGGTGGCGCCGCCCTCTGGCAGCGTCAGCGGCAAGGCCTGGGTCAACCAGATCCTCGAATCCAACCCGGTGCCGACGATCTGGGTGACCAACCGCATCGAGCAGATCGATCCCGCGTTCCGGCGGCGCTTCGCCTACCACCTGGAACTCAAGTCGCCGCCGCCCGGCGCCCGCGAGGGCCTGGTGCGCAAGACGCTCGAAGGTGTCGAGGTGTCCGCCGCGTTCGTGGCAAAGCTGACCGAACGCAAGGGGCTCACGCCGGCGCAGATCCGCACCGCGGTGCGCTTCGCGGGCCTGGCGACGGAACAGGGCGTGCCGGTGGAAGACCTGATCGAGCGGCAGCTGCGCAATGCCGACCGCGCGCTCGGCACCCGCAGCGCCGGCGCCGGCGAGCGCCGCAGCGTCACCACGTACGACCTCGAGATGCTGAACGTGGAGTCGCGCTTCGAAGTGCCGCGCATCGTCGACGCGCTGAAGGCGCGTGGCCATGGCACGCTGTGCTTCTACGGCGCGCCCGGCACCGGCAAGACGGCGCTCGCCGAACACATCGCGCGCAGCCTCGACCGCCCCTTGCTGGTCAAGCAGGCCAGCGACCTCATGAGCAAGTTCGTCGGCGAGACCGAGCAGAACATGGCGGCGATGTTCCGGGAGGCCGAGAACGAAAAGGCCGTGCTGTTGCTGGACGAGGCCGACAGCTTCCTGCAGGACCGCCGCGGCGCGCAGCGCACCTACGAAGTGACCGAGGTCAACGAGATGCTGCAGGGCATGGAACGCTTTGCCGGCATCTTCATCTGCACGACCAACCTGATGGACCGCATCGACCAGGCGGCGCTGCGGCGCTTCGCCTTCAAGATCCGGTTCAAGCCGCTGACGGCGGCGCAGCGCGAACGCATGTTCGTCACCGAAGCGCTCGCCGGCGACGCCACGGCGCTGGGCGACGCGGCGGCGGCACGGCTGGCGAAACTCGACCAGCTCTGTCCCGGCGACTTCGCCGCCGTGAAACGGCAGGTCGAGATCCTCGCGGCGCAGCTCTCGCCCGAGGAGTTCCTCGAGCAGCTGGAGGCCGAGCACCGCATCAAGCCCGAGGTGCGCGAGGCGCGCGGCATCGGCTTCGTGCAGTAGCGCGCTTCAGTCCGGACCGATCAGCCCCTCCACCGTCTCCAGCAGCGTATCCAGCGTGAAGGGCTTGGGCAGCACCTTGTCCCAGCTGCCCTCCGGATGCTGCGACGGGTCGATCGCGCTCATGAGGACGGTCGGGATGTCCTTGCCATCGGGCAGCTTGCGGATCTCGCTGACCAGGTCGTAGCCCGACATGTACGGCATCATCACGTCGGTCAGCACCAGGTCGGGCCGCTCGGCCTCGATCATCTGCAGCGCGGCGCGACCGTTGCCGGCGGGCACCGGCTGGTAGCCGCCCAGCTCCAGCGTCGCGCAGATCGTCTGCAGCAGGTCGTATTCGTCGTCCACCACCAGGATCGTCTTCACGGCGGGCCTCCGCGCGTGCGGGGGAAGCCGGAGAGGATGGCTTCGGCGCTCTCGAACGATCCGCTCACCTCCACGCCGTGCTCGTTCATGGTGAACTCGCGGATCGAGGTGTCGTACACGCTTTCGCGCATCTTCATGATGGACAGCAGCCGGTGCAGCTGCGACTTGAGTTCCACGTAGCGCAGCAGGATCACCGTCTCGACCACGTGCGCGAGTTCGGGGTTGGGCAGTTCGACCTGCGTGCCGAACAGGGGCTGCTCCTCGGACATCACGGTGGTCACGTCCCAGGTGCGCAGCTGGTTGGTCAGCGCCGACAGGAAGCGCGGCATGCGGTCCTCGTACACGGCGGCGGCATTGAAGCCCTGCACGCCGTCGATGAACAGGCGCCGGCGTCCGTGCTGCTCGCTGCGCACCTTCTCCAGCAGCGACTCCGCCAGCGAATCCATGTAGTGTTCCAGCGGCGGCTGCCAGATCAGTTCGATCAGGCCGTCCTCGACGTAGCGCCGCAGGGGGATGCCCATGGCGCCCACGCGCTCCAGCAGCCGCGGCGGCGGCTCGTAGAAGCCGAAGTAGATGCCTTTCTGCCCGTGGCGCGCGCCTTCCACCAGGAAGCTCAGGCCCAGCGTCGTCTTGCCCGAGCCCGGGGCCCCCAGCAGGGCGAGGGTGGAACCGGAAAGCACGCCGCCGTTCATCATGCGATCGAGTTCGGGGATGCCGAAGGCCATGCGCTGGCGTTGCTCGGTGGCTTGCTGCGGCGGCTGGTCGAACTGGATCTCCGTGCGGGGGTGGATCTGCATCCCCTGGCTGGTGATTTCCACCTCGTGGCGGCCGCGCAGGTAGCCGCAGCCGCGGAACTTGTGCACCGTCAGTTCGCGCACGGCGCGGGGGCCGATCATCTGGTCCGACAGCTCGATCACGCCGTCGACCATCGCGTTCTCGTCGCGCCGCGACTGCTCGGGCTGCTCCACGGCGCACAACAGGGTCGTGGTGCCGGTGAGCGCGGTGGAGGCCTGCAGCTGGTTCAGGAACTCCTTGGCCTGCGCGCGCGGCCCGGCCGCCTGCTCGATCGACTCGAGGCCGTCGATCACGAAGATGCTCGGCTTCTCCTGCATCAGCGTCGTGCGGATCAGGGCGAGCAGGCCTTCGAGGCCTTCGTTCTTCAGCGTCTGGTAGCCGGCGATGTACTTCAGCTGCCGCCCCACCACGGTGGCGTCGAAGAAGCTCAGGCTGCCCAGGTGGCGCAGCATCTTGCCGTGCGATTCGGCCAGCACCGTCAGGTACACGCAGTGGCGCCCCGTCATCGCGATGTGGTTGAAGCACAGCTGGTTGGCGACGATCGTCTTGCCGGCGCCCGGCGGGCCGTACAGCGTGTAGGTGCCCCCTTCGAAGAAGCCGCCCTTGAGGATGAAGTCCAGCCGCGGGATGCCGCTTTCGATGCGGGCCGGGCCGGTGGGGGCCGACGACGGGCTCCGGGCGGCGATGCGCCCGGGGTCCTGGTGCCTGCTAGCCAAGTTGCGTTCCTCCCGGCGCTTTCATGGGCAGCGTGACGACGAAGGTCGCGCCACGGCCCGCCTGGCTGTCCACGGCGATCTGCCCGCCGTGCGCGCGCACGATCTCGCGCACGATGTAGAGGCCGAGGCCCGCGCCCTCCTCGGTGCCGCCGGAGTGCACGCGTTCGTAGGGCTCGAAGATGCGCTCGTGGTCCTCGGTGGCGATGCCGCGGCCGTTGTCGCGCACGACGATGCGCGCCTCTCCGGTTTCGTAGGTGTGCACTTCCACCTTGCCGCCGCCGTACTTGATGGCGTTGGTCAGGAGGTTGTGCACCACCTGCTCCAGGCGCAGGCGGTCCCAGACGCCCTTGACCGGATGGCAGTCGCTCAGGTCCAGTTCGGCGCCGGCCGCACGCGCCAGTTCGGACAGCCGGCCGGCGACGTCGTGCACCACGTCGCACAGGTCCATCGGTTGCGGGTTCAGCACCAGCCGGTCGTTCTCCACCTGGGCGCTGGTGAGCAGCAGGTCGACCATGCTGATCAGGCGGCGGAGTTGCCGCGAGGGCACTGCCAGCAGCTTCATCACCGTGCCGCTGTCCAGCGTGCCGCGCGAGCGCGCGGTGCGCTCCAGCAATTGCAGGTTCAGGAGGATGGACGAGATGGGGGTGCGCAGCTCGTGCGTGGCGACGGAGAGCTGGTGGTCGCGCGCCGCCAGCGCCTGCTGGACGCTCGGGCCCGGCTCAGAACGGCTGGCGAGTTCGGCCCGCGCTTCCGAGAAGATGGAGTGGACCGAACCCAGTGCGTCGCGCGTGAGGAGTCCCTGGTCCTGCAGGGCGGCCAGCGCCTCGAACTCCATGGCGTCCAGCGCGGGCACCATTTCCGAAGGCGGCGAATCCGCCGGCGGCAGCGCCTCCGTGACGCCGTCCCCGCCGCTCGTGCCGCGCTCCAGCCGGGCGCGCAGCTTGCGCAGCAGCCACTCGGGCAGCGGCGCGGGCAAGGCCGTGTCGGCGCGGTGCCGCCAGTGGTCGGCGAGCGCCTCCAGCAAGGGCTCCAGCCTGTCCTCGCGGGAGGGCAGGTCCTGGTTCGGCAGGGAAAAGGCTTCGTGGTTCAAGGTTTCTGGCGGAAAAGGCCGTCCCGCACGCACCCCGTGGCGCGTGGGTCGGATCCGTCCAGGCATCCGCAGGCATGGCAGGGAAGATAAGCCGGGCACCGTGGCTCATCTTGTAGGCTTGCGCCGATCGTCCTTGCCCGAGCCCGTCAACACGCCCGGTCCGGCGGGGGACGGTCCGCCCGTCGGTCAGTCGGCGACCGCCTGCAGTACGTCCAGCACGGCCGGCCCGTGGGTTTCCAGCTTCTTCGCGCCGATGCCGCTGACGCCTTCCAGCTCCCGCAGCGAGCGCGGGTCCAGCGCCGCGATGGCGGCGAGCGTCGCGTCGTGGAAGATCACGTAGGCCGGCAGGTTGTGGGCCTTGGCGACCTCCGCCCGCCAGGACTTGAGGGCGGCGAAGCGCTGTTGCCCGCCGGCATCCAGCGCCTGCGCCACCGCCGGTGTGGCGCGCGCCCCGCGCTCCCGGGTCCGGCTGCGCCCGGCCGGCTGCGACACCGACTCGCGCAGCAGCACCTGGCGTTCGCCCTTGAGCACGGCACGGGATTCGGCCGTGAGGTGCAGCGTGCTGTACGCCGAGGCGTCGACGGCCAGCGCGCCGGTGGCGATCAGCTGGCGCAGCACGCCGCGCAGCTGCTGCTCCGAGAAGTGCGCCCCGATGCCGAAGGTGGAGAGCCGCTCGTGGCCGAACTGCTTCACCTTGTCGGTCGCCTTGCCGCGCAGGATGTCCATCAGGTGGCCGGCGCCGAAGTGCAGGCCGTTGGCCTGCTGCACGCGGTAGATGGTGGACAGCAGCATGCGGGCCGCCTCGGTGCCGTCCCAGATCGGCGGCGGCGACAGGCAGTTGTCGCAGTTCCCGCAAGGTTGCGAGGCTTCGCCGAAGTAGGCCAGCAACCGCACGCGCCGGCAGTCCGTCGCCTCGGCCAGCGCCAGCAGCGCGTCGAGCTTGCCGCGCAGCACCTGCTTGAACTCTTCCGCGGCGGGGCTCTCATCGATCATGCGCCGCTGGTTCACCACGTCCTGCAGGCCGTAGGCCATCCAGGCGTCCGAGGGCAGGCCGTCGCGGCCGGCGCGGCCCGTCTCCTGGTAGTAGCCCTCGATGTTCTTCGGCAGGTCGAGGTGGGCGACGAAGCGCACATCGGGCTTGTCGATGCCCATGCCGAAGGCGATGGTGGCCGTCATCACCACGCCGTCCTCGCGCAGGAAGCGGTCCTGGTGGCGCTGGCGCACTTCCGCATCCAGCCCGGCGTGGTACGGCAGGGCGTCCATGCCTTCCTTGCACAGGAGCTCGGCGATCTCCTCCACCCGCTTGCGCGACTGGCAGTAGACGATGCCGGCCTCGCCGGCGTGCTCGCGCTCGATGAAGCGCAGCAGCTGCAGCGTGGCGTCCTTCTTCTCGGCGATCGTGTAGCGGATGTTCGGGCGGTCGAAGCTGCTGACGAACTGGCGTGCCTCTTCCAGCTGCAGGTGCTGCACGATGTCGGCCCGCGTCGTGTCGTCCGCCGTTGCCGTCAGCGCGATCCGCGGCACGCCCGGGAAGCGCTCGTGGAAGACGGCGAGGGCGCGGTACTCCGGGCGGAAGTCGTGGCCCCACTGGCTGACGCAATGCGCCTCGTCGATGGCGAACAGGCTCAGCTTGCGTTCGCGGTGCAGCGTGTCCAGCAGCGACAGGAAGCGGGGCGTGCTCACGCGCTCCGGCGCCGCGTACAGCAGGCTCAGCTCGCCCCGCAGCAGGCGCCGCTCGACGTCGTTGGCCTCCTCCATGCTCAGGGTGGAGTTCAGGAAAGCGGCCTGCACGCCCAGTTCGTGCAGCGCGCCGACCTGGTCGTGCATCAGCGCGATGAGGGGCGACACCACGATGGCGGTGCCGTGGCCGGCCTGCTGGCGCGCCAAGGCCGGCACCTGGTAGCACAGCGACTTGCCGCCGCCGGTGGGCATGAGCACCAGCGCGTCGCCGCCGGCGATGACGTGGTCGATGATCTCCGACTGCGCGCCGCGGAAGGCGTCGTAGCCGAAGGTTTCCTTGAGGATGGCGAGGGCGGAAGTCAAGATGGACCGATTGTCCCCGAGGCGCCTTCCCAACGCCGGGCGGACGTCCCGCGCCGACCGCGAAAGCTGTGAACTCTGCGCAGTGCGGCGCCGCTCAGGCCTGTCCCTGCATCTGGCCGGCGGCGGCGACGGCGGCCGTGCGCGTCTCCACCCCCAGCTTCTCGTAGATGTGTTCCAGGTGCTTGTTCACCGTGCGCGGGCTCAGGCCGAGGATGTCGCCGATGTCCCGGTTGGTCTTGCCCTTGGCCAGCCAGGACAGCACCTCGGCCTCGCGCGGCGTCAGCGAGGCGTTCAGGCCGCGCGGCGCCGGCGCCCCCGCCGCACCCACCCGCAGCAGCAGCATGGTCTCCGAGAACGAGCCGGCGCCCATGTGGCGCGCCACCAGGCGCTCGCCCACCGCGAGGGGCCGGGCCGCTTCGCTGCCGGTGCCGATCGACGCCAGCCACTCGGAAGCCTCGGCCAGCCCGCGTGCGCCGAACGCGGCCTCCAGCCAGCGGGTGGCCTGCGGCGAGCGCCAGGCGATGCGGCCCTGCACGTCCAGCACGACGGCGCCCATGCCGGCCACGTCCACGGCCTCGCGCGCCAGGCGGGCGGCGCGGGCGTTGCGCACGTGGGTCGCCACTCGCGCCAGCACCTCGGGGATGCGCAGCGGCTTCACGACGTAGTCGACCCCGCCGCTGGCGAAGCCTTCGAGGATCTGCGCCGTCTCCGACAGGCCCGTCATGAACACGATCGGCACGTGCGCCCAGGGCGGGGTGGCCTTGATCTCCCGGCACAGCGCGAAGCCATCGGTGCCCGGCATCACCGCGTCCAGCAGCACGGCATCGGGCACGGTGATCTCCAGCCGCTCGCGTGCCTCGCCGGCGTCGCGCGCCACCATGACCGTGTAGCCCTCGGCGTCCAGCGCGTCGCACAGCATGCGCAGCGTGTCGACGGCGTCGTCGACCACCAGCACCGTGCGGCCCGCGCCGCCCCCAACGTCGTTCTCAGGAGCGGGCGACATCCTCGTCCTCCTTCAGGCGGCCGGTGAGCGCGGCGAAGTCGAAGCGGTCGGCGGCGGCCTGCAGCCAGAGCAGCGCCTGGGCGTGTTCCGGCAGGGCGGCCTGCGCCGCCCGCAAGCGCTGCCTCAGCGCGGAAGCGTTGGCCTGGCGCGCCAGCCGCAGCAGGTCCTCGCGCAGGTCCGCCGGCAGGGCGTCGACCCCGGCCGCGGGCGAGGCGTCCAGCGTCGGGTAGAGCGGCGCCAGCGGCGTGTTGGAGCGCACCCATTCCAGCTGCAGCGCGCGCTCCAGCGCATCGAGCAGCTCGGACTCCAGCACCGGCTTGGCGACGAAGCCCTGGCATTGCAGTGCCTCGATGCGGTCCGGCCGGTGGTCGAACAGGTTGCCGGAGACGAACACGATCGGCAGTTCCTCCGGTGTCTTCATGCCGCGCAGCAGCGCCGCCGTCTGCCAGCCGTCGAGGTCGTCCATGGTGATGTCCAGCAGCACCGCGTCGACCGGCTGGCGCTCCACCACTTCCGCGCATTCGCGCCCGCTGGCGGCTTCCAGCACCGTGAAGCCGAGCGGAACCAGCAGCGCCGCGAGCAGTTGCCGCTGCAGCGCCTGGTCGTCGACCACCAGCAGCGTGCGGTGCGGCGCCAGGTAGCCGATCGCCGGCTTCAGGTTCTGCGCGGGCGGCAGCGGACGGGCCGGGTCGCTGGTGATCTCCGGCAGGTAGAGGCGCACGCTGAAGGTGCTGCCGCAATCGGGCGTGCTGGCCAGCGTGAGTTCGCCGCCCATCAGCTCGGTCAGCAGGTGCGTGATGGTCAGCCCCAGCCCCGTGCCGGTGTCGCTGACGCGGCGGCCCGCGCTGCCGCGCTCGAAGGGCAGGAAGATGCGCTCCTGGTCCTGCGGCGCGATGCCGATGCCGGTGTCCACGACGTCCAGCTGGGCCACGTGCCGGCGGAAGTCCAGCCGCAGGCGCACTTCGCCGCGGGTGGTGAAGCGCACCGCGTTGGCCAGCAGGTTGATGAGGATCTGCCGCAGGCGCTTGGCGTCGGCGCGGATCCACGCCGGCATGCGCCCGTACACCTCCACCGCGAAGTGCAGGCCCTTCGCGTTGGCCTGCTGCCGCATCATCCGGGCTACGTCGTCGACCAGCTCGCGCAGCGGCACCGGCGCAACGTCGAGCCGCAAGCGCCCGGCCTCGATGCGGGCCAGCTCCAGCGACCCGTCGATCAGCGCGTGCATGTGCTGGCCGCTGTGCTGCATGGTCGCCAGCGTCTCGCGCAGCCACCCCTCCACCTGCGGGTGCTTCAGCAGGATCTGCGTGTAGCCCAGGATGCTGTTCAGCGGCGAGCGCAGTTCGTGCGTCATTCCGGCGACGTAGCGCGTCTTGGCGAGGCTGGCGGATTCGGCCTGGTCCTTGGCCGCCTGCAGCGCCGCGTCGGTGCGGCGGTGCGCATCGATCTCCTGCAGCAGCAGCTGCGTCTGCCGCTCCGATTCGTCCTGCGCCAGCCGCCGGCTGTCGGTGGACAGCACGACCCACCAGGCGCACACCGCCGCCAGCAGCGCCAGCAGGGCGAAGGCCTTCAGGAAGGGCATGCGCAGCAACTCGGCGGGCGTGCCCAGGCTTTCCTGCACGTAGACCACCCCGAGCAGGAAGGCCGTCAGCCCGCACAGCGTGCACAGCACCATCAGGTAGTGGCCCACGCGGAAGTTGACGTGCGCGGCCCAGCCGCGCGGCAGCAGCGCCGCCGCCACGGCACGGATCTGGTCGGTGGCGCGGGAGTTCGTCTTGCAGCGGTCGTGGCAGCGCGTCTCCAGCGAGCAGCACAGCGAACAGATCGCGCCACCGTACGCCGGGCAACGCGCCATGTCTTCCGACTCGAACTGGTTCTCGCAGACCACGCAGCGCACCAGCTCCCCCGGTGCCCATTCGGTGCTGGGCGAGCGCGCGAGGTAGAAGCGGCCGCGCGTGGCCCACGCCAGCAGGGGCGCCAGCGCCATCGACAGCGCCAGCGCGATGAAGGGCGAGAAGGCCGCCGCCTCCTCGCCGAGCAGGCCTGCATAGGCGACGCAGGCCACCGTCGCCGCCAGCACCATCGCCCCCAGGCCGACCGGGTTGAAGTCGTAGAGGTGCGCGCGGCGGAACTCGATGTGCGGCGGGCTCAGGCCCAGCGGCTTGTTGATCACCAGGTCCGCCACCAGCGCCCCGACCCAGGCGATGGCCACGTTGCTGTAGATGGCGAGCACCTTCTCCAGCGCGCCGAACACGCCCAGCGTCATCAGCAGCGTGGCGATGCCGACGTTGAACACCAGCCACACGACGCGGCCTGGATGGCTGCGCGTGACGCGGGCGAAGAAGTTGGACCAGGCGAGCGAGCCGGCGTAGGCATTCGTGAGGTTGATCTTGATCTGCGACACGACGACGAACACCACCGTCATCGCCACGGCGAGTCCGGGCAGCCCGACCGCCTGCGTGAAGCCGGCCAGGAACATTTGCGTCGGCTCCGCGGCGCGGGCGACGTCGACTTCGAACTGCAGCGCGGCGAAGGCGAGGAAGGCGCCCCCCGCCATCTTCAGCATGCCCATGCCGATCCATCCGGGGCCCGCGACGAGCACGGCCGCCCACCAGCGGAAGCGGTTCTCCGCCGTGCGTTCGGGCAGGAAGCGCAGGAAGTCGACCTGCTCGCCGATCTGCACCACCAGCGAGAAGATCACCGCCGCGGCGGCGCCGAACAACAGGGGATCGAAGCCGCTGCTGCCGCTGGCCAGGCCGGACAGGGTGGTGAAGTCGCGGTACAGCTGCGGCTGCGCCAGCGCGATCCAGACGAAGGGCAGCACCAGCAGGAACAGCCACAGCGGCTGCGTCCAGGCCTGCAGCCGCGAGATGAGCGTGATGCCGCGCATGGCCAGCGGCAGGATCACCAGCGACGACACCACGTAGCACCACTCCAGCGGCCAGTCGACCACCATCTGCAGCGCCAGCGCCATGATGGCCGCCTCCAGCGCGAAGAAGATGAAGGTGAAGACGGCGTAGATCAGGGACGTGATCGTCGAGCCCAGGTAGCCGAAACCGGCGCCGCGGGTGAGCAGGTCCATGTCCAGGCCGTAGCGCGCGGCGTAGTACGCGATCGGCAGCCCGGTCAGGAAGATCACGAGGCCGACCACGAGGATCGCCCACATCGCGTTGCTGAAGCCGTAGTTCAGCGCGATCGCCCCGCCGATCGCCTCCAGCGCCAGGAAGGACAGCGAGCCGAAGGCGGTGTTCGCCACGCGGAACTCGCTCCAGCGCCGGAAGCTCTTGGGCGTGTAGCGCAGCGCGTAGTCCTCCATGCTCTCGTCGGCGACCCACGAGTTGTAGTCGCGCCGGAAGCGGAAGATCGTCTGGGGGGCGGCCGCGAGCTCGCCGCGCGTCGCATGCGATGCCATGCGCCTGTCCATGCAAGAACCAGTCCCGCACTCTGCGCGGCGTGTGCGCAGGCGCCACTACGTTATTTAACGTATGGGCGGGTTTTCCCTCGCTCCCTAGTCTTGGCACCAGCCCGGCGCAAACCCTGTCCCACGCCGGCTCCCAAGTTCAACCCGAAGCGAGGACCCGCCCCATGAAGAAACCTGCCACGCACCAAGACCAGTCCGTGCCCAGCACCGATATCGCCCGTCGGCGCCTGCTCCAGGCGATGGGGGCGGCCTCGGTCGCCGGCCTGCCGGCCTGGGCCGGCGCCCAGCCCACCGCGCAGGTCAACACGACCAAGCTCGCGGTGACCGACACCGAAGTCACGGTCGGCCAGCTGCATTCGTCCACCGGCACGATGGCCATCTCGGAGACCGGCTCCATCCAGGCGGAGCAGCTGGCCATCGACCAGATCAACGCCATGGGCGGCATCCTGGGGCGCAAGATCAAGGTGATCAAGGAGGACGGCGCGTCTGACTGGCCGACCTTCGCCGAGAAGTCGAAGAAGCTGCTGATCAACGACCGCTGCGCCGCGGTGTTCGGCTGCTGGACCTCCGCCTCGCGCAAGGCGGTGCTGCCGGTGTTCGAGAAGGAGAACGGCCTGCTGTACTACCCGACCTTCTACGAAGGCCTGGAGCAGTCCAAGAACGTGATCTACACCGGCCAGGAAGCGACGCAGCAGATCCTCTACAGCCTGGACTGGGCGCAGAAGGAGAAGAAGGCCAAGACCTTCTTCCTGATCGGCTCCGACTACATCTGGCCGCGCACCTCGATGAAGATCGCGCGCAAGCACATCGAGAACTTCCAGAAGGGCAAGGTCGTCGGCGAGGAGTACTACCCGCTGGGCAGCACGAACTTCGGGTCCCTGATGAACAAGATCAAGGTGCAGAAGCCCGACTGCATCTTCACCGCGGTGGTGGGCGGCTCCAACGTGGCCTTCTACAAGGCGCTCAAGGCGGCCGGCATCACCGGCGACAAGCAGCTGCTGGTGACGCTGTCGGTCACCGAGGACGAGATGACCGGCGTGGGCGGCGAGAACTTCGCCGGCTTCTACTCCTCCATGAAGTACTTCCAGTCGCTGGAGAACGAGAACAACAAGAAGTTCGTGACGGCTTTCAAGGCCAAGTACGGCAAGGACGCCGTCATCGGCGACGTCACCCAGGCCGGCTACCTCGGCCCGTGGCTGTGGAAGGCGGCGGTGGAGAAGGCCAAGAGCTTCGACGTCGACAAGGTGGTCGCGGCCTCGCGCACCGGCATCGAGCTGACCACGGCGCCGGAAGGCTACGTGAAGCTGGACCCGAACCACCACCTGTGGAGCAAGTCGCGCATCGCGATGGGCATGCCGGACGCCACCTTCAAGGTCGTCTCCGAGTCGCCCAACCTGATCAAGCCCGATCCGTTCCCCAAGGGCTACCAGTAACCCTGCCTTCCTCCCTCCCCCTCCGGGGGAGGGCCGGGGTGGGGGCTCTCCCCCGCCTTCCTTCTTCACTCCCCGGAGCACCCGCATGACGCTTTCGGAAATGATGAACATCGGCCTGATGCAGGGCTTCGCGGGCCTGAGCCTGTTCTCGGTGCTGCTGCTCATGGGCCTGGGCCTGGCCATCATCTTCGGCCAGATGGGCGTGATCAACATGGCGCATGGCGAGTTCATGACCATCGGCGCCTACACGATCTACCTCGGCTCCACGCTCGCTTCCTCCCTCTCGCCCGGCTGGGTGGCCTACTACTTCCCGCTGGCGATCGTCGCGGCCTTCCTCTTCGCCTTCATCGCCGGCTGGCTGGTGGAGTGGGCGCTGATCCGCCACCTGTACAAGCGCCCGCTCGACACGCTGCTGGCCACCTGGGGCATCAGCCTGGCCATCCAGCAGATGTTCCGCACCTTCATCGGCCCGAAGGAAGTCAGTCCCACGCTGCCCGACTGGCTGCTCGGGTCCTGGGCACCGTCGCCCGGCCTGGACATCCCGATCAACGGCTTGTTCGTGCTGGCGCTCACCACCGTCGTCACCGCCGGCGTGCTGGTCGCCCTGCACAAGAGCCGCTGGGGCCTGCGGGTGCGCGCCACCGTGAGCAACCGCGTGATGGCCAACGCGACCGGCATCGACACGAAGAAGACCGACCGCCTCACCTTCGCCATCGGCTGCGGCATCGCAGGGGTCGCCGGCGCGGCGTTCACCACCATCGGCTCCACCGGCCCGACGTCAGGCTCGCTCTACATCGTCGACGCCTTCCTGGTCGTCACCTTCGGCGGCGCGGCCAGCCTCCTGGGCACCGTGGTCTCCGCCTTCGGCATCGCCCAGACGCAGTCGATCACCGAGTTCTTCCTGGCCGGCTCGATGGCCAAGGTGATCACCCTGTCGCTGATCGTCCTGATCCTGATGGTGCGGCCGCAGGGCCTGTTCGCGATGAAGGTCCGGCGCTGAGCCGGCGCAGAAGGAGTCCCGATGAACGCAATCAAGACCTTCATCCACCGCTACCAGCTGGCCAGCCTGCTGCTGCTGGTGCTGCTGCTGGCGGTGGTGCTGCCGCTCACGCTCGACATCTTCCGGCTGAACCTGGTGGGCAAGTACCTCACCTACGCCTTCGTCGCCATCGGGCTGGTGATGGTGTGGGGCTACGGCGGCGTGCTGAGCCTCGGCCAGGGCGTGTTCTTCGGGCTGGGCGGCTATGCGATGGCGATGTTCCTGAAGCTGGAAGCATCCGACCCCGTCAGCACCAAGATCCAGAGCACGCCGGGCATCCCCGACTTCATGGACTGGAACCAGATCACCGCGCTGCCGGCCTTCTGGGTGCCGTTCAAGAGCTTCGGCTTCACGCTGTTCGCCGTCATCGCGGTGCCGACGCTGCTCGCCTGGATCATCAGCTTCGCGATGTTCAAGCGCCGCGTGGGCGGCGTGTACTTCGCCATCATCACGCAGGCGGTGGCGCTGATCCTCACGGTGCTGATCATCGGCCAGCAGGGCTACACCGGCGGCGTCAACGGCATGACCGACCTGAAGACGCTGATGGGGTGGGACACCCGCACGGACAGCGCCAAGGTGATCCTGTACTACGTGTGCGTCGCGTTGCTGGTGGCCACCATCCTCCTGTGCCGCTGGATCCAGACCAGCAAGTTCGGCACCCTGCTGCTGGCGATGCGCGACAAGGAGGACCGCGTGCGCTTCTCCGGCTACGACGTCGCCAACTTCAAGGTCTTCACCTTCTGCCTGGCGGCGGCGCTGTCCGGCATCGGCGGCGCGCTGTTCTCGCTGCAGGTCGGTTTCATGTCGCCCAGCTTCGTCGGCATCGTGCCTTCGATCGAGATGGTGATCTTCGCCGCGGTGGGCGGCCGCATGAGCCTGGTCGGCGCGGTCTACGGCGCGCTGCTGGTGAACGCGGGCAAGACCTTCTTCTCGGAGAGTTTCCCCGAGGCCTGGCTGTTCCTGATGGCGGCCCTCTTCATCGGCGTGACCATGGCCTTCCCGATGGGCCTGGCCGGCCTGTGGGAGAGCCACATCCGCCCCTGGTGGAACGGCCGGCGCGAGGCGCTGCGCGCGGCGCGGCCCAAGACCCCGCCGCCCGCCTTCGTCGCGCGCGCGCCGCAAGCGCCGGCGGCGCAGCCCGAAACGCCGGCGGCGCCCGACGGCATCCGCGGCCAGCACGCCTGAAGGAGCGGCCATGAGCAACACCGATTTCGCGCTGGCGGTCGAGGACCTGACCGTTTCCTTCGACGGCTTCAAGGCGATCGACAACCTGACGCTCTACATCGACCGCAACGAGCTGCGCGTGATCATCGGCCCGAACGGCGCCGGCAAGACCACGCTGCTGGACCTGATCTGCGGCAAGACGCGCGCCAGCGCCGGCAGCATCAAGTTCCGCAACACGGAGCTGACGCGGATGGCGGAGCACAAGCGCGTGCGCCTGGGCATCGGCAGGAAGTTCCAGACGCCTTCGATCTACGAGAACCTGAGCGTCTTCCAGAACCTGGAGGTCTCCTTCCCGCGCGGGCGCAACGTCTTCGGCGCGCTCGCCTTCCGGTGCGACGCCGAGGTGCGCGAACGCGTGCAGGCGGTGGCCGCGGACATCGGCCTGGCCGACAAGCTGGAACTCGAGGCCGGGCTCCTGAGCCACGGGCAGAAGCAGTGGCTGGAGATCGGGATGCTGCTGATGCAGGAGCCGGAGCTGCTGATGCTGGACGAGCCGATCGCCGGCATGAGCGCGCGCGAACGCGAGCTCACCGCCGAACTCCTGCAGCGCATCTGCCGCAACCGCGCCGTGATCGTGATCGAGCACGACATGGAATTCGTCAAGCAGATCGCCCACAAGGTGACGGTCATGCACCAGGGAAAGATCCTGGCCGAAGGGCCGATGGAGAAGGTGCAGGCCGACCCGAAGGTGATCGATGTCTACCTCGGCCACTGAAAGGACCCCTCCCATGCTGCAGGTCAAGGACCTCCACGTCGCCTACGGCCAGAGCGAGGCGCTGCACGGCATCTCCTTCGAGGGCCGCGAGAACGAAACCGTCGCCATCATGGGCCGCAACGGCATGGGCAAGACCACGCTGTTCAAGAGCCTGATGGGCGTGCTGCCGGTCAAGAGCGGGACCATCACCGTCGGCGGACAGGATGTGTCGAAGGAAGAGAGCTTCCGCCGCGTCGCCAAGGGCATCGCCTACGTGCCGCAGGGCCGCATGATCTTCCCGACGCTGAGCGTCGAGGAGAACATCCAGACCGGCATGGAGCACGCGCCCAGCCGCCGTGTGCCCGACGAGATCTACGCGCTGTTCCCCGTGTTGTGGGACATGCGCCGGCGCAAGGGGGGCAACCTCTCGGGCGGCCAGCAGCAGCAGCTGGCGATCGCCCGCGCGCTGGTGACCGACCCCAAGGTGCTGCTGCTCGACGAGCCGACCGAGGGCATCCAGCCTTCGATCATCAAGGACATCGCCAAGGCGCTGAACGAGATCCGCAAGCTGCGCCGCATCACCATCGTCGTGTCCGAGCAGGTGCTGTCCTTCGCGATGGACGTCGCCGACCGCCTGTTCGTCATCGAGGGCGGCCGCCTGGTCCACGAGACCACGCGCGCCGGCACCGACACGCAACGCATCAAGTCCTACCTCTCCGTCTGACCACAACCCAGGAGCACGCATGCCCGAAACCCTCATCAAGGTCGACCTCCAGCAGTCGCCGCTCGAGAACGAGAACATCCACAACCGGTGGCACCCGGACATCCCGATGGCCTGCTGGGTCAACCCGGGCGACGACTTCGTGCTCGAGACCTACGACTGGACGGGCGGCTTCATCAAGAACAACGACAGCGCGGACGACGTGCGCGACATCGACCTCACCACGGTGCACTACCTGTCCGGGCCGGTCGGGGTGAAGGGGGCCAAGCCGGGTGACCTGCTGGTGGTGGAACTGCTGGACATCGGCGCGAAGCAGGACAGCCTCTGGGGCTTCAACGGCTTCTTCAGCAAGAAGAACGGCGGCGGCTTCCTGACCGAGCACTTCCCGCTGGCGCAGAAGTCGATCTGGGACATCGAAGGCATGTTCACCCGTTCGCGCCACGTGCCGGGCGTGCGGTACGCCGGCCTGATCCACCCGGGCCTGATCGGCTGCCTGCCCGACCCGAAGATGCTGCAGACGTGGAACGCGCGCGAGCAGGAACTCATCGCGACCAACCCCACCGGCGGACTGGCGAACCCGCCCTTTGCCGGCACGGCCCACATGGGCAGGCTGACCGGGGATGCCAAGGCCAAGGCCGCGGCCGAAGGCGCGCGCACCGTGCCCGGCCGCGAGCACGGCGGCAACTGCGACATCAAGGACCTGTCGCGCGGTGCCAAGGTGTTCTTCCCGGTGTACGTCGACGGCGCCGGCCTGAGCGTGGGCGACCTGCACTTCAGCCAGGGCGACGGCGAGATCACGTTCTGCGGCGCCATCGAGATGGCGGGCTGGGTCCACATGCGCGTGACCGTCATCAAGGGCGGCATGGCGATGTACGGCATCAAGAACCCGATCTTCAAGCCGAGCCCGGTCGTGCCGACCTACAACGACTACCTGATCTTCGAGGGCGTCTCCGTCGACGAGGGCGGCAAGCAGCACTACCTGGACATCAACGTCGCCTACCGCCAGGCGTGCCTGAACGCCATCGAGTACCTCAAGAAGTTCGGCTATTCGGGCGCGCAGGCCTACTCGATCCTCGGCACGGCACCGGTCCAGGGCCACATCAGCGGGGTGGTGGACGTGCCGAACGCCTGCGCCACGCTGTGGGTGCCGACGCAGATCTTCGACTTCGACATCAACCCCAGCGCCGCGGGGCCGGTGAAGCACCTCGACGGCTCGGTGGCCATGCCGCTCTCGCAGGACAAGTAGCCCATGCCGACCTACGACTACGGCTGCGCGGGCTGCGGCGGCTTCGAGGCGATCCGCAGCATCTCCCGGCGCGACGAGCCCGCGGATTGCCCCGGGTGCGGCGCGGCGTCGCCGCGCGTGATGAGCGCGCCACCGCAACTGGCCTGCATGGACGCGGGCACGCGCAGCGCCCACGCCACCAACGAACGGGCCCAGCACGCGCCGCGCACGTCGCGCGACGGCAGCTACGGCCGCCTGCGCCATCCCTCGGGCTGCGGCTGCTGCAGCGGCGCCAGGCGCACCAGCACGGTCCGCGCACCCGACGGCAGCAAGGCCTTCCCGAGCAAGCGCCCCTGGATGATCAGCCACTGACGGCAAGGAGGAAGCAGCCATGATCCACGGAGACATCTCCAGCAGCAAGGACACCGTGGGCGTCGCGGTCGTCAACTACAAGATGCCGCGCCTGCACACCAAGGCGGAGGTCCTCGAGAACGCGCGCAGGATCGCCGACATGCTGGTCGGCATGAAGGCCGGCCTGCCGGGCATGGACCTGGTGATCTTCCCGGAGTACAGCACGCACGGGATCATGTACGACGCCAGGGAGATGTACGACACGGCCGCGGCCGTGCCGGGCGAGGAGACCGAGATCTTCGCCGCGGCCTGCCGCAAGGCCAAGGTGTGGGGCGTGTTCTCGCTGACCGGCGAACGCCACGAGGAGCACCCGTACAAGGCGCCGTACAACACGCTGATCCTGATGAACGACCAGGGCGAGATCGTCCAGAAGTACCGCAAGATCATGCCGTGGGTGCCGGTGGAAGGCTGGTACCCGGGCAACTGCACGTACGTGAGCGAAGGCCCCAAGGGCCTGAAGATCAGCCTGATCATCTGCGACGACGGCAACTACCCGGAGATCTGGCGCGACTGCGCCATGAACGGCGCCGAGCTGATCGTCCGCTGCCAGGGCTACATGTACCCCGCGAAAGAGCAGCAGATCCTGATCAGCAAGGCGATGGCCTTCGCCAACAACACCTACGTCGCGGTGGCGAATGCGTCGGGTTTCGACGGCGTCTACGGCTACTTCGGCCACTCCGCGATCATCGGCTTCGACGGACGCACGCTCGGCGAATGCGGCGAGGAGGAGTACGGCGTGCAGTACGCCGCGCTCTCCACCAGCCTGATCCGCGACTTCCGCAAGAACGGCCAGTCGGAGAACCACCTGTTCAAGCTGCTGCACCGCGGCTACACCGGCCTGATCAACTCGCGCGAGGGCGACAAGGGCGTGGCGGCCTGCCCCTACGGTTTCTATTCGCGCTGGATCAACGACCCCGAAGGCACGCGCAAGGCGGTCGAGGCCATCACGCGCCCGATGGTGGGCACCGAGGAGTGCCCGATCGAGGGCATCCCGAACCCGGCGGATGCCCTCCACCGTTGAAGGGGATCCGCTCGCCGGCTGGCGGCTCGCGCAGGCACCGTTCTACCGTCCCGTGGCGGGGGAGGTGCGGGCCTTCGAGGCCGCGGCGGCGGCGCGGCTGCCGGTCCTGCTGACGGGCCCGACGGGCTGCGGCAAGACGCGCTTCGTCGAACACATGGCGTGGCGGCTCGGGCGGCCGCTGGTCACGCTGGCCTGCCACGAGGACCTCACGGCCGGCGACCTTGCCGGCCGCTGGCTGCTGGATGCCGACGGCACGCGCTGGCAGGACGGCCCGTTGGCGCTGGCCGCTCGGCACGGCGCCATCTGCTACCTCGACGAGCTGGTGGAAGCGCGCAGCGATGCGCTGGTCGTGATCCATCCGCTGGCCGACAGCCGTCGCGTGCTGCCGCTGGAGCGGCGCGGCGAACTGCTGCAGGCGCACCCGGACTTCCTGCTGGTGGCGAGCTACAACCCCGGGTACCGCGGCCTGCACAAGGCGCTGAAGCCGTCGACGCGGCAGCGTTTCACGACACTCGCGTTCGGCTACCCCGATCCCGATACCGAGACGGCGATCGTCGCGGGCGAGAGTGGCGTCGACCCGCTGCTGGCCGGCCGCCTCGTCGCGCTCGGCCTGCGCACGCGCCGGCTGCAGGCCGACGGGCTGGAGGAGGGCGCGTCGACGCGCCTGCTGGTGCACGCCGCCCGCCTCGTGCAGGCCGGGCTGCCGGCACGCGCGGCGTGCCTCCAGGCGGTGGCCGCCCCGCTGGCCGACGACCCGGACCTGCAGGCCGTGCTGGCGGACCTGGTCCATGCCGCTTTCGAGTGAGCCGGGCGCGGCGTGGCTGCACGCGCTGTGGGGGCAGCGGGCGGCACTGGTGCCGCTGGAGAATGGGCCCCGCGCGATCCTTTCGGGACGCGATGGCGCGGACCGTGTCCTGCACCTGCCGCCGGCGATGACCGGGCGCGCCACGGTGCATGCGGCCGCCGCACATGCCGCCGCGCACTGGCGCTTCGGCGGGGGGCCGCAGGCGCGCGCCACGCTCAAGCCCGTGCAGCAAGCCTTGTTCGGCGTGCTGGAGGACGCGCGCATCGAAGCCCACGCCATGGCGGATCTGCCCGGCTTGCGTGCGTTGTGGCTGCCCTTTCACGCCGGACCGGACGCGCCCGCCGGCAATGGCTTCGACGCCCTGCTGGCGCGGCTGGCGCGCAGCCTGCTGGATCCCTCGCATGCCGATCCGCATCCCTGGGTCGTTCGCGCGCAGACGGCGTTCGGCAGGGCGGCGAGCGATTCCGCGGCGATACGGGAACTCGCTTCCCGCCTGGGCAACGAGATCGGCCAGATGCGCTTGCCGTTCAACCCCCGCACTTACGTCACGCACGCCGCGTACCGCGACGATGGCTCCTGGCTGTGGGAGCCCGATGCGGAGCTGCCCGCATCCGACACCCCGCTCGCGGCCGCCGGCGAGCCCCAGGGCGGCGCCGGCACCGAAGCGGTGGATGCGCCGCCGGAAGCCCCGCCCACGAACTACGCGGAATGGGACGCTCGCATCGGGCGCTACCGCGCGGACTGGTGCAGCGTCTACCTGGCTGCGCGGCCAGCGGCCGCCGTCACCCGTCGCTTGCCGACCGCGGCTCCAGCGCAGGTCGCGCGGGTCCTGCACAGCCTCCCGGCGGACGCACCGCGGCATGGCGGCCGCGCCGCCTGGGGCGACGAGTTCCACGCGATGGCGCTGGTCGATGCGCAGGTGCAAAGGCGCGCGCGGCAGGTGCCGGAGACGCGGGTGTACCGGCGCCGCGAAGCGCTGCCCGCGCGCTGGGCCGTGCAGGTGCTGCTGGACACTTCGGCCTCCACCGCCCAACGCACCGCCAGCGGCGGCGCCTGGCTGGACCACGCCGCGGCCCTGGCGCTGGCATGCGCCGACCAGCTGGAGGCGACCGGCCACGACTGTGCGCTGCTCGCCTTCCGTTCGCGCACGCGGCAGCGGGTCGAGCTGCAGCCCCTGAAGCATTGGGACGAGCCGGCGCGCCGCGGCGACATCGCACGTCGCGTGGCCGCGCTGCGCGGCGAAGGCTCCACCCGCACCGGCGGCGCCTTGCGCCACGCGGCGGCGCTGGCGCTGGACCGGGCGCGGAGCGCCGGCCGCCGCCCGGCCATCCTCCTTTTCAGCGACGGCGAGCCGCACGACCTGGACGTGCCGGATCCGGCTTACCTGCGGGCCGACCTGCGCCGGGCCATCGCCGAGGCGGAGGCGGCCGGCATCGCCGTACGGTGCGTAGGGGCAGCGCCCTTCCTACAATGGGGCGCATGAAACCTCCGGCCTACACCCGTGGCCAGGCCCTGCCGGGCCTACTGGCGCAGCGCATCCTGGTCCTCGACGGCGCGATGGGCACGATGATCCAGCGCTTCAGGCTGACGGAGGCCGACTACCGCGGCGAGCGCTTCCGCGACCACCCCAAGGACCTGAAGAACAACAGCGACCTGCTGGTGCTGACGCGGCCGGACGTGGTGCGCGACATCCACGAGGGCTACCTCGCCGCGGGCGCCGACATCATCGAGACCAACACCTTCGGCGCCAACGCGCCGGCGCAGGACGACTATGGCCTGGGCCACCTGGCCAGGGAGATGAACCTGGCGGCGGCGAAGCTCGCGCGCGAGGCGGCCGACAAGTTCTCCACGCCGGACAAGCCGCGCTTCGTCGCCGGCGCGCTCGGCCCGACGCCGCGTACCGCCAGCATCAGCCCCGACGTCAACGACCCGGGTGCGCGCAATGTGGACTTCGAAACGCTGCGCGCCGCGTACCACGAGCAGGTCGAGGGCCTGCTCGAAGGCGGCGTCGACCTGATCCTGGTCGAAACCATCTTCGACACGCTCAATGCGAAGGCGGCGCTGTTCGCCATCGACGAGGTGTTCGTGGAACGAGGCGAGCGCCTGCCCGTCATCATCAGCGGCACCGTGACGGACGCTTCCGGCCGCATCCTCAGCGGCCAGACCGTCACCGCCTTCTGGTACAGCGTGCGCCACGCGCAGCCGCTGGCCGTAGGCCTGAACTGTGCGCTGGGCGCGGCGCTGATGCGTCCGTACATCCAGGAGCTGGCGCGCGTCGCGCCGGACACCTTCATCAGCTGCTACCCGAACGCCGGCCTGCCCAACCCGATGGCCGAAACGGGCTTCGACGAGAAGCCGGAGGACACCTCGCGGCTGCTGCGCGAGTTCGCCGCCGACGGCCTGGTGAACATCGTGGGCGGCTGCTGCGGCACCACGCCCGAACACATCGCGGCGATCGGGCAGGCGGTGCACCCGCTGGCGGCGCGCAGTGTGCAGCGCGAGTTCTTCTACAAGGACGCCGCGTAAGCCGGGCACGACCGCTCAGGTGCCGGCCCGCTCCAGCATCACCTGCAGCAGCACGTTGCAGCCGGCCTCCAGGTGCGCCGGCTGGGCGTCTTCCACTTCGTTGTGGCTGATGCCGTCCTTGCACGGGATGAAGATCATGCCGGTCGGGGCCAGGCGCGCCGCGTAGACTGCGTCGTGGCCGGCGCCGGACACCGCCGGCATGTGCGGGTAGCCCAGGCGTTCCGCGGCGGCGGCGACCGACTGCACGCAGGCGGCGTCGAAACGCTGTGCCGGGTAGTTCGAGACCTCCTCGATGCGGATCGCCATGCCGTACTCCACGGCGAGGCGTTCGGCCAGCGCCTTCACCTCCGCGGCTTGCGCCTCCACCAGCGCGTCGGACGCATTGCGCAAGTCGATGGAGAACCTCACCCGGCCCGGGATCACGTTGCGGCTGTTGGGATGCACCTGCACCATGCCGACCGTGCCCCGGCCGTGCGGGCCGTGCCGCAGCGCCGAGGCCACCACCTCCTGCATCAGGCGGGTGGCCGGTTGCAGCGCGTCGCGGCGCAGTGCCATCGGCGTGGGTCCGGCGTGCGCCTCCATGCCTTCGACGGTGCAGTCGAACCAGCGGATTGCCAGCACGCCCTCGACGACGCCGATCGTCACGCCCGCATCCTCCAGCACGGGGCCCTGTTCGATGTGCGCCTCGAAGTACGCGCCGATGGGGTGCGCGCCCGGGACCTCTTCGCCGAGGTAGCCGATGCGCGCCAGTTCGTCGCGCACGCTCTTGCCGTCGGCGTCGCGCGCGGCGTAGGCGTGCTCCAGCGTGAAGGCGCCGGCGAAGACGCCCGACCCCATCATCACGGGCACGAAGCGCGAGCCCTCCTCGTTGGTCCAGAACGCGACTTCGATCGGCGCCTCCGTCTCGATGCCGTGGTCGTCGAGCGTGCGCACGACTTCCAGCGCCGCCAGCACGCCGTAGTTGCCGTCGAACTTGCCGCCGGTGGGCTGCGTGTCGATGTGGCTGCCGGCCATCACCGGCGGCAGCGCCGGGTTGCGCCCGGCACGCCGCATGAAGACGTTGCCGATGCGGTCGACCGTCACCGCGAGACCGGCTGCGCGGCCCCATTCCGTGACGAGGTCGCGGCCCTGGCGATCGAGGTCCGACAGGGCCAGCCGGCAGACGCCGCCCCTGGCCGTGGCACCCACCTGCGCCAGCGCCATGAGCGAATCCCACAGGCGGCGGCCATCGATGCGCAGCGATGTGACGGAGGGGGAAGACATCGTTCGTTGGCTCATGGTTCAATGCGATGCATGGCTCCCACCGTCCTGTCGCTGCGTCCGCTCACCGCGAACGACTTCGCGCCGTACGGCGAGGTGCTGGAGCTGGGGGAGGGACCGGCCCGCGCGATCAACGCCGGCACCAGCGCGCGGCGCGACCTGGCCGCGGCGCTCGACCTCACGCGCGAAGGCGGTGCGCCGGTGCTCGCGACCTTCGACGTGCAGGGCCAGGCCGTCGAGGGACCGTGGACGATGCTGGAGCGGCACCGCCTGGGCAGCCAGACCTTCGTGCCGCTCGCGGCCGCGGACTGGGTGGTGCTGGTCGGCCTGGGCCAGGCGGCGCCCGAACGGCGAACCTTCGCGGCCTTCGCGGCCACCGGCGCGCAGGGCATCACGCTGCATGCCGGCACCTGGCACCACCCGCTGATCGCGCTGGCGCCCGGCCGCTTCCTGGTGATCGAGCGCGGGGTGCCGGGCCAGAAAGACTGCGACGTGGTCACGCTGTCGCCGCCGGTGCGACTGGCGCCCTGAAAGCCGCGGCATCGCCTCAGGCCCAGGCCTGCGCGATGCGCTCGGCCAGCCGCACCAGGCTGCGGTCGCTGCCCGCCGGGCCCAGCAGGGAGATGCCGAGCGGGGCACCGTCGCGGCGCGCGAGCGGCAGCGTCAATTGTGGAAAGCCGGACAAGCCGGCGCTGCACAACAGGCGGATCGCCCGGTTGCGGTAGTCCTCGAGCCCAGCCTCCGATTCGTTCGCCAGCGGCGCGATGTCCGGCATGGTGGGCATCAGCAGCACGCCATCCGCCTCCAGCAGGTCCGCGAGCTGCGCGCGGAAACGTTCGCGGTAGGCGCGTGCTTCCAGCACCTGCGCGTCGGTGACTTCCGCGCTCCAGGCGAAACGTTGCGCCACGCCGGGCCCGAGCGGCGGCGCGAAGCGGCGCAGGAAGGGGCCGTCCGTCTGCCAGGACTCGTGCCCCTGCAGGTGGCGGAAGCGCCAGTACAGCGTGTCCAGGTCCTGCAGCACCACCTGCACCGGCCGCGCGGGGCCGAGGATGTCCTCGATCCGCCGGCGCACCGGCGCCAGCGCATCCGTCGCCGCCGGCGTCGCCAGCGGCCACAGGTCGGTGGGCGCCAGCAGGCGCACGTTGGCGGGCAGCGGTGCGGCGTCGTCCCCCAGCAGCACGTCGGCCACGCGCGCGAAGGTGGCGACATCCCGCGCGAACCAGCCGCACGTGTCGAGGCTCGGCGCGAGGTCCAGCACGTCGTGCAGGCTGATGCGGCCATGCGTGGGACGCAGTCCGACCAGGCCGCAATGGCTGGCCGGCGCGCGCACCGAACCGCCGGTGTCGGTGCCGAGCGCGAAGTCGCACAGGCGGTTCGACACCGCGGAGGCCGAGCCGGACGAGGAGCCGCCGCAGATGCGGTCCGGCGCGGCGCCGTTGACGGGAGAGCCGAAGTGCGCGTTCTGCCCGTTCATGGAAAAGGCGAGTTCGTCGGTGACGGTCTTGCCGGCAAAGCGGGCGCCCGCGTCCAGCAGCCTGCGCACGGTGGGCGCGGTCCGGTCCTGCACGCCCAGCAGCGCCAGCAGCAGCGGCTGCCCGCCGCTGGTGGGATAGCCGGCCACGTGGAACAGATCCTTCACGCCGAAGTCCAGCCCGGCCAGCGGCCCCGTGGCAGCGTGCGGCACCGGCGCCTTGGGGTAGGGCATGAAGGCGTGGGCGGGATCGTGCAGCACGTCGGTGTGCAGGTTCATGGGGCGACTCCTTGCAGCGCGGGCGCGGTGGTGTCGGTGCGCAGGCAGCGCACCGCGTGACCGGCGGTGGGCCAGTGGATGTCCGGCTGCGCTTCGCGGCACCCCGCGAACGCCAGCCCGCAGCGGTCGGCGAAGGCGCAGCCCGCCGGCAGTGCGGACAGGTCGGGCGGCGCCCCCGGAATGGTCTGCAGCCGCGTACCCTTGGCCAGCGCGCCGTCCGCGCGGCTTCGCAGCAGGGCCAGGGTGTACGGATGGCGCGGTGCCCGGATCAGCGTCGCGGCCGGTCCTTCCTCGACGATGCGGCCGGCGTACATCACCGCGATGCGGTCCGCCACCTCCACCGCCGCGCCGATGTCGTGCGTGACGAAGACCACGGACAGGCCCAGTTCGCGCTGCAGCTCGCGCAGCAGCAGCAGGATCTGGATCTGCACCGTGGCGTCGAGGGCCGTCGTGGGCTCGTCGGCCAGCAGCAGCTGCGGCCGGCAGGCCAGGGCCAGGGCGATCATCGCGCGCTGCCGCATGCCGCCGGACATCTCGTGCGGATAGGCCTGCAGCCGCCGTTCGGGGCTGGGGATGCGCACGCGCTCGAACAGCTGCAGCGCGCGCGCGTGGGCCTGCGCCTGGGTCACCGGCTCGTGGCGGCGGATGGCCTCCACGATCTGCGCACCGACGGAGTAGACCGGGTCCATCGCCAGCAGCGGCTCCTGGAAGATCATCGCGGCCACCTTGCCGCGGAAGTCCGAGAGCGCGCCCGGCGACAGCCCCAGCACGTCGACGCCCGCCACGCGGATCTCGCCCTCGATGCGGGTGCGTTTCGGCGGATGCAGGCGCAGCAGGCTGCGCAGCGTGACACTCTTGCCCGAGCCGGACTCGCCGATCAGCGCCACGGCCTCGCCGCGGCGGACCTGCAGGTCGACGCCGTTGACCGCGCGCACCTGCTTGCGGGCGTCGCCGAAGGTCACGCGCAGGCTGCGGATGTCGACGAAGGGCGCTTCGCTGGCGTTCATGCGGCCTCCCGCCAGGCCGTGGGCGCTTCGCTGTGGCCACTGGCCGGCACGTGCATCCAGCAGGCGACCGATTGCCCCGCGGTGGCCGGGCCGAGCTGGGGCTCGCGCGCGGAGCAGACCGCCTGTGCGTGGACGCAGCGCGTGTGGAAGCGGCAGCCCGGCGGCGGGTCGATGGGGTTGGGCGGGTCGCCCGCGAGCGGGGGCTGTTCGGTGCGGCGGTCCGGGTCCATCGAGGGGATGGACGACAGCAGCGCGCGCGTGTACGGATGCGCGGGGGCGTCGAACAGCGTCTCGCTGGCGCCGAGCTCGGCCACCTGCCCGAGGTACATCACCATCACGCGGTCGCTCATGTAGCGCACCACGTTCAGGTCGTGGCTGATGAAGATGTAGGTCAGGCCGAACTCCTCCTTCAGGTCCAGCAGCAGGTTCAGCACCTGCGCCTCCACCGACTTGTCCAGCGCGGAGACGGCCTCGTCGAGGATGACCAGGCGCGGCTGCAGCGCCAGCGCGCGCGCGATGTTCACGCGCTGCCGCTGGCCGCCGGAGAGCTCGTGCGGGTAACGCTCGGCGAAGCGCCGCGGCTCCAGCCCGACGCGCGCCAGCAGGTCGCGCGCCCGGGCGACCGCCTCCTTGCGCGGCAATCCGTGCACCTGCGGCGCGAAGGCGATGGAGTCCTCCATCGTCAGCCGCGGGTTGAGCGAGGCATAGCTGTCCTGGAACACCATCTGCGCCTGCCGGCGGAAGGCCTTCAGCGGCAGCGCGCGGCTGCCCACCGCCTCGCCGTCGAACACGACCTCGCCGCGGTCCGGCGCGATCAGCTGCATCAGCAGGCGCGCAGTGGTCGACTTGCCGCAGCCCGATTCGCCCACCACGCCCAGCGTCTCGCCCTTGCGCACGTCGAAGGCGATGCCGTCCACCGCGCGCACCACGCCGCCGCCGCGCCCGAGCACGTCCTTCTTCAGCGGGAAGTGCTTGACCAGCCCGCGCACGGACAGCAGCGGCTGCGCCGGACCGCCGACGTCGATGGCGTTCATTGCTTGATCTCCATGGCGCCGCGCAGGCCGTCCGCCAGCAGGTTGAAGGCGATCGAGGTCGCGAAGATCATCGCGCCGGGCAGCGCCGCGATCCACGGCTGCACGTAGATGGCCGTGCGCAGCGTGTTGAGCATCAGGCCCCACTCGGGCTCCGGCGGCTTGACGCCGAGGCCAAGGAAGCTCAGGCCCGAGGCCAGGATCATGGAGACGGCCACCAGGCTGGTGGCGTAGACGAAGATCGGCCCCAGCACGTTGCCCAGCACGTGCACGCGCACGATGGTGAAGGCGTTGGCCCCCGAGGCGCGGGCCGCCTCGACGAAATCCCGCGTGCGGATCTGCGTCGTCACGCTCTCGGCGACGCGCGCCAGCGGCGGGATGAAGACGATCGTGAGGGAGATCAGCGAGTTGGTCATGCCCGCACCCAGCGCGCCCGACAGGGCGATGGCGAGCAGCACCGACGGGAAGGCGTAGAAGACGTCGATCGTGCGCATGATGACGCTGTTGACGCGCCCGCCCGCGTAGCCGGCCGTGATGCCGATGACCGCGCCGAACACGAAGGCCAGCAGCACGGGCGTGATGCCCATGAACAGCGACAGGCGCGCACCGACCATCAGCCGCGACAGCATGTCGCGCCCGAGTTCGTCCGTGCCCAGGGGATGCCCTTCGAAGCCGATCGGCTTCAGCCGCTTGAGCATGGAGGACTGGTAGGGATCGGCCGGCACGATCCACGGCGCCAGCAGCGCCAGCAGCAGGAGCACCAGGATGACGAGCGCCGCGCCCACGGCGACGCGGTCGCGCAGGAAGCGTCGCGTGACGGTCTGCCAGTAGCCCGCGGAGCGCTGCGGCGCGGCGGGCAGCAGTTCGACCGGGGGTTCGACGGTGGCTTGCAGCATGGACTTTCCTCAGGCGCGCGCGATGCGCGGGTCCAGCAGCGTCTGCACGACGTCCACCAGCAGGTTGAGCACGACGAAGAAGGTGGCCAGCACCAGGATCGTGCCCTGCAGCAGCGGCAGGTCGCGCTGGAAGATCGCGGAGTTCAGCAGGAAACCGGTACCCGGCCACGAGAACACGGTCTCGATCAGGATCGAGCCGCCCAGCAGGTAGCCGAGCTGCAGGCCCATGACCGCCAGCGCGGTGGGCGCCGCGTTCTTGACCACGTGCAGGAAGATGCCGGTGTCGGTCAGGCCCTTCGCGCGCAGGCCCACGATGAATTCCTGGTTGAGGATCTCGGCGACCAGCGCCCGCACCGTGCGCGCGATGATGCCCATCGGGATCACGCTCATGGTCAGTGCGGGCAGCAGCATGTGCTTGAAGTGCTCCCAGTCCCAGGTCCAGTCCGCGGAGCCGCCGGGACCGGCGCCGCCCGGCGGCAGCCAGTTGAGGGTGGCGGAGAACACGATCACCATCACCATGCCCAGCCAGTAGTGCGGCACGCTCACGCCCAACACCGAGGTGAGCGACGCGGCCTTGTCGACCCACGAGCCCTGGAAGTAGCCCGCCACGAAGCCGAACAGGCTGCCCAGGAAGAAGCCGATCAGCGTGGCGAGCATCGCGATGCGCAGCGTGTTGCCCACGGCGCGCATCACTTCCTGGGCGACGGGCCGGCCGGACGCGATGGAGGTGCCGAGGTCGCCGTTGAGCGCGCGCCAGGTCCAGCTGGCGAACTGCTCCGGCAGCGTGCGGTTGAAGCCGTACAGCTCGCGCAGGCGCTGCTGCAGTTCCACCGACGCATCGGGCGGCAGGATGGAGACCAGCGGATCGCCCGGGGCGAGGTGCACGAGGGCGAAGCAGACCAGCGCCACGCCCACCATGATCGGCAGCGTGTAGGCCAGGCGGCGCATCAGATAACCGAGCATGGGCGGCCCCGGTGAAAGGCGAGGGGCACGGCCCGCGGGCGGGCCGTGCGGCGGACTTCAGTCCATCGTCATCGGCGCGATGTCGATGAACCAGCTGCGCGGCTGCACCACGCCCTTGACCTTGGCGCTGATCGCGCGCGGGCCGACGTCGTGGGCGATCCAGAGGAAGGGCGCCTCCTCCACGATGCGGGCGTGCAGCTTGGCCAGCGCGCCGTCGCGCGCCTTGTCGTCGAAGCTGTTGCGGGCGTCGGCAATCAGCTTGTCGAACTCGTCGTTGCCGAAGTAGCCCCAGTTGTTGGAAACCGGCGGGAAGGTCTTGGTGCTGGTGAAGCGCACCATGGCGAAGAACGGGTCCATCGCCGCGAAGCTGACGTTGATCGCATGCGCGCCGTTGGCAGAGGCGTGCTTGGCGCCCTGGCGCCAGTTGGTGAACAGCGTGTTCCACTCGATCACGTCGAACTGCACGTCGAAGAAGCACTGCTTGAGCGACTGCTGCACGAACTCGTTCATCGGCAGCGGCTGCATCTGGCCGGAGCCCGAGGCGGAGATCTGCACCTTGACCTTGACGGGCTTGGCGGCGGAGAAGCCGGCCTGCTGCATCAGGGCCTGCGCGCCCTTCACGTCGTACTTGATGTCGAACTTCGGGCTGCCCCACCAGGGGTGGCCGGGCGGCACGGTGCCCTTGGGCGGCGCCATCATCCCGTTCAGCATGGACTTCATGCCCTCGCGGTCCACGCACAGGTTGGCGGCCTGGCGCACGCGCTTGTCGAGGAAGGGCGAGCCCTCGGCGAAGGAGAACTGCCACGGCCACACGTGCGGCTGGGCGTTGCTGTAGATCTTGAAGCCGCGCTGCTGGATCTGCGGCATGGCGTCGGGCGCTGGCGCCTCGATCCAGTCCACCTGGCCGGAGAGCAGGGCCGCGGTGCGCGCGTTGGCCTCCGGCATGGGGATCATCACGACCTTGTCGATCTTCGGCGTGCGCTTGGGGTCCCAGTAGGCCTTGTTCGCGGCCAGCTCCAGGCGCTCGCGCGGCACGAAGCGGGTCATCCGGAAGGGGCCGGTGCCCGAGGCGTCGCCGGCGAAGGCGACCCACGCCTGCTTGGAGCGCTCGGCGGCGTCGGTGACGGAGGCGGGCACGGCCTTGAGCTTGGCTTCCCAGTGCGCGGGCGACGCCATAAACAGGTTGGTTAGGTTCAGCGGCAGGAAGGCATCCGGCTCGCTGGTGGTCAGCTCCACCGTCAGGTTGTCGATCTTGCGGGCGCTGCGCAGCGTGGGCATGCGCGAGGCGGTCACGCCGACCTGGCTGGCGTCGAAGTGCGGCGCCTCCTTGTCGAGGACCTTGCGCACGTTCCACACCACGGCGTCGGCGTTGAAGTCGGAGCCGTCGTGGAACTTGACGCCCGGGCGCAGCTTGAACACCCACTTGGTCTTGTCCTTCGCGTCGGCGGCCCAGGAGGTGGCGAGGCCCTGCACCAGCACGCTGGGCGCGTCGGCCTTCGACAGGTCCCAGTGCGTGAGCGCGTCGTACATCGGGATGCCGGTGAAGCGGTTGCCCTCGAAACCCTGGTCCGGCTGGCCGAGCGTGCGCGGGATGTCCGCGGCGGTCATGGCGATGCGCAGCACCTTCTCCTGCGCCAGCGCGGGAGCGGCGAAGGCGGAGAGCACGAGGGCGGCGGCCAGGCCGGCGGCCTGCGGCTTGCGGAAAGGGGAGGGGAACCGATGCATGGGGACTCCGGCAAGTGGAAGAAAGGGTGGCAGGGTTCGTGCGTGCAATCGCCGTGCCAAGCGCGGCGCATCGCCACGCACCAAAACCGGCCGCGTTCCGGCGGCCGCATGCACCATGAAGATCCTGCTGCTCAACCCGAACACCACCGCGTCGATGACGCAGGCCATCGCCGCCGCGGCCCGCGCGGTGGCCGCGCCGGGCACCGAGGTGCGCGCCACCCAACCAAGCTTCGGGCCGGTCTCGATCGAAAGCCACTACGACGAAGCGTTCGCCGCCGCGGGCGTCGCCGAACAGGTGCGGCTCGCGGCCGAGGATCCACCCGACGCCACGGTCATCGCCTGCTTCGGCGACCCCGGGCTGGACGCCGCGCGCGAGGTGCTGGACGGGCCGGTGCTCGGCATCGCGGAAGCGGCCTTCCACGTGGCGTCGATGCTGGCGACCGGCTTCTCGGTGGTCACGACGATGACTCGCACCTGCGTGATGGCCGAACGGCTGGTGCAGCGCTACGGCTTCGAGCGCAGTTGCCGCGGCATCCACGGCACGGACATCCCGGTGCTGGCCCTGGAGCAGGCGGGCGAGCCGATGCTGCGGCAGATCGAGGAAGCGGCGCGGACGGCGCTGGCGCGGGACGGCAGCGGCGCCATCGTGCTCGGCTGCGCGGGCATGGCGCCGCTCTGTGCGACGCTTTCCGACCGGCTCGGGGTGCCGGTGGTCGACGGCGTGGCCGCCGCGGTGAAGCTGGCCGAAGCGCTGGTGGGGCTCGGATTGCGCACGTCCAGGCGGGGCGACTACGCGCAACCCCTTGCCAAGCCCTTCACCGGGTGGGCACAGGGCCTGGCGTGGGAGGCAACCAGGGCGGCCGGCGGGCGGTAACCCGCCGGCTCCTCGTCCGGGGCGCTGGCGGGTAAGCCCCCGCCCCATGTCCCTGACTTTGCGCGCCGGCAGCCGGAAAGTCTTGCTGAACTTCTGCGGATCCCGGGCTTTCGCAGCAAATCCTTCTGTAGATCGGCCAATAGGTCGATAATCCGGCGACATGGATGCCATCGACCGGAAAATCCTCAAGGTCCTGCAGCAGGACGCCCGGGCCAGCCTGCAGCAGGTGGGCCAGGCGGTGGGGCTGAGCCCGTCGCCCTGTTGGGAGCGCATCAAGAAGATGGAACTCGCCGGCGTGATCGAGGGCTACACGGTCCGGCTGAACCCGCAGGCGCTGGACTTCAACGACACGGTGCTGGTGCACATCACGCTGGACAGCCACTCGGACAACACGCTGGAGAAGTTCGGCGAGACGCTGGCCGCCATCCCCGAGGTGATCGAGGCCTACCTGGTGTCCGGCGACTACGACTACCTGCTGCGGGTGGCGGTGAAGGACACGCGCGACTACGAACGGCTGCTGCGCGAGCGGCTCTACAAGATCAAGGGCATCCGGCACAGCAAATCCTCGTTCGTGCTGAGGACGCTGAAGAAGGCGGACCTGCCGCTGTAAAATCGCCGCAGCTCAAGGAGCGCTGCAGCCGTGCCGCCACGGTCAGGCTTGAGATGGATCCAACCGCGCTCACCTCTGTTCGACCACAGGTGAGTGCATGCAGCAGCAACCCGACGTTCCCCCCATGAAGCTCGCCGGCCTGGAGCCCGTCTCCATCGGCCGCGGCAGCCTGTTCGTCAACATCGGCGAACGCACCAACGTGACCGGCTCGAAGGCGTTCGCCCGCATGATCCTCGCCGGCGAGTTCGAGCAGGCCCTGGCGGTCGCGCGGCAGCAGGTCGAGAACGGCGCCCAGGTGATCGACGTCAACATGGACGAAGCCATGCTGGACAGCAAGGCGGCCATGGTGCGCTTCCTCAACCTGATCGCCAGCGAGCCGGACATCGCGCGCGTGCCGATCATGGTGGACTCGTCCAAGTGGGAGGTGATCGAGGCCGGCCTGCGCTGTATCCAGGGCAAGGGCATCGTCAACTCGATCTCCATGAAGGAAGGCGAGGCGGAGTTCAAGCGGCAGGCCACGCTGGTCAAGCGCTACGGCGCCGCCGCCGTCGTGATGGCCTTCGACGAGAAGGGCCAGGCCGACACCTACCAGCGCAAGATCGAGATCTGCGAGCGCGCCTACCGCATCCTGGTCGACGAGGTCGGCTTCCCGCCCGAGGACATCATCTTCGACCCGAACATCTTCGCGATCGCGACCGGCATCGAGGAACACAACAACTACGCGGTCGACTTCATCGAGGCGGTGAAGTGGATCAAGCAGAACCTGCCCGGCTCCAAGGTGAGCGGCGGCGTCTCCAACGTCAGCTTCTCCTTCCGCGGCAACGACCCGGTGCGCGAGGCCATCCACACCGTCTTCCTGTTCCACGCGATCCGCGCCGGCATGGACATGGGCATCGTCAACGCCGGCATGGTCGGCGTCTACGACGAGGTCGAGCCCGAACTGCGCGAGCGCGTGGAGGACGTGGTGCTGAACCGCCGTCCCGATGCCGGCGAGCGCCTCGTCGAGATCGCCGAGAGCGCCAAGGGCGCCGCCAAGGACGAGGGCAAGAAGAACGAGTGGCGCGCGCTGCCCGTGGAGCAGCGCCTGGCGCACGCGCTGGTGCACGGCATCACCGACCACATCGTCACCGACACGGAGGAGATGTACCGGCAGGTGCTGGCCAAGGGCGGCCGTCCGCTGCACGTCATCGAAGGGCCGCTCATGGACGGCATGAACATCGTCGGCGACCTGTTCGGCGCCGGCAAGATGTTCCTGCCGCAGGTGGTGAAGTCGGCGCGCGTGATGAAGCAGGCCGTCGCCCACCTCATCCCGTACATCGAGGAAGAGAAGAAGCAGCAGGAAGCCGCGGGCGAGGACGTGCGGGCCAAGGGCAAGATCGTCATCGCCACCGTCAAGGGCGACGTGCACGACATCGGCAAGAACATCGTGACGGTCGTGCTCCAGTGCAACAACTTCGAGGTGGTGAACATGGGCGTGATGGTCCCGTGCCACGAGATCCTGGCGCGCGCCAAGGTCGAGGGCGCGGACATCGTCGGCCTGTCGGGCCTGATCACGCCTTCGCTGGAGGAGATGCAGTACGTCGCCGGCGAGATGCAGAAGGACGAGCACTTCCGCATGAAGAAGATCCCGCTGCTGATCGGCGGCGCCACCTGCAGCCGCGTGCACACGGCGGTGAAGATCGCACCGCACTACGAAGGCCCCGTCGTCTACGTGCCGGATGCCTCGCGCAGCGTGAGCGTCGCGCAGAGCCTACTGTCCGACCAGGCGGCGAAGTACATCGCCGAGGTCAACGCCGACTACGAGAAGGTGCGGCAGCTGCACGCCAGCAAGAAGCAGGTGCCGCTGTGGCCGCTGGCCAAGGCGCGCGCCAACAAGACGCCGGTGGACTGGGCGAACTACTTGCCGCCGAAGCCCAAGTTCATCGGCCGGCGCGTCTTCAGGAACCACGACCTGGCGGAGCTGGCGCGCTACATCGACTGGGGCCCGTTCTTCCAGACCTGGGACCTGGCGGGCGCCTTCCCGGCCATCCTGAAGGACGAGATCGTGGGCGCCGAGGCCGTGCGCGTCATGTCCGACGGGCAGCGGATGCTCAAGCGCCTGATCGAGGGCCGCTGGCTCACCGCCAACGCCGTCATGGGCTTCTGGCCGGCGAACACCGTGAACGACGACGACATCCAGCTCTATGCCGACGAGGCCCGCACGCAACCGGTGCTGACCTGGTACGGCCTGCGGCAGCAGACGGAGAAGCAGGCGATCGACGGCGTGATGCGCCCGAGCCGCTGCCTGGCCGACTTCGTCGCGCCCAAGGGGGTGGCCGACGACTACGTCGGCGTGTTCGCGGTCACCGCCGGCCTCGGCGTCGACAAGAAGGAGCAGTACTTCCTGGCCGACCACGACGACTACTCCGCGATCATGCTCAAGGCCCTGGCCGACCGGCTGGCGGAAGCGCTGGCCGAGGCGCTGCACGAGCGCGTGCGCAAGGACCTCTGGGGGTATGCGTCGGACGAAACGCTGTCGAACGAAGACCTCATCGCCGAGAAGTACCGCGGCATCCGCCCGGCGCCCGGGTACCCGGCTTGCCCGGACCACAGCGTCAAGCGCGACATGTTCGCGCTGCTGCAGCCGCAGGAGATCGGGATGGAGCTGACCGAGAGCATGGCCATGGCGCCGGCGGCCAGCGTGAGCGGCTTCTACCTCGCGCATCCCGACAGCACGTACTTCAACGTGGGCCGCATCGGCGACGACCAGCTGCAGGACCAGGCCCGCCGGCGCGGCGCCGCGGTGGAGGAGCTGCAGCGCTTGCTGGCGCCCAACCTTTGAACCTGCGGCGGCGCCCGGCGGCCGTCTCGGCGTAATCGGCCTCCTACCCCAGCCGCAAAGGGGCGCCGATAGCGGCCGGGCTGCGCATCGGCCATGCTGCGGCATGCCCCTGACCGACCGCATCCCCGCCCGCCTGCAGCGCGCAGTGCGCCCGCTGCGCCCTTTCGCCCGGGCGCTGGACCTCTGGAGCGAGGCCGGCGGCATGCGCATGAGCGCGGCGATGTCCTTCTACGGCATCCTGAGCCTGGCGCCGCTGCTGCTGGCGATCGTCGGCATGCTGGGTTGGTGGCTGGACCGCGGCGCGCTGGAGAAGGGCCTGCTCGCCCAGCTCGGCGCGGTGATCGGCGAACAGGGCACGGCCGTCATCGCGCAGGCGCTGCAAAGCGCGCAGGAGCCGTCGGAAGGCATCACGGCCAGCGTGATCGGCTTCTCGGTGCTGCTGTTCGGCGCCACCGGCGTGTTCGGCGAACTGCAGAACGCATTCGAGCGCGTCTGGTCGCAGGGCCGCGGGCCGCAGCCCAAGCAGTCTTGGATGCACACGGCCAGCCTGCGGCTGCGCGGCATCGGCTACATCCTGGTGTTCGGCTTCCTGCTGCTGGTGTCGCTGGTGGTCTCCACCTTGCTGTCGATGTTCTCCGGCTGGGCGGGCAGCTGGGTGCCGATGGAGCTCGCCGTGCGCGTCCTCAACGAGGTCATCGGGCTCGGCGTCGGCACCCTGCTGTTCGTGGGGCTGATGCGGCTGTCGGGCGGCCCCAAGCCGCGCATGCGCTTCCTGCTGTTCGGCGCGGCCGCGGGTGCGCTGCTCTTCACCATCGGGCGCCAGCTGATGGCGCTGTACCTGGCGAACGCCGCGGTCGTTTCCGCCTACGGTGCCGCCGGTTCGCTGATCGTGCTGCTGATGTGGATCTACTTCTCGTCCGCCGTGCTGCTGCTCGGCGCCGCCACGGCGCGCGCAGTGGAGGAGCACGTTTCCGAACGGCATGGGGCGAAGGTGCAGGGCGCGCCCGGCACCGAACGGCGCAAGGGCGAGCGCCGTCGTTCCCCGCGCGGCGTGCCCGCGCACTGAGGCATCAGCGCGGCAGCAGGGAGCGCCGCTGCGCGAGCGCCAGGGCCAGCGCGGACAGCACGCCGACGACGAGCAGCACGCCGAGTCCCCAGCGGTAACCCGCGTCCTGCGTCCACAGCACGCCCAGCAGCGCCGGTGCGACCGCCCGCGCCACCGCCTGCGGCAGGCCGAGCGCGCCATTGAGCGAAGCCACGTGCTCGCGGCTGACGTACTGCGCGACGGCGGTGCCCTTGACGATGGTGAGCATGCCGTTGCCGATGCCGTAGAGGGCCACGAAGAGGATGCCGGCGGCCGGCGAGTGCGCGCCTGTGATGAGGGCGGCGAGCGCCAGCGGCAGCAGGAAAGGGATGACGCGGTTCGCCACGTGCAGGTCGAAGCGGTGCTCGAAGAAGTAGAGCAGGGCGCGCCCCACCACCTGCACGACACCGATGGTCGCGGGGATCGCGATGACCCAGGCTTCGCGCAGCCCGGCCTCCCGCAACAGGCTGATCAGGTGCGGCGGGATCGCCGCCGTGATCGCCATCATCCCGACCACGAACACGCCGATCAGCAGGAAGGGCGCGCTGCGCAGCAATGCACCCGACGACTGCGGCCCGGGTGCGGCGGCAGGCGTCGGCGGCGGGGCGTGGCGCAGGCACGCCGCATGGATCGGCACGCACACCAGCAGGTGGATGGCCGCGAGCACCAGCAGCGCCGTGCGCCAGCCCCAGGTGGCGATCAGCCACGCCGACAAGGGGATGAAGACGCTGCTGGCCAGCCCGCCGAGGAAGGTAAGGGTGATGATGGCCCTGCGGAAGTCCTGCGGGTGGCGCCGCGTGACGACGGCGAACACCGGCGAATAGAGCGTGGCCGCGAGCGCCGCGCCCAGCACCAGCCAGGTCGCATAGAACGCCTCGACCGAGCGCACCTGCGCATGGAAGGCCAATGCCGCCGCCACCAGCAGCGACCCTCCCGTCATCACGGCGCGCTCGTGGCCGCGGTCGATCCAGCGTCCCACGGGATAGGCGCACAGGCCCTCGGCGAGCAACGCCAGGCTGAACGCCAGCGACGACTGGGCGCGCGTCAGCCCCAGTTCGCGCTCCACGGGCTCCAGCAGCAGCGCGAAGGTATAGAAGACGCTGCCCCACGTGACCAGCTGGGCGAGGGAGAGCCAGACGACGCGCCGGCGGTCCGGACCGGGGTTCAACGGCGGCTGCCCGGTTGCACCGGAATGCGTCCTTTCGTGCGCTTTCCGCGCTGGAAAGCCTGGCCAGGAGTGCAGTTCTGCACAGCTTCTGACGTAATGGCGCGACGGGACGCACCAGCGACGTGCGAAAGCGCAGGCATGGGTGTCACAATTTATTGCAAGTGCGGGCCCGCAGATTCTGCCCTGCCGCCTGCAGAAGGAGAAGTCCCATGGGTCCTCAGGCCCTTCCGGTCACCGAGGTGATCGACGTCGCGGGCTCCGGGGTGCGGTCCCGCGAAACAAGCCACACGCTTGGAGCGCGGCTTGCCGTCGCGCTGGCTTGCATCATGGCGCTGCTGGTGGCGCTCACCGTCCTCGCGGCCGTTGCGACCACCGGCGTCATGCAGCTGGCCGCCCTGGCCCTCGGGGGTGCGGCTGCGGCCGCCACCCTGGTCACGGGCGCCTGGCTCGCGCGCAGCGTCGTGCGGCCCGGCGTGCGCGCGGCGACCGCGGCCCGCAGGCTGAGTGCCGGCGACCTCACGCGCCCGGTGGAAGTGGCCGGCGGCGGAGAGCTCGGCGTGCTGCTGGCGGCGCTGGAAGACGTGCGGCAGCGCATGTTCGGCGTCGTCGGGCAGGTCCGCACCGGCACCACCCACGTGGCGATGAACTCCTCGCAGATCACGCGCGACAACGAGGCGCTGGCGGGCCGCACCGCGCACCAGGCCGAGTCGCTGCAGCAGACGGCCGCGACCATGGAGGAACTGACCGCCGCCGTGCGCCAGAACGCCGACAGCGCGCAGCAGGCGAACATCGTCGTGCGCTCGGCCGCCGAGCGCGCGGAGCAGGGCGGCGTGGTGATGAACGAGGTGGTGGAGACCATGGGCTCCATCCGCGCCAGCTCGCAGAGCATCCGCGACATCATCGGCGTGATCGACGGCATCGCCTTCCAGACCAACATCCTGGCGCTGAATGCCGCGGTGGAAGCGGCGCGCGCCGGCGAGCAGGGCCGCGGCTTCGCCGTGGTGGCCGCCGAGGTGCGCACACTGGCGCAGCGCTGCGCCGCCGCGGCGCGCGAGATCCGGGGGCTGATCGGCACCTCGGTGGAGAAGGTGGAGATGGGCGGCAAGCGGGTCGACGAAGCGGGCCGGGCGATGGCGGAGCTCGTCGGTGCCGTCCGGCAGGTGGCGGACCTGATCGCGCAGATCGACGTGGCCAGCCGCGAGCAGAGCAGCGGCATCGAATCGATGAACGACGCCATCGCCAACATCGACCGCACCACGCAGGCCAACGCCCTGCTGGTGAAGGACGCCGCCCGGACGGCCTCCGCGCTGCAGGAGCGCGCCGTCTCGCTGATGAAGGGCGTGGCGGGGTTCCAGCTGGGCGACCGCGAGCACGGCAACGCCGACGAGGCGGTGCAGATGGTGCGCGACGGGGTCGCCTTCTGCCAGGCGCATGGCCGCGAGGCGCTGATCGCCGAGGTGAACAAGCTGGCGCAAGGCCGCTTCATCGACCGCGACCTGTACCTGATGGTGATCCGCGCCGACGACAGCGTCTTCCTGGCCCACGGCAACAACCCGCGCACGCTCGGCATGGGCCCGCAAAGCAAGGACGCCGACGGCAAGCGCTTCGTGCAGGAGATGACCGAGACCGCGCGCCGCCGCGGCGAAGGCTGGATCGACTACAAGTGGGCGCACCCGGTGACCAACGAGATCCTCACGAAGTCGACGTACGTGCACCGCGTGGGAGATCTCGTGGTGGCTTGCGGCATCTATCGCTGAGCCGAAACCGATTCTCATTCTGGACAAAGCGAGAGTTTTGTACATAATGAGAATCAAATGCCGGCTGCCGCCCCTGCCATTCCACCCGCCGACCGGGACCGCCTGATCCGGCTCGGGGCGCGGCTGCGACTGCGGCGCAAGGCCCAGAAAGTCAGCGCTGTGGCCGCTGCCGAGGCAGCCGGCATCTCCCGCGTGACCTTGCACCGCATCGAAAGCGGTGAGCCCGGCGTGGCGATCGGCCTCTGGGTCGCCGTCGCCGGCGCGCTCGGCCTGGCGCTGGAGCTCGGGGATCCTGCGTCTCCCGCCGCTGCGGCCCCGCTCCCCGAACGCATCGTGCTGGAGGAATATCCGCAGCTGCGTGCGCTCGCATGGCAGCTGGAAGGCGTCCAGGCGCTGACGCCGGCCGAGGCGCTCGCCCTTTACGAGCGCAACTGGAAGCACGTGGACCGCGCCGCCCTGTCGGCGAAGGAGGCTGCACTGGTGGAGGCGCTCTCGCAGGCCTTGGGCGCGGGGAGGTTGCTTGTTTGAACGGGCGCACCATCGCGACATCGCACTCGTGCTGCAGTCGCTCGACCCCGACGTCCTGGCGGCGCGACGCTGCTTCTTCGGCGGCGGGACGGCCATGGCACTCCTGTACGGCGAATACCGCGAGTCCGTCGACATCGACTTCCTGGTGTCGGATCGTGCCGGCTATCGCGAGTTGCGGGAGATGCTGGGTGGCGTGCACGGGTTGACCCCGCTCCTGCGCAGCGGCATGCGGCTGGAGTTGGCCCGCGAGGTGCGCACCGACCAGTACGGCATCCGGACGCACGTGCGGGCCGGTGCGTCCCTCATCAAGTTCGAGATCGTCTTCGAGGGCCGCATCGAACTGGCACCGCCTGAGGACGCCGACCGGGTCTGCGGAGTGACCTCCCTGTCGGCCGTGGACCTGTGTTGCGAGAAGCTCCTGGCCAACGCCGATCGCTGGCCGGACGACGCCGTGTTCAGCCGCGACCTGATCGACCTGGCCATGCAGCACGCGGACCGCGACGTACGGCTGGCGGCCTCCGACAAGGCCGAGGCCGCCTATGGCCAGTCGGTGCGACGCGCGCTGGCGGATGCGGTGCAGGCCTTGCGGAACCGGCCGCACCGGCTGGACGAATGCATGCAAGCCCTGCGCATGACGACCGTGAGCAGGGCGCAGTTGTGGCAAAGGATCCGCGCGCTGGCCGCAGCCCTGCCGGTGCGCGACCCTTGAGCATCACGCCGTTCCGCGAGAGATGATCTGGACGTCTGGCCGACCCAGGCCCTCCATCAACTCCACCAACCAATCGATGAACACCCGCAGCTTGGCACTCACGCGCCGGTTCTGCGGGTAGGCGACGTACATCGGCATCGGGGCGACCTGCCATCCGCCGAACAGCCGGACCAGCTCGCCGTTCGCCACATGCGGCTGCGCCATGTATTCCGGCAGCCAGAGCGCGCCCAGTCCTGCGAGCCCCGCGGCCAGGCTCGCATTGCCGTCATCGACAGCGACGATGTAGCGGGCGTGGACCTCGCATTCGACGCCGTCGCGAGTCAGGGCGAGCGGGATCATCCTGCCGGTGCGGGACGAGGTGAAGCCGACCACCGAGTGCTGCGCGGCTTCCAGGTCCGTCGGGTGCTCCGGCACGCCGGCGCGTGCGAGATAGGCCGGCGAGGCGAACACGCCCAGCGGCAAATCGCCGACGCGGCGCGCGATCAGGGACTCATGGGTGACCGCGCCACCGCGCAGCACGCAGTCGACGTTGTCGCGGATCAGGTCCACCATCCGGTCGCTCACGCCCAGGTCGATCTGGATGCCAGGGTACCGTGCATGGAAGGCCGGCAAGGCGGGGATCAGGACGGTCCGCGCGAACGAGCTGGGCACGTCGACCCGCAAGCGCCCGCGCGGCGAGCGGGCGGCGCTGGACAGGCTGGTCTCGGCGTCGTCGATCTCGGCCAGCACGCGGGCCGCATGTTCGTAGTAGACCGCGCCGTCCGCCGTGACGTTGACCTGCCGTGTCGTCCGGTTGAGCAACTTCACCTGCAGGCGCGCTTCGAGCTGCTGCACGAGCTGAGTGACGGTGGCATTGCCCAGGCCGAGCGACCGGGCGGCCTTCGTGAAGCTCCTCGCCTCGACCACCCGGACGAAAGCCTGCATCGCATCGAATCGGTCCACGGATTTCCTGCCAACGATTGTTCGGATTTGCCGAAAAGTGATTGTCGATCCTGGCTCTTTCTTCCCGCGGCCCGCATGCATAGAGTCCGGAACACGCGAGAGGACAACGCCTTCGCGATCCACCACCGAAGCACGAACCGATCCGAAAGACCCCGACATGCCGCAGCGCCAAGCCATCTTTCCCGCCAGCCGCCAGGACCTCTACGAGAAGCACCGCTACTCCGCCGCCATCCGATCGGGTGACCTGCTGTTCGTCTCCGGCCACGTCGGCAGCCGCGAGGACGGGACGCCGGAGCCCGACTTCGAGCGGCAGGTCCGGCGCGCATTCGACAACCTGCGTGCCACGTTGCGCGCGGCCGGGTGCGGGCTGGACGACCTCGTCGACGTCACGACCTTCCATACCGACCCCGAGCGCCAGTTCGAAACCATCCTTGCGGTCAAGGACGAGATCTTTCCGCAAGCTCCTTACCCCAACTGGACGGCGGTGGGCGTGAACTGGCTCGCCGGCTTCGACTTCGAGATCAAGGTCATCGCGCGGATACCGGGCTGACCGCGGAAGTCCGGTCGAAGCGGGACAAGGACGTCCGCGAGCAGAATGGCAGGCATCTTTAGCGGAGGAACCCGCCATGCCCGATGCGAACCGTCCGGAACTGCCGTGGGAAGGCGGCTGCCGATGCGGCCGCGTCCGTCTGCGGATCTCCCGTCCGCCGCTGCTGACGATGGCGTGTCACTGCCTCGGCTGCCAGCGCATGAGCGCCAGCGCGTTCTCGCTCAGCATGGCGGTCCCGTCCGGCGGCTTCGAGGTGCTCCAGGGCGAGCCGGCGATCGGGGGCCTGCATGGTGACCAGTCGCGGCACCACCATTGCGAGTGGTGCAAGGCGTGGCTGTTCACGCGCATCGAGCCCGACCCCGGGTTCGTGAACGTGCGACCCTCGGTGCTCGACGACCACCACTGGTTCGAGCCCTTCATCGAGACCCAGACCGCGGAGGGGCTGCCCTGGGCGCGGACGCCGGCCAGGCACAGTTTCGAACGTTTCCCGCCGATGGAGGAATACGCGCGTCTCGTGGAGGAGTTCGCGCGCGTCGCGAAGGAGAACACACGTCCTGCAAGCTGACCGTGCCAGCAGCTTGCAGGATGCGTCAAGGCCGGTCCAGGTCTCCACGCAGCACATGCGCGACCTCGCTGCGGCCGATGCCGAGGTCTTTCAGGTCGCGGTCGCTCATCGCGCGCAGTTCGTCGGCACCGGGCCCTTGGGGGCCGGCCGGGCGGGCCAGCCATCGGGCGCCATTCGCCGTGGCCGCAACGAGGGAGCGCACGACCCGACCCCATCCGGGCGGGGCCAGGGCGGCGGGGTGCAGGGTGGCGTTCGCGAGAGTGTCCATGCCGGCATGGTCGCCACTACACTCGCATCTGAAAAGTTGAGATTCCTGAAGCCTTCCATCAGGAACCCTGATGCGTGAACTGAACCTGGATCAACTGCGCACCCTGGTCACGGCGGTCGACCTGGGCACGCTGTCGGCGGCTTCGCAGGCGCTGCACCTCGCGCAGCCCACCGTCAGCCTGCACGTGAGCGAACTCGAATCGCGCTTGGGTGCGCAACTGCTGCTGCGCGGGCCGCGCCGCGTGCAGCCCACCCCCGCGGGGGAGACCCTGCTCGCGCACGCGCGCCGGCTGCTGCGGGAGGCGGACGACGCCGTGCAGGCGGTCCAGCGCCAGCAGCAGGGCGTGACCGGGCGCGTCCGCCTGGGCACGTCCACGGGCATGCTGGTCTACCTTCTGCCCGAACTGCTGCGCGAGATGGCCGCCGCGCACCCCGATGTCGACGCGGAGGTCAGCATCGTCGGCACCAACGACGGCCTGGCCCGGCTGCAGGCGGGCACGCTGGACGTGGTGCTCATCGCACCGCCGCAGGCGGCGGGCGACCTCGTGGTGAGCCGCTGGCGGCGCGACCCCATGATGGCTTTCCTGCCGCGGGACTGGAAGGCGCCCCGGCATGCGACGCCGCAGTGGCTCGCGGCGCGCCCGCTGATCGCCAACGACGCCAGCACGCGCCTCTACCGGCAGACCGTGGAGTGGTTCGCCACCGCCGGCATCGTGCCGCGCGCGCGCATCGAGCTGAACTACAACGAGGCGATGAAGAGCCTCGTGGCCGCGGGGTACGGCGCAGCCATCCTGCCGATGGAAGGCCCGGCCGAACGGCACACGGTGCTCGGCGTGCAGGTGGTGCCCCTGAAGCCCAGGCTCACCCGCGAGACAGTGATCGTGCACCGCGCCCTGCCGCTCCTGAGCGGCGCCGCGCGCGGGCTGCTGTCGATCCTGAAGGAACACGCCGGAGGCACCGCATGACCCGCTACGTCATCGGCCCCGACACGGCGCTGGAACTCGCGCGGCGGCGGGCGCGCATCCCAGTCCGGCATCGCCTGCTGGCGCCGACCCTCCTTCGCTCGCAGGTGATTGCGCGCTCGGCGACCGCGTCCTGCAGCTGCGATGGCGGTCCTGGGCCACATCTACACCGTCGGCAGGATGTGGCAGGACCACCTCACGGATGACCGCGCTCGCCAAGGAGTGACATGGACCGAAGAAGATTCCTGCAGGCCGGACCCGCGATCGGAGCGCTCTGCCTCGCCGAACGTCCGGGCGCGCGGGCCGTTACCCCGCCGCCGCCCAACCTCCTCGTGAGGCTGGACATCGGACCTGCGCCAGTGCTCATGGTCGCAACCCGGGGCATGCTCTACCTGAGCCGGGACGACGGTGCCACGTGGTCGACATGGCAGGTTCCCTTTGCGTGGGAAACGAGGGGGAGCGACGTTCCCGACACGTTCACGGCGACACCGGTATCCGGAAGCCGCGATGCCGATGTGCTGGCCTGGTGGGTGCCTGCGCCCGGCCCGTTGGCCTTCGATGCGTCCTCCAGGAAGCACTTCTCCTGCGTCTCGGATGCCGTGTATGTCAGCGACGACCGTGGCCGCCGCTGGACGCGCGCCGGTGTGCTGCCGCAGCGCAGCGACGGCTTGCGGGCAGACTGCCGGTCGCTGCAAGCAGCGCCGGGCGAGTTGCTCCATGCCGGGACCAGCACGGGCGTCCGCGTGAGCGCAGATGCCGGAAAGACATGGTCGTCCATTGACCACGCCGCGCTTCGTGGTGCCGCGGTGGACTTCATGGCCGGCGACGACAGCGGCGCGGTTTACCTCAATGCGAGGGCTACGCGCTGACGGCGCAGCAGGTCTACAAGTTCGATGCAGCTTCGGGGGCCTGGTCCGCGCTCGGCAGGAAGGGCATTCCCGAGCGTTGAGGCGCAACGGCTGCGCCAGACGCCGCGTTCCCGAGCCTGCAACTGCCGCTCACTGGAGCGCCGGCAACACCCGCCGGTATTGCACCGCCTCCGCCACGTGCAGCACTTCGACGTCCGCGGATGCCGCCAGGTCCGCAATCGTGCGCGCCACCTTCAGCACGCGGTGCGTCGAGCGTGCGCTCCATCCAAGCCGTCCCGCCGCCTGCCGCAGGAACGTGGCCGCTTCGGCCGACAGCGCTGCATGCCGGTCGATCTCCTCGCCTTGCAGCGCATGGTTGCACGCGCCCTGCCTTCGCAGGGCGACGGAGCGCGCAGCGACACAACGCGCCTGCACGCTGGCGGTGGCCTCGCCGGCCGGCGTATCCAGCAGTTCCGCCGGGCTGAGCGCAGGCACCTCCACGTGCAGGTCGATGCGGTCCAGCAGCGGGCCGCTCAAGCGGCCCTGGTAGCGCGCCACCTGGTCGGGCGAGCAGCGGCAGGCGCGCCCCGAGCCGAGCCAGCCGCAAGGGCAGGGGTTCATCGCCGCCACCAGCTGGAAGCGCGCCGGGAACTCGCTGCGCCGCGCCGCGCGCGCGATGGTGATGCGCCCGGTCTCCAGCGGTTCGCGCAAGGCCTCCAGCGCGGCCCGCGGGAACTCCGGCAGCTCGTCGAGGAACAGCACGCCGTGGTGCGCCAGCGAAATCTCGCCGGGCCGCGGGGGCGAACCGCCGCCCACGAGGGCCACCGCGCTGGCCGAATGGTGCGGCGCGCAGGTCGGACGCTGGGCCCACTGCCGCAACGCGAACCGTCCCGACAGGCTGGCGATGGCGGCGCTCTCCAGGGCTTCGCCGGTTTCCATCGGCGGCAGCAGCCCGGCAAAACGCTGCGCCAGCATCGACTTGCCCGAGCCGGGAGGACCGACCAGCAGCAAGGTAGGGCAAAATACACCCAATGGAAAAGCTCGCCTACTCATACATCAGATTTAGCAGTGCAGAGCAGGCTCAGGGTGACTCCGAGCGTCGTCAACTCGCCAAGTTCCAGGCGTACTGCAAGGCAGCGCAGCTGACCCCCGCAGAAGACAGCTTTGCGGACAAGGGGCGAAGTGGGTTCAAGGCCGAGCACTTGAACGACACCGGCGAGTTGCGGCGCTTCCTTGACTTGGCACGGGACGGGGAGATTCCGAAGCACTCGACGCTCGTTGTCGAGAACTTGGACCGGCTTGGGCGGCAGGAGGTCGAGGATGCCTTCGGCGTGTTTACCGGCATCCTTGGCGCCGGCATTCGGATCGTCACGCTACCTGACGGTCAAGCGCCCCAGGAATTTGTCAAGGGCAAGCTTGACCTTGTGAAGCTGGTCATGGTTCTTATGGACATGTCGCGTGCTCATGAGGAGAGTCGCCGAAAACAGGAGCTTGTGAGTGCGGCTTTTGCCAACAAGCAGGCGCTGGCGCGAGCGAGCTACAAGCCAATGGGCAACACTGCGCCGCTCTGGCTGCGTCGAAAGACCGGCTGGCGTAACTACGAGCAGGACGGTAGCGCTTACGAAGAGATTCCAGAACGCGCGGAGGTCGTGAGGCGAATATTCCAGCGGGCGATTGAAGGCTACGGCAAGGGAGTGATTGCTAAGAGGCTGAACGCGGAGGGTGTCAAAAGCTTCAAAGCCGAAAATCAGAAGCTGAAGGCGAGGGGCTTTGACGGCCAGTGGGGACCTTCCTCCGTGGACAAGGTTTTGAAGAGCCGGGCAGTTTTCGGTGAGTACCAGCCGACGACCAGAAGAGGAGGCAACGGCGGCAAGCCTACCAACGCAGGCGATCCGATCCCGGGGTACTTCCCAACGGTGGTGGATGTGGATACGTTTTACGCGGCTCAGGCAGCCGTTGATGGCAGGCGCACATCGAAAGCAACGAAGCAGAGCAAGAGCTTCAACGTCTTTCAGGGCATCGCCAAGTGTGAGAAGTGCTCCGCGAACCTTCACATGGTCAACAAGGGAACACCCCCGAAGGGAGGAACATATCTTCGATGCGCCAAGATCGGGAAGGGTGGTTGCAAGTGCAAATCTGTGCGCATCGAGCAAGCCGAAGCTGTGTTCAGAGGCATGCTGGTCCGACTCGATGCTCTTTCTTTGGTGCAGGATTCCAGCGCCAGCATCGAGAGGGAGATTCAGATCATCGACGGCCAGCTGGCTGAGGCCAAGCGAAGGCAAGCCATGTTCAGGAAGGCTCTGGACAAGGACAGCGAATCGGAGACCTTCCAAGATGCAGTGATCCGAGTCGATAGCGACATTCGGGCTTTGAACAAGAAGCGGCAGGCATTGAAGACGGACCTTGCTGCTGAGAGCGGTCTTGGGTGGGACGAGTTCTTGGAGCGGTTGGACCTCGTTTCGTATGAAGGCAGGGCCAAAGCAAATGCGTTGGTCAAACGGCTTGGCGTCATTGTCACAATCGGACCTTCGGGGTACTCCATCAGCCAGGACGGCGAGGAGCTCTTTGGGATGGACTATCGTGAAGGCGAGGCCGGGTACTTCATGCCCAGCTTCGGGAGGAAGCTGCCGCAGTTCTTCCCGGTAAGCAGCGTCCCGGGACTTGCGATAGCTGAAGAGGCCTACGACGCGCTGGAAGATGAAGGACACCCGGTCGGAGAATACTGAGTTGGTGCTTATCTTCGGGAGTACCCATGTCCCTTCTTCCTACTGATTGGTCCAGTTTCCTTTGGGGAGCAGCAGTGGGCCTATTCGCCGCATTTTTTACCGGCTTCTTCAAGAAGGCGGGTGAACATGCCTACGAAGCTTTCCGCGCGAAAGCTTTCCCTCCTTCGCCAGAGCCACTGGAGGTTGATAGGCGCTTTGCACCAGCGATCTTCAAGACAGGTGGCTGCTCGTGGGTAGACGAAGTTCGGGTCGCGGAGTTCGAGGACAAAGGCTTCACGCACTACCCGCACCAGAGCGGCGCTCCTAAGTGCTTTCGCACATCGTATGACGGGCGACGGTCCTTCAAGGAATTTCTGATGGTGTCGCCGGGCGCAGAGCTGGCGGAGTAATCCAGCTTTCTATTCGCAGGAGCCGGTGGACGGAAGCGCCCACGACCCGATTCGGAACTCTTGTGGGTCGAGCACGGTGCGGGTACGTCTCTCGGCCTCGAAAGGCTTCAAGGGTGCGTCGTCGTTCATGAACTTTCCCACTTGAGCGTAGAACGACTGCCAATCCTTCCAGATGCCTACATTCACGAAGTGGCGACATGTGCCCTGACTGTGCCCGGCACTCAGGTCGTCTACTGCAAACGGAAATCGGGGTGCGTCGGGCGGCTGACGAAGCGGGGCGCTCAGAAATTCTCCAGCCAATCCTTCCTTGACTTCGACCTTTGCAGTCTCGGTCCAAAAGCGGAAGAACTCAGACTCCGCCTCGTCGGTCGGTTTGATGCGCCAATGGATCAACACGATGATCAAAGTTGTCTCCGTTGGAAGGGAATGTTAAGACCAGGCGTATATTCCGCCCCCGCCAGTGGAGAACGGGGCGTCGGTATAGCCAAGGGCCGCATGCAGTTGCTCGATTAGCGCGACTGCGTCCGCGAAGTGGCTCTCGGCGTTCTCCAGAGTGATGAACTGCTGCCATTCTGCGCCAGGGAGTGCGCTCGCTATCGACTCCCCATGCGCTACTTCGACCTCGACCTGCTCTGTGACGGTTCGCCCGTGAGCCATCGAATCGCGAAAGTCAAAGAGACGGACCAAAGAACTGTAAGGGCGCTCTTCCATCGTTGGAGACAGTCGCGCCGCCTCCGCGAAGAGCATGTACTTTCGGCGCTTGGAATAGCGCCGCTCAATCCGTTCCCAGTTCTCATGCCGCAGTCGCCCCAAATGATTTAGGTACGCCTCCAGCATGAAGGCCGAGTAAATCAGCGCGGACATGCAGGTATACAACTGGCCATCCCGCGACTCCCTGGCAAGGCGCAGCATGTGGCCTGCGCCAATCCACATGTACACGAACGTCTTTGTAGTGGACCTGCCTCTGATCGACGACGACGCCATGGAACCCCCGGGAGTGGAGGAGTCATTATCCGCAGGGAGGGCAGCATGCCCGTAGGTTGCATTGCTGCAGGCCACGCGATGTTCAAAAAAAAATTTAGCCGTGCCGCCACCTGTGCGCCCAAGGTCGGACGACGCGCGAGTGCATGGCTTAGCCAGTGCAGAGACAGGGCCTTCGCGCTCGTTCAGCCGCTGAAATATCTACAAGGCCCGGGACGCACAATCGGGCAGTCGCCAGCTACCCGCCTTGCTCAGGCCGCTGTAGCGGCTTCCTTCAGACGCTGGGACAGGCGGGACAGCGTGGAGCGTGAACAGCCAGTCGCGTCCACGATGCTGTTCCAGCTTTGGCCCTTCTCCAGCATGCCCATGATGGCCTCGTTCCTCTTCGTGTCTTCCTTCCGGCCCTTGTAGCCGCCCTCTGCCTTCAGCTTCTGAATGCCTTGCTGCTGGCGACGGCGGCGGTCGGTGTAGTCCTTCCGGGCGATGGCAGCCAGCATGTCCAGCATCATCGCGTTCAGGGCGTCCATCATGCGGCCCGTCATCTCGTCGGCGGCAGTGACCATCATCCACGAGGTAGGCAGGTCCAATGCAACCACGCGCACCTTGCGGGACTGGAGTTCTGTCTTGAGCTTGCTCCAGTCCTCAGCACTGAGGCGGGAGAGTCGGTCCACCTGTTCGCACAGGAGCACATCGCCCTCTTGGCAGTCGGCCAGCAGGCGGAACAACTCGGGGCGCTGGAGGGATGCACCAGACTCGTTCTCCACGTAATACGCAGCAACCTTCAGACCGCGATCCTTTGCGAAGGCCGCGAGGTCTGCCTTGGCGCGGGTAGCGTCTTGCTCCTTGGTGCTGGCGCGGAGGTAGGCCCGGACAAACATGTTCTTCGCTTTGCAGTTCGTTTTGGATGGTTCGTATTATGAGGGTTCGATTTGGGTCGTGCAAGGGTTTTTATCGAACCAACAAAACGAACACCTTGGAAGGTTCGGCTGAGGCATACCTAAATCGAACTCGGTTGGAGGCTCAGCTTGCTCGGGTAAAGTCTTGGAATGACGTGCTTTCCAACGACGATGAACGTTAACGTGGCTACGTTGATCGTTTTGATGCTTGCGGCAGTTGGTGTTGGCGCTGGAGCTGCAATCCTTCGTCCTTGGCGCAAATGGCTAAACAACCCGGCAGTAGTTCATTGGCTCCAGGAGATTGCGGTGCATGGGGTCTTCTACGGCTTCGCAGCAGCGTTGCTCTTGGGGCTGGACAAGTGCGAACCAAGCTGGGCCTACCCGGTCTATATAGTGGTGTACATCCTCGTGCTGGGCGGAATGTCCCTGTGGTTGGCCATCCATCATCAACGACTCGCCAAACCAGGTCATCTTTAGGAGACCCCAATGCTGGCGCTCTTTCTATTTAGCCTGACTCTCCTGGGATTTTTCGCGGTGCTTGGGGTGAGGATGGCCATGTCGTCCACTGTCCCCGAGCAGCTTAGAGAACCTGAGATGCATGGCACAGGCTCTCAAGCGGCGGCAGACGTAGTCAACAAGCTGCGCGGCGGCGCAGTAGCAGACATAAAGGCTGAACTCGATAAGATCGACGAAGTCATGCGGTTGATGAAGGACCTGGAAAGGTCGGGGCAGACAGTCGAGGGGAAGCCGCTGGTTCTGCATAGTCCCCAATTCGCCGGTGGAGGTGAGCTATTCGAACGGACCCCGTGGATGCGTATGCTTTGGGGCCGGAGCGGAGATGAGTTGGCCGAGCTTAGATCGTTGGAAGAGAAAGCTAAGGGAACCCTGGCAGCAGCATCCGAAGCGAACTTTTTCCTCGCGGGCCGTGCCGAGAGTGTGGCTGATGGTTTGAAAGACCTCTCAGCCAAAATCAAGGAGATCGAGGCGAAGCTGGCCAGCGTAGAGAAAGAAAGAAAGGTCTAACGTCGCAGAGCAACCTCATGGCTCGCGCTTAGGTGACGCAGACACGTTGCCGGTGCACACCAGTTGGTGCTGGCGTCGCCGCCACCTCAGTTGGCTCTCGCGAAACAGAAACGCTACTTGCTGAACGCCTCTCCAAGCGAGGCGCTCTGGTCTGCGAGGCCGCGGAGTTCCACCGCACGGCAAGGTCATGCGGGAGCATCACTCGTTTTCGCGGACCACGCATTCATCAGATCACACCGCAAAGGTGTGTCTCATTACCAGTGCTTTACTGCACTGGAGTAAGCGACAAGCCTACGCGCCTCTTGCTTGCAGCGTAGAAGGTCCGCACACCATTGCGGAGACGGAACATCAGAATTCGAAGGTTGTTCTCTGTCCACTCGCGTCCACGGATGGTCTTGTATCCCTCCCTATTCAGGATGTGGCAAATTTCGGCATAGCGGAGGCTCTCCGACAGCAGCCCCTTGATTCGCCACAGGGCGAGGTCGGCTTCGGTATAGGTGAGTGCGGTGAGTTCGTGACGAGTCATTGTTGTTGTCTCCTTTGTGTCGTTGTTGTTGGGGCTATGGTCCCGAAATAGCGATGCACCAACCGCCTGCGCAGTTAGCGGGCTGCTGGAGAAGCTGTGAAGTGATTAGGTGGCTCGACTTGAGCCGATGAAGAGCGCGTCTATGCGCCAGCTTGTCTTAGGGCGTCTATGCCTGTATGTCTGCGCGATTGACCATGCAGCAGCTTCAGCCCAGTCCCCATAGATAACCGTTAAGTGCCTCCGTGCATCGGTGAAATGCATCTGTGCAACAGCTATCGTGGACTGGACTTGACTGATTCACATGCTCTGCATGTCACTACCATTCAGGGCGAAGATTCGTTCCACAGTGGATTTTGAAGCCCCGTAAAGCTCGGGGTCCACCGACAGGCTGCATTAGGGGACAAGCCACCCGGCCCGTGCATCCACACGTTTTTAAGGCCGTCCTGCACTCTCTGAGTTCTTCTATCTGTAGGCGTAGTGAAATTTGAGGACGTGTAGTCACCGGAACCACCGGCGCTTGCCTCAAATCTGAACTACCGGGCCGAACCGCGCTTTGCCCGGACGCGCTGCTGTACTTCCCCGCGCTTGTCAGACACATACGAAAACGGCAATGCCGCCTCCGCCCCACCGGGTTAAGGTCCTACTCTCTGGGAAGGCGTCCTGATGTTCCAACCGCCGTCCCTGCTGGGGGATTGGCCATCAAAAAAGGAGCCGCTGGCTCCCTTCACGTCGGAATGCGTAATTCCAGCGTATATGTCCCATTATACCGGAAAGCTCGTAAGTGAGCAACAACTAACGTAGCTTTCCGGGGGTTAACGACAGGGCGAATTTGATTCTCCGCGCGAGATTGCTTAGTCCATGAGCCGAATTCTATCGCCTTGTATAGGAACGGCAGCCCCTTTGAGGCTGGGCCTCCCAATTCCGGCGATCCGGCTTAAACCTCCGCCAAGTCGGTGAGGTGCCGCTGGGAATGATTCGCATAGGTGTCCCACGTGGGCCTGTAATCCTCGTTGGCCTGATTTCCCCAGATCGCCCAACCTTCGCGCTCTCCACGGGCGAACATCTCAAGGAACGGACCAGGACTGCAGGACGTGATTAGCGGGTATTGCTCGTCGGGCTTTCGCGAATGCTCACGCTTGCGCGTGCACATGATGTTCACTTGGCTCCGCCCTGGCTTTAGCGTCCGGGCGTTCTTGCCCCGGGTGCCAAACAGAAGAATCTCGGTCACATTGCGGAAGTAGAAGCCGACGCCTCGCCCGTCAGGTCCGCCATCTTTCCGAATCTTTTGCCAAACGACGTTGGCTTTGTATTTGAAGCCCCAAGCCTCCATGACCTGCAGACCTTCCGGCAGGAGAGCGTTGGGGACCCACAGGTACAGGTGTGAAGTGTCTGCAGCCGCATTGGCGACGGGCAGTGCCTTGATATCGTCCAAGGTCATAGTCCCATAGCGATTCAGGCGCTTGTGCTCGGGAGCAACCTTCCCGGTCCGGTTTTGGAACTGCCACGGGGGATCAGCAAGAATCGTCTTGAACTTCCGGCCTGCGATGAAGTTTTCGAAGTCTGCCGATGCTTGGTTGGCGGCTTCATCAGTGCGGGTTTTCATGTTTCCTTAGAACTTCTGCCCACGGCGTGCAAACTCGTTCTCAAGCGCCGTGATGATGATTGATTGAACGGTCAGCCTCTCCTCGATGGAGAGCCGCTGTAGCTTCGTCCACCGGCTCCGAGGAAGACGGAAGCTCGTTTGAATGACCTCCTCCTGAGCAGCCAGGTCAGCGCCTGCTCTTGAGGAGGTTGCACCTTTCCGGCGCTTTGTGGTGGCCTCGGCTGATTGCATGAAGGTAGATAGCATGCCACCAAGGTAGGTTGGTAGCAAGTGGTGAAACTACCCAGGTAGGTCGGTAGCAGGGTAGTGTGGTAGCATTCTACCGTGGAGGTGCGGCTGCGACCAGTTGTTGCGTGCCTATGCGTCCACGAATTGCTCGTAGTAGAGCGGCAGCTTGAAATCGTCCCGCAGCTTCTGCAAGTAGGTCTCCGATTGCTTGTCGAGCTTGTGTACTGCCACGATTACAAGCCTGTCAACCTTGACCGGCTCCGCCGACCAGTACGCATATTCCAGCAGTTGGGGGATGGCCTGTCGGATGCACGCCTTGAGGGTCTTGCCGACTTTGATCTCATAGAACCAACGGAGCTTCGCTGTCTCGACGACTACGTCGATTGAAGTACCAAGGCCCGTGGCGACTTCGCAGCCGACGCAGTCCCGCCCGTGGATAGCGACCAGTTGTTCATCGAACTTGTTCTGGATGTAGTTGTGCAGGAGTTGGGCAGTTTTCTTCGTGAGGGGCGACTTCACGCTCACTGAACCGGTCTGCTTCGTCTTGTGACCGGCCTTGAACTTGTACTTGCCAGCAGGTGCGGAGTCCTTTGCGGCGTCGAGAAAGTAATCGGCATCTTCAAAGGACGGGGCGGTCAGCTTTCCGCTGGAGAGCCAAGCTTCGAACTGGTCCTCGTCGGTCGCGAAAACCTCATGGAAACCGTTATCAATCAAAAGCTGCTTCAAGTCGCCGGTGCCATCCCATCCCGCCGTCTTCATCTTCAGCGCCAGCAGGGTCAAGGCGAGACTGTTTAAGTCGGGAATCTTGAATAGGCGTTGAAGGTCGAAGTCCACGTATTGCTGCGTGTGCTTGGTGCTGTATCCAAGCTCCTCCAGCGTGTGCGCGAAGTTCGTGTACGCCTTGCCATCAAGTTCCACATCCCTCGTGATGCGTCCGGTGAAGTCGGACTTCGCCCCCTGCCGCATCGCCGCAATCAGCGTGTGATGGCTGAAGATGATCGCGATCAGGACCAGTGCGTTGATGGTCTCAGAGCCCCGCGCTTTCGCTTCCTTCCACACTGAGGGAACTGTAAGACCGGTCGTGCCAGCCGACAGGTTCTTTCGCGCTTGGACCTCTTCGATGTTGATGCCCGGCACCTTTCCCCATAACAGGGAAAGAACCTTGTCTGGATCGTGATCCCGGATGAGCAAAGCGATCTTGTGCGCACCGTGCTTGGTGAGCGACGTGCTGAGGCGGCTCAGATTGAGCATTGAAATCCCCTACCGTTGTTGTTGGACAGGCACCCCTCCCGCGCCCGGGCAAGCTGACGCCCAACTGCCGTTGAGAAGCCCTATCGGATCATGCCAACAGCCTGCAGCACGGTCACAACCGTCTCGGGTGTATTCGTTTACACCCTCAGCAAGCTGTGCCCGCCGGCCGCACCGATCTCCAGCGCGCGGCGCGCCGCGGCCTGTCCCTTCACGTCGGCGAGGTCCGGATAGAGCGCCGCCACCCGCGGCGCCATCGCGTGCAGCACGCACCAGCCGTCACCGTCCGGCTCCATCGCCTCTCCCGCCGGCGCGAAGTGCCGCACCACGTCCAGCAGGTGCCGCGCCCGCGCCACGCGCGCACCCGGCACCAGCGCGGCCTCCTCCGCGCTGCCGGGCGGCAGCACCAGGCAGGTCTGCACGCCGGCCGCCTGCAGGGCCACGCTGGTGGCGAGCGCGCCGCGCACCGGCCGCAATTCGCCGGACAGCGAGAGCTCGCCCGCGAACTCGTGGCCGGCCAGCCGGGCGCCGTCGACCTGTCCGCTGGCCGCCAGGATGCCGAGCGCGATCGGAAGGTCGAAGCGGCCGGAGTCCTTGGGCAGGTCCGCCGGCGCCAGGTTCACCGTGATCCTCTTGTTGTGCGGGAACTCCAGGCCGCAGGTGAGGAAGGCGGCGCGAACCCGCTCGCGCGCCTCCTTCACTTCGGTGTCGGCCAGGCCCACCAGCATGAAGTTGGGCAGGCCGTTGGCCAGGTGCACCTCGACCGTGACGGCGGCGGCCTCCAGCCCGACCAGCGTGCGGCTTTGCACCAAACACAGGCTCATGGCGTCCTTCCTCCCTGTTCGGGTGCATCGGCGGGGGGCATGCGCGCGAACGGCGCAGTGCGGCACCGCCATGGTGCGGCGAAATGGCCGCGCAGGCCTCCTCCGGCTTAACGGGGCGGCCTGGGCCGTCGCGGACGCCCTCTCCCATCCGGCAGACGGCTGGCACACGTCCTGCTAACGGGTGTGCAGGACCACCCCAAACAGACGGAGATCACTTCATGCAACGGAAACTTGTCGCCCTGGCCGCCATCGCCCTCCTTTCTTCCGGGGGCGTGATGGCGCAGGCCCGCACCTCGGCGCCGGAGCCGGAGTACACCTACTCCTTCAACGTGGGCGCGGTCACCGACTACCGCTACCGCGGCATCTCGCAGTCGCGCCTGCGCCCGGCCATCCAGGGCGGCGCCGACTTCAGCCACAAGAGCGGCTTCTACATCGGCACCTGGGCCTCCAGCATCCGCTGGATCGAGGACGCGGGCGGCGACGCCAGCGTGGAAGTGGACGTCTACGGCGGCTACAAGACGACCTTCGGCGACTTCGGCATGGACGTCGGCGTCCTGCGCTACCTGTATCCCAACTCCAGCCTGCCGGTGAACCCGAACACCACCGAGGTCTACATCGCCGGCACCTGGGGCCCCGCGACGCTGAAGTACTCGCACTCCACCACCAACCTGTTCGGCTTCGCCGACAGCAAGAACAGCGGCTACCTGGACCTCAGCGCCACGTTCGACACCGGCTTCTGGGGCCTGACGGTCACGCCGCACGTCGGCCACCAGCGCGTGCGCAACAACTCCGCCGCCTCCTATACCGACTGGTCCATCGGCCTGGGCAAGGACTTCGGCAACGGCCTGACCGCCTCGCTGGCCTATGTCGACACCGACACCGACGTGTACCTGGCACCCAGCGGCCGCAACCTCGGCCGCTCCGGCGTGGTGCTGGGCGTGAAGTACGGGTTCTGAGACCGGAGCCGCGTTCCAAAGGAGCCACCAATGAAACTCGTCACCGCCATCATCAAACCCTTCAAGCTCGACGAAGTGCGCGAAGCGCTCTCGGGCATGGGGGTGCAGGGCATCACCGTCACCGAGGTCAAGGGCTTCGGTCGCCAGAAGGGCCACACCGAGCTGTACCGCGGCGCGGAATACGTCGTCGACTTCCTGCCGAAGGTCAAGATCGAAGCGGCGGTGTCCGACGACCTCGTGGAACGCGTCATCGAAGCCGTGGAGGGCGCCGCCCGCACCGGCAAGATCGGCGACGGGAAGATCTTCGTGTACGACCTGGAGCAAGTCGTCCGCATCCGCACCGGCGAGACCGGCAAAGAAGCGCTCTGAGCATTTCAATATCCACCAAGAGAGCACCGACATGAGGAAACTTCTCGCGTCCCTGGGCCTGGCCCTCGGCCTGCTGGCCGGCGGCGCCGCCGTCGCCCAGGCCCCCGCCACGCCCGCGGCACCCGCTGCCGCCACCACCGCCGCGCCGGCGGAAGCCGCACCCGCGGCGCCCGCCGCACCGGCGGCTGCCGCTGCACCCGCGGCGGCTGCTGCCGCCACCGCAGCGCCCGCGGCCCCGGCTCCTGCTGCCGCCGCTCCCGCGCCCGTCCCGAACAAGGGCGACACCGCCTGGATGACCACCTCCACCGTGCTGGTCTTCCTGATGATCCTGCCCGGCCTGGCGCTGTTCTACGGCGGCTTGGTCCGCAGCAAGAACATGCTGTCGGTGCTGATGCAGGTCTTCGTGGTCGCCTCCATGATCCTGGTGCTGTGGGTGATCTACGGCTACAGCCTGGCCTTCACCAGCGGCAATGCCTTCATCGGCGGCTTCGGCAAGCTGTTCCTGTCCGGCATCACGCCCGACTCCATCGCCGCCACCTTCAGCAAGGGCGTGGTGATCCCGGAACTGACCTTCGTCGGCTTCCAGTCCACCTTCGCCGCCATCACCTGCGCGCTGATCGTCGGCGCCTTCGCCGAGCGCATCAAGTTCTCCGCGGTGCTGCTGTTCTGCGCGATCTGGTTCACGTTCGCCTATCTGCCGGTCGCCCACATGGTGTGGTACTGGGACGGCCCGGACGCGATCACCGACGCTGCCTCGCTGGAGACCGTGACGGCTGCCGCCGGCTGGCTCTGGGCCAAGGGCGCGCTCGACTTCGCGGGCGGCACCGTGGTGCACATCAACGCCGGTGTGGCCGGCCTGGTCGGCGCCTACGTGATCGGCAAGCGCCTGGGCTACGGCAAGGAATCGCTCACGCCCCACAGCCTGACGCTCACGATGGTCGGTGCCTCGCTGCTGTGGGTGGGCTGGTTCGGCTTCAACGCCGGCTCCAACCTGGAAGTCAACGGCGTCGCGGCCCTGGCCTTCGTCAACACCATCGTCGCCACCGCCGCCGCCACGCTGTCGTGGATCGCGGGTGAAGCGCTCTCCAAGGGCAAGGCCTCGATGCTGGGCGCCGCCTCCGGTGCCGTCTCCGGCCTGGTCGCCATCACCCCGGCCTGCGGCTTCGTCGGCCCGATGGGCGCGCTGGTCATCGGCCTGGCGGCCGGCGTGATCTGCCTGTGGGGCGTCAACGGCCTCAAGCGCATGCTCGGCGCGGACGACTCGCTGGACGTGTTCGGCGTCCACGGCGTCGGCGGCATCCTGGGTGCGCTGCTGACCGGCGTGTTCGCCTCGCCGTCCCTCGGCGGCACCGGCGTGTACGACTACGTGGCCAACAAGGTCAACCCCGACTACTCCATCGGCGGCCAGGTCTGGATCCAGTTCCAGGGCGTGCTGACCACGGTGGTGTGGTCCGCGGTGGTCGCCTTCATCGCCTACAAGATCGTCGACCTCCTGGTGGGCCTGCGCGTCACCGAGGAAGAGGAGCGCGAAGGCCTCGACATCAGCAGCCACGGCGAAACCGCCTACAACCGCTGACCCATGCAGCGCGGCGCGCGGTGGCACGCCGCGCGCAGTGAACGAGCAAGCAAGGATCTCCTTTGGATGTTGGGCCCGCCTCGGCGGGCCCCTTTTTTTGTCTCCGGCCCATGCACAATGGGACGCAAGGAGACAAGCGCATGATCGAACTGCAAGCCGGCCGGCTGCGCTGCGAGCTGCATCCCGGCCTGGGCGGCTCCATCGCGGGCCTGTGGATGGATGGGCAGCCGGTGCTGCGGTCGACGCCCGCGGCCCAGCTCACGAACGCACGGCTGTCGGGCTGCTATCCGCTCGTGCCTTTCTCGAACCGCATCGCCCACGCCCAGCTCGTCTGGCAAGGCACGCAGCACCCGCTGGTGCGCAACAACGGCGACGAGCCGCACGCCATCCACGGCGTCGGCTGGCAGCGGCCCTGGAGCGTGCTGGACCAGGACGCCACCACCGCGATGCTGGCGTACGAGCACCGGCCCGACAGCGGCTGGCCCTTCGCCTTCGACTGTTCCGACACCTTCCGCCTCACGCCTGGGGGGCTGGAGCTCACGCTGGCCATCACCAACCAGGCGCCGCTGCCCGCACCGGCCGGCCTGGGCTGGCATCCCTACTTCACCAAGCGGCCCGGCAGCCGCATCGCCTTCCGCGCCGGCGGCCGCTGGGAGATGGGGCCCGACAAGCTGCCGACCGGCCGCGTGCCTACCGGGGGCCTGGACGCGGAATGCGAAACGCTCGACGTCGACCACTGCTTCGACGGCTGGGACGGCGTGGTGCAGCTGCGCGACGCGGTGATGCAGGTGCGCGTGCGGTCGGACCTCACCCGCCTGGTGGTGTTCACCAATGCCACGCGGCCCTTCGTCGCGATCGAGCCGGTCAGCCACGTGAACAACGCCATGCAGCTGCAGGCTGGCGGCGCGGCGGGCGAGGACCTCGGCATCCGCGTGCTGCAGCCGGGCGAGACGATGGTCGCGCAGATGGCCATCGAGGTGGAACCCGCGCGATGAAGTGGGAGGTGGCGGTCGCCACGCCGGACCAGGTGGGCGAATCGCCTTTCTGGCACCCGCGCGAGCAGTGCCTGTACTGGGTCGACATCCCGGCGTGCCGGGTGCGCCGCTGGAATCCGTCCACTGGCGCCGGGGAGCACTGGGACTTGCCGCAGGAGCCGGGCTGCATCGCGCCGGCGGCGAGCGGCGGGCTGGTGCTGGCGCTGCGCGACGGCCTCTACCGCGCCCGCAGGTGGGGCGGGCCGCTGGAGCCGCTGGTGCGCTTCCAGCACGGGACGCACACGCGCTTCAACGACGGCAAGGCCGACCCCGCCGGCCGCTTCTGGGCCGGCACCTACTATGAGCCGAAGGACGCGCGCAAGGCCGACCTCTACGCCATGGACTGCCGTCCGGACAACGGCAACGGCGGCCGTCCGATCGTGCAATTGAAGGCGCACAACGCCACCAGCGCGAACGGCCTGGCGTGGTCGCCCGACGGGCGCACGGTCTACTGGAGCGACACTGCGCAGCACGCGATCCACGCATGGGACTGGGAAGCGGGCGCCAACGTGATGCGCCGGCACCGCATCTTCCGGGCGTTCCCCGCGAAGCCCGCCGGCTGGAAGCCCGGCCAGGCCGGCTACGGAGGCCGTCCGGATGGCGCGGCGGTGGACGCCGAAGGCCACTACTGGGTGGCGATGTTCGAAGGCGGGCGGCTGTTGCGGATCGCGCCGGACGGCCGGGTCGCCGCGGAGTCCGCCGTTCCGGCGCGCTGTCCGACGATGCCGTGTTTCGGCGGCGGGGACCTGCGCACGCTGTACCTCACCACCGCGCGCCATGGCCGTGCGCCGGAGGAACTGGAAGCGTTCCCGCACTCCGGCTGCGTGTTCGCGGTCCGCGTGGACGTCCCCGGCCTGCCCACCAATTTCTTCATCGACTGAGCCGCGAAAATTTCAGCGCGCCCCGGCCGGGCATCTCCCCGCGCTGCACGTAACATCCACCGCCATGGAGCCCGCCCTCGCCAACCTCATCGCCCGCGTCCGCACCGCCGCGCAAGAGCGGCGGCCGCTGCGCATCCGCGGTGGCGGCAGCAAGGACTTTTACGGCGAGCGGCTCGAGGGTGAGCTGCTGGACACGCGCGAACTGCGCGGTGTCGTGAATTACGAACCCAGCGAGCTGGTGGTGACGGTGCGCGCCGGCACGCCGCTGGCGGAACTGGAGCAGGTGCTCGCCGGCGCCGGCCAGTCGCTGCCCTTCGAGCCCCCGCACTTCGGCCCCGGCGCCACGGTGGGCGGCATGGTCGCGGCGGGGCTCTCGGGCCCGGCCCGCGCCAGCGTCGGCGCGGTGCGCGACTACGTGCTGGGGCTGAACCTCGTCAACGGCCGCGGCGAGCACCTGGTGTTCGGCGGCCAGGTGATGAAGAACGTGGCCGGCTACGACGTCTCGCGCCTGATGGCCGGTGCGATGGGCACGCTGGGCCTGCTGACGGAACTCAGCCTGAAGGTGCTGCCGGTCCCGCCCGGCGAAGCGACGCTGCGCTTCGAGCTGTCGCAAGCGCAGGCGCTGGAGCGCCTGAACGCCTGGGGCGGCCAGCCGCTGCCGCTGAACGCGAGCCGCTGGAGCGCCGAGGGTGGCGCCGGCACCTTGTTCCTGCGCCTGCGCGGCGCGGTCGCCGCCGTCGACGCCGCCTGCCGCACGCTGGGCGGCGAGCGCGTGGATGCCGCGCAAGCCACGCCGGATTGGCTCGCCTGCCGCGAGCAGCGGCTGCCCTGGTTCACCACGCTGGAAGGTCGCGACCTCTGGCGCCTGTCCGTGCCCCAGACCGCGCCCGTGCTCGACCTGCCCGAAGCGCCCTGTGTCGAATGGCACGGCGCGCAGCGCTGGGTCCGCGTCACGCCGGAGCAGGGCGCGCAGGTGCGCGAAGCCGCGCTCGCCGTCGGCGGCCATGCGACCCTGTTCCGCACGTCGCGCGCGGATGCGACCCACCGGCTGACGCCGCTCGCGCCCGCGCTCGCCACGCTGCACGAGCGGCTCAAGCGGCAGTTCGACCCCGCCGGTATCTTCAACCGTGGCCGCCTCTACGCGCAGCTCTGATGCAGACCCACCTGTCCCCCGAATTCCAGGGCACGCCCGAAGGCACGGAGGCCGAAGCCATCCTGCGCAAGTGCGTGCACTGCGGCTTCTGCACGGCGACCTGCCCGACCTACCAGGTGCTCGGCGACGAGCTCGATGGCCCGCGCGGACGCATCTACCTGATCAAGCAGGTGCTGGAGGGCCACGAGCCCACGCGCAAGACGCAGCTGCACCTGGACCGCTGCCTGACCTGCCGCAACTGCGAGAGCACCTGCCCGAGCGGCGTCGACTACGGCCACCTGGTGGACATCGGCCGCGGCATCGTGGAGCGCAAGGTGGCGCGTGGCGCGCCGTCGCGGGCGCTGCGCTGGTCGCTCAAGGAGGGCCTGACCTCACCGCTGTTCGGCCCCGCGATGGCGGTCGGCAAGGCGGTGCGCGGGCTGCTCCCCGCGCGCCTGCGCGAGAAGGTCCCCGCCCGCCAGGACGCCGGCGCCTGGCCCACGCGCACGCATGCGCGCAAGGTGCTGATGCTGGCCGGCTGCGTGCAGCCTTCGATGATGCCCAACATCAACACCGCCACCGCGCGCGTGCTCGACGCCGCGGGCGTGCAGGTGGTCGTCGCGAAGGAGGCCGGCTGCTGCGGCGCGGTGCGCTTCCACCTGAACGACCAGGAGGGCGGCCGCGCGCAGATGCGCGCCAACATCGACGCCTGGTGGCCGCACGTCGAGCGCGGTGAAGTCGAGGCGATCGTGATGAACGCCTCGGGCTGCGGCGTGACCGTGCGCGAGTACGGACACTTCCTCAAGGAGGACGCGGCTTATGCCGGGAAGGCCGCGCGCATCTCGGCGCTGACGCGCGACCTGAGCGAGCTGCTGGTGGACCTGGTGCCCGTGCTGAAGGACAAGGTGCGGGCGCGGCCGGGCGTGTTCGCCTACCACCCGCCCTGCACGCTGCAGCACGGGCAGAAGCTGCGCGGCGGCGTCGAGCAGGGGATGCGCGCGCTCGGCTTCGACGTGCGGATCGCGCTGAACGAATCGCACCTGTGCTGCGGTTCGGCCGGCACCTACTCCGTGCTGCACCCGGACATCGCCCACACGCTGCGCGACCGCAAGCTCGGCCACCTGCAGGCGCTGGAGCCCGAGGCGATCCTCTCGGCCAACATCGGCTGCATCACGCACTTGCAAGGCGGCACCGGCAAGCCGGTGCGGCACTGGGTCGAGGTGCTGGACGCCGCGCTGCGGCCCCCTGCCTGACGGGCGCTACCATGCGCGCATGACGAGCAAGCCGCGCATCCTGGTGGTGGAGGACGAACCGGCGATCGCCGACACGATCGTCTATGCGCTGGCGAACGACGGCTTCGCGCCCGCGTGGTGCGCCACCGGCGCCGATGCGGTCCGCGCCTTCCAGCAGGAACGGCCGGCACTGGTGGTGCTGGACGTCGGCTTGCCGGACCTGAACGGCTTCCAGCTGTTCAAGGAGCTGCAGGCGCTGGAAGGCGGAAGCGAGGTGCCGATGCTGTTCCTCACCGCGCGCAGCGACGAGATCGACCGCGTCGTGGGCCTGGAGCTCGGTGCCGACGACTACGTGGCCAAGCCGTTCTCGCCGCGTGAGCTGGCCGCCCGCGTGCGGGCGATCCTGCGCCGCAGCACGCGCGCACCCGCCGGCACCGAGACGCCGGCCGTCCCCTTCGCGCTGGACGAGGAGCGCCACCGCATCCGCTACTACGGCGCGCTGCTGGAGCTCTCGCGCTACGAGTACGGCATCCTGCGCCTGCTGCTGCGCAAGCCGGGGCGCGTCTACACGCGCGAGGAACTGCTGGCCCAGGTGTGGGACGAGGCCAGCGACAGCTTCGACCGCACGGTGGACGCGCACATCAAGACGCTGCGCGCCAAGCTGAAGGCGGTGGCGCCGGAGGTGGAGCCGATCCGCACCGTGCGCGGCACGGGCTATGCGTTGCAGGAAGAACTGCCGCCGCGCGCATGAGCAAGCGCAGCCGCATCTTCATCGCGATCCTGCTGATCTACACGGCCGGCACGGCCTTCCTGCTGTACCGGGTGCTGGCCGACCTGGACCCGCGCTACCGCGAGTCGGCCGAGGAATCGCTGGTGGAGACCTCGCAGCTGCTCGCCAGCCTGGTGGAGCAGGACGTGCGGGACGGCGTCATCGACGCCGGCCGCCTCGGGCCCCTCTTCGCGTCCGTCTATGCCCGCCGCTTCGAGGCCCGCATCTTCAGCGTGACCAAGGACAAGGTGGAGCTGCGGCTGCTGGTGACGGACCGCAACGGCATCGTGGTGTTCGATTCGCTGAGCCGGGCGGTGGGCGCCGACCATTCCCGCTGGAACGAGGTGCTGCTGGCCCTGCGCGGGCAGTACGGCGCGCGCACGACGGCCGACGTGCCGGACCGGCTGAACACTTCCGTGATGTACGTGGGCGCGCCCGTGCGGTGGAACGGCACCATCGTCGGCGCCGTCTCGGTGGGCAAGCCGACCCAGAGCTTCGGCCGGTTCGTGGAGGAGGCGCGGCGCAAGACGCTGTACGTGGGCGTGCTGTCCGCCGTCGGCGTGGCACTGCTGGCCTTGCTGATGTCGATCTGGGTGGCGCGGCCCTTCGGGCTGCTCACCGACTTCCTGCGCTACGTGCGCTCCCAGCGGCGGCTGCAACCGGCGGCGCTGGCGCGCGAGGCGGTTCGCATCGTGCGCGAAGGTTTCGGCGAGATGCGCGACGCACTGGCGGGCCGCAACTACGTCGCCGACTACGTGCAGACGCTCACGCACGAACTCAAGAGCCCGCTGTCGGCGATCCGCGGCGCGGCCGAGCTGCTGCAGGACGGTGACATGCCGGCGCAGCAGCGGCAGAAGTTCCTGGGCAACATCAGCCGCGAGACCGGTCGCATCCAGGAAGTGGTGGACCGCATGATGGAGCTGACGCTGCTGGAGACGCGCCGTTCGCTGGCGCGCGTCGAAGCGGTGGCGCTCGGCCCGCTGCTCGACGAAGTGCTGGCCGCGGCCGCCGGTGCGGCGGCGCCGCGCCAGGTGCGCATCGTGCGCGAAGGCGAAGGCGACGCGCTGGCCGAAGGCGACCGCTTCCTGCTGCGCCTCGCACTCGGCAACCTGGTCGACAACGCGATCGACTTCTCGCCCGACGGCGGGGTGGTGCGGGTGCGGCTTGCCGTCGAGGGCGACGCGGCGCGCATCGACGTGCGCGACCAGGGCCCGGGCATCCCCTCGTATGCGCGCGACAAGGTGTTCGAGAAGTTCTACTCGCTGGCGCGGCCCGCGACGGGCAAGAAGAGCACGGGGCTCGGCCTGAGCTTCGTGCGCCACATCGCGAGCCTGCACCACGGCACGGTGGCCCTCGACAACGGCGCGGAAGGCGGCGCGCGCGCCGCCTTCACGCTGCCGCGCCTGGCCTCAGGCTGAAGCCGCCGCCGGCGGCGTGCGCGAGGACAGGGCGTACCAGTCGACGCGTCGGGTGCCCAGCATCAGCAGTCCCAGCAGGCCGAACAGCAGCAGCGAGCCGAGCAGCAGGGCGTTGTCCTCGGAGGAGAGCAGGCCGTACAGCGCGGCGTACAGGACGCCCACGTACACACCCAGGCCGAGGCCGCGCTTCCATCCGCGCAGCACGGCGCTGAAGTAGACCGTGAGCAGCAGCGTGCTGGCGCCGGCGGCGCTCGCGTAGGCCAGGCTGAAGGCGATCTTCTCCGACAGCGCCAGCAGCAGCAGGAAGAAGAGCGTGATCGAGAGGCCCACCAGCCCGTACTGCACCGGGTGCAGGCGCAGCCGCGCGAACAGTTCGAACATGAAGGCCGCCATCAGCACCAGCCCCACGAACAGCAGGCCGTACTTCACGGCGCGCTCCGTCATCGCATAGACGTTCAGCGGCTCGATCAGGCTGATGTCGAAGCTGTCCAGCGCCATGGCGGCGCTCGCCGGTGCGCCGCGTTCCGGCTTCGCGGCCTGCAGCAGCTGCGTGCGTGCGGAGCTCACCAGCGACGACACCGACCACTGGGCTTCGAAGCCCTTGTCGGTGACGCTCCGCCGCGAAGCCAGGAACTCGCCGCCAAAGCTGGGATGCGGCCAGTTGGAACTGAGCTGCGCGGTGTTCTCGTCGGCCAGCGGCACGATGGACAGGCGCTCCTGGCCGACCACCACCATCTGCACGTCGAAGGCCAGCGGCTGCCTGGCGTCGAAGGCCTTCTGCGCGCCCGCCGGCAAGGGCGCGTGGATGCCGCCGGCGAGCCAGCTGTCCTGCGGCAGGCCCGGCACGCGCGGCTGCCAGCGGCCGCCCTCGCCGGCGACGCGCAGCACCGGCGCGCCCTGCAGGCCGCGCAGGTCGCTCAGCGCCATGGCCAGCACCGGCGGCTGCGCCTCGAGCGTGGACGCCTTTTCCGTCCGCGGCAACGACGCCGGGTCGAACGCGGGGAAGCGTCCGGTCAGCGTGCCGTGCAGGTCGTAGAACAGGATGTTGAAGATGCCGAGATAACGCTCCTGGGCGTCGAGCTTGCCGCGCAGGTCGGCGCGTTCCGGGAACACGATGTGCGCGCGCTGCTTGCTGCGGGGGACGTGGGCCTTGGGTTGTCCCTTGTCGTCCAGCTGCTCCTCGACCCAGCGCTCGGTGTAGGGGATCACGAGGAACGGCCCGGCGAGCACCTGCGGCCCCGCATGCCGGACGGCCAGTTCCTGCGCGGCGTGCTGCCGGCTCTGGCCGCGTTCGTCGATGAGGCCGGCGATGCGCGCGAGCGGCAGGCCGGCAAAGAGGATCAGCAGCACCAGCACGACGACTTTCGTGAGGGCGGACTGGGCGAACAGCGTCTTCATGGTTCTCCTTCGTTCGTTCGGAGAGCCGATGCTCGGACGCGCCCGCGCGCGCCGGATGAAGCCTGCGTGAACGCGGGCTTCACGCAGGCTTCGCGCGCGCCAGCTGGCGCGTTCCGATCGCCCGCCGCCCGCTCAGCCGCGTCCCAGCGCGTCGCGGTAGCGCCGGCTGCACGGCACCGGGCTGCCGTCCTTCATCCGCAGCCGGGCGTCGCCGGCGTCGAGGGGCTCGATCTCGGCGACGTGGTCCAGGTTGACGGCGTAGCTGCGGTGCACCCGGGCGAACCGCGTCGGGTCGAGCTGGTCCAGGAATTCGGTCAGCGTCGAACGCAGCAGGTAATCGTGGCCGCGCACGTGCAGCCCGACGTAGTTGCCCTGCGCCTGCAGCCATTCGATGTCGTTCGCCGCGACGAGGAACTCCTTGCGCAGCTTCCGGACCAGGAAGCGTTCGGGCCGTGGCGCCGGGCCGGGGGGCGGGGACGGCGCTGCCCCGGCCGCCGGCTCGGGGGGATCCAGCAGCCGGGCTTCGCCCCGCACCCGCATCAGGAGCAGCCGGTACGACCAGACCGCGACCAGGACCAGGGCATAGGTCCGCACGTCCTTCAGGTATTCGTAGGCGAACACCCGGGCCAGGTCGCTGACCGGGTAGCTGTCGCCGATCGCCGCATGCACGGCCTTGCGCAGGGCGATCATCAGGACCACGTGGACGGCGCAGAACACCACCGTCGCGGCCAGGTGCCACGGCAGGTGGCGCCGCAGCGTGCCCCAATGCAAGGGGAACCGGCGCTCGAAGGCCACCACGGCCGGGATCAGCAGGCCGATCACCAGCGTGCTCGTCACCTCCCAGACCGCCGGGCGCCACAGGGGGAAGTCGGCGCCGCCCCGGCGCAGGTCGATCCAGGACGTGAAGGTGTTGAAGACCACCTCGGCCGCCAGGATGACCACCCAGAAGCCGATCTCCGCCTGGCGGCGCCAGGGCTGGTAGCGGACGAACCAGTCCGGGGACGTGCTGGACATGGCCGGAGTCTAAGTGGACGGTCCCTGCCCGCCGGAATTCGTCCCCGCGCGCCACCGTCCGTCCCACGGTGCCCGCGAACCGTCACGCCGCCGCCCGCGAGCCACGGCCCCGAAGCCAGACTGCGCCGCTTCGCGACTCCCGGAACCGCCATGCAACGCCGCCACGACATCGACGCCCTGCGCGCGCTCGCCTTCGCCCTGGTCATCCTGTACCACGTGGCCATGTACTACGTGGCCGGGTGGCACTGGCACTTGAAAAGCCCGGACGCCGCCACCTGGCTGCAGTGGCCGATGCGGGCGCTGAACCTGTGGAGGATGGACCTGGTGTTCCTCGTCTCCGGGCTGGCGTTCGGCTTCCTGCAGCGCGGCGGCACGGGCCGGCCGGGCCTGCTGCGGCAGCGTTCCTGGCGCCTGCTGCTGCCGCTCGCGTTCGGCATGCTGGTGGTGGTGCCGTTCCAGCCTTATGCCCAGGCGCTCGCCAACGGCAGCACCGGACCCGGCTTCGTCGACTTCCTGCGACGCTACTTCGGCGGCGGACCCTGGCCGCGCGGCGCCTTCGACGGATCCGACTTCGGCATCACCTGGAACCACCTCTGGTACCTGCCTTACCTCTGGCTCTACACCGCGGCGCTGCTGCTGGTGCTGCCCTGGCTGCGGCAGGGCGCGGGGGCGCGGCTGCACGCGGCCTTCCTGCGGCTGCGCGGCTGGCGGCTGGTGGCGTGGCCCCTCGCGCCGCTCGCCCTGTGGTCGCTGCTGCTGTGGCCGCACTTCCCGCCGACGCACGACCTGGTCGGCGACGCCTGGCTGCACGCCGTGTACTTCACGCTGTTCCTTTACGGCTGGTGGATCGGCGTGGACGCTGGCTGGTGGGCCGAGGTGCTGCGGCTGCGCTGGAACCTGCTCGCGCTGTCCGGCGCCGCCTTCGTCGCGTACCTCACGCTGCGCGCGCTGGCGTCAGGGCCGACGCTCGCCGCGCGGCTGGCGGCCGACCTGTACCTGTGGACGACGGTCCTGGCGCTGCTCGGGTGGGCGCACCGGCTGCTGAACCGCCCGTGGCGCTGGCTGCCGTGGGCGAACGAATCGGTGTACCCCTGGTACGTCCTGCACCAGACCGTGATCATCGTGCTGGTGTTCTGGCTCGCGCCGCTGCGCTGGCCGGCGGTGCTGGAAGCGCCCGTGGTGGTGGCGGGGACGATCCTCGGCTGCTGGGGGCTGACCGCGGTGATCCGCCGCAGCCGCTGGCTGCGGCCGCTGTTCGGGTTGCCCGCGGTCAGGCCGCCAGCGCCGCCTCGATGTCCTTCGCCAGCTTGGCCGGCGCCTCCTGCGGCGCATAGCGGCGGATCACCTGGCCGTCCTTGCCCACCAGGAACTTCGTGAAGTTCCACTTGATGGCCTTGGACCCCAGCAGGCCGGGCGCTTCGGCGGTCAGCCACCGGTACAGCGGGTGCGCCTCGGGCCCGTTCACGTTCGTCTTGGCCATCATCGGGAAGCTCACGCCGTAGTTCACCTGGCAGAAGCTGGCGATCTCGTCGTTGCTGCCGGGGTCCTGGCTGCCGAACTGGTTGCAGGGAAAGCCCAGGACCACCAGTCCGCGCGGGCCGTAGGTCTTGTGCAGTTCCTCCAGGCCGCCGAACTGCGGCGTGAAGCCGCAGGCGCTTGCCGTGTTGACGATCAGCAGCGGCTTGCCGCGGAACTGCGACAGGGCGACGGTCTGTCCGCCGATCTGCTGCGCCTCGAAGTCGTAGATGGTGGCCATGGGCCTATTCTGCGCCCGCCGTCCGGCGCGGCCAAGCGGACCAGGCCGCGGCGGCGAGGATCAGCGCGCCGCCGGCCAGGGTGCGCGCCGTGAGTTCCCCGGCACCGAGAGCGACGGCCGAGAGGCTCGCGAACACGACTTCGGACAGCATGACCAGCGCCGTCGTGTGCGCGGGCAGCCGGGAGGCGCCGTACTGGAGGGCCAGGTTGCCGCACAGGAAGCCGAGGGAGAGCAGGGCGGCGACCCCTCCCCAGGGCAACGTGAGCGCGGGCAGCGCGGGCACCGCTCCCTGGACGAGACCGACGGCCGCCACGCTGCCGGCGAGCGCGGCGCCCCCGCCGAACATCGCCAGCACGCGCGAAGGCGCCGGCACGGTGTTCAGCCGCAGCAGGAGCACGTTGGTCAGGGCGAAGCTGAAGCCGCCCGCGAGCGCGAGTCCATCGGCGAGCGTGCGGGGCCAGGGCAGGCCGGCGCCGGGCGTGTGCAGCACGGTCGCCACGCCGGCCAGCGCCAGCACCAGCCGGACCAGCGCGGCGGCGTCCGGCTTGTCGCGCAACACGAGCCAGGCGAGCAGCACCGACCAGGCGGGCATCAGGTAGAACAGGAGCACCACCCGGACCACGTCGCCGATGGTCACCGCCCAATTGAAGCCGACGTTGGTCATTCCGGAGGCGAGCGCCAGCAGCCACAGCAGCCGGTGGTCCCGGAAGGCGGCCAGCGCCCGCGGCCGGAAGGCCAGGAAGATCGCGAAGGAAACGAGGTAGACCAGCGCGGTGGACCAGAGCGGGTGCACGCCGTGGTCCTGCAGCAGGCGGAAGGGCCACCAGGACAGGCCCCAGACGAACGCGTTCAGGACCAGCGCGGCGACGGGCGCCGCGCGGGCCCCGCCGGTGTCAGCCATGCACGTTGTCGTGCCGGGCGATCTCCAGCAGGTGGTCGACTTCGTCCTTGTGCTTCACCAGGTTGCGCTTGTGCCAGCGCTGGATGATCCACATCACCCCGGCCACCACCACGCCGAAGGCGGTGATCGCGCCGAAGGCCGACATGCCGAGTCCGGCGGACAGGCTGTAGAACGCGCCCAGGCCGAGGATGCAGGCCTGCTCGTTGAAGTTCTGCACGGCGATCGAGCGGCCGGCGCCCATCAGGTTGTGGCCGCGGTGCTGCAGTAGGGCGTTCATGGGGACGACGAGATAGCCCACCAGCCCGCCCATCAGGATCAGGAAGGGGATCGCCACCCAGACGTTGTCGATGAAGTTCATGGCGATGATCAGGAGCCCGGAGGCGATGCCGAGCGGGATCACGCCGGTCGCGCGGTCCAGCCGGGTGCGCATCGATGCGACGACGGCCCCGACCGCCGTGCCCAGCGCCACGACACCGCTCAGCGCGGAAGCCTGGGTCGTGCTGTAGCCGAGCGCCGCGGCACTCCACGCCAGCATGATGTAGCGGAGGTTGCCCGTGACGCCCCAGATGAGGGTGGTCGTCGCCAGCGAGATCTGCCCCAGCTTGTCCTGCCAGAGGCGGTTGTTGCAGCTCCAGAAGTCCGGCACCAGTTCCAGCGGGTTCTTGGGGATCGGCCGCATCTCCACCCCGGTGTGCGGGATGCGCGTGTTGAACCACGCCGCCAGCATGTAGAGGAAGATCAGGATGAAGATGGCCGCCTCGGGCGCCGTGTCCATGCCGGTGTCGATCACCGGGAAGTCCAGGGCGAGCAGCTTGGACGACACCGCCAGTCCCACGAGCTGGCCGCCCATCAGGATGCCGAGGATGATCGACGCGATCGTGAGGCCCTCGATCCAGCCGTTGGCCTTGACCAGCTGCGAAGGCGGCAGGAGCTCGGTGAGGATGCCGTACTTGGCCGGCGAATAGGCGGCCGCGCCGAGGCCCACGATGGCATAGGCGAGCAGGGGATGCAGGCCGAACAGCATCGCCAGGCAGCCCACCACCTTGATGGCGTTGCTGACGAACATGACCTGGCCCTTGGGCCGCGAATCGGCGAACGCCCCCACGAAAGGCGCCAGCACGACGTAGAAGAGTGCGAACATCGGCACCAGTGCAGCGGCCTGCCACCCGGGCGCCCGGGAGGTCCTGAGCAATTCGACGGCGGCAATGAACAGCGCGTTGTCGGCGAGCGACGAGAAGAACTGCGCCGCCATGATGGTGTAGAAACCGCGCTTCATCCGGTGCTTATGGGTGGACGGGCCAGGCGCGCCAACGCCCGTCGGGATTCTGCTGTCTCCAAGCGACACGGGGTTATATCACGCTGGGTAATGACAGAATGGGCGCGAAGAGCCATCTGCCATGCCGCGCCCCATCCTCGCCACCGTCCATCCCCTGGCCCTGCGCCACAACCTCGCCCGCATGCGCCAGGCCGCGCCGGACGCGCGCGTCTGGGCCGTCGTCAAGGCCAACGCCTATGGCCACGGCATCGAGCGCGCGTTCGACGGGCTGCGCGGCGCCGACGGCTTCGCGTTGCTGGACCTGCAGGAAGCCGAGCGCGTGCGCGCCCTCGGCTGGCGCGGGCCGATCCTGCTGCTGGAAGGCGTGTTCGAGGCGCGCGACCTGGAGCTGTGCTCGCGCCTGGGCCTTTGGCACACCGTCCATTGCGACGAGCAGATCGACTGGCTGGCGGCCCACAAGACGCAGGTGCCGCACCGCGTGTTCCTCAAGCTGAACTCCGGCATGAACCGCCTGGGCTTCACGCCCCAGCGCTTCCGCGCCGCCTGGGCCCGCCTCGACGCGCTGCCGCAGGTCGAGGAGATCTCGCTGATGACGCACTTCAGCGACGCCGACGGCGCCCGGGGCATCGCGCACCAGGTGCGGGCCTTCGAAGACGCCACGCGCGACCTGTCCGGCGAACGCTCCCTCTCGAACAGCGCCGCCTCCCTGCGGCACGCGCAGGACGCGCGCGTGCGCGGCGACTGGATCCGCCCCGGCATCGCGGTGTACGGCAGCGCGCCGGACTTCCCCGAGCACACCAGCGCCCACTGGGACCTGCAGCCGACAATGACGCTGTCCACGCGCGTCCTGGCCGTGCAGGAGCTGCAGGCCGGCGACACCGTGGGCTATGGCTCCAGCTTCACCGCGGACGCGCCGCTGCGCATCGGCGTCGTGGCCTGCGGCTACGCCGACGGCTATCCGCGCCACTGCACCACCGGAACGCCGGTGCTGGTGGACGGCGTGCGCACCCGGCTGGTGGGACGCGTCAGCATGGACATGCTCTCGGTCGACCTCACGCCGGTGCCCCAGGCGGGCTTCGGCAGCGAGGTCACGCTCTGGGGCCGCGCGGCGAGCGGCGCGGTGCTGCCCATCGACGAGGTCGCCGCGAGCGCCGGCACCCTCAGCTACGAGCTGATGTGCGCCGTCGCGCCGCGGGTGCCGTTCTCGGTGGAGGCGTAGCGGCCGCGATGCGCCGGCGCGGACCGGACCTGAGCAACTGGCGCTCGGTGCGGCGCTGGGAGAGCGCGACCCGCCAGCACCTGCGGCACCGGCATCCGCTGCGGCTGCACGGCGTGCTGATCGGCCTGCTGGTGTCCTTCCTGATGTGGGCCGCCGCGCACCTGCAGATGGTGCTCGGCTCGGATTCGCTGGCGCTGCGCTACTTGGTGACGATCGGCGTGGGCTATCTCGGCTTCCTGCTCCTCCTGCGCTGGTGGGCGCGCTCGCTGCTGCGCGACGAGGATCCGCTGCCCGCGGATGCGGCGCTCGACCTTCCGGACGTGCCGGGGAACTGGCGGCTGGGCGACGCCGTGCGTGCACCAGAGGCGGGCTGGAAGTCCGGGGGCGGCGGCGATTTCGGCGGCGGCGGCGCCGAGGCCAGCTTCGCGGACGCGGCGGAAGGAAGCTCCGCCCTCGGCGAGGTGGCCAGCGGCGCGCTGGAGGCGGCGGGCAGCGCGGACGAGGGCGCCGTGGTGATCCCCGTGGCGGTGGTCTTCCTCGTCGCCTTCCTCGTGATCGCGGGCGCCGGTTCGCTGGTGCTGCTGTACTTCGGCTCCGAGGTGTTGCTGGCCGTGGCGCTGGAGCTCGCCTTCGGCTACGCCTCGGCGCGCACGGCGGTCAGGGTGGCCCGCCAGGGCTGGCTGGCCGCCGCCGTGCGGCTCACCTGGAAGCCTTTGCTGGGCACGGTCGTGGCCGCCGTGCTGCTGGGTGCGGCGCTGGACTTGTGGGTGCCGCAGGCGCGATCGCTGCCGCATGCGGTGCAGGTGCTGCGCGCGGGCCGCTAGCCGGCCTCAGTACAGGTACACCGCGCCCGCGCTGTGGACCGTCTGGTTCGCCGGGTCGCCCTGCACGCCGGGCGATCCACCGGCTTCATAGATGGCGCCCACGGCCACCGTCCGTCCGTCACCGGACACCGCCACCGAGGTGCCGAACTGGAATTCGTCGCCGTTGTTGTTCGATGCCTTGAGGTAGGCCTGCTGCGTCCAGTTGCCGCCCGAACGGCGGAAGACATACGCGGCGCCCGTGGTGTCGGTGGGGTCGTCGTCGTTGAAGCTGGTCCCGGCGAAGATCCCGGACAGCACCCCCGCGCGCCAGTGGGCGCCGACGATCACCGTGTTGCCGTCGCCCGAGACCGCCACCTGGTTGCCGAAGTGGTCCCCGGGCGCCGTGTTGGAGGCCTTGATGAAGGCCTGCTGCGACCAGGCGCCGGCGGTGCTGGTGAACACGTACACGGCGCCTGACTGGTGGGCGCCGGAGGAGAGCGGCGTCCCGGGCGCGAACACGCCCTTCAGGTCGCTGCTTTCGTTGTGCGCGCCGGCGATGAGCGTCGTGCCGTCGTCGGAGAGCGCGACGGCGCTGCCCAGCGCCTGGATCGTGGCGACCGCGTGGCCCTTGATGTAGGCCTGCTGCGACCAGGTGCCGCCGGCCCGGTTGAACAGGTACACCGCTCCCGCATCCAGCGTGAGGTTGTTGTCCGCGAAGGCGGTGGTGTGCACGCCGGTCAGGTTGCTGTCCTCGTTCGGCGCGCCCACGGCGAGGACGTCGCCGTTGGCGGAGAGGGCGAGGCTGGTGCCCACGAAGTCGTTCTCGCCCGCGTTGGAGGCCTTCGCGTAGGCCTGCTGCGTCCAGGTGCCGCTGGCGCGCGTGAACAGGTAGATGGCACCCGACCCGGGCCGCAGGTTGTTGTCGGCGACCGGACCGTGCACGACGCCGGTGACGTCGCTGTCTTCCCCGGGCGCGCTGACCGCCAGCGTGTTCCCGTCGGCGGAGAGCGCCACCGCGCTGCCGAATTGGTCCAGCGTCTCGGGATTGGACGCCTTGATGTAGGCCTGCTGCGTCCAGGTGCCGGCGGAGCGGCTGAAGACGTAGGCGGCGCCGGCCATGTTCGCGCTGTTGTCGTGCGCGGGCTGGGTGGCGTGGACGCCCGCTTGCGCGCTGGATTCGACGCGCGACCCGACCACGATGGTGTTGCCGTCCGCCGAGATCGCGAGCGCGTCGCCGAAATGGTCGCTGCTGTCCGCGTTGGCCGCCTTCAGGAAGGCCTGCTGCACCCAGCCTGCATCGCCGAGGCTGAAGACGTAGACGGCGCCCGAATACGGCCGCAGGTCGTTGTCGGTGAAGTCGCCCTGCAGCACGCCCCGGTGGTCGCTGGCCTCGTTGCGCGCGCTCACCGCCAGGGTCCTGCCGTCCGCGGACAGCACGACGTTGGTGCCGAACTCGTCGCTGCCCACGTTGGACGCCTTGAAGTAGCCGATGGCCTTGTTGATCTCGGGCAGGACCACGGGCGAGTAGCCGCCGCAAGCCTGCGCGTTGCAGGCCTGCACCGCGTAGCGCGCGTTCACGCGCTCGTGCAGCGGTCCGAGGTCGATGCTGAGGCTGGTGCCCGTGAGGCCGCTGGCGACTTCCACGAAGCCGGAGTTGCCAGCCGCATCCTCAAACAGCTTGTAGCTGGTGGCACCCTCCGACGGCGACCAGGTGAAGCTGAAGGTGCGCACGCCGTAGCCCATGGTGAGGCTCGCGGGCGCGGCGGGCCCCCGTGCGCCCGGCGGAGGATTGCCGCCCGAAGGCAGGGCGTCGTCGTTGCCGCCGCAGGCGGAAAGGACCAGGGCCGCCGCGGCGAGGGCCAGGGCGGATGCCGCGCGGCGCGAGGGAAGCAGGGTCGGCAGGTTCATGGGCTGGGCACCGGGTGGGTCGTGGGCACATCCCCGGCCTCGGCCGGGACGACGCGATGCGCGCCCGGCGGGCGCAGCAAGTGCCGGGACATGATCCGCCGCACCGCCGACCCGCGTAAGTGACCCCGGTCACGTGCCGCGGGTCACCGTGCGCAGGGCTACGGTTCGCGGGGCGTGGCCCCTGGCGTGAGTTCGGTGCCCGACTGCCGCTCCACCCACCGCACCAGCTCGCTGACGCTCGCCCCAGGCCCGGCCGCGTGGTCCGCCATGCGCCACAGCTGTTCGCCCAGGCCCCACAACGGCGCCGGCGAGCCGGTCTCGCGCGCGAGCGCCATGGCGATGCCCATGTCCTTGAGCATCAGTTCCAGCTTGAACGGGTCGTCGAAGGCGCGGTTGAACACGCGCTGGTTGAAGTGCGTCTGCGTGATCCACGAGCCGCCCGTGGAGGCGTTCAGCACGTCGACCATGGCCTGCGGGTCCAGCCCGTAGCGCTTGCCCGCCACCAGGCCTTCGGCCGTGTTCGCCAGGGTGACCGCCGTGATGCAGTTGTTGATGCACTTCATCGCGTGGCCGGCACCCAGTCCGCCCAGGTGGAACACGGCGCGTCCCATCACGTCCAGCAGCGGGCGCACGCGCGCGAGATCTTCGGCGGCACCGCCCACCATGAACACGAGTTGCGCATCGACGGCGCCCCACTGCGCGCCGGAGACCGGCGCGTCGACCATGCGGCCGCCGCGCCCGGCGATGGCGGCCCCGGTCCGTTCCGTGAGCCAGGGTTCGCACGACGAGGTGTCCAGCAGGATGGAACCCGCGCGCCAGCCCTGCACCAGGCCGTCGTCGTCCAGCGCGACCTGCTGCACCACCTGCCCGTTGGGCAGCATCGTGATCACCACCTCGCTGGCGGCCGCCACCTCGCGCGGCGTCGCGGCCACGCGGGAGGGCGCACCGAGCGTCGCCGCCAGCCGCTGCGCTGCGTCGACGTCGCGGTCCAGCAGCGTCAGCCGGTGGCCGGCCTTCGCGAGGTGCGTGGCCATGGGCGCGCCCATGACGCCGAGACCGATGAAGCCGATGTCCATGCCGCCCCTTTCACTTCCTGCGCAGGCCGAGTGCCATCACGGCGCCGACGACCAGCAGCGCGCCGGCCACCTGCACCGGCGCGATCGCCTGGCCGAGGATCAGCCAGGCGAGCACCAGCGCGAAGACCGGCTCCACGTTCATGATCGCCGAGTTGCCGACCACGCCCAGGCGCGGCAGCACGGTGAACATGATGGTGAACGCCGTGCCGTACAGGAAGGTCAACGCCACCAGGCCGCCCCAGCCGGCGGGCGCGGTCGGCAGGTGGAAGCCGCCCTGCGCGGCGACGGTCGCCAGCGCGATCAGGCCGGCGATGGCCATCGTGGTCGCCGTGCGCACGCGGCCGTCGACGTCGCCGGCTTCGTGCTGCGTGAACACCAGCGCCAGCCCGAAGGTGCCCGCGGCCGCCAGCGCGAAGGCGACCCCGGCGCCGATGCGCGCCCATTGCCCGCCCGCACCCAGCCCCGACGCCGCGCCGAAGACGTCGAGCGCCAGCGCCAGCCCGACCAGGATCACCGGCATGGCCACGACCATCGCCTTCTCGGGCCGCTTGCGGTAGACGACGAAGGACCAGAACGCCGTCCACAGCGGGTAGGTGTTGAACGCCAGCAGGGCCAGCGCCACCGGCAGCCGTGCCACCGCGGAATAGAGGCACAGGCTCTGGATGCCGATCAGCAGGCCGATGACCGGCAGGTATCTGCGATGCCGCGCGCTGAAGCGCACCTTGACGCGCTGCGACGCCAGGATGGCGACGATGACCAACGCCGTCACCGTGCTGCGGAACACGACCGCGGTCGCGACGTCGACGCCGTGGTTGAAGGCCAGCCGCGCGGCGACGTGGTTGGCGCCCATCATCAGGGCGATCAGCAGCAGGGTGGCGAAGGCCGCGCCGCTGATCGCGCGGGCCGGGGCGGGGATCGCCGACATCTAGTACAGGCCGTGCACGCGCGCGTGCAGCCGGCTGAGGCCCAGGAGCGCGTCCGTGAAAGGCGTGGGCACGCCGGTCATCCGGCCCATCTCGCGCACGACCGTGACCAGGGCGTCGATCTCCACCGGCTTGCCGGCTTCGACGTCCTGCAGCATCGAGGTCTTGAACGCGCCCAGCTTGCGCGTGACCTGGTGGCGGTCCTCGGGCTGCTGCGCGATCGGGATGCCGACGCGTGCGCCGATCTCGCGCGCCTCCAGCATCACCGCGGAGATGAAGCCGCGCACCAGCTCGTCGTCCATGATGCGGTCGGTGGTGGCGCCCGTCATCGCGCTCACCGGGTTGACGGTCATGTTCCCCCACAGCTTGTACCAGGCGTCCTTCTGGATCTGCTCGGAAAGCACGGCTTCGAAGCCTGCCTTCTCCAGCAGCGCCGCGAGGTGCTGCACGCGCGGCGTCTTCTCGCCGGACGGCTCGCCGATGATCAGCTTCTGCCCCATGTGGTGCTGCACCCAGCCCGGTTCGCGCAGCGAGCAGCTCGCATGCACGACGCAGCCGATGATGTGCCGCGCGGGGATGGCTTCGGCGATCGCGCCGTCCGGGTCCACGGCCTCCAGCCGCCGGCCCGCGTGCGCCCCGCCGAAGCCCTGGAAAAACCACCACGGCACGCCGTTCATGGCGGTGAGCACCATCGTGTCCGGGCCGAGCAGCGGCCCGATGTTCTTCGCGACGTCCGCCATCGCCGGCGCCTTCACGGCGACGACGACGAGGTCCTGCACGCCGAGTTCGGCCGGCGAGGCGGTGGCGCGCACCGGCGCCGACAGCGTTTCGCTGCCCTGCTGCAGCCGCAGGCCGTGGGACCGCAGCGCCTGCAGCGTCGCGCCGCGCGCGACGACGCCCACTTCGCAGCCCGCCTGCGCGAGCTTCACCCCGATCCAGCCGCCGATGGCGCCGGCGCCGTAGATGCAGACTTTCATCGTCAGTTCTTGTAGCCGTCGCCGAAGCGCTGTTCCACCAGCCGCGTCATCGCATCGAACACGTCCTGCCCGGCGCCGAAGCGCTGGTCGAACTGGAAGGAATCGTGCGTGGTCCTGATCGCCACCGCTTCCGGGATCGGGATCGCGCGGCCCAGCGCCGCCTGCGTGACCTGGATGTCGCAGGCCCGCTGCAGCGTCCACAGGTGCACGAAGGCCAGCGGCAGCGTGGCGGCGGCGGCGAGCAGCCCGTGGTTGCGCAGGATCATCAGCGGCTTGTCGCCCATGCTGGCCAGCAGGCGCGGCGCCTCGTCGGCATGGACCGTGATGCCCTCGAAGTCGTGGTACGCCACCATGCCGTGCAGCTGCGCGGAATAGAAGTTGTTCTGCGCCAGGCCGCCTTCGGTGCAGGCCACGGCCAGGCCGTTGGTGGTGTGCGTGTGCATCACGCAGTGCGCCGCGGGCACGGCTTCGTGGATGGCGGCATGGATGGTGAAGCCCGCCGGGTTCACCGGCCAGGGGTTGTCCACGTCCAGCTTGTTGCCGTGCACGTCGATCTTCAGCAGGTTGCTGGCGGTGACTTCGGAATAGTGCAGCCCGAACGGGTTGATCAGGAACTGCTTCTCGCTGCCGGAGACGCTCTCGGGCACGCGCACGGTGATGTGGTTGTAGATCATCTCGGCCCAGCCGAGCATGTCGAAGATGCGGTAGGCCGCGGCAAGCTCGACGCGGGCCTTCCACTCGTCGGGATGCATCGCGCGGGCGCGGGGCTGCAGGACGGCGTTCATGTCGGATTCCTCAGTAGTTGCCCTTGGGCGCCGCCGCGGCGGCCTTCGAGGGCTCGCCCTTGAACTTCGCGACCAGCGCGTTGGTCGACTTGACCATCAGGTTGGTGTCGGTGCCCACGGCGATGAAGGTCGCGCCCATGTCGATGTGCTTGCGCGCCAGCGTCTCGTCCAATGTCAGGATGCCGACCGCCTTGCCGGCGGCCTGGATGCGGCGGAACAGGTCGGCGTGCAGCTTCTCCATCTCCGGGTGCCAGGGGTCGCCGACGTGGCCGAAGGTCGCCGACAGGTCGGCCGGGCCGATGAAGACGCCGTCGACGCCGTCGACGGCCGCGATCGCATCGACGTTGCGCACGCCTTCCTGCGTCTCCACCTGCACCAGCAGGCAGACCTGGTCGTTGGCCTCCTTGGCGTACGCGGTGTTGCGGCCCCAGCCGGAGGCGCGCGTCGCCGCCATGCCGCGGATGCCGCCGGGCGGGTAGCGCATGCAGCGCACCAGTTCTTTCGCCTGCTCCGCCGTCTCCACCATGGGCACCAGCAGCGTCTGCACGCCGGCGTCGAGGTATTGCTTGATCAGCGCCTGGCCGACGTTGCCGTGGCCCATCGGCACGCGCGCGATGGCGGTCGTGCCGGGGTAGGCGGCGATCACCTGCGATTGCTGCAGCACGTTCATCGGGTCGTTGGGCGTGTGCTCGGCGTCCAGCAGCAGCCAGTCGAAGCCCGCGGCGGCGCAGATCTCGGTGTTGAGCGGGCCCATCAGGCTGACCCAGAGGCCGACCTGCGTCCGCTTCTGCGCGATGGCCTGCTTGAACAGGTTGACCGGTGTCTTCATGGTGTCTCCTCAGGTGAATCGGAAGGCGAAGCGGCCGAGCGGCCCGTAGTCGGCGTCGAAAGCGTCCCCGCGCTTCGCGGCCACCGGCCGGGTGAAGGAGCCGGCCAGCACGACTTGGCCCGCCTCCAGGCCCTCGCCCCAGGGCGCGAGCTTGTGCGCCAGCCAGGCGATGCCGACGGCGGGATGGCCCTGGACGCCGGCGGCGAGGCCGGTCTCCTCGACCACGCCGTTCTGCCGCAGGATGGCGCCGCACCAGGGCAGGTCGACCTCGCGCGGGTGCACCTGCCGGCCGCCGAGGAGGATGCCGGCGTTGGCCGCGTTGTCGCTGATGGTGTCGAACACCTTGCGCGGCGCCTTGGTGTGGCGGTCGAACTGTTCGATGCGGGCGTCGATGATCTCGATGGCCGGTTGGACGTACCCGGTCGCCTCCAGCACGTCGTCCACCGTCACCTGCTCGCCGCGCAGCGGTCGCTCAAGGATGAAGGCCAGCTCCACTTCCACCCGGGGCGCAATGAAGCGGTCCGTGGGGATGTCGCCGGGCGCGAAGAACATGTCGTCCAGCAGCGTGCCGTAGTCGGGCTCGTCGATCTGGCTGGACTGCTGCATGGCACGCGAGGTGAGCCCGATCTTGTGGCCGCGCACCTGCCGGCCTTCGGCGACCTTCATCGCGACCCACGCACGCGACACGGCATAGCCGTCGGCGATGGTCATCCCCGGGTGGCGCTTGGAGAAGTGCTCCACCTGCAGTCGCGACTGCTCGCTGGCGTGCAGTTCCGCGGCCAGGCGCTGGATGGTGGCGTCGTCGAACATGCTACTTGTTGAACAGCGGGTGCAGCGTGCTGTGCTTGGCGTCGTACACCTGGCCCGGGCTCTCGTCGATCTGCACCGTGATGCCGATCAGCTCGTCGGCGAAGATGGGCGCGAAGTGCGCCTTCACCACCTGCAGCAGGCTGTCGCCCGCGCGCTGGTGCACGTCGGTGCTGCGCCCGGCGCCCATGCGCACGTTGATGTAGACGAAGGCGTAGTCCTCGTCGTCCTTGTCGGCCACGGCGTAGTGCGCGGCGGGATAGGCCAGCACGCGCGTGCCGCCGGTGGGGAACACCTGCCGGCCTTCCTCGTCGCGGAGGGTCAGCATGTGGTCCGCCAGCGCGCGGCAGAGGCGGCCCATCTGCGTCTTGGTCTCGAGGTTCGGCGTGTAGAGGATGACGCAGTGCGGCATGTCAGAGGCGTTGCTGGATGTTGGTGTAGCCGGCGGCGCTGGAAGCCTGCGCGGGCGGGATGGCGTCACCGTGCACCGGCGTCACCGGGAACACGGCGTTGATCTGCCCGGTGCCCGAGGCGCCGAAGTAGGGCGTGACGACGTCCACCTTCCCGTCATATTCCGACCAGCCCAGCGCGCCGAGCAGCATGGCCGTGTCGTGCATGAAGCCTTCACCGTGGCCCTTGGCCGCGTACTCGGGCAGCATGCCGCAGAAGCGCTTCCAGTCGCCGGCCTGCCACATGCGCACCACGTCCTCGTCGAGCGCTTCGAGGAAGGGGCTCCAGATGCGGAAGGCGTATTCCGGCGCCAGGCCGTTCTGCGCGAAGCGATGCGACAGCGAGCCGCTGGCGAAGAACGCGACCGTGCCGTCGTAGTGGTCCTCCACCGCGCGCCGCATCGCCCAGCCGAGGCGGGCACTGTCGTTCAGGTAATGCGCCTGGCACAGGGCCGACACCGAGACCACCCGGAAGTGGCGGTCGGCGTTCATGTAGCGCATGGGCACCAGCGTGCCGTACTCGGGCGCCAGCGTGGTTTGCGCATGCGCCAGCGTCTCCACGCCCCAGTCGTTGCAGACTTCCGCCAGCAGCTGGCCCAGGCGCGGGTTGCCGGGGAAGGCATAGGGCATGTTGCTGATGAAGTGCGGCAGCTCGTTGCTGGTGTAGACGCCTTCGAACTGGGCGCCGCAGTTGATGTGGTAGTTGGCGTTGACCAGCCAGTGCGTGTCGAACACCACGATGGTGTCCACGCCCAGTGCCCGGCAGCGCCGGCCGATCTCGACGTGGCCGTCGATCGCGTCCTGCCGCGACCCGTGGCGGTCGCCCGGCAGCTCGCTCAGGTACATCGAGGGCACGTGCGTGATCTTGGCGGCGAGAGCGAGCTGGCCCATGGTCAGGTCCCCCAGTGCGGGATGTGGTGCGAACCCAGGGACACGGCGATGTTCTTGGGCTCCAGGAACACCTCGTAGCTCCAGGTACCGCCCTCGCGTCCGGTGCCCGAGGCCTTGGTTCCGCCGAAGGGCTGGCGCAGGTCGCGCACGTTCTGGCTGTTGACGAAGCACATGCCGGCCTCGATGCTGGCGGCGACACGGTGCGCCCGGCCGATGTTCTCGGTGAACACGTAGCTCGAGAGGCCGTAGGGGATGTCGTTGGCGATGCGGATCGCATCGGCCTCGTCCTCGAACGGGATCAGGCACGCGACGGGGCCGAAGATCTCGTCCTGCGCGATCTTCATGGCGTTGTCGACGTCGGCGAAGACCGTGGGCAGCACGTAGTTGCCCTTCTTCACGCGGTCGGGCAGCAACGGCGCCTCCAGGCCGCCGCACAGCAGCGTCGCGCCTTCCTTCTGCCCGAGTTCGATGTAGCCGCGCACCTTGGCGAGGTGGCCCTGCGAGATCATGGGACCGATGATGCTCTTCTCGTCGAGCGGGTCGCCCACGGCGATCTTCTTCGCGCGCGCGACGAACCTGTCGACGAAACCCGCGTAGATGGACTTCTGCACCAGGATGCGGCTGCCGGCCGTGCAGCGCTCGCCGTTGTTGGAGAAGATCATGAACACGGCGGCGTCGAGCGCGCGCTCCAGGTTCGCGTCCTCGAACACCACAAAGGGCGACTTGCCGCCCAGCTCCATGCTGAACTTCTTCAGGCCGGCTGCCTTGACGATGCGGTGGCCGGTGGCCGTGGAGCCGGTGAAAGAGATGGCGCGCACGTCCGGATGGCGCACCAGCGGTTCGCCGGCCTGCTGGCCGTAGCCGTGCACGACGTTCAGCACGCCGGCCGGGATGCCGGCTTCCAGCGCGAGTTGGCCCAGCCGCGCGGCCGTCATCGGCGACAGCTCGCTCATCTTCAGCACCGCGGTGTTGCCGAAAGCGAGGCAGGGCGCGACCTTCCAGGTGGCCGTCATGAACGGCACGTTCCAGGGCGAGACCAGCGCACAGACCCCGACCGGATGGAACAGCGTGTAGTTCAGGTGCGTGGGCGTCGGGTACGTGTGGCCGTCCACCCGCGTGCACATCTCGGCGAAGTAGTGGAAGTTGTCGGCGGCGCGCGGCACCAGCTGCTTGCCGGTCTGCGCGATCACCTGGCCGCTGTCGTCGGTTTCCGTGCGCGCGATCTCCGGCACGTGCTGCGCGATCAGGTCGCCGAGCTTGCGGATCAGTTTCGCGCGCTCGGGCGCCGGCAGGCCGGCCCACTTCGGGAAAGCGGCCTTGGCCGCGGCGACCGCCTGGTCCACTTCCGCTTCGCCGCCCGAGGCGACCTCGGCCAGCACTTCCTGCGTGGCGGGATTGACGGTCTGGAAGTAGTCGGCCGATGCGACGCTCTTCCCGGCGATGAGGTGCTCGATGCGCATGTCAGGGACTGCCGATGGTGTTCATGAGGGCGCCGATGCCTTCGATCTCGGTGACGACGATGTCGCCCGGCTGGCAATCGACCACGCCGTCCGGCGTGCCGGTCAGGATCACGTCGCCGGGGTTCAGCGTCATGAAGCCGGAAAGGTATTCGACGAGGAAAGGCACGTCGAACACCATGTCCTTCGTGCTGCCCTTCTGCGTGACGGCGCCGTTCACGGTGGTCTGCAAGGCCAGGGCCATCGGGTCGGCGATGTCCGCCGCGTCGACCAGCCAGGGGCCGATGGGCGTGGCGCCGTCGCGGTTCTTCACGCGCAGGTTGGGCCGGTACCAGTTCTCGAGGTGGTCGCGGATCGCGTAGTCGTTGGCGACCGTGTAGCCGGCGATGAAGCCGTACGCGTCCTCGCGCCGGACCTTCTTCGCCTGGCGGCCGATCACGACCGCGAGCTCGCATTCGTAGTGCATGAACTGCACGCCGGCCGGACGGACCGTGACCTGCCGGTGGCCTGCCAGCGCGCGCTCGCCCTTCAGGAACACGAGCGGCTCGTCCGGTGCCTTGAACGCCAGTTCCTTCGCGTGGTCGGCGTAGTTCAGCCCCAGCGCCACGACCGTACGCGGCCGGTCCGTGGGCGGCAGCGGCGGCAGCCAGGTGACCTGGTCGGGCCACAGGCGACGGGCATCTTCCAGCACGACCTGGCCGTCGCGCTCGGTGGCGTTGTGGACGATGCCGTCGACGATGACGCGGGCGCGCTTCATGCGGACTCCGCCACCAGCAGGTTGCTCAGGGTGCCCAGCGCGGGCATGGAGATGTCGATGCGGTCGCCCGCCTTCGCGCGCGGCCGGGGCACGTCGCAGCCCAGCATGAGCATGTCGCCCTCGCCGAGCGTCATGAACTCGCTGACGTCGGCCAGCAGCTTGTCGGCCGGCCGCACCAGTTGCGAGAAGCGCACCGTCTGCTTCAGCTCGCCGTTGATGCGCACTTCCAGCTTGAACACGGCCGGGTCGCCGGCTTCGTTGCGGGCGCGGATGCGGTCGCCGATGCCGAGGAAGCCGTCGAGGGCGTTGAACCGGACGGGCGGCCGGAAGAAGCTGTCCTGCGGCAGGCGCAGGTCGTTCATCAGCACGTAGCCCTCCACCTCGCGCGGCGACTTCATCACCATGGCCACGGTGGCGCCCACTTCGACTTCGGTACCCGCCGGCACGCGGATGGTGCCGCCGTTCTCGGTCCACGTGTTCGCCGGCTTGACGTAGAGGACGGGGGCCTGTGGGGGCGCCTTGTAGGGTGGCTCGTTGACCTGGGTGCCGAGCGCGTCGAGCTCCCCGCGGAAGTTCATCAGCGTGCCGTACACCGTGCCTCGCTTGACCAGGCTCATGGATGCTCCAGTGCGATCAGTTCGTCGAGCAGCTCGTAGAGCTGCGCCAGTTTCTGCTTGCCCAGCGACCGTTCGAGCCACTGGTAGTGGTCTTCGATGGTGCAGGAAAGCCGCTGCACCATCTTCCGGCCGCGCGGCGTGGCCTCGACCACCGTCCGTCGCTGGTCGGCCGGGTCGCGCTCGCGCCGGATCAGCCCGTCGCGCTCCATGCGCGCCAGCACGCCGGTGAGGCTGGGCCCCAGGATGTAGGCCTCGCGCGCGACGCGGCCGGTCTCCACCGTGCCGTGTTCGCCCAGCACGCGCAGCACGCGCCATTGCTGGTCCGACAGCCCATGCTCGCGCAGGCTCGGCCGTGTGTGCGTCATCACCGATTCGCGGGCCTGCAGCAACAGGCGAGGGAGGTTGCGGTGGACGAAAGTCGTACTCATGGGCGGCCGTTATTTAACATGTTAAATGAAGCGCGGCGCCGGTCAAGCGGGACGTCCCCACATCGTGCCGATGAGTTGGCGGCGGCCGCCCTACACTCCAGCCATGGCGAAGGACAAGACGGTCTACAGCTGCACCGAATGCGGCGGCAGCAGCCCCAAGTGGCAAGGCAAGTGCCCGCACTGCGGCGCCTGGAACACGCTCATCGAAGGGGTGGCCGAGGCGCCGGCGGCCACGCGCAACCGCTTCGCGTCGCTGGCACCGGCTTCCGAAGTCGCGGTGCTGGCCGACATCGAGGCGGCCGAGGTGCCGCGCACGCCCACGGGCATCGGCGAACTCGACCGCGTGCTGGGCGGCGGCATCGTCGAGGGCGGCGTGGTGCTGATCGGCGGCGACCCCGGCATCGGCAAGTCCACGCTGCTGCTGCAGGCGCTCGACGGCCTGCAGCGCTCGGCACTTCCGACGCTGTATGTCACGGGCGAAGAGAGCGGAGCCCAGGTGGCGCTGCGTTCGCGCCGGCTCGGGCTGGAGCAGTCGCAGGTGAAGGTGCTGGCGGAGATCCAGCTGGAGAAGATCCTGGCGACGATTGCGGCGCAGCAGCCGGCCGTCGCGGTGATCGACTCGATCCAGACGGTGTATTCGGACCAGCTCACCTCCGCGCCCGGCTCCGTGGCGCAGGTGCGTGAATGCGCGGCGCACCTCACGCGCGCCGCCAAGTCCGGCGGCACCACCATCGTGCTGGTCGGCCATGTCACCAAGGAAGGCGCGCTGGCCGGGCCGCGCGTGCTGGAGCACATGGTGGACACGGTGCTCTATTTCGAGGGCGACACGCATTCCAGCTTCCGCCTGGTGCGGGCGATCAAGAACCGCTTCGGCGCGGTCAACGAGATCGGCGTCTTCGCGATGACGGAGAAGGGCCTCAAGGGCGTCGCCAACCCGAGCGCGATCTTCCTGTCGCAGCACAGCGAGCCGGTGCCCGGCAGCTGCGTGCTGGTCACCCTGGAAGGCACGCGGCCGATGCTGGTGGAGATCCAGGCGCTGGTGGACAGCGGCGGCCCCAGCCCGAGGCGGCTGTCCGTCGGGCTGGACCGCGACCGGCTTGCGATGCTGCTGGCGGTGCTGCACCGGCACGCCGGCGTGGCCTGCATGGACCAGGACGTCTTCGTCAATGCGGTGGGCGGCGTGCGCATCAGCGAACCGGCGGCCGACCTGGCGGTGATGCTGGCGATCGCGTCGTCGCTGCGCGGCCGGGCCTTGCCCAAGGGCTTCCTCGCCTTCGGCGAGGTCGGCCTGGCCGGCGAGGTGCGGCCGGCGCCGCGGGGCCAGGAACGCCTGCGCGAAGCGGCCAAGCTCGGCTTCTCGGTGGCGATCGTGCCGAAGGCCAACGCGCCCAAGCCGGGCGCGCGCGGCGCGGCCAGGGAAATGGAAGGCCTCACGATCCACCCGGTGGAGCGGATCGAGGAAGCGTTGGAAGTGGTGAGGGGACTCGCATGAAACTGGCCGTGCTGTCGGACATCCATGGCAACCTGCCCGCGCTGCGGGCGGTGCTGGAAGACGTGGAACGCGAACGCGTGGACACCATCGTCAACCTCGGCGACATCCTCAGCGGCCCGCTGCTGCCGCGCGAGACGGCGGACTTCCTGATGGCGCGCGACCTCATCACCATCGCCGGCAACCACGAGCGCCAAGTGCTGCAGATGAAGGACGCCGGCGGCGCGCCGGACCTGCGCAGCAGCGACGGCTACGCCGTGTCGCAGCTGCAGGCGCCGCACTACGACTGGCTGCGCACGCTGCCCGCGACGCACTGGCTCGCCGACGACGTGCTGCTGGTGCACGGCACGCCGTCGACCGACCTGGTGTACTGGCTGGAGACCATCACGCGCGATTTCGGCAACGAGGGTTCGCGCGGCATCCGTGCGGCATCGGCGGGGGAAATCGCCACGCGCATGGCGGCCGGCGGCGGCGCCGAGCGTGCCTCGCTGGTGCTGTGCGGCCACAGCCACGTGCCCCGCGTGGTCCAGAGCGCCAGCACGCTGGTCGTCAACCCGGGCAGTGTCGGCCTGCAGGCTTACGAGGACGACCACGTGGCGCGCCACTGCACCGAAAACGGCAGCCCGCATGCGCGCTACGCGATCGTCGAGCGGCGGCCCGCGGGCTGGACGGCGAGGCTTTGCAGCGTGGCCTACGACTGGCACGCGATGGAGCGCCTTGCCGCGGCGAACGGCCGCCCGGACTGGGCGCATGCGCTCGCCACGGGCCGCATGCCCGCGCTGGGACAATGGCGCCCATGAACTTCCAGAAGATCGCCCTGCCGATCCTCGGCGTGGCCGTGGTCGCCATCGCCTACCGCGCCTATGGCTGGGGCGGGGTGGCGCTGGCCGCCGGCGGCATCGTGATGTGGATGCTGCTGCACTTCACCCGCATGATGAAGGTGCTGCAGGGCGCCGCCAACCGGCCGGTCGGCTGGGTGGACAGCGCGGTGATGCTCCACGCGAAGCTGCGCCCCGGCGTCAACCTGCTGCACGTGATGGCGCTGACCAAGGCCATCGGCGAGCTGCTCAGCGAGAAGGACGCGCAGCCGGAGGTCTTCCGCTGGACCGACGGCTCCGGCTCGCACGTCACCTGCGAGTTCGTGCAGGGCAAGCTGGTGAAGTGGACGCTGTTCCGCCCGCCCGTCCCGGAAGAAGGCGCGGCGGCGCCTGCCCCGTAAAATGGCCGGTTTCCGCGATTCCACGTAGAAGGACACTTTCATGAGCCCGCAAGCAGCCTCGATGGCCGACCGTGACGGCAAGATCTGGATGGACGGCGAGCTGGTCGAGTGGCGCGACGCCAAGATCCACGTGCTCACCCACACGCTGCACTACGGCTGCGGCGCGTTCGAAGGCGTCCGCGCGTACAACACCGTCAACGGCACGGCGATCTTCCGCCTGCAGGAACACACCGACCGCCTGTTCAACAGCGCCAAGATCCTGCGCATGCAGCTGCCCTTCTCCAAGGAGCAGTTCAACGAGGCGCAGAAGCAGGTCGTCAAGGCCAACAAGCTGGAGTCCTGCTACATCCGCCCGCTGGTGTGGATCGGCTCGCAGAAGCTGGGCGTCAGCCCGAAAGGCAACACCATCCACGGGATGATCGCGGCCTGGGCCTGGGGCGCCTACCTGGGCGAGGAAGGCATGCAGCGCGGCATCCGTGTCAAGACCTCCAGCTACACGCGCCACCACGTCAACATCACGATGACGCAGGCCAAGGCGGTCAGCAACTACAGCAACTCCATCCTGGCCAACATGGAAGCGGTGGACGACGGCTACGACGAGGCCCTGCTGCTCGACGCCTCCGGCTTCGTCTCCGAAGGCGCGGGCGAGAACATCTTCGTCATCAAGGACGGCGTGATCTACACGCCCGACCTGTCCGCCGGCGCCCTGAACGGCATCACGCGCAACACCGTCTTCCACATCGCCAAGGACCTGGGCCTGGAGATCGTGCAGAAGCGCATCACGCGCGACGAGGTCTACATCTCGGACGAGGCCTTCTTCACCGGCACGGCCGCGGAAGTGACGCCCATCCGCGAACTCGACCGCGTGCAGATCGGCGCCGGCAAGCGCGGCCCGCTCACCGAGAAGATCCAGACGGCGTTCTTCGACATCGTCAACGGCCGCAATCCCAAGTACGCCCACTGGCTCACCCGGGTCTGACCATGAGCACGCCCATCCGCAAGGAAGCCGTCGTCGAACTGGCGGCCCAGGATCTCAACGCCAACGGCGGCATCTTCTGTCCCAGCCCCAAGGCGGACATGAAGCTGTGGAACAGCCACCCGCGCATCTACCTCGATGTCGCGGGCAGCGGCGCGGCCAAGTGCCCGTACTGCGGCACCGTGTACAAGCTGCGCGAGGGCGAGCATTTCGGGGCCCACCACTAAGGGTGCATCGCTCGTCATCGCTCCGCAATGGATCGGTGACGCGGTGATGACCGAGCCGCTGCTGCGCCGCCTGCACGCGCGCGGCGAGCGGCTGACGGTGGGCGCGTTGCCCTGGGTGGCGCCGGTCTACCGTGCCATGCCCCAGGTCGAAGAGGTCATCGAGTTCCCCTTCCGCCACGGCGGCTTGCAGTGGAAGGCGCGGCGCGCGTTCGGCCGCGAACTGCAGGGCCGCTTCGACACGGCTTACGTCCTGCCCAACTCCCTCAAGAGTGCGCTGCTGCCGCTGCTGGCCGGCGTGCCGCGGCGGGTCGGCTACCTGGGGGAGGCGCGCGTGGGCCTGCTCACGCACCGGCTGAAGAACCCCAAGGACAAGCCGCCGATGGTCGCGTTCTATTCCGCGCTGAGCGGCGACACCGACGTCTCGCAGGACCGCCCGCGGCTCGCCTTGCCGGACGATGCGGTGGCCGACGCGCTGGCGCGGCATGGCCTGCCGCGCGGCGGCTACGTCGTGATGGCGCCGGGCGCGGAGTTCGGCCCGGCCAAGCGCTGGCCCCATTTCGGCGGCCTCGCGCAGATGCTGCAGCAGCCGGTGGTGCTGCTCGGCTCGGGCAAGGAGGCGGAGCTCTGCGAGGCGATCCGCGCCGAGGCGCCGGAGCGTTGCCGCAACCTGGCCGGCCAGACGTCGCTGGCCGAGGCTTTCGCGCTGATCGCCGGCGCCGGGCACGTGGTGAGCAACGACTCGGGCCTGATGCACGTGGCCGCGGCTTTCGGCGTGCCGCAGGTGGCGCTGTTCGGTTCGTCGAGTCCGCTGCACACCCCGCCCCTGAACGGACGCGCGCAGGTGGTGTGGCTGAAGCAGGACCCCGGCTATGCGCCGCCGCTGGACTGCTCACCCTGCTTCCAGCGCGAATGCCCGCTCGGGCACTTCCGCTGCCTCAACGACGTGGCGCCGCAGCGGGTGCTGTCGCTGCTGCTCCAGGCTTCCACCCCCACCCGCCCCGAGGAGATGCCCCGTGCCTGAACCGACGACTTCCCAAGGCTTCGCGCAACCCGGCGGCGAGCGCCTGCCGATGCCGCGCAGCGAAGCCATGAACGACGCGCAGCGCGCCGCGGCGCAGGCGCTCATCGACGGCCCGCGCAAGGGCGTGTACGGGCCGTTCCTGCCCTTGCTGCGCAGCCCGGACCTGATGGAGCGCGTCGCCCGCATCGGCGAGTACCTGCGCTTCGAAAGCACGCTGGACGCCAGGGTGCGCGAGCTGTCGATCTGCGCCGTGGCGCGGCACGTTGGCAACCAGTTCGAGTGGGTGATGCACGCCCCGCTGGCGCGCAAGGCCGGCGTCGCCGCCGCCGCCGTCGAGGCGCTGCGCGTCGGCGCGCGGCCGCAACCGCTGGCGGCCGACGAGCAGGCGGCCCTCGACTTCACGCAGGAGCTGCTGCGCACGAACGGCGTCAGCGACCCCACCTATGCCGCCGCGCGGGAGGCGCTGGGCGAACAGGGCGTGGTGGAACTCGCCAGCCTGGCCGGCTACTTCGCGATGGTGTGCTGGGTGATGAACGTGGCGCGGACGCCGGCGCAGGCCGGCGCCACCGAACCCGGCCTGGACGCCTTTCCCGCCTGACCCAAAAAAACAGCCACCCGGAGGTGGCTGTATCAAGTCCTTGGAAGGACGTCGTTGGGAGACTTGGATTCGGTGTGTCCGCCGATGCGTGACAGTGATCGTGACTCTAGCGGTCCCGCCGGGAGCGTCCATCCTCCTCTTGGGGGATGCCTGGGACGCCGCACCGGGTGGGGCAACGGGGCGATCTTCCCGAGTTTTCCGGGTTTTGGCGAGAGACCGCGACAGGTTTCGCCGGGCAATTACATTTGCTGACACGGCAGGCGCAGGACGAAGCAGGCGCCGCCGCCCGGGTTCTCCTCGCACGACGCACTGCCGTGGTGCCGCTGGGCGATGGACCGGACCAGCGCCAGCCCCAGCCCGACCCCGCCTTCGCGCTCGCTCGCGCCCTTCAGGCGGTAGAACGGCTCGAAGATGCGTTCGCGTTCCGCCGGCGGGACGCCGGGGCCGCGGTCGCACACGCTGACGACCGCCAGCCCGCCTTCCTGGGCGATCCGGGTGGTCACCGGGCCGCTCGAATAGCGGTGCGCGTTCTCCAGCAGGTTGCGGATGGCGCGCCGCAGCAGCTTGGACACGCCTTGCACCAGCACCGTCTGCTCCGCGGTGCCGGTGTCCAGGTCCGCGCCGGCCCGGGCGGCTTCTTCCGCGGCCAGCCCGGTCAGGTCCACCGTCTCGAAGCTGCCGATGTCGGTCTCGCGCGCATCCAGGCGGCTGGCCAGCAGGATCTCCTCGATCAGCTGGTCCAGCTCGGCGATGTTGCGGGTGATCTCGTCGCGCGTGCGCGGCGAGGGTTCCGGGTCCATCAGCTCCAGGCCCATGCGGATGCGGGCCAGCGGCGAGCGCAGCTCGTGCGAGGCATTGGCCAGCAGCGACTTGTGCGACTTCACCAGCGTCTCGATGCGCTCCGCGGCATGGTTGAACCGCCGCGCCAGGAAGGCGATCTCGTCGGTGCCGGTCTCGTCGACGCGCACGCTCAGGTCGCCTTCGCCCCAGCGCTCGACGCCGCGCCGCAGGTGCTCCACCCGCCGCGTGACCCGGCGCACCACGGGATAGCTGCCCACGGCCACCGCCAGGCCGACGAGCCCCAGCAGCCAGATGTAGCCCGAGGTGCTGCGCGGCAGCCAGGGGCGCGCCGGCGGCCGCTCGCCGGGAGCCCGGGCGCGGGGCGGCACTTCCAGCGTGAGGCTGGTGCCGTCCTTCATCTCGATGTCGACTTCGATGCCCTGGCCGCGCTCGCCGCGCCGGTTGGGCCGCAGCACGCTCTGGCCGACGATCTCGCCGGCCTCGTTGCGGATGATGATCTCGCGCGCGGGCCGCTCCTGCTGTTCCGCGTTGATGCGCCACAGCCAGCCGAAGGCGACGGTGAGCAGGCCGACCGTCACGACGACGGCCAGCCAGATGCGGACGTAGAGGGGGAAGCGCCAGCGCGCGTTCCAGGCGGTCATCCGTGGGCGATCAGTCCTGCTGCTTGGCGAACACGTAGCCTACACCGCGCACCGTGAGGATGCGCTTGGGCTGCTTCGGGTCGGCTTCGATGGCCGCGCGGATGCGCCCCATGTGCACGTCGATCGAGCGGTCGAAGGCTTCGAGTTCGCGCCCGCGCACGGCTTCCATGATCTGGTCGCGCGTGAGCACGCGGCCGGCGCGTTCGGCCAGCACCACCAGCAGGTCGAACTGGTAGGACGTCAGTTCGGCCGGCTTGCCCGCCACCGTCACCGTGCGCGCGTCGCGGTCGATCTCCATCGAGCCGAAGCGCATCACCTTGGCGGGCGCCGGGGTGCCGTCGGTGCGGCGGCGCAGGATGGCGCGGATGCGCGCCAGCAGTTCGCGCGGCTCGAACGGCTTGGGCAGGTAGTCGTCGGCGCCGAGTTCGAGGCCGACGATGCGGTCCATCGGGTCGCCCTTGGCGGTGAGCATCAGCACCGGGATCTTGCCGGTCTCGCCCGGCATGGCGCGCACGCGGCGGCACACTTCCAGTCCGTCGATGTCCGGCAGCATCAGGTCCAGCACCAGCATGTCCGGCGCGGTGCCGGAAGGCGGGTCCTCCAGCAGGTTCAGGCCCGCCTTGGCGTCGAGGGCGTGCATCACCCCGAACCCGGATCGCTCCAGGTATTCGCTGACCATCTGGGCCAGCCGGGCGTCGTCTTCGATCATCAGGAGTTGCTGCATGGATGTCCGATGTTACTGTTGAGGCCCGTTGCCAGGGCCGATGTAAAGATGGTCGGACGCCCCCAACGCGCCCTCTTGAACCGCCCGTAAAGTTAGGTAAACGGAGGCTCTCCTGTCCGCGAAACATTCCACGCTGTCGGCGTTATTCGCCCATCCGGAGCCTGCGACGCCCGCGTTGTGGTGGGGTGAGCGCTGGCTGACATGGGGTGATCTCGAGGCCGCGGCGCAGCGTGCCGCAGGCGTCGCATGGCACGCATGGGGCGTGCGGCCCGGGGACCGCGTGGCCTGGCTCGGGGCGAGCCATCCTGCGCAGCTGGCACTGCTCGTGGGGCTGGCGCGCATCGGCGCGATCCTGCTGCCGCTGAACTTCCGGCTGGCCCTGCCGGAGTGGCAGCGGCTCGTGGCCGATTGCACGCCGGCGCACCTGGTGCACGACGAGGAATGGGCGCGCCCGGCGCGCGAGCTGGCCGCCGCGTGCGGGCTGCACGCGCATGCGGCCGGCGAACTCGATGCCGCCGCGCCCGCCGCGCCGGTGCACGAGGACCCCGAAGCGCCGGCCTTGCTGGTCTACACCTCGGGCACCACCGGCGGTCCCAAGGCGGCGGTCCACACGCCCGCCAACCTGCTGGCCAATATGCGCATCGCCGCGCAGGTGCAGCGGATCACGCCGGCCGACACGGTGCTGACGGTGCTGCCGCTGTTCCACGTGGGCGGGCTGTGCATCCAGACCTTGCCCGCGCTGTGGGCCGGCGCGCGCGTCATCCTGCATCCCCGTTTCCATCCGGGAGACACGCTCGCGTGCGTCGCGGCGCAACGGCCGACGCTGACGCTGCAGGTACCGGCCACGATGAAGGCCCTGGTCGAACATCCGCAATGGCAGGCCACCGATGTCCGCAGCCTGCGCGCCGTGTGGGCCGGCTCCAGCCTGCTGCCGGACGCGCTGGTGCAGGCCTTCCATGCGCGCGGGCTGCCCGTGTGCAATGTCTATGGCGCGACGGAAACCGGCCCCTTCTCGATCGCGCTGCCGCCGGAACACGCGCTGGACCACGTCGGCTCCTGCGGCTGGCCGGCACCGGACGTCGAAGCGCGCCTGGGCCCTTTCCATGGCGATGCCGGCGAACTGCAGCTGCGTGGGCCGAATGTCGTCCGGCGCTACTGGCCGGACCTGCCGGCGTGCGACCCCGACGGCTGGTTCGCCACCGGCGACCTGGCACGGCAGGATGCCGACGGCAGCTGGCGCATCGTCGGCCGCGCGAAGGACCTCGTGATCTCCGGCGGCGAGAACATCCATCCGGCCGAGATCGAGCAGGCGCTGTCGCAGCATGCCGCCGTTGCCGAGTGCGCCGCCTTCGGCTTGCCGGATGCCCGCTGGGGCGAGGTCGTCGCCGTGGCCGTGGTGCTGCTGCCGGGTGCGCAGGCGACGGAGGAAGAACTCGCCGCCCACCTGCAGCAGCGGCTGGCGCGCTTCAAGCAGCCGCGCCGCTGGTTCTGGCCGCAGCATTTGCCCAAGACGGCGCTGGGCAAGGTGCAGCGCAGCCTGCTTGCGCGGCAGGTCGCGGGGGCCGTCCGCTAGTCGTCGTCGGCCAGCACCCCGGGCCTTTCGGTCGGCGCGGTGGTGAGGTTGCGGGTGGCCAGCCACACCAGCACGAGCACCGGCAGGCCGAGGATCGCGGTGCCGACGAAGAAGTTGCCGTAGCCGTAGGCGTCGACGAACTTGCCGGAGAAGCCGGCCAGCCATTTCGGCAGCAGCAGCATCAGGGAGCTGAAGAGCGCGTACTGCGTCGCCGAGTACTGGATGTTGGTGAGGCTGGAGAGATAGGCGACGAAGGCGGCGGACGCGATGCCGCTGGACAGGTTGTCCGCGGAGACCACGAAGACCAGCATGCGCACGTCGTGGCCGATGCCCGAGAGCCAGGCGAACAGCAGGTTGCTCGCCGCGCTGAGGATGGCGCCCAGCATCAGCGTGCGCATCACGCCGATGCGCAGCGCCAGCACGCCGCCGAGGAAGGCGCCGACCAGGGTCATGATGACGCCGAAGACCTTGCTGACGGCCGCCACTTCGTCCTTGGTGAAGCCCATGTCCACGTAGAACGGGTTGGCCATGATCCCCATCACGACGTCGCTGATGCGGTAGACGGCGATCAGCGCCAGGATCAGCGCGGCGTGCCAGCCGTAGCGGCGGAAGAAGTCAGCGAAGGGTTCGACGATGACGACGTCGAGCCATGCCACGAAGGGCGCCGCGGCCGGCGCGATGCGCAGGTGCATGGGGCGGGCCGCCCCCCAGCCGCCGCGCAGGCCGAGCACCGCGACCACGCCCAGCAGCAGGTAGATCGCCGTTTCCCACAGCGTGATCGCGCCGAAGGACGCGCGGACCATCGCCGTGAGCAGCGCCAGCAGGACCGCGAACAGCAGCGCCTGCGGCCAGGCGAAGCGCAGGCCGTCGCGCGCGAAGGCCGCAGCCACGCCGGCGCGGTGCTGCCGGTCGGCCTGCGCGTCCCGCGGCTTGGGCTCGCGCGACAGCAGCACGGTGAGCACGCCGACCAGCATCGACGCGGCCATCACCAGGTACGCGGTCTGCCACGCGCCATGCTCGTAGACCGCCGCCGCGCTGGTTTCCGAGCGGGCCGCGATCCAGAGCACGCCGGCGCCGGCCCAGATCATGGCCAGGCGGTAGCCGGTCTGGTACGCGGCCGCCAGCGCGCCCTGCTTCTCGGTGCCCGCCGACTCGATCCGGAACGCGTCCAGCGCGATGTCCTGCGTGGCCGACGCGAAGGCGACCAGCACGGCGCACCAGATGACGGGGCCGAGCGCGGAGGCGGGGTCGGCGCCCGGCGCGGCCTTCGGGTCCGAGATCGCCATGCCCACCAGTCCGGCCATGATGCAAAGCTGCGCCAGCAGGAGCCAGCTGCGCCGCTGCCCGAGCCAGGCCGTCATGAGCGGCAGCCGCACCCGGTCCACCAGCGGCGCCCAGATCCATTTCACGCCGTACGCCAGCCCGACCCACGACAGGAAGCCGATGGTCGTGCGGTCGATGCCCGCTTCGCGCAGGCGGAAGCTGAGGGTGCCCAGTACCAGCAGCAGCGGCAGCCCGGCGGAGAAGCCGAGGAACAGCATCCGCAGCGTCGCCGGTTCGGTGTAGACCCGGAGCGTCTCGGCCCACGAGGGTTTGGCGGATGCCGGCTGAGCCGTGGTCGCGGTGGGGTCTGACATGGTGCCTTTGGTTCGTCCGTATTATTTGCGCATGTGCCAACTCTGTGCTGCCAAGTCGCCGTGGATGCCCCGGCGTGCCTTCATGCTCGCCGGTGCCGCGCTCGCCGCCGGTCCGGCGCTGGCGCAGGTGAATGTCGGCCAATCCTCGCGGCTGCGCGGCCTGGTCCCGGCCGATGAACTCGAACTCGCCGCCACCAAGCAGTACGGCGAGCTGTTGCAGGAGGCGCGCGCCAAGCGAGCACTGGCTCCGGAAAGCCATCCCCAACTGCAGCGGCTGCGCCGGATCTCCACCCGCCTGATCGCGGATGCGCCGCGCTGGAACGACCGCGCCCGGCAGTGGAAGTGGGAGGTCAACCTCATCGGCAGCAACTCGATCAATGCGTTCTGCATGCCGGGCGGCAAGATCGCGCTGTTCACGGGCATCCTGGACAAGCTGCAGCTCACCGACGACGAGGTGGCGATGGTGGTCGGCCACGAGATGGCGCACGCGCTGCGCGAACACGCGCGCGAGCGCATCGCCAAGAGCCAGGGTACCGGGGCGCTGCTGTCGCTGGGCGCGCAGCTGTTCGGGCTGGGCCAGCTCGGCGACGTCGCGGCCAACGTCGGCACGCAGCTGCTGACGCTGAAGTTCAGCCGCGACGACGAGACCGAGGCGGACCTCGTCGGCCTGGAGATGGGCGCGCGCACCGGCTTCGACCCGAAGGCTTCCGTCACGCTGTGGGACAAGATGGGCCGCGCTTCCAACAGCGCCGGCGCGCCGGGCTTCCTGTCGACGCACCCGAGCGGGCCGGAACGCATGCGCCGCCTGCAGGAGAACATCCCCCGCGTCGAGGGTCTCTACCGCCAGGCGATCGCCAGGCGCTAATGCGCCGCTGAATCCAGCACGTCCGACGCGAACCGGCCGAGGTTCTCGACGAAGCGCACCTCGGCGTCGGTGAAGGATTTGCGCTCGTCGTGCGCGGCCACCCAGACCGTGCCAACCGACCGCCCTTCGCGGCGGAACGGCACCAGCAGCACCGTGCGCACCGGCGTGTGCAGCTGGCTGATGTACGCGTAGTAGCGCACCGGGTCCCGCATGATCAGCGGTCGTCCGCCGTCGACCGTGGCACCGCAGGGACTGAAGTCGCGCGGCATCGTGCCGTTGACGTAGCGGGAGAATTCCCCGGCCGTGGCCACCCAGCGGAAGAAGGGCCCCGCCTCGTCGCGCTCCTCGAGGCTGATGCCGGCGGAACCCGCGTCCGTGCCGGCCATCGCGAGGTCCACGAATGCCTGCAGCGTGCTCCCCCGCTTTTCCGCCAGGCTGCGGGACAAGGCCAGGAAGGCGTCCGCCTCGGCGACCTGCGTGGCGGTGGCTTGCCGCAGCGTGGCCGCGGCGGGCCGAACGAGCAGTTCGTCCAGGGAGCAGAAGTCGGGTGGAGTGCGGGACATGGCGCGAGCGGATGCATTCTAAGCACGCGCCGTGGACTCGCACACCCCGGCGGGGGACGGGTACTGCCGAGGAAGCCGGGGCGGCCGCGGGGAGGCGCTGGCTCAGCGCTGGCCCGACAGCCGGGTGCTGCGGGCCTGTGCCTCGTTGAGCAGCTTGACGAGCAGCTCCAGCTCCACGGGCTTGGTCAGGTGGGCGTCGAAGCCCGCCTCGCGCGTGCGGCGCTTGTCGTCGGCGTTGCCGAAGCCGGTCATCGCGACGAAGTAGCAGTGCTGCAGGCCGGCGGCGGTGAAGCGCTTGCGGGTCTCGTAGCCGTCGAGCCCCGGCATCGCCAGGTCGAGGAACACCATGTCGGGGCGGAAGCGCGCTGCGGCCTCCACGCCGGACGGGCCGTCATACGCCGTCTCGACCGCGTTGCCCAGCAGCCGCAACACGTCGCTGGCGCTGTCGGCGGCATCGCGGTTGTCGTCTACCACCAGCACGCGGAGGGCGCCCGGCGCAACCTCGGCTTCGGCCGGCTCGTCCACCTCGGCGGCACCGGCCGCCACCGGCAGCCGGACCGTGAACGTGCTGCCCTGGCCCAGGCCGGGGCTCGTGGCATCCAGGCTGCCGCCATGCATCTCGGCCAGGCTGCGCGCCAGCGTGAGGCCGATGCCCAGGCCGCTTTCGGCGCCGGCGGCGCTCGGGCTTTCCGCCTGGACGAACAGCTGGAACACGTTCTGCAGTTGTTCCGGCGTGAGGCCGCGCCCGTTGTCCTCCACCGCGACGTAGGCGAAGCCGTCGTTCTGCGCCACGCGCACCTGGATGCGGCCGTCCTCGGCGGTGAACTTGGCGGCGTTCACCAGCAGGTTCTGCAGCACCTGCGCCAGCCGGGTCGGATCGCCCTGCACGAAGACGGGATCGGCCGGCTGGTGCAGCTCGAGCCCGTGGCGGCGTGCCGCGACCAGCGGCCGGACCGTTTCGATCGCGCGCGCCACCACTTCGGACAGGCGCAGCAATTCCTTGCGCAGCTTGATCTTCCCGGTCGTCAGCCGGCCGACGTCCAGCAGGTCGTCGACCAGCCGGGTGACGTGCGTGAGCTGCCGGTCGATGACGTCGCGGCAGTTGCGCAGCACCGGGCTGGCGAGGTTCTCCAGCTGCATGATCGTGACGGCGTTGCGGATCGGCGCCAGCGGGTTGCGCAGCTCGTGGGCCAGCATGGCGAGGAACTCGTTCATGCGGCGGCTGGAGCGTTCCAGTTCCTCCAGCCGGCGCCGCTCGCTCATGTCGCGCGTGACCTTCGCGTACCCGCGCAGCTCGCCCTTCGGGTCGCGCACGGCGGTGATCACCACGTTGGCCCAGAACAGGGAACCGTCCTTGCGCACGCGCCAGGCTTCGTCCTCGAAGTGGCCCCGGTCGCGGGCGGTCGCGAGCGCGCGTGCCGGCTTGCCGGACTGCTGGTCTTCCGGGGTGTAGAAGGCGCTGAAGTGCCGGCCGATGATCTCGGAAGCCTCGTAGCCCTTGATCGACGCCGCGCCCACGTTCCAGCTCCCGACGATGCCCTCCGGCGACAGCATGAAGATCGCGTAGTCGCGCACGCTGTTCACAAGGAGCCGCAAGCGCTCCTCGCTGATGCGCAGTTCCTCCTCGTGCTCTCGCCGCTCGGTCAGGTCGCGCGTGATCTTGGCGAAGCCGGTGAGCTCGCCCATCGGGCCGTAGAGGGCGGTGATCACCACGTTGGCCCAGAACCGCGTGCCGTCCTTGCGCACGCGCCAGCCTTCGTCCTCGAACCGGCCGCGCTGGCGGGCCAGGCGCAGCTCCTCTTCCGGCCAGCCGGTGGCGACAGCGGCCTCGGGATAGAAGATGGAGAAGTGCTGGCCCAGGATCTCCTCACGCGTGTAGCCCTTGAGCTTCTGCGCGCCGGTGTTCCAGGACTGGATGCGCCCGGCCGGGTCCAGCATGAAGATGCCGTAGTCGCTGACGGCCTCGATCAGCAGCTGCATGCGCTGCTCGAGGGTGTTCTCCGGACGGTCGGCCAGGCTGGATGTCATCGAATCGCGGATTATGGAAACGGGCCTGCCCCCTTGAGGGCGTGGCTTACCGCGAACGCGGCAATGTCCTACAGCCGCACACATCGAATGTGCATCTTCGGCCTATTCGTCCGACGCCGACGCGGGTTTTGTAGATGCTACAAACCGGCGCGCCGGCCACAGCACCGACGCGATCGCCACCATCATCAGCGCCACGGCGGCCCCATCTTGCCAGTGCACCGGTTCGCGCAGCCAGACCGCGCCGCTGAAGACGCCCAGCACCGGGATCATCATCACGCTCAGCGTCGAGGCCACCGGCGGCAGGCCCTTGGCCAGGAAGGTCCAGGCGGCGTGCGCGAAGCCGAAGATCAGGATCGCGTTGAACAGGATGGCCGCGGTGCTCGTGCGATCCGGCAGCCGCCACTGGCGCGCCTCGAACATCAGCGCAAGGACCGCCATCACGACGGCCGTGAGCACCGTCATCCAGAACGAGATCGCCAGCGCAGGCGCGGCCAGGCGCGTGCGGCGCAACTGCTGCGTGCCGAGCGCCCAGCAGGCGGCCGCCACCAGGGCGAGCACCACGCCGTCCGGGCGCCCGGCCAGGTGCGTGAGTTCGTGCCAGAGGAGCAGGATCACGCCGAGGGCTGCGGCGCTGACGCCGGTCCAGGCGCGGCGCCCCAGTGGGGAGGCGAAGAACAGCGCGCCGATCACCGCCGAGAAGATCGGCATGGTGTAGCCCAGGATCGCCGCGCGCCCGCTGGAGAGCGTCTGCACCGCGAGGATGATGCAGACGTGCCAGACGAACATGTTGGTGGCGGCCAGCCAGAGCAGCTCCCGCCAGTCCTTGCGCGGGATGCGGAAGGGCACCTTGAGCACCAGCAGGCCGAGGGCCAGCACCGGAAGGCCCAGCCACATCGACAGCGCGCGGAAGGTGAGCGGCGGGTAGTGGGTCACGCCCAGCTTCATGACCGGCCAGTTGACGCCCCACACGAGGGTCAGGAGCACGAGGATGGTCAGCTGCTGGCGCGACAGGGCATGCATGGGCGGATTGTGGCGCCTCCTAAAATGGGGGATGACCTTCCTCCAGATGCTGCAGGGCGCGCAGGAGCGCAACGCTTCCATGCTGTGCGTGGGGCTCGATCCCGAGCCCACCCGCTTCCCCGCCGGCCTGAAGAACGATGCGCAGCGCATCTTCGACTTCTGCGCGAAGGTCGTCGACGCGACCGGCGACCTGGCGATCGCCTTCAAGCCGCAGATCGCCTATTTCGCCGCGCACCGCGCCGAGGGGCAGCTGGAGCAGCTGATGCGGCACCTGCGCGCCAGCTTCCCGCACGTGCCGGTGATCCTCGACGCCAAGCGGGGCGACATCGGTTCGACCGCGGAGCAGTACGCGCGCGAGGCCTTCGAGCGCTACGGCGCCGATGCGGTGACCCTGTCGCCGTTCATGGGCTTCGATTCCGTGCAGCCCTACCTGAGGTACGAGGGCAAGGGCGCGTTCCTCCTGTGCCGCACGTCCAATCCCGGCGGCGACGACCTCCAGAACCAGCGCCTCGCCACGGTCGAGGGCCAGCCGCTGCTGTACGAGCACGTGGCGAAGCTCGCACAGGGCCCCTGGAACCTGAACGGACAGCTGGGGCTGGTGGTGGGGGCCACCTACCCGGCGGAGATCGAGCGGGTGCGCGCAATCGCGCCCAACCTGCCGCTGCTGATCCCGGGCGTCGGGGCGCAGGGCGGGGACGCGGTGGCGACGGTGCGCGCGGGCTGGCGCGCCGGCGCGCCCATCATCGTGAACTCCTCGCGGGCGATCCTCTATGCATCGCCGGGCGAGGACTTCGCGGCAGCCGCGCGGCGCGAGGCGATGCGCACGCGCGAGCTGCTGGAAGCGGCCAAGGCCGCTTAACGCACGCGGGTGTGCGAGCGGCCGCGCACCATGCTGACGATGAACAGCAGCACGATCGCGCCGATCACCGAGGCGATCCAGCCGGCCGGCTCGCCCGCGGTGTAGAGGCCCATCGCCTGGCCCGCGAAGCCGGCCAGGAAGGCGCCGGCGATACCCACCAGCGTCGTCAGGATGATGCCCATGCGGTCGTTGCCCGGCTTCAGCGCGCGGGCGATCAGGCCCACGATGAAGCCTACGATGATCATGGTGATGATTTCCATGCAGTTTCTCCCTTTGGTTTGTGGTTGACCTGGGAGGGATCGTAGGGAAACCGCCGGGGGCGGCCTTGTAGGCTGCGATGGCGTCCGCGCGCAGGCGGGCGCCCATCGCTTCACAGGAGGCGTTTCAGGTAGTGACCGGTGTGGCTTTGCGGATGGGCTGCCACGTCCTCCGGCGTGCCGGCCAGGACCACGCTGCCGCCGCCGTCGCCGCCCTCGGGCCCCATGTCGATCACCCAGTCGGCCGTCTTGATGACGTCCAGGTTGTGCTCGATGACCACGATGGTGTTGCCGGCGTCGCGCAGCTGGTGCAGCACCTTCAGCAGCAGGTCGATGTCGGCGAAGTGCAGGCCGGTGGTCGGCTCGTCCAGGATGTACAGCGTGCGGCCGGTGTCGCGCTTGGACAGCTCCAGCGCCAGCTTGACCCGCTGCGCCTCGCCGCCGGACAGCGTGGTGGCGGCCTGCCCCAGCTTGACGTACGAGAGCCCGACGTCCAGCAGCGTCTGCAGCTTGCGCGCGATGGCCGGCACCGGCTTCAGGAACTCGTGCGCGTCCTCGACCGTCATGTCGAGGATCTGCGCGATGTTGCGGCCCTTCCACTGCACTTCCAGCGTCTCGCGGTTGTAGCGCTGGCCGCGGCAGACGTCGCAGGGCACGTAGACGTCGGGGAGGAAGTGCATCTCCACCTTGACCACGCCGTCGCCCTGGCAGGCCTCGCAGCGGCCGCCGGCCACGTTGAACGAGAAGCGGCCAGGGCCGTAGCCGCGTTCCTTCGCCGTCGCGGTCTCGGCCATCAGCTCGCGGATCGGCGTGAACAGGCCGGTGTAAGTGGCCGGGTTGCTGCGCGGCGTGCGGCCGATCGGCGACTGGTCGACGTTGATCACCTTGTCGAAGTGCTCGATGCCCTCGATCGCCTCGTGCGCCGCCGGCTCTTCGTGCGCGCGGTACAGCTCGCGCGCGACCGCCGCGTACAGCGTGTCGTTGACGAGGGTCGACTTGCCCGAGCCGGAGACACCCGTCACGCAAGTGAGCAGGCCCACGGGAATCTCGACGGTCACGTTCTTCAGGTTGTTGCCGCGTGCGCCGACGATGCGGATCACCTGCGGGTCCGGCTGTTCGCCCAGCCGGTTGCGCCGGGCCGGTACCGGGATCTTCAGGTTGCCGGACATGTAGCGGCCGGTCAGCGACGCCGGATTCGCCAGCACTTCATCGGGCGTGCCCTGCGCCACCACCTGCCCACCATGGATGCCGGCGCCGGGTCCCATGTCCACGACATGGTCGGCGGCGCGGATCATGTCCTCGTCGTGCTCCACCACCAGCACGCTGTTGCCCAGGTCGCGCAGGTGCTGCAGCGTGCCGATCAGGCGGTCGTTGTCGCGCTGGTGCAGGCCGATGCTCGGCTCGTCCAGCACGTACATCACGCCGGTCAGGCCGGAGCCGATCTGCGAAGCCAGGCGGATGCGCTGCGCCTCGCCGCCGGACAGCGTCTCGGCGCTGCGGTCCAGGCTGAGGTAGTTCAGGCCGACGTCGTTCAGGAAGCGCAGCCGGTTGCCGATCTCGCGCACCACCTTGTCCGCGATCTCCGCCTTGGCGCCTCGCAGCTGCAGGGCCTCGAACCAGGCCTGGCTGTCGCGCAGCGTCATGTGGCCGATCTCGAAGATGGCGCGCGACTGCTCGCCTTCGCCCAGGCGCACGTGGCGGGCCTCGGTGCGCAGGCGCGTGCCGTTGCAGGTGGGGCAGGGCTGCAGGCTGCGGTAGCGGGCCAGTTCCTCGCGCACCGCGGGCGAATCGGTCTCGCGGTAGCGGCGCTCCATGTTCGGCAGGATGCCTTCGAAGGGATGCTTCTTGGTCACCTTGCGGCCGGCGGAAGCGCCCGACTCCATGGTGTACGAGAAGCGGATCTCCTCCTGGCCCGAACCGTGCAGCAGCACCTTGCGGATGGCCGGCGGCAGCTCCTGCACCGGCGCGTCGACGCTGAACTTGTAGTGCCGCGCCAGGCTGTCGATCATGGCGAAGTAGTACGGGTTGCGGCGGTCCCAGCCCTTGATCGCGCCGCCGGCGAGCGACAGCTCCGGGAAGGCCACGACCCGCGCGGGATCGAAGAACTCCATGGTGCCGATGCCGTCGCAGCCGGGGCAGGCGCCCACCGGGGAGTTGAAGGAGAACAGGCGCGGCTCGAGTTCGCTGATCGAGTAGTGGCACACCGGGCAGGCGAACTTGGCGTTGAACATGTGTTCGCGGCCGCTTTCCATCTCCACCGCGACGGCCCGGCCCTCGGCGAGGCGCAGCGCGGCCTCGAAGCTCTCGGCCAGCCGCTGCTGCATGTCGGCTTTCACCTTGAGCCGGTCGACCACCACGTCGATGTCGTGCTTCTCCGCCTTCTTCAGCTTGGGCAGCGCGTCGAATTCGAACACCTCGCCGCCGACGCGGAAGCGCACGTAGCCCTGGCCCTGCATTTCCGCGAACAGTTCGGTGAACTCGCCCTTGCGCTCGCGCGCCACCGGCGCCAGCACCATCAGCCGCGTGTCCTCGGGCAGCGCCAGCACGGCGTCGACCATCTGCGAGACCGTCTGCGCCTGCAGCGGGATGTCGTGGATCGGGCAGTACGGCGTGCCGGCGCGCGCGAACAGCAGCCGCAGGTAGTCGTGGATCTCGGTGACCGTGCCGACGGTGGAGCGCGGGTTGTGGCTGGTGGCCTTCTGCTCGATCGAGATGGCCGGCGACAGGCCTTCGATCACGTCGACGTCCGGCTTGTCCATCAGCTGCAGGAACTGGCGGGCGTACGCGGACAGGCTCTCGACGTAGCGCCGCTGTCCCTCCGCGTAGAGCGTGTCGAACGCGAGCGAGGACTTGCCGGAGCCGGACAGGCCGGTGATCACCACCAGCCGGTACCGCGGCAGGTCCAGGTCGATGTTCTTGAGGTTGTGCGTGCGTGCGCCGCGGATGGTGATCCGCTGGCCCAGGGCCTCGTGCAGGTACTTGCCTTCGTTGCTCGTGTTCAAGGTCGGGGTCGCGCGCGGGAAACCCGACATGATAGGCCGACACGGCCATCGGGGCGAGCACCCCGCCGGCAAAGCCTCGGCCGGGCCCCTATTCGAAGCGGTTGCCGAGCCGCCCGATGCCCGGGATCTCCACTTCGACCGTGCTCCCCGGCTTCATCGAGCCGACGCCGACCGACGTGCCGCACAGGATGACGTCGCCCGGCAGCAGGGTCATGTCCCGCGAGATCAGGCTCACCAGCTGCGCGACGGAAAAGCGCATGTCCGAGATCGGATAGTCCTGCCGCACCTGGCCGTCGAGCAGGGTGCGCACCTGCAGCGTCGCCGGGTCCAGGCCGCTCGCCACGCACGGCCCGAAAGGGCAGAACGTGTCGAAGCTCTTGGCGCGCACCCACTGCGGGAAGGAGGGGTCGCGGTGCAGGATGTCGGCCACGGTGACGTCGTTGGCGCAGGTGTAGCCGAACACGTGGGCCATCGCGGCATCCTCCCGGACGTCCTTCGCCGTGCGGCCGATCACGATGCCCAGCTCGCCTTCGAACACCACCTTCACGCCGCCGCCGGGATGACGGATGGTGCCGCCCGGTGCCAGGTAGGAATTCGGTGTCTTCACCAGGTACAGCGGTTCCGCCGGCGCGTCGAGCTTCAGCTTGTCGCCCAGTGCCTGGAAGTTGTTCCAGAGGGCGATGACCTTGGAGGGCTGGACCGGCGTCAGCAAGCGCACGTCCGCCAGGCTGGCGGTGCGGTCGCCCCGCTCCGGATAGTCGAACAGGTTGCCGTGCCAGAAGCGCACGCGGCTGCCTTCGAGCGTGCCGAAGCGTTCGGTGCCGTCGTGCACGAAGCGCATCCAGTGCTGTTGCAAGCGGTTCTCCTGGCGCCGGGTGGGCAGTGCACGCAATCTATGCGGGCCGGTCGCCGGGCGGAAGTCAAAGTTATTGATGGTTTGCCCAAGCGATGCTGATGCGCGGTGTCAGGCGAGCAGCCCCGCGAGCTCCAGCCCGGCGCGGCCGTCCGGGTGGCGGCAGTCGATCTCCTCGAACTCCACGACCTGGTCGATCTCGGTGCCCATCGCCACGTTGGTCACCTTCTCCAGGATCACCTCCACCACCACCGGCACGCGGCAGCGCCGGGCGAGCGCCTGCGCTTCCGCCAGCGCGGGCCGGATCTTCTCCGGGTCGGTCACCCGCAAGGCCTGGCAGCCGAGTCCGCGCACGACGGTCTGGTGGTCCACGCCGTAGCCGCGCACGTCCGCCTCGTCGGCGGGCATGTTCTGGTTCTCGAACGCCAGCTGCACGCAGTAGTCCATCGCGAAGTTGCGCTGCGCCTGGCGGATCAGCCCGAGGTAGCTGTTGTTCACCAGGACGTGCACGTAAGGCAGCCGGAACTGCGCGCCGACGGCGAGTTCCTCGATGAGGAACTGGAAGTCGTAGTCCCCGGAGAGGCCGACCACGGTGCGCGTCGGGTCCGCGGCCACCACGCCCAGCGCCGCGGGGATCGTCCAACCGAGCGGGCCGGCCTGGCCGCAGTTGATCCAGCGGCGCGGCCCGTACACGTGGAGGAACTGCGCCGCGCCGATCTGCGACAGGCCGATGCTCGCCACGTACGTCGTGTCGCGCGGGAAGACGGCGTTCATCTCCTCGTACACGCGCATAGGCTTGACCGGCACCTGCTCGAAGTGCGACTTGCGCAGCATCAGCCGCTTGCGTTCGGCGCAGCGACGCGCCCAGTCGCCGAAGTCCGGCCAGCGGCCGGCTGCGCGGCGCTCGCGCGCCACCTGCACGAACAGGGCCAGGGCCGCATGCGCATCGCTCACGATGCCGAAGTCGGGCATGAAGACGCGCCCGATCTGCGTCGGCTCGATGTCCACGTGCACGAACCTGCGGTCCTTGCAGTAGACCTCCAGCGAACCGGTGTGCCGGTTCGCCCAGCGGTTGCCGATGCCCAGCACGAAATCGCTGGCGAGCATCGTGGCGTTGCCGTAGCGGTGGCTGGTCTGCAGGCCGCACATGCCGGCCATGAGGGCGTGGTCGTCGGGGATGCTGCCCCACCCCATGAGCGTCGGGATGACGGGCACGCCCGTCAGCTCGGCAAACTCCACCAGCAGGTCGCCGGCATCGGCATTGATGACGCCGCCGCCGGCCACGATCAGCGGCCGTTCGGCAGCGGCCAGCATGTCCAGCGCCTTCTCCACCTGCTTGCGGCTCGCCGCGGGCTTGTAGACGGGCAGCGGCTCGTAGGCGTCGATGTCGAATTCGATCTCCGCCATCTGCACGTCGAACGGCAGGTCGACCAGCACCGGGCCGGGCCGTCCCGAGCGCATCAGGTGGAAGGCCTGCTGGAACACCTGCGGCACCTGCGCCGGTTCGCGCACGGTCACCGCCCACTTCGTCACCGGCCGGGCGATCGACTCGATGTCCACCGCCTGGAAGTCCTCCTTGTACAGGCGGGCACGCGGCGCCTGCCCGGTGATGCACAGGATCGGCGTGCTGTCGGCGCCGGCGGAGTAGAGGCCCGTGATCATGTCGGTGCCGGCCGGGCCGGAGGTCCCGATGCACACGCCGATGTTGCCGGCGCGGGCGCGGGTGTAGCCCTCGGCCATGTGCGAGGCCGCCTCGACGTGGCGCGCCAGGATGTGCGCGATGGTCTGGCGCTCGCGCAGCGCCGAATACAGCGGGTTGATCGCCGCGCCGGGGACGCCGAAGGCCTGCGACACGCCCTCCTTCTCCAGCACCAGCACGGCCGCCATGCATGCCTTCATCCTTGCCATCCGATCGCTCCTTCAGTGGGGAAGGCGGCCATGATTGAGCCGGGCGCCGCTTCGTGGAAGACTGCGCCTGCGCATTTGCCTTATTCCGCGCCGGAATGGCGCGCACCGGGCCGTCGTGGCCTGATGGAGTTCCATGGACCGCCTGCAAGCCATCCGGCTCTTCGTTCGCGTCGTCGACCTCGGGTCGTTCAGCAAGGCCGCGGCCGACCTCGGCATCGGCCAGCCGTCGGCCACCAAGCAGGTCGCGCAGATGGAGAAGGAGCTCGGCGCCCGGCTGCTGCACCGGTCCACCCATGGCGTGAGCCCCACCGAGATCGGCGGGCTGTACTACGAGAAGTGCAAGCTGATCGTGCACCACGCCGACGAGGCGGACAACCTGGCGGCGCTGCTGCAGTCGCGCGTGCAGGGCGGGCTGCGCATCAACACCTCGGTGGCCTTCGGCCGCCGCGTGCTCGCGCCGCTGGTGATGCAGTTCATGGAGCTGCATCCGCAACTGCAGGTGGACCTGACGGTGGACGACCGCTACGTCAACCTGGTGGAGCAGGGCATCGACGTCGCGATCCGCATGGGGCGGCTCGCCGATTCCACCCTGGGCGCCCGCTACCTGGGCACCAACCCCTGGGTGCTAGTCGCCGCGCCGGAGTACCTGGCCCGGCGCGGCCGGCCGGCGGAGCCGGCCGCACTGGCAAGCCACGACGCGCTGGTCTACACCACGGTGCAGGGCGATGCGCGCTGGCATTTCACCGGCCCGCAGGGCCGCGTGGAGGTCGTGCCGGTGAAGGGCTTCCTGCGCTCCAACAACCTGTCGACGCTGCTGGCCGCCGTCCGCAAGGGCATGGGCGTCGCCGTGCTGCCCCGGTACGTGGCGCACAAGTCCGTCGCGACGGGGGCGTTGCAGCCGCTGCTGCCGGACTGGTCGCTGCCCGCCCAGGAGATCCACGCCGTCTTCCCCTCGCCGAGCCTGGTGCCGGCCAAGGTCAGCCGTTTCGTGGACTGGCTGCAGGGACGCTTCGGCCCCTCGTGGTGGGCCACGCTGGACTGAGCGCTGCAGAGCCTCGCGGGACGGCCCGCCGCAGCCCCGCCCCGGATGCCGGAGAATGCGGGGTTTGCCGGCACCGCCCGGCCTGCCGTTTGCTTCCGCCGCCTCCGTGACCCCTTCCCCCTCCGTTCCGTCCAGCCGCATGACGCCGGCCGAGCGCCGCTCCAGCGCCTCGCTGGCGACGATCTTCGCCGCGCGCATGCTCGGCCTGTTCCTGGTGCTGCCGGTGTTCGCGCTCGAGGCCGCCCGCTACCCCGGCGGCGGCGATCCCGCGCTGGTGGGCCTCGCCATGGGCATCTACGGCCTGACGCAGGGCCTGCTGCAGATCCCCTTCGGCATGGCGTCCGACCGGTTCGGCCGCAAGAAGGTGATCGTGATCGGCCTGGTGGTGTTCGCCGCCGGCAGCTTCATCGCCGCGGCCGCGCCGTCGCTGGGCTGGCTGATCGCCGGCCGCTCGCTGCAGGGCGCGGGCGCCGTGTCGGCGGCGGTCACGGCGCTGCTGGCGGACCAGACGCGGGACAGCGTCCGGACCAAGGCCATGGCGCTGGTGGGCGCCAGCATCGGCCTGATGTTCGCGCTGTCGCTGGTGCTGGCGCCCGTGCTCGCGGCCGCCGTCGGCCTGGCGGGGCTGTTCGCCATGACGGGCGTGCTGGCGCTGGCGTGCATCGCCGTCATCCTGTGGTGGACGCCGCCGGCTCCGCAGCAGCACGCCGACGTGCCGCGCGGCCGCCTGGCGGACGTGCTGCGCCACGGCCCGCTGCTGCGCCTGGACGTGGGCGTGTTCGTGCTGCACGCCGTGCAGCTGGCGATGTGGGTGGCGGTGCCGGCGCTGCTGGTGCAGGCCGGCCTCGACAAGGCGTCCCACTGGATGGTGTACCTGCCCGGCGTGCTCGCTTCCTTCGTGGTCATGGGGGCGGTGGTGTTCCCGCTGGAGCGGCGCGGCTACCTTCGTGCCGTGTTCCTAGCCGCGATCGGCCTCGTGCTGCTGGTGCAGCTGGGCCTGCTGGCCACGTCCTGGCGGCCGGGCGTGGCGGCCCTGGCCTTGTGGCTGTTCCTGTTCTTCTGCGGCTTCAACATCCTGGAGGCCACCCAGCCGAGCCTGGCCTCGCGCGTGGCGCCGCCCGGCGCCCGGGGCGCGGCCCTCGGTGTGTACAACACCCTCCAATCGCTGGGATTTTTTGCCGGCGGCGCGGTCGGCGGCTGGCTGGCGCGGGACGTTGGCCATGCGGGCCTGTTCGGCGCCTGCGCGGTCCTGATGCTGGTGTGGCTGGTGGTCGCCTGGCCCATGCGCGCGCCGCAGGCCCGCCAGTCGGCCGAGGAAGTGCTGGCCGACGAGGCCCAGGCGACATAATCTGCCCAAACCGGAAGAGGACCCCCCATGGCATCCGTCAACAAAGTCATCATCGTCGGCAACCTCGGGCGCGACCCGGAGATGCGCACCTTCCCCAGCGGCGACCGCGTCGCCAACGTCACCATCGCCACCACCGACCGCTGGAAGGACAAGACGAGCGGCGAGATGAAGGAAGCCACCGAGTGGCACCGCGTCGTGTTCAACGGCCGGCTGGCCGAGATCGCCGGCGAATACCTGCGCAAGGGCTCGCAGGTCTACGTCGAAGGCAGCCTGCGCACGCGCAAGTGGACCGACAAGGACGGCATCGAGAAGTACACGACCGAGATCCGCGCCGACCAGATGCAGATGCTGGGCAGCCGCCAGGGCATGGGTGCCCCCGCGGGCGGCGGCGACGACGATGGCGGCTACGGCGACAGCGCGCCCCGCCGCTCCGCCCCGCCGAGCCGGGCCCCGGCGCCCGCTGCCGGCGCGCGCGCGCCCGCGTCGAAGCCCGCTTCCGGCTTCGACGACATGGACGACGACATCCCCTTCTGAGCTTCCTGGGCCCGGGCCCCGCCGGGCCGCCGATGCCGGGTTTCTTCCGCAACACGCTGCGCCGCGCGCGCGAGGAAAGGCTGCCCCAGGCCGCGGGCAGCCTGACCTTCACCACCCTGCTGTCGGTGGTGCCGCTGCTGGCGGTGAGCTTCGCCTTCTTCACGCGCTTCGAGCCGTTCCGCGCCGCCGGCTTGGCGATCCGGCAGCACCTGCTGCAGGGCGTGCTGCCGCCGGACATCGCGCGCACCGTACTGCGCCACCTGTCCCAGTTCACCGCCAACACGGGCGGGCTGACATGGGTCGGCGCGCTGTTCGTGGTTGCCTCCGCTTTCGTCATGCTGCTGAGCGTGGAGAACGTGCTCAACCGCATCTGGCAGGTGAAGAAGCAACGCCCGCTGCACAAGCGGCTCGGCCTCTACGTGGTCATGCTGGCGCTCGGGCCGCCGCTGGTGGGCGCCAGCCTCTGGGCGACTTCCTATGTGCTGGCGGCGTCGGCCGGCCTGGTCGGCGATCCCTCGTCGCACGCGCGGCTGCTGCTCCATGCCGTGCCCGTGCTGCTGGGCACCATCGGCCTGGCCAGCCTGTTCCGCTTCGTGCCGAACACCAGCGTGCGCTGGCGGGATGCGCTGGTGGGCGGCATGCTCGGCAGCCTGGCGTTCGAACTCGGCAAGCGCGGCTTCGCGCTGTACCTCGCGCAGGTGCCGACCTACCGCACGGTCTACGGCGCCTTCGCGCCGGCCCTGCTGTTCCTGGTGTGGGTGTACTTCTCCTGGCTCGTCACGCTGGCCGCCGCGCTGGTGACGGCCAACCTCGGCCGCAGCGGCCGCCAGCCGGCGCGCGGGCGGGTGGCGCGCGCCTGAAGACCCCGCGCGTTACGGTTTGTCGTACCCGCCGCAGGCCCGCTGCGCCATGCTGGCGGCTTCGCCCGCCGCAAGGAAACCCCCATGAAGAAGACCATGCGCTTTTCCACCTTCATCCAGGCCCCGCGCGACCGCGTCTGGCAGCTGATGCTGGCGCCGGACACCTACCGCCGGTGGACCGCCGCGTTCATGGAAGGCTCCACCTACGAAGGCAGCTGGGAGCAGGGGCAGCGCATCCGCTTCGTCGGCCCGGGAGGCGACGGGATGGTGGCGGAGGTCGCCGAGAACCGGCGCGGCGAGTTCATCTCGCTCAGGCATCTGGGTGAAGTCCGCAAGGACGGGAGCGAGGACCTGGACAGCGACGCCGTGAAGGCCTGGGCGCCCGCCTACGAGAACTACCGTTTCGTGGAACGGGACGGCGGCACCGAGGTGCAGGTGGAGATGGACGTGCTGCCGGCCTACGAACAGTTCATGCAGGAGGCCTGGCCCAAGGCGCTGGCCGCGCTGAAGGACGTCTGCGAGCAGCGCGTGTCGGCCTGAGCACACCCCGCGCGCGGGCCCTGCGACCTATCATCGGGCTCCACCACCGGAGACCCCGATGCGCATCCTCCTCGCGGCCGCTGCCTGCCTGTGGCTCGCGTCCTGCGGTACCCCGCCGCCCGTCTCCATCGCCAGCGGCGCGGTGCCTTCGCAGGTGCCGCCACCGGTCGAGGCGCAGCTGCGCCAGATCGGGCGCGTCGTGGCGCCGCCGCCGACCGCCGCGCTCTACGCCCCCTTGCAGCAGCGCGAGCCCTACGCCGGCGTGCGGGTGCTGCGCGACCAGCGCTTCGGCGCCGACGCGCGCCACCTGCTGGACGTGTTCACGCCCGAGGCGGCCACGGGTGCGCGCCGGCCGGTGCTGGTGTTCGTCCACGGCGGCGCCTTCACCGGCGGCGCGCGGCGCGCCGGCGACAGCCCTTTCTACGACAACGTGATGCTGTGGGCGGTGAAGAACGGCATGGTCGGCGTCAACACGACCTACCGGCTCGCCCCGCAGCATCCCTGGCCGGCGGCGCAGGAGGACCTGCGCGACGCCGTCGCCTGGATCCGCCAGAACATCGCGGCGCACGGCGGCGACCCGGGCCGCATCTACCTGATGGGCCACTCGGCCGGTGCCGCGCACGTGGCGCAGTACATCGGGCACGCGCAGTTCCACGCCGCGCCGGGCGGCGGCGTGGCGGGTGCGATCATGCTCTCGGGCATCTTCGATCCGGCGACCGCGCAGGTGAACCCGCCGCTGCAGGCGTACTTCGGGACGGATGCGGGGCGCTACCCGGCCATGTCGGCGCTGCCCGGCATGGTGCGCTCGCGCGTTCCGATGCTGCTCGCCTTCGCCGAACTCGACCCGAGCGACTTCCACGAGCAGACGGAGCAGGCGCGCGGCCTGCTCTGCGAGGCGCGCCGCTGCCCGCCGCTGCTGCAGCTGCAGGGACACAGCCACATGTCCGAGGTCTACGCGATCAACACGCCGGACACCGCGCTCACCGACGCGATCCGCGCCTTCGTGCAGCGCTGAGGCCGGGCCGCGTCAGCCGGCGGCGCGTGCCACCGGCAGCCAGAGGCGGAACTCGCCGCCGCCCTCCCAGGCCGTCCAGTCGCAGCGCGCGCGCAAGGCCTCGGCGCGCTGCCGGATGTTCGCCAGCCCCTTGCCCGTGCCGGGCGCGGCCGCGCCGTCCGGTGCGAAGGGCGCACCGTTGTCGCGGATGCGGACCAGCACCTCCGCGCCCGCGTCGTCCGTGGCGACGTCGATCACGCTGGCCCGGCTGTGCTTGAGGATGTTGGCCAGCACCTCCTGCAGGATGCGCAGCACGTGCAGTGCGGTCTGCGGGTCCAGCCAGGCCAGGGCCGGCAGGTCGCGCACGCTCCAGCGCAGCTCGATGCCCGCCGCGTGCAGGCGCGGTCCGAGGCGGAAGCGGATGGCGGCCAGCAGTCCCAGCAGGTCGGTGTCGGCGGTCTCGAGCGAGTCGATCGCCAGCTTGAGGTCGTCGATGCACTGCTGCAGCACCTGCGCGGTGGCGCCCGGACTGGCTTCGCCGCGCTCCACCATGCGCAGGGCCGACACCAGCGAGGAGCCGATCCCGTCGTGCATGTCCTGCATCAGGCGCTGCCGTTCCGCGGTCAGCGTCTGCTGCCGCTCCAGCTCGCGCAACTGTTCGTGGGTGGCCGTCAGCGCCGCCTCGCGCTGGGCCAGGCGCGACTCGAGCGAGGCATTGGCCGCTTCCATCCCCCGCAACGCGCCGATGTAGCGCCGCCACATCATCACGACGAAGATGAGGAACAGGCCGGTGGAGGTGTAGGGCGCGAGGTACACGCGCTCGATGTCCAGCCGGTAGTTCTGCAGCAGCAGGTCGTGGATGCCGGCGGGCAGGTTGAGCGAGAACCAGCCGAACAGCAGCAGGCCTTCGCGCGACCGCGCGCGGTAGGACGCCCACAGGCCGGAGGCCGCGATGGCCGTGGTGAGCACCGCGATCACGATGTACACCGACGGCAGGATCGCGTGCAGGTGCGGCAGCAGCAGCGGCACGGGCAGTGTCAGCAGCGAGCACAGCCCCACGAGACCGGCGGTGGCCCGGGCCGCGCGGGTCATGCGCCGTCCGTGCGCATGGAAGGCGAAGGCGAACACGCAGACCATCACCCAGCCCACGGAGTTCACCGTCATCCAGCCGAACCAGTCGTCGGGCAGCAGCGGCGGGTGGTCGCCCACCACGTAATGCAGCATGCGCCCCAGGTGCGCCGCCGAGGCGGCGAAGAACAGCGCATAGAGGGTCTCGCGGCGGCGCACGCACCACACGGCCAGGGAGAACAGGCCCAGCACCAGGAAGGCGGCGCTGGACTGCGCGATCAGGTCCGCCTGCAGGAAGGTGCGCAGGCGGTGCCGCCAGAGCAGGTCGCGCTCGCTGCCGAAGCGCACGGTGGACAGGGCGCCGCCCACGCCCTGCTGGCTCGCCATGCGCACGTGCACCGTCCGCGGCGGGGTGCGCGACGCGTCCGCCAGCGGCAGCAGCAGCGGCCGGTTGAAGCTGTTCCACACGCGGCTGCCGCGCGTGCGGTGCACCAGCCGGCCATCGACGTAGACCGCGACCACGCCGATCGTCTGCCAGCGCGGGAGGTACAGGAACGGGTCGTGCGCGGCGACCTGCGGCGGCACCTCGAGCCGGTACCAGACCACGTCCGGCGCGGCGGTCAGCGAATCGTTGCCCTCGGCGATGCTGCGGGCGCGCACGTGGGGCAGGGCGACGCGGGCCCAGGCCGAGCCGGCGGCCACCTCCTCGGGAACGGCCGGCGGCGGCTCCCATTCCGTGGACGACGCGCGCAGGTGGTCGGCCTGCAAGGCATGCAAGGACGGCTCCTGCGCGCCCGCGCACGCCGCGAGCAGCGGCAGCAGCACCGCCGCCAGCCTAGTTCGCCAGCAGGCCGTGGCGATGGGCGGCATGGACGGCTTCGGCGCGCGAGTTGACCTGCAGCTTGGCGTAGATGCGGCGCACGAAGGTGAGGACCGTGCTGCGCGACACGCCCATCGCGTCGGCGGTTTCCTCCGTGGTGAACCCCTTGCTGACGAACTGGAGCACCTCGCGCTCGCGGGCTGAGAGGCCGCCCGTCTCGATGGGGGGCTTCGGCGCCGCGGACGCATCGCCCGCCGGCGCGGCCGCGCCGGGCGCGGGCAGGCTGGCCGCGGCGCGGGCCAGGATCTTGCGCGCGACGTTGGGGCTGATCGGGCTGCCGCCGGCATGCAGGTTGCGGATCTCGGCGGCGAGTTCCGCCGGGCCGCTGTCCTTCAGCAGGTAACCCATCGCGCCCGCCTCGATCGACCGCAGCACGTGCGCCTCGTCGCCGAACATGGTGCTCACCATCACGCTGCAGCCGGACCACAGCGCGCGGGCCGACCGGATGACGTCCAGGCCGCTGCCATCGGGCAGGCCGAGGTCGACGAGCAGCACGTCGAGCGGGCATTGCCGCAGCAGCGCGAGCGCCTCCTGCTGGCCGGCGGCGCACAGCACGACCGCCATGTCCGCCTGGGCGTTGATCATGGCCAGCATGCTTTCGCGGGTGGCGGCATCGTCTTCCACGACGCCGACGCGCAGCGCCAGCGGACGTCGCGGCCCCGGGGACTCGATGTGCATGGGCCGCGATTATTCGGGAAAGCGGGCCGGACCGCATGTCCCCAGTCCTGGGGACAGGGGCTCCGGCGAAACAACTTGTCGCCGTTGCGCGGCGCCGGCGCGCGGCGTTGCGGGCAGAATCGCGGCCGCCATGACACCCTGCCGCCTGCGCGCCGATCCCCACGCCCTTCGCCACAGGCCGCAAGCCCTGGTGGTCGCACGACCTGCCACGCCCCCCGGCTGGACGCGCAAGACCTGCGCGATGGTCCTGCACCTCGCCTGTCTCGGCCTCTTCGGGCTGTCGGTGGTCTGGCCCGTGGTCGGGCCCCTGGCAAGCGGCCAGGTCGCCCGCGACTTCGCGCTGCTGCACCAGGCGGGTACGGCGTGGGCGAAGGAAGTGGGCCTCAGCCCCTGAGGGCTTCGGCCCCGGCGGCGCACGCGATCACGCCGCCGCCCAGGCAGATCTCCCCGTCGTAGAGCACGGCCGATTGTCCCGGCGTCACGGCCCATTGCGGGTCGGTGAATTCCAGCCGGAGGCCCTGCGGCGTCGCCGACAGCGTGCAGGGCGCGTCGGCTTGCCGGTAGCGGGTCTTCGCCGAGTAGCGGCCCGGCGGCGGGGCATGGCCCGACGTCCAGCTCAAGTCGTCGGCTTCCAGGGCGGGTGACAGCAGCCAGGGATGGTCGTGCCCCTGCACCACCCACAGCGTGTTCTTCGCCATGTCCTTGCGCGCGACGAACCAGGGCGCGTGCTCGCCGCCGCCGCGCTGCGCACCCTTCTCCTTCACGCCGCCGATGCCGAGGCCCTGGCGCTGGCCGAGCGTGTAGAACGAGAGGCCCTCGTGCCGGCCGACCACGCGGCCTTTCGGGTCCTTGATCGGCCCCGGTTCCTTGCTGATGTAGCGGTTCAGGAACTCGCGGAACGGCCGCTCGCCGATGAAGCAGATGCCGGTGGAGTCCTTCTTCCTCGCGTTCGGCAGGCCGATCTCCTCCGCCAGCCGGCGCACCTCGGTCTTGCGCAGCTCGCCGACCGGGAACAGCGTCCTGGACAGCTGCGCCTGGTTCAGGCGGTGCAGGAAATAGCTCTGGTCCTTGCTGTCGTCCAGCCCCTTGAGCAGCTCGAAGCGGCCGGCGCGTTCGCGCACGCGCGCGTAGTGGCCGGTGGCGATCTTCTCGGCACCGACGCGCATCGCGTGGTCGAGGAAGGACTTGAACTTGATCTCGGCATTGCACAGCACGTCGGGGTTCGGCGTGCGGCCGGCCTGGTACTCGCGCAGGAACTCGGCGAAGACGCGGTCCTTGTATTCGGCCGCGAAATTGACGTGCTCGATCTCGATGCCGATCACGTCGGCAACCGCGGCCGCATCCACGAAGTCCTCGTTCGACGAGCAGTACTCGCTGCCGTCGTCGTCTTCCCAGTTCTTCATGAAGATGCCGACCACCTCGTGGCCCTGCTGCTTGAGCAGGTACGCACTGACGGCGGAGTCCACGCCTCCGCTCAGACCGACAACGACGCGCGGCTTGGCACCCATGTGTGCGATTATCCCAGCCGCACCGAAACCCCATGCTGCACCGGCCCAACCCCGCGTCCCTGCCGCGCCAGCGCATGTCGCCCGCGGCGCTGGCGGGCAGCGGCCTGCTGCACATCGGGCTGGTGTGGCTGCTGCTGCAGTACACGCCGGTGCAGGAAGCGGTGCGGTACGTCGTCTACCAGGCGACACGGCCCTCGCCAACCGCCCCTTCCGCCACCGCCACGGCGCCTCCCCCGTCGGCGGCCAGCCCGTCCAGCCGCGCGATCACGCCCCCGTCCGCGCTGGGCGAGCCGGCCGATCCGCCGGCGGTCTTTTCGATGCGGCCCGACTCCAGCGTGCCGCTGCAGACCACCGACGTCCTGCCGGAGGTGGACCCGCCGCGGCAGCCCCGCCCGCGGCGGCAGCGGCGCGAGTCGCCCGTGCCCGACGCGGCCCCGGCGCCGCGGCTGCGCACCGAGACCGAGCTGCCGCTGCCGGCGCAGCCCGCGCCCGCGCCGCCGCTGGTGCCGCCGCCGCTTCCGGCGCCGGTGCCC